>JANORS010000028.1:0-214248 GCA_031415455.1 Acidobacteriota bacterium | reverse complement strand
TTGTTACAACTCCGGATGTCAATGAACATCCACCACTCACACTAAATACCGGAGTTCCATCACCCGATGTTGTTGCGGTTGGTGTGTATGTTCCGCCAAATGCCAACGGTGTCGGATTTGTCGATGTGATTGTTGTTGTCGATGTTGCTAATACAACCGCTTTTGAAATTGTCGCAACCCTACCAGCCGGAGGGATTGTAATACCGCTACTGGTAAATGTAACTGTTGCCGTTAAAGTCGGATTTCCGACGACTGTATCACGATAAAAGAAGTCGTCAGACGCTGAGTTGGGCGTCGCAATTGATATCTCGAGAGTATTCGTGAATGGACCTGAAAACGATTCAGAAAACTGCCCTGTCCCCGAATTTGACATTAATTCAATAGTTACAACCTTATTACTTCCTGTAATCGGTTCGGATGTATTGCTCGAATTTAATGTTAATAGTCTGAGCGGGGTGGTAATCGGGTTTGGTGAACCAACCGTAAAATCAGCGGGTTGGTCAACTGGATCGAAGCCGATTTGAGTAATGTTTGTGCTCAGCTGATCAATCGGAGTTTGCCCAGATTTATCAGAGATTACGCCTTTTGCGGCGATTAGGAAATTGCCTTCGGTTTCTGATTCAGCTCCGAATTGATCGAAGCGGAATGCACCGTTTTCATCGGATTGTGTGATGAATGAAGGTGTTTCGGTTGTGAAGTTGAAAAAAGATATTTCGACGGTTTCGAATGGTTGGAAACCTGTTCCATTAACCACGATATTTTCGCCGGGGCTATATCGATTTGCCTCGGTTGAGATTGTTACAGGCGATGTTCGGAATGTTTCGGCGGAATTTGACGAATTACCAAACGCGAAAGCTTCAGAGGTCTGAGGTGATTCAACTATGCTGTTGCCTTTTGCAACGATTGCCGCACGAGTAGCTGAATTCATCATTTGGTCGAAAAGAATTGGGTATTCGTTGCCATCTTTTGGAAGGTTGACTGAAGATCCAAAAGTGTTTGCGACAGAATCGAAAATTTCCATCGAAGGCGTTTCTCCACCGCCAATGATTTGAACTTTTCCATCAGGCAAAAGACGCAAAACAGGATTTTCACGAGGCGACGACATTTCGCCTTCAACTCTTGAAAATTCGTTTGTTTGAGTATTAAAGATTTCAGCAGAGTTTAATAATTCACCATTGTCGTTTTTTCCGCCAACAATCAAAACACGTCCGTCGGCTAATGCGATTGCTGAATGTCCCGAACGTGAAACATTCAAATTTGATTTAATTCGGGTGAATGAGTTTGAGGTTGGATTAAATATTTCAGCATTTAATTTGGAATTTCCGCCAACAATCAATATTTTCCCATCACTTAACACAGTTGCTGTGTGTCTGCTTCTTGCAACATTCATTGCCGAAGTAGCCGAAATAGTTCCATTTGAAGGATTGTATATTTCGACTGAATCGAGATTAACACCACCATTTGTTCCGCCAACAATCAGCACTCGACCATCACCTAATTTAGTTGCGGTGTGTGCTTTACGAGAAACACTCAATGAACCAGCGAGGTTAGACGTTTTGCTGATTGGATCGAAAACTTCGATACTGCCCGAATCTCCGCCTATTAACAAAATGCTTCCATTATCAAGAAGCGTTGCTGTTTGTGCAGAAGATTCATCTATCAACTCATCAGATTTTACTTCTGAGTTTGAAAGTATTTTTGAGGTTTTTTCAAAATTTTGTATGGCTTCGTGTGGTAAAGCACTATCAGTTTTTGATTTATCTGAATTGACTGATGTGAAAACTTTTTGGCTTAAATTAGAAAGCGAAGCGGCAACAACTTTAAAGCCTGTTTGTGCCGGAATACTTGCGTTAAGAAGAGCAAGTAAAATTAGAGTGCTCAAAGTTGAGGAAAATTGTTTTTTCAGCTTTTTGGTATTTGTAAAATCACTGTGAGCAATTTTCAAAAAAAATAAACGAAGTCTATTTGTTATCTTCGACATAAAAATCTCCTTAAATTCATAGGGTTGTAAATAATTTGCTCTGTGTTCTGTTGCTATTTTTCACAAATCGTTAGTGTGAGCTTAGGTTTTGAGAACTGCGTTGATCACGAACAAAAACGGGGAAAAGGTTTCCTCCGATGACAATTAATTTTTGAGCGGTTGGTATGCAATACAACAGAATACATTGGCTTTGCAACGCTCTTTTCAATTAGTGTTTCTGGAACATTTCAACCTTAATGTTAAATTTTCAGTTGCACATCGGACATTTTTCCTAAATGTTGCAGTTTTTTGTGCCAATTTTTAATGAGATATTTAGACGATATAAAAGACAAAAATATAGGAGAATTCGCTCATAAGAAATTGGCTAATTCTCCATAAAATTATTAATTACAAGTTTTGGTTCAAATTTAATCGACAAAAACCTCTTTATAGATAAGACTTTAAAAGTTTAAAGATTATTCAAGTATAAAAATAAACAGCAGTTTTTTATTATTGTTGAAAATAATTTTTGCTTTCCGTTACGATTTTTTTTATTTTTTTAAAAAAACTTGTAACGATTTGCCAAAAAAATACATATACACATAAGAAAGTAATATTTTTGACTGTTTTACCCACAACAAGACGAAATTTAATTTTGTAAATTTACTAAATTCAAAGTGGAGAAAGAGATTTTATGCAGCCCCAAATTGGATCTCAGAAGACAAAAATAAATGTTCTATTAGTTGAAAATGGGCGAATTATTCGTGCCGGACTTAAATCAATACTCGAAAAGAATCAGTCAATAAAAGTTGTTGGTGAATTTGATTCGCCACAAGATTTAACTGTTTCTGCATCGCAAGATATGATTGACAATTATGAACCTGAAGTTGTTGTTTACAGTCCAATGACAAATTGCCTAACTGGCGTTGAGCAAATGAAAGAACTTCAGCAATTACTACCGAACTCTAAAATTTTGCTTCTTTCAAGAGGTGAAGATCAAGTTGTTTTAGAACGAGCGGTTTCACTTGGTGCTTCAGGAATTGTTTATCATAACCAGCCCTGGGAAACTTTTGTTCGTGCGGTAGAAAAAATTTCTGATGGTGAAATTTGGATAGATCGAACCTTAATGGCTCGCACATTAAATAATTTTTCTGCGGTAAAAATAGAAAAAAGAGATTACGAAAAGCAAAAAATTAAATCGTTAACACCAAAAGAGCGACAAGTTATTTCTGCAATCGGCGAAGGCTTAAGCAATAAAGAAATAATGCAAACATTGATCATCAGCGAATCGACAGTGCGACACCATTTAACTTCTATTTTTAGCAAACTTGAGGTAAAAGACCGACTTTGTCTGGTTATTTATGCTTATCAGCACGGTTTAGTTAAAATTAAAGAGCCAAAATTTTGTTAGTCTGAAAAGTCCAATATGCCCGTTTGCGGGCTATAGAATTAAGCTCCAAGCGTAAGCGTGGAGTTCGGTCAAATCATAAAACAAGCCTGCTTGCGGGCGACAGATGAAACGTAAACCATTTAATTTCAATATTTTACTTCAGTTGTCGCCCACAAATGGGCTTAAATAATATATTCAGAAACCTCCAATCACGTGTGGAGCTAAATTCTAGCGTCCGCAAACGGACTTTTCAGACATCCTTTTTTAAATATAAGCTACGCAATTGAGCAAAATTTTAAAAGTTAAGTTTTGCTACATACCTTTATAGTTCGGTCCGCCGCCACCTTCGGGCGTGACCCAATTGATTATCTGATACGGATCCATTACATCACAAGTTTTACAATGGACGCAGTTTGAGAGGTTAATTTTCAATTCACGTCTGCCTGATTTTTCATTATTTTCCATTTCATAAACAGATGCCGGACAAAATCTTTGACACGGATTTCCATATTCTTCCGCACAACGAGTTGCACAAATATCAGTATCAGCAACGTGCAAATGAACTGGTTGATCTTCGTTATGTGCGACAGTTGCATGGAAAACATCAGTTGGTTTATCAAATGTTAATTTTCCATCAAACTTCGAATCATCGCCATAAAGTTGTTCAATATTATCGCCTTTGTAGTTATAATCGGCGAGTTTTTTCATCCTCTCATGTCCAACAGTGTGATGTCCTTTATCGAAAATGCCCCAATTCTTCCCGCCAGTTAAAAATTGCAAACCGCCGTTCGCAAGTGCCAGCCAGCGACCTTGTTGAAACGATCCGTGAAAGTTTCTAACTTCATAAAGCTCGTCAAAAAGCCAACTTTTATTTACTTTTTCGTTAAATTTCTCAAGCGTTTTTGTGGTGAAATCATCTTTTAGCAAAGCTTCAAAAATTGTTTCTGCAGCTAACATTCCGGACTTCATTGCTGTGTGAATTCCTTTAATCCGTTGACCGTTCAAGAAAACCGCACAATCACCGACAAGCAAAACGCCATCAGCATATAGTTTTGGCATCGTGTTCCAACCGCCAGCCGCAATCGTTTTCGCACCATATTTCAACATTTTTCCGCCTTCCAAAATCTTCGAAATCGCCGGATGTGTTTTATATTTTTGAAATTCTGCGTGCGGGTCAATCAGCGGATTGAGATAATCTAAACCGGTGACGTAACCGATGCTGATAAGATTATTTTTCATTCCGTAAATCCAGCCACCACCGTAAGTTTTTGTATCTGAGGGAAATCCGAGTGTGTGGATTACCAATCCTTCTTCAATATTTCCCGCAGGAACTTCCCAAAGTTCTTTAATTCCGAGCGAATACATTTGCGGTTCTTTGCCTTCGTTTAGATTCAAACGCTCAGATAATTGCTTGGTCAAATGTCCGCGAGAACCTTCTCCCAAAACCGTAACTTTCGCGAGCAAATCAACACCGGCTTCGAAGTTTCCTTTATGTTTACCTTCTTTATCAATTCCTTTATCGCCGGTGCGAACTCCAATAACGGCTTCATTTTCGTCATACAACATTTCAGATGCCGGAAATTCGGGAAAAATGTTTACGCCTTCAGCTTCGCATTTTTCGGCAAGCCATCCACACATTTTGGAAAGAGAAATAATGTATTTACCTTTATTAACAAGTGGCGGCGGTGTAATTGGAGCAACAATTTTTTTATTTTTAGTCAAATACCAAGCCGCATCTGCCGTTACTTGTGCGTCAACCGGACAACCTTGCTCAATAAAATCTGGCATAATTTCTTTCAAAGCACGCGGATCAATTACAGCACCTGAAAGGATATGAGCTCCAACTGCGGGACCTTTTTCAACAATTGCAATCTCCAAATCAGTAAACTTGCCCGATTTTTTAATCAATTGTTTGAGATGATAAGCCGCCGATAAATTTGCAGGTCCAGCACCTACAAATACTACGTCCATTGGTAATTGTTCACGTTCCATAATTGTTAAAATGAATGACTATTCATTCGAAAGAAAATAGTAACAAAACCAAATTGAAAACTCTAGTCAAAACTAAAAAAACATAATAAACTCTCAACGGAACGCGAGCAGCCTGCCTGCGTGTTATTCTAACAATCATTTTTGTAATCAAATTTATGTGCATTTTTGTTAACAGATTCGTTATTTGCTTCGTGTTTTTGCTGATGCTCTCAGCTTGCCAAAAACCAAACAATAAAACTGATATAAAAGTTCCATCGATAATTCTTTGGGCATGGGAAACACCCGAAAATTTGAAGTTTATCAATGATGAGAACATTGGAGTTGCATATCTTTCGCAGACAATTTTGTTAAAGCAAGACGATGTTGAGTTGCGTCCGCGGAGACAACCGCTTGAAGTAAATGAAAGCACATTTTTGATTGCGGTAACTCGAATTGAAACAAATAAAATATCGCGAGCAACTTTATCTGATAAACAAAAATCTGAGATTATTGAACTCGTTTTACGGACTTTGAAACAAAAAAATGTTAACGCAATTCAAATAGATTTTGATGTTGTAGTTTCCGAACGCGAATTTTATCGCAAACTTTTAACCGATTTGCGTCCGAAAATTCCGCAAAATATTCCGCTGACAATTACGGCTTTGGCTTCGTTTTGCATCGGCGATAACTGGTTTGGCGATTTGCCTGTTGACGAAGCTGTGCCGATGATTTTTCGAATGGGAAAAGACAGCGAATCTGTGAAAAATTATCTTGCATCAGGAAAAGATTTTAATGATTCTTTGTGTAAAAATAGTTATGGCTTAGCATTTGATGAACCGCTAAACGTTACATTTCAAAAAAACAGAAGATTCTGGTATTTTCATAACAATTGGACAGAAAAAGATTTGGAGAAGATAAAATGAGTTTGGTTACAAACAATAAATTCGGGACATTTGCAAAATTACTCGCATCAATAACGTTAGTTTTTTGTATATTTTTTAACGGTTTGCCTAATGTTAAAGCATGCGGACCATCTTATCTTGCACCAATTTTTGAATATACAAATGCCCCCGAAAATCCTTGGAGTGATTTTGCTTCCGGTAAACTTGGAATAGTAAAAACAACTCATCAAAAAATTGTTTTGACAGCCGCATTTCGCTATCTCAAAGGCGGAACATTTTCGCAAACTGAACAAAAAGCATTAATTGAAATTTGGGAAGCTGACTTTAACCTTAAAGAATTTGAAGGAAATGATGTCACCGAAGCGGTTAAAGGTTGGCTCAAACAAAGAGCTTCGGTTGTAAAAAACGAAGAGAAATTACCAGCGATTTATACTGAACGCGAATATCAAGGCGGTTACGATTATTTTCCGAATTGCACAAAAAATGCGTTTGAAGTAGCAAAAGAAACACTTTCAAATAGAAGCAGCAATGAAGAAAAAGATGTTCAGGAATGGATTCGCGGACAAGATGCTGTTTTTGGAAATTGCCTCGAAGGTGCCGAATTACCAAAAACTCTCGACGAAACTTCGCCTAAATGGTTGCTTAAAGATCGCGAATATCAAATTGCTGCGGCACAGTTTTATGCGATGAAATATCAAGACGCACGTGATAATTTTGATAGAATTTCACAAGATTCTGATTCTCCGTGGAAGGAAACTGCTGATTATCTGGTTGCCAGAACCTTGATTCGACAAGCAAGTGTCGGCGTAAGCAATGTCGTAACTGAAGAAGATGTTGCAAAAAGTCAACTGAAATCCAATTCCCTTTTGAGCGAAGCCGAAACTCGTCTTAACCTTGTAATGGCAAGAAGTTCCAAGTTTTCCGAGTCCTCTGCGAAAATGATAAATCTCATCAAATATCGCACCAGACCGGAAGAAAGAATTCGCGAACTTGCACAAACGCTTTCTTATCAAGGAAATCCTGACTCTTTTCGCCAAGATGTGATTGACTACAATTGGTTATTGGAAAAATTAGAAAATGCAGTTGAAAAGTCACCAAATGAAATTGTTTCAACTCCAAAATCAGATTCTGTTAAGTTGAATATTGAATCAGCTTTGAGATCAAGTGGATTTGATCAAGTTTTAGTTGACGATTCAACAACACCAGCAACACTTAAAGGACAAGTTCCAAAAGGAAAACTTCCAGAAGCAGTAATGATTGCACAAGCCGCAAACGGTGGAAAACCTGTGAGAAATGAGATTACTGAGTATGAAGTTGTCAGAACTGATGAGTCGAATGTAACTCTTGATGGTATTGACGTAAACGATAAAAGCCAAACCGAAACAAACAAACTAGCAAATCGCCCAACATATCTCAAAGACGACGAAATTTCTGATTGGATTTTCACATATCAATCGCCAGAACCTTTTGCATACACATACGCGAGTGAGCGTTGGAGAGAAACTTCGGCTGATATTTGGTTGATGACAGCACTTTCCAAAGCAACAACAAGTTCGGTTGATATAAAAAATTTAATCAAAGATTCGGACAAAGTTTCGACAAGTTCGGTTGCATATCCGACAATTGCATATCACGTTGCACGCCTTTTAATAAGCCAAAAGAAAGATGCTGAGGCACGAAAATTAATCGATTCAGTATTATATTCAACTATTGATTTGCCGATTTCTACGCGAAACTCTTTTATCGAACAACGAATGAAACTTTCAGAAACGCTCGCAGATTTCTTAAAACATTCGCTTCGTAAACCTTTTGCTTATGGTTACGATGATGGATTTAGTGGTTCTTCGCAAACAATGCAAGAGTTAATTCAGCGACAAAAAGACACCTGGAATGCGACAGATTTTGCTGATACAAGCAAAAGCCAATTTGACGCTGATATTGAAAAACAATTCGCCAGTGAGTTGGCTTGGGATAATCGTCTGTTTTTAAACCCAACAACTGTTCAAATAATAAACGAGCACTTTTCGACTCCGGTTTTGCTCGAAGTTTTGAAAAATCCTGATTTTCCTGATTATTGGAAAAAGCGTTTGATTCCGGTAATTTGGACTCGTTCATATTTGATCAAGGACGAAAAAACGGCTTTGGCGTTTACACCTGAAATTATTAAACTTTATCCGCAATTTGAAGAAATTTTTCTGACATATTCAAATGCCAAAACTATCAGCGAACGCGATTTTAATGGTTTAAATATCTTGCTCAAAGTGCGATTTTTAACGCCATATTTAGAAAGTGGTTTTGATAAAGAAAATATTGACGAATTTGATACTTGGGTTGATGAACGTTGGTGGTGCGAGCAATATGACGGAACTTATACTGAAAATTCTGATGAAAGAATTCCAACTTTCAAACCAGCTTTTTTGAGCAAAACACAGATTGATCTTGCAAAAATTGAGCATGAAAAACTTAAAAAAACAGCTGATGCCGCAAGTTATTTAACCAAACGTGTTTTTGATTGGGCAAGATTATCGCCAACCGACAAACGTTTGCCCGAATCGTTGTATTTAATTTATAAGATCAACCAATGGACAAAATATGGTTGCGGAGATTACAGTCAAGAATCACGGATTAAAGCAATAAATTTGCTGAAAAAACGTTTTCCAAAAAACGCTTGGACACAAAAAATGATTGCCGAAGAAATTGAGAATCCGACAAATTAAAAATGAATCCAAATTCTGTAATTTATTACATTAAACACAGCAAAGAATTCACCGAGATTTGGGAAAATTTTTCTCGTGAAGAAAAAGAACTCGTCTTGCAAAAAATGGAAACTGCCGAAGCAATAGATATTGAAAAAGTCTTACTTGAAGTAAAAACCGGACAAAATAGACTTTTTTAATTATTAAAAATTTGCTGAAAATGTTAATTTAAAAACATAAATTAACTTTTGACTAAACGAACCGCAATTTTAGGTTCTATCGAAAAATAGAACCTTTAGTTTTTAAATGTTAAATAGTTATTTTGAAAAAAAGTTTGAGAAATGCACGTTTTTAGCATTTCCCCCAAAAAACAGATTTAAATAAAAGGAAAAATATTATGAAAAAATCAAACGTGTTATCAAGTTCAATAGTTTTTGTGTTATTTATCGGACTAATTCTGGGTTGTAGTATGAGCACAGCTAATATGAGCAGTCTTACAACTTCAACTGACAAAGAAGGAAAATCTTCAGCAACTAGTTTCAAAATTGGCGACACAATGTATGGTGCAGCTACAATTGCAAACAACCCTGGAAAAGTTAAAGTGAAACTTTATTTGGTTGATTCTAAAAACGAAACACTCAAAGGAACTGAAGTTTCATTAGACCTTGATGGCGATGCCGTTGCGAGATATAACTTGACACTACCTGATGGTTTTGCAGCTGGAACATACAAATTAAATGCAGATATGTATAACGATGCTAACGAAAAGAAAGATAGCAAATCAGTTAACGTTACAGTTTCGGAATAAATAAACTTCATAAGTGAGTTTAAAAACGGATATTTGGTTCTCAAATGTCCGTTTTTTTGTATTCATTTAGAGCAGTTTGTGTCTTTAAACAATACAAAAACATCTCAATTTACGTTTTTTATTGAATAAATTAAAGGCACAAAAATTGCAAGAGCTAAACTATTGCTGCTAAGAAAACAATTTTGGCAATAATAAGGAGAATTTATTTATGAAAAAGTATATTTTAGGAATTTTGTTTGCAGTTCTAATAATGGGTTCAATAACTTTAATCACACCGGTTTCAGCCGAAGCACAATCTCAGACAAGATATGTTGCAAGAGTTGTTGATAGAAACGGACGTGTCCGTTGGGTTCCAGTTAGCAGTCCAAGTTATTACCGTCGTCATCGTAACAGAATTAATATGGCAATCGGCACCGGCGGCGGAGCACTTATTGGTGCAATGATTGGCGGAAAAAAAGGTGCGTTAATCGGCGGTGGTGTCGGTCTCGGCAGTTCAGCACTTTACACCTATAAAATTAATAAAAAGAAACGTGTTTACAAACGTGTAACAAATTATTAATTTTAGCTTTTACCAATAAAAACTCAGGGCGATAGGATTTTTCCTTTCGCCTTTTTTTTATTTAAAAAAAACTTTGTCTGCTTTTTTTCAAAATTTACGCATTTATCTACAGAAAGGAATTTAATAAAAACTTTTATTTACGTCTAAATTAAATTTTAAAAATTAGGGAGAAAAATATGTCACAAACGCCATTAAAAATATATATGTTTAAAGGTAACAACCTACAGTTATTTTTTCGCAAATTTGCATTAATTAAAATTTTAGCTACTCAGACAGATGTTGTAGAAAGTCAGGACTCATTTTTACTTTTTAACTTTTCTGGAAAAACACCTTCTTCTTTAGGAATGACAAATCATCTTATTGGGAGTGCCGGTTTTAATAATAAAATTACAGCTGAAGTCAAAATTATGAGTGAACGTTTCACACAATTTTGTGTCCGAGAAACGGTTAAAAATCCAATAGAAGCTATTGATAAAATTCAATTATGGTTAGACAGACATTTGCAACATTGTCGAAAGTTTTTTTTAACTTATAGCTCATTTGCTGATGATTTAAATGAAATTAACCGGAAAATGAATGCCGCATTAGGTTTCGGAATTTGTGCAGGTTCGGTTGCTCAGGCTTCTGCTGAACTTGCACTAATACTTACGGGTGTAGGATTGCCCGCAGGTAGATTAGTCAGATTTGTTCCAGCGACAATTAAAGAAATTGGGTTGAGAGCAATTCTCGGGTTTGAAATCGGTTATTCAGTTTCAGTTATAGAAGAATGGGGATCAGCAGGTAAAGCTGACATTATGGCGTTAGATTTAAAAGAAGGCGATGCCTTTAATGGTGTCGGAATGCAGACTGGTGGGGCTGGTGATTTAATCAAAGATATTGCAATTGAAAGAAACAATGCTGAAATAGCCAGAATTGCTAATAGTAGCCCGCATGCTTTAACTCGTCATGCAAAAGTAAAAGCAAATGCTAATGTGAATCAACGACAAATGCCGGTAAAAATTCAACAGACTCAATTAAAAGGTGCGGGACAGGCTTTAATGGGACTCAATTATTTACTTTCCGTTAAAGCTACTTATGAAACTCTCGAAAAATGCGTCAAACATTGTAGTTATGAATTGTAAGTTTTATCTTTTTTGGCGTTGCAAACATTTTAAGACTTAGTCGAAAACGCGACTGTTTGGTAGTGTGTTAAAGCTCAAAATTTTTCACTTTAATTGACACTAGCGTTTTTTTCCTATCTCTTAAGTATTAAGTAGATTCAACTTTTACACTCAATTTTTCTATTTCCACCTGTTCAGAGAATGAATACAAGCATCCAAACCTCTTTTATAATTACCTTCCAAATTTAACACAAATGTAGCATAAGAGTTTTATGATAATTTTTTAAATAAAAAGAATTTAAGAATTATTATGCAGAGATTTACACGTCTAAAGAATTTGGCACTCGTAGTAATTATCTCAACCAATTCGTTTTTTCTAGGTTGTCAGCATACAAATGTTGAGACAGTTGTCATTAAAGGCTCTGACACCGAGGTTAATCTCGTTCAAGAATTGGCGGAGCGTTTTATGGAAACCGATGCCGATAGTTCGCTCACGATAACCGGTGGAGGATCGGGCTTTGGTATCGCTTCCTTGATAAACAGAAAAACTGACATTGCAAATTCTTCGCGTCCTTTAAATAGTAAAGAAAAACAGCTTATCGACAAACAAGGTTTTCGAGTCTATCCCGTTATATTTGCTCAAGATGCAATTGCCGTTGTCGTCCACCCAAAAGCCAATGTTTCTGAATTGAGCCTGTCAGACATCGGTAAAATCTATCGCGGCGAGGCGAAAAACTGGAAGGAATTCGGAGGCAGCGACACCCCAATTTCGCTATACGGCAGACAGAGCAATTCGGGGACTTTTGTTTATTTTCGTGAAGTGATCGTCAAAGGCGAATATGACGCAACGGTAAAACAAATGAATGGAACTGCTCAAATAATCGAAGCGGTAAAGCAAGACGCGGGTGGCATCGGTTATGTCGGAATTGGATATTTGCTAAGTAAAAAAGATGAAGTTGTGAACGGTTTAACTCCTGTCAGTCTGGTAGTTGAAGGGAAACCGCCAATTTCACCACTCGATAAAGCGGCGATTCTAGAAGGACGTTATCCGCTTGTTCGTCCGCTTTTTCAATTTACAAATGGCGAACCTACGGGTAAGTCGCTGAAGTTTTTGCGTTATGAATTGAGCGAGGAAGGTCAGCAAATAGTGACGAAAAATGGTTATTTTGAAATAAATGAATCGCAGAAAAAAGCAAACAACGAACTAGGGATTGGGTTGAATTGAATATGGCGACTGACATAAACCGGGTGGGAACTTTGGCAAAAGACAGCAATTTGAAACAAAGACTTTTTGCCGATAACTTATTTTTTTGGATTTTTCGGGCGGCGGCAGCTTTGGCGATTTTAGTTTTGCTGGGCATTTTCCTGATGCTCGTGTTCAACGGCGGAAGAATGTTTTGGGATATTGGATTCGGCGAATTCTTTTTTGGAACAGTTTGGAATCCTTCGGCTTACGGGGCAGAAAAATACGGCATTTTATCAATGATCGTAAGCACGATATTCGTTACCTTACTATCGATGCTAATCGCTGCTCCGCTTGGTATCGGAACTGCCGCTTTCTTGGCGGATTTTGCTCCGCAAAGACTTGCAAATATTCTGAAACCTGCAATCGAAATGTTAGCGGCTGTTCCTTCGGTGGCAGTCGGATTTATCGGAATCGTGCTTGTCGGTCCGGCAATCGCTTCGGTTTTCGGACTCAATAACGGGTTAAACGCTCTTAACGGAGCAATACTTCTTGCCGTCATGTCCTTGCCGACAGTAATTACCGTTGCCCAAGATGCCATCCAATCCGTTCCCGATAGTTATAAAGAAGCTTCTTATGCGATTGGAGCAAATCGTTGGGAAACGCTGGTGAAAGTAACTTTGCCTGCCGCCGCATCAGGAATTATTGCAGCATTAATTTTGGGAACAGGACGTGCAGTTGGCGAAACCATGACAGTTTTGATGGCGACCGGCAACGCGACGGCGATGCCGACCGGATTATTTGATTCCGTGAGAACAATGACCGCGACGATTGCTATCGAACTTGGCGAAGTTCCATTTGAAACTACGCATTATCACAGTTTATTTGCGGTTGGAGCAATGCTTTTTTTGATTACTTTGAGCGTTAATTTGGTTGCGGAATGGATTGCTTCCGGTTATAGAAACCGTGGACAATAGGTAATATCAACAATAGAGAATTATGAAAGATTTCAATATTAAAAACGTTATTCAGGCGATGGGAATTGGAAGTCTAGTTCTTTGCACCTTGGTCGTTGTCGGCTGCTTGGTAATTATTTTGTTTGAATTGCTCAACAATGGTTTGGGCGTATTATCGACGGGATTTGTCAGCGGTTTCCCGAAAAAAGGAATGACAAGCGGCGGGATTTTGCCAACAATTGTCGGGACAGTTGCTGTAACAATGGTAACTGCGTTGTTCTCTTTACCATTTGGAATTGCGTGTTCGATTTATCTTACCGAATATGCCCGCGATAATTGGTTTAATCGAGTTATTCGGGCATCAATCCGCAATCTGGCAGGTGTTCCTTCCATCATCTACGGTCTTTTCGGCGTAGCTCTTTTTGTTGAAGGATTGCATTTTGGCACTTCAATCGTTTCCGCTGGTTTTACGCTCGGTTTACTCACGCTGCCTTATATTATTACGACGACGGAAGAAGCATTAAAAAATGTTCCAATGGGATTGCGGGAAGGAGCTTTGGCACTTGGGGCAACTCGCTGGGAAACAATTAGAACTGTGGTTTTGCCGACTGCGATGTCCGGAATAATGACCGGAAGCATCTTGGGTTTGTCTCGTGCCGCCGGCGAAACTGCTCCGATTTTATTCACGGGAGTAGCATTTTATCTGCGTTATTTGCCAACTTCGCCGTTCGATGAATTCATGGCGTTGCCTTATCACGTCTATATTTTATCAACGCAGCATCATTCTTTAGAAGCCGTCAGACCTTTAGCTTATGGAACTGCACTAGTTTTATTGGTTGTGGTTTTCTTAATGAACTTAATGGCTTTTATTGTCAGAGCAAAATTTAGAGTAAAACTTTCGTAATGAAAAATTTAATTGAGATCGAACAAATCAATTTATGGTTTGGCGAAAAACAAGTGTTAAAAGATGTTTCTCTGAGTGTTCCCGAAGGAAAGATTGTTGCCCTAATCGGTCCTTCCGGTTGCGGTAAATCCACGCTTTTGCGTTGCTTGAATCGCCTTCACGACCTTAATGCAAATGTAAAAATCACGGGCGAAATCAGGGTTAACAATTCGAATATTTTAGATTCCAGTTCAAATGTCGTGGAAATCCGACGAAACATCGGAATGGTTTTTCAAAAACCTAATCCATTTCCGAAATCGATCTTTGAAAATATCGCTTATGGACTGCGAATCAATGGCGTAAAGGATCGGGAAACCATCAAAAACTCGGTCGAGGAAAGTCTAAAAAACTCATTTTTATGGGATGAAGTTAAGGACGATTTGGATAAATCAGGCTTGCAACTTTCGGGCGGACAACAACAAAGACTTTGCATAGCGAGGGCGATTGCCGTTAAACCGCAAGTAATTTTGATGGACGAACCATGTTCGGCTCTCGACCCAATCAGCACCGCCATGATCGAGAAACTACTACTGGAACTGAAAAAAGATTACACAATTGTGATCGTAACGCACAATATGCAGCAGGCTCAAAGAGTTGCCGACTATACTGCCGTCATGTATCTCGGCGAAATGGTTGAATATAATGAAACGAAACAAATTTTTGAAAATGCCCAAAACGAAGTTGCTAGAAATTATGTCAATGGAGTGTTTGGCTAGGCTGATACTCAGTTAGTTTCTTTTTAAAATTTATTTTTCCTCTGAATCACTAACGCCGCTTGCATCGCTGCTAAAGCGTTGGCAGAACCGTGACCGCGAGGAAGCGTTACTCTGATTTCGAATCAACTAAAATTCTTTTCAGACCAAGTATTCTGAGCAAGACGCTCCTTAGCAGTCGCGGTTCTGCCTATCTCATAAACGTTCTGAAAACATTGTTAATTGAAAACAGCTTAATAACTTCGCCTTGTTTTATAAACTGTTACAAACTAAAATCAAATCTTTCTTTGGTAAACGGATTGGAAATTCCCGAATATTTTTGTAACTTAAATTTTAATAAACATATGGCATCAGGTATTTTTGCAATTTTGGATGATATAGCTATGTTAATGGACGATGTTGCTTTAGCCAGCAAAATCGCCACGACAAAAACAGCCGGAATATTGGGCGATGATCTCGCGGTCAACGCAGAAAAAGCGACGGGTTTTGTTTCTTCGCGTGAACTGCCTGTTTTGTGGGCAATTACCAAAGGCTCATTCATTAACAAACTCATCATCGTTCCTTTAGCATTTATTTTAAATGTGATCTTTCCGCCAGCGATTATTATTGCCTTGCTCATCGGAGGAATTTATTTGGCGTATGAAGGCGTTGAAAAAATTCTTCATTGGATATTTCATCGCAACGATCATGCTCAACACGTTTCAGTTCCACATGCGGAAGACAGCGAAGCGGAAGAAAAAACAAAGGTTAAATCAGCAATCTCAACCGATTTTATTTTGTCGGTTGAAATAGTAATCATCGCGTTGGGAACTGTGTTGGACAAACCGCTGATCATTCAAATACTTACAGTTTCGGTCGTCTCTTTGATTGCGACAGTCGGCGTTTACGGGCTGGTCGCCATGATTGTCAGAATGGATGACATCGGCTTTAAACTCATCGGTTCGCCCGAAAAAAAAGGATTTGCTCCCAAATTCGGACAATTTCTGGTCAATTTATTGCCTAAAGTTATCCGTCTGTTAAGCGTCGTCGGCACAATCGCTCTGATTCTCGTCGCCGGAGGAATTTTTGCTCACAACATACACTTTTTGCATGAACTTCTGCCGCAAGTTCCTTCGATTATCAAAGAAGCCGTCCTTGGAATTATCGTCGGTCTGATAGCGGTCGGTGCGGTAACGATAATCAAAAAAATTATTTCATCATTTCGTAAAACCGAGAATTAATTGTTAATTATCAATGGTTAATTGTTAATGCCGAATTCTTCATTTCTTAAATTAACAATTCATAATTAACCATTAACAATTATTGAAGATTATCCAAAGTTCGCCCCCAACATGCTTGATAAATTATTCGACTTTCTTCAAATCCGCATCCATCAGAATCCACATATTCGGGTCGAGGATTACTTTTTCGGGTTCTTTGGATAGCTTTATTGTAAAAACATTTGATTTGGCATCCACTTGGACAGTTTCGATTTGTGGTTTAGTTTGACCGGCGTAATAGATGCCAATTTCCATCGGCATTTTGAAGAAACTGCCGTCGGTTTGCACTTGGTCGAGTTTAATCGAGAGTTCTTTTTTCTCGTCGTCAAAACGCCAGTTTCCCTGATATTTCAAAGTTCCCGGTTTGTAGAGCCATTGATTAAAAAACGTGGACAAATCTTTGCCCGAAACTTCTTCCATCACGCGGCGAAAATCGGCAACGGTGGCGTGCGAGTCTTTGTATTTACCGTAATATATTTTAATGCCTTTCCAAAAATTTTCCGTCCCGACAACTCCGCGTAACATATGCAAAGTCCAGCTTCCTTTTTGATAAATTTGGCTGGTCGTAACGTCATCCATATTCTTTAAATTGTCGTGAATGATTCGATAATTAGGAGTTTTGGCGTAAAAGTTATCAACCGAAGTTTTGCTCGATTTAAGACCTGCGACAAATTCATCGCGTCCGTATTGATGTTCGATAAAAAGCAACGTGAAATATGTTGCGAAACCTTCGCTGAGCCAAATTTCGTCCCAATCTTTTTCCGTTACCGAATTGCCAAACCATTGATGAGCAATTTCGTGAATAACAACATTTCGCCAACGCAAATTGCGGTCGCCGACAACCGAATTTTCGCTGTAAAGAATCGCCGACGCGGCTTCCATTCCGCCGCTGACACTGTTTGATTGAATATTGGCGAGCTTTTCGTAGGAAAATGGACCGACGCTTTCACTGTAAAATGCCAACGCTTCTTTCGTAACGTATCCGAAATCGTAAAATCCTTTGTCGCGGTCTTGTTGGTAAACCCACGTTTGGATAGATTTGCCGTCAAATTCATCAACATACTGCACGGCGAATCTTGCCACGCCAAGCACATAAAGCCACGAAGCAATCGGCACGGATTGCTTCCAATGAGTGCGGCGTTTGTTGTCTGGAAGGTCGGTTTCTTCGATCTTTAATCCATTGGAAACAACCTGATAATGATTCGGTGCGGTGACAATAAATTCGCACATCGCTTTATCGGAAGGATGGTCAACGGTCGGCAGCCAATTACGTCCTTTGTCCGCCCAATTATCGCTAAAAAATGTGCGGTCGCCGTATTTATTGTTGGCAATTTTCAGTCCCGTCGCCGGAATTCCTTTGTAGAAAATCGTGAACTTCTCGCGTTGATTTGCTTTTGAAACCGAAGGCAATTTGATAAATACCGCGTTATTTTCGTGCCGATAAGCAATCGGTTTTCCATCGAATATTACACCGCTGACGTTCATTCCTTTACTGCTGAGTTCCTTTGACGCATTGGTTAAATCGAGTCTGAATTCCGAAATTCCTTCGGCAAGAAAACGAACATCAACGGTCGCTTCACAGTTAATTTCGTCTGTTTTGTCGGACAATTCGATCTTGAAAATGTAGTTAATAACATCAATATTCGGATTTTTCGGATATGTATCGGCAAAAGCGGAAATTGGGAAACCGATAGTTAGTAACAAACCGATTATCAAGATTTTGTTTAGGTTTTTCATAAAATTCTACTTTTTAATAGGCAAAGTTGTTGCCGGACGAAACTGAATCAAGCCTTTTTCGGTCATTGTGCGTTCAATATCTTCTATTGTTGAAGGCACAAAAGCACTCATATTTTCAACCCCGTCAGCCGTTACAACCGCCATATCTTCTATGCGGATATAAAGTTTTTCTTCGTGAATCCAAATCATCGGATCAATCGTAAAAACCATTCCCTCTTGCAAAGGAACGCCGCGAATAACGCCAACGTCATGAACCGCCATTCCGACCGGATGCTGAAAATGACCACGAAATTTCAAGCCTTCTTGAACCGCTTTGAGATGTGCGGGTTTGGCAAATGTTTTTCCGACAAGATATTTTTCCATATCTTTGGCAGCGGAATCAAGCACATAATCAGAAGTTACGCCCGGACGAATATATCTAAAAAGTGCATCACGATATGCCAAAATAAAGTTATACAATTCGCGTTGTTCGGCGTTAAATTTCCCGTTAACCGCCCACATTCGAGTAACATCGCTCGTGTAATAATGATAGTCGGGAGCGTAATCCATCAGCACCAAATCGCCGTCTTTTAACTTGTCGGTCTTACGAAAATAGTGTCCGAGATAAGCGTTTGAACCGCCGCCGATGATTGAGGCATAGCCGTCACCACGCGATCCGTGAAGATAAAACATATATTTCGCGGCGGCATCAAGTTGATATTCAAAAACGCCCGGTTCAGTCGAACGCATTGCTTCAATAATTGCCAAACCCGCGATTTCAGTCGCACGGCGAATTACGTCAATCTCTTTTTTAGACTTAATATTTCTCAGCGAATCCAAAATAGGCGAAAGGTCGCGGATTTCAAATTGCGGCACACGCAAATTTAACAATTCCCGAAAACGGGCTTCTCTGGAAGGCGAACCGTCCCACGGATTAGACGAAACGCGGGCTTGTTCGTTCAATAATTCATCGCGGCTGTCAGTTCCGGTTTCCGCCGGACTCAAAGGTGTAAATAGCAACGCCGCCGGAGGTCGCAGCAAACCTTTCCCGACCAAATCGAGCGACAAAGATTCAATACTTCGCACCTGATCAATGCCGGTGAGTTCTCTTATCAAATCAGCATCTTCAAAAGAAAGAATTTTGCCCTCATTGCTTTCTCTGCCGGCATCTCTGCGAGGAAGATAGATCGAAGTTTTCTGATTTCGTCCGTCTAAAAGAAGATATGCGTGCGGCGTTTCAATACCGCAAAGATAATAAAATTCGTTTGTTTGCCGAAAAACATTAAAATCAGCCGTGCCTTTCGCCCCTTGAATAACCGCAACAGCATTCTTACCGATTTTCTCAAATATCTTCGCCCGCCGTTCGGCAAAATCTTCTTTAGAAAAATCCGTTTGATAATAATGTTTTTCTTGAGCAAAAACACCAAACGAACTCATCAAAAATAATATTACAAATTGTATTTTATTAACTTTCAGTTTCATCTATTTAGTCCTTTAAGTTCTTTTTCAAAATGCCTACGAATCAATATAGCCGTCTTTTTCGTTACGTTCATCTTCACGAGTTTTGCCATCGGCAAGATCAAACCAACGATAATAGCCGTGTTTTGCTAAACTCCAAGCACCGAGTCCAAAATGTTTGACGATTTTATTTTTGATAATTTCTCGTTTGACCAGACCTCTTTTACTCAATAAATAGACTGCATCCTCTTGGTCTTTGAAGCGTCCAGCGATAAATTTCAAAATCACTAACCATTCAGGCGTGAGAATCGGAATATCTTCAATCTTAACCGCTTCTGATAAAGCATCTTGGAATAATGCCTTGAATTCGTCATTGCGTATAATCCAATCAATTGAGACTACTTTTTTATCGGTTTCAGCTTGAAAACGCTCGCCGCCTTGTTTTAATTGCCCGACAATCTTTTCTTTCGGAATCGGCAAGCGTTGATTGGAAATCATATCAATGTCTTTGGTCAATCTGTCGCTGCCGTAAAAATTCATCGCCAAACCGCCGACTAATGCCCAATCAATATTATTTTCATCGGCAATTTTGCTGACAAAATCTATCGCTTGCGAAGCCGAATCTTCGTCAATTACGTCAAGATTTATTTTTCTGATTGTCATAAAATTAATAATAAATTGTTAATTGTAAATTGTTAATGATGAATTACGATTTTCTTGCATTAATAATTAATAATTAACCTTTAACAATTATTCTCACCGCATAAACTTCCGCCGAATCGCCAACGCTTGCAACGGTGCGAATATCTTTTACCAAATAGTTTGAATTGATGTTAAGGCTTGAATTTTATGGTCTTTGGTGACAAGCGGTAAATTAAGATGCAAGGCAGTAGCGGCAATGATTCGGTCGGGCATATCGGGAACGGTTTGGCGAGAAATTTTTCCTAGTTTGTCGGCAATTTCTCCACTCAATTCAATCAGACGAAACGCGGTTGTTGAATCATCCAACGCATTTCGCAATGAAACTAAAACATCTGACGGAATTTTATTCTTTTCGATTAGATAAATGAGTTCAACAATAGTGATTGACGAAACATAAATTATTCCGTTAATTTCTGCCTTATCAATAGCATTTTCAGCAGGTTTTGACAGTTCGGTTGGGTCGCCAAAATACCAAATTACAACGTGAGTATCAATTATAATTTCAACCATAAACTATTTTTCGTTTTCGGTGTCTAGGGTATAACCACGCCACATTTCGTTTCGAGCCTCTCGAATATCATCATCGCTTATATTGATATTTAAATGCGAGAGTGAACCTTTTAAACTCTTACGCTTTGCTTGTGGTTTTATTTTTGTCTCTAAAAACTCCACAAAATGAAGTGCCTCTTCTTTAAGATTTGGCGGTAAAACTTTAATCTTTGCAAATATTACTTCTTCTGATGTCATAACAATCACCTCTCAAATAAGATTTTATCACAGATTTTTTGATAAATGATTAATGGTAAATGGTAAATGAAATCACCGCATAAACTTCCGCCGAATCGCCAACGCCAGCAAAGCCGTTTGCAACGGTGCGAATATCTTTTCTAAGATTATCCAAAGTTCGCCCCAAACTGTCAGCAGTTTGCGGTATTCAACATTTTGCAAGGTCGCGGTTGTCGGACTAAAGGTATATTTTCTTCAAACGATTATGTTACAATCCAACTTATGGAACAGCAAATTTTGCAACGAATCACTATAAATCCAAATGTCTGTCACGGAAAGCCGACTATCAGGAACAAACGCTATCCGGTTGAAAATATGTTGGAATTAATGGCTTCGGGAATGACCAATGAGGAGATTTTGGCGGATTACGAAGACCTCGAAAAAGAAGATTTGCAAGCGTGTTTGATGTTTGCGGCGAAGTTGGCTAATGTCGGTTCAATTACCGAACTCGTAACGGTATGAAGTTCATCGTTGACGCACATTTGCCGAAATCTTTAGCGTATTCATTACGCGAGAAAGGTTTCGACACGATTCATACCAGCGAATTGCCCGACGGCAATGACACAACGGATTCAGAAATAAATCGCCTCTCCATAAATGAAAGCCGAATCGTAATTTCAAAGGACGCTGATTTTTACGATAGCTTCACCGCTAAAAATGAACCTTACAAATTACTTCACGTTAAGACAGGAAATATCAAAAATAATGAGTTGATTGCTTTATTTGAAAGAAATATGGAATTGATAATCAAGCATTTAGACGAAAGCTCAGTTGTGCAAATCAGTCAAAATTACATCATTAAAGTTCAATAATCTGTGGCGGAAACGCGACCGTTAGGAAGCGTGTTACATCTTGACGTTTGACACGCACGTTCACAGTCGCGTTTCTGCCTATCGCATAAACTTCCGCCGAATCGCCAACGCCAGCAACGTCGCTTGTAACGGTGCGAATATCTTTTCCAAGATTATCCAAAGTTCGCCCCAAACTGTCAGCGGTTTGCGGTATTCAACATTCTGCAAGGTCGCGGTTGTCTAACTTTGGACGATTGCATCTGTATTCTTTTTGTAAATTTATTGCCTAAAACGTAACAATATATTTCAGTTTCAAAAAAGAAAATTGGTCATTTGGTCCGTCAAATTGAATGTGTCGGAAAAACGAGACTCCGACGGTCTGATTCTTTTTGAAAGCCCGATTTACACCGAATTCATACTCAAGTTTTTGGGTTGGTTGTGCGTCAAATTGTCCAAGATTTTCGTATCGGTGAACTGAAATTTGGGTGTTCCAATTCTTTGCAAAACGATATTCCAAAGTGCTTGAACCGTCAACAAATGCTCGTCCGCCTGAAAGTTTTTTCTCAATCAAACCTGTTGCCGTGAGCGTAACTTTTTTGCCTAGTTTTTCGGTGTAAACTATTCCGCCCAAAGCCCAAAAATATTTGTCGGGAAACTTGAAATTATAGTGATACAAAATACCGCCCGTTACCGCAAACCGTTTGTTTATAGGGCGTGTGTAATTTATTTGGGCTTCAAATTTCGGCTCGTTGATGTTATTTATCAAAAGATTCGGCGGATCGGAATTATAAGAACCTTCAACATAATATTCAATCCGCGAATCAAACGAACCTCCGAACTTTGGTGAGTAAGAAATTCCCAAACGATGACCTAAAGACGGCTTCGGCTTGCCCAAAACCGATGCGTTGAGCGTCGCTTGATAGCTGCCCGACCAGCGTTTGACGGCTTCGGGCGTTGGTGTTGGAGTTGGCGTAGCTTGTCCGTAGATTATTGTTGACAAAATACTTATCCAAACGCTAATAATTAAATTTTTCAAGCCGTTTTGCTCCTTGCTACCACTTTTTTAGCCAAAAATAAACGCCACAACGGTAACGACAAAGCAATCACGGACATCACCAATAATATAATTTTTTCGGGTTCTTCAAGCTCAAACATTTCACCGTCTTTGAACTCGCCGGAAATCAAAAGTCCGTGAATTAAACCGAGAAAAATCACGATATAAGTCCCGAAATGAAAGACTCTCCACAAATCGCGTTTCATATATTTGATACAAATTGACGTGATTGTAACAACGATTAATGCGTAAAACGCTATGATTCCGAGACTAATTGTAACAGCCTGTTTCGGGGCAATAAACGGAATCAGCGTGTGATAAATGTTCATTCCGCCCGTTGTATTCGGGGCAAAAAGCATCGGAATCGGATGCAGTAAAAAAAGTCCTGCACCAATCAAAGAAATTGCTCGATGATATTTGAACATTTTCCCGCGAAGCCATTTGACGTTGATTATTTGAACTGTCCGCGAAGCCATTAAAACTCCACCGATACCGCTCAAAATAAACAAAAATAATCCCGCAATTCCAATGAATCGGGCAATTTCCAGCAAAACTTCTTCTACAAACATAAATTTATCCTTTAATCATTGGTATTTTAACACCATTTTCCCTCGCAAATTCAATCGCCTCATCATAACCTGCGTCAACGTGCCTGACTACGCCCATTCCGGGGTCGGTTGTCAAAACTCTTTCAATGCGTTTGGCGGCTTCGGGTGTGCCGTCGGCGACGATTACTTGTCCGGCGTGGAGCGAATAGCCGATGCCGACTCCGCCGCCGTGGTGGAGCGAAACCCACGTTGCACCGCCGACGCAGTTGATCATTGCGTTGAGATAAACCCAATCGGCGATTGCGTCCGAGCCGTCTTTCATCGCTTCGGTTTCGCGGTTTGGCGAGGCGACTGAACCGCAATCGAGATGGTCTCTGCCAATCACAATCGGTGCTTTGAGCGTTCCGTTGGCGACTAACTCGTTCAGCCTTAAACCTGCTTTCGCACGGTCGCCGTAGCCGAGCCAGCAAATTCTCGCCGGCAAACCTTGAAACTCAACTTGCTCTTGTGCCATCGTCAGCCATTTGCACAAATGGTCGTTGTCGGGAAACAAATCCATCATCGCTTGGTCGGTTTTGTAGATGTCTTCTTTGTCGCCCGAAAGTGCCACCCAACGAAACGGACCTTTGCCTTCACAAAAGAGCGGACGAATATACGCCGGCACAAAACCCGGATAATCGAACGCGTTTTCGACTCCGTTATCTTTCGCCCGTTGACGAAGATTATTGCCGTAATCAAAAACGATTGCCCCACGTTTTTGATATTCGAGCATTGCTTCAACGTGCCTTGCCATCGAATCCATCGCTCGTTTTTCGTATTCCGTTTGATTAGATAGACGCAGTTCGTTTGCTTGTTCGATTGAAAGACCTTGCGGAATATAACCGTATAAAACATCGTGTGCGGAAGTCTGATCGGTAACGACATCGGGCAGAATGTTACGTTCCAGAATCTGCCAATGAACATCAGCCGCGTTGCCCAAAAGTGCGATAGATTTCGCTTCTTTTTTGTCGGTAAATTCTTTCACCAAACGCAACGCATCATCTAGATCATTAGCTTTAATATCAACTTGTTTCAACTGTAACCGCCGTTCAATCCGCCACGGATCAACATCCACCAGCAAACCGACTCCGCCGTTAAACGTAATCGCCTGAGCTTGAGCTCCGCCCATTTCGCCCAAACCTGCGGTCAAAACAAACTTTCCGGCAAGCGTTCCCCAACCGTTTTGCCGTGCGAGCGATCCGAAAGTTTCGTAAGTTCCCTGCAAAATTCCCTGCGTGCCGATGTAAATCCAGCTTCCGGCGGTCATTTGTCCATACATCATCAGCCCGTCGCGTTCGTATTGGTCGAATTGTTCCTGCGTCGCCCAATGCGGCACGATGTTTGAATTGGCGATTAAAACTTTCGGTGCGTCCGTGTGCGTTTTGAAAACCGCGACAGGTTTGCCCGATTGAACAAGTAAAGTTTCATCTTCTTCAAGATTCTTTAAACTTTCCAAAATCGCGTCAAACGATTCCCAATTTCTCGCCGCCTTTCCGCGTCCGCCATAGACGATTAAATTATCCGGATCAAACGCGACTTCTGCGTCCAGGTTGTTTTGAATCATTCGGTAAGCGGCTTCGATAAGCCAGTTTTTACAGGTTAAAGTTGTTCCGGTTGGTGCTTTTATTGTTCGTTTCATAATAATCAAATTGCCGCGGATTTCGCGGAAAAACGCTGATAAGAAAAAGACATCGAAAATCATTCTTTAATCCGCGTCATCAGCGTTAATCCGCGGCTAAAACATTCTTTTTTAGTGCAAAATAGTCAGATATTCCTTCCAAACCCCTACATTTTCAGCATATTGTTTTGCCAAAACGATTGAAATATGTCGAATATGGGTTAGATCGTGAACCGCCCAGGTTGCCAATAATTGTTTGAGCGTAACTTCGCCAAGTTCAGGATGAATTCCTTTAAGTTGCAGTTGTTCATCGGTTAAATTCCACGATTTTAATGTATCAAGATTTTGCCAGCGTAATTCGGCGAAAATTTCGAGCAATTCGTGCAAAGTTTTTCCTTTTGATGTTTCATATTGTGCGAAACGGTCAAATGTCTCAAAAGTTACACTTTCGCCTTGTGCCAAAATGATCTCTGCTCGCGGAATCCAATCGGTTTGTTCGCCATGAATGTAATGACCGATTATATCAAAGGCGTTCCAACTTTCTTCGTCAACTTTAGCGTAAATCCAATCATCGGAAAGATTACCGAGTAAGGATTTAATTGTTGCGGGAGTTTGTGAAAGTATTTCGATTGTTTTTGAAATTTGAAAATTCATAATTTTATCTTTAAATTAATTCTAAACTTCATGCAACTTTCACGCAAAAGATAAGTTAAAAGTTATTTGGAACTTTTCCAAAAATACGGTGTCTAATTTCTTGTAGTTCAAATACCAAAGGAGAAAATATGACTGAATATAAACCGGAAATTAACGTCACACCGCTGATTGATGTCTTACTCGTTTTGCTAATAATTTTTATGATTATTGGACCACCAAAAGCGACTGATTTTAAAGCAGTTTTACCAAGAGAAGCCGCGAAACCAGGAGATCCGCATCCACAAACGCTAACAGTTTCAATTAATTCAGATTATTCGCTCAAACTTAATAATGAGAGTAATTTGGGTTCAATTTCTGAGCCGCAATCATTGACAGACAAATTAAAATCAACTTTTTCTGACCGTGCAAGTAATCTTGTAAATGAAAAAACAGTTTTTATTGAAGCACCAAAACGCTTGCCTTACGGAAAAGTCGTGAAAGTTATTGATGCAATTAAATTGAGCGGTGCAACGCCAATTAGTCTAAAAATTGATGGCTTAGCTAGTCAGTAATTTTTAGAATCAAAACCTAATGTGCTATGATTTCAGTAGTTTATGGTGAATTACTACGAGATTTTGAAAGTAACACCTGCGGCGTCGCGTGCTGAAATTAAATCTGCATATCGGCGTCTCGCACGTGAATTGCATCCTGATGTAACAAATGCTGGCGATAGTTCTCGTGAGTTTTCTCTGGTTGCCGAAGCCTACAAAGTTTTGAGCAACCGAAAAACTAGGCAAATGTTTGACGCAAATTACTTCAAAAGTGTTGAAGAAAATGCGTCGGTTATGAATAGTGGCAATTATCACGCACAACGTTTGCGAGAAATTGCTCTTGATAAAAAATTTAATGCAATTGTCGATCAAATGATTGACCGCGACCGCAAAGAGTCTCACGAACTTCAACAATTTATTTTTCCACTTGTAGCATTATTTGTTTCGACAGTTTTTGTCTGTACAATTAGACCTTTAATTTGGGATAGTTCTGAGGTCTTAGGAAAAATAATTATTCTTACACTTTTTGTAGTTGGCACACTTCATCTTTTCCGCAGATTAATTCATGGCTTTCGCCAATTTTCACAAGAAGCAGTAACAACTAATTCATTATTGGATGAAGAAACTTCGGAAACAAAACCATTTTCAATAGTGAAAGCAACTTTATATATATTTTTCGGATTATTAGCGTGCATTTTATTAGGTTTTTTCTTGGGGAATTATCTGACAATGTTTATCACATCAATATTGCCGCGTTTATTTTCGCCGATAATGCACTTCGATTTAATATTTTATCCGCCAATTATTGTTTTAATTGTTGATTTAGCACATAAAATAACGTCTCGTTTTGATTTATAAGCTCCTAACTTGACACAATAGCCCTTGAAATTTATACTAAAACATTCCTTAATTGGATGAATTTACTATTAATTTTTCGGAGACAGTTAATGCCAAATCATAAGTCGGCTAAAAAAAGAGTTAGACAAACCGCCAAAAAGAATTTAATCAATCGTGCGAGTCGTAGCACGCTGAGAACTGCGATTAAAAAATTACGAAAAGCCTTTACTGGTGGTAATGCTGAAGAAAGCAACACACTTTTAAGCCCAACTGTTTCAACAATAGACAAAGCGGTAAACAAAGGTATTTTACACAAAAACACTGCGGCACGTTATAAATCACGTTTAACTTCGCATGTAAATTCAATTTCTAAGTGATAGTATGTTTTCATAGTTTTTCTCCTTTAACTTAGAACTCGGAAGTAGGTTTAATCAACCTGCTTCCTTTTTTTATGCTGTTAATTCTAAAACTAACATTTCAATCTGCATTCTTGGTGTTGCTTTAGAAGATTTTATTGAAATATCACAAGTTGCTAATCTTTCCAAACTTTTTGTCAGATATTCGACGTTTGCTCGACGTGCATTTCCGAGAAATTCTTCGGCTTTAAATGGCGGAGTTCTTGTGATTTTAATAATTTCGCTTCGGTCAATTCCCTCGCGAATTAATTCTTTTGCCAAAAGCAAACGACGATAATTATTTGCAATCAAACCAATTAGCATCAATGGTTCTGCACCATCATCTAAAATTTTATCCAACGTTTCGAGCGAGCCTTTACGGTTTTTATCAAGCATTCTGTCAGTTAATTGAAAATTTGTAACTTCGCGAGAATTTGAGATTAAACTTTTAACTAAATCAGACGAGATTATTTTGTCAGGCAAAGCCGCCACTAAAAGTTTCTGAATTTCAGAAGTCAACTTTCGAGCATCATTTCCAATAAGTTCAACAATTTCGCGAACAATTCGCTCATCTTGTTCTGCATTTGCTTCTTTAAATTTACCTTTTGCCCAAGTAACAAGTTCGCCGTCTTTTAACAATTCAAACTCAACTGCAACAGTTTTCTCAAGCAATAATTTTGTCATTTTGCGACGTTTATCAAGTTCATCGCAAACAAAAATCACAACAGTTGTTTCTGAAGGATTCAATAAATAATCAGTCAGTAATTTTTCATGTTCTTCTTTGAGAGTATCTTTCTTTCCACTGGCAGAAACGTTGGTTTCAGTTATAGTTACAACTCTTCGCGAAGACATCATTGGCAATTGCTCAGCCGCAGAGATCGCCGAATGAAATTCAGTATTTGTATTTGCTAAACTAAATACATTTTCATTAAATTCGCGAATTTGAGAATCAGCAAGTGCTTTGTTTGCAATAGTTCTAGCCGCAAGCTCGCGGAGGTAAGTTTCCGCACCAAAAAGAGTGTAAACCGGAGAAATAATATTTTTTGATAAACTTTGGCGTAAATCTTCGCGTTTTAGGATTTTCACTTTTTCTCTTCTTTTACGCCTAAACCATTGACGATGGTCGAAACAACAGATTCAGCAAAAGCTCTTGACATTCTCTCAACAGCCGGATCTTCTTCGTTAAAAAAAGATCTCGGATCTTCTGAAAATTCAAAAGAATCGCGAAAAATAAAGTTCTGATTGTCGTAAAGTATCTTATTTTCAGCAATATCACGAATTGTCACCGCAACAACAATTGTTACTTCATAAACTCTTGCTCTGCCGGCTTTATCAAGCAAAACACCGGAGAAATTAAAATCACGAATCGTTCCTTCAACTACAGCATCAGCGTTTTCACGCGAACCTTGAACTTTCAAACCACGTCCGCGTTTAATAATTTCTTTTGTAACAGATTCAGTAAACTTAGATTCAACCCGATAACGCAAGCCTTTTGCTTCAAATTGAAACGCTGGAACTGCGATTGTTTTAATGCGTTTCGGCAAACCTGTCTCAGTTACCGGCTTATAACATTCGGTAAAACCACTCAGCATTAAAAAAACAAAAATCACAATAAAAAAACGGATTGGACTAAAATTGTTCATAATTTAAGTCTAAATCCGCATTTGAAAATCTGCAATCTAAAGTTAGTTGATTGTTTCCGAAATATTTTCCGGTTCAATTGTGTTTGGAAGATTTTGTGAATCAGTTACAAGCAATTGAAACTCGTCTAAAAGAACTGAATCAGCCAAGGTTTGAACCCAATAAGTTCCCGATTCCGGAAAAACAACATTGACAAAAAAGCTCACATTATCAGTAAAACCGCCAGCAGCAAGTTCAATTTCAGTGGCTTGTGAGGAAACTATAACATCTTGTCTGTTAGGCGAGAGAATGCGTATCTCTGTCTCATATTTGCCTTCACCTCGCCAATGATTTATCACTGCAAATTTAATCAGAGATATCGGCAATCTTTCAACCATTATATTTTGAAAAACGCCCATCAACGATATTTTGTTGCCAACTTCAAGCCGTACATCATCGCAAAGTATTGTGTAAGAGAGCTGTAATTGTTTTTCATTCATCTCGTTTTTTTAAATTTCGAATTAAGTTGTTTTTCCAACAAAGCAGTTGTTTGATAATAATTTCGTAAATATAATTGATTAAAATTTGTTGAATTAAATCATATTTACTCCTTGAACTTTTATAAACATTCTTGCTTTTCAATTCGTATAGGTCAAGAGTATAATCATAAAAACTATGGAAATGTATGTTTTAATTGGAATCTCCCTTTCGCTGTTAGGCGTTGCCGGACTACAGTTTTTCTATCTTTCTTATCTTGAAGGTTTGAGTCGGGAACATAAAAAACGAATTACTGAGCTAGAGCTTCGTTGTATGTATCTCAACGACCGACTTTTTGAATCTGACCTTGAAATCAGACATCAAGCTACTCTGATAAAAGAACAAAATATAATTGAGGAAACTGACGAAGTTTGGGCTGATGTCATTGATGATTAATTTTTTTATGCGTTTTATTTTAATACTTTCCCTTGTCGTAACTTTTTTCAATTCTGGCTGTCAATATACCCAGAATCAGACCAACAATAATCAAGCTAATTCAAGTTCACTTAAAACTTTTCAAATAAAAGGAAAAGTTATTTCTGTTGATATTCCAAACAAAAAAGTAGAACTCGCACATGAAGATATTCCAGGCTATATGGAAGCTATGACAATGAGTTTTCCTATCCGCAACGCCGATTGGGTTTTTACGGAATTGACAAAAGATTCGGATGTCAAAGCTGAATTAGTAGTTGATAATTTAAAAGGTGAATATTGGCTTGAGAAAGTTGGAATCGTTGCCGCCGGAAATCCTAATATGCCGGCTGCGACAACTAATGAAAAAGGCTTTGCCAAAAAAGGCGAGAATTTGCCTGATTTTAACTTAACCAATCAAGAGGGAAAACGTATTTCTCTTAAAGACTTTGCCGGCAAAGCGTTTGCAATTACTTTTATTTATGCCAAATGTCCGTTGCCTGATTTTTGTATTAAAATGTCAACTAATTTTTCAGATGCAGCTAATATGTTGAAAACCTCTGATTCAAAAGACAGGATTCGGCTTCTTACCGTTTCGTTTGATCCGGCAAATGATACGCCTGCGAAACTTAAAGAATATGGAATAGGCTATCTTGGAAAAGATTCACAACCAAATTTTGATATTTGGCAATTGGCTGTTGGTTCAGATAAAGACGTAAGGGCTATTACTAATTTTATTGGGTTAGATTATAGTGTTGACCAAGCTGATAAAGCTCAATTTAATCATTCTTTGCGAACGGTTTTAATTGACCAAAATGGAAAAGTGATCGAAATAATTTCGGGAAATGATTGGACACCAGAAGATTTAATTCGCAAACTGACAATAAGTCTCAAACAATAAATCAAAGTTTTTTTGCAATTTTTTTAATCTCATTTTTTAGCTCTAACTCGTTAATTGGCAATACTTTGTTGTCGCGATACAATTCTTTTCCTGCACAAATTGTGAGAAAAATATCGCGAGAAGATGTAGAAAATAATATTGATGAAAAAATATCTGAAATTGGTAATTGTGAAGAATCATTGAGATTTACGACAATTAAATCTGCTTGTTTTCCGGGCTCTAAACTTCCAATCTCATTTTCAAGTCCAAGACAAATTGCACCACCGAGCGTTGCTGAATAAATTGATTCTTCTGCTGTCATCAAACGTGTTTTATCCATTATTGTTCGCGAAAACAAATTTGCAAATCGTGCTTCTTCTAAAATATCGCAAATATTATTGCTTGCAACTGAGTCGCTTCCTAATCCAACATTTATACCTGCATTAACGAATTTTTGATAAGGAGCAATCCCATGATTTAATTTAGCGTTTGATTTTGGACAATGTGCAATTTTTGTTCCGGTTTCAGCAATAATTTCAATATCTTGGTCGCTAACTAATATGCAGTGTGCCAAAAGTGGTTTAATTTCCAAAACTCCTAAATCTTTTAAATACTGAATTGAAGAAACTGCCGGTGATTTCCAACTAAGATTTTGTTTTGCAAAAATGTCAGCGAAATCACCTTTTCCATACATTAAAAGAGATTGTTCCATTTCAGATTCAGCCGCGTGAATCGTGATCTCAACTTTATTTTGCTTTGAAAAATCGGTAATTAACTTAAATAATTGTGGCGAAACAGAATAAGGTGCGTGTGGCGAAATTCCAACTTTTACAAGTTGATTTTCATTATCTTTTAAATCGGAAAACTTGTTTATTAGATTGATAAAATCTACTTCTGCCGTTGAATTATCAGGAGAAAAATCCGTTTCTTGAAATAAAACTCCTCGCAAACCAAGTGTGTTTAGTGCATTAAATCCTGCAAATCCAAATCGACCGATGTCAGCAAATGTCGTAACTCCAGCCCTAAGTCCTTCAACTGCACCAAATAATGCAGAATTATTAATGTCAATTTCAGATAGATTATCACGTGATTTTGTTAATTTTATTAGCCAAGAGAAAAAATTGTCTTCAACATCGTCAAGAAAACCACGAAAAGCTGTTAATTCAAGATGAGAATGAGAATTAACAAAACCTGGCATTATTACGGAGTTACTGAAGTTTTCAACTTCAATATCTAAAAATTTATTAAGAATTTCTGCACGATTTCCAACCGCAATAATTGTGTCTTTATCAATAACTATTGCAGCTTCGGAAATAGGTTGCGAAGTGATAGGAAGTAGAAAATCTGCAGTGAGAATCTTCATTTGTAAGCCTTATAGCGTTGAAGTATTGATGAAACGTATGATTTTGTAGAAGGTATTCCAATTCTGTCAATAAACTGTTGCTCAGTTAGTTTTGTCGTGTCTTTTGTCCATTCTTCGACTCTGCTCGGACCTGCGTTGTAAGCTGCAAGCGTCATTGCATCTTTTGCCTCAAAGTCACGATACTTTTCACCAAGTTGTTCTAAATACCAACAACCAATTTGAATATTCCTCTCAGGTTCTTTAAGTTTTGTGACAAAATCTTCTGAAATTTCTTTTTCAATCTCTTTCATACCAGTCTCTTTTGCCCAATCTTTTGCAACTAAAAGAGTTATTTGCATCAACCCTACTTCACCGTCTTCGCCCATTGACCAACTTCGGAACCAGGTTTCTTCAAAAATAACACTCCAAATCAACTTTTCATTTTGCCGATAGATCTTTGCTTGTTTCGAAATTAATTCATCGTATCTGTGAATCCAAAAATTGTTCGCGAAATAGGTTAAACCAACCAACATAATTGCTAAAATTATAATTAATATAAGAAAACGCTTCATGTAGAAATTTAAGTAAAGAATTGTAAATGCTTAAGAACACACATATTGGAGTTATACGTTTAAAGTTTAGTTTTTTTTATTCGAGAATTATTTTTGGGTTTATCTTCTAAAACCATATCAATTTCGACATTAAAGTTTTCTTCAGATCGAACCATTTCAACAAACAAATCAACATCATAATCTGCTTCGCGTGACATTTCTTCGCGAATTTCATGTAAAACTTCCAGAAATTTAGGTCTTCGATACATCTGTTTGAATATTAAAGTTAATTTTTCGAGTGGTCAATTCGTGTGGACTAGAAATTCCGGAGTAACAATCATCGGCACAAAAAATCCCGCCGCAGTGTTGAAAAGACGAATTCTCGCTTGCTTTCTGACATTTGCAAGATGCCCAAAATTCCAAGTAACGAGGTAATCAATCTTATGATATGAAGCGAGTGCAACGTGAACTGCATCAGCTAAATATTTACGATGGAAGATTCCACGCGAAATATAGCCTTCAGCCAAAATTGCAACTTCTTCTACTAACTCTAATTCTTGCAATGGTTTAAGAATTTTTAAATAACCGGTTTTATAAGGTTCGCTGACCATTTCAAGCTCTCTTCTAACTAAAGGTGAAGAATATACTTGATATTCTTTGAGTTCGTGTTCAAACCAATGAATAGTTAAGTCGCGTCGAAAAGGATCTCCGTTATCAAGATACGAACCGACTATTGATGTTTCAAGATACAATGTTTGCTTCATTTTTTAATAGGTAAAAAAGCAATTTTGGAGCCTTTAAAATCAAAAGTCAATTTATAATTTTGTAAGAAATTTCCACCAAGTATTCCGTTTTGCGAAAAACCGGAATTTTCGTTAATTAAATTTAGATTAAGAGCGATTGCAGAAACACTTTCACGCGAATGATTGCCGAATGAAATTTTAGGTAACAGATATGATTGAACATTGTTAAGAACTCCGCCAGCCCCAACAACACGCATTGTGTCACCAGTTACAAATTTGCTAAGTTCATTAGAATTAGCAAGCTCTGAGGAAATAACAGAAATACTAGCACCTGTATCAACAATAAAATAGACAGGAAAATCAAGCCCTTGAATATTTACTTCACCACTTAGAAAACCGCTTGTAGTTAATCTTAAAGGAAGCAACACTTCGTTTTCGGTAAATTTTTTGACTACCTTATCATCTCTTTTTACCATTGAAAGTGTTAAATTTCCGTAATCAAGAGTTGTTAAATATTGTGAAATTATCGCTAGACCAATAAATCCGTCAACATTTTCAGCATCTTCGTGAAATCTGCGAATATAAATTGGCACATTTTTAATTTTTGCTTCGCCAATTTCTATCGAATTTAAAAAACCATAAACAATATCAAACTTTCCTGTTCCGCCAATTGCACTTGCCTGTCCGCCACTTGCGACAGGTTTAATACCTATTTCTTTAGCGGTTGCTTCAGACAAAACTGTGACGCTTGAACCGGTGTCAAGAACAAAATTAAACACTCGATTATTTTTTCCGATTTTTACTTTAACTATCGGTCTTTGTTTAACTATTTCGATAGGAACTATAGTTTGATCGGTTCCACCTAAATCATACAAAGATGCACGATTTCCTAGATATTCTAGAAAATCAATCAAACCACGAATCTTATCGCGACGCGAAACATCATTTTTGGGTGCAACTTGAAGAAAAATCCGATAATTTGCGGCGGCTTCAAGATAACTTTCATTTCTCGCCGCAACTTGAGCTAACGTATAAAAGAAATCAGGCTCTTTATTTTCTAAATAAACTGCTTGTCGAAGTTTTTCTAAACTCGAACTTATTTTATTTTCATAAAAATCAATAAGTCCGGCACCTTCCCAAGCTAGAGCTTCACGATTGTTTATTGTGTTTGCGTTTAAAAAAAATATATTTGCTTGTTTAAAATCACCAATATTAAGGAACGAAAATCCAATTAATGCTAATGCTCGAGCATTTTTGCTGTTTGATTTTGCAACATCTAATGCGATTTCATAAGAATCAAAATTTCGTTTTTGTTTAAGTAAAACATAACTTAACGCAAGTTTTGCTTCGATACTTGTTGAATTAACCTCTAAATATTTACTGAGTGTTTGTTCAGAAGTTTTTGATTCGCCTCTTCTTAATTCTTTTTGAGCTCGACGCAAAACTTCGCGTTCAGTTTCTAGACGTTTTTCAACATCAACTTCATTTCGTTCGGCATAAGAAAAGGAATCAAAACAAAAAAGACAAACCACAATTACGCAAACTTTAGTAAAAAATGTCATTACTTTTCTCCTTTTCTAGTTCTTTATTTAAGAATCTCGCCTGTTTTCATTGACCATAAGACCAAATCAAGCTCATCAAAATCAACTTCTATTTCATCTGCAAATTTTTTTAATATATTTTCAACAGTTAGATACCTAAAACCCGTATTTGGTGGCTTAGGCTCATCAATTAATTTTAGTTCTGCTAAGCATCGCAAAACGTGTTTATCAAGAATTGCATAGCCTTTGAAGCCAATGTTTCGCAAATAATGACTTGCTTCTTTGTATCCTAAACCTTTTATTCCTTTTTCTTTAACCAGCCATTCACGCCTTTCTAAATCGTTTGTAAATCCGTTGAGTTTATCTCGTAATTTCATCTCAAAATTATCATTTAAAAATGTTCGCGAAATAATAATATATTTAGAGCGAGCTAATGGATAACGATGCGTTCCGCTCAATGCTTCAACAAAATCTTCATATTTACCTTTCAACAAAATAGATTTTACTTTTTCAATTGAGCGTAAACCCATTTTTGCAGAACAACCACCGGTAAAAAAGCAAAAAACCATTTCTTCCCACAATTTTTCGTCATTACCAGATTTCCAAACTGTTTCAAACTCAATTGTTTTTGTCTTAATTTCAAGTTCTCGTTCTTTGTAAACTTCCCTAATTCTTTCAATTGTAATCGGTTCTACTTGTTTTTTCACTACTTTTTTTATTTTATCGCCTAAAAACTTATTTTTAGAAATATTTTTTGTGTAAAGGAAACCCAAATTGGGTTTTATGCACCTAAATATTGTTAATTTATTATTAAAAATATGTTCTAAGTTTACACTTTTTTCTTGCGAATGTTGGAAACGTCACTTAGAATTTAACTTCAAGGAGTAAAATGTTTATGACTATCTGGTTTAATTTGCGAGTCATTCGTTGTTTTGTAACATCACTTATGATTTTATCAATGGTGTCTTTTGCAATTTCTCAAACTCCGCAGCCAACACCGCCAACCTCAACAGTTGACACTGATGATGAAAAGCCAATATCTGTAAACACTGATTTAGTAACACTTACGCTAACAGTTACTGATCAATACAGCAGATATGTTACTGGTTTAAACAAGTCAACTTTTACTATTTTTGATAATAATGTTGAGCAAGAAATAACTTATTTCAGTGATGTTGATGCTCCAATTTCAATCGGAATTTTATTTGATGTTTCCGGATCAATGAATGGCGACAAAATTAAGAAAGCAAGAAAAGCATTAGAGCGTTTTATTCTGACAAGTCATCCGATGGATGAATATTTTCTTATTGCTTTTAACTCTAAAGCACAGCTTTTACTTGACCGAACAAGAGACGGTGAGGCTGTTTTAGAAAAATTAACTCTTATTCAACCGAAAGCAAATACTGCTCTTTATGATGCAGTTTATTTAGGAATCGAAAAAGTTACACGCGGAACTCATCAAAAAAAGGCTATTTTAATTATTAGCGACGGACAGGACAATAATTCACGATATAATTTTACCGAAGTTCGCAGAATGAGCAAAGAATCAGACGTAAACATCTATTCTGTCGGAATTTTTGATGGTGCAGATGCGAGCAGCACAGGACTTCAAGGTCAAGGATTTTTAAGTGAACTTGCTTCTGTAACTGGTGGACAAGCCTTTTTTCCACAAACGAGTGTTGAAATGGACGAAATTTTTGAGCGAATTTCTCTGGAACTCCGAAACCAATATTCTATCGGTTATATTCCGAAAAATTTTAGTCCTGATGGAAAATGGAGAAAAGTAAAAGTTAAGGTCAAACCTCCACGTGGTTTTCCGCGTCTAATAGTCCGAAGTCGCGAAGGTTATTACGCTTCGCCAGCTACAAATTTGAAGTAAATTTAACTATGAAACTTAGATTCGTCACATTACTTTTAGCATTTTCATCTTTCGTTTTTGCTTTTTACTTTAGTAATTTAGTAGAAGCACAAACCACTTTTCCAAAAACAAGTGTCAAATCACTTCCCACTGCAACGCCTCCAAATCCGGCACCGAGTCCGACAGTTGATCCAAATATTGTTGATGAAAACGACATTATTCGCGTTGACACTGAGCTTGTAAATCTCAACGTTCGAGTTGTTGATAGAAACAATAGACCAATTTCTGATGTTGCCAACACTGATTTTAAAGTCTTTGAAGACAATGTTTTGCAACCAGTTGACGCAATTATCAGACAAGAAGTTACAATTAATTATGCGTTACTTATTGATAATTCCGGTTCTTTGAGGTCTCAACTAGAAAAAGTTATTGAAGCAAGTAAAATAATTGTTGCGAGCAACAAACCTGACGATGACGTGTGTGTAATTCGTTTTATAAATTCTGAAAAAATTTCGATTGAACAAGATTTTACCGGTGATAAATCTTTAATAAATGATGCACTTGATGGATTATTTGTTGAAGGCGGTTCAACCGCAGTAATTGATGCAGTTTATTTGGGAGTTGGAAGAGTTTCTGACTATGAAAAAGAAAAGCGAGGAACTGAAAAGAAAAGACGTGCATTAATTTTAATCACAGACGGAGAAGATCGAGATAGTTTTTACAAAGATTTGCAACTTTTTGAACTTTTAAAAGAGTCTGATGTTCAGATTTATCCGATTGGTTTTGTAAATGAGTTAAGTAATGACGGAAGTTTGATTCGTAAAAGTCCAAAAGATCAAGCAGTAAAATTATTAAACAAATTAGCAAGCGAGACTGGCGGAAAAGCTTATTTCCCAAATAGTGTTGCTGAATTAAACGATATTGCAAATGACATCGCTAAATCTTTAAGAACTCAGTATTTAATTAGCTATTCGCCAACGAATGATAAACGTGATGGCTCTTTTAGGGCAATTAAAGTTTTGATTAACGATGGTAAAAGTAAAGAAAAAAGAATTGCTATTACACGTTCTGGGCGAACAGCGGTCGTCGAAGGATCGGCACCAACTCTGCAACAGCAAACCAGTGTTCCGCAGAAAACTAAACCTTAATTTTGGACTTCTTAACCACAATTAACGCAACACTAAACAAAATTAAAATGCCACCGAGAATCGTCTGCGGTGGCATTTTTTCATCCAACACAGCAACTCCAATCAAAATCGCAACCAAAGGTGTCACAAAAGCAATCATCATCGCTTTTGAAACCTCAATTTTTGTTAAGAGCCAATAATAAAGCCAAAACGCAATAATTGAACCAACAATTGCAAGATATAAAACGCAGACAATTGATTTTAAATTTAGAAGACTATTGTAATTTGTTGATTCTGTCGTAACACCAATAACCCAAAGCGGTAAAGCACCAATAAACATTTGGCATATAAGAAGAACTGCCGGATCAAAGTTTTGAAGTTTTGCTTTTGTCAAAACACTCGCGTAAGCTGCACCAAAAGCACCAACGACAACTGCTATGCTTCCTAAAAACGCCATTTGACCGTTTAGTTGTAATTGTTCCCAAAATATAACTGCAACTCCAATTAATCCCAAAAACATTGAAATAATTTTTGTTACATTTATACTTTCACCAACGTAAATCCTCGCCAAAACAAGTCCAAAAGCTGGAATTGTCGCTTGTAAAACAGCAGCCAATCCTGAGGAAATATACTGTTCGCCCCAGAAAAGTAACCCATAATTTACAAAAAATTGAAGCAATCCGGTGATTAAAATTAAATTCCAGATTGATTTTGTTTTGGGAAACTCTAATTTTCTGTAAAAAACTATTGGTAACAAAAGAACAATCGCGACAGTAAATCTTAACGCAGCAAACGTAACAGGCGGCAAATTATCAAGACCTAATTTGATAAAAATCCAAGTTGTTCCCCAAATAACGCAGAGCAATAGCCAAACAAAAAGTTTCATTTAATATTTTTTTCGTAAAAACTCAAGCACGAATCACCTTGTTTGATTAGCCTCCAACGGCTTAGTTCACCATAAAATTCCAGGATCGGATTTTTATGAAAGTGTTCGACAATTAAAATTCCATCATTGTTTAGAATCAATGAGTTAGGATCACTAATATGATGTAACACTTGAGAATAATCAAGGTCATAAGGCGGATCGAAATAGATAATATCATAACTATTTTTTGTTTTTTTGAGAAAATCTTCAGCTGATAAGCAAATAACTTCAGTTTCAATGTCTGCAATTTTAAGCAAATCTAAATTAGTTTCAATAAGTCCACAAGATTTTCTTGATTTATCAACAAAAACAATATTTTTAGAACCTCTTGATAGTGCCTCTATTCCAACCGCACCAGTTCCTGCACATAGGTCTAAAAAAGACGTCTCTTCATCTATATGCTGAGTAAGAATATTAAAAAGAGTTTCACGCAGCCTGTCTGAAGTTGGTCTAATATTAAAATCAGGTGGAGTTTTTAAATTTCTACCTCGATAAATACCTGAGATAATTCGCATTAGTCTAAACTACTTTCGCTCATAAAAACTAAGCGAAGTTTCGCCTTCAATAATTACACGCCAACGATGCAAACAACCGATTGTTTCCGGGAAGAACATCTCAGCGTGATGTTCTATTACTAAACAACCGCGTAGCCTAATACCAACACCTCTTCCAAGAAATTCAAGAACTTCGTCATAATTTGCATCATACGGCGGATTAAGAAAAACTACGTCCCATTCACGTTTCTTTTTTTCAATTCGCTTTAAAAAAGGCATCGCCTCAATTTCAACAATTTCTCCGTGTCCTTGCTTAATTTCAAGCGATTCCATGTTTTTCTTGATGAAATCACACATTTTAGACGATCTTTCGACAAATGTTGAAAGCAAAGCACCACGTGAAATTGCTTCAAATCCGACAGTTCCAATTCCAGCATATAAATCTAATATTCGGGCAAAGCGAACTCGTCTATAAATCAAACGAAACATTGCATCACGAACTTTACCGGATGTTTGTCTAAATTTTGGAGAAAGCGTTGTTTTTAAATACTTACTACGATGCTGACCATCAGTAATTTGTAATTCTGAAACAATTGGAGCCGTCGATATTTCTGGCTTAACTTTCTTTACTTTGGTTGAAGGTGGAAACTTTCCACGCGGCTGAAATTTCGCATTCTGTGGTCGCGGATTACGAAAATCTGTTGAAGGTTTTCTGACAAAAGAATTTGTTCGTTCTGTGTTATCTCGCCCAAAACTTTGTGTTTTATCTCGATCTCTGATGACACGAACTTCACGCGAAGCAATAGAACTAGGCAACTGATTTTTATTGTCGTTGTTATTCTGAAAGCGATTATCTGGCGTGTTTGTGTCTCGCCGAACCGGATATTTGTTTTGAAAACCCGGTCGAGAGTCACGACTCACGTTATTAAATCTCGGATTAGTACTGCCTTTTCCAAGAGTGTTCCCTTTTTCTCGTTCAGCTGTTGAGCTTTTATTAAAAGACTTAGAAGGGGGATTTTCTCTATCTTTTTTATTATTGTCCATGAATCTCCTGACTTTTAAAAAATTATTCCACGAATCAATTTTTCAAAGTATTTATTTCTATCTTTGTGCAATGTCGGCTGTTTGAACAGGGTGTGTAATAGGGACGTTCATAATACGACGATTTGCTGTGAAAGTTTAACTAATTTAACTATAAACAATACAGAGACTTAATTTCAAACAGAAAGTAACTTTACTTAACCTAATATGTAAAATTAACCAATTCCAGCAAGTTCAAATCGAGGGTCTTGCTTTGATAAATTGACGAGATTTGAAGTTTCTTTTGCCAATCTTTTTTTAGTTAAATAAAATTCTGCGTCATTTTTTGCTTTTTCTAAAATTTCCAGATCACGAATGATATTTCCAATCTTAAATGTTTGAATCCCTGATTGTCTTGTGCCAAGAATTTCACCTTGACCGCGAATTTCTAAATCTTTTTCAGCAATCAAAAACCCGTCGGTTGTTTCTTCCATAATTCCAAGCCGCTCACGGGCAACATCCGTTTGTTTATCGCCTGTTAGTAATACACAAAAAGATTGATCCGCACCGCGACCAACTCTTCCGCGGAGTTGATGAAGTTGTGATAAACCAAATCTTTCAGCATGTTCGATAACCATTAAACTTGCGTTTTTAACGTCAACGCCAACTTCTATAACTGTTGTCGAAACAAGAATTTGAATCTTATTTGCGACAAAATTACTCATAACTTCTTCTTTTTCAATCGCCTTCATTTTACCGTGAAGCAAACCAATTTTATAATCTTTAAAAACTTTATCCCGAAGTTCTTCAAACATCACAGTTGCAGCTTTTAAATCTAGTTTTTCTGATTCTTCTATCAGCGGATAAACTAGATATACTTGTCTTCCAAGGGCTATTTCACGTTCAATTCCACGATAAACACCTTCACGCTTGTCTTCGCCCACAACAACGGTTTTAATCGGCGTTCGCCCGGGCGGAAGTTCGTCGATTATTGACACATCTAAATCTCCATAAACCGTCATCGCTAGAGAACGCGGAATTGGCGTTGCAGTCATCACTAAAATATCCGGATTAAAGCCGCGTTCTCGCAGTTGTGAGCGTTGTAAAACTCCAAATCTGTGCTGTTCATCGATTACTGCAAGTCCAAGTTTTTCAAATGTTACTGCGTCTTGAATAATTGCATGTGTTCCGATAACAGCATGAATTTCACCGTTTGCAATCTGTTCTTGAATCTTTCTTTTTTCTGCCGCCTTAAGACTTCCGGTTAATAGTCCGACATTATAACCTGTTTTATTGTATAACTTTACAGCATTTCTATAATGTTGTTCCGCAAGTATTTCTGTTGGCGACATAAGTGCAGTTTGATAACCGTTTTCCATCGCCGCAAACATTGCCATAAACGCAACAATCGTTTTTCCGCTGCCGACATCGCCTTGCACCAGTCTATTCATTGGCGAGTCAGATTCCATATCGTCAAAGATTTGTTTGATGACTTTTTGCTGAGCATTCGTTAATTGAAATGGCAAAAGCGACGTGATTCGGTGTTTAATTTTTTCCGTAATCTCAACAATTGCACCTTTTGGTTCTTTTGTTCGTTCGCCACGTCTCAACTGCAATGCAAATGAAACCCAGAAAAATTCTTCATAAATCAGACGCTTGTGAGCATCACTTCTTGCTCTTTCGTAATCCAACAAACTAGAGTTTTCTGGTGGAAAATGAATTCCTTGAATAGCTTCAAAACGGCATACCAACTTATGTTTATCGCAAATTTCTTTTGGTAAATTATCTGCAAACTGTTTTTGATCAACTGTTTGCAAAACATTATAGATAATTTCGCGAAGTCGTTTTGTTTGAAATTCTCCAAGTTTGCGGTAAATTGGAACTCGCCTTCCGACATGAATTAACGGAAATTCATTTGAGTCATCAAGTAAATTCTCGTCATTTTCGATAGATTCAGCTTCTTCTTTTAAAAGCCCAAATGAATCAATATCTGCTTCCATCGGCAAAATTTCGAGTTCATCAGGTTTTGTAAGTTTTAGTTGAAAAGTGCTTCGTCTAACGTCCCATTCCCATTTTCCATAAGCAACAAAACGAGTTCCACGTTTAAATCGTGATTCATAATATTTGATAACGTGGCTCGCAACTTTACCTGAAACAAACCACATTATGATTACCGGTTTGCGGGTTCGTTCAACATCTGATGCAGTAATTTCAAAAATAAAAAGTGGCGGAGCTTTTGGTCCACGATTTTTTCCAACGCGAAATCCGCCTGAAACTCGCACATATAAATCGAGCGAGGCTTCAAGATTCGGTGTTAAATCATCAATTTGGATCAAGTTTGAGCGATCTTCATATCGCATCGGAAAATAATTTAGTAAATCTTCGACCGTAGCTTGCGATGCGTCGGTTTTGTTCGAAAAATTGGCAACAGCGACGGCAAGTTTTCGCGACATTGCTTGCGAAAGGCTGGCAATTTTATGTTCGTGAAAGGACAAAATCGGTGTGTTTGGACTCAATTTCATTAAATCAATTTTAGCATAAGAAAATATTCGAAGATAAAAAGACAGCGAATCCAATTGAAGAACTCGCTGTCTTAGTTCAAAAAAAACTAACTATTATTGAACAATAACTATATCAGTCCCGCTGCGTCCAAAAGTTTCGGGCATATACATTTCCTCGGCTTTTGTCGGCGGTGCGACGAATGTTCCAGGCGTTGTTGCTCTTGCAACATAAGAATAATTCCAAACGCCTTCCCACAGTAACGAACTAAACGCTTCCGCACGTTCATCGCGGATATTTTGATGTTCATACCAAGTTCCGCTCCAATAGAAGTAACCACGACCAAAACTTCGGCTTCCGTAAGTCGTCACATCATTCGGCTGATTATCTGCCGGAATGTCTTCGGTAACAGCTAATCCAGCGTTCAACGCTTCAAATCCGGCTGGCATACTATCAACCAACGCAACGTGATAGCGTCTTGAAGTATTTACCATCGATATTCTGACGCGAACACGCGAACCTGCTTTTACAGTCCAAGTTCCATCGGCGTTTTTCTTCACATCGTCCGGATTATCGACCGCTTCATATTTTCGGGTTATGGCAAAACCATAATCGGCAGGCAATAAACGCAAATCTTTTGGTGCATAACGCATTCCGATTCGATAATAAAGCCGACCTTCGCCCGATTTATTTAGAATCAGATTTTGCGTTCCGCCTTTTTCTTGCAAATACGACATCGGAACGTCGATATTTTTCAAATCAGTCGAGCGTCCTTTGAAAGTTTGCTCACCCGCGAAAGCACTTCCGAGCCAAACTTGAGCGACGAAATTTGGTGTCACTTTCTCATAAGTGTTGAAATACTTATCGAGTGCAAGCAAAATAAAGACATTTTCTTGTGTGTTGCCCCAACGTCCTTTTGTACGATTCGCCAGCAATCCGCGTGTGATTTTCGTGACCAAATCACTCTGTGGTTGATCCTTAATCAATGCTTCGAGCAAAACGCCATCAGCACGTCTGTTTGAAGCCATGATCACATAACCATCGTCTTTGTAATCAGTTACGAAATTCGCGGCGGCTGCTGTTTCGGTGACACGATTGTTCAGGAATCTTCTGATTGCTTCGAGTTCTACCGTCGAATTCTTATCATCTGCAAGAACCGAATAAATCCAACCTAATGCTTCAAACGAGATTTTTTCCAGGGTTGCTTCTTTGAGCAAAGCCTTCGCTTTCGCTGCATCGCGATCACCGATTTTGTTCCGAACATACAAGGCATAAGCACTCATCGTCCAGCCAACTTCCCTGCCATACCATTTTTCGTAGTGCTTTTCGATATTTTTCAAATAAGGTTTCGCCTTTTCGAGCATATCTTTCGGCACGTCGTAGCCTTTTTCTTGAGCTAACGCCAAAGCGTGTGCGACGTGAACCGTGACAAACGGGAATTTGTAACGTTCATCACGTTTCCAAAGTCCAAATCCGCCATCGCTTCGTTGACGACCTTTGAGAATCTCAACATCTTTCGCGAATCTTGCTTTAAGTTCTTCAGCTTTCGGCATTTCTTCAGCTTTGAAAGCAGATAAAACATCTCGCATCGCGGCGATTGATATCATTCGCGACGAAATTTGTTCACTACATTCAAAACGATAAGTTGTCAGATAAATAAACGCATCGGTCAATTCTTGAAGCTGCGTGCTACTTGTCGTAACTTCCAAACCGCCGAATTGCGACCAAACATTCGCCGGAGCTTGAATAGGTTGAAACATCGGCGAATTATCATCGATCGTTCCATAAGTTGCGAAAGCTTCCGTCGTTGCGGGTGTGTAAACCGGCAATTCGATTTCCGCGGCGTCATTAAATTTGCCCGAGCTTGCAGCAATTTGGAAACGTGCGGTTCCGGCTTTCATCGCCGCAACTGGAAATCTCACTTCAATCCGATCATTCGCCGGAATCGTCACCCTTCGCCCGCCACCTTCGAGCAATTCGAGATTTGTTACCCGAACTGCAACGTCTGTTGTAATAGGTTTATCAGTCTGATTTTGAACAACAACTGGTAACTCAAATTTATCACCAAAATTCAAAAATCTTGGTGCTGATGGACGAACCATCAAAGGTTGGCGAGCTGTTATATTCGATTCAGCTGAACCAAATCGTTTGTCAGTATCAACTGCAACAGCCATCACACGATAGCGAGTTAAACTGTCAGGCAATTTGACATTAACGACCGCTTTGCCGTTTCCATCTGTTTTAACTTGCGGAGCAAAAACAGCCAAAGCGTTAAAATTAGTTCGAAGATTTATCGGCGTATCCGGTTGTTGCGGAGAGTCATCTTTCGATTCTGCCATAACCATCGTCTTTGCCATCGGTTTAGCTGGTGACGGAGCAGATTTTGATCTAGAAACTCCTCCTGCCATGCTGTCGACACTTACCTCGTTGGCTACTCCATCTCTTTCTTTATCGCTAAATTTCAAATCGCCAGCACTTGAAAGCAAAATCGTGCTTCGAGATTTATAAGTTGCGACATCGCCACTTCTTTGAGTGTAAAAAGTGCTGATTGGATCACCGATTCGGTAACCGGTCAAAGCCAACACACTTTCATCCACAACAACAACTGCAACTTCTGTATTACCGACAGGTTCGCCACGCAAATCTTTGACATCCACATTGATTGTAGTTTCGCCGCCAGGTTCAAGATTCTTTTCTTTAGGTTCGGCTGTAACCAATAATTGTCTTGAAGCAATCGAAATCGGTATATTCAAACTTCCACTCGCAAAAGCTGGACGTTTTGGCAGTTTCGGGTCAACATCGCCTTTATCATTCGTTCTCGAGCTTGCACCAACTAAGTCAATCTGAACATTGATATTCGGTAACCATTTTTCTTCAATTTTAAATTTCAAAACCTTAGAAGCTTCAGTCATCGTAAATCTTTCCTGTTTGACAATTCCATTTCGACTCAAAGTCATCACGCCTTCAGCTGGTGTAAATGGTGTTTGCACGAGTATTTCTGCAACATCATTCGGTGAATAATCCTTTTTATTCGGAATCAAATTAGCTTCTTCTTGTTCTACTTCACGCTTTGGCACGGTTTTTCCACCTGAAACCCAAAGTGTTAATTCGCTTTCATTTATTCGTTCACGGTCGTCCATAACGGAAGCCGAAATTGTATAAACGCCGCCTTTTTTGGCTGTAAATTCACACGAAACTGTTTTGTCTGAAGATTTCACCGTGCAAGTTTGCTCGTCAATGACTTTTTGTTTCCACGAACTTTCTTCATAAACCCAATCTTGCAAAACCGCTTTCACCGTAATATCACGATTTTTTGACAGTTCTCCGTCAATTGTGCTGGCAATTGTTTCGACTGAAAACTTCTCGTTCTGATTAACAAACGTTTTTGGTGTACGAATTCCAACGTAAACATCTGATGGATGAACGAGCAAACTTGTTGTCGAAGACCAAGTTTGACGATTAACATCCTGCACACTTGAACTCGCAACCAAGGCATAAGGTCGTGCCGGATTAGACGAAATAAAGTCTAATTTCAATAAATGTTTACCATCTGCTCCGGTTTTTCCTTTGAAATTTTGATAAGTTGTGCCACCGAAATCACCACCGTAGCTTCTCCACCAAGGAACCCATTTCCCAAATGTAAAATCTCCACGATTTGGCGGTGTGTAGTTTGTTGGTGTCGCCGAAACATTCCAATTCACTTCTGCATTTGGCAAAGTTCCGCCAGCAAAATACTTTGCCTCAACCGAAACCATCGCGTTTCCACCAACAAAATATGGTGCTTCGGTTTCGTTTTTGGCAGAAACTTCAAATTCCGGACGACGAAACTCTTGCACTTGAAAACTATGTTGATGCATAGTTCCCGCTGCATAAATATCGATTCGCGAATAACCGAGATTCATGCTGTCGGTTAATTTCACTTTGAAATCGAATGCACCGAAGGCGTTGAGAGTTGAAGTTCCTTTCGAAATTTCGTTTCCGCGAGCATCGAAAAGCGTGTAATTCAAAGCTCTCGAAATGTCGCCCAAGCCTTCAACATCGCCGAGTTTTCCGGCAGTAATCTTACGGATATAACCTTTGACAGAAACTTCCTCTTTCGGACGATACATTTTGCGATCATCGAAGACGAAAAATCTCATGTAATCGGAACCGACTTTTTTATACCAATTTGTCGAATCGTTCCAATAATAGCTTGCATTTTCAGCCAAAATCGCCGAATCTTTTCCACGTTTTGCAACGATAATTCCGTTACCTTTGTTACTTGTTGGCAATGCAAATTTGATAAGTCCCGAATCCGGTGTTTTCAAGCCTGATTCTGTAAAGTTTTCGACAACTTGAGGTTCTGAACTTCCCCAACTTGTTAAATAATCCCACCAACTTCGAGTGCTAACTACGGCTTGTGGGCTCTGCACCAATGATTGTCCGTTGACTGTAACATCAACGTTCGTAAGCGGTTTACCGTCTTTCAAACTGGTTGCGAGCGTTACTAATTCTTCATTATCAACCCATGCATCTAAACCAATTTGCGTTACTTGAACCCAAACTGCAACGTTTGAGGTGTCATATTTATCGCGACGAAAAGTTGGTTCAATAACCGCAAAAACGTGTCCAAATTCACCATTCAAGGCTGAAGAAAGATCAACACGTGTTTCTGTTATTTCGTCTGGAACAGACTTAACATTTACAACTTTATCGAAAACTAAACGTCCCGGAGCAGGTTGGCGTTTGCCTTCCTCATAATTTCGATAAGCCATATATTTCTTATATTGCTCGAAATCGTTTGGCGTAACGCTATAAAGTTTAACTTTCAAAGAATCATGATTAACTGTGTAAATTGAATAAGTTGGCTTCGCATTTGGATCTAAAGTGATAAATTCGCCACCTTGCGAGGTGAAATCTTTATTTGCCGGACCAACTTTAAATGTCTGCGTCGGAACATTTCCTTCCAAACTTTGACCGTAATAATCTTTGAATAAAGAACCATCCACCGTTACTGTATAAGTCGTTCGACCTTTCTTAAAGCCTTGAAAATAAATATAGTTACCTGATGGAAAAATCTTTAATCCGGGAATTTCCGGTGAAACTGTAATTTTCTTAGCATCAAATTTCGATACGTCTATTCCATTTGTAAACTCCAACAACCAATTGTCATAAGGTGTGCAAGTTTTGTTTCCTTGATAACCGCAAAATGAGCGATTAAATTTGAACGCACCAAATGTATTGAAGCTAAAAGAATGTGGCTTGATTGTGGTCAATGGACCTTCAGCAGATGGCGTTCCGGCTTCAACTGTAACGGTAATATTTGAAGCCTGCGGCAGAGCATTTTCTGATAAACCATCAGAATTTACCACGCGAAACGCAACCCAATAATTAGGTCGCGATTGTTGAGCGTAGTAATTTATTGAAGCATCAGCTTTTACTTCTTCCGGAGTTAAAAGCCTGGTTTTCAATAATTTTCCGCCACTCGTGACTTTAATTTTATTTAAAACATTTTGCGGATTAATCTCTTGATCAAATACAACAAGCATCGGCACATCTCGGCGTGTAACTCCACTTGGATATGTTTGTTTGACAACAGGTGCAGGAGTGGAAAATGTCCAAGAAGTATCTTTTTGAAGAGTTTGCCCCGTTGCGGATTTTGTTCCTGCAACAACATTTGCTGTAAACTTGGTCGCCATCGGAAAACGTTGGTCAGCATCAAAAATCAGAGTTTTAGTTCCGAGCCATCTCCATTTTCCTTTTACATCAGGCGAAAGCGTTACAGGAACAGTTTTGGCAGCCTCATCTTGTGAAGTAACCGCTACCATCGGTTGCGAAAAGGTAATACTCAAATCTGAAACAATAGGCACGTTTCCTTGTGGTGAATATCGCAAAACCTCCAATGGAGTTTTTGCAGTATCAACATTTACGGCTCGAGTTTCATCCGCCGGAAATTTTACCGGAACAACCTTTCCAGTTTTTGGTGCAGGTAATGTGCCGATTCGTTTAGAAAAATCTTGTTTATCATTTTTATCTTCCTTAATTAGCGGAAGTCTTTTTAAAAGTCCCGAAGTTTCATTTTCTGACAGTTTGTCGCCACTTGCTGGTGGTGTAACTTGTCTATTTTCAGCACCTTCTTGCCCTTCACTTAAACGAAATTCGAGTCCGTTAACATTAGGATTCATAGTTTTTACCGGCACACGCTTTTGAGCTTCGGCAACGCGAACGAGCGAAACGCCAAGCGGCGAAATCATACTAAAATATATTGCGATTATAAGTAGATAAGAGGTTGTTTTTTTCATATTTGCACCTTAAATTTCAATTCAAAAAATACTTCGACCGAATTTAGAACGACGAACTTTGCGGTTCTTGCATTTCCTAAAAAGAAAAAGCAGAAATATACAGCATACTCGTATATTTCTGCTTACTTTATTCCAAACCGAACAGCTAAGCAATTTCAAATTCCATTTTTAGCTTTCAGATAAAACGATCACTTTGTCATCTTTCGAAAAGATAAATGAATCTGATTTCAATGGATTTAGGTGAATTCCATAAGATTGGGTCGCATCATCAGAATCAGCAACAATTCGATAACCAATCGCAGTTTCATTTCTTAATTTAGCCGATTCTAAAACTGTGTAAAAATTTACATTTTCCCCAACCGAAATATAATCGCCGGCTGGTTTTAAATAAATTTCCGAACCATCTGCGTCGAACAGATCATCGAATACAGTTCCAAGCTGTTTGTTTTCTGACACTTGCGTTAACAACAATCCAGCCAATTCGTCGCTTACAATAAAATCATCCGCTTTTGCGATTTCAGCCAGGGCACGATTCTTAACGTCAAGCATTTCAGATACGACGCTGTAAGATTCGCCTTTGTTCGATTCGATATCACGAAGGTGCAAAAGAGTCATTAGAGTCTTCGAATCAGCTTCCTGCATTTCGAGGTCATCGCCATAGCAAAGCAGGATTATGTGCTGATAAGTGGGAAGATTCATATTATCAAGCAATTCCCGATCAGTAGTATCACCCAAAACAAATGAAACTTTCATCTTCTTCATTTCGCTTGCAAGAACCTTGGCTGCTTCTTCCGTTTCCGGAAACTCCGAAACGATCGTCAACTCCGAACCATTTTCGACATAATGATCCATCTCGCGAACGATAATTTCCGCCTTTCGGTTCCATCCAAGAATAAGATTTCTCTCCGTTTTCGCCTCCGAAGGCTTACCTTTCAGGATTTTCGATTTATCTGGGTTCGCAGTTCCGCCGATGCGTATTTTGTCATCATCAGATGCAATAACGACCAGATTGTCGCTTGAACCAATCTTCAAATTATTATCCGGGTTAATTTTCGAAACGCCATTCGCTTGAACACCAATCACGCAACAATCCTGAAACGCCGAAAGTGCATCACCATAAGTTTTTCCAGCAAGACCTGGTTCGTTTTTGTAATAAATTTCGTCACCGCCAAAATCGAGCAAATCCTTATAAACAATACTCAAACCAGTTTGCCTCGATGTTTGCACCGTAATTCGCGAAATTAGTTCTTCCGTCAAAATCAATTCCACTTCATCTTTCCCGACCATTTTTGCGATATTCAGATTTTTCGAATCGCGTAACTCAGCAACAATGTGATATTTATCGCTTCTTCGGTTCGGGTTATTCGTGATCGCCAAAATCATTTTGATAACCTGTGCGTCAGGATCCGCAAATTCTTCGGGTGATAGGATAATAATTGACTTAGTGGCGTGCGGGTTAACGATTTCAAGGTCTGTTAAGTCAATCGGACTTCCCGAGCGACAAACTACTTTTGTATTGCCCGTGTCTCCAACCTTATCTCGAATTTCATCTTCCATTTCTACTTTGTCTTTGTTCGACAAAATAACAACTCTCGGTTTCGTTGCGTTTTCATTGGCAGCAGCAAGTTCTGAGATGACAAGGAATATCCGCGACGACCAACCCAAAATTAGTGTGTGATTTTCTTCGCAAACGAAAGAACGCCCCTTACGTAGTTCTTCAAGTTTCGCTTCTAAACCACTTGAAAGAATGGAGATAAGCGAACCCATAATGAATATGCCGCCAATCGTGATAATCAACATCAACGCTCGAAATATCCAACCGGTATCGCCCGCAACTGAACCTGCGTCCATCGAACGCATTAAGCTCTGCCAAACCGCTTCTGGAAAACTATAGCCCTCAGGTTCACTAGTTTTTTCAACGATTGCTGCTTCCGCAGCCTTCTCTTTTGAATCATCCGACTTTGCTTCCGAATCCTTCGTATCCGAGCCTTCGCTTTTTTTCCCATCTATTATCTCTTCGGCGGCGACTGCTGCATCGTCAGGTTCCGGACCTAATTTTGTAAAAAATAAAATGGTCGAGGCGGTCAGAACCATCGCCAAGGTAATTATCGCGAGCCACGCAATTAAACTCGCCGTTCCGCGAGACAAACTGTTATCGAACCAATATCGTAAACGCTGTTTCAGAGTTATTTTAGTCATTATTTTTCCAATTTAATAAATTTGGGGGGTTTGCTTTAACGAAGAGATTACCAAATCATAACGACAAAATAAAGACGAGATGAAACCCTTGGATTCCATCTCGTTGCGAAGCCTACATCATTGCGATGTTTCTAACCCATTCGTTCTTTCCACGATTGCGGATTGCTTCCGTCATCAAGGCGAACCATCGAAATAGCGTTTGGAGCAGGGCAAACCAAAACGCATAAATTACAACCGACGCATTCATGTTCGTCCACAACCGGAAATTTATCATCATCAAAGCTAAAACATTGATGAGCACCGTCTTCGCAGGCAACATAACAAAGATTGCACTTTACGCAATTTTCATTATTGACGCGGGCAACAACCTTGTAATTCAAATCAAGATTTCCCCAATCCGTCATTCGATTCACAGATAAACCAATGATGTCGTTGACCGATTCGTAACCTTTATCGTCCAAATAATTGTTCAATCCGTCGATCATATCTTCCACGATTCGATAGCCGTAGTGCATGACCGCCGTGCAAACCTGCACGTTCCCTGCTCCCAAAAGCATAAATTCGACCGCATCACGCCACGTTGAAATTCCGCCGATTCCCGAAATCGGAATGTTAAATTCGGCATCTCTCGCCAATTCTGAAAGCATATTCAACGCAATCGGCTTCACCGCCGGTCCGCAATATCCGCCGTGAGCAGCTTTGCCGTTGACGTTCGGATACGGAATCAACGTGTCAATATCAACGCCGATGACCGAATTTATCGTGTTGATCAACGAAACCGCGTCCGCTCCGCCTTTTTGTGCGGCACGTCCCGGCGGAACAATATGCGTTACATTCGGCGTAAGTTTCACAATCACGGGAAGGTCGGAAACTTCCTTCACCCATTCCGTGACCATACAAGTATATTCGGGCACTTGCCCCATTGCCGCACCCATTCCGCGTTCGCTCATTCCATGCGGACAGCCGAAATTCAGTTCAAAACCGTCACAACCGGTGTCTTGAGTTCGCTTCGTAATTTCCTGCCACGCTTCTTTTTTCGATTCAACCATCAATGACGCAATTAACGCGTGTTTCGGATATTTCTTCTTACAATCCGCCATTTCCTTGAGATTAATTTCAAGCGAACGGTCGGTAATAAGTTCGATATTATTCAAACCCGCCATTCGCGTCGAACCATAATCCATGGCTGCCAAACGCGACGAAACATTGGTGATTGGTTCGCCCAAAGTCTTCCAAACCGCTCCGCCCCAACCTGCGTCAAACGCCCGTTCGATCATCGAACCCATATTTGTCGGCGGTGCCGATGCCAGCCAAAAAGGATTCGGCGATTCGATTCCTGCGAAATTTGTTTTTAAATCTGCCATAAGTTTTATCTAATTTTGAATCTACTTCGATAAAGAACGTAATAGAGTAAAATCGATGAAAGGATAGCTGACAAAGCATGTAAAGGACTGGTTTTATTTTCTTCCTTTTCAATTCCAAAAATACACCTAATCGGTAAATCCGAAGTTTCTAAGGAAATCTGTGAAATTTCGTCCGTGGTGCCAATTGTTTTTACTACTCTTGTCGCCGTATTCGTTTTGATTCCTTTCCTCAGTAACCTTTTGACTTCCGCGAGACTTTCCAGAGACCGAAAATCTTTAGTTTCAATTTCTCCACTATCATTTAGAGTCAAAAGAAATATGCCTTTTTCATTTTCAATTCTTCTATGGGAACCCATTACACAAGCGAAATTTTCAATATAATCGAGCTGTAATTTGTCTCCCTGTTTAAGCGACAACCCCTGAATAGTTTCTACATTTCCAGAAATAAACTGCTCGACAACTATTTTACCCTTTCCTTTGGTTTCTCCGTTGTTACTAACTTCTACAGTCTCAATTAAAGCTCCGACAATAATCAAATCTTTATCCTTTACGGCTTCGTCCAAAGGAATATCCATCAGCCTAGCATAGGAATTACATGCGAATAAAAAAAGGACTATCGCAGCAAATGTTACATTTTTCATATTTTTACCTCAACCTATTTAGACAAACAAAATGTAAAAAAGTTCCAACGAAGTTGTTTTTTCTCCTAAACTGCTTCTACTTTTCGTTTTAACGCTGTCAAAATTCCGTATCTTCCAAGACGCTTTTGTCAAAACTGTTTTTCAAAGTAAATTGATTAAGACTACTTTTTACTAAAGTTACGATTTCACCAATTTTTCATCAAAAACCTTCACAACTGCCAAAATCGTTTCCACCGCGTTAACGTAAAACTTCTGGTTGATATTCTGAAATTCATCCGTGGCTTTGTGGTAATCCTTATGATCTTCCACACCGAAGTAAATGAATGGAATCTTTGCCTCATGAAACGCGAAATGGTCTGATTGATTCGTCCAATCATCTTGCGGCGGATTTGGTTCGTCGTGTCCGAGAATAAGTTTTACATTCGTCGCTTTCGATTTTATAACGGTTTCGACGAGAGGTTTCAAATTCGGATAATGCCTTGTCCCGCAAGCATAGAGTTCATTTACATCATTATGCGAAATCATATCCATGTTAACGTTGACAAGAATTGATTCTTTCTTAATCGGCAGATTCGCAACGAACTTTTTCGCACCTTGTAAACCGTTTTCTTCGCCGTCGAAAGCAACAAAAATAATTGAGTTTTTCGGCGGATTTTTTAAAAAAACTTTCGCCATGGCAAATAGTGCCGCAACACCGGACGCGTTGTCGTCTGCTCCATTGAAAACATCGCCGCTGCCTACGCCGAGATGATCGTAATGGGCGGTCACGATTATGTAGCTATCAGGATTTTTCTTTCCTTTGATATATCCATAGACATTAGTACCGTTTATCTTTTTTCCGCTCCGGTTCGTAATTTCGAAAGGCTGCAGATATGAATTACCAAGCGAAATCAAACCCGATTCCTTAAACCTTTTTTCGACGAAATCGCGTGCCTTAATTCCGCCGGGCGTGCCAAATTGACGACCTTGCATATCATCGGCTGAAAGAGTTTTTACATCATCTAATAATTGTGCGGCATCAATTACTTTTGATGTTGGGGGCGTAGTATTTTGTGCGTTCGCAAAATGAAACGAAAGCAGAAAAATACCAATCGCAAAAATAAAGATTCTCACTTTAAGCATGTTTATATTCTTCATTAGTGTTGATTACCTGTCGAAATTTTATTTATTTGAAAACTCTTATCTCCCGCAAAAGAAACCGCTTCGCCAAACAAACTTTGATGAATTCCGATTGCCGCAAGTTTTCCCATCTGTGCTGCGTCAACTGCTTCTGCACCGCCGTTTACGCAATCTCCACCGGCGAAAATCTTCGGATTAGAAGTTTGCATATTTTCGCTCACGGCAACACGACCTTTTTCGTCTAACTTTAATCCAAGCTGCTGCAGAAATTCGACTTGTTTTTGCTGTCCGATTGCCTTGATGACCATATCGCAAGCGATTTCAAACTCTGTGCCGTCAGCTTTTTTACACTTCAAACCTGTCACACTGCCGTTGCCTAAAATCTCGATCGGTGTTGAAGCCCACGCAAATTCAATCGCATCGCTTTTTGCCAATTCTATTTCGTAATCGTAAGCCGGAGCGTCTTTTTCAGTGCGGCGATAGACCAAAATCGCTTTTTCCGCACCCAATCTTTTCGCTTGCGTAACGGCATCAATTGCTGTATTTCCGGCACCAATTACCGCGACGATTTTGCCGATCGGAACAGAGTTCCAATCACGGGTTTTGATTGATTCGATAAAATGCAACGCGTCCATCACGCCGAATTTTTCTTCGCCCAAAATGTTTAACTGATTGGTTTTACCTAATCCAACGGCGAGAAAAACTGCATCATATTTCTTCGTTAGTTCGTCAAAATTTGAAATTTCTGTGTTAAGTTTGAACTCTACGCCCAATTGCTCAACTTGTTTCACTTCGGCAAGCGAATGTGCCACAGTCATTTTGTATTCAGCCATTCCATAAGTATCTAAGCCACCCGCCAAACTTCGTTTTTCGTAAACTGTAACGGCGTAACCCAAACGGGCTAAATAAGTTGCACAACTCAATCCGGCAGGACCTGAGCCGATAATTCCGACTGATTTGCCGTTCGGCTCACCTTTTTCAAACAAAGTTTTGCCCGATTGTAAAACGTGTTCGGTCGCGTAACGCTGCAGGCGACCAATTTCAATCGGCTTTTTGACCAAAGTTTTCTCAACACAAGCACCTTCGCACAAAACTTCAACCGGACAAACCTTTGCACACGAACTGCCAATCGGATTTGCATCAAAAATTACTTTCGCCGAACCGTGAAGATTTCCCGAAGCGATCTTTTTAATAAAATTAGGAACGTCAATATGCGTCGGACAAGCGTATGTGCAAGGAGCATCGTAGCAGTAAAGACAGCGGTTTGCTTCCAATAACGCTTCGCTTTTGGTCATCAGCGGATGAATTTCCGCAAAGTTTTGTTCGATTTGTTCGTGTGTAATTTCAATCATAATTTACTATTTTGCTTTAAATTTTTGACATATGTTGAAGTAAAATCATCCCAATTGCACTTTGAACATACTCCATTTTTTAGTTCATGCGAGCAGTTCTCATATCCATAAAGAAAATTGGCACATTCAGGGCATAACGAATTCATTTTAGAACTATGTCGTGAAAAATTACTTTCACACTCATCGCAAATTTCTATTTCTGCCGGAATCATAAACTTTTTTCTGAGCTTGCGAACCCTTTTACTGTTTTACAAAATATGTACCGTTGAATTTGTAACTGATAAATTTATCCGTAACTCTACCGTTGCCAAATTCTTTATCTTCAATGACAACAGGAATTTTGAGAACTTTCGTTTTTTTATCGTAAAGTATCAAATCATCATTATCCCTTTTTTTGTCAAGCACTGAGAAAAAGTTGTAACTAAAGCCGATTGAATTAGTTAGTCCCGATTTGGTTTTGAAAAGTTTTACTTTGTCGTTCAAATTGTTGCCGTCAATTTTTAATAAGCCGACACCTTCGTAACGATCTTGAGTCGAACCGATTGCGTAACTGCAAACCAAATAAATGTTTCCGAGTTTAGTTTCGATACTAAAAATATCATTAACAAAACCGCCCGCATTACCTTCTTCGGTCTTAACAGCTTGCGAATAAACTTTGCCGTCTTTAGCTTGGAATTGGTAAACGGTTTCAAAAAAGTGCATCGTTCCGCCGTCTAATCTGTCCCAAGAATAAGCCCGAAACTTGCCTTCTTCTGATGTTTTTATCGTAATTTCTTTTTGTAATTCGCCGAATTTATATTTCAAAGTTGAAGCAGTTTTCGTATATTTCAACATTTTCGCTTTGAAATCATCATTCGCTTTTTCGAGCAAATCGGAGTCGTTATTACTTTTATAACCCGCATTATCATCGACTTTAGCGTAAAGTTTTATTAGTTCTTGCTCAATGTTTTGCGGTGTTTGGGCAAAAGTTGAAATAGATAAAACCAACAAAATAAACACAAATTTGTAAATTATCATTATTCTTCTCCGTCGTCTAAAATCGCTTCAACCGGACAACAAAGCATCGCTTCTTTGCATTGTGCTTCTTCTTCTGGCGTTTCAGGTTGTTCGCAACATAGGCAGTGATGTCAATCTTATCAATTGCAAAATTATTTGGGGCGTAGAATTGGCAAGCCCCACTACATGTGCAAACATCGAAATCAATATAATATTTACCCTTCGCATTCAAATGATGTTTCTTGATTTCATTTCTCATTTCTAATCTCCCACCAAACTTCCAAAAGCATCTGCAAGTCATTTCAATAGAACTTTCAAATTAATATTCCGTTCATAAAACTGCAAAAACTAATGCGAGCCTTTCATTTTCAAAATATAAAATCCGAACGGAGTCAATAGAATTGATGTTGCGATGCTTGCAAGCAGCAAAAAGAGAATGAATTGCAGAATTCCCCAATACCATTTCCGAGGTTTGAAGAATTGCCAAAGCATCCAAAACCAAAATGGAAATTTGATAAATTCTAAAGATTTGAATACCGACATATAATTTTCGTCAAAATTCGTTGCCGAAATTAATACCAAAATTATATCTGCAATTACCAGTTGTCCCATTAAATAGGCGTTAAAAACCAAGTGTTCGGCAAAATTATAGCCCGATTTGAAATAAGCAAAATATGACCCAACCGCCAAGGGAATCACCATTGCAACTGCCCAAATCTTATAATAACGTTCAGAAATATACTCGTTTGCGTTAGAAATATTTGTGACTTCAATTACCTTCTCATCTTTCCCGAAAAAATGAGTAACAACCACATAAACTCCGCACAAAATCAGCACATACAAAAACGGACTGAATAAAAGTTTGCGTTTTCCGTGCAGAAATTCACGAACTGCATAGCCCGGACGAACGAACAATGTCTTCATCGTCAGGAAAAAACCGCTGTCCACGTGCAAAATGCTGTGCGGAATTTCGTGCAGCCATTCGTGCATCGTAAAGCGATGAGTTGACGCTTTTTGTCCGCAAAGATTGCAGAAAGCACCTTCAAAATTGTTGTCGCAGTTTAGACAATTTGTCATAAATTCAGTTTAACCTTCAACCAAACTTCCATAAGCATCAGGTCGTCGATCTCTAAAGAACTGCCAAGTGTTGCGGACTTCCTTGATCAAATCCATATTCAAATCTGCGACAATTAACTCATCTTGATCGCGAGTGCCGACAGCGAGCATTTGTCCGCGTGGATCGCAAAAATAGCTTTGTCCGTAAAATTCGCCGATGTTCCAAGGTGCTTCTGTGCCGACACGATTAATTGCACCGACAAAATATCCGTTCGCGACTGCGTGTGCGGGCTGTTCCAATTTCCAAAGATATTCCGAAAGTCCTGCGACCGTTGCCGATGGATTAAAGATAATTTCCGCACCGTTTAAACCCAAAGCTCTCGCACCTTCGGGAAAATGTCGGTCGTAGCAAATATAAACGCCGATTCTGGCAAACGCCGTATCAAAACATGGATAACCGAGATTTCCCGGACGAAAATAGAATTTTTCCCAAAAACCGGGAGCAACATGCGGAATATGCGTCTTGCGGTATTTGCCGAGATATTTACCGTCTGCGTCAATCACGGCGGCGGTATTGTAATAAACACCGGACATTTCTTCCTCGTAAACCGGAACTATCAAAACCATTCCGTATTCTTTCGCTACGGATTGCATCATCTGCACAGTTTCGCCGTCGGGAACTTTTTCTACCGCTTCATACCAACGCGTAGTTTGCTCGGCACAAAAATACGGAGTGTTGAAAATCTCTTGAAAACAAAGCATTTGCACACCCTTTTTCGCCGCATCTTCAACCATTTTCAGTTGAATATCGTTGTTTATTTTCTTAATTTCCGCAATCGGTGCATCTGTCGGTGCGTGATTGTGTGCTTGAATCAAGCCGCATTTTATTATTCTTGACATAGTTTTTCCTTTAATTTAGCCGCGGATTAACGCGGATGACGCGGATAAGACAAAGATAATAAAGCACTTCCAAATTTCGCTTCAATGTAAAATTCAAACATTCTTCATCTTTCTGAATCCGCGTTATCCGCGAAATCCGAGGCAAAAACCTCTTCAATCCGCCGTTAATAAATTTTCAATCATTGATTTCGTGGTCGGTCGTTTTTTACGATTATTATCAAAAGCCTTTCGTTTAAATTCGGGTTTGTGTCCGAAATTCAATACTAAACCAACTTCTATTTGTGTCGCTCGCAAATAATTTAGAAGTTGTGCAATATGTGCATCATCTATTCCTTTAACTGCCTTTAATTCAATAATTATCAAATCGTTGACAATCAAATCCGCTTCAAAATTTCCAATCTTTTTACCGCGAAACCAAACAGGAATCGGAACTTGTTGCTTGACTTTTAAACCTTTGGCTTCGAGTGCCATCAACATCGCTTCTTCATAAACCGACTCCAAAAAACCAAATCCCAATTCGTTATAAACTTCGTAAAACGTGCCAATAATTTTTTCGGTCAATTCGCTTTGTTTTAAAGGTTCTTCCATATTATTTTATTTTGCCGTGGATTTCGCGGATAACCGCAGAAAAGTAATTGATAAGACTGCAAAAATATAATAATTTTGTATCATCTTTTCCTATCTTTACGTCTTAATTTTATCTAAAAAATCTTTCTTAAATCCGCGTCATCCGCGTTAATCCGCGGCTAAAACCCCTTATTTCATAAACTTCGCATCATCAATATTTACGTTATTCTTAACTTCCAAAACTTTCCGAGACCACTGAATCTGCGGCATCGCATATTTCAACATAGTCGGCAATTTTACGCCGCCGAAATCTTTGTAATCCAGATAATCAACCTGAAAAACGTGATTGCCCAGAATAGTTGGCGAAGACGCAGATCGGCGAATGAGCAAACCGGTGGCGACATCAAACACCAGTCTCTCGCGTTTGTTATCGGCGGTTGTCGCTTGAATGATATAAACCTCTTTGCCGTCCAGTTTATCAAGAAAACGAAAATCAAGTTTTGCATAGACAGCTTTCAAATCTGCGTTGGCAAAAAGTTGTGCTTCCCGTTTGATATTTTCGGCTTCATCAGCTTTTAGTTCAATTTCAGATTTGTTGCCTTTCTTCCAAACATTTGTCCCGTCAAAAACTTCTTTCAGAACGTAATCACCGTATTCTTTCGACGGATAAGTCGTTTGAACAGATAGTTTATTGCCTTTCTGCAAAATTTCTTCGGCTTCAACAGTTTTATTATCCGGCTCAATTCGTTGTGCTTTTATTTGCCGCGAAGTAATTTTTGCCAAATTCCCTTTTCCGCCGATAGCGGTTTCATACTTCGCCAAAATTTCATCAACAGTAGGTTTCTTTTCCGGTTGTTTCGGACGTTCTTCGGCAACTTTTGCCGCTGTTAAAGGAAAAGAAGGCTGCGGGTGCGATTTGCCGTTATGACACGAGTTACAGTTTATTTCAGGGCGACCATCGAAATGATTCTTGTTCAAATCAAACGTCATTTTCAGCATTTTACGAGCACTATCTTTGTGTTCGTTGCCCTCTTTTTCGTAATCGCCGTCGTTGGAAGTATGACAAAACGCACAGTTTACGCCCAAACTCGCCGACATCATATTCATCACTTTGCCCATCTGATCGGCAGGCATATCATTCAAAACCTTAATGCTTTTGAACTTCTGTCCGGCAGTTTCGACCTTAGTTTGCATCTCACTTTTCGGTGCTAAAAAGACTAATGCGAAAAGTGCAAATGTAGAAATTGCAATGATTTTAATTTTTGTTTTCATAATAAGTTTGGGTTTTGTCCGACGGATTGTTGCCTAATTAGTCCAGCGGGTTGCTGGACTAATAGTTTATCTATCAAATACTCGCTATTCTTGATTTTTGCGGCATTTCGTCCCAAGTTTTACCCAAAAGAGTTCTGCCTGTTTTGTGCTTTCTGACACCGCCCCATTGTTTGAAGAAAAATGGGACTTTTTGTTCTTCGCATTGATCTTTAATTTCCAAAACCCATTTTTCATCCATTGGACGAGCTTTCGGACCGGATTCGCCACCTACAATTACCCAATCAATTTCACTTAAATCAAGTTTTGGCAAACTATCTAAAAGCGGTTCAATCGAAAGAAACTTAATATGTGCGTCTGTTTTGCGTAAATCGTCTATTCGATTAATAACTTTCATATTTTCAACACTTACACCCATCCAAATATGCGATTTCCAATTTAATTCTTTACTAAATTCTTTTAATCTTTCAGAGCGTTTGGTCAAAACTTGAAATTGATGCCAATCAGCTTTTGCCATAACATTGAAAACCTGCTGAATATAGTCGAGCGGAACGTCCTTATGAAACAAATCGCTCATTGAATTAACAAAGATTGTCTGTGGTTTTTTCCAACTCAAAGGAAGTTCAAGCATTCTCGGTTGCAAATTTAGCTTGAAACCATCTTTATAGTTTGCCTGTCCCATTGCTTTTAGACGCAATGAAAGTTTTTCTGCATAGCAGTTTTTGCAACCGTCGCTTAGTTTTGTGCAACCAGTTACAGGGTTCCACGTTGATTCTGTCCATTCAATTGTTGATTTTGTTGCCATTTGTAAACTCTTGTAATTAATCAATAAAGTGTAAATTATATAAGTTTTTAGAAACATTAGACTAGACCGCTTTCCATAAAACTCAGAGCAGGTTGTTCATATTCACATTTAGGAACAACTGCATGATAGTATGCTCTTTGCATTAAAAGTGGTGCCTCAGCGTGATCTGTAGCGTGAAGCATGTAATACATTATCAGCCCGCTTCCGTTCGATTTTTCGTAAATTGCCCATGGCGTAACATATTTGTAACCTAGTTCGGTTTTGAAACGTTCGCAAAGTAAATCTCTTCGTTGATTTTGTCCCATAGCAAACAAAGTATCAGCATCACTTCCTCCCCACCAGTCTGACGCTAAATTCTTATTCGTCTTTAATGCGGCAAGTGCTCTGTCTTGCCATGAATTAGGCAAAAAATAAAATAGTTCAATTTTGTTGTTACTATCAACTTTATATTCTGCAAGTGACTTAACAGTTGACCACTTACATTCAAAAGTTCTCTGGTCTAATAAGCAAAAAGTGGCTTCCTTTTGCTTAATACAATTTGATTCCAAAAGCTGATTTATGAGTTGGTTGAAATCACCACAGTGAACCTCGATGTCCCGGACGACTTTTCTTTGCTTTGAATCCAATAACGGCTGACTTTTTCTCAATTCTTCTAACATTTCAAATTTAGAAGGGTCTTGGTCGTATAAAAAGAAATGCCTCATCCACTTTGGTTCAGTATCCAAAACCAATTTTGCTGCCCACATTTCTGGTTTATCAGGTTCTTGAGGACCCGCGAATCCATCTATATAAGTTCCGTGTTTTGTAACCAACACAAAAAGATGTAAATATCGTTCAATCAGTTTTGCCTTATTTTCCGTCCACACAGGTCTGCGAATTGGCTTAAAAAGCACTTCAATTTCTTTTGGTGGTTCTGGAAGGTTCATTGGCAAGAAAGGTTGATTCTCGCTTAGTTCTATACGTTTACGTGCCATAAGTCTCTATTACATTGATGAAATTCAGTTGCCAATTATTATCTAAAAATTTTGAGGTCGTTAAATCAATAATTTTTGACAAAATCATTTAATATAAAGATTATTGAATTCGCAATTGATAAACCCTCAGCGACATAAAAATATAGTCATTTTGCTCCAATTTGCCAATTAAATACTTATGTTTGACTAATCATGGGATATCGCAATTCTATCACGTCGCAGTCAATTTGCTGATTCTAGTTTGAAAAGGACAAAGCCTCGCCGAATCTAAATTCTAAAATTGCACTAACTCATCCAGTTAACACCAGCTTCCGGATTCCATTTAATCGTTGTTTTCTTCAATTTCGTCCAAAATTCGATGGAACTTTTGCCTGTAATATCGCCTGCACCAAATCTCGATTCGTTCCAGCCGCCGAATGAAAAAGGTTCACGCGGAACCGGAACGCCGATATTAACTCCAATCATTCCTGCACTTGCGTGTTCCATCACATATCTTGCGAGTCCGCCGCTTTGTGTGAACACCGAAGCTGCATTTCCGTATGGATTCGCGTTTTCAATGGCAATTGCTTCGTCCAAAGTGTTGGTGCGAATGATTGAAATTACCGGTCCAAAAATCTCTTCGGTGGCGACAGACATTTCGGGCGTTACAAAATCAATCACGGTTGGACCGACGTAACTGCCGTTTTCTTTGCCTTCGACGACCGCGTTTCTGCCGTCAACCAAGATTTTTGCACCTTGCGTTTCGGCTTCGGTAATATATTTTTCGATTCGTTCTTTAGCGGCTTTTGAAATTACCGCACCGAGATTTTTTCCGACCACAATTTTGTTCGCTTCTTCGCAAATTTGGTCAATAATCGGCGACACATTCCCGACCGCCAACATCGCTGAAGCCGCCATACAACGCTGTCCCGCACAGCCCGACATCGAAGCCGTAACATTCGTCGCCGTCATTGCCGGATTCGCGTCTGGCAACACAAATAAATGATTTTTCGCACCGCCGAGAGCCACGCACGATTTCAAAGTCGCCGTGCTTTGTTGATAGACAAGTTTCGCAACTTTGGTCGAGCCGACAAAGCTCACCGCCGCAATGTTTGGATGACTGCAAATGCCTTCAACAATTAACTTTCCGCCGTTGATGATATTGAAAACACCGTCGGGCAAACCTGCTTCTTGCAAAAGTTCCGCCATTCGCAAACACGACAAAGGCACGAGTTCCGAAGGCTTCATAATCATCGTGTTGCCCAAAACTAGAGCGTTCGGCATCGTCCAATTCGGCACCATCAGCGGAAAATTAAACGGCACGATTGACGCGACAACACCGACCGGAAAACGATCCGTGCGACATTCCACCCCACGCGAAACTTCCAAAATCTCGCCCGAAATAAGCTGCGGCATCGAACACGCAAACTCGGTCAGTTCGATAGATTTTTCGACTTCCGCCTTCGCTTCGTCGTAAGTTTTCCCGTTCTCTTCGGAGACAAGTTTCGTCAATTCATCGAGATTTTTTTCGAGTAGCGAACGATAGCGAAAAAATACTTGCACACGCTCTTTAATCGGCGTTTTGCTCCAACTTTCAAACGCATTTTTTGCCGATTCGACCGCTTTGCTTAATTCGTCCGTCGTTGACATCGGAACGGTTGAAAGCAAATTGCCGTCAGTCGGCGAAACAACTTCGAGATGTTCGGTTGCAACACTTTCGACAAATTTACCGTTGTAATAATTCTTAACTTTTTCGTATTTCATATTCATCTTTTTGTTTTAATTCCAGTCATTTTACAAGAATAAGGCTCAGTCTCGTATACAAAATTCGCATCCATCAAAACACACATATCAAACAACACGCATTTGCGTTCTTTTTCGTCCCATTGGCACCCATCAACGGATCGTGCCTCAAACGTTTCAGAATCAACATTTTGAATCTTGTTATAAACCGGAATGTTCAATTCCATTCCATTAAGTGTTTTTATGACTCGTTCGTTTCGGATATAAATTCCAAATTTATCCTTTACCACCACTGCTTCAGTTCGATAATTCTCTAGTTTTCTATATGTGTCGGCATTTCCTTCCGGCTCATAGCGAATGAAAATATTGCCTTGAAAGCTTGCTGAATCAAAGCTTTCGGGATCTAGCTCAGGTTTCATTCTTTTTAATACTAAAGTGCCGTCACATCTGGCATTATACTTGTCCACAAAACAGCCATTGCCGAGCGAACGAAAACTATTACCGTCTGAATCAGGAACTCTTTCACCATTGTGAAAAACCGAAAATCGATCAACGGCATAACCATCTTCTTTTAAACGAAAGCTTGTTGGATCAGAAAACATCGGTGCGTAGTATGTAAAATCAGGTATTAACTTAATGAAATTTCCACTTCCGGTCGATTGCTCTTTATGCCAAATACCCAAAATTCCCCGATAATAGTTTCCGCCAAGATTGACGAATGGAACGAATAAAATAACTAGGCAAATTAATATTAATAATGTGTATTTTAATTTCTTCATTCTTAGAGTTTAGTCAAAATTTGGAGGAAACATCTTCATCAATCCAAAATGCACCACAGCCGAAACGCCGAATCCGATAAACCAAGCATAATCATACAAACCTTTCAGCGGCTCGTAAATCAAACCAATCCACGCGAAAAAGCAACCTAGCAAGGTGGCAACAATCGCTCGCCAATTCCAACCGCCATAAATTCCTTTCGATCGATACAAATCCGCGAGATTCAAGTCTTTGTTTCGCACCAGCCAATAATCGGCGATCATCACGCCCGCGATTGCTCCTAATCCGCCTGAATATCCTAATAACTACGAGAAAATATAGCCGCTCGGATCGGCAAGTAGTTTCCAGGGCATCATCAAAATTCCAATAATTCCTGTGATTAAACCGCCAGTTCGGAAGGAAATCCATTTAGGAAAAGCGTTCGCAAAATCGTTTGCAGGCGAGACGACATTTGCTGCGATATTAACTGACAGCGTAGCCACAACTATTGTAAACATTGATATTGCAACGACAACTGGCTGCGAAAATTGTCCGACTAATTTCACCGGATCCCAAGAATCTTTCGGATCCATATTCGGAAAAACGACCAACGCTGCGGAGGTGATAATGATTCCCATCGCGGCAAAAATAACCATCGTTGTTGGTAATGCCACAATTTGCCCGATCGTCTGTTCACGCTGACTCTTCCCAAATCGCGTAAAGTCCGGCATATTAAGACTTAGCGTCGCCCAAAAGCCAATCATCGCGGTCAAACTTGGAACAAACACAGGGAAAAATTCACCGAATGTGTGAAATTTTCCACGATCTTGCAATAAATTTCCAAAACCGTCAGCCATCCAAACAATCCAAACCAAAAGCAATGCCGTCATTATCAAGACAAACGGAGCTGCCCAATTTTCAACGTGTCGCAGGAGATTCATTCCGCGATACACAACCGCGATATTCAAAGCCCAAAAGAGTAAAAACGAAATCCATTCGGTCGGATAATGTCCGCCGATTTTGTCGCCAAACATTGCTGCCCAGTTAGGAATAATCGCTCCGAAAAGCGTTTGCAGAGCCTGTCCGCCGATCCAAGCGTTAATCCCAAACCATCCGCAGCCGACAATCGCCCGCATTATCGCCGGAAAATTCGAACCAATTGTTCCATAACTCGAACGTGCAAAAACAGGAAAAGGAATTCCGTATTTTGTCCCCGCGTGAGAATTGAGCAAAATTGGAGCAAGAACAATCACATTACCCAAAAGAATCGTCAGCAAAGCTTGCCACCAGTTCATTCCTGCCGAAATTAGCCCTGAAGCGAGCATATAAGTCGGGATACAATGTGCCATCGAAATCCACAAAGCGGCGTAATTATATGTTGTCCAATTACGTTCATTGGTCGGAACTGGTGCAAGATCCTCGTTGTAAAGTGGCGAGAGTTTAATTGAGTCTAAAGCCTCGTCATTTAGTTCAATTCGCCCATCGGGATGTTGAATTGTTTCGATATTTGCCATAATTTGTTTGTGACATAATATCTTAAATAACTCGATTTATGTAATTTATATTTCACTTATCAAAGCGAGCAAATCATTCGCCGACAATTTGCTGCTTGAATCTGTTCCATCAAGCAAACTATCAGCTAAATCTCTTTTCGTTTCGTGAAGTTTTAGAATCTTTTCCTCGACCGTATTTTCAGTAACTAAACGATATACAGTCACCGGACGATGCTGCCCGATTCGATGTACGCGGTCAGTCGCCTGATCTTCTACCGCAGGATTCCACCAAGGATCGAGATGAATTACATAGTCTGCTGCAGTCAAATTCAAACCAGTTCCGCCAGCTTTCAGACTAATTAAAAACACCTCGCCGTTGCCGCGTTGGAAATCGTCGATTCGCTCCTGACGAATATGTGCGGGCGTGCTTCCATCGAGATAATGATAAGGAATTCCCTTTTCTTTGAGATAAGATTCGATGATTTTTAAATGTTTTACGAATTGGCTAAATACCAGAGCTTTGTGTTTATTTTCCAATAATTCATCAAGTGTTTCGCCAAACAAATCAAGCTTGCTGCTGCCCAATGGAATATTTTCGTTGACCAATTTCGGGTGGCAGCACGCCAATCTCAAACGTGTCAGTTCGGCTAAAATTTGGAAGCGTTTGTCTTTTGCTTCACCGCCAGACGCTTCAATCTTTTGCAATGCATCGCGGCGGATCGACTCGTAAAATGCACGTTCTTCATCAGACATTTCAACCGTCAAAACTATTTCGGTCTTTGCGGGCAGATCATCTAAAACTTGATTTTTCCGTCGTCGCAGAGTGAAAGGTTTTATCAATCGTTGCAATGTTTTACGAGCATCATCGTCTTTATCTTTTTCAATCGGCGAAGCAAACTTTGTATTAAAAAACTCGTGACTTCCTAAAAGCCCTGGATTGATAAAATTAAACAAATTCCAAAGCTCGCCCAAATGATTTTCAATCGGAGTTCCGGTCGTAATCAGGCGAAAATCGCCTTGCAAAGCCATCACAGTTTTTGAGCGTTTGGTGTTTCGGTTTTTTATCGCCTGAGCTTCGTCCAATACAATTGTGGCAAACTTTTGGCTAGTAAAAAGCTCTTCTTCGGCTTGCAAAAGACTATAACTCGTCACTAAAACATCATATTTGCCGAGACTTTCGACTGTTGCACGTCTGTCGCCAAGACCGAAAATATGAAAGTTTAAGGTTGGAGCAAATCGCATCGCTTCTTTCACCCAATTTCGACAAACGCTCACGGGAGCAACAACTAACGCTGCACCTTTTTCGGCTCTTTCGACTAATTCAGCCAACGCCATCAGGGTTTTTCCAAGTCCCATATCGTCTGCCAAACACGCACCAACGCCCCAATTCGCAAGTCGCGAAAGCCATTCAAAACCTTCAACTTGATAAGGGCGAAGATCGGCTTCGAATGTTGCTGGTAATTCTGGAACAAAGCTTTTAACTGCTTTGAGTTTTTCTAAATGATCTTTCCATGCCTTGTCAGCTTTGAAATTTTCGAGTTCTTCCGAAAATTCTTCCAAAATCCCGCTTCGCAGATTATGCAGCCGGTTTTTGTCGTCCATGACAGCAGAAAGCGACTGCAAATGTTTACGAAGTTTTTCCGTGATCGCAACAAACTGTCCGTCGGAAAGTTCGATAAAATTATTCGTGCTGTTTCCTAAAAGTTTGGTTAACTCTTGCATCGAAATAACTAGATCTTCGTTGATTTTAACTTCGCCGGTAACATCAAACCACATATTATTGCTTTTGACGTTCATCGATAAATTGCCAAATCCAATGTTTCCGAGCAGTTTTAGTTTTTGCCCTTTAGTCCATTCAATTACTAATTTGTTTTCACTTCGTGGCGTTTCAAGCTCAATCATCGCCGTCAAACAGGCTTCGGCATCTTTCAATTCCCACTCGTAATTTCCACTTTCAAATTGAGCCAGAAACGGACAAGATTCTTCAATTTCGTCAAGCAAAATACGTTCATTATTGAGGTTACGTTTTGTTCGCGTTCGCACATTTTCGATGTCTGCAATGACTGATTCGTTACCTTTTCCGGGTTTAAAATACGGCGGAAATTCGCGAAAAGGTTTGACGAAAAATTCGAGATGAAAGCCATCGCCCAAAGGTGTAATGAGTGCGTGAATCCGATTTTCCGGTTCTACGGAAGGCAAGTTTTCGAAATGCTCTTCCAAATCACTATGAATTGCAATTTTGCTCGAAAGCAGTTGAATTGCTTTCATCAGCGATTCACGACCTTTTCGCGGAATCTTTAACTTATTGTGTTGCAGAGAATTAGCGATTTCGAGATGCTGTCGGCTGATTTCCAAAACTTTATAACGAGTTTCGGTTTCTTTCTGAACTTTAAAACCTTCATCGGAAAATTCGGTGTCAAATGAAATTTCGAGATCGTCTTTGATTTCTTTGACGACCAAAGCCGGTTCGCCTTTGACTAATTGAACATTAACACCAGGATTTTTGAGCAAAAATAGATTTGGATGTCCAACCAAAGCCGCTAAACCTTTTTGCCAATCAAAATCAAAAAAATCTGAGCCGTAATATGAATAATCACGATTCTTTCGCATCGCATTTTTAACAACAAAAGTGTCTTGGTCAGTTAAATTTTTCACATCAAGCTCGAACAATCTTTTGAGTGCAATATTTCGACCATTTGACCAACCGGTTTTGTTAAACTTTTGCTCAACTGGCTGAATTTCTTTACGGTCAAAATTCAAGTGCCAGGCAACACGCATTTCATTTACGTTTCCATCTATTTGAGTTTTATCTTGAATATTTTCCGCCACAACCGTCAAAACTCTCAATACACGTTCCCAATCTTCAATCGGCGGAATCGAGTTTCCGACAGGTTCAAAACCTATTTCTTGAGATAATTGTTCAGTAAATTCTTTAGCTTGCGTGCTCTCAGTTTTTTCCTTTGCGGCGATTAAATTGCTAAGTTCCAACTCAAACCAACGATAGCCAAGAAGTTGATTTTGGGCAGCAAATTCTTTAGCATAAACCGGCAATTTTAGAGTCGGAATAATCGCCGAAGCCAAACATTCGACAATTTTGTGAGAAAAAGTTCGAGACGTTGTCTGATTAGCCATTATCTGAACAATATTATTTTTGTTTCTGAGAAAAGATTCTAATGCGTTAATTGCTTTATGAGTCGAAATTTCAGGATAATTTTTGTTCGCGTAAACATAAAATTCCTCAGCAAAAGTGAAAAACTTCGATTCATTTGTCTTGTAAAGTGCCAAACTATACAAAAACATTTGCCAAATATTCGGGTAGCCTTTTTTCTTGCTATTAATCTTTCTCCAAAACTTGAATGCTGTTTCAAACTCTGCTACAGAAGCATCGTAATCTTTTTCAAGCAAAGCAATAACTGCCATCGCAATCAATTCTTGAAATGTATCAGGGTTATTTATCAGTGCTTTTGCGGCGGCAATATCACCATTAAAAATCAACTCATCTAGCTTGAAACTGTCCATTACTTCGCTATTGATATTCTGTTCGCGGACAAATTCCCAAAGTTCGGCGGTTGATTCAGAATTCTCAAAGGCTTTTTCAAATAATTGATAAAGCATATTTATTTGAAATGGTTGTGTAAATCTAGCAAGAAATTCTTTTTGAAACGGATTTGAAAATATATTCAACATAATTTTCGCCGTTTCCAGTTGAGAATTAATTTCAACTAATTTCAAAAAAATTGCTTTAGTAAAATCAGTTTCACCCATATAAACACTCAGTCGATAGTCTCGTAACAAACGCAATTTATAACGCTCGCCCGACCAACGCGAATAGGTGCTGATGTTAAAATTTATCTGAATTATCTCCACAACTTTGCTAAACCAAAGCTCTTGCTCAGCCTCGCGTGTGAGATATTCCTTCAGTTTTTCATCAGCAATTTCAAAACCGCTTCCCCACAATTCCTTAACATTACGAAGAATTCCGCGATCAACATAAGTATTTCGAAATATCGTCAGCGAAGGCATTGTGTATAATCCGCCATCAGCGTTTTTTATCTCAAGTAGCCGCAAAAGTGCGTAAAATTCAGTCGCGGTTATTTGCTCCCAAAATATCGAAAGCACCTGCAACATCATTCGTTCATTGGGCGAAACTCGGCTTAACTTTTGTTCAAAACCTGACATAGAAATAATTATCTTAATAACTGTTGATAAAAATAAGGCTTCAAAAACCAAAAAAGCTACGGCTTTCTCAAATTTTCGAAACCTTAATTATACTATGTTTGTTTATATTTAGCTTAATTGATAGAGATAATTCAATTCAACATCTTTCGCGTTAAGAAATTTCAGAAGTTAGCAATAAACCAACAAGGGAGATTTAAGATATTTTTGTGTTAAACTATTGAGATTGTGAGGCTTTTATGGCAATAAATTCAACAAATATTATTTCGATGGTCGAATCAATGCCGATTGATATGAAAACGAAATTGGTCGAAACACTTCTCAGCAGTATTCACTCCACGAACCAAGGAATTGACGATTTATGGGCAGATGAAGCCGAAAGTCGGATAAGTGAAATTGTGGCGGGGAAAGTGAAAACGATTCCCGGCGAACAAGTTTTCAACGAAATCAAACAAAAATTCTCGAAATGAAATACTCGTTTCATCCGGAAGCCAAAACTGAATTTATCGAATCAGTTCGCTACTATGAAGATTGCCAAGAAGGTCTTGGTCTCGATTTCTCAGCCGAAATTTTTGCCACAATTCAAAAAATAATCCATTTTCCGAATGCGTGGGCTAAATTACCGACAAACACAAGCCGATGCTTGCCGAACCGATTTCCATTTGGTTACGAAGTTTCTATCAATCCGCATTTAGTTGTTTCTTGTATTCTAATAATACACTAATAAATTGTATTACCAGAATAAACAGGCTAATTCCAATAACTCCCAAAAAAACAAAAGAACCGAATATCAAACCAGCTATGAAAGCTAAGAGTAATGTGTAGAAAATTCTGATTGGAATTAATTTTAGAAAATTTGTGATAACTCTGTTTGCAAATTCCCTATTCAACTTGTGTTTTGCCAATTCTCGGTTCGCTGCTTTTTCAATCTGATGCTTGGAATAATCATCCATTTTTTGCTCAAGTTGTGCTTCTTCATCGTGATATTGCTTTTCAACTTTTACAAAATCCTCAATTGATATAAGTTCTTCATCTATTACCCAATTAATCTTAGCCGCATGCAACTTAGGGCGTTTCCATTCTTTTTTGATATTAATAGCATCGAGTGCGTTTAGCGTATCAAGATATGTATTACGAGATACTAGAGATTCTATCTCAGGTAACAATGGTGTAATTTGACTGTTAGGCAACATGTCTTGTTTAATTTTGGCAATCTTTTGAGTAACAAAATCAATTGTTTCATTCGTTAAATGCTCTAACATCATTCTAACTTCAAGCTTTGTAATGAGGTCCGTATCTGAAAGTGTTTTTATTGAATAAAAACGCTCATCTTTAATTATCCCTCGTAAAATCTCCGCTGATTTCTTCCCCCTACCGAGTTGAGCAACAGCCTTAGCCTGAATAAAGCCCGCTTCATAAAAAGAAGGCAAAAGGGAAAATGCTTTATAGGAAAGCTCCTCGGCTTCCTTAAAATTGCCTTGGACGTAACATGCAACACCTGCTTGAAAATACGCTTTCGCTGCGACTGCTTTCGCGGCTTCTGGAGTAATCGCCTGGTTTAGTAGATTTTGCTCTGTGTCGCCCGCGAGTAAATTTAGTGTTTGTTGTGCTTCTGGGTTAGATTCAACCATTGCATATTTAGCGGCACGTCGAAAATACTCCTCTGCTTTTACTAGATTCAGAATTTCTTCGTTATTTGCGTAAAGATAAATCATTCCGATTCTATGCAAAACAACATAATCGGTCGTTTCTCGGTTCTCCGCTTCAAGCAAATTCTTAAGTGCGTCTTCATAGATGTCCGAATCAAGCATTGCATTTCTATAATGTTTGAAACCTTGCTCAATAAAATATTGGCGTTCCTTTTGGAAATCAGGTACTCGAAGGAGAAGTCCAATATTTTGTAACAGCAAATTTGAGATTCTCAGTTGATCTTCAACTGCTGTCAACCGCCAGTCGAGCATTGCACAAATGTCATCGAGTTTTCCCGAAACTTCATCAAATCCTTCATCAAGTCTTCCGCAAACCATTTCAGCGGATTCGGTAATTGCTCGAGTTTGTTCGTAAATTGCTTCGAGTTGGTCTTCTGAGGCTTGAGAAAACTCTTTCCGCAAAGCATTCATATCTTTACTTGCTAGCTCAGCATTTCGTTGTAAATCTTTGCGGTACAACTCGCCTTCAGATTTCAATGAGTTCTTCAAATCATCATGAAATTCTTTCTTCTGAATATAGTCATACCATTGGTTTTGACTTTCTTGTATATCGAAGGCTGCATTACTCTTGAAAGAGTTGTAAACAAAACTTGCCATAATTTTCTCCTCATTTACATATCCATGATTTTTCTTTTCAAATCTTCACACATTCCCCACGCTTTATAAATTCGCCGCTTCCTTTACCAACCAAACATTCCCCATTTTCAATTACGACTCGTCCACGAGACAAAACAGTTTCGACCTTTCCTTTGATCGTCTTCCCTTCATACGCACAATAATCTACGTTCATATGTTGGGCTTCGAGCGTGAAAGTGTGTTCTTTTTCCGTGTCAAATATCACGATGTCGGCATCGCTTCCGACGGCGATTGTGCCTTTTTTCGGGAACATTCCGAACATTTTCGCGGCGGCAGTTGAAGTAAGTTCGACAAAGCGATTAAGCGAGATTCGATTTTCGACAACTCCGCCGTTGTAAATCAGTTCCATCCGATATTCAACGCCTGGAGCACCGTTGGGAATTTTTGAGAAATCATCGCGTCCCAATTCCTTTTGATCTTTCATACAAAACGGACAATGATCGGTGGCGATAACGTGTAAGTCGTCCATTCGCAAGCCTTTCCAGAGTTCGGCTTGGTTGTGTTTTTCTCGCAAAGGCGGTGTCATCACATATTTTGCACCGTTCCAATCGTCGCCGTAATCGTCAATTGATAGAAATAAATACTGCGGACAAGTTTCGGCAAATGCCATTATTCCTCGATCACGGGCTTGGCGGACTTGATTAAGTGCATCGGTGCAGCTTAAATGGACGATATAAACAGGCGTTTCCGCCATTTCGGCAAGTGCGATTGCCCGATGAACGCCTTCTGCTTCGGCAAGTGTCGGACGGGATAAAGCGTGATATTTTGGTGCGGTGCGACCTTCGGCAAGAAATTTTTTGATAATTTCGTTGATGACAATTCCGTTCTCCGCGTGCATACAGACAAGCCCGCCGCGTTCGCCGGCGGCTGACATCGCCCGATAAATTGTCGCGTCATCAGACAAAAACACGCCCGGATATGCCATAAACAATTTGAAAGACGTGATTCCTTCGTCGATTAACTTGAACATTTCGGGCTTATGCTGGTCTTCAAAATCGGTCGTTATCAAGTGAAAACCGTAATCTATGACGGCTTTTCCTTGAGCTTTTGCGTGCCACGTATCCACGCCTTTGAGCATTGATTCGCCTTTGTTTTGCACAGCAAAATCAATAATCGTCGTCGTTCCGCCAAACGCCGCCGCCCGAGTTCCGGTAAAGAAATCATCGCTTGAAGATGTTCCGCCAAACGGCAGATCCATATGCGTATGCGGATCGATTCCGCCCGGAATAACGAGCTTACCGCTCGCATCAATTACCTTATCAGCTTCAATATCAAGTTTTTTGCCAATAAGCGAAACCGAGCCATCTTCGATTAAAATATCTGCGTGATAATCGTCCACCGCTGTTACGACTCGTCCGTTTTTGATTAGTGTTTTCATAAACTTTTTTAACCTTTGATTTCATTTGGATATAAATCGGGAAACCAATATCCTGCCGCGTGTGTCGGAAAACCCAATCGCACCAAGCCTTTTTCCGATTTTGAAAGCAACAAACCTTCGTCTAAAAGATTTTTCAAAATGGTTCGTCCGGTTCTTTCACTCATTTCGATAATTTGAAAAACTTCTCCCCGCGAAATTTCGCCTTTAACTGCCATTGCACAAAAAACTTTCCCAACTTGGGGGTGAAGTTTCGCAAGTTTTTCGCCTTGTTCATTTACTATTAAACCTGCGTTTCGGAGCTGGACATATTTTTCCAGACGTTCTAAAAAACCTGTGAGAGAAAGCAAATTATTCATATATTCGGCTTGGTCAAGACAAGTTTCAAGGAAAAATCCGCAAAATTCGGTCAATGTTCGGTCGGACAAATTTCCGCGTCCGTCAAAATCACTTTCTCGTTCAGAATCTGCCGCCGCCAAATATTTTCGATAATCATCGCGTTTTCGGGCAAGTCCTCGACTTACATTCCATAATCCGTAGCCTTCAAAGTTGATTTTCTCAAAATAAGCATCAGTAAAAAGCCGTGCAACTCTGCCGTTCCCGTCTAAAAACGGATGAATCCACATCAAGCGATGATGTGCCGCCGAAAGTGCCACAATCGGACGTAAACCGTGCATTGTCAATGGATTATAAGCCGCATCAAATCTGCTTAAAAAACTATTTAGCGATTCGGCAACAGGTGGAATATGGCGACCGACTTTAACCAATCTTTCACGCAACTTGCCTGCTTCAACCCAAACGTTTTCGCCGTTGTCGCTTTTTGCCCAACGTAAATTTTCGGGCAATCTTTCATAAAATTTAAGATGAACCCAACATAAAAACTCTTCGTTAGTAATTGTTTCGTCAAGATTCTCTTTCAGTTTTTCGCTGATTTTTCGCTGACCTTCGATATGAATTCGGCTCTCGATTTGCAAGTCGCGTTTTTGTTCGTTACTCGAATAATCGCCCGCCATTGCCCGTTCAATATCAATCGGATGCGTCCCGTTGCCCTCAATTAAATTGCTGTAATAACTGTTGACGACCCGCAAAAGTTCCCGAATATCCGCCAACAAGACAGGCGAAAGTCTGCCCTCAAGTTTAGCCGAAACCGCTACTAATTTCTTGGCAAGGTCTTCAAGTTCTCCGCTTTTTGCCGGAAATAAAGGTTCGAATTGTGAAATAGAAGTGAACATTTTGCCGATATGTTTGCCGATTAGAATTGATATTAAATCAAGTAGAAATTGATTATATTAGAAATAGAGTTATTTACACAAGCTATATTTTGCCGATGTGTTTGCCGATTACTAAAAACCGTCAACCGCCGTAACTTTAGTCCGTTTTTGATTAGTGTTTTCGTGAACCAGGCTAAGACTTCCAGTTAATGTCAAAATCACTATCTTTCCCTAAAACTTCTCCTAAAAATTCTTCAACAATCAATTTAGGATGAAAATCGCTGTTTTCTACAAGCTGCCGTACTGTTTCCGCTATATTGTCAAAAGGAGAAATCGGGTCAGTTATCAACGTTGGAACATTGCCTAGCATGTATTCAGGGAAATTAAGATTCCTCCGAATAGCTCTAAGCAGACTCTTTAACACCTCTAACTGTTTCTCACTTTCGGATAAATCACTACGCTGCATAGTAGTGACCAATAAATCACTCTTAACTTTATGACAAATCTCTTGTAATTGACTTTCTGTAATTTTCTTTTCCATAATTATCTCCCAAACAAACTAAACCCTTTATCCAAAGCCGCAACCAACTCATCCACATTATCCTTCGTCGAATTCAGCATCATTCCCGTTCGGATAACATTGCCGTAAAGTCCGCCTTTGCCGATGAGAACACCTTGTCGTTTGGTTTCTTCAAAGACTTTCAAAACTGCCTGCGGATTCGGTTGTTTGGTTTTTCTGTCAACTACCAATTCGACAGCTTGCATCAAACCCATTCCGCGAACGTCGCCGATAACGTCGTATCGCTCAAACAATCCGCATAGTTTTTCACGCAGATAATCGCCAACAACTTTGCAGTTTGTCCGTAACTCTTCATCTTCTATCATTTTTATAACTGCTAAACCTGCGGTCGTTGAGACTGGATTTCCGCCGAATGTGGCGAAGGTTAAACCGGGATATTTGTCGGCAACTTCGGCGGTGGCAATCGTCCAGCCGATTGGTACACCGTTCGCCATTCCTTTTGCCGATGTCATAATGTCGGGCTCAACGCCCCAATGTTCGATGCCGAACCATTTCTCGCCAGTTCTGCCCCAACCCGTCTGCACTTCGTCCGCGATGCACAAACCGCCGTGTTTGCGGGCGATTTCGTAGGCGATTTGGAAATATTCTTTCGGTGGGACGATAAATCCGCCGACTCCCAAAATCGGTTCAGCCATAAACGCCGCGATTTCTCCGGTCGTGGTTGTTTGGATTAATTCTTCGATGTCGTTGGCACACGCCATTTCGCAACTTGGATATTCCAATTTGAACGGGCAACGGTAGCAATACGGAGCAGGTGCGTGGACAATTCCGGCGACTTGCGACGGCAGAGATTTCCACGTTGAATGCCCAACCGCCGATAAAGCCGTCGCACTTCGTCCCGAATAACTATGCCGCAAAACCACAACTTCGTGTCTGCCAGTGGCAAGTTTCGCCGCCATTTGTGCGGTGTCATTTGCTTCGGTTCCGCTTGATGAAAAGAATGATTTTTTCAAATTTCCGGGCGTGATTTCGGCAAGTTTTTCAGCTAGATCGCCTTGCGGTTTGGTCGCGTATAGCCCGGACGCATGTTGCAAAGTATTTGTTTGCTTGATGATAGCTTCATTTATCGTCGGATTCGCGTGTCCAACGCTAACGGTTAAAACTCCGCCGAAACAGTCAAGATATTTGTTGCCTTCATCGTCCCAAACGTATTCGCCTTCGCCTTTTACGAGTGCAATCGGCTCTTGGTAATAAGGTGTAACCGCCGGAAAAAGAAATTCTTTATGTTTGCGGACGGTTTCGGATACAGTAGTTTTATGTTCTGCTTGTGTCATATTTCGCTCTCAAAATCAATTCGTAAATCTAAGTGTAATAAGGTTTTGGTTGCTTCACTTGAAAGATAGATAATCGTTACTTTGTAAAACAGAAAAGTTCTACAAATTTAACGATTACGTGTTGGTGTTACGTTTTATACACGAAAGCGAAGCAAGTTGCAATAAAATCAGATACTTATAAGAGAAAATGAGAAGCTTTTTTACGGTATTTATGATTCAAGACTGAAAGGGTTGAAGTCAGTGTCGTTATCATAAAAGTCTTCGTTTTCTTTTTTCTTTAAAAATCCGACGATAATGTATGTAAATGGTGTCGCGAGAACTTCCCATAAAACTTTGATGAAATAATTACCAATCATTACGCTAATTAATTGCTCGTTAGACCAGATTCCGTAAAAAGCGACTGGATAAAAGATTATTGAATCAGCGATCTCGCCAAAAATTGTGGAGCCAATTGTGCGAAGCCACATAAACTTCCCTTTTGTGAGAAGTTTCATTTTCGCGAGAACGAATGAATTGACGAATTCGCCAAGCCAAAATGCGAGGAGCGACGCGGCAACAATTCTTGGAGTTTGTCCGAAAATTATTTCGAGTGCTCGCTGTTTTTCGGGTTCCATTGTTGAAGCTGTTGGAAGAAGAGTTACAGTAAATGCCATTAAAGATGCGAATATCAACGCACCAAATCCTGCCCAAATTACTTTGCGTGAGCGTGCGTAACCGTAAACTTCGGTCAAAATATCACCAAATAAATAACTTATTGGAAAGAATAAAACTCCGGCTCCGTAAATGTAATCACCGTAAAATGGTAGATGAACGACCGAAACTTTATGAACACCAATTAAGTTTGAACACAACAAAACAGTGACGAAAGCCGCCATAATCAAATCGTAATATCGATAAGTTTTGGTCATAATTTTCAGCTCAGTTTTCCAATATCTCGACGAAATTGTATTCCGTTCCAATTAATCTTTTTTATTTCGGAATATGCAATATCTAAAGCAGTTTCCAAATTTTCACTAAGTGCAGAAACACCCAAAACTCTTCCGCCAGAAGTGATCAAATTTCCAATTTCGTCATTCGAGGTTCCGGCATGAAAAACAATAGCATTTCCAACTTCATCCAAACCGCTGATTAAATCACCGGTTTTTGTATTTTGCGGATAGCCTTTTGCTGCAAGAACAACACAAGCGGAAGCTCCCGTTTTCCATTTAATATTAATTTGATCGAGATTATGGTCAATAACCTTTTCGCAGATTTCGACTAAATCAGAATCAAGTTTTATTAAAATTGATTGCGTTTCAGGATCGCCAAAACGAACATTATATTCCAAAACTTTGATTCCATTTTCGGTTAGCATTAGACCAAGAAACAAAATTCCGCTAAATGGAAATCCTTCACTTATACAACCTTTAAGCGTTGGATTTATAACAGTTGTGGTGATTTCTTTGAGTTGAGATTGGGATAATAAATCATCAGTTGAAAATGTTCCCATTCCGCCGGTGTTCGCACCTGTATCACCTTCTCCAATTCGTTTATGATCTCTAACGGCTGGCATTAAAGAGAAACTTTCGCCATCAGCAAACATCAAAAGTGAAACTTCTTTTCCGATTAAACATTCTTCTAAAACAATCTGCCGGCAAGCATTTTTTCCGACATAACCTTCTAAATCATCAATTGCTGAACATGCTTCAACTTTATTTTTGGCAACAATCACACCTTTTCCGGCAGCCAAACCATCAGCTTTAATAACAACACTTTCTTCAAAATTATCTAACAAAAACTTTGCTTCATTAATTGAGTTTGCGACAAAATATTTTGCTGTGGAAACTCCGTTTCGCAACATAAAATCTTTGGCAAAAACCTTGCTTGATTCAAGTTGCGTTGCTTTTTCGCTCGCACCAAAAATCCGCAAATTGTGCTGTTTAAATTCGTCAACAATTCCAAGAGCAAGCGAGGTTTCACCGCCAACGAAAGTTAAGTCAATTTTATTTGCAAGAGCAAAATCTCGCAATTTTACAATTTCGGTTGGCAAAATATCAACACATTCGGCTATTTGAGAGATTCCGGCATTTCCATTTGCACAATAAATTTTAGAAACACGCGAACTTTGGTTGAATTTCCAAGCTAAAGAGTGTTCTCTGCCACCCGAACCGACTATTAGAATTTTCATTTTATCTTGCTTCTTGACAGTTATTTCAATTAGTTATAACGTTTAATGCCAGATCTCATAATGATTTAAGATACTTATATTCTATCTTTGTAAAAGTAAATAATCAAAAAAATCTGAATTATTAATTTTCTTTTGCTTAAACGCGGTTGTTTTGATGAACTCGATTCTCCGCTGAACAATATCATGGGAAGAAGAGATCTATGTCGGAATTAAATTCGCAAACTGAAAATTTGAACACTCAAAAATTAGTTGAAAATCAATTTGAAGATGCTGAAATCAATTGTATTGATTGTTCTGAAAGTTTTGTCTGGACTGCTGGCGAACAACTTTTTTTCTACGATAAAGGTTTACAAAATCCACCAAAACGCTGTAAATCTTGCAAACAAGCAAAAAACGAAAGACTTTCAGCTATTAACACCGCACAAAATTCCGGTTTGAAACAAAGAATTGAAGTAATAGTTAATTGTGGCAATTGTAATTCGCAAACAACAGTTCCTTTTTATCCTTCGCAAGGTCGTCCGGTTTTTTGCCGTTCGTGTTTTTTGTCAATGAATCCGCACTTATTACCAAAAAAAGATTAACCGCCAACGTGAACATTTGGTCTCATTTCCGGATCGATTTCTGCTTGTCGCAAAATTTCTCTTGTCACAGGTGCCGTATCGCCTTCTCCAAACAAAATATATCTAATTAAATAACTTATCGGGTTTCCTTCGCTCCAGCCAAAATAGACGTGTGGAATTTTTCCGGTTCGATCCCGCAAATACATTAAAAGTGCCGCAATTGCGTTTGGAACCGCCGGAGCTTCAGTTCGTAGAACGCGATAGCCATCAATATCAACGCCGTGAATTTTTAGTTTTCCTTTAAATTCAGAAGCATCGCCAAGTTTGATTTCGTAAAAAATAATCGGATCGCCTGAAGGAATATGATTATCAACTCGTTTTTCATGTTCTTTAAATCTATATTCAGCAACATCTCCAACTTCACGCCGGTTGGTAACAATCCGCAATTCACCTTTCGACATTTCTTTGATAAATTCTTCGGCTGTTTCATCAAATTCAATTTTATCAATGCGTATTTCCGTAGAACGCAAGGCTCTTGAGAAAAATGAAGCCAAAACGATTCCAGCGATAAAGAAAGATGCAATTTTGATTCCGTCGGGACGCTCAATAATGTTTGTAATCGTTGTATATGCAAAAACTGCAGAAATAATCGCGTAACCAGCAAACCAACGACTTTTCTTACGGCGAGCTGAAAGCGTTACTGCAACTGCGGCAGATGTCATTAAAACAAGAACTCCGGTCGCATAAGCACCGCCTTGAGCCTCAACATTGGCATCAAATATCCAAGTTACAACAAAACAAATTATCGTAAAAACTAAAACTAACGGTCTTGTTGCTTTTGCCCATTCCGGAGCCATTCCGTAACGCGGTAAATATCTCGGAACGATATTTAAAAGTCCAGCCATTGCACTTGCACCGGCAAACCAAAGAATTAAAACAGTCGAAATATCATAAAAAGTTCCGAAATAATCTCCAAGTCTGTCGTGTGCAATAAATGCTAACGCTCTTCCGTAGGCTTTTCCGCCTTGCTGAAATTCAGCCGGCGGAATCATTACGCTGGTAATAAAGCTACTAAAAATAAGCATAAAACTCATAATAAGAGCCGCTACGATAAGCATTTTTCTGGTGTTGCCAATACGGTTCGGATTTTTTACCAAAGGCATAACTGCAACTCCGGTCTCGAATCCGGAAAGTCCTAATGCTAATTTTGGAAACGTCATTAAAGCGAAACCAACAAGCAAAAATACGTTGCCATTTGATCCTTTGTATTGAAAAAGTGCTTCTTTCCAATTTCCAAGCAAATCAGGATGTTGAAATATCCAATAAACACCCGCACCAATCACTATTAAATTTAAAAATAAATAAATAGCGACTAAAACGACTGCAATTCCAATTGCCTCTTTAAAACCTTTGAGAAAAACAATTCCGAGAACGGCAATTAGAACTAAAGTTACTAAAACCGGATGCTCTAAAAAATGTAGATTACTAGCAACAAATGGATTTTCTAAAATATGTGCCGTTGCGTCCGCGGCTGAAAGTGTAATTGTGATGACAAAATCAGTTGCGACAAAACCTAAAAGCATTAAAACAAATAATTTTCCTTTCCAACGTGAAAGCAAAGCTTCAAGCATCGAAATTGAACCTTCACCATGAGGGCTTTCTTTTGCAACTTGACTATAAATTGGTAAAGCACCAAAAAGTGTCAGTAAAACCAAAACAAAAGTAGCAATTGGAGACAAAGCACCAGCTGCAAGAAAAGCAATCCCAGGTTGATAACCAAGTGTTGAAAAATAATCAACACCTGTAAGGCACATAACCTTCCACCACGGATGCGTTTGATGTTGATGCTCTCTCTCGTGTGGACCTTCAGGTTCTTCAACACCTTGCATCATCCATTTTTTAAACCAACTTTGTTTTGATTTATTGCTTATCTGATCTTCCATACAAATTAAAAAGAGACCAACGAATATACATCCGTGATCTCTTAAAGTGATATTTATCTTATTGCCTTAAATGCAAATTTGAAGTTCGAATAATCTGTTCCAAACAATTGCGTCGCATTAAAAGAAGTTTACACCTAAATAAAACAACGTCAAGTGAACAGAATCAAACATTATAAAAAAATTAACGGGGCAACGTCTCCCACACCGTTGCCCCTACGGTCACAAGTCCTCACCCCTTATGACCAAGTGCCCACCGGGGAGGCGGGCATCTGTATTATCCACATTCCCAAATTAAATTGCAAGAGCAAATCTTCTTTCCTTTAAAACACCTTAATTCCACCTAGCAAATTTGCCGTTTCTTTTCCTAAATTACTGACGTTTATAGAATAATCTCCTACAACAGCATTTTCAGAAACAACTAACTCAAAACTTATAACCGTTATTTTGTCACCAAAATCGTGTGAAATTAAACTGTCTTGTTTCACTGACAAATGTGGCGAACTAAAATTTACAGTTATATCTTTTTCATCCAAATTATTGCCGCCAATAAAAATCAAATTTGAGCTGCCGATTGGAGTTTCAACAGAAATATTTGAAAGCTGTGCATTTGTGCCAACGTATTCAACCGAAAAAGTTTTTGGATTAAGTTTTACAGATTTTACAAAATTATTTGTGGAGTTTTGTTTTACTAAAACTTCACCTAAATATTGCGAAAAGTTGAGCTGGTTTCTATCTGTTGTGTAGATTTTATATTTTCCTGTGGCAATATTATTTATCTTAAAAGTGCCGTCGAGCCTAGTAAAAAAACCTGAAATAATATTTCCATCAAGTGAATTTTCAAGCCATACTTGAAGTTCTTGCGAAACGCCTTTTGTATAAATTTTTCCGGTTAAATTTCCAAACGAATCCTCAGATTTAGCCCCGTAAAGTGAACGAATTCCGTTTATGTCGTCATCTGTTAATGACTTTCGATTATTTTTAAGCAAACTGTAAATTCCATTTTTTCCTTGATGTGTTTGCATTATAGAACCAATAACTGGCGAGTGATCAAGTCCTAATAAATGTCCAATTTCATGTGTAATTGTTGATTCAAGGTCAAAAGTTCCAAAGGTTCCATCCGTTGTAAATTGAACCAGAGGATTTAACACAATATCAGCTTCGCTTATTATGCCTTTTCGGTTGTAAAAAACTCTGGTTTTTGAAGAAGTTTCAAATGGATTATCATTAAATAATGCAAGGTTTTTAGCGGTTGGGGAAATGGTTATTAAATTGATTCCGTCGCCGATTTTTCCTTCGAAATTTGTCGATAGTTTATCAGAGTTCATTTCAATAAACTCAATATTCGCAATAGCTTCCCACGAGTGCAGACTTCGTTTCACGGCATTTAAAAATTCGTTATTGTTTTTTGAATTTGGGTTTTGACCAACTAGTGAGTTAGATAAAGCGATTTTAATATTGTTCGATTTCCAACGAATGGGAACCAAACTTTGACTATCAGCAAATTGATTGGTATGTCCAAAATTAAATGAACATAAAGTGAACAAAAAAAACACCGAAATACTAAAAGAACAAAAAAAAGTTCTCATATTTCGGTGAATATTTTTTAATATTTTATGCAACATTTCAACTTTCAGCATTTTCACGCCCGACTTTTTCAAGATCGGAATATGCAACTGTCAACAATAGTGCAACTAAACCGAGCGTTGCTAATACATAGATTAAAGCTATTTGCTCAAATTTTAGTAAAACAAAAAGGAAAATGAATAACACTGTTGTAAGTAAAAGTGCTGTTTTTCTTTTTGTAAGGAATTGTTTCTTCTCTGCCATTTATATTTTCTCCTGCTTATTAACTTTGACGTTAATTGTAAAGTTTAAGTTGTATTTTGTAAAACTATTCGATAATTCTAATTGGAAGGTTGGTCGATTCTTCATTTTTTTCACCAAATCCTTTGATTAAAGGTGTGAATTTTCTTTCATCGCCTACAACACCAATCTCAACTATATCATATTTTTGAAGTTCAATATCTTCAAATTTTTTGCTGCTTATCAGTTCAAAATCTACCAAAATTGTTTGTGAAACTCCTTCAAACCTTCTGAAAATTGTAATCTGTTTCAGATTTGCATTTGGAACTAAACCGCCAACCGCGGCAATCGCTCGACTTAATGTCATTTTTTCGCGGAAAAGTAGCTGTCTCGGATTCAAAACTCCACCAATAATATAAATCGGATCAGCTTCTTTTATCGTGATAATATCGCCAAGCCTGATTTGTGGATTTGAATCTGGTTTTCCCTTGATCAAATCACTGATTTTTATTTTTAAAATTTCAGTTTCTTGATTGAAAATTGACTCACAATTAGCTTTTGCTGGTCGAAGAATTTGGATTTCACCGCTCGCTTTTTCTGTTATTCCGCCCGATAAAATTACAAGTTCATTGAGACGGGCTTTTCTCTTCATTTTAAAACGCTGTGGAGTTTTTATTGCACCGTAAATATAGGTTAAAGAACGATTTGAACGATCTAAAATTTTTACAACAACATTCGGGTTTCGTAGCGTTTTGGCAAATAAATTAGCCACTTCTGCCGCCACATTTTCTTCTGATTTACAAAGTGCATTGACTGGATTTTGTGAAAAACCAACACTATCTATCAAACCTTCCGGATTTAATGTTCCACGCCAATCAAATTCTGTGCTTCCAACAAAATCGACGTCTATCAAGTCTCCAAGATGTATTAAATTTTCTGGGTCAATAAAGCGTTGCGAAAGAACGTCTTCAGGTATTGTTGTTTGTGAAGAAACAAATAAAACAAGAGTAAATAGCTGTGAGATTATTAAAAATAACTTCGAAATATTACACATTGAAACTAAATCAAATCTTTTTATCTGCTACTTTTGAAATTGGTTTTTCAACCACCTTTTTGTGTTTTTTGGTCGGCTTTGAAGAAACAGTAAAAGGAACTCCAAATCCTTTAAATTCCCAATTGCAAGCGTCACACAAGAGATTGTAACGACAAATTAGCCTCGACCAAAGCGGCGTATGACGATAACCGCGTCTTGTTCTATCACTTCCACATCGTGGGCAGTTTTGACTAGCCATGTTTTCCCCTATTTTGTAAGTCTAAAGAACTTGTTTCCGACTTCTTAATTTATTAATTTCTTGATTAATTCGAGCCGCAACATCTTCTTTTTCACTTATTCTAATATGCTCGCTTGCGAGTTGAAAAAGTGCGTCTCGATAAAACCGAACTGCCGCAGGAATATCATTTTGTGAGGCAGCTATTTCGGCGTTTTCAACACTTTCAGCAACTTTGGTTGAACTCACAAATTCATTTATCGCAAGTATTGAATCAGTTATTTTTTTTTCATTTGGATAAAACTCAAGTGCTGATTCTAAAACCATTAAAGCTCGGTTTCCACCAATAACTTTCTCACCCAAAGTTGGCATTAAATTTGTATTTTTTGTAAGTTCGCCAGATTCAAGGGCAACCCAATCTAGCAAATGTTTTTTATGTAACCTGCGAATTTTTTCGCGTCCTTTGACTAATGCCGTTATTCGCGGAGAACCCGTTCCAACTGTTTTCAATTCGCTTTCAATCATTTCGAGATAATCATTGCAAATCTCAAAAACTTCCCAATGAACTTCTGACAAATTGCCTAAAAGATTAGCTGCTTCTGATTTTTTTTCGATCTCAGCAATAATTTTTGCGTTGATCGGTATCGTTAATTTTTTCTCGACTTTTGCTTTCTTCTTAATTATAAACTTCTCGTTCAGTTTATTATTACCAATTAAAATTTTCGTCTGAACTCGGCGTTTGAGTCTTCCGCGAATAAATATGCCAGTAACAAATATCACAACAAATACGCTTACTGCAATAATTATAGAGGTTTCATCTTCGCTATCTTGAAAAATTAACCAAGTTACAAAAGCCAAAATGAGTGCAAATAATAAAAGCAAAAAATAATAACTTGACGCAGCAAACCAAAACGGACGAAATTGAAACTTATTGTCGGTTCTAGATTTAGTCACAATTTTTTGTCCAATTTTGGGGAATAGAGACTTAAAGCAATTGATAAATATTGAATTTATATTAACTTTCTGTCAACTTTACAATAGTTTTTGATATATTTAAATTGATGAAAGATAAAATTTCCAAAAAAAAAGTAAAAACTAAACTATTCGATTCGATTAGAAAACCACTCGCACCGCCAAGTAAAGTTTTCGGTCAAAATAAACCTATCGAAAAAGCACTTCCATCGCTTCGCAAAGTAAAATATAAAATAGAAATTGAAGTTGATAAAGAAGATTGAAAAAACTATAAAGTTTGCAAGAATATTTTTGATGTTATAAAATCCAAATTTGCTTTTTTGCCACCCTAGCTCAGCTGATAGAGCATTCGATTCGTAATCGAAAGGTCGTGGGTTTGAATCCCATGGGTGGCTCCATTAAATACAAAAAGTTACGAACTATCTGATTTTACTATCAATAACTAACTCACACCTTTACTCACACCACGACGTTTAATTGCTCCTAATTTTTACTACTTTTCTTTGCAAACTAAACTGGTTCACACTCGAATATTATCGTTTTTGGATATGTTTGCAGTTTGGCGTTTGAGGGCAAATGTTTCATAGAATGAAGTCGATTCGATCAAATCATTTAGACAGAAAGAGAAGGATATATGAGTCTTAAATTAATCAGATTGGCGAAAGATTGGCTTGGAAGAGAAAAGCCAATTGAAGCAAAGCCCGAAGTAGAGGCAAAATTTCTTCTCAAATATGGGAATATAGTAGTTGGGACGCTTACGGCGAAAAAAATGAATTTGGGAGTTTGAATATTCGGAAGAATTCAAACTTCAAACAGATTTGCGTCCGATTCTTGAGTTGTCGGATGTTCAAAAGCGTTATCAAAATGTAAGTCTATGGCAGTTTTTTGCTATGAGGATTCCGAGTCTCGAACAGCCCGAGATTAAAGAAATCTTTATCCGTGAGCATATTAGTGATGATGATGGCGTAAAACTATTACAGCGTTTCGGTAAGCGTTCTATCGCGAATCCTTATGAATTGATGGCTGCGTAGTTTCAGTTTAAATTTGATGTTGTCAGCCGATGTTTTCGAGTGTCGGCTTTTTATTTCGGCTCTAACGCTTCTTTCAATGCCACTTGCAATAAACTTTCCGCGTTTGCTTTGCTTTCCCTAATGTTGGCTTCCAATTGATCGCAATATTTCATCAGCTTTTCCAATTTTTCGACAATTCGCTTTTGTTCGGCTAATGGCGGTAGTGGAACAGGAATCAATTTTAATTTAGCTGATTGCATTCCCATCGCTGCTGAACCTGTGGCATTAGCCTTAATAGTTTTTTGGAACATCGGACACAAAATGAAATAATAAATAAATTTCACGTAATCATAATTAAAAGGCTGAAATGTCATTGTTCTTTGTGCCAAAGCAAATGTGTATTTTTTATCAATTTGAGCAACAAATCCCATCGTGTGACCTTCAGTTACAAAAAGTAAATCGCCAATCTTCGGAAAACCTCTAACCATCCATTTTTCATAGTCAGTTTCAGTCATATATTCCACAGGGTGTTCGTCAATATAACCCATCCGAATATTTTTCGCTGTGATAAGTCTCATTCCAGATTGGGATTTGTTTGGTGTTTTTCCTCGATAATCAATAAATTTAAAAATCTCACCCAATCTGCACCAAGTCCAATTGTTTGGAATTTCAAACGAGATTTCTCCGGGTTTGATTTCGGGCATAGGTTTATCTTTTTTGATTTTCTTTTCCGCAACAAGTTTTTCTTTTTCGGCTTTTATCTTGTCTAGTAGAATTTCGGCGGGTTCGTCTGCCGTATCTTGTGGAACGAGTTTGCCTTGCATCGCTTCACGCAAAAAGGCTTGGCGAAGTTGGCGGACTAATTCAAGTTGGTGTGAAAGTTCGGTTGAGATTTGATTGTTTGAAGTTTCGAGTTTTTGAAATTCTTCGATTAACTTTTTTTGATGTTCAATCGGCGGCAATGGAATTTCGACGGATGCGATTTCTTTCATCGGCAAACTGACATTTGCCATTCCTTTCATTCTCGCAACAAGTTCATTTTCTTTGTTAAAATCCAAATAACGATAAAGAAATTCGGCTGAAAGTTTAGATTTGTCTTTTGGAATAACCGCACAGAGAATCGAACCGATAGAAAACTTTCTCGTTTGATAGAAAATCCGTTTCATACTTCGGTGTCCGTGTCCTGTCGAGGAAACAAGCGGAATAATTACGGCTTCATCGTCAAACTGATATTCGTTGTGCGTTCTTCTTTCTGCACCTAAAACAACCAATGGAAATTCGCCCGAAATTGCTTTCATAATTCCGATATTTCCTTTCTCGATTGTGCAGACTTCGCCAAGTTTTGCTTTTCCCCAACTCATACAATCTCTTGCCTTATTTTGTTCAATAAATCGTGGCTTTTCGCAAAACTCTGTTCAAGCGATTCAATACTTTTCTGATCTAATATTTGTGTTTTTCTCTGATGCGTGGAGTTCATAATCGTCGAAAATCACGGTCGTCTTTTTCGTTATAAAATGAACTGCTCTGCACATCACCGTCACTCATTCTCTTTGCCTTGCGTATTAAAAGCCATCCAAAGATAATAAGCGGAAAGCCTAAAATTGCTACAAAATTAAAAAAACTATTGCGATTGACGTAGCCTTTTGAAGAGTTTGTCGTTTGATAAATAATCTCGACTTCATCACCCGGCATATCGCGGGACTGGAAAATATTCTCTCCGCAAGTGCTTAGAATAGTATAATTTTTGCCTTCTACTTTGTAATCGTAACTACAACTGGAGAGTTCTCGACTATGATCACTTATCACTAATGAAGGGCGGGACGTTATTACTTTTCCCGTAGTTGTCGCAGTCGGCGAAGAAACTCTATTGGCGTTAACCCAATAACTGAAAAGGAACAGGCAAAAACAGCCGACTCCGCCCATTATCAGCAATAAGCCATACAAGGTAGTTTTGGTTTTATTGTCCATCTCTGTTTCAGAATCTTCGGAATCTATTGGCACAATGTTGTCTCCTCCCTAATGTTCGGTTTGAAATAAAGTATGTAATCGGCTCGTTTCGCCTTTCCTCGGGAATGAAGTTTTCCACGAACATAAATTTTACCGTCTGTGAATGAAACTTCTTCACGAAATTGTGTCACAGAATCCCAACCTGCTTTTTCAATCGCGGGAGTAATAAATTTTGTACATATATCGCGTTCTGAAAGAGATTTCTTATCAATCATAATTGACGAAACATTGATATTTTGGGGAAATAAAAATTCAAAAACTAATAATACACAATTATTCTTTAAATACCATGGTTTAAAGATTACAAAATACTAGATTTTAATTTTCCTAACATTAGTAAATTTTCTTGATTATTCAAAAACCTAATTGATGCAAAACCGCTCGATTTTTCCAAAATATTTAGATAGTTTGTTTCATTAATCCCACCGAGTGCGATAACTGGAAATGGAAAAAAAGTTTTTGAAATCTCATCTAATTGATTTATTCCTGTGGGTTTTCCTTTGTTTGGACTCGGAAAAATTGGACTAAAAGTGACGAAATCTGCACCTTGTAATTGTGCAGATTTAATATCTGAAGCCGAATGTGCAGAAATGCCAATAATAAAATTATTTGGCACACATTTTTTTACTTCAATAACCGGAATTGCTTTTGATGTTAAGTGAACGCCGTCTGCTTTTGCGGCAATTGCAAGATCGAAACGCTCATTAACGAGGATTTTTGTTTTTGAATTTTTGGCAATTACGACCGTTTCTTGCGTGAGTTTAAAAACTAATTCTGCTGAAAGATTTTTCTCTCTGATTTGGATAAAATCTATTTGATATTTAACTGCAAATTCAACAATATCAATAACTTGCTTTTTTTTTGTGGCAAAATTTTGCGTAGTCAATTTTCCTTCTGTGATGAGATAAATAAGTTTCGTATCATCCATTATTTTCTAAAGATTTTACACTTTTTTCAAAATTGAATACTTCCCAAAATGCAACGCAGAGATTTAAAATTCCTAACGCAGAAACTGCACCTCTGACCCAACCTGAAGAAATAGTTTGTTGTATTATCGGTAAACCTGTTGTTCTTGAAAGGCTGGCAAGCAAGTAATTATCGCCCCAATTTCCTAAAATACTCCAATTTATCCAAGGCAGTAAAGTTAGCAAAACGCCAACCTGAAAACACAAAATAATAAAGAAAATAACCGTTAATTTTGCAACCATATTAAAATTATATCACAAAAAATTGGACGGGAAAATAGTCTTCCAGTCCAAAAAATGCGTTCAATTAATTTGAATTATCTTAATGAATAAAGTCTTGAGCTAACATCTCTGTAATTTACATCAACTCCATAAATTTCTTCAAAGTGTTGCATTGCAACGTCTTTGTTTCCGTCTGCTTGATGTGCAACCGCAATTTCATATCGAACGGCAGTTTTTTCTTCATCATTTAATCCGACCAAATTTAAACATTTTTCATACCATTTAACAGCTTGCTTTGGCATTTGGTTTTCAGTAAAACAAAGCCCGAGCATTGTGTAACACTGAAATAATCTGCGGATTTCTTCGGCTTTTCCGACGTGTTTAATTGATTCTTGAAATTCGCTAATTGCCTGATCCATTAAACCCATTTCTTTGTAAGCAGTTGCAGTTTGATAATGTGTTTCAAAATCTTCATCGTTGGCGTTGCTTTCGCTTTCTTCTAAATCTAACCCATCTCGGAAATCACTAAATTGTGAACTTTCAGCTTCAAATTTTGTTTCGTCAATAAAATCTTCAACATCAATGTTTTCGTCTTCAGATAAACCAATTCCAACATTTTCGACCGAAACAAATTCATCATTTTGAGAAAATTCTATTGATGTTTCGACAATTTCTTCGCTTTTTAACTCAACGTTTTCTTTTTCATTTTGCGGTTCATTTGGTTTTTCAAGTTCTTTCTCTTGTGGTTTAGCTTCAACAATCCCGAGTTTGATTTTTCTTGCTTCAATTTCGTGATGATTTCCAAATTGTTCTTCTAAAACACGCAAAGTTTCAGTTGCTAACTCACTGTATTCATTTGAGATGTAGAAATCTACACTTTCAAGCTCTTGATGCAAGTGCATTTCTAATTGGGGACTTAAACCGCTTTTGCTAACTTCTGCTTCAGAGTTTGTAACAATGTTTGTTTTATCGTCCGAAACGCTTTTGTCAACTGTTGAAGAAAATGCAAAATCGGTTGAAGAATCATTCGCGTTTTGTAAATCAGTGTTCTCTGAATCAGTTTTTTCGCTATACGTTTCAAAATTTTCAAAACGTGGAACATCCTCATTCCCAACAATTTCCGGTTCGTAAGAAGTATTGAAAGAAACTTCTTGCAAAGCAGCGTCGTCATCACCAAGTTCAACTAAACGTTCTAAATGTTTTGTTTCGTGTGGAGCTAATTTTCGCAAAAATCTTAATGCATACTTTTCGTCTTCTTCTGATTTTGAGTGATTTGAGGCTTCGGCAAGTCTTTCAAGGCTTAATTTAAGTTCGTGATTATCATTTAGCCATTCAAAATATCTGATTAAAAGTCTTAAAGCCTGAATTAATTCCGGATTGCGAGTTAGAATTTCGTCAACCAACACCTTAAATTCTTCAGCTTTTCCGCCAACTAACAAATGCTCTGAAGCCATTGTCAAAACTCTAACGCTTGAATCTAAATCGTTTTTTTGAAGATATAAATGAACAACTTCAATAAATCTGGTGAAGAAAATCGGTTCTTTTTCGACAATTGTGATGACAGTTTTTTCAGCTTCGTACGGATTATCAATTTCAAGATAACAATCAGTTAAAAGTAGTAAAAGTTCGGTGTTGTAAATATTTTCTTTGCGAATTTTCTGCAACCATTCGACTGCTTCTTCAGCGTTTCCAACCTTTAATTGGGCATTTACATAACCTTTAAGAGCAGTAAAATCGTTTGGTTTAATTTCTAAAGCTCCGAGAAAAGCTGTTGCCGCGTTTTCATAATTTCCACTTTTTTGAGATCTTAAACCAGCTTCAACAAAAGCATTTCCAGCTTCTTCGCGTTGATTTTCTTCCAAATAACCTTCGGCAAGTTTTAGGTAAATTTCGTTGTTCGTTGGATCAAGTTCTGCAATCCGCTTCCAAATATTAAGTGCATCAACCTTTTTCCCGGTTTCCTGATAATGATTTGCAATTATTGTGTAATGTTCTTTAGCTTCTAATACCGAACCTTTTAGTTGATAAAGCGGTGCAAGTTTCAATGAAATCTCGATTGAATTAGGCTCAAGTTTTAAAACTTTTTTATAAACAGCGATAGCTTTCTGTGCAAAACCTTGCTTGCTATAGTGATCAGCAACGCGACTATAACAGCTAATAGCTTTGTCTTGCGAATCCGTTTTAATATACAAATCACCTAAAATGTTTAAGGTTGTATAATCTTTCGGGTCGTGTTCGACAATTTTTGCATATTCTTGCACAGCGTCTAAGTATTTTCCTTGTGTTAGAAAACGCTCCGCTGAACGCATTACTTTTGTTTTATCAAATTTCATCTAGGGTTAAATGGCTCTAAAAAGTATAGGAAGAGTTTTTCTAAGAGAGACTTCGACAGAAAATTTATTTGTTTCCATCTGCAATATTTAATTTATCATTCGTTCATTATTAGTGTCAACGTTTTTAAACATATTTTATTATTGTTTATTTTACAAATAAAAAAATAAATAAATAATTTTGGGAACAAAGTTGTAAAATTGGTGTCTAACAATATAGTTCGCGTGTAAAGCGTTAAAAAACGGCTATAAATTGCGAATGATAAAATTTATATTCTCGCTTGCGGAGATTGAGAAAAGGCGAAAAATGTTCTTCGGCGAATCGCTAACAATTGACCAAGAACAAACAGTTGAAGTTGCATCGGCGACTGAATCTAATTTTGTCCTAACGCACGAGCATTTGTTCATTGAACGACTTAAATCTGGCGAAGAATCGGCTTTTGATGAGTTTGTAACACGTTATTCTGCTGATGTTTATGCACTTTTAATGAGATTAACTAACAATTCAGAAGATGCAAAAGATTTATTACAAGACACGTTTCTCAGAGCGATAAAGTCAATAAAATCATTTCGTGGTGAATCAGGCTTAAAAACCTGGCTTTTTAGAATTGCTATTAATGAGTCAAAAAATCGTTGGCGTTGGTGGAAACGAAGAAAATATGATGTCACATACTCAATTGATGCCGAAAATGAGTTTTCTGAAAGGACTTTAAAGGAAACTTTAGCTTCTAATTCGCCAAATCCTGAAGCAGACACATTGAGAAATGAGCGTGAAAAACAACTAAATAAAGCACTTGCAGAATTACCTGTGAATTTTAGAGAAGTTGTTATTCTCCGCGACATTGAAGGTTTGAGATACGAAGAAATTGCAGTTGCATTGGCAACAAATGTTGGAACTGTTAAATCGAGACTCGCACGAGGTCGAGAAGATTTAAGAAAAAAATTGAATGGTTTTTGAAAATTTAGCGAATATTTGTTTTGCCCCGACTTCATTTTTTGAAAAACAATCGGTGCCAAACGAGGGTTAAGTGAACGAAATGTTCGATATCTTTATGGTGAATATTTGAAGCCGACCAGCGACATAAACTCCATAATTTTCTAGGACAAACCGTTGTTTCCAAGCATTTTGGAAACAGTCGGGGTTAAAGAAATATTCGCTAAGTTGTTTTAAATAAAATGAATTGTGAAACACTACAATTTAATCTTTCGCTTTACAGTGACAACGAATTGTCACTTGAAGAAAAGACACATCTTGAGAAACACCTCAAAATATGTCCGCTTTGTCGAGTCAAATTGGACGAATTTAAATGTATCCAAGAATCTTTTCAGAGTTTTTCACGACCACAAATTTCAGAAAACTTAACTAAATCTTTGCGAGTTGTAGTTTTAAATGAATTAAACAAATCAAAAGACAAATCTACTGCTTCACCAAAGTTTTTTGAATATTTACAAATTCGGCTAATGCCTTATGGAGTTGGTGTTGTTGTTTCGTGTTTGGTTTTTGCATTTCTACTTAATTCTCTTTTATCAACAAAGACAAACAATAATTTGGTTAAAATAATTTCAAAATCAGAAACAGAAATTGCTTTTTTAGAAACGCCGAGTCAGCCGATTAATCGTCCGGTTGAATCTAACCAATTTGGTGAACTATCTTCATCGTTATTTGCTTCGCAACGATTAGCTGTTTCAAAAGAATCGCCGAGCGTAAATCCTGCTGGTGCATTAGTTGCCTTAGCGAATACTTTGATTCGAGAAGATGTTAAAGAAGATGAAATCGTTTTGGTGGCTGAGGTTTTTGGTGATGGAATTGCAAAAATATCAAGATTTATTGAGTTGCCAAAAGATCGAAACACAATAAAAAAACTTGAAATCGCTCTTCAAAACGATCCAAAATTTGCACCTTTTGTGCCTTCAAGTTTAGATAATCGCTCTGATAGCGTGCAAATTGTTTTGTTAATGAACCGCGTCGATGTTTTTGAAAATGAAACACCAAATAACTCGAAAAGACCTTAGTTCTTAAAATCTCTTTTTTGTTCTTCCATTTCCCTTGTAAAATATAAAAGTTGTAATATTAATCTATTGAAATTAGATTTAGAACAAGGGGAAATATGGGAAACGAACAAACTTTTTTTGCTGATTTATACAAAAATATAGAAAACCAAACTGCGTCAATTTTTGAAAACATAGCGGACGCATTTGCCGGTAAAGCTGAGACTTTGCGAGACGGAACAGAACTCGCACCAGTCGAACTTCCAAGAGACCTTTACGCACACAAAAACGCTCAAACGGAATGGTGGTATTATACTGGGCACGCCAAAACATTGAGCGGAAAAGAATTTGGATTCGAATTAGTGTTTTTTAAACGACGAACAGATTTAGATAAATTCAGCCTAGTTCCACTTCGAATTCTTGGAAATCCAATCTACTTTGCACATTTTGCAATAACAGATTGCAGCAATAAATCGTTTAGATACTCGCACCGAAAAAGTGCAAATGGAATCTTTGATCTACCTGCTTCCGCGAGCGAAACACATTATCATTTACGACTCGGCGATTGGTCGGTTCGAGAATCTGATAAATCACACATTGTTCGCTCAACGATGGGAAGTGATGTTGTTTTTGAGGCAAATTTAACTCCAATAAAGCCAGTTATTCTAAATGGAAAAGAAGGCGTTGGCGTAAGTTTTAAAGACGAAGGCGAAGCATCGCGTTATTTTTCATATACCAGAATGAGTCTCGATGGCGATATTACATTAAATGGCGAAACCGAACATTTTACCGGATCAGCTTGGATGGATCGCGAATTTGGAACTTGGGAACCGACAGATAATCAAAAAGGTTGGGATTGGTTTAGTGTTCAACTTAATAACGGAACGGAATTAATGTGTTATCAACTTAGAAATGAGAAAAATGAAGTTTCTGCATTTTCGAGTGGAAATTTCGTTGATGAGCAAGGAAAATCGCATTATCTTGGTCACGAAGATTTCACAATTGAACCAACAGGTTTTTGGAAAAGTCCAAAAAGTAAAGCAACATATCCGAGCGGTTGGATGTTGAAAGTTCCTAAATTTAATCTCGAATTAGAAGTTTCTCCAGTAATTGAAGATCAAGAACTCGATACACGCGGTTCGACAATGATTGTTTATTGGGAAGGTGCTTGCGAAGTCAAAAACACTGCAAACACATTAAATGGAAGAGCTTACGTTGAATTAGTTGGCTACGACAGATCACACGACAATCCGAATCTCGCACACTTTTTGATGGGAAACGAGTTTTAGCACATAATAGAAATATGGTAGAAATTACAGAACAAATTATTTTAGAATCATTGAAGCAAATTATTGATCCGGATTTGCGGAAAGACATTGTCACACTCGGATTTGTCAAAGACATTGAAATAAAAGATGGCGACGTTTCATTTCGTGTTGTTTTAACTACTCCTGCTTGTCCTGTAAAGGAAGAAATGGAAACTCAGGCAACCGAAATTGTCCGAAATCTTGCTGGCGTAAAATCAGTTAAAGTTACAATGGATGCAGAAGTTCCAAAGGGTCGCGGGTTAGCAAACAACGTTACAATTCAGAATGTAAAAAATATCATTGCAGTTTCAAGTGGAAAAGGTGGCGTTGGAAAATCGACAGTTGCAGTTAATTTAGCTGTTGCTTTAGCTCAAGATGGTGCAAAAGTTGGGATTATGGACGCAGATGTCTATGGTCCGAATGTTCCGTTAATGCTCGGAATTGCACATAAACAACCTGAAATTTTTAATAATAAAATTATGCCGGTCGAGGCATTTGGTGTAAAAGTAATCTCGATGGCGATGCTTGCACCGCCAGATAAACCGATGGTTTTGCGTGGACCAATGCTCCACGGAATTGTGCGGCAGTTTTTATCTGATGTAGATTGGGGCGAACTCGATTATTTGGTTGTAGATATGCCGCCAGGAACTGGTGATGTTCAACTTTCACTCGCCCAACTCGTTCCTGTTCAAGGTGCAGTTTTAGTAACAACACCGCAGAATGTTTCAATCGCGGATGTCCGAAGAGCCTTGAAAATGTTTGAACAAGTTTCAGTCCCGCTTCTCGGTATTGTCGAAAATATGTCTTATTTTACTCCGCCAGATATGCCTGAAAAACGTTACAACATTTTTGGCGAAGGCGGCGGAAAAAATCTCGCAGACGAATATGATGTGCCATTTTTGGGTGAAATTCCGATTGGAATGGAAGTCCGCGAGGCTGGAGATAAAGGCACTCCTGTTGTTATTAGTAATCCTGATTCGCCACAAGCAATTGCATTTATGAAAGTTGCAGAAGAAGTCGCCAGACAAGTTTCAATTGAAGCAATGAAGCCGGAACTAGTAATTATGACTCGAGCATAATTTTTTAATTTACTTTTTGTAAAACCTAAAGAATAAACATTTACCTTGTATTTTTTTGAAAACAAGGTAAAATTGATTTTAAAGTAAAGATTCAAAAAGTTGAATCAATTGATATTTTAAGGAGAATATTTATATGTCAGCAGTTTTAGCACCAAGCATTGATATGGTTGTTACACCATCAGCAATTACAGAAATTAAAGGTTTTTTTGCCGGAGAAGATGATTTACCAGAAACGGCTGGTCTTCGAGTTCGCGTTGTTCCTGGTGGTTGTTCAGGTTTTTCATATAGTTTAAATATTGAAGAAGAACCAAAAATGGGTGATGCAATTTTGGAAAAAGGCGGAGTCAAACTTTTCGTTGATATGTTTTCAGGACAATATCTGAACGGAATTACAATTGACCACACATCAAACATGATGGGTGCAGGTTTCACTTTTGAAAATCCAAATGCGACTGGCGGTTGCGGTTGTGGAACTTCTTTCTCAGCTTAATATTAAAATTTAATTAGATTTTTACGAAGGAAATGCAGTTAATTGCATCCTTCGTTTTTTTTATGGAATAAAATGTCTTTTGAAACTTTCTTTAAAGTATCGGAATACAAATAGGAACGCTTTGGAAGGTTTAGGAAGGTAGGCAAAACTTCCTTTGGTTGAAAAATCAAAGGAAGTGCTAAATGTCTCTCGTTTGCACTTTTATTGCTATTTTGCTAATCTATAATAGAAATACGAACAAAAACATCGTTGATTTATTGATTAAGTCAAAATTTTACTAAAAAAACTAGAATATTTTGTTCATTCGTGGTTTATTGTAATTAAGAAGATTTCTTCTTTCTGCTCAAAACTCGCCATTTTAAATACATACATTAGGAGAAAAATAATCAATGAAACTTAAGAAATTTAAGAGTTTGTTCACCAGCTGTTTATTTATTATCATCGCCATTTTAATAACAAATTTTTCGGTATATACACAAGGTCGCGTTAGGATAGTTAATGAAGAAAAGCCTGAAAACGTTGAACTCAGCGAACCAATACAAACAAAACACATTCTTGTTTCACCTACCGTCGAAAAACGCCCGGAATTTAATCAAAATATTGTTGTAATTGGAGAATCGAAACAACCAAAACAACAAATCACACGCCCAAACAATTCTTTTGGCAACCTTTCCAACAAAAATTTCAACCAAAGATTACAGCAAGCGATTGACGCCAAAATTGGCATTCCTTATCGCTATGGTTCAACTGGTCCTAATTCATACGATTGTTCCGGACTTGTTTGGAGTGTTTTTCAGTCAGCTGGCACTATTTTTGAAAGAACAAGTGCCGGAAATTATTGGCAAAAATTCGAATCTGTTTCCGAAGACGAGAAGTTTAAGTTTGGGACACTTGTATTCTTCAATAAACTCGGTCACATGGGAATTGTTGCAGACGAAAATGGGTTTTATCATGCCTCAAGCAGCAAAGGCGTAACTTATTCGCCATTTGCAGGATATTGGGGAAAACGCATTGTTGGTTTTCGACGAATTCCTTTGAACGTCAATTGAAAAACACTCTTTTGAGTATTTAAGAAAGCAGACTGCAACAAACGCAGTCTGCTTTCTTATTTAAACTACAAAACCAGCACGACTTTCGTGATCTTTAACTTCCCAAACAACTGATATTTTATCAATTGCGATGTAAGCGACTTTTTCGTCCTGATCGCGTAAAAACAAAACATTTCCTTTGACATCCACAATTTCACCGCGGACACTTCCTGTCCCAACAGCAGAGATATCCACATTTTTTCCCATTAATTGTTGTAAAAATTCGGTCATAAAATATCCTCCAAAAAATCAAATAAAAAACTATAATCAATTCTTTAAGTTGATTATAGTTTATTTGTTCTGGAAACAGAAAATATTTTTTAAAACAATTATTGTTACTTTTTAGGTTTACGAATAATAAAAATTCCAACAAAAATAACCGCCAAAGCTATCAAAATACCGCCGACAATTGTTGCTTTTTCATGCTTTGCAAATGTCATAATCGCTTCTTCTTCATCGCTGATTTTCCGCGAAATACCTTGTCCTTCAAAGGCTTTCGGTAAATTGGCTTCACGCCGAATCTCATATACTGGATAAATTTTATTAGCTCTTTCACCGATTGGAATATCCTCTGAGAACGTGTGTTTAATCAACGAAATAAAACCTTCGCTTTCTTTCTTTAAGATTGAAACATTTATCTTTTCCTGCTCATCGTCAGACAATTTCGTAACACCTTTCAAACTCGTTTTTGGAATCGCAATCAAAGTGGCGTATCTATGCGAGCCGCCGCGGTTTTTACTGTCAATAATTACCGGAACATCTTTTTTAATCGTAATTTCCTCTAATTCCCTGCCAGCAGTAAGAAAGAATCGGTAATCATCAAAATCTTCACGTGGCGTAAAAGCCAAATCAATGTCTATCCGCATTTCATTTCGAGAAGGCGGAACATCAGCAAACGATACAACCGAAAAAATTAATATAAGCAATACTAAAATTAGGTTTTGATTCAACATTTTTTTATCACAAACGACTGGCGTGCATCGCAATTCGTCCCGAAGTTGACCATCGGGAATCGTTTTGTTTTGTTTGAACGGAAACAATTGGTTTTTCTTGCGAAGAATTTAAAGCCGCGGCAATAATTACTAAATCTTTTTCAACTTCATTTATTTCTTGTTTTCCACGTCTTTCTTGCCAACGCGGAATAAAACCAGTATCTAACTTCCCTTCAATAAACTCTTTATCTTCAATAATTTCGCGAAAAAATGGCAGCGTTGTTTTAATTCCGCTAACTTCATATTCTTGCAACGCACGACTTAATCTGCCAATCGCTTCTTCACGTGTGCTACCATAAACTGCGAGTTTTGAAATCATCGGATCATAAAAAATTGAGATTTCAGAACCTTCATAAATTCCGCCATCGTCACGCACTCCGTTTCCTTGCGGAACTCGCAAACGAGTAATTTTTCCTGGTGATGGTAAAAAATTATTTTCCGGATCTTCGGCATAAACGCGACATTCGATTGCATGTCCACGTAAACTAATCTCATCTTGTGTAAACGACAATTTTTCACCAAAAGCGACATTGATTTGCTCACGCACTAAATCAATTCCTGTAACTAATTCAGTTACCGGATGTTCAACCTGTAATCTGGTGTTCATCTCTAAGAAATAAAAGGACTTATCAAGATCAGAAACAAGGAATTCAACAGTTCCTGCACCGACATAATTAACAGCTTTAGCAACTTTTACGGCACATTCGCCCATTCGTTGACGTAAGTCTGCATCGTTAATCGGCGAAGGACATTCTTCGATAACTTTTTGGTGGCGACGCTGAATCGAACATTCGCGTTCACCAAGATGGACATGATTTCCGTGTTTATCTGAGAAGATTTGAATCTCAATATGTCGAGGACTAACTATTGCTTTTTCGACATAAACTGAACCATCTCCGAAAGATGCAATTGCTTCAGATTGTGCAGCTTCAAAAGCATTTTTGAGTTCAGATTCTTCTGAAACAAATCGCATCCCTTTTCCACCACCGCCAGCCGATGCCTTGAGCATTACCGGTAAACCAAATCGCAACGAAGTTTCTATTGCTTCTTCAGTTGATTTTAGTGGCTCAGTTGTTCCCGGCACTACCGGAACATCGGCAGCAATCGCTAGTTTTCGTGCAGACATTTTACCGCCCATTGCATCCATCGCTACAGGCGAAGGTCCAATAAACACAATTCCTTGTTTAGTTACTTCGCGAACAAACTCGGCATTTTCAGACAAAAATCCATATCCTGGATGAATCGCTTCAGCACCAGATTCTTTCGCTACAGCTATTATTTTACTCCAAACAAGATAACTTTCGTTCGAAGGCGATGGACCAATGAAATAAGCCTCATCAGCCATTCTGACATGAAGTGAGTTTCGATCAGCTTCCGAATAAACAGCGACAGTTTTGATATTCATATCGCGACAAGCTCGAATAACCCGACAGGCAATTTCACTTCGATTGGCAATTAATATTTTTTTAAACATAAAAAATTAGAGGTCACTAAAACACAACCAGAGGAAATGAAACAAATTGTAATCAAACTAAAATAGAATTTCCGTGGTTTCGCGGATCAAACTTTACGCCAACTCCAGCTCCGGGCGAGTATTTAAGAGGATTTAGGAGTTTTTCTTCGCTCAATATTTCAGATGATTCAAATTCTGCACCTTGTACGTTATAGGTATAATAAACAACTTCGCCGAGTTCGGTAGTTGCCGTGTCAAGAATCATTCCGTCTGCAATCCGACCGATTTTTTCTAAATGTTCACGTCTTTGAGCTTCTAAATCAATTGGCTCTTTTTTTCGAAAAAAGTTTAAAATTCCCATTATTAATCTAAAATCAGAGGTTGTTTATTGTATTTTGCACGAAGCTGATTTATTGCATTTAAGACTTTCGGTCGTTTAATAATCCTCGCTTCTAACGGTCGCTTTCCTGGAATATCTATCATTATTAAACCGAGTAAAATTGTTAAAATCCCTTGTCCTGGAACACCTGGAAGCGACAATAAAATCCCGAGAATGATCAAAAATACACCAAATATGTTTTTTGCAATAACTGCTCCCCATCGAACTAAAAAAGAGCTATTAGGCAAAAAATCTTGCTTATAATTTGAGCTAAAATAATGTGCCGGAATTTTCACCATGACAATACCAACTGCCACTAAACTAATTGTGAATGAGAACAAAAACACTCCTACTCCAATTAGAACTTTACTTAAAGTCAAACTTTCCCAAATTCCTGTAAACCATTCTGACATTATTTTTTATTAAAAATCTTATCTAATTCAACTCTTATCTCTGCATTTGTCGGACGTTTTTTGAAATCATCTTCAATTTGCAACCATTTAATTTTACGCTTCTTATCAATAATTAAAATTGCAGGACGCGGAATGCCGTCTATTTGTTTTCCTAAATATCTTTCGTCACGCAATCCATATTTTTCAATAGTTTGCGATTTCAAATCTGTTAAAAATGTAAACGGAACTTTTCCTTTTCCATCAGCTTCTATTTTTTTTATTACACCAATATTTTTATCCGCTAGGTCAATTGTGATCGCAAAAATTTGCAATTTATCTTCTGCTGTCAATAGATTTCGCATTTCGGCTAACTGCCGAACACAGTATGGTCACCAGAAACCGCGATAAAACACCAACATTACCGTTGATTTTTTTACAGCTTTTGATAATTTTACCGTTTTACCATTTTGGTCTTTTAAATCAAAATCTGGTGCAATATCACCTGACTTTAGAACAATTTTTTGTTGAGAAATATTTGGCTTAGTCTGTGCAAATAAAGACAAACCAGAAATTAAAATTACAATTAGCAAAAATGAAATTTTCATAAACTTACTGGGCATTCTCTTGTTTTTTTAGTTCTTTCCAAATATAAAACATTCTGTGAATAAAAGTCCAAATACCCGCAAATGCAAGAACCCAAAGAACTTGCGGCATTCGATTTGCAAAGAAATCAGTAGAATCCCAACTCCAACTTGATAAAGCTCCGATAATGAAAAGCACAATCCTTTCAGGTCTTTGCAGAAATCCGATGTTTGCTTTAATCCCAAAACCTTCACTTTTTGCGGTTGAATAACTAACCATTACCGAAGCAATCCAACCTATTCCGGCAAGCACACAGTTAATTATTGAATGTTGTGGTGTATTTGAAGCATAAAAAATCATTATGCCGAGAAATACAACCATGTCCGAAAGCCTATCTAGAGTTGAATCTAGAAAACCGCCAAATTTGGTAACATTGCCGCTTAGTCGAGCAACGTTTCCATCAAGCATATCAAACAAATTGGCGAATATTAGAACAATTCCCGCCCAGAAAAATTGACCTGTGCTGAATAACACACAACAACCTACATTTATTAAAACACCGATGGTTGTAAGCAGGTTTGGCGATACACCGGCAGACGCTAAGACACGAACCATCGAATTGATGATTCGCATTGCTCCACGCCCGATGCTTGCTCCAAACATTCTAATTATAGCCAGTTTTTCTGACCAATCTATCTTCCTTCGTGAATAGTCGTCAACTTTTTAACTTCAAAAGATCGCCAACCTTTTTGCGTTTTTATCTTAACTTCGTCGCCTTCTTCCTTGCCCATTAAACCTTGCCCGATCGGCGAAACGGTTGAAATCAAACCATTTTCAGGATCACTTTCTTCTGATGTTACTAATTTGTATGTTACATCAATATCGCGGTCAACATCGTAAAGTTTTAAAGTTGAACCATAAGCTGCACGATCAGTCGGGATTTTCGACAAATCAATAGATTCGAGTTCGCTGATTCTCTGGCTAAGTTGAACGAGTCTGGCAGAAACAATTTTCTGACGCTCTAGAGCGGCTTTATACTCAGCATTTTCTTTTAAATCACCATATTCTCGTGCTTTTTGAATTTCTTTTGGCAACTTAAATCTAAGTTCATCTTCTAAATCTGCAAGTTCAATTTGTAATTTTCTTCTTACTTGTTCCATAGTTTCACACTTTAAAGTTTTGCTTCATTAGGAGCAGCAAAAGATATTCCAATATCACGAGCAGTACGAACGAGCTGTCCTTCAACATTTACAGTTTTGATATTAGCAATTGCATCGGCAAGTGGCACTGTTATTACTTCATTTGCACGCAGAGCAACCATTTTCCCGGTTTGTCCATTTGATAATGCTCTAACAGCACACGCACCGAAATTTGTGCCTAACATTCGATCAAACGCATTTGGGCTTCCACCTCTTTGTAAATGCCCGAGAACAACACAACGCGATTCCTTCCCTGTTTCTGCTTCAATCCGCCGTCTTAAATGACTGCCAACTCCTCCGAGCCTCAAGGCTTCAGAATCTAAATAAATCGGCTGTGTGCCAACTTCCATTGCACCTTCAGCAATTACAACATTAGTAAATCTCGAACCGTTTTTTTCGCGTTGTCTAATTTTTCTTAAAATTGAATCAAAAGAAAAAGGAATCTCAGGCATTAAGATTATATCAGCACTGCCAGCTAAACCAGCGTGGAGAGCAATCCAACCCGTATTTCTTCCCATTACTTCCAAAATCATTACGCGATCATGTGAAGCTGCTGTTGTATGCAGTCGGTCAAGTGCTTCAGTTGCGATGTCGATTGCTGTCATAAAACCGAAAGTTAATTCGGTTGCAGCTAAATCGTTATCGATTGTTTTCGGAACACCAATGACAGGAAAATTATGTTTATGAAATTGTTCGGCAATTGCGAGAGTTCCTTCACCACCTAGAACTATTAGTGCTTCAATTTCAAGTTTTTTGAGATTTTCGAGAGCTTCGGAAATTGGCATTTCAGGAAAAACGCATTTTCCATCAACAATTTTTGCAAAACTTCCTCTATTTCTGGTGCCAAGTATTGTTCCCCCGCGAGGCAAAATTCCACTAACGCTCTTCATAGTGAGTTTCGTGACTTTTGGTTCACCCAAAATCCCTTCAAAACTGTCCTCTATTCCAACACATTTCATACCAAATTCGCCAATAGCCGTTCTGACAACTGCACGAATTACAGCATTCAATCCGGGAGCGTCTCCGCCACCCGTGAGAATTCCAATTTGCTTATACATAAAAAATTTTGATTATTCCTTACAAAATAATTTGTAATTATAAACTCTGAAATTTAATAAGCAAAGCGAAGCCTTGAAGTAGTTTAGATTTTTTTAACAGTTGGCGGCTCATGAAATTCGCCATACATCGGATAATCAATAGTTTTGTAACTTCCCGGACGGGTGTTTTGAGTTAATAAAGTCAAAGCATCTATTAAAACTTGCTTTTGCAAATCAACCATATTAGGTTTGCCCAAGCTGTTTCCAATTTTGAATCCATTTGGATAAATCGCTCTTGGCGGACGCATCTGATTTGAAACTTCCGGCGAAACGGTGATTAAAACAGTTGGTGTTCCACGCATTTCTATTTCTCTTTGAACCGCGACGACCGTGCGGTGACAAACGTTTGGTCAGCCACCTGTTAAAATTACTGCGTCAGCACGCGAACCTTTGTCAATTTCATTGGCAATTTGCACAGCAGTTTGCTCATACATATCTTTCAAACGCATTGTGTAACCCATATAACCAATATGTTTACGTGCAATTCCGCCAATAAATCCTTCCGCTTGTAGTTCTCGAAGTCGATCAATTGGAAAAACAACATTGATGTCCGAATCAGCGTCTTCATGCTCATAATGATGATGTGTCACCATTAAATTTGACGACTCAACATCTTCGCCCATCAGACGGTATGTTAAATCACCTAATTCATCCGCGATATTAAACGCTTCCTGATCTTTTTGATGAACGCCAGCAGCGGTGACAATCGCAATTGTTGCCTTCGATAAATCCATATCAAAAGGTGTAAATGGAACGCATTTTCTTGAAAAAGTCATAAAAATTTCCTTATCGAATTGGAATCTCAACAGGTTTGTTATCAACTAATCTATCCAGATTAAATTTACGAATCTTAAACTCTAAAGTAATTAGTTTGAAATTGTCATTCTCTAATTTCAAAACTGCAAAATCGTTTTCAGTCGTCATTGATAACCAATGACTTGGCTTTCGTTCAAACATAACATTTCGTAAATCACCAAAAAAAGTCGCGATTATTGAAGTGTCTGAATTATCAATTTCAGGTTGTCCTGATAGATATAAATGCTCAACGGATTTAATCTTGGAATATTCAAAAGTTTTGAAAACTGTCTTATTTCGTCGAGATTTTACAATCAAAGAATCTTTCTCAAACATTATAATTGCATTGATTTCTCTGGTGTCTCGCTTTCCTAAACCTCTATTTTCAAGTATTTCTACTTCGTATTTCTGAAACGACATACTTTGACCAAAAGTCGTCAATGCGAGAACTAATACTGCAAAAATAATATTAACCTTTTCCATAAAAACTTATTATTTTAACAAAACGCCATTAAGTGTTTTTACAATATGCTTTGACAAATTATCAGATAAACTTCCCCACGAAGTTGTTTCGCCAGCAGCGAGAACCGTGCCACTTCTGCGGTCGTAAATTCTGTAAACGTATCTGTGAGATATTATCGAAAAATGCACGAAACTAATTTCGACAAACAAATCTGCGGTTTCTTTATATTCGGTAATTGAAAGATTAAATTTATTCCAATCAGCACGTTTGAGCAATGCTTTTTCAAGATTTTGCTTGTTAGGATGAATTGAATCTTTTGTCACAGCAATGGTTTTTGCATTTTTCAGCATATCTGACGGGGTTAAGCTATTACCAAAATTTGTTGGTTTATCAATTAAACTTGACGTTCCGACTGTTACTTTCTTTTCCTCAGACTGAGTGAATCTTTGACGTTTAGATTCTGATTTTTCCAACATTTTAGCGATAATTTCTTCATCAAAGTTTGCTTTTTTTAGCTCTATAATTCCCTTTGTTGTAACGTCAAACTCGCTATTTGAAGTATTTATCTTTGATAAAATCAACTGTTTGCCTAGACCAACATTAGACATTTCTATGATTTCTAAATTGGTTAAAGTTTCAGTTTGTGAAAATACTGAAATCGAAAAAACACATAAAGCAAAAATAATTTTTAATTTATTCATAAAACCTATATTTGAAAGATGGTTTTTGCGGTCAGTTATTAAAAACCGACCGCAATTTTCTAGTTTATAGCTTCTTCAAAACGTCAAAAAGATCTTCATTATCAGGTTGATCGCCAATATCGTGAATATCGACATAAGCAATTTTGCCTTCTTTATCGACGATAAACAAAGCTCGTTCCGAAATGCCATCAGCTTCACGCCAAGCACCGTAACTCATTGCAACTGAACCTTTTGGATGAAAATCTCCGAGAAGATCGTAAGTGATGCCGCCGAGCGATTTTGCCCAGGCGACGTGTGAAGGAATACTGTCAATTGATATGCCCAAAACTTGAGCATCATATCCTGCGAAGCGTTCTTGATCTGCTTCGTAAGACGGCATTTGAATTGTTCAGACAGGCGTCCAATCCAATGGATAGAACGCGATTACTACATTTTTGCCCCGTAAATTCGACAACTTCACTTTTTCCTTACTATTGTGCGAAGCCAATTCGAAATCGGGAGCCATATCTCCAATTTTTAACATTTTGGATGCGTCTCCTTAATTACTGAATTTAATTGGTTAGTTAACCGAATTTAGATTAACGTTTTGTTGTTGTCGAAGCAAGTTTTTGAGCTATAATCGTGTAATGCAACCAACATTTATTGATGCCTTCAAATTTTGGCTCAAACTTGGGTTTATTTCATTTGGCGGTCCAGCTGGACAAATCGCATTAATGCAACGCGAACTTGTCGAGCAACGAAAATGGATTGATTCTGAGGATTTTCTTCATGCACTCAATTTTTGTATGTTGCTTCCCGGACCTGAAGCACAACAACTAGCAACATATTGCGGTTGGAAAATGCACGGAATTCGCGGCGGAATTGTCGCTGGTGCATTTTTTGTTATTCCATCAATATTTCTTCTTTTGTTGCTTTCTTACATCTATGCTCAATATGGTTCAGTTCCACAAATAAATGCCGTTTTAGATGGATTTAAAGCAGTTGTTGTCGCAATTATAATTGAAGCCGTTCTGAAAATTGGTAAAAAAGCATTCAAATCTTACTGGTATATTATTATTTCTGCACTTGCTTTTGTTGCGATATTTTTTCTTCATATTCCATTTCCAGTTATTGTTTTAACAGCTTTTATTTCTGGATTAATTGTTTCTAAATTCAGCGTTTCAGATTCAAATCCACAATTAAATGTTCAAGAAATCGGGCGTAAAACAAACATTTTCAAGGTTTTAGCTGTTTGCTTATTTTTATGGTTATTACCTTTTCTAACATTGATTTATTTTCTTGGTTTTGAAACTTTACCTGTGAAGAATTATTTATTTTTCACTCAAGCCGCTTTCGTGACTTTTGGTGGTGCATATGCCGTTTTAGCTTATGTAAACCAAGCCGTTGTAAGTTCTGGACTAATTACCGCTCGACAGTCAGTCGATGGACTTGCACTTGCGGAAACAACTCCCGGACCATTAATTATGGTTCTTCAATTTATCGGATTTATGGCGGGCTGGAATAATCCTGGCGAATTGAATCAACTTTTTTCAGCCATTTTGTGTGCGTTAATCGCAACTTACACAACATTTTTACCATCATTTATGTTTATCTTTGTTGGAGCCCAATATGTCGATAAATTGCGTCAAAACAAATACTTAGCTTCAGGATTATCTTTTGTTACAGCCGCGGTTGTTGGTGTAATTCTTAACTTGGCATTAACATTTGGTTCAGCGGTTGCATTTCCAGATTCTCAAATTGATATTTTTGCCATTTTACTTTCAGTCGCCGCGTTTATCGCTTTATATTTCTTAAAAATAGATGTTTTATTGATTGTTATACTCGGCGGTTTGATCGGATTAGCCAAATTCTTTTTAATCGGTTAGTTTATTTGGTTATGTCAATAATTGTTGTCAACAAAAAAGGTGTCAAACGCGTTCGGTCTGGTCATTTATGGATATTTCGAAGCGATATTATTAAAATTAAAGCAAACGGCGGAGAAATTGTTAGTGTTTTTGATGAAGCCAATGACTTTATCGGAAAAGCATTTTTTAGCGATAAAAGCGAAATTTCATTGCGGATAATCACAACTGAAAACATTGAAATTGATTTTGAATTTTGGAAACAGCGATTTCAAGCTGCCTTTGAACGCCGACAAAGCATCGAAAAAACCTCAAACGCTTATCGTTTGATAAATTCTGAAGCAGATTTTATTCCATCTTTAATCGTTGATAATTACAATGGGGTTTTTGTCATTCAAACTCTTTCTCAAACTACTGAAAAATTAAAATCTGTGTTCATTAAAGTTTTAATTGAGCTTTTCACAGTTGAATCAATACTCGAAAGAAATGATGCTAAAGTAAGAGAATTAGAAGGTTTAGAAATAATTAATTCTGTGCTTTATGGCAAAATTCCTGAAGAAATAATTATTGAGCAAGATTCAATTAAATTTCGCGTTTCACCGCTTTCGGGACAAAAAACCGGTTCATTTCTCGACCAAAGAGAGAATCATTTTGCCGTTCGCAAATTTGCATTTGGTAAAGCATTAGATTGTTTTACGTTCAATGGTGGATTTGCCCTTAATCTCGCCAAAACCTGTGAAAGCGTTGTTGGACTCGACATTTCTCGCGATGCAATTATGCTCGCGAAACAAAACGCCGAGCTTAATAACATCACAAATGTAAATTTTAAGACTGCAAATGTTCTCGAAGCATTGCGAAATTATGAAATGAAACGTGAGAGATTTGACACAATCGTTTTAGATCCGCCGGCATTTGTAAAATCTCGTTCGGCATTAAATGCGGCAATTCGCGGATATAAAGAAATTAACCTGCGAGCTCTTAAACTACTCAACAAAAATGGAATTCTGATTACTTGTAGTTGCTCATTTCATTTTTCAGAAGATATTTTTCTTGAGGTTTTAGAAGAATGTGCCAGAGACTCACGTCGTAAAGTTCATTTGCTCGAGAAACGACTTCAACCGATTGATCATCCAATTCTTCTCGGAATGCCTGAAAGTTATTATTTAAAATGTATTGTTTTGCGAGTTGTTGAATAGGCAAAGGCGGAATGTGGATTTCCGCCTTTGATGGTTGGTTCTAAATCGGCTAGTAATATTACCTAACGAAGTTGTAAGTCAAAATTCCGGTAGCTTTTACAGCTTGATTGCTTAATAATGTCTGCGAAAACTTAGTCATTCGTGCAACACGCTCGCAATCTGCTTTAAGTAAAGGATGTCCCGATGTAGCATTTGCTGATGTCACATTGCCATTTTCATCAATTGTTATTTGCACTGTAACGGTTCCACTCGCTCCAACCGCTTTTGCCGCCGCGGTAAAGTTAGGTTTTGGTAAATATGTTGCTTTTCCGTTTAATACGCCAAGACTTTTTGTAATGGGTTTTTTATCGACTTTTTCGATTTTCACCTTTTTCTCAAGAACTGGAATATCATCTGTCTCCTCTATTTTCTTTGTGGAAGAAATCTCGTTTCCGATTTTTTTTCCTGTATTATTTCCACCGTTATTTCTTTCATTTCCTGTTAAGCCATCATTATTAACATCGTTTCCAAAATCAATATTTGAGATTCTGGCTTTTCCAGACAAAGGGCGTGACATTTGAGTATTTTGCACAGTTGAAATTGTTTTTGGTGCTTCTGTATTGTCTTCAACCCGCAACATATCTACTTGACGAGTTATTTCTTGTGGTTTTGTAGAACTTGTATTTTTTACTTCATTCTTTTTCACAACTTCTTTAACAACTTCGTTTTCTGCAAGACTAACCGGTGCAACCATTGCTGCAATTTCTAAATTACCACTTCCTAAATCTAAACTTCTGGCAAAAAGACTCCATAACAATGCACTACAACACATTAAGGTAAGTAAGCTAAATGTTGAAAATAATAGATTTCTTCGGTTCTTATTTTCGTTTTTATTTGATTTTGATTCGATAAATTGTTCTAACATTTTTTCCCTCCAAATTGTCTCTGATGCCAAACTTTTGTCGAATGAGTTATTTCATTCAAAAGGTTAGACACCAGAAAATAAGTTTTGTTCCAAAAAAATTAGAAAAATTTATTTATCTTAAAATCTGAGTTTCTGTTGGCGACTTGAGTTTATATTTAATTCCTCGCCAAGCAATTTTTTGTGAAAATAATGCAACTATTGAGTTGTATAAAAAAATCATTGGAGTGAACATCCAAAGAGTCAAATGTGATAATTGACTATGTTTTAACTCAGTTTCATAATTTTTTAAGATTAAACGAACTGCCGAAAGTCTAATCGCAGCTTTCCAAGTTCCGAGAAAAATTATACAGAATTGAATAATAACGATTAACCAAAATTCCAATCCAAACGTAACAAAAAGAAGTAGAAAACCGCTCCAAAATATTATGGAAAATAAAAATGAACTAATTAAAGATGCTTTCCAAAGATTTGGTGCATAAACTCTGGTAATTTTCATTTGACGAGTTGTAAACTCCAATAAATCACCAAAATCACAGTCACTAATGCTTGCAGTTAAACACTTTGGAGCAAAATAAATTGGTAGTTTTGCTTTTTTGCATGCATTTGTGAGAGTAAAATCGTCTGAAAGACTTCCTGCCCAAAGTTCATCAAGTCGTAAGTTTTCAAAAGTTTTGCGTTGAATTGCCATTGATCCGCCCCAACAAAAATTATTTTTTGTTTCTTTTCCAAGTTGTGAGGCAATTGAGGCATTCCAAACAGTTTTGAACTGCGAAGATAGATTATTTTTCTTAGAAATAAACCATCTGTATCCGGTTGAAACCCCAATATTTTCATCTTTCAATGGTTCAATTAAATTCAATAACCATTCCTTTTCAGTAGTTGCATCAGAATCGACAAACACAAATATTTTAGATTTAACTGAAGTTAATTGAATTGCTATTCTTAAATTATGAACTTTCTGTCCGCAATCAGCGGCTTTACCTGCAAATATTATTTTTGTTTCAATTTTTTTTTGTTTGCCGAAAAGTCTTATTGCATTTTCAATAAACTCTAAAGCTGCGTCTTCTCTTGATTCAAGAACAAAAATTATTTCGTAATCCGGAAAAACTTGATTGAAAAGTGCGGCAATATTTTTATCAATATCTTCATCAAATCCACAAAAAGGAGCAATTATTGAAACAAACGGTGTAAATTCTGATTTTGGCTGGGCAATTTCCGATTGAAAATAATTATAAAACTCGATTCCACTTTTCAGAGATTTATAACCTAGAAAAATTAAAGTTATTGCAAAAAAATAGTAAACAATCATTGTTCTCAACTTTATTCTAAAAATGCTAGAATGTCATAAATTTAAGTAATCTTAAAGAATAACAAATATGTCAATAATAAAACCATTTAGAGCTGTGCGACCAAAAGTCGAATTTTCGCAAGAAGTTGCAAGTCCACCTTATGACGTGATGAACGTCGAAGAAGCACGAAATATTGCACAAAACAATGCACACAGTTTTTTACACATTTCACGTGCAGAAATAGATTTGCCGGAAAACGCAGACGTTTATTCATCTGAAGTTTATCAAATGGCAAAGAATAATCTTGATAAACTTCAAAGAGATGGAGTTTTGATTCAAGACGCACAGCCGATGCTTTACGTTTACAGACTTCAAATGGGCGAACAGGTTCAAACGAGTATTGTTGCAACGTGTTCAATTGATGAATATGACAACAACACAATAAAAAAGCACGAAAAAACTCGTCCTGATAAAGAAAATGATCGCACAATGCACATCTTAACAACTCAAGCCCAAACAGGATTGATATTTTTATGTTATAAAGGCACTGAAACTATAAATACTGCAATTACATTAATTTGCAAGGAAAAGCCAATGTATAACTTTACATCTTCTGATGACGTAAAACACACAATTTGGCAAATTTCTGAAACAAATGAACTTGTGCAGGAATTCAAAAAGGTTGAAGCTATTTATATTGCTGACGGTCATCATCGAGCGGCAAGTGCATCACGTGCAAGAGCAGAATTTCGTGAAAATAATCCAAATCATACTGGAAATGAAGATTATAATTTTGTCATCGCGGCGTTATTTCCTGCGGAGCAACTCAAGATTCTTGCATATAATCGAATTGTGAAAGATCTTAATGGTAAAACAGACAATGAATTTTTTGAATCTTTAACCGAAAACTTTGTTGTTATTGAAACTGAAATTAAAATCCCACAAAATCGTGGTGAATTTTGTTTATATTTGGGTGGAAAATGGTTTAACGCCAGATTTGCTGTAAATTTTTTACGAGCACCAAATGTGATTGATTCACTTGATGTCAGCATTTTAGAAAATTACGTTTTATACCCGATTTTGGGAATTCAAGATGTACGAACAGATAAAAGAATTGAATTTGTTGGCGGAATTCGTGGGACAAAGGAGCTTGAAAAATTAGTAGATTCCGGTAAGGCAAAAATTGCATTTTCAATGTTTCCAACAACAATTGACGATTTGTTGCAAGTTTCTGATGAAAATCAAGTTATGCCACCAAAATCTACTTGGTTTGAACCAAAACTTCGTGATGGTTTACTAACACATAAAATTTAGCACATAAAACTTAGAAGCCGATAAAAATCGGTTCTGGATTTAATTCAATTCCAAATTTGGTTTTCACTTTTGCTTGTATTTCAGATTTGAGAGCCAAAATATCAGTTGCTTTGGCATCGCCACGGTTTGTTAAGGCAAGTGTATGTTTGGTAGACAGCCCAGCGTTTCCTAGCTTGTAGCCTTTTTTAAATCCTGATTGTTCGATCAACCAAGCCGCTGGAATTTTTACATTTTCATCATCGAATTTAAAATTAGGAACCACTTTTTTTGAGACTTTTTCAATTTCTATTAATTTATCGTTTAAAACAATCGGATTTTTAAAAAATGAACCGACTGATTGTGAATCTTTTCCTTTTTGTCTGACAAGCATCGCTTTTTTAGCTCGAATTTCACAAACTGCATCGCGAGTTTCTGCCAAATTCGCTATTTTCCCGTTAAAATATTCTTTTAGATCTTTATAAACTAATTTGGGAGTTCCATTTTCAGAAAGAATAAACGTCACAGAAACTACAATAAAACGATTCGTTTCAGTAGAATTAAAGATACTTTTACGATAAGAAAATTTACAATATTGATTGTTTAATTCTAAAATTTGATGTGATTTTCGATCAAAAACTCTCACCATTTCTATTGTTTCGGAAACCTCTTGTCCGTAAGCTCCGACATTTTGGACTGGTGTTCCACCAACTAATCCCGGAATCCCACTTAAACATTCAATTCCCTGCAATTGTTTGTCAACACAGAGTTTAACAAACTCGTCCCAGTCTTCTCCGGCTTGAGCAATAACTTTATTTTCGTTAAATTGAACGCCCTTTAGTGCAATTTTTAAAACAACACCATCAAAACCGTTATCTGAAATTAAACAGTTGCTACCGCCACCAAGAACAAAAATATCTAAGTCATTTTGCTTTGCAAATTGAACTGTTTCTATTATTTGATCTTCTGTTGAAACTTCAACAAAAAGTCGTGCCTCGCCACCGATTTTTAACGTTGTGAAGTCTGCTAAAGGCACTTGAGTTTTTATTTCGATGCTCATTAAATTTAATAAGGCAATTTAGGAATCTTTGGAATTTTATTCAAAGGATTGTTTTGATTAACTTTGCTTTCGACAATGTTTTTTGTTTCGTTTAAAACAGCACCTTTTAAAATTAAATCTAGTTCCTGAGCCATTTGTTGAGCTTTTGGTGATTTAAATTTCTTCAATTGTTTTAAAATGTCTCTAACATTATCTTTATTATTTAATGCGTTTTCGGCTTTTCCCCAATGATAAAAAGCCTCAAAGTTATCTTTGTTGAGTTCAGTAACACGTTTAAATTGAGTAGATGCATTTTTCCAATCTTTTAATTGAAGATAAGCAAATCCAAGTTCAAATTTTGCCAAATCCCAATCTTTTTTCAACTCATCAGCTTTTTTCAAAGCATCAACAGCTAATTGAAAATCGCCTGTGCCAACGTATGTCAAACCTAGATTAAGAAAACCACCAATTGATTTAGGATTTAAAGTTGTAGCAGTTTCTAAGGCTTTTTTCCCAAGTTGAAGATTTTGTTTTGCCGCAACCTGATCTCTATTTCTTAAATTAACACTTGCAGCGTTGTAATATGCCCAACCAAGATTTGTGTAATCAATATCATCAGCTTTAAATGCAATTGCTTTATTTAAACTTTCAATAGCAGTATTCCATTTTTGAACTTGCCCGAGACAATATCCAAATTTACTAAATACCTCTGCTTTGTCTGCGTTGCTGATATTTTTATCTCTTTCAACTAAAGTTGTAGCAATTCGATATTCGCCAATTGCATCTTCAAATCGTTTTAATTGTCGGTAAACATCAGCAAGGTTTGTTCTGGCTTCAATGTAATCATTTTTTAAACGAATTGCTTCTTTGTAAGACGCAACTGCATCATCGTATTTTTCTCGATTATAATTAACAACGCCTAAATCAAACCAAGCTTCAACATATTTTGGATCAATTCTGACAGCTTCTTTATAAGCCGCAATAGCATCTTTATCGCGATCTAGACGGTCATAAACTTCACCTAGATAATAATGTGCAGTTGCAAAATTTGGATCAAGTTTTATTGCCTGCTTGAAAGACGCAAGTGCTTCTTGGTTAAGGTTTTGTTTATATCTAACGAGTCCAAGAAAATATTGAACTTCAGCATTGTCAGGATTTGCGGCTACAGCTTTTGCAAGTGTTGTTTCTGCTTTGGCAATTTCACCTTTATCAACATAAAGAACACCAAGTGGTGCGTAAAGTTCTGACAAATATGGACTTAACGTTAGGGCTTTTTCGTAAGCGTCAATTGCTTTAGTTTTTAATTCAGCAGATTTTTCCAAAGTTTGAGCACTATTTTCTATTGCATCGTAAGTTTCACCAAGCCCGGCATAAGCTGCAGCATTATTAGGATTGTTTAATATTGCTTCATCGTAAATAACTGTGGCAGATTCAGGACTTGTTGAATCAGCATAAGCATCAGCCTGAAGCGTTAAGGCTTCGCTCAATCCAAGTTTGGCATTTGTGTTTTTTGGGTCAAATTCTAAAGATTTTCTAAATAGTTCAACAGCATCATCAACTTCGTTTCTTCGCAAAAACTCTTCAGCTCCAGCGGCAAAAGCTACAGAATTTTCAATTTGGGTTGGAGTCGGTTTTTGGTTAGCTTTTGGTGGTTTTACAGTTGTGTTTGTCGGTTTTTTTGGTGGTGTAGATTTGACACGTTCAGGTTTTGTGCTTTTCGCGACCTGAATTTGTTGGCGAACTTTTTTTCTTGTTTCTGTTTTATTAACAGTCGATCTTTTAGCGACAGTTTTACGGAATGCCACTTTTACTTGACTGTTTTTTCGCGATTGTCTGAAAACAAAAACGCTTGAGCCACCAGAAATATCGTCTGATGTTGAAACAATATCTTGTGCCAAAACTGAAAAACTATTTATAAAAATAGAGAAAATTAAAACTATTGAAACAACTATGCTGAATAAATTTAACTTATTTTTCATAAAACCAACCTAATTTAAAACAATTCCTCATTATCTTTGAAAAAAACATCGCTGAAATTATTTTCAACTTCGAATGTTTGATGACGTTTACAACCGCTATTTTTGCCTTAATCTTAAAAAAAAGCAATATTCATAATTTTATTCGGCTAAATAGCTAAACAATGCGTCTTACTAAATAGAAAAACTAAATTTGTTACGCAAAAAATATTAACTTTTACGTCTTGATTTTGAGTTATCAAACTTTAAACCTGCTAAACTGATATTTAATTTTCAAAATTTTAAATAAAATTACTTGTTTTTTTTATTTCAATAAATTACATTATATATAGTGTAAAACATTGATAAACGGCAAATACCTTTTGCCACAAGTATTTTCTACAGATTTAGTAACCAAATTTACCAAAACAGAGTAAGGAGGAAATGGCATGAAATCCAACCAATCACGCATCAGTTTTTATCTTTTCAGCGTGTGTATTTTAGTAGTCTCGATGTTTTTGCCAACATTGGCAGAAACTGATTCAAATCCCGATTCGCCAACACCAATTTTGCTAAGTGAGACCGATTCAACTCGGGCTCTCGCTGTTAGCAGCAAAGGTTTTAACGGAGAAATTCCGGAAAAACTTGCGAGTCGTGCTTTTAAACCCGGAAGAAAATCTAAAGTCGTTCTATTTGTAACAAACTTGGATTTATTACCTGATGAAGGTGCAAATGCCTTTCGCGTTTACCTTGAAAATGAAAAAGGAACACAGTTTCAAATGCGAGTTGTTGATTTTCAACAAGTCACAAAAACTGTCTATGCTTTAACATCTGTTTTATACGATGATTTAGGATATTGGGGACAACCTGAAGCTAACGGTGACGTTTTAGTTAATGTAACTTGGCGTGGGTTGACAAGTAACAAAGTTCGTCTTGGTCTTGGCAAAATTGGCGGAGAAGTAAAAGATGCTTCTGATGCAACCCCAACTCCACTTTCTTCGGTAAAATCCTTAAGAGAGCCAACACCTAATTATGTAGGTTACAGATACTCTGGAGACAGACACAGATTTTTGCAACAAGCAACGTTTGGACCAAATTCTGATTTAGACAATCGTATCAGAAGAATTGGACTTAGAACTTGGCTCGCAGAACAATTTGAGGCTATTTATCCAAAATATCCATATCCAAATGTTCCTTTTAAACCAGTAAATGCTCCGGCAGATTGTGATAATGATCAAACAGTTACTCCTGATGTTCCGGCAACTTGTTTCCGTGACACATATTCGCAATATTTGCCACAAAATTGGTTAGCACAAGAAGCGTATTATGGTGATGCTCAGTTAAAACATCGTGTTTCTTGGGCATTAAGTCAAATTTGGGTAACATCTGGTGTTGACATTCAACAATCAAGCCACATGGTTGAATATCATAAAATTCTTTCAAAAAATGCGTTTGGAAACTGGCGAACATTGATGAAAGAAATGACATTGAGCCCAACAATGGGCGATTATTTAGATATGGTTCGGAGTTCGAAAAACAGTCCGAACGAAAACTACGCTCGTGAAATTCTTCAACTTTTTAATATTGGCTTATTTAAGCTGAACATGGATGGAACAGTCCAAACAAGTGGTGGAATGCCGGTTGATTCATACGATCAAGCCACAGTTAACAATTTTACAAAGGTAATGACTGGTTGGAGCTTTTGCAACACAGCCGCAGCTTGTCCAAATGCTGTTCTTGGTGCAATTAACTTCAAAGACCCATTGCTCCTAAACACTAATAACCACGATGTAACAGCAAAAACTTTGTTCACATATCCAGGTTCAACCACGACAAACGTTGCGGCTTGCACAAGTTGTACTGGAACTGCCTTAACGGCTTATGCAAATAATTCGCTTGATCAGGCACTAGATAACATTTTCAATCATCCAAACGTTCCGCCTTTTGTCAGTAGAATATTAATTCAACATCTAGTTACTGGCGATCCGTCAGGGGCTTATGTTCAAAGAGTTGCAAATGTTTTTGCAAATAATGGATCTAATGTTCGTGGAGATTTGAAAGCTGTAATCAAAGCTATTTTACTTGACCCGGAAGCACGTGGAAATGTGAAAACTGATCCAAAATATGGCAAACTTCGTGAACCTGTATTGTTCGCAAGCAATCTACTCAGAACATTCAACGTAAAATCTGCTGATGGTTTAAATTTGAGTGATGGTTATGTCACACCACAACTTGCTGCAATGGGACAAAATCCATTGCGTTCACCAACAGTTTTCAACTACTTTCCACCTGAATATTTAGTTCCTGGAACAACGTTGAACGGTCCGGAATTTGCAATTCTAACAACCGGAACAACTGTTCAGCGAACTAATTTCATCAACACAATGGTTTATAGCAGAATAAATACATCGGCACTTGCTCCACTTGGAACATCAATTACGTTAACTGATTTGCAAGCCATTTCTACGGCAGACGCAAGTGGAAATCAGTTGCTTGATGCTTTAAACACAAGAATGATGGGCGGTAATTTGTCACCATCAATGCGAAGCACGATTTTAACTGCTGTTACAACATTTCCGACTGCAAGTCCACTTTTAAGAGTTCAAGCAGCAATTTACCTTATTGCGACATCTTCGCAATATCAGGTTCAGAGGTAAAAAAAATGAAACAAACAAGAAGAGAATTCATTGCAAAATCCGGAACCGCTTTGAGTATGGTTGGACTCGCAACGCAAGCAAATCATTTTGGTTTAATGAGTGCAATGGCTCAAAAATCTGATGACCAATCACAAAGCGATGCTCCTAGCGATTACAGAGCATTAGTTATGGTATTTTTTCAGGGAGGGAATGATGGTAATAACATGGTTGTTCCTATTCATAATGATGCCAGTATAAGTAACTATGCGGCTTATACAACAGCTCGCGGAACTCAAGGTTTAGCACTCGGACAAAGCATGCTATTACCAATTTCTGTTCCACGTGTTGGTGGATTGAGCTACGGCTTGCATCCATCTCTTGGGATTCCTATTACAACAGTACCGCCAACCATGAACATTGTGAATAATGGTATTCATGAACTTTGGGCACAGGGTAAAATGGCGATTTTGCCAAACGTTGGAACACTTGTCAGACCAATGACAAGAACGCAATTTCAAAACGGTAGTGTTCAAAAACCCTTTCAGCTCTATTCGCACTCAGATCAAGTTTCACAATATCAATCTGGTCGCTCAGATGTGCAATCATTTACAGGTTGGGGCGGAAGAATTTCTGACAGAAGAACAACATTAGATAATCCTACTGGTTTAGTTCCAATGATTTCATCAATAGCAGGTTCGCAGCTATTCACCGCCGGACAAGTTACTTTGCCGATGGCGATTGCGGCGGCACCAACTGGTTTGAATAATGTTTTAGCATTAAATGGTTTTGGAACTACAGCAGCAGAAGTTGCCCGTCGAACAGCTTATACAAATTTGAGAAGCCAAGATTTGAGTCAAAATGTGATTGCAGCAGCGAGTAATATTACTAACCAGGCGGTTGCGGCAAATGCGGCTTTAGCGACTTTTCAAGAAGTTACTGCTACTTTTCCTAACACTTCAATTGGTAATCAACTCAAACAAGTTGCCCGTTTGATTAAAAAACGAACTGATTTAACTGTAAATCGTCAAATATTCTATGTTCAAATTGGAAGTTTTGACACACACACAAACCAGCTTGCAACTCAAAATAATTTGTTGACTCAGTTTAGTCAAGCAACTCGTGCCTTCTATGACGAAATGGTATTGCAAGGTATTTCGGATAAAGTAACAACTTTCACAATGTCTGATTTCTGCAGAACATTTAATCCGGCTGGTAGTGGTTCGGCGAGTGTCGGAAGTGATCACGCCTGGGGAAATCATCACATTGTAATTGGCGGTGCATTATCTGGAGCTGATTTCTACGGAATAAATAACGCTAGCGGAACTCCATTTCCAACAATTGTTCAGAATGGTCCGGATGATGCTGACAATGGAACAAATGCACGTGGTCGTTGGATTCCTACGACTTCGGTCGAACAATACGCAGCAACTTTGGCAAAATGGTATGGAGTTTCACCAACTGATATGCCTTTTGTTTTCCCAAATATTGCAAACTATACGACAACTGATCTTGGCTTTTTACTGCCTTAAAGCTATTTTTGTTTGATCAAATCAAGCGGAAAGTTCGAAAGAGCTTTTCGCTTTTTTTTGTTAATTTTAGATGAACATCTTGACACTTCTCGACCACAAACCTAAACTCATATTGTGAACTTGCCTAATTATTTAACACTTTTCCGGATATTTTTCGTGCCTTTGCTCGTTGTTGTGTTGCTCACACCATATTCGGAAAATTGGTTCGGAATCGAACGATATTCTCTCGCAATTATTATATTTTTAATCGCAGCAATTACTGATATTTTAGACGGACATATTGCTAGAAAACGAAATCAAGTTTCAAGAATGGGTGCATTGCTTGACCCAATTGCTGATAAGTTGCTTGTTTCGGCAGCTTTAATTGTTTTAGTCGAAAAACATCTTGCTCCGGCTTGGACGGTTGTTGTAATTCTTGGGCGTGAGTTTGTTGTAACCGGATTACGTGCAGTCGCTGCTGCAGAAGGAATTATTATTTCTGCCCAAACGGTTGGTAAAATCAAAATGTGGGCTCAATGTATTGCAATTGTTGCACTTCTTGTTGTTGGTGCAAACATCACGCCACCTGTCTCAAACTTTGGATTTGTTTTACCAACTTTTCGTTTTTGGGAAGTTCCAGAAGTTCAAGTTGCTTTCGCTAATCTTGTTAATTTTAATCTTTCAAGTAGCGATTGGCGAGTTTTCGGATATTTAGTCGGAAGATGTGGGCTTTGGGTTGCAGTTATCACATCACTTTGGTCAATGTATCAATATATTATGGTATTCGTTCGCGAAGACAGACTACAGAAAAGCAAAAAGCAATAGTAAAAAGAGACTGCAAAATTTTGCAGTCTCTTTTTACTATTGCTTTTGTTTCTATTTTTACTATTGAACTTCAACCATATCTCCGGTATGAATTTCAGAAGCTGTTCGTGTAATAACTGCAGTTGCAGTTTTTTCTCGAACACTCAAAATTACAACCTCTCCAACAACTTTTCTTAAACCATTTGGACGGCGACCCTTTGCATCTTTTGCTTGGACAACACCACCCGTTGCTTCATCTCCGGCTTTTCTCGGAGTTTGGTTTGAGAATGAGCCGCCTTTATATTCAAAACTATCAAAACCAACGTTACGTGCCGGATTTGAATCTTCTACGATACTTGGGTTAATCGGATTTCCTTTTCCAAGAGGTCTAAAAACTGTCAAATAATCTCCTGTTTTAACATTATCTTGTTCTCCTAAATCAAGATAAACAATTTGATCACGTGAAAGCATTTCTCTGCCATCTCTAGCAAAGATTATTCTGCCAAGCGTTTTTCCGTTTGCATCAGCAAATCTATCTAAAACCGGTGCTTTTCGCGAAATTGGACTAACTCTTTTAACAGTAGGTTGGAGCAAGTCGCCAAAAAGCAAATTATCGCAAGAAGATTTAACAAAACCAACCGAAACATCTTTTCTGACGCTAACTATTTCTACTCCACCAACTTCTTCGACATAAACACCTAAATTAGACTTTTTAGTATTTCTATTACTAACTTTTCCTTTTGGTCTTATCACAGAAAATTCATCACCAACTTTTACACCTTGATCTGAACCTGAGTTCATATATACATAATCGCCTTCTGAGTGTGCAAATTTTTCCGGTTCATCATCACTACCGACAATTTCCATTGTAGTATTTAGTTTTCCGGTTTCAATAAATCCTGCACAGTAAAGATTATTTCCACGTGCAACGGCAACTGGTTTTCGATCTGCAGATTTTGTAACTTTTGGCATTTGTTCTTGCCTTTGTGCGTTTACAGTAATGTTAAGACCAACAATTCCCACAACTGCAATTACCAAAGAACTTAAACTTAAATTAACAATTTTCACGGCTGTCTCCTTTTTTTGAAAGAATCTCACTTCTAGCGAGAATATGATTGCGAAGATATAGAATTAAACAATGATTGTTTTTGTTAAACAACACTAATTCTATGTTAATACTTTGAAGCGTAATGAGTCAAGAAAAATATGGGTGAACAAAAACAAAAAAGGCATGAACAAGTCACGCCTTAGAGTATTCAGTAATTTTTTAAAATTTAAAAACTATTTTGAAGGAATTCTAATTTCCCTTCCTGCAGCCAAAGCTGAATTAATTGTCATTCCATTTTGCTTACCGACTTCAGTTGCAGAAACACCATATCGGGCAGCAATTTTAGCAATTGTGTCGCCAGGAAGTGCTTTTACAACTCGGATTGCAATTGTTGAAGGTGAAGCAGTTGGTGATGTTGGTCGTGACAAAGAAGTTTTCGTTACTCCATTACCTGGAACAATAACTTTTCCTTTTGGAACCGCTTTTCCATTAGCAACTTGAAGTTGAGCAACTGTGACACCTGTGCGATTTGCAATATTTTGGTAATTTTCACCAATATTAACATTTGCTAAGTTAGCAGTTGAACGACCTGAATTTGGAACTTTTCTTAAAACAGCAACAGTTGCATTTGCCTTTCCGGCTGGCACGCGAACAATGTAAGGTTCGCCTGGTGTTGTATTTGTTCTAAATTCTGGATTCAAATAACGTAAATATTCAATTGTTGTATCAGATGCTTGAGCTATTAAACCCAGGCTTGTTGATGACGGAACACGAACTTGGTCATAAGCTAATGGAGCTGCCGGGGAAATATGTCCAAAACCGTATTTTTTAGGATTATTAGCAATTAGTATTGTTGCCAAAATGTTTGGAACGTAATTTCTCGTTTCTTTTGGCAAATATGGATAAGCCGCCCAGAAATTGGCAACACCTGCTCTACGAATTGCACGATCAACGTTTCCTTCGCCACAGTTGTATGCTCCCATTGCGAGTTCCCAATTTCCGCCGTAGCGATTAGCTAAAAATTTAAGATATTGGGCTGAAGCACGAGTAGCTTTTTCAAAACTTCGGCGTTCATCAACTGAACCATTAATTCTTAAACCAAATCTCGTTCCGGTTCCGGGAATAAATTGCCATAAACCTGCAGCTGCTGCCCATGATTGAGCAGTTGGTTTCCAAGCACTTTCAACTTGTCCGAGCCAGACTACATTTTCAGGAATCCCTTCTTCTCGGAAAATTTTACGAGCCATTCTCGTAAACATTCCACTTCGAAAAAGTCCGGTTTCCATTGTAGCTCTTCCGCGACCTTGGTAATGAGTCAAAAACTGTTGAACCATTACGTTCATTTCGAAATTAAACCCCAATGAACCACGGTTAACTGCTGTTTGAATTAATTGATATTGTTGTTGTGCCTCTGGTGTATTTACTGATTGAACTTCCTCAGTTGTTAGTTCTAACTTTGCGAGTTCATCAAGTGGTGAAGGTTCAAATGTTTGTTCTGAAAAACCAAATTGGTTCGAATCTTTTTGACCTGAATTGTCAACAACTGAAGTTATCAACGCAGTATCAATATTTTGAGTTTGAGTAGTTGCAGGTAAAAGCATTTTTGCAACTGCTTCGATTGTTTCATTACGAATGTCCCAACTGCAAGTTGTTGCTAAACCACGAATGTTTGCTGGCTGTTTGCTTGACGGAAATTCCAATAGATAAACCGTTTCGACCAATTGTGAATAACAACCAAGTAATGTTTGGTTTTTTCTCACATCTAAACTTGAATTTAAAAAAACTTCAACCGATTTATCAAAATCGGCACGAGCTTGTGAACGGCGATTGTCTTGTAAATTCAATAAACCTTGTTTGAAATAACGACCCGCATCGTTTGTGACAAGAGCAACCTTTTTTTCAACGTTAGAAACATCGGTTGGTAAATTGTTTAAACCAGATTTTGAACCTGTGATTTGGGCATTTGCTGTAATTGAAATAATTGCAAAAAATGATAATAAAATTGTATGTATGAAAAAGCGTGATTTCATCAGTTCGTCTGTAACTCCTTATCTTTAATTTTCAGGAATAGGGCGAATCAGTAAAACGACCTAAACGGTAAATGCCGAAAGCATCAAATATTAGACGCTCTTCGACCGGAAAAGTTCCGCTTTGTTATAGATGTATTAAGCAAAACTTATGTATAGTTATACTTTAACACATCTGAAAAATACCTGTCAACGTTTGAAAGTGCCGTAGAATCTAGCTTCTACGAAGTCTTTGAGGCTTTCACCTTATTGTTTGACTCTTTTTCTCGAAACACTTCTTTAAAAACTTGTCGAACATCTTCAACATAAACAAATGTCAAATCGTCCAAAACTTCCTGTGAAAGGTCTTCTAAGTCGCGTTTATTCGGTTCAGGAATAATAATGGTCTTAATTCCAGCACGTCTTGCTGCTAAAACCTTTTCTTTGAGTCCGCCAATTGGCAAAACGTTGCCACGAAGTGTAATTTCGCCTGTCATTGCAACATCTTTTCGCACCAATTTTTGTGCTAAAACTGAGACGAGTGCGGTGGCAATCGTAATTCCGGCACTTGGTCCATCTTTCGGTATCGCACCTTCAGGGAAATGAACGTGAATGTCATATTTATCAAAGTCTTCAGGATCAATTCCAAGTTCTGTAGCACGAGCCTTGGCGTAACTAAACGCCGCTTGTGCAGATTCTTGCATCACTTCACCGAGTTGTCCGGTCAAAACGAGTTTGCCTTTTCCACGCATTCTGATAGCTTCAATAAATAAAATATCACCGCCGACTGCCGTCCAGGCTAAGCCGGTTACAGTTCCGATTGAATCTTTTTTCAACGCTTCTTCCGGAAATACTTTTGGCGAACGGAGAAAGTCAGGAATATTTTCTTTTGTGACTTTTACTGCGACAAAATCGCCTTCTTGCTCAGCCTTTTTACGTGCAACTTTACGACAAACTTTGCCTATTTCACGTTCAAGTTGTCTCAATCCGGCTTCTCGTGTGTAACGACCAATAATCATTGCAAGTGCTTTTTTATCAATTGAAATATCGCCTTTTTTCAAACCATTTTCTTCAATTTGTTTTGGCAAAAGATGTCGTTTCGCGATTTCAAGTTTTTCTTCTTCGGTGTAACCAGAAAGTTGAATAATCTCCATTCTATCTCGCAAGGCTGGCTGAATAGTGTCAAGAACATTAGCCGTTGTCATAAACATGACATTAGATAAGTCAAAAACTACACCGAGATAATTGTCGCGAAAAGCATTATTTTGTTCAGGATCAAGAACTTCGAGCAAAGCCGAACTCGGATCGCCGCGGAAATCTGCTCCTACTTTGTCAATTTCGTCTAAAATTATCAGCGGGTTATTCGTTCCGGCTTGTTGAATTCCCTGCATAATTCTTCCCGGCATTGCACCAACATAAGTTCTACGATGTCCGCGAATTTCCGCTTCATCGTGCAACCCGCCGAGAGAAAGTCTAATAAATTTGCGATCTAAGGCTTTGGCGATTGATCTTCCGAGCGAGGTTTTACCAACTCCCGGAGGTCCAACGAGACACAAAATTGAACCTTTGGGTTTATCCATTAATTTACGAACAGCCAAAGCTTCAATTATTCGTTCCTTAACTCGGTCAAGTCCGTAATGATCATCATTGAGAATTTTTTCTGCCTTTTTGAGATTCAAATTGTCTTTCGAAGATTTTGACCAAGGTAATTCGGTCATAATATCTAGCCAATTTCTGAGCGTCGCAGTTTCGCCCGAATCAGAATGCATTCTTTCGAGTTTTTTCAACTGCCGAAGCGATTCTTCTTGAGCAAAATCTGGCATTTCCGCTTTCGTAATTTTCTCACGATAAGCTTCGATTTCCTCGAAAAGTTCATTACCTTCACCAAGTTCTTGCTGGATTGCTTTTTGCTGCTGACGAAGAAAATATTCACGTTGCGAACGATCAATATCAGCTCTAGCTTGAGAATTAATTTCTTGCTGAACTGTTAAAACATCAATTTCTTTATTGAGCAAATCATTGACGCGGCGAAGTCTTGCGGTTGGTTCAAAAATATCCAAAACACTTTGTGCTTCTTCAACTTTCAACTCTAAATTTGATGCAGAAAGATCTGCCAAACGACCAGCATCGTCTAAGTTTGTAATAATCGCCAAAACTTCCGGCGAGATATTTTTGCCAAGATTTGCGGCTTTTTCCATAGCTGCACGAACATTTCGCACTAAGGCTTCAACTTCTAACGAGTTAGTCGGTGCAGTTGGCTCAGGAATTGGTGTTAGATGAGCTTTTATATAATCGCTACCAACTGTAACCGAATCAACCCGAGCTCTCGAAAGTCCTTGAATCAAAATGCGAATTCTTCCATCCGGCAACTTTAACATTCGCATAATTACAGCAACTGTTCCGACTGTGTGCAAATCATCTTGATGCGGATCTTCTTTATCTACATCTTTTTGCGACACTAAAAAAATCAGTCGATTTTGCGAAAGTGCTTCATCGACAGCTTTAATAGAACGGTCGCGTGACACAAAAAGCGGAACAATCATAAATGGATAAATTACAATATCTCGCAAAGGTAAAACAGGCAATTCGCCCGGAATTTGAAGCTGAGGTTCGGCATCGACAATTTCGGTTGAGACAGTTGGGATCGTAAATTCATTAACTTCTTCCATAAATTTATATTAGCTGATTTGTTTGAAAAATTGAAACTGTGGAATTTTACCGCGAGTAATCTTCGATTCAATATTTTTTTAGAATATTGAATAAATTGCAGGCAAAATATTATATGCAACCAGCGTGCCGTATTAAAGCTAAAAATTTTGTTTTGCATCTTTTAGAGCCTGAAAAACTCTTTCAAAAGATGTTCCACCAATTTGATTTTTGCTTGCCAAAGTTTGCTTAAGGCTCAAAGCAATAAAGACATCATCACTAATTACAGCAGAAAATTGTGCAAAATCTGACAAACTCAAATCTTGCAGTTCAACATTTTTAGAAATAGCAAAAAGCACTACTTTCCCAACTGTATCGTGAGCCGTTCTAAACGAAACACCTTTTTTTACGAGATAATCTGCTAATTCGGTGGCATTTAGATAACCTTTATTTGCCGCAATATTTGTAACATCTTCTTTAACGCGAGTGTTTTTCAAGACAATTTCAGCGACGTTTAAGCAAAGCTTTACATTATCAACCGTGTCAAAAACTGCTTCTTTGTCTTCCTGCAAATCTTTGTTATATGCCAGTGGTAAGCCTTTAACTGTTGAAAGCAAAGCCATTTGATGTCCAAATATTCGTCCGGCTTTTCCGCGAATAAGCTCTAAAGCGTCAGGATTTTTTTTCTGTGGCATTAAACTCGAACCGGTAGAAACCGCATCAGAAAGTTCAATAAATCCAAACTCATTTGTCGCGTAAATTATCATATCTTCTGCCAAACGCGATAAATGAACCATAATCAAGGAACAGGCACCAACAAATTCAATAGCAAAATCACGATCAGAAACCGCATCTAAACTATTTGCCGTAACGCTGTCAAAACCAAGTTCTTTGGCAACGCTTTCGCGGTCAATTTCATAACTTGTTCCGGCTAAAGCCGCAGAGCCAAGCGGCAAAATATTTGTGCGTTTCAAAACTTCTGATAAACGTTCGCGATCACGAGAAAACATCTCAAAATAAGCCAAACACCAATGTGCAAAAAGTATCGGCTGAGCCTTTTGCAAATGTGTGTATCCGACAAAAACTGCATCTTTATGGCGTTCAGCTAATTCAACCAAACTTTTCTGAAGATTTCGCGTAAGTTCTTCTAATTCAACAACTTCTTCTCGTAACCAAAGTCGAATAGCGGTCGCGACTTGATCGTTTCTACTGCGTCCTGTGTGCAATTTTCTGCCATCATCGCCAATTAACGTAATCAATTTTGATTCAATAAATGAATGCACATCTTCAGAATCGAAGATAAAAAAATCTGCATCTGATTTTGCCGAATTTTCTAAGTCACACAAACCATTTTTTATGCTTAAAAACTCGTTTTCTGTCAATACTTTTGCATTTTTTAATCCTTGTGCGTGTGCAATACTCGCACGAACATCTGCAAAAAATAGACGCTTATCAAAATGAAATGAGTTATTAAATTTTGCAAAAGTTTCGTCCGTTTTTTGTGTAAATCTTCCGCCCCAGAGTGATGCTGCATTTGTCATTTCTAAATTTTACGATTTACGAAGATAATAAACAAAATGAGCCACAAACTTTACGCTTGTGGCTCATTTTGCTTTCAACTAGAAAAATTTAATCATTGCGGAATTGCTGTAAAATCTTCATTTTCAAGATTTTCTTGCAATGTAACAAATCTTGTTGCGGATTTGAATCGATAGGTTTTTGAATTAATGGTAAGCACATAATTTTCGCCAACACGTAAATCATTGAATCGATAGTAACCTGAAGGATTAGTCATAGCCCAAGTAACAATTCCATTTGAATCAGTAATTGCTAATCTCGCACGAGTAATTCCGCGACCAAACGAATTCAAAACTCTCCCACTTATTCCGGCAGAAGCCGCAGTTGGAATTGCTTCTCCTATTGTCCAATCCGAAAAACTATTGATGCCTGTAACTGTTGCCGTATTTGCTGTTCTGTCGTAACTCGCACCAGTTGCTGGTCCGTAAACAAAGGTGACAACAGGTGCATTTATCTTAATTAAATTAAACAGGTTTTCGTTTGCTCCGACGACATCCGTTTGTAAATAATTAAAGGTCAAATTTGCGGTAATACCTGAGCCGCTCAAAGTCCAGAATCGTGAAATCGCGGAAGCAGGATTTGGCACATTCGGATGCACGGTTTGTTTTGCATCAATCGTCAAACTTCCGGTTCCCGCCGTAACATTTGCCGTAACTGGCGAATAACCGTTTGTCGTTCCGACATGATAAGTGAAACTTCCCACACCCGAAAAAGTTTTTAATTCTTTTCCGATAAGATGTCCGCTTGTGCGTGATGACGTGCCAGTTCCGCTGACCGTCAAAGTATTTGCAGCGGGAACAGTCAGGTTTCCGCTAACAAAACCCAAATTTCCATTGACCGTTGCGTTTCCGCCAAGTGTAACACCTGTTGCATTACTGATACGCAAACCTCCGTAGGTCAACGCATTCGCGGTTTGTGCCCCTGCACCTGCATAATCAACCGTCAAATTTGTCAAAGTTTTGTTGGTGATTGTATATTGACTCAAAAAATCTGCGGTCGCCGCTGTTCGTGTTACACGAGCCGTTCCGCTTCCGGTTAAAGTTCCAGCCCCGCCAATAATTGATGCCGCTGCCGGATTTAATACCGCATTGGCATTAACAGTTAAGTTGCCATTAACGTTCGCATTGTTTTGAACGTTTAAGTTTGCCGTTGTATTTGAATCGGTCAGATTATTAAACGTCGGTACTGTTCCGCCATAGATTTGCTGTGCGACTGTTCCGTTAAAGTTAAAAGTGCTTGTTCCTGCCGTGAATGTTCCGCTTGAAAATTGGAAATCTTCGCCGAGATTTACGGTTGAAGAACCTGCTGAAAGTATTCCGCCCGCGATGCTTAATTCACCCGGAATTGTTACCGTATTGCTGAAATTCGTTGTTCCGCCAGTCAGACGAACTTCCGCCGCATTGGCAGGAAAAGTATTCGCACTAAAGGTTACGCCATTGACATTAACCGTTCCGCCCGCAACAAATAACCCGCCGCCTTGCACATCGGCATCGTTGCCTGAAATAGAAGCTGAAGTCAAAGTTAATGTGCCGTTTGAATGATGGATTGCTCCGCCATTTTCAGTTGTGGTTGTTCCATTACCGTTATTACTAAATGAAACTGTTGATGCAACCGTTGTAGCTCCATTTGTGTTGTTATGATGAAGTCCGCCGCCGTCACCGCTCGCGTTATTATCTGAATCAGCATCATTTGCCGAAAATGTTGCCCTGGTCAAAGTACCTGTTGAACCTCCGGTCAGCGAAACTCCGCCGCCATTAACATTAGCGTTATTTTCGTCAATGGTTACATTAGTTGTTGAACCAACATTTAATGTGCTTGGGTTTCCGGCATTAAAGTTTGTTCCGTTGATAAAAACTGCACCGCCGTCACCTGAGGTTGATCTGGTAGCGTTGTTTCCTACAATTGAACCATTATCAACATTGATTGTAGTAACATTAGTTGCACTTGCACCTGCCCGAAAAGCGTGAGCAATTCCGCCGCCGTTATTGGCTCTGTTTGGTGAGCCAACGGTACCGATTGAGCAGTTTGTAACATTCAAAGTTCCTCTATCGCGGAAAATCGCTCCGCCATCACCGCCGCCGCTAGTATCACTGTTAGCGTTATTTCCGGTAATTGTCATGCCGCTGAGTGTCATAAATCTGCTTGCACCAACCGTTCTAATATCACCCCAAACCGCACCGCCGTCGTCGCGGGCAGTATTTCCGCTCATTGTTCCGCCGGTTATGGTTGCCGCTCCATCAGTCAAGGCGACCGCACCACCATCATCCTGAGAAATATTATTTGTAAAATTTGTGGTGGATATTGCTACCGTAGTATTAGGATCGGGGATTGATCCGTAAATTCCGCCGCCGTCAACATCGGTAACCGGGTTACCGAAAACGCTTCCTGTTCGTGCTTCGTTGCTGGAAAACGTAGTATTAGTAACGCTCAGAGTTGCAGGCGACCCGGAATTATAATGCAAACCTCCGCCGGGACCGGCTTTACCGATATTGTTTGAAACGGTCGAGCCGGATGTTGAAACGCCCGCAAATTTAGTATATATGCCGCCGGAAATGTGATCGGCTTGGTTATTATTGATAGTAACATTCGTCAGATTTAAGGCACCGGCGGTTCCCGGTCCGTTACCGTCCATACGTATCGAACCGCCGTTGGCAAAGTTTCCCCAATTGTTCCCGACACCGCAGTTGACGACATCACAGTTTTCGCGGACATTGCCGTTTTGAATCGTTAAATTCGACATTGTAGCTTGAATTGCGGTCGCTCCGCCGAATCCGCCGCCGAAAATCCCGTCCATTCCGATATCAAAAACGCGGTCTGTAGTGTTGGTTATCGGTGCAGATGCCGTAAACGTTCCGGCTGCGATTGTGTTTCCGCCTGCCGCACCTGTGATCGTTAAATTGTTTACATTTGTCGCTAACGGAGCAGTGCAAGTATCAAAGGCAGGATTGGCAACAACGCAAGTAATATCCAAATCTCCGCCTGCTTCGGTATTGAACGGGGTGTTGAAATCGTTGTCAGGACTTCCGGTTGAAAGCGTGATGTTTAAGCCGGAATTGATGGTGATGGAATCTGATCCGGCTAATTTGTTTGCTTCCATAATCGCGGCTCGAAGTGTGCAAACTGCACCCGATGTTGCACAAACGCCGTTACCCGGATTTGCGTCAATCGCATCACCTGCGTTGTTGACCGTAAATGCAGCTTGCGGTGCGGAAACAATGGTTGATGCTTCGGCTTTTCCGCTTTGCAAAACCAACAGATCTTTTTCGCTGTCGAAGTTAAAACGTCCGGTGATTGCCACGATCGGCGAACTTTCCAAATCGAATTTAACCGATTGACGTTTGCCAATGTATGAAACTTTTTCGCCTGATTCCGATTCGGCAACCACCATCGGCATTACGTTAATTTGATTGTTGTCTGAATCTAAAACGATTAAATCTTCGCCCGAATTGCTAAGTCTTCCGCTCGTTAAAATTGCGTTTGATGAAACGGAACGGCTCGGCACTCCGCCGAAAAATTGATCGTATTCTTTCCATGTTTGCAAATCTGTGTCGCCCGATTCGTATAATTTCACTGGTTCAAGCAAATCTTCTTTGCCCAACTGATTCAAAAACCTTTGTGGAATAGAGTAGCCTTTCGCTTTATAATCGCGGACTTGGCTTGCCATCTCTTCGTGTCTTGTAACCGGACGCGTATCCAAATCTCCGCGTGAAAGAATGTGAATTGTTCCGCTTTCATCTAATATTGCAATTTCCGAACGGAATTCACGATCAGGCACAAAATCGCCGACAGCCATTGACCTCACGCCGAAACTTTGCGGCAGATCATTTACTTCGTTTTTGTCGTCGCTTCCCGAAATAATCGAAATTTGATTGCCGTTTCCGACCGCAATATCCGTAAACGTGTTCGCGTCCAATTGTCCGATGGCGATTGTTTCAACATTGCCCGCCATTGAAATTCGGCTCGGCTCGCGGCTTAAAATATCGCCAAAACCTTGATACACAAGCACTTCGTTTCCGACGCCGACAATCACGTCAGGCAAACCGTCAAGCCGATTCACATCGCCTGCGGTCATTACGGAAACATTTCCGCCGACAAAAATTTCGCGTGGTTCGGAAAAATTTCCTTTACCGTCGCCAACCAATAAAACAAGTTCGTTCGCACTGCGTGAAGCCGCAATCACGTCAACGTTTCCGTCGCGTGTAAAATCGCCGGTTTGCACAAAATCTGCTGAGATCGGCAAACCGATGGTGCGTGTCTCGCTTAAAAACGGCGAAATATAACGCAAATCCCGAATTGCTTCCCAGGCTGCCTGAGTTTTTGGTGCAAAGGCATTGATATCGCCGCGTTGGATTGAAATCGAACCGCTTTTGCCGATGATTAAATCGTTAATGCCGTCTGAATCAATATCTGCGACAACTGCCGAAAGCGGATTTCCGTTCACAGCTTTGCCGTCGGATATTGCCGGAACGTCAAACGTTCCATTTAGTTTAAGCGAACTGTCGCCTTGCGGTTTACTTTTCAATAAATTCTGGGCATTTACCGAACTGAATGAAAAAACTACGATTGCTAGATAAAATAAAATGTTATGAATTGAAAATTTGAATACTTGCTTCATTGTTTATTGAACTCCCCTTTTTCGACAACAAGATAGCCGCTGAATAAGCTGCTCTTGTCATTAAAAATTACTTTTTCCTACTACTAGAAATATAAACCAGATTCCAAATAAAAAAGTATCATCACGACAAGTTTTTTGCCATGATAATAACTTTTTCTATTTAGTGCAGAAAAACACTTAAGGTCTCTGCGGAAAAACGCCTTGCATTGCAATGATAAAATTCATCGTTAAATAAGGCATCATATTGTTATGTGGCTGATCCCCGCCGTTCGGCTGAACTGCTGTTGCTCCCATACTTGCGGACGCTGTTGCCGTCGGCGAATACGGAAGCGAATTTGACCGTGCAAAGCCCGCACCAACAGGCGAACTTTGCGGCGTTGTTGGTGTTGGTCGTGCCGTGTAACTGTGATTATGTAGCGGCATCTGATTTGTTTGTAAAGTTACAGCCTGACTTCCGCCTGTTTCGCCTATATCACGAAGACTTAATCCCGGACCTTGCTGGTAAAACATCGGGGCAGATCCTTGAAAATTCGGCAAGGCGAAATTGTTCTGACCGTTTCCGCCGTAGATTGTTCCAACCAATGAAAAAAGAGCGGTATTTTGGGCAATCGGAATAAGCTGTCCGTTGCAAAATGCCCATCCTCGCGGTGCGAAATTAAATCCGACAATTCTGATTTCTGCTACAAATGGATCTGCCATAATATTTTCTCCTTTAAAAGTTTAATTCTGCGAAGGGAAAACCCCTTGCAGTGCGATGCAAAAATTCAATGCCAAAAAAGGCTGTCGGTTTTCGTGTGCCTGACTTCCACCGGTATTTGAAATAATTGACGCGTTCATTGATTGGTTTGCCGGAACGGTAGAATAAAGCGTTGAACCATCCTTCACAGTTCCTAAAAACTTATTTGGGGCAGAATTTGCATTATTTGCCGCTGCATCGGCTGAAACGGTTGTCGGATGACTATGTAGCGGTATTTCCTGAACGGTCAAAGTATGTTCATTTTCGCCACCTGCTTGTCCTTGTGAAAAACCGCCACTAAAATGAATCGGAACTCTTGTCTGCATATTCGGCAGACCAAAATTTGTTTGCCCGTTTCCGCCGTAAGTTGTTCCCAATAATGAAAACAACGCTTGATTTTGATTAATCGGCAAAAGCTGTCCGTTGCATAATGCCCAGCCTCGCGGGGCAAAATTGAAACTCATTATTCTTAATTCGCCTAAAAATGGATCTGCCATGATAATCTCCTTTTAATTTGGCGTCGGAAAAATTCCGAAAAATGAAATAATAAAACTGACGCATAAAAACGGCTGCATATTATCATGCGGCGTATTTCCGCCTGCATTTCCGATAATCGCCGGATTCATCCCAACATTTGGCGGAACTGCTCCGTAAGCCAAAGCCGTGGCATTATCCGCCGGAATACCGCCTGACGGATTCGCACTGGTTCCCGCCGCATCGGTACAGCCTGCCACGTGATTGTGCAAAGGCAATGTATTTGAATTCAGCGTCACGGTTTCAAATCCGCCGGATTCCGCAAGAGAGTAAGTAACTCCAGCAAGACTTCCCCTGTGAACAGGAACGCGTCCTCGCAGATCGGGCAATGCAAACGTGTTTTGCCCATTGCCGCCGTAAGTTGTGCCGATCAGTTGAAAAAGTGTTTCATTGTCCTGGATTGATTGAATCGAACCATCGCAAAATCCCCAGTTTACGGGAGCAAAATTCCCCGCAAACAGCCTAATTTCACCAACGTATGGTTGTGACATATTTACTCCTGTATTTATAAACTTGCAGTCAAACTTTTAGCTTCAAAATCGTTCCATTGCCAAAGACAATAAATCCCTTCTTCACTAATTATTTTAAACCCAAGTCGTTCGAATAAACTGATTGATTGATTAAATGTTTCCAAATAAATCTGCACTGGCATTGTCGCCTTTTGCAAAATATCTGTCATAATTTTTCCCCCGATTCCTTGACCTCGGTATTCGGGTAAAATTGTTAAGTCGATGATTTTTATTAAATTTTCTGATTCTAAAACGTAAAGTCGTCCTATTTTTTTCGTTTCTAAACAGATTACTTGAAAGCTTCCTAGAGGAAATGTAGAAGTATAATGCAGGTGTTGGGCTTCAAATTGCGATTGCAAAAAAGCTGTTTTTTGTTCATCGTTCCACGTAACAAAAGACATTTCATCTGCACGAGTGCTTGCGTAAAGTGCAAAAAGAAATGTTTCATCGGAACGAGTTATCGGGGGGAAACTCAGTTTCATAATAAAACTCTAATTTATCTCAAACTAGACAAACTTTATGTTTGTTATTTAGCCAAACTATACACTCAATATTTATAAATTTGCAAACTTCGCTTGCTAAATGTGAGGAAATTCGGTTATTTTTTCAGTAACGCAACAATGAAATTAGGAGATACCCCAAAATGAATTTTTCAAGACGAAATTTTGTGAAAATGAGCGGAATTGCCGCATTAGCTTCAATCGGACTTTCAGGTTCTGCTTTTAGTAAATCATCTGAAAATGTTGAGTTACAATCTGCGGAAAGGTTCAGTCAATTAATTGACACTGACTTTTATCTTTCTAACAAAGACATTTCGACACCAGCAAAACTAGCTAATATCAAAACTTTTCCAAATAATTCTTCAAACGGCGAGTGTTTTTCGATGGAATTTCAAACACCTTTAAAGTTTCCAAGAGAAAATACTTACCAAGTTTTTCATCCGGAATTAGGTAACTTCGATTTATTTTTAACTGAAGGCAGAAACGGTAAAAAACGTGTTTTATTAGCTACTGTAAATCGTCTTTAAATTATTAAACGGTTAAATCCGGCTTCATATTTAAAACCTTCAGAGACTTCGGCAATTGGCACTAAAAACAATTCTCCTACGCCTAATTTTTCATGAAACATGTGATAAATTTTTTGCTCAAGAAAGTTGTCTTTATCACCTAAAAATATCAATGAAAACATTTCTTGATTTGGATTAACTGTTTTGTCAGTCACTTCAATAAGTTCAATTTCTGCAGAACTTTCCTTTAATTTGAACTTAGTATTTATTTCACTCAAATATTCTTCATATTTCAAATTATCCAACATTTTTCCACTCCATATTTATATACATTCCATCTTCATTTACAATTTTAAATTCGTGTTTTTCATAAAGCAAAATTGCTCTGAAGTTTGTCTTAAAAACTAATAACGTCACACTTTCGGCTTCTGACTTTAAGAATTCTAAAATATAACTGCCCGCACCTTTTCCACGAAAATTATGCAAAATCGAAATATCAACTAAATGAATATTTTTATTATTAAAATTTATTAAAAGCCGCCCAATTTTTTCACCTTCTAATTCAATTATTGAATGTTTGGCATTTGGGTATTGTGCATTGTAACTTTGCGATTGAGCAACGTATTGTATTGTTAATAACTGTATTAATTGTGTTTCTGACAGACCTGCTTGAATTAATTCAACACTTCTAACGTCATAAAATAAATCAGCAAGAAACGCTTCATCATTCTTATCAATGGCTCGCAATAGAAACTTTTTCACTACTAAATCATTGTCGAAACAACCAAAAGTGTCAAATCTAGTTGATTTAAGATAATAAATTTGATAAATATGCATATATGCGTTAAATATGCATATGTAACGCATAATAAATGGAATGCAAAAAGAAAAAAGACAAGAAACAATTTTAAACCTGATTACCGAAAAACAAATCGGAACTCAAGAAGAATTATCAGAAGCATTGGAAACAAAAGGTTTTACAGTAAACCAATCAAGTGTGTCAAGAGATTTAATTGAACTTGGAATTGTCAAATCACAAGGTTTTTATACAGTTCCAAGCAAAACAATCTATGAAAGCTTTGGCTTAATAAGTATAGAAATAGCAGGTGAAAGTTTGATCGTTGCCAAAACAGAGAGCGGTTTTGCGGCATCGGTTTGCGTGCGGATTGATAACGCCAAAATCGCCGAAATCGTCGGTACAATCGCCGGCGAAGACACGATTTTTATCGCCGTTCGCAATCAAAAAGAGCAACGAATTGTTTTGAAAAAAGTTTTGGAAATGTTTGAAAAGTAATGAATAAAGAAATCAAAAAAGTAGTTTTGGCGTATTCCGGCGGACTCGACACTTCCGCGATGTTGCTGTGGTTGAAGGAAACTTACGACTGTGAAGTCGTCTGTTTTTGTGCCGATGTCGGGCAAGGCGACGAGATGACCGGTTTAGAGGAAAAAGCTCTAAAGACAGGTGCATCAAAACTTTACATTGAAGATTTGCGTGATGAATTTGTCAAGGATTTTGTCTGGACAGCCGTTAAAGCAAACGCACTTTACGAAGGCGTTTATCTGCTCGGAACTTCGCTGGCACGCCCGATTATTGCCAAGAAACAAATCGAAATTGCCCAACGCGAAGGTGCTGACGCGGTCGCACATGGAGCAACAGGAAAAGGAAACGATCAGGTTCGTTTTGAACTTACATATTATGCACTTCAGCCCGATATTAAGGTTGTTGCACCTTGGCGGCACTGGGAGTTTAAGGGTCGTGCAGATTTGATCGCATATTGTGCAAAACACAATATCAATGTCACCGCGACCGCCGAAAAACCTTATTCGATGGACCGAAATTTGATGCATATTTCCTACGAAGGCGGAATTTTGGAAAATCCGTGGAATCAACCGCCCGATGATATTTTCTTGCTCACGAAATCGCCCGAGAAAGCTTCGGAGACATCCGAAGAAATGATTATCGAATTCGATAAAGGCGAACCGATTACGATAAACGGCGAAAAATACGGTGCGGTCGATCTGCTTTCAAAACTGAATTTTATCGGCGGCGAACACGGAATCGGACGGGTCGATCTGGTTGAAAACCGCTTTGTTGGAATGAAATCACGCGGAGTTTATGAAACGCCCGGCGTAACAATTTTGCAAGCGGCACATCGTGCGTTGGAATCAATCACAATGGATCGCGAAGTGATGCGTTTGCGAGATTCACTCGGCGTAAAGTTCGCCGAATCTATCTATTACGGATTTTGGTTTGCCCCTGAAACCGAAATTTTGCGTTCAATGATCGACCAAACTCAAACCACAGTTTCAGGCAAAGTCCGCATAAAATTATACAAAGGCAACGTTACGATTTTGGGCAGACGCTCGCCAAATTCGCTTTATAAAGAACGTGTTGTAACTTTCGAGGACGATGCAGGGGCGTATAACCAATTCGATGCAGAAGGATTTATTAAATTGCAGGCGTTGAGATTAAGATTAAGGAAAATGGATTAAACTTATGGACTCGTCCAAATTTATCGGATTACTTTACATTGGTAAAATCTCGCCGGAAGACGGCGTTAATTGGGCGAATAACTGTTTGGAAGAAGGAAAAAACGGGAAATATCTAAGAACTCTTGCGTCGATGAATATAACCAATATTATGTGTGAAAATTAAAGAAATTGATTTAATGGTTGAAGTTTTAGCAAAAAATAACGACTAAATTCTCGCTGCTCTGATAATATCCGCAAAAACTCCAGCCGCTGTAACATCGGCTCCGGCTCCGGCTCCTTTTATCACCAAAGGTTGTTCAGGATAGCGATTTGTATAAAATAAAACCGCGTTATCTTTGCCGGAAAGGTTTGCAAAATTATGTGTGTTTTCAATACTTTGCAAGCCGACAGAAGCATTGCCGCCTTCAGAATCTTCAAAAGTCGCTATATATTTAAGTGAAAGATTTTTTGCTTTTGCATCGTCCAAAAGTTTTCTAAAATGTGGTTCGTTCTCTTCCATTTCGGCATAAAAATCGTCAACACTTCCCGCAAAACAGGTTTCCGGCAGAAAAGGCGTATTACTGATGTCCAACATTTCTAAATTGTGACCAGCTTCGCGTGCAAGAATTAAAATCTTTCTGGCAACGTCAGTTCCACTCAGATCGAGTCGCGGATCTGGTTCGGTGTAACCTTCATTTTGAGCTTGCCGGACAACTTCCGCAAACTTTCTTGAGCCATCATAATTATTAAAAACAAAATTAAGTGTTCCCGAAAGAACGGCTTCAATTCTGCGAATTTTATCACCGCTTCGCGTTAAATCGTTGAGCGTGTTGATTATAGGTAATCCGGCACCAACGTTTGTTTCAAATAAAAAAGGTGTTCCAAACTCTCTAGATAAATCTTTGAGTTTCTTATATTTAGAAAACTCAGAAGACGCGGCAACTTTATTACACGCAATAACGGCAATGCTTTTCTCGAGAAGTTTTGGGTAAATATCAACAATTTTTTCGCTCGCGGTAACATCTACAAAAACAGAATTTCGGAGATTTTTTTCGATAATTAGATCTGAAATATTTGTCACCAAACCTTTAGATAAATCCGGTTTTGTTGAAAAATCAATTCCCTGTTCGTCAAATAAAACTGTTTTACTATTTGCTAAACCGACAACGCGAACGTTGAGTCTCATCTGCTCCGACAAGAAATTTGATTGTTGTTTTAATTGTGCTAATAGTTTGCCGCCGACCGTTCCGATACCTGCGATAAAAAGATTGATCTGCTTGTTTCCATCAGAGAAAAACTCTTCGTGCAAAGTGTTTACAGCTTTCTTAACATCTTTAGATTCAATAATTGCAGAAATATTTCGTTCAGAAGAACCTTGTGCAATTGCACGAATATTAACACCATTATGCCCGAGCGTGGAAAACATTTTGCCGCTAATGCCTGTGTGGTTTTTCATATTGTCGCCAACAACAGCAAGAATAGAAAGTCCATTTTCAACGCTTAAAGGATCAATTTTCCCAACATTTATTTCATATTCAAATTCCTTATCGACAACATCTTTAGCCTTTTTCCCAAATTTTTCTTCAATAGCAACACAAATTGAATGTTCGGAAGAGCTTTGAGTAATTAAAATTACGTTAATATTTGTCCGAGAAAGTGCGTCAAAAAGTCGTTTCGAAAAACCCGGAATTCCAATCATTCCGCTACCTTCAAGGCTCAACATCGAAATTTTATCAATGCTTGAAATTCCACGTATTATGCTTGTTTCATTTGCTGTTTCAGATTCTAAAACTGTACCAAAATCTTCAGCGGCAAATGTATTTTTTATAAAAACCGGAATTCCTTTCGCCATTACCGGCTGAATCGTCGGCGGATAAATGACCTTTGCTCCAAAGTGAGAAAGTTCCATTGCTTCTCGGTAACTTATTCTAGGAATGTGCTTTACGCTTTTCACAATTCGCGGGTCGGCGGTCATCATTCCCGAAACGTCAGTCCAAATCTCAAGAATATCGGCGTCTAGTGCCGCAGCGAAGATTGCGGCAGTATAATCTGAACCACCTCGACCGAGCGTTGTTGTTATTCCATCGCTATTCGATGCGATAAATCCTTGCAGAATATGAAGTTTCGTCTGGGTTCCTTTAAAAGCGGCGGCTGTTAGTTGATTAGTTTTTGCGAAATCGACCGCTGCATTGCCAAATTGAGAATCTGTCTTGATAAACTCTCGTGAATCGTGCCAAATATTTTCTGTGTTAATTGAATCAAACTTCGCTGCAAAAACTTTCGTCGAGAGAACTTCACCGAAACTTACTATTCGATCAAGTGTTCGCGGACTTAATTCACGCAGTAGATAGACTCCTTCGCAGATACTTTCCAGTTGAGAAATTTGTTGTTCAACAAACAAAATCGTATCTGCTTGAAGCGAATCCGAAGCCAATTCACGAATTGCAATTGTGTGTTTGCTTTGAATTGATTTAATGATTTTTCGGAAAGATTCATCGCCCGCTTCCGCGAGTTTTCCAGCTTCAATCAATGAATCGGTTACGGTTTGCATCGCTGACAAAACCACGATGCAAGTTTCAGTTGCAATCGCAGTTTTTACGATTTCAACCACTTTTCCAATATTCTCGGCATTGGCTACAGATGAGCCGCCAAATTTCAAAACTTTCATATTTTAGCCAACAATAAATCTTTCAAATCTTCGTAATTCACTTTCATTTCAATACTTTTCTTCTCACGATTAAACAATTTTTTAACTGCTTCGGGTGTTTCACCAAATGTGCCAACTATATCTTTTACTGAATCAAATTTAATTGGATGTGCAGTTTCTAGGAAAATTCCAGATTGCTCAATGTGACCTTGCAAGTAGTTTTCAAGTGCGTAAAAACCAACTGCACCGTGCGGATCTAAAACATAGTTATACTTTTCAAAAACTTCACGCATCGTGTTTTTGGTGGTTTCATCGGAAACGCTAATTGAAATCATTTTCTCTTTTAAGCTCAAATATTTTTGGTCGAACATTTCCAAAATACGAACGAAATTAGACGGATTTCCGACGTCCATAGCATTTGAAAGCGTTGCGACTGAAGGCTGAAGATTCATTTCACCTTTTTCCATAAATCTTGGAATCAAATCGTTGGCATTTGTCGCAGCAATAAATTTTTCAACCCGCAAACCCGAAATATGTGCGAGAATTCCGGCACAAATATTGCCAAAATTTCCACTCGGAACGCAGATTATCGGTGAATTTTCCACATCTTTCCATTGCTGCAAAGCGTAAAAATAATAGAATTGTTGCGGAAGCCAACGTGCAATATTTATCGAATTTGCTGATGTAAGAAAAACTTTTTCTTGAATTATTTTATCTGCAAGTGCTTGTTTCGCAAGAGCTTGGCAATCGTCAAAAGAGCCGGAAACTTCGACCGCAGTAATGTTTCCTCCGAGAGTTGTCAGCTGCAATTCCTGCACATTTGAGACTTTGCCTTTTGGGTAAAGAATCACAACTTCAACATTTTCAACATTGTGAAAACCAGCGGCAACTGCACCGCCTGTATCGCCAGAAGTTGCGACTAAAACAATGGTTTTCGCGTTTTTTTCAGTAGAAAAAAATTGCAAACAACGGCTCATAAATCTTGCACCAACATCTTTAAACGCAAGAGTTTCGCCGTGAAAAAGCTCAAATGTTGAAATGTTTTCAGTAATTTTTACTAGAGGAAAATCAAAATTTACTGTTTCCTCACATATTCTGAGCAAAATATCATCAGGAATGTCGTTTCCAACATAAGGTTTTATTACATCAAAGGCGATTTCTGCCTTAGATTTTTCGATCAAAGATTCGAATGAAATTTTTGGAATTTCAGCGGGAAAATAAAGACCTTTATCACTTGGTTGACCGTTTAGTGTGGCTTCGCGAAACGTTGCGTGAGGTGAATTTCTTTTTGTGCTAAAGTATTGCATTAAATAGGATTGAATAAGATTCTATTCATTTTTAAACGAAATTTTACTGCATCAAATTGTAAATAACAATTCTTAATTTATTGTTTACAGTTTAACATAACTTCTATTTATGAACGAAATCAGAGTTTTCTCGCCCGCGACTGTTGCAAATGTTGTCTGCGGATTCGATTGTTTGGGTTTTTGTCTCGAAGAACCAAATGACGAAATGCTTCTCCGTAAAATTGATGAAAAAACGGTTAGAATTATCAATAAAGACAATTTCGGACTGCCAACTCAACCTGAAAATAATGTTGCGGGAATTGTTTTGCTAGAAATGCTAAAAGCTGTCGATTCCGACTTCGGTTTTGAAGTTGAAATAACAAAAAACATCAAACCAGGAAGTGGAATCGGCTCAAGTTCAGCAAGTGCGGTTGGTGCAGCTTTTGCCGCGAATCAGCTGTTAAATCGGAGATTTACAAAACTGCAAGTAACTGAATTTGCAATGTTTGGCGAACAACTCGCCTCGCAAGGCAGACACGCGGACAACATTGCACCTTGTCAGTTTGGTGGTTTTACATTGGTTCGGTCAGTATCGCCACTTGATATTGTTGAGCTTGAGTTTCCTACTCTTTTCGTCACGATAATTCATCCGCAGATTGAAATTAAGACTTCGGATGCCAGAAAAATGTTGCCGCAAAATGTTCCATTGAAAGATGCGATTAAACAATGGGCAAACGTTGGCGGACTCGTTTCTGGTTTAGCGAGTGGCGATTATAGTTTAATCTCGCGATCGCTTGAAGATTTTATTATCGAACCTGTGCGGAAATCGTTGATCCCGAAATATGACGAAGTTATTAAGTTGTCAAAAATTTACGGTTCGCTTGGTGGAGGAATTTCCGGTTCTGGTCCAAGTATGTTTTTTCTGAGTGAAACACTTGAAATTGCAACCAATCTAGAAATTGCAATTACAAAACTTTACCAATCAACCAATCTCGAATTTAATACTTTTGTCAACAAAATTTCGGAGAAAGGTGTGAGAATTGCGGAGTAATTTTATGAAATCAATTTTATTTAATCTTTTGTTTTTGCTGTTTGTTTTTCAAAATTCTATATTTTCTCAAACTTTGTCTGTCAAGCAGATTATGGCAGATCCTTCAATTGCAGGAATGCGTGCCGAAAGCGAAAAGTTGTCGCCAGATGGTCAAAAAGTAATTTTTTCATGGAATGCCGAAGGCAAAGAACCGAGAAATCTCTATATTTGGACTGGCGGCGAACCCAATATTTTGGTTGACGCTGAACAGAACTATGAACAAAAGGAAGAAAAACCAGAAAGTAAATTAAATTATGGTTTGATTATCCGCGATGATTTTGTCAAAAACCGCGAGAAAAATTTATTCGGCGTTGAGTTTTCACCCGATTCAAAACGTATTTTGTTTTTGCAGAATTCAGATATTTATACATTAGATTTGACCGATAAACCTGTCTATTCAGATACTCAACTTGAAAATCTCAAAACAAAATGGACGAATTATGAGAAACAGATTATTCGACAGGCAGATTTAACTCCAAATTTGATTGAAGCAATAAAAATGGCTGGAGTTCAAGAGCAAGAATTTTTCGGAAAAGTCTCTGAATCACGTTCGAATCTAATCAAGATTTCATCAATTGTTAAAACGGAATCAAAAACTTTTGAACAACACCAATCGGTAATTGTTGCTCATAATGTCTTAAGTGAATCAATTGACAAACTTCTCTCATTGCATGAATTTTATCCGAAATTGCGTTCGAATGAAACTTTTATGAAACTTCAAGATGAACTCAGTGGAATTACTAATCGTGTAAATGTAGCTAGACTAGATTACAATGACGCAATTAAAAATTCTATTACACCAAAACCTCGACGCATAACACGCACACAAGGTTCGGAAAATTCGGCTCGTTGGCTGACAAATGAAAGCATATTGTATTCATCAAATGGCAATTATTTTGTCCTTAATTTGAAAGAGACATCAATTATTCAAGTTACTAAAGAAGCAAATCCGGCGGCTTATATAGGAATCGGAAATGTTGCGGCGAGCAAAGACGGGAAAATGTTGGCTTATGTTGTTTCTGACACTTCAAAACAACGAGCTTTATTTGTTCCGAATTATTTAGATGAATTTACAACTGCACCAACTTTTCGGCGTGGTTGGTCTGAGCAAAAAATCTTGGTTTCCCAAACTGATGGCAGTCGCGAAAAGCCTTTTGAAATTAATCTACCAAAAGCCGAAGGTGTAAGTTTTTTTAGAGTCGTAAAATGGTCGGCTGACAATAAAAGTTTGATAATTGATCGCAATGATAAAGACACAAAACGACGACAAATCTTTTATATCAAAGATGTTGGAAGCAAAGCCGAGCAGATAATTCGCGTGACTGAAGAAACCGATGAAAAATGGATTGCACCGCTTTCTACAATTATCGAACCAAATCCAACCGATGATTCACAGATACTTTTTGCATCTGAAAAAGATGGGTTTAATCATTTATATTTGGCATCGCTCGAACGCCGAAAAAGTGAACCAAATCCTAATGGCGTAATCAGGCAAGAAAATTTGACAGATGCTGGTTTCATGGAAAAGGTTGAAATTAAACAACTTACGAGCGGAAAGTTTGAAGTTGATTGGACAAAATGGCGAGAAAACACAAACGAAATCGTCTTCTCATCGACTGAAAAATCTACGGCAGAACGTGAATTTTATACTTTAAATATAGAATCTGGAAAAAAAATAAGTGTTCCAATAAGCGAAAATGGAATTAAAAACGATGCTCAGATTGCCAATATGAATAATTCAACATTCATACTTTTTAAAGGTTCGAAGTGGAACAAACCGACTGAACTTTATATCCAAAGAGTTTGTCCTGAATGTCGCGGATTGAATTTTCCAACACAAATTACAAAAACCACGCCTGAAAGTTTTATAAACACAAAATGGAACGAGCCAAAGTTTATTGATATTCCAACAAAAGACGGTAAGCTCATTAAATCGAAGGTTTACTTGCCAAGTAATTTTGGCGAAAACTTCGGTAAACGTATTTTTCCGATGGTAATTTTCGTTCACGGTGCAGGTTATTTGCAAAACACAATCAACGGTTGGAACAATTATCACCGCGAATTTATGTTCAATCAGATGTTGACGCAAAAAGGTTATATTGTTTTAGACATTGATTTTCGTGGTTCGGCTGGGTACGGCAGAGATTGGCGAACTGATGTTTATGATTTTCTTGGCGGCAAGGATTATGAAGATCATTTAGATGCAATTGATTACGCGGTGAAAAATTACTCAGTTAATCCAAAGAAAGTTGGAGTTTATGGCGGAAGTTACGGCGGATTTATGGCGGAAATGTTGGCGTTTAGAACTGATAAAATCACTTGTGCGGCTGCGTTACGTCCGGTCGCTGATTGGAAAAATTATTACGCTTCATCGCCGGTTTATACTGCTCAAAGACTTGGGTTTCCTGATAAAAACGTTGAAGGTTACAAACGGAGCTCGCCGATAAGTTATGCCGAAAAACTCGACAAACCGCTGTTGATTTTACACGGATTAGTCGATGATAACGTTCACGCTCAAGACTCGATGCAATTAATCGAAAAACTTATCAGGCTTGAAAAAACAATACATTTTGAATCTCAATTTTATCCGACTGAAAATCACGGCTTTCAACGCTCAACGAGTTGGATTGACGAATATGAACGAATTTTGAATTTCTTTGAAAAACATCTAAAATAATACAGACAATTATGAGAATTTTAATTACAGGCGGTGCCGGATTTCTTGGCTCTCACCTTTCCGAAAGACTTTTAAATGAAGGCAATGAAGTAATTTGTCTCGACAATTTTTTTACCGGCAGAAAAGAAAATATTGCCCATCTGCTTGATAACAAACGATTTGAACTGGTCAGACACGATGTGACTGAACCAATTTTATTGGAAGTTGATCAAATTTATAATCTCGCGTGTCCAGCTTCGCCCGTTCATTATCAGTTTAATCCTGTCAAAACTGTCAAAACTAGTGTAATGGGAGCAATTAATATGCTCGGTTTGGCGAAACGTGTTAAAGCGAGAATTTTTCAGGCTTCAACATCCGAAGTTTATGGCGATCCTATGATACATCCGCAAACCGAAGATTATTGGGGTAATGTAAATCCGATTGGTTTACGAAGTTGTTACGACGAAGGTAAACGAATTGCAGAAACTTTGTTTATGGATTATCACCGACAAAACGGCGTTGACACTCGTATCGTACGTATTTTCAACACTTACGGACCTAAAATGCTGGAAAATGATGGTCGTGTTGTTTCAAATTTTATTGTTCAAGCCTTAAAAGGTGAAGATTTAACGATTTATGGAACAGGCGAACAAACTCGTTCATTTTGTTATGTTGACGATTTAATTGAAGGCTTTATTCGTCTGATGAATGCTGAAGCAGACGATATTCATTTACCGGTAAATATCGGAAATCCCGGCGAATTTACAATGCTTGAACTTGCTCAAGAAGTTGCCAAAACTGTTGGAAATAATATTAAAATCAAGCATTTACCCTTACCGCAAGATGATCCGAAACAACGCAAACCAAATATCGAAAGAGCACAAAAACTTTTGGATTGGTCACCGAATGTCCAATTAACAGAAGGTTTACAAAAAACTGTTGCATATTTTGCTAATAGAATTAACAAAATTTAGAAAATAATTGTAAAATGTGTTTTATTAATAAATTTTGGAGAACTTAATGAAGTATTTAATCACAGGTGGAGCAGGTTTTGTCGGAAGTCATTTAGCAGACAAATTACACTCAGAAGGTCATGACATCACAGTCATCGACGATCTTTCGACAGGTCGTTATTCAAATGTTGAACATCTAGAAGGTCAAGAACGTTTTCAATTGATTATTGACACAGTTTTGAACGACACATTGATGGAACGTTTAATTCGCGACACTGATCGTGTTTTTCATATGGCAAGTGCGGTTGGCGTTAAATTGATTATGGAACAACCTGTAAAAACCATCGAAACAATTTTCGGCGGAACTGAAGTTGTCTTAAAATATTGTTCACGCTATCGAAAAAGAGTTTTAATTCCTTCAACAAGTGAAGTTTATGGCAAAGGAACAACAGTTCCATTTTCCGAAGAAGATGACGTCTTAACTGGAGCTACGAGCAAGCATCGTTGGGCTTATGCTTGTGCAAAAGCCTTGGACGAATTCCTCGCCTTGGCTCATTATAGAGAAACAAGATTGCCAGTTGTTGTTGTTCGACTTTTTAACACGGTTGGTCCACGCCAAACCGGACAATATGGAATGGTTGTTCCTAATTTTATAAAATCTGCATTAAAAAATGAGCCAATAACGGTTCATGGCGATGGAACTCAGTCGCGTTGTTTTGGTCACGTATTAGATGTTGTGGAAGGTTTAGTAAAACTTCCTGAAAATCCAAGCTGTTTTGGACAAGTAATAAACATCGGAAATGATGAAGAGGTTACAATCAAAGCATTAGCAGAAAAAGCAATTGCGATGACCGGAAGCACATCAACAATTCGTTATATTTCTTATGATGAAGCTTACGGCGATGGATTTGAAGATATGCAACGCCGTGTTCCAAATTTAAACAAAGCTCTTGGATTGATTGGTTATAAGCCAACCCGAACGCTAACAAACATCATCGAAGATGTTAGTGAGCAATTTCGTGGCGAACTTGGCATCAAGTCTGATTCAGCTCGATAAGATTTAAATTATGAAAAGAATATTAGTTTTAATGATAGCGACGTTGATTTTTTGCGTCGCTTCTTTTTCACAAACCGGTGGTGCAAAAGGTAAGGTTAAAGCACCTAATGGCAAAGGTTTAAGCCAAGTTTCTGTTATCGCATTATTAAATGGTATTGAAGCAAAAAGAACTTTGACTAATGAAAAAGGTGATTTTCTTTTGAATGGTCTTTCAGAGGAAATTTATAGTTTTGTTTTTGAAAAACAAGGTTTCGACAACGGAGCTTTAAAAAGAATGCAGATTCTTTCGGGACAAATTCGCGACCTTGGGAATAATCTGGTCTTAAAAATATCTGACAATTCTTCTTATGTAATTTTAAGAGCAAGTGTTTTAGATCAAGATGGACGAAGTGTTCGTGGTGCAAAAGTTGAAATTTCCAAAGTAAATGGCGACAAATTGCAAAAATTAAAAACTGTTTACACTGATGAAGCCGGCGAAATTGCTGAACGGTTTCCCGACCAAACAGCAACATTTCGTTTAACTGCTTATTTTCCAAAAGCTGAACCTGTCAGTGAAAATTTATCAATTGAAGGTTCAGGAATATATCACAAACTTTTGAAAATTAAGACACAGAAGAAAGAAGAGCCTCAACAACCTTAATTGCCTGAACGCTCTCTTTCACATCGTGAACTCTCACAATTTTCGCACCATTCCAAACTGCAATTGCAGCTGAGGATAAACTTCCGGCTAATCTTTCGTCACTTGGAATATTGTCTAAAATCTTACCAATAAATGACTTACGTGATGTTCCAATCAGTAATGGAAATCTGGAAAATCTATTTTGTAATACTTTTAAATTTGCTAATAACTCAAGATTTTGCTCAAAGGTTTTACTAAACCCAATCCCAACATCAAGGACAATTTGCTCACTTTCAACTCCAAAATCTCTTGCCTTTTTCAAACTCCAAGAAAATCCGTCTGAAACTTCGTTTAAAATATTTTCCACAGGTTGAAGCGAATGCATTGTGTCAAAAGTCCCGCGTAAGTGCATTAAAATTAAACCTGATTTAGTTTCGTGAGCAATTTTTGCGATATTTTCGTCAAATTTAAGACCTGAAATATCGTTTATGATTTCAGCTCCGGACATAATTGCGGCTTGTGCAACTTCTGATTTTGTTGTGTCAATTGAAATTGGAATATCAAACCTGCGAACAATTGCTTCTATCAAAGGAATTACTCTCTCAATTTCATCTATCGTAGAAACTTGTATGCTTTTTGGGCGACTTGATTCTCCACCAACATCAATAATATCAGCACCATCAACAATCATTCTTTCTGTTTGTCGCAATCCATCATCAATTGAAAAAAACTTTCCGCCATCAGAAAATGAATCAGGAGTAACGTTTAAAATTCCCATCACGAGAGTTTTTTCGAACGATAATTTTCGTTTTGAAGTGTGCCAATATTTCATAAAAAATGGCAAAAGCAAAGTTCTAAAACTCGCTTTTGCCTAATTAGTTTATCTCAATAAATTCTTACGCAGTCGCCGGACTGTTTCCGGTTATTGGCGGCAGAATTGGGTTTTTAAAAGGTTTTAGCTCTTGAACAGTCGAGTTACCCGAATCGTCAGAGTCGTTTTCTTCTAATGGAAGACCAGCGACTGCTCGTCGAATTTCAGTCGCATTGAGCGTTTCGCGTTCAATTAAAGATTCTGCAAGACGAACCAAAGCATCGCGATGCTCATTAATAATGTTGGTCGCTCTTTGATATTGCTCATTCACAATTCGATGAACTTCTTGGTCTATTTTTATTGCGGTATCTTCTGAATAATCTCGATTTTTTCCTGAATCACGTCCGAGAAAAACTTGTTCTTCTTTTTTACCAAAGGCAAGCGGTCCAAGATTTGACATTCCGAATTCACAAACCATTCGGCGTGCAAGATCAGTTGCTTTTTCAATATCGTTTGAAGCACCTGTTGTGATTCTTTCAAAAAACACTTCTTCCGCAATTCTTCCGCCCATACTTAAAGCAATCATAGCTAAAAGCTCTTCTTTAGAGCGTTCATGAACATCTGCTTCGGGCAAATATTGAGTAATTCCAAGTGCTCGCCCACGCGGAATAATTGTAACTTTATGAACCGGATCTGATTCCGGAATCTTGAGACCGACTAATGCGTGTCCGGCTTCGTGATAAGCAGTCATTCGTTTGGTTTTTTCTGTCAATACCATACTTTTACGCTCGGCTCCCATCATTACTTTATCTTTTGCAAATTCAAAATCGTCCATCTCAACGACTTTTTGATTTTTTCGTGCCGCACATAAAGCTGCTTCATTAACCAAGTTTGCTAAATCAGCACCAGTAAAACCAGGCGTTCCACGAGCAATTACACTTACCTGAACATTTTCGCCAAGTGGAATTTTTCGTGTGTGGACTTTCATAATTCCTTCACGTCCACGAACATCGGGCGGAGAAACCATAACTTGACGATCAAATCTGCCAGGACGAAGCAATGCCGGATCAAGAACGTCAGGTCTATTAGTCGATGCCATCAAAATAACACCTTCGTTAGACTCAAAACCGTCCATTTCCACCAAGAGCTGATTCAAAGTTTGTTCGCGTTCATCGTGTCCGCCGCCAAGTCCGGCACCGCGATGTCGTCCGACAGCATCAATTTCATCAATAAACATTATACAAGGTGCATTTTTCTTGCCCTGCTCGAATAAATCACGAACACGCGAAGCACCAACTCCGACAAACATTTCAACGAAATCTGAACCTGAAATCGAGAAAAAAGGAACATTAGCTTCGCCAGCAACTGCCTTTGCAAGTAAAGTTTTACCAGTTCCAGGAGGTCCAACCATCAATACACCTTTAGGTATTCTTCCACCAAGTTTTTGAAATTTTTGAGGTTCTTTTAGAAATTCAATAATTTCCATCAATTCATCTTTTGCCTCATCAACTCCGGCAACATCTTTAAAAGTTATTCTTTTTTGTTGGCTGTTAAGGAGTTTAGCTCGCGATTTACCAAAGCTAAGTGCCTTATTTCCACCAGCTTGCATTTGTCGCAACATGAAAATCAAAAATCCAACGAGCAAAATAAACGGCAAAAATGAAATTATCATCGAAAGGAGATAACCATTTGAAGCCGGCTCTTCGTTGAACTTAATCGGCGTTGCAGGGTTTGCGGCATTAAATGTGTTGACCGCGTTGGCGATAAGTTCCCGCGTTGGATCGCTTCCAACATTAACAAAAAACTTATTTTTGTCAGCGTCTGAAAATTCAATTTGTGAATTCTTAGATAATGCTTCAGTAAACTGCTTATCAGCAATTCGAGTCATTGTCTCATTTATGCTCAGTTCGGTCGGCGACTTGCCCTTCGTGCTTTGAAGCACAAATACGAAAACCACAGCACTTGCAATTAACAAAACCCAAATTAAAATTTGTTTTACTTTTGAACTCAATTTAGCCTCCAAAAACCTACTTTCATTAAATCTCGAAAAACTTCTTTTCTAATCAAACATAGTTCAGATGAATTTCGCGTCAAATTCGTTGTTATCGCTCTTTTATAAAAGCGAAAGTTACTCCATATTTGATTTTAGTTGTCCGTCAAGGTTTTTTCAACCTTTGTTTCCGAAAAATTAACAATCCCTCATTCTTAATGATTACAACACTGCCCGGAAGTTCAACTTCTTTGCCGCTTTTCTTACTAAAAACTAAACGCTCAATAGCTTCGATATGTTTCAAACCAATACTTCTTAAATCACCTCGATGATGGTTAAGCCAGGTTCTAATAGTTGCGTAAAGTGTTGATTTATTGAGAGATAACAATTCATTTAATTTCAATTCATCTTTTACCGAGAGCTTACTATTTATTTTTTCGTGATTAGAAAGCTGAATTAAATTAGCAGTTTTTGCAATTGTTTCAACGCATTTTGGGTTAAAAGTTTGGAGCAAAGGAATTAATTGTTTTCGAACTCTAACGCGAGAAAATTTTAAATCTTCGTTCATTGAATCATTTCGGAATTCAATATTATGCTCGCGACAGTAATTTTCTGTTTCAATACGTTTTGCCCAACTTAGAAAAGGTCGTATCAAAAAACTTTCAGATTCGGTCGAAATTTTTCTTATTTCATTCATTGCCGAAAGTCCTTCAATTCCACTTCCGCGAATTAAATTCATCAAAAAAGTCTCAGCTTGATCGTTAATTGTGTGAGCTGTTAAAACCCCAAATGCCTGAAAGTTTTTGGCAGTTTCTTCAAGAAATTTATATCGAGCAATACGTGCAGATTGTTCGAGATTTCCGCTTTTTTCAATATCTCCGATTCCCAATACACTTTCACAATCTAACTTTTTCGCGAAATTAACGACAAATTCGGCATCGGCTAAACTTTCTGCATGACGTAAATTGTGATTAAAATGTGCAACGATTAAATTTAAATTTAGCTTTTTTATTTTTTTTAACTCGCACAAGACTGATAACAATGAAACCGAATCAGCACCGCCTGAAACAGCAACAATGATGGTTTCATCTTTAATTGGAAGCGAGAGTTTTCTCCAGTTTGTAATTGTTTGTCGGCAAAATTTGTTCACTTTGGTAAAAAGTTATTAAGATTAAGTTTTAGTTTACCATTTTCAGTAATATATGAAGTAATTGCACAATTTTCGACATCACAAATTCGGTCAATTTCTAAAATTTCCGCTTCAGACAAACCTTCTAAAACATAACGAAAAAGACGAATTACAACTTCGTGTGTGACAATAATAGATGTTTTATTTTCAATAATAGACGAAAAATCGTTCAAAAAACTTCTCACACGCAATGCAACATCTGCCCAGCTTTCCCCGCCAATTGGGCGATAATAGAATTTTCCGAGCCTTTCGCGTTTTTCGCATTCTTCAGGAAATTTTTCCATTGCACCTTTTTTGGTTAAACGATCAAATATTCCTAATTCTCGCTCTCTAAGCCGTTCATCATAAATAACTTGCGTTGTTTCAAAGCCAGCATTTTTAGTAATTAGTTTGACAGTTTGGTTAGTTCTTTCAAAAGGTGAACTGATAATCAGACTAGGTTGTTTGGAAAACTTGCTCAGCCATTTTCCGATTTTCTCGCATTGCAATTTGCCAAAATCAGATAATGGAACATCAGCTTCGCGACCATCAAAACAAATAATTGGCGAATTGCTTATTTCGGCATCACGTCTGGCACAATTTGCGAGACTTTCGCCGTGGCGAATTAAAAAAAGTTCATTAGGCAGAATCATTATTTTGTAACGAAATATCCTTTTCGTGTGCGAATCGTTAGATTATTTCGAGATTTTATTTTTAATGAAATATTACGAAAAGCTCCGCGTTTTTCGGTATCGGTTGGATAGTAACTTAAAATGTATTGTTGGGAAAGTTCTGAGGAAATTCGCGTAAAAGCTGCGTCTAATTCTTTTTCATCGACAGGGGAATAAACTGCTCCACCTGTTTGAAGTGCAAGTTCTTGCATTCGCCGCTCTGCTGCAAGCGATCTCGTGTTTGCACTTCCTTTTCGTTCACCTGTGAGTTTAAAATTTTCAAAATCAGTAGTTTTGACAACATAAATCTGGCAATTATTTTTTTGGACAATCTGGACCGTTTGCTCAAAAGTTGAGTCAGATATAGTATCTTCACCATCAGATAAAACGACGATAATTCGTCTTCCTTCAACATCTTTCAAATAATTTGAGGCTTTAATAATTGCGTCAAGAAGTGCAGTTGCACCTTGTGGTTCAGGAAATAAACTGAGTGCATTGACTAACTCTGAGGAGTTTTTTGTCAATGATTGTTCTAGTCTGGTTCCTGTCGAAACTGAAAACAAAGCTGCAAGATCTAGTTTAGGTCGAATTACTTGCTTAAAAAATTTAATTGCCGCTTTTTTCTCAAACTCGAGTGCTTGAACCACACTCGACGAATTATCAAACAAAAAAGCGAGTCGCACGGGAGTTTCCGAACGCGAAATTTCGTCAATTTCTACAAGTTTTCCATCAATTAACAACTCAAAATCTTCAAGTTTTAAATCATTGATTGGTTTTCCGGAAAAGTCTGTAACTGAAGCCGGAATTGGGATAAGTGTTGAATCTACACGAATTACATCATCTTCATTATCAACTGATTTTGGTTCAACAGTCTTGGGTTTTGGAGTTGATGTCACAATCGGCGTAGGTGTGGCAATTGCCGCCGGAACAAACACAACCTTTTTAATTTCTTTCGCGGCTTCTATTTCTTGCTGAGATTTGTTGCGACCAGATTGTGCAATTATTTGAAGGGAAAAAATTAAAAAAATATATACACAGCAAAACATTGACTTTAAAAGCAAGTCAAAAATAAAACATTTAAAATCTAAAATTTTACGAGCCATAAAACTGTAAACCATTAGGCAAATTGTCAGCAGAAAACTCCAAATGAATAACTCGCCGATTGTTCGGATTTGAACCAGCCGAAGATGAATGAACTAACAGAGGTTTCATCAACAAACAATCGCCTTTTTTAACTTTGCACAAAATAACACGTTCTTTAGATTTCAGTTTTGATATTTCGGTTGCAGTTAAGCGTCCAAATTTAGAAAAACTTTAACGCAACTACACAAAAATCAATTTCAAACCTGCAAAAATCAACACGAAAGATAAAACACGTCGCAAAGTTAAGGAATCAAAATAACGACTACCAAAAGTTGAACCAATAAATCCACCGATGATTGCTGATAAAATCCAAAACCAAACCGTTGTCGGCAAATGCTCTAACTGTGAAAAACTTCCCAATAATCCTGAAATTGAATTAACTAAAATAAACATAGCGGAAATTCCGGCAGCTTTTTTAGTATCAGTCCAATTTGTTAAAAGCAAAACAGGTGTGAGAAAAATTCCTCCACCAACGCCAGTTAAACCAGATAGCAAACCAATAATCGCACCTAAAATTAACGCAATCCAAATATTAGGCGTAAATAATTGCTTTTCGATCGCAAAATTCCAGGCTAATCTGACAGCAGCAACAATCAAAATTCCACCCAGAATTTGTTTGTGCAATTGATTTGGTAAAACTATCATTCCGCCTATGAAAGCAAACGGAATTGACGTAACTGCAAATGAACACAAGACTTTCCAATCAAAATGTTTGGCTCTATAAAACTGAAATGAAGCGATTAACGCAACAAAAATATTTAAAATCAATGCCGTTGGGCGAGTTTGTAATGCAGAAATACCCAACAAAGTCATAATTGCCAAATAACCCGAAGCTCCTGCGTGTCCAACAGACGAATAAAGCACCGCAACAACGAAAATCGCAAAAATAGATACAATTTCCAGTTCCATTATTTACGCGGAGATTTAAATGCTTTGGTAATTATAAAGACTGTAAAGCCAAGCAAAGCTAGTCCCATTAAAACAAACAAAAAAAGATGAAACACGCCACGAAGGTTAAACTCGCCGCGGAATAAATCACCAATTTGTAATAACAAAATTAATATATTCATAACTCTTTTAGCCAATTATCCCAATCAACCAAAGCCAAGCCAACTTGAATTCCGTGTCTTTCACGTTTGTTTCGATGTTTTTTGCGTAAATGTTCAGCCATAGGTTCAAGCAATGCAAAAGTGATATTTACGGGCTGAAAATTCTTCGTTTCAGTATTAGAAACATATCTGCAAAGTGAACCAATCGCACCGCTAACCGGTGCAGTTACAAGACTTTGACCACGGATGAGCCTCACGGCATTTAGTGCCGCAAGCCAACCAGTCGCAACTGATTCAACGTAACCTTCAACGCCTGTTATTTGTCCGGCAAAAAAAATATTCGGCTGTTTTCGAACTTGCAAAGTTGCATCCAAAACTTCCGGCGATTTTATATAAGTGTTGCGGTGAATTTGCCCGTATTGCAGAAATTCGGCGTCTTCAAGTCCGGGAACTAATTGCAAAACCCGTTTTTGTTCGCCATAACGTAAATGATTTTGAAATCCGACAAGCGAATAAGCATCAGCCATCAAATTTTCTTGACGTAGCTGCACAGCGGCGTAAGGTTCGCGTCCATCTTTGGGATTTGGCAAACCGACTGGTTTCATGCAACCAAATCGCAAAGTTTCAATTCCGCGTCTCGCAATTTCTTCAATCGGCAGACACGATTCGAACCACTTTGTTTCTTCAAATCGTTTCAGAGGAACGCTTTGTGCGTGAGTTAGAGCATCGTAAAAAATATCATATTGGTCTCGATCAAACGGACAATTAATATAGTCATCGCCGCCTTTTCCGTAACGTGCAGCTTTGAATGCAATGCTCATATCAATCGAATCAGCAGCAACAATCGGAGCAATTGCATCATAAAAATATAATTGATCATCGCCAGTAAGTCTCACTATGTCAGCAGTTAAAGATTCTGACGTGAGCGGACCTGTGCAAATAATCGAAACTTCATTGTTTGGAATCTGTAAAACTTCTTCGCGGATAATTTCGATATTTGGATGTTGTTCAATTCTTTCAGTCACAAATTCTGAAAACTTTCCACGATCTACCGAAAGTGCCGAACCTGCTGGAACTTTTGTGGCTTCAGCAGCTTCTAAAATCAAAGATTTTCCGCGTCTGAGTTCTTCTTTGAGCAAATAAGGAGCAGAGCCAATTTCGTCAGTTTTGAGGGAATTTGAACAGACAATTTCTGCTAGTTTATCTGTCCGATGTGCTGGCGTTTGCTGAACCGGACGCATTTCGTAAAGTTTTGCTTTAACACCACTTTCGGCAATTTGCCACGCCGCTTCTGCTCCCGCAAGTCCGCCGCCAATTACATTTATATGATTTGTTGCTTGCATAAAAATTCAATTATACCTATTTTCAGCAAATCTGTTTAATGTGTTTTTGACAATCGATTTGATTAAAGATAGCCTCAAAAAAAGCAATAATTTTAACTTCAAACTAAATTAACTATTTTGGCGGATAATTTCACAATTTCATCGAGTATTTCTGAAGATATTTGGCATCGGCAAAAATCTCCTAAAGCCTTCGAATGGTGGTATTTTGATGCTTTGAGTGATGACGGCAGAAACGCAATCGTCGTTATTTTTCTCGATAATTTTATTTTTTCACCTCGTTACAACAACAATAATTCGACGGCTCAATGTCCGGCAATTGCATTTATATATTATCGCGACGGAAAACCATTGTATCGTGCATTTAACGAATTTTTGCCAATAAACTTTGATGCAAATTCTGAAATACCTTTTTGCAAGATTGGTGAAAATGAGATGACTTTTACAAAAGCACCTTATGGCTCTGGTTATAGCTTAAACATCAATGTTTTGCTGCAAAAAAACCGACGTCTTAAGGCAAATCTCGAATGGTTAATGATTGAAGGTGATTTTTTCACAAATACTGCAGAAAAAACCATGGAATCTCACAACTGGAATTTAGTTGCTCCGCGTTGCGATGTCACCGGAAAAATCGAAGTTTTTAGAAGAAACGGCAAGCAAAAAGATAACATTCAGTTTCGTGGAAGCGGTTATCACGACCACAATTTTGACTCAAGAAGTTTAGAAAAAACCGTTTCAAAGTGGACTTGGGGAAGAGTTCATTTTGCAGATTTAACTGTGGTTTTTTATAATTATGTTGAAATAAGTACTAAAACTCCAACAATTAAAATCTTTCTTGTAAGTAACAATGAACTTTTACAATTTGATGCAATTTTCGTGGGAAATGAAACAAAGAGAAATATTTTTGGCTTAAAATATCAAAAAAATCTTTTATTCAAAACAGAGTCAGGTTATAAACTTTCGGTTAATCAAAGCAAAATTATTGATTCGAGTTTTTTCTATCTTCGTTTTTCTAGCGAATTCACACTAACTTCGCCTGGTGGAAAACAATATCAAATGAATGGAATAAGCGAACAATTATCACCAAAATCGCTCGGTAATCGTTGGCTTGATTGGCTTGTTGATATGCGAATCGGCAAAAACGGCAAAGGTGCTTTTTTACCTTAATCTGCTCTATTTGCAAGTTTTACAGCTGTTCCGTAAGACAATACTTCGGTTATTGATTCAGAGAATTCAGTTGCATCATAACGCATTCCGATAATCGCATCAGCCCCGAGTTCGTTAGCGTGTTGAATCATAATATTAAACGAATCTTGCCTTGCTTTTTCGCAAACTTCAGCAAATTCACGAATATTTCCACCAGCCATTGCTTTAATTCCGCCAATAAATCCACGTCCAATTCCCGGCGAACGCACAACAATTCCTCTGACAATTCCCAAATATTGGACAATTTTTCCGCCTTCGATCTCATTTCCGGTTGTAATAATCATATTTTTAATCCTTAATTTATAATAATTTAACTTAAGAAATTAGCGTTTCCAATAATTTTTTATTTTCACGTCAAGCATAGGAAAAGGCACATATTCGACTTGTCTTCCGGTTTCGCGAAGAGTTTCGACCATTCGAATCGCCGCGTCAGCATTACGTGTGTGAACAATTATTGTTGCCGCACGTTGAATTTTCTCGTTTTCTTTTAACCAACGGGCTATTTCGTAACCGGTTTGTGCATAATCATCGTGATCATTTGTTTCATAATGCTCAGGCAACAAATCGTGATCGAGAAAAACTGCATCATAGGCAAATTTACTCAAAAATTCTTTAGCTTTTTCGACGTTTTCAGCAATATCAAGGTCATCGCCCTCAAACCGCTTTTTAAACCAACGATGTCTGCGTGTGTCATCGTCTAAAACAAAAATTGAGATTGCCGATCTTTCTGTTTTGAAACTCTTCAAACCGAGTCTGATTAAAATTCCATTCAAAATACTCATATATTTTTTGAATATAGCACACAAGCACTTTTTTTTCTCTCGGATGAGTATTTTTTGAAAACATAAGTTGCCTGTTTTCTTACACTTCACTTTTAAGTAAAATCTAAATCTTGCGAAACACAGTATTTAATTGACTTTTATTGATACAAAGATAACTTGAAATCTTGCAATTGAATGCTATAATTTTCAAATAGCAACCAAAAACACTAAAAAACTACTCTATTTTAAATTGAAAAATGCCCAATCAAGCCGCCAAAATTGCAAGTTTTTATGTCGTTCCAGATTCTCGCGGAACTAACTCAAATTATATTATCGAAGACGAAACTGAGGTTTGCAAACTATGTTTTGGTTCCGGAATGGAAGTTGTTTTAGGAAAAGGTGCGAGACAATGTGAATGCCAAAAGCGAAATTCGCACGAAAAGTTAATTGAAAAAGCCAAAATTCCTGAAAGATACTTAAATTGTCATTTTCAAAACTATCATTTATCAAATCTTTCGCAACAAAAGGCTTTTGGCTTTGCATCAAAACTCGCAATGGAATTCCCAGCAGTTGATCGCGGACTTTTATTGATGGGAACAGTTGGAGTTGGCAAAACTCACCTCGCAGTTTCAATTATAAAAGCCTTGACCGAACGTGGTTTTTCTTCATTATTTTATGAATTTGGCTCGCTTCTCAAAGAAATTCAAGATTCTTACAATCCAAAAACTCAGACTTCTGAGCTTAAAATTTTGGCAAATCTATTTAATTCTGATGTTTTAGTTTTAGATGAAATTGGTGCTTCAAAACCGACTGATTGGGTTCGTGACACGATGTCTCATATTATAAACACTCGTTATAATGATAAAAAACTCACAATTTTTACTACAAATTATGGCGATGAACGAAAGGCAGACAAAGAAGAAACGCTTGAGGATAGAATTGGTGTCAGAATGCGTTCAAGATTGTTTGAAATGTGCCGAACTGTGAAAATTGAAGGTCAAGATTTTCGTCAAACATTCGATAAAACAAAGAAAAGATAATTATTTCACTTTGATACTTTCTGTCTTTGCAACAGGTTTTCGATATTTATCAAAAATTCTATAACCCAACAATCCAGCCAAAACTATTGCAAAAATTGCCGGATAAGTAATGTCAGATTTCACAATCATATAAAAATGCAAAACACCGCCAATCGCAATTAAGTAAGTTAATTTGTGTAATTTTATCCAATTTTTGCCGCCTAATCTTTTAATCATGGCATTGGTTGAAGTTACAGCTAATGGAATTAACAAAAAGAAAGAAAGCATTCCGACAGCAATAAATGGTCGCTGATAAACATCACTCACAATTGAAACAAAATTTAATGATTTGTCAAAAATACTATAAGTAGATAAATGCAAACAGCCATAAAAAAAGGCATATAAACCTAACATTCGCCTATATTTAGTCAACATATTCCAACCAAATATTTTACGCAACGGTGTAATGGACAAAGTAATTAGCAAAAAAACCAAAGTCAAAACACCTGTGGTACGGAGAAAAAACTCAACCGGATTTGCTCCAAGATTTCCACGAAAGCCGTCAAACACGATCATTAGTAACGGAATAAAAGCGTTTAGCGAAATCAGAAGTTTGTTGAATTTTACGTCTTGCATTTAGAAAAACCTCTTCAAATCCAAATCACGATACATATCGCTGACTTCTTGTTCATAACCATTGAACATAAGAGTTTTTCGGCGAGAAAATTCACCGATTCTTTGTTCGTCTGCCTGTGACCAACGCGGATGTGAAACCGTCGGGTTAACATTGGAATAAAAGCCGTATTCACTCGGAGCGGCAATATTCCATGTCGTTGCAGGTTCAGTTTCGGTTAAAACAATTCTCACGACCGATTTGATGCTTTTAAATCCATATTTCCATGGTACAACTAGCCTAATCGGTGCTCCATTTTGGTTTGGCATTTGTTTGCCATAAAGTCCGGTTGCAAGAATAGTTAACGGATGAGTCGCTTCATCGATTCGTAAACCTTCAACATAAGGCAAATCGATTCCAGCTCTGCTCCAATTCGGCATTTGTTTTTTGTCGAAATAAGTCTCAAATGAAACATATTTCGCTTTGCTCAAAGGCTGAACTTTATCAAGCAATTTCTTCAACGGAAACCCAACCCAAGGAATGACCATTGACCAGCCTTCTACGCATCGAAAGCGGTAAATTCGCTCTTCTTGTTCAATCTTTAGCAAATCGTCGATATCAAACGTTTGCGGCTTTTCAACTAAGCCAGTAACTTCAACAGTCCACGATCGCGTTACAAAATCTTTTGCAGCATCAGCCACCGAAGCTTTACTCGTTGAAAATTCGTAATAATTATTGTAGCTCGTTATCTCTTTGAATGTATTAGGTTTATCAGTTTCCGATAACAAGAGTTCTGAAGATTTTACAGTAGCGATTTGAGAGGTTTCTACTGAGGCAGTCGGAGAAGGTTGAAAAAATCGATATCCAAGCCCAGTTGCAACACAAGAGCCAGCAAGTAAACCAACCCGTATGAAATTTCGACGGTTGATAAACGTTTTTTCATCGGTAATATCGCTTGATTTAATTTTTGTTGATTCAGACATTGTTTCTAAATATTGGGCAGATTCCTTATCGATCTGGCAAGATTCACATTTTCAGCTTCAGACATATCAGAAATGACAAAAAGAGGATTTCCGCTTCCCGCGAAACTTGCGAGTTGGAAGTCACCACGAGGCTCGGAAACTATTTTTCCGGCTTCTAATATTGTTTTCGTATTTATTGGAGCATCGGTTTCATTTCGTAAAAAGGAAATCGTGTGTTTTCCACTTTTGAGGACATAATGTTTATAAGTTTTACCGTGAAATTCGCATTCGTGCATGTCCATAACATCTACGTCTTCGTTATATTTTACCTTTAGAGGCACAAGTATCTCATCACGAAACTTGCTTTTTTCAGACGACGGAATCATTGCGGAGGTCTGCCAATCTTCGTTGTGCTCGATCGCACACTCCTTGTGAGTGACAATTGCTTCATTCGAAAGTTTTCTCCATGTCGCTAAATCACTTCCCGATTTTTGAAAGTTCAAAATCGCGAAAGTTGATAAAATCAAAACCGCAACACCGGCAAAAGATAGCCCTAGATTTCGAATCGTGAAGAAGGATTTCTCTCTCGATTCTTCTTTGAGATTTATTCGCAAGCGATTGGCAAACATTGGATCGATTTTAGTTTTCTCGTCGGCAATAATTGCCGAACGCAATCTGCTTCTCACATCTCGTCGAGAAGCAAGTTCGCCACGGCATTCTCTACAATGCTCGAGATGGCTGTGCACGTCATGGTTTGTTTCCACCAATAATTCGTCACTCAAATAAGTGTCGGCAATACCTCTAAACTCTTTACAATTCATCACATTTCACCTGCTTTCTGGTCAACATCAAATCCATAATTTCGTGCATATTCCGACAATTCTATTCGCAAAACTTTGCGTCCGCGAGACAGTCTGGACATAACTGTTCCAATCGGAATATTCAAAATTGCCGAAACTTCTTTATAAGCAAAACCTTCAACATCTGCCAAAACCACAACTTCTGCAAAATTCTTTGGTACTTTTTTCATAGCCGCGATTACATCAACATCTGTGAGATTTTGCGGAACCGAAGGCTCAAAGGCGATTGTTTCGGCGATTCTTTCTTCTGTATCATTAACAAGTTGGAGTCGGTTCAGTTTTTTCAATCGTTTACTGTTTGTGTGATACATAATCGTCATCAGCCAAGCCTTGCAATTCGTTCCCAACTCGTAGTTGTGAAACGATTTCAACGCTTGAGAAAAAGTTTCTTGAGTTAAATCTTCAGCCTCGGTTTGATTTCTCGTCAGCCAATATGCAACCCGATAGACATCTGCCATATGCGGCATCGCTTCTTGCTCAAACTGATCCCAATTTTGTTTTTTTTCAAATCCAAACATGACGAATATATTCCAAGTTTAGCAGAGTTTATTCCCATTAAGGAAAAAATGAAAAAAGGAAAAGCTTTGACGGCTTTTCCTTTCAGTTATGTATTTCTGATTGGTTACGGCAAAATAGTCGCTGGAATCAAAACTTCGAGATTTCCTTCCGAAATATTTGTACCACCGCCTGTCGTCAAAGCACCTGGCTCACGAAAACCACCTGAAAAAGATGCCAAATTATTTTCGTTGAAAATATTGCTAACTGACCCTGAACTAATAGCAAGAGCGAAATTAAACCTCGTAATAACATTGTTATAAATATTGTCACCACGTGGTCCTTCGGTTGTTGGAGCACCGGCAGCTGGATTGTAGCAAATACCTAACAAGTTATTTGCCGGATTTCCGCTTCCGACGATCACATTTTGGAAAATACGGTTACCCGAAGATCCTGCCCCGCGAACAAAGATTCCAAGATTTGTCGAGGTTATAACATTATTATTCACCGCAACTGCCCTGCCATTTATAATTGTCACCCCAACTTCAGTAGGTCCGTTATTTGGAGCTAGACCGAGACCTACTAACTGAAGTGATTCCGCCACAACGTTCGTAGAATTCATAACCGTAACGTTTGAATTAAAGCCACTTATCTTGCCATTCTTAACCGAAACACCACTTGCTCCAACAATCGCAACACCACGTCCGGTTCCGGGAGCAGTCGTGCTAATTGTATTCCCATTTAGGTTTAATGTTACGTTTGATGCCGTAATAACAATTCCATCTCCGCTTCTGACTGTTAAATCATCCGACAATCTGTAAACACCTGATCGGGTAATATTCACTGTTCGATTTGCTGACGTTTTGGCTATTGTAACCTCTTTTTCACTTTTCTCTTCCTGAGAGAATCCGATGTTTGAAATTGTCATTACTGATACAACGAGTAATGCAATCTGAGAAATTTTCTTAAGCATATATTTTTCCTATTCCTTATTTGATACTATCTTAGACAGACCTCCGGCTCCGTAAGCTGTTGCACTTACTACACTTAAAAGAATGTCTTTCTTTTTTTTTAGATCCGATGTCTGTGTTAATAAAGTATATTGGATACTATAATATTCCCAAAACAAAATCTTTTTTCTTGGGAATAAATCATCTCCTCTTTTGCCCTTTATAATCACAACGCGAAAATTGCGTCAGTAAACAGGAGTAAAAAATGAAATTAGTTAACAAATTTGTAGTTGTTTTTTCAATCATTCTCGGAATCGTTTCGTTCGTTGGTGCTCAAGAGATGCCAAAAGATGTGATGAAGAAGGACGAAATGAAAAAAGATGAAATGGCGAAGCCTGAAATGGCTAAAGACTCTATGAAGAAAGAGGAAATGGCAATGGAAGACAAGCGTCCGGTTGTTGCAATAATCGGTGCAGATTGGTGTCCTTATTGCAAAAAACTTGACCCAATTATGACCAGTTTAATGGCAGACTACGGCGAAAAATTGAACTTCGTAAAGTTTGACATCACTAATGACGAAACAATCGAAGCTTCAATGAAACTTGCAAAAGAGAAAGGCTTAGAAGAATTTTTTAACGCAAACAAAGGCAAATCAGCTTACGTTGTAATTATGAAAGATGGAAAACAGGTTTTTGAATCGAAGTATAAAACTGACAAAAAAGTATTTATGCAAGAATTCGACAAAGTTCTCAAGTAATAATTGAGATTTCACGTTTCTCTTCATAACTCGGCAAACCGCGATCGGTTTGCCATTTTTTTTAATAACTTCCTGCGACGATTGTCGATTTAATTCCACGTGCTTCTTGTGCGATTTTTACGCCAACGCTCGCTCCGATTCTTGTTGCACCAGCTTCAAACATCGCTCTTGCGTCTTCGATTCCCTTCACGCCACCGCTCGCTTTCACGCCCAACGCGGCTCCAACTGTGCGACGCATCAGTGCTACATCATTGACAGTTGCACCACCAGAGGCAAATCCGGTTGAAGTCTTGACAAAATCTGCACCTGCGTTTTTCGACGCAATGCATGCACGAACCTTTTCGTCATCAGTCAACAAAGCCGTTTCAATAATTACTTTCAGCAAAACTCCATTTTCGTGAGCAGCGTCGGCAACCGCTCGAATATCGTCTTCAACCAAACAATCGTCACCAGATTTCAAAGCACCGACATTAATTACCATATCAACTTCCGTCGCACCATTAAAAATTGCCCTCCGAGCCTCGTAAGCCTTTACATCAGAGAGAGTTGCACCAAGAGGAAATCCGATTACCGTACAAACCGGAATTTTCGTTCCGCGAAGAAATTCGGCAGCTTTTTTCACCCAAGAAGGATTTACGCAAACCGAAGCAAAACCAAATTGAGCTGCTTCATCGCAAAGTTTTTTGATATCTTTTTCGGCAGCATCAGGTTTCAAAAGTGTGTGATCGATCAAACTCGCCCAGTCACCGGCAGTGGCAGATTCACCCAAAACAACGCCAATCCGCGAAGCTCCTGCGTCAACAATTCGCTGCACATCAGTATCACAAAAAGTTGGACAATAATTGTCGTTGCCCAATTTCGAGAGAACTAAATCCGTGATTTGTTCTATTAATTGTTCGTAATTTGCGGTGTTCATTTAGTTTAAATATTAACCGTCTTAATGCAATTTTGCAAAAATGTTGCTCTACAAAGCAACCGATTCACTTTTTGTGCATCCTAAAGTCCGTTGGTTTTGTATTTTTCGTAACGGCGTTCAATTCTCAGTAGTATTTCTCTAAGTTGCTTGTAGAAGAATTTCACAAAAACCAAATAGATAAAGCTTGCATTAAGGATGAAGTGTTCGCCACTCATGGCAGATAAATCCAAACTTCCCACCGAACGCGAGTTTCTAAAAAAAAAGGTTATCAATATGATAAATAAAAAATTAGCAGCAATATTAGTGGGATTGGTGTGTGTATTTTCGGCAATGAGTCAAAATCTGACCGAAACCCTCAAAACTGAAAATATCAAAAACGAAACCGTATCAAACAAAAAAGCTTCGGGAAAAGAAACAATCCAAGTTGACGAAGATCGATTTGAACTTGGAGCACATTTTTCGTCTTTATCCGCAGACTTTGACGGTGACCGAACCGGTCTCGGAGTAACTCTCGGCTATAGATTTGCAACATTCAAAGGCGGAAAATTTACGGCTACCGCGGAGGCAGAATTTAATTTTTTGCCCGGCAGAGTGTTTACCGGCGACGTGCGAAAAAGCGGACGTGTAAAACAAGGATTGTTCGGCTTAAAGGTTGGACGCAAATTTGAGAAATTCGGTGTTTTTGCAAAGGTTCGTCCCGGGTTTATCAATTATTCAAATGGAACGCCTATAACGCCAACCCTAGTTAATTCTACTTTGAGTTCCGGCTCTGGCACCATATCGATTGGCACGTTCGGGGTTTCTCGACAAGGAAGTGGTCGAACTAATTTTGCAACCGATGTCGGCGGAGTTGTTGAGTTTTACCCGACCAAAAAGGTATTTACACGATTCGATTTTGGCGATACAATTGTCAGACTTCGAAGCACTGTATTAGAATTTCCTATATTTACAACTACTGGAGGCACAACGACTACGGTCATTCAACGAATTCCAATACCCGCTGCAACACAACATAACTTTCAATTTAGTGCCGGAATTGGTTTCAGGTTTTAGGCGTTTTTATAATAAAAAGAGAGTCCGAAAATGGCTCTCTTTCACCTAGAATATTGTTTCTCAATATTTACAATTTTCGCGACCCGTTTCATGTGTCGTTCTTCAGTTATTTCAGTGTTTAGCCAAGTCAAAACGATTTCTTTTAGTTCGTTAAAATTATTCTGACCACTTCCGAGTGTGAGAACATTCGCACCATTATGTTCTCGAGAATTCTTCGCTAGTGTTGTTGAATAACAAGCTGCGGCACGAACGTTCGGGACTTTGTTCGCTGTCATCGCACTTCCAATTCCGGCTCCATCGATGATAATTCCAACATCAGATTGTTTATTAGAAACAGCATTAGCAACTGCGTGTGCGAAATCTGGATAATCGACCGCATCAGACGAATTTGTGCCGAAATCATGAACTCGAAAACCTAAATCGTGGAGGAATATCTTCAAGTTTTTTTTCGTTTCATAACCGCCATGATCACAACCAATTGCGATGGAAGAAACTTTTGATGAACTATGTCGCTCAGATTTTTTTATTAGTTGAATATTTCGTTCACGGATAATATCTTGGGCAAGCGGTGTAAATTTAGCATTTTCAGCAATTCTTATCTTTGCTCCAAAATTGAGCCCGCGTAAATCGTCTTCGGTTAGCAAACTTTTAGCAGATTCATCGCGGTCAAACTTTTTGCCAATTTCATCTTTCAAAGAATTTACAACAATGTGCTCAATAATATTCAATTCCGGTTTAGCTTCAAGCGGAGTTTTCGCTAAAACTTGTTTTACCAAATCTCGGACACGATTTCGAGTTTCATTTTCCATATTTTTGTCACAATCTAACTAGAATTTACACGATTTCCTTTTTCTTGTCACTCGACACTTGTCACATATAACGGTTTGAAATACTATTTCTAAAAGCATTTTCAAACAAATATATGACAACAGAATTTTCAAATTCAAACCTCGAAGTAATGTATTCAGCCGAACAAATTTCAGTAAGAATCAAAGAACTTGGCAAACAAATCACCCTTGATTATGCTGACAAAGACGTAGTTTTAGTCGGCGTTCTGAAAGGCTCAGTAATTTTTCTTGCTGATTTAATGCGTGAAATTGATTTGAAACTAACAATCGATTTTATGGCAGTTTCAAGCTACAAAGACGCGACAGTTTCGAGTGGTGACATCGAAATTCTCAAAGATCTAACAAATTCAATCCGCGGGAAAGACGTAATTATCTGCGAAGATATTATCGACACAGGCTTAACCCTTTTTCGTTTGACAGAAATTCTCGGTTCAAAAGGTGCAAATTCCGTAAAAATTGCTACTTTGCTCGACAAACCCGAGCCTCGCTTAAAAAAAGAACTCAAAATTGATTATTGCGGATTTCAGATTCCAAACAAATTTGTTGTTGGGTATGGCTTAGATGCCGCCGGACGTTGGCGAAACTTGCCGTTTATTGGAGTTGTGATAAATCCTGATGAAATTTAAACTAGCAACTTAAGTTTAAGGTTTCTTACCTTCTACCCAAGTTGGAGTAAAATTTGTATTTATTAGCCAATTTATCGGTTTTACCATCGAATTTATTGCTTTAGTCATGTGTGGAAAATCAATTGTTTTCACTTCATCGCTGGCTTTGTGATAATCAGTATGAAGTCCGAAACTTGAAACGGTATGTGCAATAATTCCTTGCTTTGCAAGTGTATAATTGTCCGAACGTTGAAAGAAATTCTCTTCTGGATGCGGATCGTTGACGAGTTTTGCACCGCGTTTAGAAAGTTCTGAACCAAGATTTGAACGCTCATAACCTGTCAACCAAAGCTCTTCTGGTTTTACCTTTGAATCAGAACGACCAATCATTTCAAATTCGAGATTTGCAATTAATTTTTCTTTCGGAAACGGCATATTGTTGACGAAATAAGTTGCTCCATGTCCACCAGCCTCTTCGCTTCCAAAGCAAACAAAATAAACTGTTCTTTTTGGTTTTTTACCAGCTGCCAAAACTCTCGCAAGTTCCAAAACTGCAACACTTCCCGAAGCATCATCGTCTGCCCCGTTGAAAATCTTGTCATCACCGGGAGCATTTAGACGAACGCCTAAATGATCAAGATGCGAAGTTAAAAGTATAATTTCAGAGGAAAGTTTCGAATCTGTTCCGACAATTTTTCCCATCGCATTCCAGGTATAACTTTTCAGCGGATCGGAAAATCTTCCTGTCATTTCTAATTTTGTTCCGTTTTCTAAATTTGAAATCGAATTCAATGCATTTTTTGAAACGACAAAGAGATTGCCACGCCGTCCGAGCGTGACTTTTTGTTCAGCAATATTTGACCAATTTTCACTGATTTCTTTATTTTCAGTTAAGAAAATTGCAGTTGCACCATCTTTGTAAAACTGTGCTAATTTAGGCTGAAAACTTTGAAAAGTGTCTTCATCACTAAGCGTAATCAAAACAATGGAACCTTTTTTTGCTGTATCGCCGAACTTTGCTTTTTGCAATTCTCCAATAATTTCTTTAGCGGAAATAGAAAAAGCCGCAAAATCTTTACCATAAATAAATGGTTTGCCGACATCTCCAGAAATTTGCAAGTCTTGCAAAATACTTCTTCCCGGAACTTCTACCGTTTGGACAAAAGTTTGATTGCCTTGTGCATCTTTTTCGCCAGCAGGTTCGAGTCCAAATTGCATAAATTGTGAGCCGATATATTCTGCGGCAATGCGTTCAAATACGGTTCCACTTCCGCGTCCTTGTAATGCATCGCCCGCGAGAAAATTCATTTCAGCACGAACATTACGTTCTTCAATCGGGTTTTTTTTACTACTTTGGGCAAAAGAGAGAGTGTTTACCGCAATCAAAAATGCGATAACTAAAAAGATTTTTTTCATTATGTTATTTATTTCCTTGTTGAATTTTTCATTAGGAATATGTTTAATTTTTTATTACGCAAAACTTGGTTAAAGAGTTCTTTTAATTAGACAAAGCACCGTAAAAATTCCAACTTGATTTAAAGTTTCTGTCTAGAGTTTGTTTATTTAAAATTGCTCGAACCATTTCGACCGGAATTGCACCTTCTTTCAAAATTGCATCGTGAAATTGCTTGTCAGTCATCTTTTTTGAATCGACAAGTTCGCGATATAAATTACGAAACTGTAAACCGCCAACCATGTATGCTATTTGGTAAAGCGGTCCGTAATCGCCTGCAAATGAACGTCTTACCTCAGCAGTTGCATTGTCTCGTTCATGACCAACCCGATCAACAATAAAATTAACAGCCTCAATTGGTGAAATTTTTTCAAGATGGAAACTTAAACTAAATATAATTCTCGCACAACGATGCATCCGCCAAAACAAAGCTCCAACTCGGTCTTCCGGAGTTTTATTAAATCCTTTATCCCAAAGTAGAAATTCCCAATATAATGCCCAACCTTCCATCCAAAATGGTGTGTAAAAAACATTTCGATAGATGCGATAACGGTCGAGCATAAAACCTTGCAAATGATGTCCCGGAATAAGTTCGTGATGTGTTACAGCACGTGCGAAATGCGGATTATTTCCTCGTAAACTCATTAATTTTTGTTCATGAGTCATTGTGTTTGTCGGATATGAAACGAGAATTGTTTCACCGCCAAGAAAAAAAGGCGAAACGAGTTGTCTTTCAGGAGTCATCATTTCCATTCGCCACGAATCTTTTGCAAGTTTTGGCACAGTCACAAGTTCATTAGTTTCAATAAATTCAATCGCTTCTTTAGCAAATTTTTCAATCAATTCAGGCTGTTTTCCGGGTTCAACATATTTATTTTTTACTGCTTCAAGAGCTTTTTTCCAATCGTCGCCAAAACCCATTTCGCGACTAGCTTTTTTCATTTCATTTTCACACCAATTAAACTCACGATTCGCCAGTTCGACCAATTCTTCAGGAGAATATGGAATCATTTCGTATTCAAATTCTTTGAGCAAAGCCTCGCGACCGATTGGATCGCCAATTATTGTAATTTTGTCGTCAACCTTAATTCCGACTAATTTTTCGTTAATAAATGCTTGATAATTTTGCAAACTTTGGTCTGCGGCTTTATAAGGTTCGTTCGCCCACCAAGAAAAAAGCGGATCATAGCCATTGTAATAATTAAACCAGTTTCTTAAAGTGCTACGAAGCGAGGCAACCGTTTTGGCAGCACGATTTGCAACTGTTTTTTTGATAGTATTATTTGATTGAAGACTAAGTTGAGTCGCGATAATCTGTTTGTTTAGTTCATTTAGAAGTTTTGCACTTTTTGCAGCATCAACTTCTTCAAAGACTCGACGTTTATCATCAAGATCACTAATTATGTCTGAAAATGGGATCAAAACCGCCATTTCAAAAAGTTGTTTCTGTCCACGTTCTAGTTCAGATTGTTCATGATTTAAATAATTTTTAAACAAAATAAAGTCAACTTGCTCGTCGTGATTGAGCTTTTCAAAATTTTGTTTTGCTAACAGTTCAAGCCATCGGAAATTAAAATTTTTGATTAAATTAAAACGTTTTTTTGAAGTTGGCGATGTTGAAAAACGCTCAAGACTTCCTTTATCTTGCACATATCTTTCGATAACGCCTCTTAGTTTACTTGGCGATTCATTAAACGTTTCGAGTTCAACCGATTCTTGGGCAGAAATATGTGGAAAAATTACAAAAAGGAAAAACGCGAATAGAATTAAACGTAAGTGTTTCATATAATTAAAAAATTGATTGATAGTAATGGATTTTGATGCAGTCTTATCTTAGCGATGTTTTATTTTTAACACAATTTTTATTGAAACATTCAGAAGATTTCTACCGTAAGTCCGTTTTTAATTCTCCAAATCTTTAGTATCGAATGAGGTAATTTATGATTAAATGTTTAGTTAGTTTGGCGTTATTCGCAACATTTTTTATGTCAATTTCAGCACAACAACCAAAATTAGTTGACCGTGAAATATTTTTCGATAATCCGGAAATTTCGGGTTCTCAACTTTCGCCTGACGGCAAATTTATTTCGTTCGTGAAACCTTTAAATGGTGTTCGGAACATTTTCGTCAAAGGAATAAACGAACCGTTTTCAGCCGCAAAAGCAATTACAAACGAAACAACTCGTCCAATTCCGAGCTATTTTTGGAGTCAAGACGGCAAGTTTGTTTTGTTTGTCAAAGACATCGGCGGCGATGAAAATTTTAATGTTTATGCGGTAAATCCGACTGAAGCAACCGCGACATCAATCCCGAAAGCACGGAATATCACCGATGGCAAAAACATTCGGGCGTTTATTCAAGCTGTTCCTAAATCTGATCCTGATTCGATTTATGTCGGTTTGAACGACCGCGATGCTGCTTGGCACGATCTTTATAAAGTTTCGATTTCAACTGGCACAAAAACACTAATTCGCAAAAACACTGAACGTTTAGGTGGTTTTTTGTTTGATAATGCCGACCAACCGCGGCTCGCAACTCGTTCGCCCGAAAACGGCGACACTGAAGTTTTGCGAATTAACGACGATGGAACTTTCACAAAAATTTATGATTGTTCTTGGCGTGAATCTTGCGGACCGCTGAGATTTCACAAAGACAACAAGCGTTTTTATATGACAACCGACAAAGGTTCGCGTGATTTGCAAGAACTTATTTTATTCGATCCGTTAACGATGAAGGAAGAATTAGTCGAAAAAGATGAAATGAATCGAGTTGATTTCGGCGGTGCGGCGTTTTCGGAAATCACCAATGAACTTGTTTCTACCAGCTACGAAGACGATAAAACGCGAATTCTTTGGAAAGATAAATCGTTGGAAAAAGATTACAACGAGGTCAAGAAAAAACTTGGCGGAAATCTTGAATTAAATTTCCAATCAAGCACAAAAGACGAGCAAACTTGGATTATTTCGACATACAGCGACATTGATCCGGGAACTGTTTATTTATACAATCGCAAATCGAAAGACCTTTCAAAACTTTACACCGTTCGCGAAAACTTGCCGCGTGAAGCAATGTCTGAGATGAAACCGATTCGGTATAAATCTTCGGACGGCTTGGAAATTCCGGCTTATTTAACGTTACCAAAGGGTTTAGCGGCAAAAAACTTACCGCTAATTGTCTTTCCGCACGGCGGACCTTGGGCGAGAGATTCTTGGGGTTTTAACGGTTATGCACAATTTTTAGCGAATCGCGGCTACGCGGTTTTGAGTATGAATTTTCGCAGTTCAACCGGTTACGGCAAAAAATTCTTAAATGCGGGCAACAAGCAATGGGGCGATTTGATGCAAGACGACATTACTTGGGGCGTGAAAGATTTGGTCGCCAAGGGAATTGCGGACAGCAAACGAGTCGGTATTATGGGCGGAAGTTACGGAGGTTATGCAACTCTTGCGGGCGTTACGTTCACACCGGACACATACGCAGCAGCGGTTGCGATTGTTGCTCCGTCGAATTTGAACACGCTTTTAAGTTCGATTCCGCCATACTGGGAAGCCGGACGAATTATTTTTCACGAACGAATGGGCAACCCGAATACGGCTGAAGGCAAAGCCCAACTCGACCGTCAATCACCACTAAATCACGTCGAGAAAATCAAAACACCGTTGATGATTGTACAAGGTGCAAACGATCCGAGAGTGAAAAAAGCCGAAGCCGATCAAATTGTTATCGCGTTGCGTGAACGAAAATATCCGGTCGAGTATTTGCTCGCACCTGATGAAGGACACGGTTTTCAACGTCCCGTGAACAATATGGCTATGTTTATGTCGGTTGAGAAGTTTTTGGCAAAACATCTTGGTGGACGTTTTCAAGAAGGTGGAACTACCGAAGTTACAAAAAGATTAGGAGAAATCACAGTTGACGTAAAAACTGTTGAAATGACTAAAAAGGTAAATATGGACGCAAAATCAAGTGTAAATATCACAGGCAAATGGACAATTTCAGCCGATGCAATGGGGCAAGCAATCGAAATTCAAATGGATTTAACGCAAACTGACGATACATTTAAGGGAACACTTTCTTCTATGCTCGGTAGTGGTTCGGTTGACGGCGGAAAAGTGAGCGGAAACAACGTGGTCGGCACCGCCAAAGTTTCGGTTCAAGGACAAGACGTTGACCTTAAGCTTACCGGAACTATTGACGGCAATTCGATGAAAGGAACGCTTGACAGTCCGTTTGGATTGATTTCTTTTACGGCTAAGAAAGGCAATTAAAGGAAAATTAATCTTTAGAAATAAAAAAGCACGGAGTAAATTTCCGTGCTTTTTTATTATTTATTTTCCGGCTAATTCGTTACCGCTTACTTCGCGGCTGTTTTGCATCAGTCAAAATCACAAAATCACCTAGGTTTTCGTACTTTGCTTTATCGAAAGTTTTGAAATCATCTTCATATCTCATTGTTACAACTAAAACCTTTGTTTTTGGTTTGTAATTCAGCAAATGTTCGACCGTTCCGAGCCTGCTTTCGGTATGAAATGATCCGTTCAAATGAACAATAAGACCTTTATCAACAATATTTTGTGAAATATTATAAGCCATTCCGCCGTCCCACAAACTTTGCGAGGCTAGAATTTTATCAATGCCCATTTGAGCTTCGGGCGATGGTCCCATTAACGCTTTAAACTTATCAGAATATGTTTTAGATGGTTCAAAATATGGCAACGGCGGAAGCCATTGTTTGGCTTCTTTTGATAAAGAATTGAGCGAATCGCGTCCGTTTCGCGAAACCATATTGACATATCTTCGTGGAGCATTTGCCGCAATTACATTCAATTTTCTCTCTTTCGCGAGTTCGACGAGCGGACGATAATCGGTTTTATAGTTTCCCCACGGACGCGAATCGTCAAGGAATTTTTTCTCGCTAATAAAACCTGCAAGATATTCATTAACAACAACTTGCGTATCACGTTCAAACATCTCAAGTGACAGCGAAACTTTACGATTTGCGGAATATTTATCCACTACGGATTTGAAAATCTCAAATTGCAAAGCGTGCCCAACAGCATCATCGTGCATTTCGCCAAGAAAAGTCACGTCATTTTTATTGATTTCATCAAGAATTTGCTGCATCGTCGCCGCATTTCCTTGTTTATCATAAATTCTGTAGGTTTCTTGTCCGAAAACTGGAAATGCCATAAGGATTAAAAACAAAAACGTCAAAAATAAATTATTCATAGCACTTCAAAATTAACATAAAAAGAAACTCATCAAAAATTGTCTCGAGTTATTATTGAAACAATTTACTAAAATCAATCGTTGTTCCGACTACGAATGAGCGTCCGCGAGCAGGAGCGAAAACAAATTGTTCGCTATAAAAACGATTGAAAAGATTCGTTACACCAAGGTTAAAACTCATTCGATAATTTTCGTCTTTAAACGTGTAACCGCCGCGAATATCACTCGTTACAAAACCTGATTCCCCTCCGCCATTTTGTGATAAAAACGAGGCAGAAAGTCTGTTTTGTTTGTTGATAATCCGCGTTGCCCAATCTAAATAATAGTTATTGCGGAGATTTTGCCAACGCAAATTTAAAACTGTTTTTAGAGGCGTAATTGTCGTCAACGGAACATTATTTTGCAAATCATCGCCTCGCAAATACGAAACGTTTCCGCTTGGAGTCAAAAATCCAAACCCAATTTTGATCGGATATTCGAATTCAGCTTCAAATCCTTGAATTCTGACGCGACCTAAATTGATAGTTTGCGAAACCGGAGTTGGAGTTCCACCAGGAAATCGCGGTGGCAAAACAATCGCCACGCCGTTTCGGTCAACTGACGTTTGACTCGAGAGAAAATCGCGGTAATAGTTGTTAAAATATGTAAATGAGCCTGCAAGTTTTCCGGTTTTAACCTTGACGCTTGTATCTAAATTTATTGAATTTTCCGGCTTAAGATTCGGATTACCGACTAAAAACCCACCGACCGAACCTGCACCGGTAAAAAATCTCTCAAATAAGTTTGCAACACGATACGACCGCCCGACTCTGCCTGTTAAGCTCATGTAATTATTCAATCTGAAAACTAAACCAAAATCTCCCGTAACAGCAGTTTCTTTAACTTTTAATCCAGTATCGATCCCGAAAATCCCCAAATCTTGGCGTTGATTAGTTGTAATTGTCGGCGGAAGAGCAAAGCCATTTGTGGCAGTCGAACTTGAAAAAAATCGTTCCAATCTCACGCCGCCAATAATTTTCAAACGTCTTGAAACATCAAATTCGTCTTGCACAAATGCTGCAAAACTTCCAAAATCAGCAGTCGGAACACTCGTTGTGCGGTTTGCCACGCCTGTTAATCTGTTCAAAGCCAGACGCGAATCTGTATTGTCGTCACGGAAATAACTAAGACCAGCCGTCAAGAAATGTTTGCTTCCTAATAGCCAATTTGTTTGCCCGTCAAACCCGTAACTCTTTGTGCGTGTTATCGTTTCACTCAGCGAATTAACGAAAGGTAAAAAAATTGAAGTGTTTGTGAAATTCCTGTCTTGGTCTTGGTAATAAAAAGTTCCGGCTGCTTTGGCTAAATATTTATTGAGATTTCGAGCTTCAAAGCGACCATTAAATTTTTCACGGTCAGAATTTGGAAAATATGCGTTAAACCCAAACGCATCAGTCAACAGCGGCGAACCGATGCTTCTGCCCAACCGCTTTTCGTAATTTAGTTTCAAGTCATTATTTTCATTGAAAAATAACCGTGCCGTAAATTGCGTATTGCTTCCGTGCGATTGCGAATTCCCTACTTCTCTTCGATTCGGAAAACCGTTTGCGGGCGTGAAAAGCGGGATATTTGCCTCGCCAGTAAAGTAATTTTCGTAACGTTCCAATGACTGCGAAACTCGAAATGCAATCAACTTAGTCGAGCCATTAAGAGTCAAACTTCCACGTCTGCCTTGCTCGTTTGAACCATAATAACCGTTAAAACTCGAGCCAAACCGAAAGCCGTTGTTCGAGTTTTGTTGAACATCTTTAGTAATGATATTGACCGTTCCCGCGAGTGCGTCCGTACCGTATAAAACCGATCCACCACCGCGAACAACTTCGACAGTTTCAATCTGTTCAGTGTCAACCAAACCAATTTCGATGCCCGATTGTCCCGTTGAAGTTCTGGCATTATTCAATCTTTCGCCATCGATTAAAATCAGAATTCGGTTGCTGTCGAGTCCGCGAATTCTCGGGCGAACTTGAAACGCACCTTCATTGACAGTCGATGTTCCCGGTAAATCTTTGAAAATCTCACCAATCGTATTGACGTTTTGACGCTCAAGTTTTTCCCGCGTAAAAACCGTTACCGGAACTGCTGTTTCTTCAGTCGAAACTTGTGTTCGCGTTGCAGTAACGGTGACAGTTTCTGCGATGTTTCCGGCAGATAAAGTAAAATTAACGTCTGATTGATTAGCGTTTTTGAGCGTAATCCGTTGCGAATTACCCGAAAATCCGTTGGCTTCAACCGCGATACGATACTCTCCTTCGGTTAAATTCTTGAACTCAAATTCACCGCTGGAATTCGTGACCGTTTGAAGTGTTAAAGATACTGCTTTCTTTTGAATTGATATTTTTGCTCCGGAAATTGGTGCTTTATTTGAATCAAAAACCGAGCCTTTAATGGTGTTTGTTTGTGCGTTGATTGATAACGCAAATATGATTGTGTTTAAAATGCTAAAAATAATATATCTGATAGCCATAAAATATTCCCTGCTTGTATTTTTCAGCTGACAATAATTAAATTAAGTTCACCAGCCGAATTGTTATCGTTTATTTCAGATTTGTGTAAAAACCAACCGCAAGGTTTTCTTCTACGCAAGTGTTTTTATCAAAACTACTTTTTACCTTTCTTCTTGGGTTTCAGGTTGAACAAATCTTGATATTTTGTTCGTAAATCTTTTGAAAATTCATACTCAGCTTCAGCAAAAGCTTCACCAAAATATGTATTTTCGCTGCCACCTTCGTTGATATGACAAATTTTAGAATCGTTTTTCCTCTCGCTCTTTGCAAACTGATTAACATTATAAAGTTTCATATATTTGCTACGAGCTTCTGCTTTTTTCACTATAAAGTCAGGTAAAATTGTTGTCCAAGCAACTAAGCAAAATACTGACAACGTTACGTTATTAAGTTTGATTTAAGTTAAACTATTTTTCTACTCAAGCATTCATCAAAGTTGCTAATGTTTCTCAACTCATAATCTAATCCGTGAAAAACTACTTGTTTAACGGACATTTTTTGCACGCTTTTCCGCTTTTATATTTTTTACAACACTTCTTTTTGTTTTTGCACATAAGTTTCAACCTAAAAACTAATCTTTACGCCGCCTTGCAACAAACGCGGGCTGCTCGGCAAAATTCCCCTAGCTCTATCAACGATAAATGTTCGGTCAAATATGTTTTTAGCCGTTACAAAAAACGTGGATTTCAGCCTTTCAACTCGATAATTTGCCGTTGCACTAAAGTAAGTCTGGCTTGTAATCGCACCGCGTTGACCGTTGGCAATCGGATCATTTGCATTCAAATCATCGCTAAACTGTCTGCCAATATAATTACTTTCAATAAATCCGTCAAAATTCCTGTAAGCGTATCCAATAGAGGTAGTTGCAAGATGTTTTGGAGCATACGGCAAACGATTTCCGCTGACTGAAATTGTGGTAAAACCTGAAACCGAACTCAATCTCGTGCCGACAAATTTTGCGTCAAAAAGATTGGTGTAAGCCGTCTGAAAATAGATGTTGTAGCCAGTTTTGAAAATATTCGATGAATCAAAACGTGCATTCATTTCTAAGCCTTGATGCAGAGTTTTTCCGCCATTTGTGAATACCGCACCGATTCCGCCCGCAATACTCGCCGAAACAATTTGATTTTCGTAATTTGTGCGGAAAAACGTTGATTCTAGAGCGATTCCGCTAACGGGACGAGTTCGAAAACCAACTTCGTAATTCCAGCTTTTTTCAGCATCCAATTCAACAACACCGCCTGTATTGCTGACGACATCTTCGTTTCTCGGCGGTGCAAATCCGCGATGAACTCCGGCGAAAAAAGTAGAATTTTTGAAAGCGTTAAATGAAATTCCAAAACCCGGAATAACCGCGGTAACATCCGCTTTTCCAGAAGCATCGATAAGCCGATTGGTTCGTTTGTTATCGATTTTTTCGACTCTGACTCCGGCTGTAACTGCAACATTTTTCCAGATAAAGCGATTTTGCAAAAAGCCCGAAATTGCGTTTGTTTCACGGAGATTATTTTCGACAATCACACCATCACGTGCAGTCGGAGTTGTTCCATTTTTCTGGATTCTAAATTGTCTTTCGCCATGAAAACGGAATCCAATATTGAAATCGTTTCGCAATTGTCCAAGATCAAAATTCGCATTAAATCGCGGTTCAATACCAAAAGTTTTGTAGTCCCGCAATCTTCCTTCGTTTCCGCAAGTCGTATTGAGATCAATCAAACCGCGACAAATGCCGCCGATTCGATTCGGTCGTTGAGATGAATTCGACGATTGCCGCCACCAATCACGCGAGAAAAAGTTGTAATAAGTGTTAGTCGTGAGATTCATTTTTGAAGTCAAAACCGCTGTGTGTTGCAAAGAAAATCCGGCTCGATAAGAATTAAAATTATCGTTGATAAAAGGATTTCCGCGAGGATTTGCCGCGAATTCGGCTTCGGTTGCACCGGAATATGTTACTTGCGAATCTTCTTTCAAAAAGGTGAATTTTCCGGTCAGAATATTTCTATCGTTAATCGTTCTGACAACTTTTGAACTAAAATCAGATAAACCTAAACGCACATTTTCTTTCGTGCCTTCACCTTGTCGGCGATTGAAATTCAGAATAACTCCCGTTTTTCCGAATGTTCCGCCAGCTTGTATGTTTCCATTAAAAAAGTCGCGGCTTCCTCCAATAAGTTTAAGTGATAGTGATGTTTTTTCGGGTGGATTCGGCGTGATGTAATTAATAACTCCGGCTACCGTTGTCGGACCGTAACTTATTTGTCCTGAACCTTTTAGAACTTCGATAGATTCAAAACGCTCGATTGGCGGATGATAATATGAAGCGTTGTCGCCGTAAGGTGCGTAAGAAAGCGGTAAGCCGTCTTCGAGCAATAAAACCCGCGTCGAACGAGTTGGATTGACACCGCGAATCCCGATATTCGGACGCAAACCAAAGCCTTCTTCGTCACGGACATTGACACCGGAAACTTTCCGTAAAGCCTCGCTAAAATTATTAACGCGAGAATTCTCGAGCTCAACTTTGTCGATAGTTTGCAAAGAACCAGCAGTTTGTTCAAGTGATTCGGGCGAACCAACCAGATAATTTGAAGCAATTGAAACAACTTCAACAACTTTTGCAGGTTGCAGCATAATTTCAGTTAATTTTCCCGATTCAATAGCCTTGATTTCTGTCTCAAAACCTTTAGCTGTCACCAAAACTTTGTAGTTTCCGTTTGGCAGATTAAAACCGAATTCACCTTTGCTGTCAGTTACCGCAATCTGTTTTGTTTCAACAACTTGCACAGTAGCTGAGGTAATCGCCGAATTGTTTGAATCAACAATTTTCCCGTTAATATTGATATTTTGTGCATTGACGCTAACCGACAAAATACAAAGTGTGAATAATACTGCTAATCTTTTCATATAAGTGCTTACTAAAATCTATTTCCTTTGAGAAAACCGCTATTTTCTTCCGAACGCACGTTGTTCTTTAGCGATAATCTTTTTGAAAAGCCGAATTCATTATTCGGTTTCTCATTTCTTCTTTTAAACTCACGAGCAAATTCTCTGAGCTTGTCGATTGTCATAGTTGTTCTAGAATGTTTTGTTTCAATCCGAACGCAACCACAATCGGTCAAATAAATCCTCGCATTTTCGTTTTCAAAACTCATTTTTTTAATTTTCGAGAAAACTCATTAGTCTCGGATATTCGTTATTTATCGCTTTTCCATATAAACAATCATTTGCAGTCGCAACAAAATCAGTAAATTCGACATGATTAAATGTCAACAAAACATTACTAACTTTTATGTGATATGCATCGCAACCTCCACAAAACCAGAGATTTACGTCTGCTCTTGTTCCATTTTCGTGGTTTTCAAATTTATTTATTGTCATATTTATTATTCTTATTAGAAAATGAAGTTGAAATTCGTTTTCATTAAGATAATAAGGTTTCAATAAGGATGTGTCAAACGACGATCCAATTATGCTTATAAAATTATTGTAAGATTGGATGACCGCCACCTTTGCTGTGGTCTTGAGTTTCGAGGAAACGCTTTTTATCGTTGTGGAAAAGTATTAGATGTTCGCCTTCAAAACGGACGACATCTGAAACTCGATTAAAATCTTTTGTATGTTCCCCAATAAGAAAAGCACAAGGATTAAACGCGACAACGATTCCGGCGGCGTAAATATAACCGCCTTTATCGTAAATACTTCCCTTGTATTGACCGGCATTTACCGCAATATCAGGCGAATAATTTCCTTGAGAATCTTTATTGCGGTCAGAATTGGCGATGAATATTGTGTAGTCAGAGTAATTCAAACGTTTACTGTATCCATTTTTCCTTGCAATCGCGAAAAGATTAGTCAAACCCTGATCGATTGCCTTAAGCATCGCCTTGCTTGGCTTCTTTACACCAAAGACTTTTGTACCTCTCGGGCTAGTTTTACTCTTTGGAAACAAATCCTGCGAAATGCGTTCGGCTTCTTCAATAACAAGCTTTTCCGTGTTTGTTTGACCATTTATCGAATCTTGGCTAAACAATGAAGCCAAAACAACGATGGAAATTGCAATTATTCGTTTCATTTTCATTGGATGCCAATTTTCAGAACAATCGATGCTAAAATACTACTCCAAAATTATTCACTATACAAAATCTGTGCTGCAAGTAACGGAATTAGTAATTCGTGATGACCTGTAACAGAAAAACCACGACCTTTTCCATTCGCCGTTGGGCGACGAACAACATTTGTGTTTGGTCGATATTGCTGAATAAAATCGAAATTCGCGGTCGTAATATCTTCGAGATCAAAACCAAGATTTTTGATAACTGTGACCGCTTTCAAGAAAATTTCCGGCATCGTCACGGCAGAACCGATATTCAAATAAACGCCGCCGCCATTCATTTCTTTTACTAACGATGTAAAAAGGCGAAAATCTGTATGAGAAGTTTCGCCGAGTGACGAACCGCTTGCCGATGCGTGAAAATGTCCGATGTCTGCACCAATAGTGAGATGTGCTGTAAACGGAATTTTGTTTTGATAGGCATTAAAAAGCAGAGATTTTTCGCCAAATTCCGGCTTCAAATTCGTGACTTCCCTGCACATCGCTTCGCCCAAACCAATCGAATCTTTTTGCCCAGCTTTCGCCGCTGAATTTAGAATTTCCCCAGTTTCTTTACTCGCCCCAAAATCACCATCGCCGAGCGTTGCGTCCACATCTTCACTTGTAAATCCGACCAAACCAATCTCCAAATCGTGAACCAAAACCGAACCATTTCCCGCAATCGCAGTGACAAATCCTCGATTCATCAAATCAATAATTATCGGAGCAACGCCCGTTTTCACAACATGTCCGCCAATTCCCCAAATTATCGGTTTGCCCAAACTTTTCGCACGGCGAATACGAGACGCGATCTCACGAATCGATTGAACCGCTAAAATATTCGGCAATTTATCGAGAAAACCCTTTAAAGAATCATCGCCGGAAATCGGCTCAGCAAAATCTTTCACGGTAACCTTACTCGGTCGCGATGCGAGTTCGTAAGTGTTGATTTCTTCTAGGTTTATCGGTTTAGAGTTGTAAATAGACATTGACAAGATTTTAGCATAAATAACTGTTTGTTCAATTTGCTTACATTAAAGTAGCCTTTTAATTTTTTTTGTTATTTATCGAGACCAATCTTTAACAACCAAATTCGGGACATTTTCAAAATCTTTAAGGTTGCGGGAAACCAGAATTGCTTTGCGAGAAAGTGCGATTGAGGCGATTTTCAAATCCATTGTACCGATGCGTATTTTCTGCGATTTTAAGTTTTTGAAAATCTCTGCGGCGTTTTCGTCAAAATCAATGATGGTTAAATTTTTAAAATAATCAAAATACCGTTTAAGCGTTTCATAGGCACGAAGTTGTTCATCAATTGAACGCATTCTAGCAATGTGGGCTGTCCATCCTCGCATTTGTTCTTCAAAGGTAATTATAGTTGTAACAATTTCGTCTATTGGAAATTCATCGAGTTTTGATTGCAAACGAAGATGTGAAGTGCCGGTTTGCCGTTCAAGCAAACTCAAACAATCCGTATCAAGAATTATCATTTTTCTTCCTCAAAATCCTTTTGCGATTCCCGATACTCACGTCCAAGTTTCATTGCTTCTTCGTATGCAGAATTGCCGCCAAATTTTGGAATATTTTTATACCAGGGTTTTTCTTGGTCATTTTTTACAACTTTACTTTTTATAAACGCCATTTCGGCTTCCAAGATGGATATTCTATTTTCTAATTCAACAGTATTCATAACAAAATCATTTTAGCACAATTTCACTTACATTCAATAAACTTTCCAAAGCCTTGCCCGTCTGCGATTTCTCCTCTTTCAGCCGAGCAATTGCTCCCAAGATTGCTATTCTTTTTTCGATTTCGGCAGACGCATAACGAAAGTGTTTTTGCGTGAGTTTTAACTAATTCAATTATCACTTTGTTACAAAATTGGTCTTTGAATATAATAATTGAAACTCCTTCAAGGTGTTTCACAATTAGATTTTTCGAGGTAACTAACTATGTCAATTTTTGACTTATTCTCAAAACGGCAAAAAAAAATTCGAGGTGAAGTATCTGACGTTTTAACATATGACAATATTCCTGAGAAATTAAAAGTTCAAATACTACAGATTATCCGAGAAGCAATAGGTATTGTTAAAAAAACTGAAGTTTTTGATTATGGTTATACTGATTATGCTCAACATTATTATCATTTTATTCATAATGTTCTTTGTAAGGAATATGGTGAGTTCTCATTAGGGAAAAGACATGAAAACAATCAGGAAAGCATTTTTAATTTCTTTTTGACCGCAGAGGATACAGAAAAGATTTTGGATGTAGTCGAGGTATCTTTTGAAGTTATTGGACAAGATATTAAGAATAATTACCATCTATACTTAGATCATACGAATGTAGCAATAACACCAGATGAGGCGATTTCAGAACTAAATCAAAGGTTCAAAGAGAATGCAATTGGTTATCAATTTATTGGTGGGGAAATAATTCGCGTAGATTCCACTTATGCCCATTCTGAAATTACTAAACCTACAATTGCTCTTTTACAAGACAAAAATTTTGCAGGTGCGAATGAGGAATACTTAAAGGCTCACGAGCATTACAGACACGGAAGAAATAAAGAATGTCTAGCCGAATGCTTAAAGGCTTTTGAAAGCACATTAAAAATAATTTGTAAGGAAAAAGGTTGGGCATTTAGCCAAAATGATACGTCAAGCAAACTTATACAAACTTGTTTTGACAACGATTTAATTCCTTCTTTTTCACAAAGTCAGTTTGCCTCTCTCCGAAGTTTGTTAGAAAGTGGAATACCAACTATCAGAAACAGACTTGGTGGACACGGACAAGGACAAGTTCCTCAAAAAGTAGATGATGAAATTACAAGATATGCAATAAATTTAACCGGAGCTAATATTATATTTTTAATTGAGCAAAGCAGAGTTTGACAATTATAACAACTCTTTCAAAGCCTTCCCCGTATGCGATTTCTCCTCTTTTCAAACAAACACAGCGACAGGAACATTTCTTTCAACCGCAAAATTTGAGCGGTTACGTTTGATATTTTCAACTTCGCGGAGAGTTTTTGCGGTCAGATAACTTTCGCCGCAATCGGGACACGAAATTATCGGCACATTTTCAATTACCAATAATTCTGAACCTTTGCCGTAACTTTTTGAAAGATGCAGAACTTTTGCACCGTTTTTTCCGCAAACATCACAAATTGTTTTTGTCATTTTAATTTGCTATCAACATTTATTAAGAAAAAGTCCAACACGCTTTAGCTTGTTGATTGCGTAACACAGCGACGAACTAAAGTTCATCGGACTTTCAATAAACTAGCTTAGATTCAACAATCCTTTCAAAGCCTTCCCCGTATGCGATTTCTTCTCTTTCGCCACATCTTCAGGTGTTCCGGAAACAACAATTTTTCCGCCGCCGCTGCCGCCTTCGGGTCCGAGATCAATCACATAATCGGCAGATTTAATGATGTCGAGATTGTGTTCGATCACGATCACGGTGTTTCCGGTATCGACCAATCTTTGTAGCACATCGAGTAGTTTGTGGACATCGGCAAAGTGTAAACCTGTGGTTGGTTCGTCCAAAATATAGACGGTTTTGCCGGTTGCACGTTTCGATAATTCTTTCGCAAGTTTGATTCTTTGAGCTTCGCCGCCGCTAAGCGTTGTCGCAGATTGACCGAGTTTTATGTAACCAAGTCCAACGTCGAGAAGCGTTTGTAGTTTTTGTTTGATGTTTGGAATATTCTCAAGAATCGGCAAAGCGTCTTCAATCGTTGTATCCAAGATTTCTGCGATTGAAAAACCTTTGTAGCGAACCGCGAGAGTTTCCCGATTGTAACGATTCCCACGGCAAACGTCGCATGTTACATAAACATCCGGAAGGAAGTTCATCTCGATTCGCTTCAAACCGCCGCCTTCGCAAGCTTCGCAGCGTCCGCCTTTAACATTGAAAGAAAACCGACCTGTTTTATACCCGCGTTCACGAGATTCGGGGAGCATCGCAAAAAGTTCACGTAGAGGCGTAAACAAACCTGTATATGTCGCCGGATTCGAACGCGGCGTGCGACCAATCGGCGTTTGGTCAATTTCGATAATTTTATCTACCAAATCTAAGCCGTCAATGCTGTCGTGTGCCGCTGGTTTTCGCAAACTTCCGTAAATTTCGCGAGTCAATGCACGATACAAAATGTCGTCAACGAGCGTCGATTTTCCCGAACCCGAAACTCCAGTCACTGCCGTCAAAACGCCAAGCGGAAACTTCACGTCAATATTTTTGAGATTATTCGCTCTCGCTCCATTTACCGTCAAATTTTTGCCAATTAACGAGCGTCGTTCTTTTGGAACCTCAATTTTCAACTTGCCGGAAACATATTGTCCGGTAATGGAATTCTTATTTTTCGCGATCTCTTTTGGCGTTCCAAAAGCGATAATTTCGCCACCGTGAGTTCCAGCAAGCGGTCCGAGATCAATCACATAATCAGCTTGCATGATCGTTTCTTCATCGTGTTCTACAACTAAAACCGTATTTCCGAGGTCGCGAAGTTTCTGCAAAGTCTCGATGAGTTTTTGATTATCACGCGGATGAAGCCCAATCGAAGGCTCATCCAAAACATACAAAACGCCGCGAAGCTGCGAACCGATTTGCGTCGCGAGGCGAATTCTTTGTCCTTCGCCGCCCGACAAAGTCCCGCTCGGACGATCAAGCGAAATGTAGCCGAGTCCAACTTTTTGCAAAAATCCGAGCCGTTGTTTAACTTCTCGCAAAACCAATCCTGCAATCTTATCTTCGCGTTCGCTGAGAGCGATTTTGGCAAATTTTGGAATCGATTCATCAATCGTTAAACCTGTATAATCGCCAATTCCAAGTCCGTTTATTTTAACCGACAAACTTTCCGGTTGAAGCCTTTTTCCCTTGCAAACATTACAATTTACAGGAGAAACCATTTCGGTCAACGCGAGACGAATCTTTTCAGAAGGCGAAGTTTCGAGCCTTTCGCGAAGATGCCGAACTGCACCTTTCCACTCGGATTCGAGCGTGTGTTCGCCCCATGTCATCGAAATTCTGACATTCACACCATAAAAAAACGCATCTTGAACTTCCTGCGGCAGATCGATAAATTTCGTATCGCCCGAAATGTCGTATTTGTTCGGCTCTTTATAAGTTTTTGGTCGCTTTTTTGAATAGATAAGCTGTGGATTGGTCGAAAAATGATCGATCACGGCTGCGAGTGCGATTCGCAAATGATTCGAACCCGATTTGTCGGCTTCTTCCATCATCGAAAGTTTATTGCAAGACAAGGTCGCGTCAGGAATCAATTTCGCCGGATCAACTTCGGCAACAGTGCCGAGTCCGTTACAGCCTTTGCATGCACCAAACATCGAATTAAAAGAAAACGAACGCGGCTCAAGAGTCGGAATATTTACGCCGCAATTTACACAAGCCATTTTCTCGCTGTATAGTTTTTCGTCGCCTTCAACAACTGCGACCAAAACCGCTCCACCGGTTATTTTCAAAGCAGTTTTGGTCGATTCTGTCAGCCTGTCTCTCACGCCTTCTTTGATTAAAAGTCTGTCGATAACAACTTCGATCGTGTGATTCTTCTTTTTATCGAGAACAATTTCTTCATCAAGCTGACGAAGTTCACCATCAATTCTAGCTCTCAAAAATCCTTCTTTATTGAGTTTTTCGAGTTCTTTTTTAAATTCGCCTTTTCGCCCGCGAACGAGCGGTGCGAGAATCATCACACGTTCGCCTTCGGGCAAATCTAGAATTCCACCGACAATTTGTTCGAGAGATTGCCGTGTTATCGGTGAATTACAAAGATGACAATGCGGCTGACCGATTGAGGAAAAAAGCAGACGTAAATAATCGTAAATTTCGGTAACTGTTCCAACTGTTGATCTTGGAGACTTCGAAACAGTCTTTTGTTCGATAGAAATTGCGGGCGAAAGTCCTTCAACCGAGTCAACATCAGGCTTTTCTAGTTGATCGAGAAACTGACGTGCGTACGCCGAAAGTGATTCAACATATCGCCGCTGACCTTCCGCGTAGATCGTATCAAAAGCGAGCGAAGATTTTCCCGAACCGCTCAATCCTGTAATAACCGTGAATTTATCACGAGGAATTTCTACGTTGATATTTTTAAGATTGTGCTGCCTCGCACCGCGAACGGTAATTTGTTTGATGCTCATTGATTGCTTAAAATTCGGTCGATATTCGAATCCTTAATTTTAACAAATCGACAATCAAAACAACAATTGTAGAATTTGTTAGAGCATTGTTTTGGCTTCTGAAATCGCATCATCTAAATTAGTGATTTTTCCATCGAGCTGCATTTCATAAACCGCACCTAAAATATCACCGAACTTTCTTGAAGGTTTTAAGCCTAAATCAATCAAGTGCCGACCAAGTAAAATTTGATCAGGTGCTTTTGTTTCGATACTCAAACCACGAATTCGTTCAATAAATCTCTCTTGAGCATCAGAATTAAAATGATTTTCTTTCGGAATCCAATCAGGATTTCGCCCAAGTGCGTCAGCTTTTGAAACGCGATAAAGCAAATCAGGTTCAACCTTTCGTGCGAGTCGGCGAAACGCTCCGTCGCCAGGTTTCGATTTATCAAACATTCCGGGCAAAAGATGATAACGCACTAGTTGAATTATCTGATCGCGAACATCGTAACCATCAAGCGTAAAAACGCCGAGTTTGTCGAGGAAAGAAATGGTCGGTTCAATTCCCGCTTCATCATGTCCGTGTGCACGCCAGCGACCATCGAAAAATTTGGTCGTCGCAGGTTTGCCAAAATCGTGACACAAAGCACCGAGCATTACCGAAATTTGTTTAGCGTAAGGCAAATCATCGATCAATTTTCTCGCTTCATCTACTACCAAAAGTGTGTGAAAATCAACATCGCCTTCGGGATGCCATTCCGGTTCTTGTGTTACGCCAATAAGTGCAGTAAGTTCTGGAAACAATTGACTTGCGATGTTCAAGTCATAGAAATATTGCAGTCCAATTGAAGGTTTATTTGATTTCAAAAGCAGTTTTTCGAGTTCCGCCCAAATTCGTTCTTTCGGCAAATCAGTCAGATCAATTGATTTGCAAAGCGAAATTGTTTGCTCATCAATTTCAAATTCAAACCGAGCAGCAAACTGTGCCGCACGAAGCACACGAAGCGAATCTTCGACAAACGTTTCGTCCGCAATATGCCTGATTTTCTTGAGTTTGATGTCACGTTGTCCGCCGTAAATATCAACTATTTCACCTGTCAAAACGTCTTTCATTATCGCGTTAATTGTAAAATCTCGTCGCTTACACGCTTCTTCAAACGACATATTTGGGTCGCCTTCAACAAAAAAACCTTTGTGTCCGCGAGCAATTTTCCGTTCACGCCGCGGAAGCGAAACGTCTAAATCATTTCCTATCTTATAGACCGTAAAACTTTCGCCAACTGTATTTACCGTGCCAAATCCGTAAAGAATCTCCTTCAACTTAGCCGATTCTATTCCATAAACTTCAATATCAAAATCTTTATGTTCAATGAAAAGCAATTCATCACGCACACAACCACCGACGAGCATCGCACGTCCGCCATTTTGCTTAATGATCTCAGCAAGCTTGTTGATTTTCGAAAGTGCACTCATATATTATCGAGCCTGAAACCCAAAGTCCAAAGCCCAAAGTCGCACGATTTTGACTTTGGACTTTAGATTTTGGACTAGTGACTTTTAGTTTAGACGTTTTTGCAAATATTCTTTCAAATCCGCAATTTTCACACGTTCCTGCTCCCAAGTATCTCTGTCTCTTACAGTTACGGCGTGGTCTTCCAAAGATTCGTGGTCAACGGTAACGCAGAAAGGTGTGCCGATTTCGTCTTGTCTCGCGTAAAGTTTGCCGATTCCGCCTGTGTCATCATAAACGGTTCGCATTGTCGGCAGGAGATCTTTTTTCAGTTGTTTCGCCAACGACACGATTTCCGGTTTATTTTTCGCCAGCGGCAGAACCGCAACTTTAATCGGTGCGAGTTCTGGCTTTAGTTTTAAGATGACTCGAACTTCACCTTTATCGTTTGTTTTTTCGGTATAAGCGTCCATCAAAACTGCCAACAGAGTTCGATTAACACCGACCGCTGGTTCGATGACATAAGGATAAAAACGCTCGTTCGTTGTCGGATCAAAGTATGACAAATCTTCCGTCGAATCTTGATTAATTCTTTTTCCATCAGCATCTTCCGGCTTTTTGGAATGCGTTTTTAGATCGAAATCTGTTCGATTAGCAATTCCCATCAGTTCGTCGAATTGTGCGTCGTCGTCTTCGCGATCAGGGAAAAATCGATATAAAATATCAACCGTACGGACGGCATAATGAGCCAATTCCTTCGCATTTTGCTCGTAAAGTCTAAGATTTTCAGGTTTGATTCCAAGTGACGCAAACCAAGTTTGAAATCCGTCAATAAACTCTTGATGAATTTCAGCCGCGTCTTCAGGACGGCAGAAATATTCCATCTCCATTTGTTCAAATTCACGTGTGCGAAAGATGAAATTTCCGGGCGTAACTTCGTTGCGAAAGGCTTTGCCGATCTGGGCAATTCCAAAAGGCAATTTGCGTCGCGAAGTATCCAAGACGTTTTTGAAGTTGATAAAAATTCCTTGTGCGGTTTCGGGTCGAAGGTATGCGGTCGCCAAATAATCGTCATCAGCAGATGTCGCTCCGACCGTTGTTTTGAACATCAAGTTAAACTGTTTCGCTTCCGTTAAATCGCATTCCTTTCCGCTTCCTGCACACGATTTAGCGTCTTTCGGGCAGACAACATCTTGTAGCTTATCTTCGCGATATCTACCCTTGCACGTTCGGCAATCTACCAACGGATCGCTGAAAGTTGTCTCGTGACCGCTGTATTTCCAGGTTAAACGGTTTTGGATGATTGACGAATCAAGTCCTTCAATATCGTCGCGTTCGTGAACGAGCCAACGCCACCACGATTGTTTGATATTATTCGCAAGTTCAACGCCAAGCGAACCATAATCCCAACTAGAACCAAGTCCGCCGTAGATGTCGGACGCAGGAAAAACAAATCCGCGACGTTTTGAAAGTGATACGATTGTTTCGATATTCATAAATAAATTCCAGATTTCAAATTCCAGACTTCAGATCTCAAATACATTGAACACAAGGATAAAGATTAGGAATCAGAAAACAATTTTACAACGGACAAAGCACAAACGACAAAGAACTTATACAAAAAAAAGGACAGCCAAGCCGTCCTTAAATTTAAGTTTTACAGGTATTTATCTTGGGCTTGCAATTGGTGTATCTGCTCCCGGAGGAATAATCCAAAATTCATACATTGTTCTTTCACGGAATCCACCTTCAGTTGTTTGCAAACGATTTGGCGGGACACCACGATTTTGAACAAGATATGTTAGCGAACGTGATGCCAATTTCGTGGCAGGAAGTTTACGCAAATCAGATTTGTTATTACCTTGATAAACAATGATGTAACCAGCAGAGTCTGGACGATTTTGCAATTCTTGAGCAAATGCGTCAAGTCTCGCTTTGTCGTCATCGAAAGATCGCGAAACAAATTCTTCTATTTTGAATGATTTTTGACGTTCTTGTTCAGTAACATTAACGTTGGCTGCAACCATTTGTCCACAAGTTTTATCCCAAACGCCATCTGTTACGTCTAATTCTGCTCTGACAGTTTGCCCATTCTCGACACTTGAAGTGTCAACAGTAATTGAAGGTGTTCCGAGTCCGCTTGTGATTCTTGCTGTTTCCGGTGTAACTCTCCAAGCATAATTTAATGCTGTTGTGCCACCAGATATTGCATTAAAAGCTGCAAACGTAACTAAATCACCTTTCCAAACTTTATCAGGTGCATCAACATTAATGTTGTATGGACAAGGTCTTTTTGAAATATTCTCATTCGTTTTGAGACAAATACATTCTCTAAGTCCTTTCTTAAAGGTATAATCTCTGTTAAAAGACTTGCCATTTGGATCAGGATTTACAATTTGAACGTTGTGTTGTCCGGGTTCAACGAAAAATACATTTTCCGTTCCAACTCCAGCTTTTCCAACTTCAACTCCATCAACCAAAACAGCGTAAGGTTTATCAGCCTTAACCGATAACCCTGCTTTATTTTTGGGTAGTTTGAAATCACCGTCTTTAGCAGAGGCATTTCCTAAACCAATTGCCAAAACCAGGCTGAGAGCGATAAATATTTTGTAACTAATTCTACGCATTTTTTTCCTCGAAATTTACTAAAAGATGATTTTCATCTTTTGTTCATATCATTGAACTGAAAATAATAATTCTTCAATCAAATGATTAATCTTCTGTTTCATCATCGCCACGTTTTCGCAAACGACGACGTGCTGCAACACCAATTCCCGCAAGTCCAGTTCCAAACAACAATAGTGTCATTGGTTCTGGCACTGGCTCGGTTGGAGTTGGAGTGACATTTGGTGTCGGCGTAACAGTCGGAGTTGGCGTTACAACTGGTGTTGGCGTTGTTAATGTTGGAGTAGTTGGTGTTGGTGTCGGATCATCGTCTTTTTTGCGTTTAATTAACAAAATAGCAATTGGAATAGCACCAGCGGCAGCAATTCCTAAAATTCCCCATTTAGGGAAACCACCTTTTGGTGTCACATTACTACAGTTGCAATCATCTGATTCAACAACATCAAACGAACTTTCAGAAATCATTCTGTCGCCTCGTTGTTGAGGAACTTTTTCATCATCGTCACCATTTGAGATGCTAGATACAACAACGTCGTCATCGCCACCAATTTGCTTGAGTTGAGTAAAACCACCGGCATTTGCCTTACCAGGTTTAGCATTTACTACTTGAACCACTTGTTCAAAACGAATTGGAGCAGCCTGTGCAAATGAACTTAAACTACAAGCCATAGCAATTAAACTCAAACTCGAAAGAACACTTCTAAATATATAATTCTTCATCGATTTTTCCCTACAAAGTTATTTATTAACTTAAATTTGGCACTAACATTTAACACAAGATTTCGCTTGGTTTTCTACATTTTGGGGGCTGAACGAAAATATTATCAAAAACTTAACGAAATTGCACGTGTTTAGCAACTAAAAACTGCCTCAAAGAGCATTTAAAACTGCCTAAATTCTAAGAATCATGTCGTTCAAGTTTAACCAAAGTGCGAATACGGTAATAGTTCCAAAAAACTTTCATTTTTTTAAATTTATTTTCGAAGGACTGTTTTAGTTGACTTAAAAGCCCAAATAGTTGCAAAAAAAAAAGACAAGATTATTAAAAACCTTGTCTTTTTTTAATATACTAAAGAAGTTAGAGATTATTTTTCTTCACTTTCTGGATTTTCTTCACGAAGTATTGCTCTTCGCGAAAGTTTAATCTTATTTCCTTCTTTACCTATACATTTAACCATAACTTGCTGTCCTTCTTTAAGTTCATCACGGACGTCTTTAATACGTCGTTCTGAAATTTCAGAAATGTGCAATAAACCGTCGAGCCCGGGCATAATTTCAACAAAAGCACCGAAATCAACAATACGATTTACAGTTCCAAGGTATGTTTCTCCGATTTCGGCTTCTGCGGTAATTGCACGAATGCGATCAACGGCAGCTTGTGCGGCTTCACCACTGGCAGTTGCGATGTTAATTGTTCCATCATCGGAAATATCAATCTTCGCACCCGTTTCTTCAGTAATCGAGCGAATCATTTTTCCGCCTGGTCCAATTACATCGCGAATTTTATCAGGATGAATCTGAATTGTGATAATTCTTGGAGCAAATGGCGAAATATCTGTTCTTGATTCGGCAATTTCGCTCAGCATAATATCCAAAATATGAATTCTACCTTTACGAGCTTGCTCTAAGGCTTCAGCAAGAATCATCGAATTAATTCCGCCGACCTTGATATCCATTTGCAACGCAGTAATTCCGTCGGCAGTTCCAGTAACTTTGAAATCCATATCGCCATAATGATCTTCAGCTCCGGCAATATCAGACAAAATCGCATAACGTTTGCCTTCCATAATTAAGCCCATCGCAACTCCTGCGACTGGTTTTTTAATTGGAACACCTGCATCCATCAACGCTAGAATTCCGCCACAAACAGATGCCATTGAACTCGAACCATTTGATTCAGTAATTTCTGAAACGATTCTAAGTGTATATGGAAATTCTTGTTCGGTTGGTAAAACAGCTTCAATTGCACGTCTTGCAAGGTTTCCGTGACCAATTTCGCGACGCGAAGTTCCGCCCATTCGACCTGTTTCTCCCACAGAATATGGAGGGAAATTATAATGGAGCAAAAAACGTTTTTTCATTTCGCCTTTTTCAAGGTTGTCCATGTATTGTTCGTTTTCTTTTGTTCCAAGTGTTGCAGTAACAATCGCTTGGGTTTCACCGCGAGTGAATAAAGCTGAACCATGAACTCTCGGTAACCAACCGACTTCACAAGCAATTGGACGAATTTCTGTGAATTTTCTTCCATCAGGACGACGACGTTTTTCTAACATATCGTCCCTGAATATTCTTTCTTTCAAATGTCCGAAAACTTTACCAGCCATCGAGCGTTTTTCAGATTCATCAGCCGGAAAACTTTCAACAACTTCTTTTTTTAAAGCATCAATTGCCGCATAACTCGTGATTTTATCTTTACCAGTAGTGTCCATCGCTTCACGCAATTTTCCAACAAACTTATCGCTAAGTTCCGCTGTCATTGCTTCATCAAGAGTTGGTGAAACGAATTCACGTTTGGTAATTTCCAATGCTTTGTAAAGCTCTTTCTGCCACAAACAAAGACGTTTAATTTCTTTGTGTGCAAGCATAAGTGCTTCAACCATAATAGTTTCCGCAATTTCTTTAGCTTCACATTCAACCATGCAAATTGCTTCTTCGGTTCCGGCAACAATTAAATTTAAGGTTGATTCGCGACATTCATCATAAGTTGGATTAACGAGATATTTACCGTCAATCAAGCCAATTCGAACTGCCGCAATCGGATTCACAAATGGAATATCCGAAAGATACAATGCTAAAGACGCACCGGTAATCGCGATAACATCAGGATCATTATGTTCGTCAGCCGAAATTACATTTGCAATTAATTGAGTTTCAAACCGATAAAGGTCAGGGAAAAGTGGACGAACCGGACGGTCAATGAGTCGGCAAGTTAAAACTTCTTTTTCACTCGGACGACCTTCTCTACGGAAATAATTTCCCGGAATTCTTCCGGCTGCGTATGTAGATTCGCGATATTCAACTGTTAATGGAAAAAAGTCTAGTCCTTCTTTCGCTGATCTTGCACTAACTGCAGTTACTAGCAACATCGTGTCGCCGTATCGAAGCACAACAGCTCCGTCAGCTTGCTTAGCAATTTTGCCGATTTCAATCGTCAATTCGTTGTTGCCAAGTTTAATTGATTCTTTAAGATATTTTTTTTGTGGCATTTATTCCTCTAAAAACAAAAGCGACAGAAGCTATACCGTGAAAGCTCTGCCGCATTTGCATATATTCAATTTTAGTTCTCTTTTGCCTCAAGTTTTACGCTGTCACGTTCAGCAACTTTCGACAAATTCTTCGCGAGAACTCAAACATTAATGACCCGAAGATGTCATAATTCTTATGTGATTATCGACGTAAACCAAGTCTCGTAACCATTTCGTGGTATTGATTAATATCTTTACGTTTTAGATAATCAAGATGTTTTCTTCGCGAGGCAACTAGCTTAAGCAAGCCACGTCGAGAATTGTTATCTTTTTTATGAATTTTGAAATGTTCGGTTAAATCTTTAATTCTTTGTGTTAAAAGTGCTACCTGAACCTGAGATGAACCTGTGTCTGAATCGTGTAACTTATAATCTGTTACAATTTGTTCTTTTACTTCTGTTGGTGTTGCCATATAAAAGCTAGTTCTCCTTTTACGCAGTCGAAACCACGAAATTTATTTTTCTGCTAAATTAATAACTTTTTTTCGTTATAGTGGTTTCATTATCTACTATTAAGTCTTTACTTTCAAACGATAACTATTGAAAGTCTTCCATGAACTTTGTTGAAAAATCGCCTTTTTGAAATTTCTCGTCATTCATAATTTTGATGTGAAGAGGAATAGTTGTTTTTATTCCTTCAACAACCATTGCTTCCAAAGCTCTCCGCATTCGGGCAATTGCAATCTCGCGAGTTCGTGCATGAACGATCAGTTTTGCAATCATCGAATCGTAGTAAGGTGGAACAACATATCCAGGATAAACCGCAGTATCAATTCTAACACCAGGACCACCAGGCAAATTTAACGCAGTTATTTTCCCAGGACTTGGCGTAAATTTAACAGGATCTTCGGCGTTAATTCTGCACTCGATTGAATGTCCGAAAATCTGAACATCATCTTGAGTAAAGCCTAACTCTTCACCTTGAGCAATTCTAATTTGTTGACGAACAATGTCTATCACAGTGACCATCTCAGTCACTGGATGTTCAACTTGAACCCGAGTGTTCATTTCCATAAAATAGAAACTTCCATCTTCATCAAGTAAAAACTCAAAAGTTCCTGCACTTGAATATCCGATTTCTTGACAAGCTTTGACCGCAATCGCACCCATTTTTTCTCGTTGCTCTTTTGTAATAACAGGCGATGGAGCTTCTTCCAAAAGTTTTTGGTGACGACGCTGAATTGAGCATTCTCGTTCGCCTAGATGAATAACATTACCGTGTTCATCTGCTAAAACCTGAATTTCTATATGTCGAGGTCTTTCGATATATCTTTCAATGTAGCAAGTTCCATTTTTGAAAGCTGCAAGTGCTTCAGTTTGGGCAAGTTCAAGATTATTTTCTAAATCTTCTTCTTTGCGAACAATCCGCATTCCTCGTCCGCCGCCACCGGCAGCCGCTTTTATAATTACAGGAAATCCAATTCTTTTGACTAGTTCAATAGCTTCTTCGACAGTTTCAATCGGATCTGGACTTCCAGGCAAAATCGGAACACCAGCAGCAGTCATTGTTCTTCTGGCTTCTACTTTATCGCCCATTATCTTGATAACGTGCGGGGTTGGTCCAATAAATTTAATATTGCAATCTTCGCAAATCTTCGCAAATGTTTCAGATTCTGCTAAAAATCCATAACCAGGGTGAATTGCATCAGCGTTAGCAATTTCTGCTGCAGAAATAATTGAAGGAATGTTGAGATAACTTTGTGCGGAAGAAGCTGGTCCGATGCAAATCGCTTCATCCGCAAATCTCACATGAAGAGCATTACGATCTGCTTCAGAATAGACCGCAACTGTGCGAATTCCCATCTCTTTGCAAGTCCAAATAATTCGACACGCAATTTCTCCACGATTTGCTATTAAAATTTTCTTTATCTCACGCTTCATTAAAGTTCAAAGCTAAAGGCTCAGCTTTTAAAGTTAAGGAAAGATATTTCTGCCTTTTACTTTAAAAATTGAGCCTAAAATTATTTTCTAATTCCGAAAAGTGGTTGACCATATTCGACAGGCTGTCCACTTTCAACATAAATTTTTACAATTTCACCGTTAACTTCAGCTTGAATCTCATTCATGAGCTTCATTGCCTCAACAATACATACAACCGAACTCTCATTAACTTTGTCACCTTCAGTGACATAAGCCGGTTTATCTGGTGCTGGTGAAGAATAAAACGTTCCTACAATCGGTGATGTTATTTTGTATAAATCATCATCATTTGCTGCTTCAGTCTCAGCTTTCAAACCAGGATGTGGAGTTTCAATTCTGTTTTCAACTGCAAATGGTTGTTGATGAACTTGTGGTGTTTGCGTTAGCTGAATGTTTTGTTGAGCTAATTGTTTGCTCAATCGCACACGAATTTTATCGTTTTCAAATTCAAAATCAGTAAAACCGTGTTCATCGACTAACTTAGCGATTTCCCGAATTTCATCTAAGTTTAATGAAGGTTCATTTGACTTAGCCGACTTCGCGTTTGACGTTTTTTTCTCAACACTAACTCTTTTAGTAGTTGCTTCTAAATCGTTCATTACCGCTCCTTCTTGAAAGTTTATGCTTTCGCTGCAAGTTCGCGTTCGCTTCCAACTAATTCAATAACAGCCATTTCAGCATTGTCGCCTTTACGGTTTCCAAGCTTGATTATCCGAGTGTATCCACCGTTTCGATCTTTATATCTTGTTCCCAACTCGCTAAAAAGTCTTTGAACAGCTTTTACTCCAGCAGTTCTTTCAACTTTTGGCTTAACGGTTCCGGTTGGTCCACGATACTTACTTTGCTCAAACTTAAAATTATGATTTCCGGCATGAAAACAAGCTGCAGCTTGACGACGTAAATGAACACCATCACCACCATTTTCTGCTTTACAAGCAAGAGTAATCACTTTTTCTACATAAGAACGAAGTTCTTTCGCCTTTGGCAAAGTCGTTACAATGTAATCATTTGGCGAATTTATTAAAGAAGCCGCCAAGTTACGGAGCAAAGATTTACGATGGGCACTTGTTCTGCCTAATTTACGATGTGCTTTTAAATGTCGCATTGTTTTTACTAAATAATATTAATCTACGTAAAGGTCTTTTCCGCCCGAACCCGGAATCGGATTTCCTTGATCATCAAAATCCATACCAAAATCTAAGCCCATGCCATGGAGCATATCTTTAATTTCAGTTAATGATTTTTTACCAAAATTCTTGGTGTGCATCATATCTCGTTCGCTTCGTTTGATTAAATCGCGAATGGTTCTAATATCAGCGTTTTTCAAACAATTATAAGAACGTACTGACAGCTCAAGCTCATCAACTGAACGATCTAACAAATCGTTTCTCATCAATGGCGGACGAGCAATGTCTTCAAATTTATAGTCTTCTTCTTCTTCTTCAAAATTTATGAAGATAGTCATGTGATCTTTTACAAGTTTCGCAGCAAGACCAATTGAGTCATCAGGTTTAACTGAACCGTCTGTCCAAACTTCAATTGTAAGTTTGTCAAATTCAGTGTTTGACCCTTGTCTTGTAGCTTCCACCGAATAATTAACTTTTTTAATTGGTGTGTGAACTGAATCAATTGGAATATATCCAATTGAAAGATCTTCTTCATTATTAAATTCAGCCGAAACATATCCACGTCCGTGATTTAAACGCATTTCAATTTCAAGTTCACCACCAGCACTAACAGTCGCGATATGAATATTTGTATCCAAAATCTCAACATCCGCCGGAAATTCGATGTCAGCACTTGTTACAACTCCAGCCTCTTTGCGGCTAACTGTTAAAGTTTTAGCACCAGTACCATGAAGTTTAAATGGAATTTGTTTTAAATTTAAGATTACATCGGTAGCGTCTTCAACGACGCCTTTAATTGAAGAAAACTCGTGTTCAACACCTTCAATTTTAACAGCTGTAATAGCTGCACCTTCAATTGAAGAAAGCAAAGCTCGGCGAAGAGAATTACCAATAGTCGTTCCAAAACCACGCTCGAAAGGCTGTGCGTAAAATTTACCGTATCGTTCAGTCAAAGTTTCCGTTTCAACATTTAAGCGACTCGGCATTTGAAAATTTGTCCAAAGGTTGTTAGTTGTCATATTTGCCTACTGAGAACGTCATCGTGATAAAACAATTTCTTTTGGCAAAAGACTTATGTATAAATCTTTTGCCAAACAGATAACAATTTTATTTACTGTAGAGTTCTACGATTAACTGTTCGTTGATTGTTGGATCGATGTCTTCACGTTTTGGCATTGCCATCATTGAGACGCTTAAGCTGTTATCTACTGCCGCAGAAAGCCATTGTGGTCTTCCACGTCCGGCTGATGTTGACCAAGCACCTTCAACATGATTGTTTTTTAAGGTTTTTTCTTTGACAGAAACAACATCTCCGACTTTCACTTGGAACGATGCAATGTCAACTTTCTTGCCATTGACTAGAATGTGTCCGTGGTTTACAAGCTGTCGCGATTGACGTCTTGAAGTTGAGAAACCTGAGCGGTAAACAACATTATCCAAACGACATTCAAGCAAAAACAACAAAGTTTCGCCTGTAATACCTTTTAATCTTGAAGATTTTTCGAAATAATTTCGGAATTGTTTTTCTAAAACAAAATAAATACGTTTTACTTTTTGCTTTTCACGCAACTGTTGTCCGTAACCTACCAAGACTTTACGTCTAGCGGTTGCACCATGCTGTCCTGGCGGGTTAGTTCCGCGTTTCTCAATCGCACACGATGGCTTAAAACAGCGATCGCCTTTCAAAAATAATTTTGCACCTTCACGTCTGCACAAACGACAGACTGCACCTCTATATCTAGCCACTTAATTTGCCTCCAAGCAATTTTGGAAAAGTTTACGGGATTTACAGCCCTTCATCCTTTCGATAAATATTAAAAATCAAACTCTGCGTTTCTTAGGCGGACGACATCCATTGTGTGGAATCGGCGTAGTGTCGCGAATTGATGTAACCCGAATCCCAACACCATTAATGCCACGAATAGCAGACTCACGCCCACCACCTGGACCGCTTACACGAACTTCACACTCTCTCATTCCAGCTTCAGTCGCCTTACGTCCTGCTTCAGATGCTGCTTGTTGTGCCGCAAAAGGTGTTCCTTTACGCGAACCTCTAAAACCTCTTGCACCTGATGATGATTGAGCAATCAAATTGCCGGCAGTGTCAGTAATAGAAATTAAAGTGTTATTAAAAGAGGCTTTAATGTGAGCGATTCCCATTGGAATATTCTTTTTCTCTTTCTTTCGATAAACTTTCTTTTTTGTAGCTTTAGCCATAAATCACAATATCTCACAAAGCCAAAATTATAATGATTAAACAACATAATTTTGGATAATAAACTATTTTTTACCTGGTGCCTTTTTCTTAGCAACCGTCATACGTCGCGGACCTTTTCTAGTTCTTGCGTTAGTGTGTGTTCGTTGTCCCCTAACTGGCAAACCACGTCGGTGACGAAGTCCACGGTAACAACTAATATCCATTAAACGCTTAATATTAAGTTGAACTTGTTTACGCAAATCACCTTCAACCTCGCCTTGCGAGTCAATAATTGCACGTATTTTAGTCAACTCATCTTCAGTCAAATCTTTGATTTTTGTATCAACGTTGATTGATGCTTCGTCTAAAATTGAAGTCGCACGAGATTTTCCTATTCCGTAAATATACGTTAAGCCAATCTGAGACCTTTTTTGTGGTGGTAAATCTACCCCTGCTATACGAGCCATTTTCTTAACTCCAAATTAATGTTTTAACCTTGACGTTGTTTATGTTTTGGATTTTCACAAATCACACGAACAATGCCTTTACGATGGACAATTTTGCATTTAACGCAAATCTTCTTTACTGAAGGACGAACTTTCATAGTGTCTTCCTAACTTATTTATAACGATATGTAATTCGCCCACGACTTAAATCGTAAGGCGAAAGTTCAACTAAAACTCTGTCTCCCGGCAAAATGCGAATAAAATTCTTTCTCATCTTTCCAGATATGTGTGCTAAAACCTGATGCTGATTATTATCTTCAATCGAAACCTTAAACATTGCATTAGGCAAGGTTTCCAAAACTGTTGCAGTAACTTCTATCGCTTCTTCTTTTGACATATTTTACTTATCCAACAGTTGTTCAATCGACAAACTCTAAATACTACTAAATTTAACGCAACTTTTCAAGTTAAGCGGTTTGAACTTTTATTAACTGAGCTTTTTGCTTCTTTGTCAGCGTCAAAATTTCAGTACCGGTTTCGAGTATTGCAATTGTGTGTTCAAAATGTGCAGAATTTTTTCCGTCTTTTGTCACAACAGTCCAACCATCTTTTAATGTTGAAGTTTCGTGACTCCCGGCATTAATCATTGGCTCAATCGCAAAACAATAACCATGTCTTATTTTTTCACGAGTACCTTTTCTTCCATAATTAGGAATTTGTGGATCTTCGTGCATTTTGCGTCCAATTCCATGTCCTGTGTAACCACGAACAATTCCATAATTAAACTTAAGTGCGTGCTCTTGAACTGCAAACCCAATATCACCAACATTTCCACCGACTTTAGCAGCAGCAATTCCAAGATTAAGGCACTCTTCAGTTACTTTTAAGAGTTGTTGGGTATCATCATCAACTTTCCCAACCGGAATAGTTACAGCAGTGTCTCCAACAAATCCATTAAAGGTAGCTGCCATATCGACAGAGAGTATGTCACCTTCTTTAAGAGGAACATCTTTTGAAAATCCATGGACAACCTCTTCATTAACAGAAGCACAAATTGCAAAAGGAAACCCATGGTAACCGATAAAAGTAGGTAACGCACCCGCATCACGAATCATTTTTTCAGCAATTTTGTTAAGTTCGAGTGTTGTAATTCCTATTTGAACTTTTTCTCGAAGTGATTCCCGGACTTCAGCAATTAACTCGCCGACATCTCGCATTTTCTCTAAATCTTTTTGTGACTTCGCAAATATCATTCGTTTTCCCATCAAAAGACGGCTTAAATATAACCAATAACTCATCATTGTCGGTGAATTAAATCAAGCTGTTAAGTGTTATATAAATATCTTCAACATTTCCTAATCCATTAACTTTTTTAAGACGTTCTGACTTTTGATAATACTCAAGCAATGGCTTGGTCAGTTCATCATATGTTTTAAGTCTAATAGAAACACTTTCTTCGTTATCATCAGCACGATGACCAAGGTGTTTTTCAGTATCAAACCCACATTTCTGACAATTTAAAGGAATCCCGTTGTAAATATTGAAAATCTCACCACAATTTTTACAACTTCTTCTTCCAGTTAATCTTTTAAGTAAATCATCACGAGGTAAATCAACTTCTATTACAAGAATACTTTTGTTTAAACCTTTTGCCAAATCTTCTAATTGCAGAGCTTGGCTTTTTGTTCTTGGATAACCATCCAAAATAAAATCTCCCTTACAGTCTTCACGGAGTGTTCTCTCTTTGACAATTTTATAAGTAATCTCATCAGAAATTAGATTTCCAGATGCCATAATCCTTTGAACTTCGGCACCTAATGGCGTATTCGAATTTTTCATCTCTCGAAACATATCGCCGGTTGAAACTTGCGGAATTTTCCGTCTTTCGTGTAAAAGTCGGGCTTGGGTTCCTTTTCCTGCTCCAGGTGCACCAATCAAAACTATTATCTTTGACATAATTTAAAACTGAAAAGAATAGCTAGCTTCGACGTCCCCGTAAACGCGAACCTGAGCCAAGAAAACCTTCGTAGTTTCTCATCACAAGCTGAGCTTCAATTTGTGAAATTGTATCCATTGCAACCCCAACTAAGATCAGTAATGAAGTTCCACCAAAAAAAAATTGATAACCTAAACCAGTCGGTATCCAACTTAATCCCGATGTTGCCGACAGCCATGTGTCTAAAGATTCGCCAATAAAAGGTAAACGTGCAACTCTAAAACCGCTTAATAAAAGTTGTGGAACAAATGCAATGAAGCAAAGATATAAAGCTCCAACTGTTGTTAATCGAGTTAGTATGTAATTTAGATATTCAGCAGTTGAAGAGCCTGGTCTAATTCCAGGAACAAATCCGCCATTTTTTCTCAAATTATCTGCAACTTCATCAGTATTGAAAACAATTGTTATATAAAAGAAAGTGAATAAAACAATTAGACTTAAGAAAACAATCTCATAATATGGGTCACCACCATGAAATTGTTGGAAAAATACATTTACTTTTGACCAAAAAGCGTCAGGTGCATTTGGATCTATCGGGAATGCAGAAAACAATGTTTGTGGCATTGCCAGAACAGATGAAGCAAATATAACTGGAATAACACCACCCATATTCAACTTCAAAGGTAAACTTGTCTGCTGCCCTTGAAACATTTGCTGCCCAACTCTTCTGCTTGCGTAATTAATTGCAATATTCCTTCTTGCCGATTCAACATAAACAATTAAAGCGATTAAAGCAATAATTACTGCCGCAAGAAAAACAACGCCAAGTGTTTGTGAAACATCGCCGCCTTTAACTCTGTCAGCAATTTGCATGATGCCTTGCGGCAAACCGATTACGATCCCAGCAAAAATTAACAATGAGATTCCATTACCAATTCCACGTTCAGTAATTTGCTCTCCAAGCCACATAACAAAAATGGTGCCAGTAGTAAGCGTTACAACAACCATTGCTGTTGCCCACCAAGTCTCAGGTATAACGCCGTTTCTACTTAACCAAGTTGCAACAAAAAATGTCTGAATCGAGCAAAGAGCAACTGTCAAATAACGTGTCCATTGATTAATTTTCTGCCTTCCAACTTCGCCTTCTTCCTGAACTTTTTTCAATTGTGGTGATAAAACAGTCATCAATTGCAAAATAATAGATGCCGTAATGTATGGAGTAACACCTAAAGCGAATACAGAAATCGAACGGAAATTTCCACCCGAAAAAAGGTCTAATACACCAAGCAATGTCCCACTAACTTCATTCCAAACTTGGTCTAATCTAGCTTTATTAATTCCCGGTGCGGTGACATGTGCACCTAAACGGTAAACAGCCAAAAGTCCTAGCGTGAAAAAAACACGACTTCTAAGTTCTGGTATTTTAAAAACATTTTGGATTGCAGCAAAAAACTTTTCCATGCTATTCCTCTAAAAATACAAAAGTATTAACTATTCAGCGGTTTTGTATTTTTGAATTACGTTAGCTGTTCCGCCCAGCTTTTCTATTTTCTCTTTTGCGGTTTTTGTAAAACGATGTGCAGAAATATTAAGAGATTTGGTGAATTCACCAGCTCCCAAAACAACTAAATCGTGCTTGGCTTTTTTTATTAAACCACGTTTGTGCAATATTTCCGGAGTGACCTCGTCACCGACTTCAAAACTCGCCTCAATTTTCTCTAAACTGATTTCTAACCATACTTTTTTAAAAATGTTAGTAAACCCACGTTTAGGCAAACGTCTGTGAAGTGGCATTTGACCGCCTTCAAACCCAGTTTTGCTAGAATAACCTGAGCGAGATTTTTGACCCTTGTGTCCACGACCTGATGTTTTACCAAGTCCAGATCCCGGACCGCGTCCAACACGTTTTTTTCTGTGTGTTGAGCCAGGAGCCGGATGCAAATTGTTTAATGCTAATGCCATTATTTTTTCCTCTTGAATCGAAAATTGCAAAATGGTAAATGGCAGTTTACGCAGTCAAATACTGGTTAAACCATTTACCAAAAAGTATGATCAATATTAACTTAATCAACAATTCTCAAAAGATGAGGAACTTTTATAACAATTCCTCTCATTGATGGAGTATTTGGTCTTTCGACAATTTGATTAAGTTTTGTAATACCCAAACTTCTAACAATCAGCTTTTGCTTAGCAGAATAGCCAATCGAACTCCTATAATATTGAATACGAATTTTTTCAGTTTCGCTTTTTTCTTCTATTTTCTTCGCCATTTTCTTAAATACCAATTGTTCCTAAGATTTACTTAAAAATTAAGCATAATCAAATGAATTAAAAGTTTATGATACCTCTTCAATCTGTTTACCACGTAACCGAGCAATTTCAAGAGGATCTTTCATTCGCATCAAACCATCAAAAGTTGCACGAATTACATTATGGTTATTACTAGATCCTAAAATCTTAGTTCTACAATTATGAACTCCAGCAGACTGCATTACAGCACGGACAGCTCCACCAGCAATAACACCAGTTCCATCAGCTGCAGGTTTAATTAAAACTAGACCTGCACCATATTTACCAACAAGTGGATGCGGCAGAGTTCCATTAATTAAAGGCACTTTAATTAAATTTTTCTTAGCAGACTCTACTGCTTTTTTAATGGCGTTTGGCACTTCTTTTGCTTTACCTGTGCCAAAACCAACGTGACCTGCCTCATCTCCAACTACAACCAATGCTGCAAACGACATATTTTTGCCGCCTTTAACAACTTTAGTAACTCTGTTAATGGAGATCAACTGGTCTTTTAAAATTAGACCTTGCGGAGAAATTCGCTGTGTATTATTACTCATTACCTTCTTCTTTTGCTTCGTTTTTGTTCAAACCTGCCAATCGTGTTGCTTCTAACAACGCTTTAACACGTCCGTGATATACATAACCGCCTCGGTCAAAAACTACATTGTTGATTCCAACTGCGATCGATCTTTCGGCAATTGCGGTTCCTACATTTACCGCTGCACTAATGTTTCCACCAGTTACTCCTCGCAAAGACTTTTCAGTTGTCGAAGCACTTGCTAATGTAGTGCCATTTTCATCATCAATTACTTGTGCGTAAATATGATTAACACTCCTAAAAACTGCTAATCTTGGACGCTCAGTTGTTCCTGAAATTTTCTTTCGAATGCGAGTATGAATCGCTCTTCGGACTTCTGCTCTACTTTTACTAGACATACTTTTTCTCTCTTGCTTTTACAACAAATCTTTGACTATTTACCGGTTTTACCAGGTTTAAGTTTATAAATCCGATCGGCATAACGAATGCCTTTTCCTTTATAAGCATCAGGTTTACGTAAACGGTTTAACTCAGCACAAACTTGACCAAGCTTTTGTTTGTCAATTCCTGTTATTGTTAGAGTTAGTTGATATTGGTTAACAGTAGTTTTAGTTGGAACTCTTTCTGATTTTGCATCAATACCATCTGGTAAAGCAAACTCAACAGGATGCGAATAACCAAGAGCAAAAACAATTTTTCTACCTTGAACTTCAGCTTTATAACCTACGCCTACTAGATCCATATCTCTGGTAAACCCATCCGTAACACCAACAATAGCATTGTTTACAAGTGCACGACCGAGACCGTGAAAGGCTGAATCGTTATCACTTAAACGCTCGGCAATTAATTGACCTTCGTCAACTTTAAACGAAATATTTTTCGGAATCGGTGACAATAATGTTCCTTTGGGTCCTTTGACCTCAATTTCGGAATCCAAAATTGTTACTGTAACTCCTGACGGAATTGCAATTGGTTTTTTTCCAACTCGAGACATAAAATCCTTTAATAAATCTGTGCTAAAATCTCACCGCCAATTTTTTCTTGGCGAGCTTTCTTCCCACTCATCAAACCTTTTGAAGTAGAAATTATATTAATACCATATCCACCTAATACACGTTGAATTTCGTCACTGCCTACATAGACCCGGCGACTTGGCTTCGATGTGCGTTCTAAATGTGTAATTGAAGAAACACCTTTCGCATCGAAACGTAAAAATATTCTAATTGAATACTTAACTCCATCACCTTTAGTAACATAATTGTTAATGTAACCTTCTTCCTTAAGGATTCGGGCAACTTCTATTTTTAATTTTGAACCGGGTATATCAACTCTTGTGTGTTTCGCACGAATTGCGTTGCGAATTCTAGTTAACATGTCCGAAATTGGATCTGTCATTATTTAATTACTCCAATAAATACTAGAGGTTTCAATTCACAATTGAATTGACTACTCAGTATTACAATATTTACCAACTTGACTTAACAACACCTGGAATTTGCCCCCTTAAAGCAAGGTCGCGTAAAGCGATACGTGATATTCCAAATTTTCTCAAAAAACCACGTGGACGTCCAGACTGAGAACAGCGATTACGAACTCTAACTGAGCAGGCATTTCGCGGTTGTTTTTGCAATTTAATCACAGCTAAATCAACCTCTTCAATTGATGATGCCGGATTTTTAATAATCTTTTTAAGTTCTGTGCGTCTTTCTGCATATTTCAAAACAGCAGCTTTACGCATATTATTCTTAACAACTTTACTAATTTTTGCCATAAATCCTTCTATTGTCTAAACGGCATACCGAATGCTTTGAGCAACGATCTTGCTTCTTCATCGTTTTTTGCCGTTGTAATAATCGAAATGTTCATTCCGCGAGTCTTTTCAACTTTATTGAAATCAATTTCAGGAAAAATAAGTTGCTCACGAATTCCTAATGTATAATTCCCACGCCCATCGAAGGCTTTGGGTGAAATTCCACGGAAATCCCTTACACGTGGTAATGCAACTGCAATCAATCTATCTAAAAATTCATACATTCTGTCTCCACGAAGTGTAACCATCGCACCGATGTTCATACCTTCACGAAGTTTGAATGAAGCAATTGATTTTTTCGCTTTTGTTACAACTGGCTTTTGACCAGTTACAACTCTCAACTCATCAACTGCAGTATCAAGAACTTTCGCATTTGCAATTGCCTCACCAACACCCATGTTTAAAACTATTTTAGTGATTTTTGGAATCGCCATAGGATTCACAATCGCGAACTCTTTAGCAATCGCAGGAGCAATTTCGTTTCTATATTTATCTTTTAATCTTGCCATTTTATTGTTTTGGGTCTCGTTTTTTAAACGTTTCCAAATCTCTACTTAAAAATTTAAATAACTTCGCCACTTTTAACAGCAACACGGACTTTTTTTCCATCTTGGAGTTCATATCTAGTGCGTGTAGGATTGTTTGACTTTGGGTCAATTAAAGAAACATTTGATATTGCTACCCAAGCTTCTTTTTCAACAATTCCACCTTCGCGTCCCATTTGAGGTGCCGGTTTAACGTGTTTTTTTACAATCATCGCACCAGAAACTTTAACTTTTGCGTTTCGTGGGTCAACAGCAATCACATCACCCCGCAAAGGATTTCTTTTTCCTTCAGCATCAAATCGATTGTATTCTTTACCAGCAATAAAAATTACTTTATCGCCTTTTTTGATTTTTACACGAATAGTACCTTTTTTTACTACTTTCATTAAATCACCTCCGGAGCTAATGAAACAATTTTCATAAAGTTCTTTTCACGCAATTCGCGTGCAACTGGTCCAAAAACACGAGTCCCCATTGGAGTTCCGTCATCTTTGATCAAGACAGCTGCATTGTCATCAAACCTTATATAGGTTCCGTCTTTTCTGCGGATTTCTTTACGTGTTCTAACAATAACAGCACTGTAAACTTTACCTTTCTTTGCTGTTCCATCTGGAGTTGCTTCTTTGACAGTAACTTTAATTCTGTCGCCTAATGAAGCAATTCTTCCAGTTGAACCACCAATAGAATTGATCATAACAACACGTTTTGCACCTGAATTATCTGCGACCGCCAAAGAGGTCTGCATTTGAATCATAACTTAACCCTCGAATCGTTTATATTAGACGATTTTCAAAAACTATTTTTCTGCTTTCTGGATAATTTGTAATACACGCCATCTTTTACGTGCAGAAAGTGGTCTTGTTTCCACTATCATAACTTTATCACCAGTATTTGAACCGAGCTCATCATGAGCCATAAATTGTTTCTTACGACGAATGTATTTTCTATATCTTGGATGTTTAATCAACCTATCCACGCGGACAACAACTGTTTTAGTCATTTTGTCTGAAGTTACAATACCAATACGAGTCGCTCTTGTTTTTCGTGGAGCGTTCGAGTCAGCAACTTCACTTGTTTCTGTGATAGCTTCAGTTTTTGGTTGAGCCTTAACTTTTTTTGGCTTCTCTATAACGACCTCAGCTGGTGTAACTGCTAATTCATTAACTTCTACAGCCGTCTCGGTTGAAACTTCTTCAACAATTTCGTCTTCTTTTTTCTTTCTTGGCATGTCTTTAACCTATTTCAATTCCATTTCCTTTTGGCGAATCAAAGTGTAAACTCTTGCCAAAGTCTTCTTCTCGCGTTTGATATCAGCAACCGTGTTCTCACCCATTGCTAAAGCTTTTCGAAATTTATTACGAAATAGCGACTCTTTCAAACTGTCTGCCTGTTCTTTCAATTCATCAGTATTTAAATCTTTTAGTTGTTCAAGTTGTTCTTTGCGTTTCATTTAAACGTTTCCTCCTTCCTGATCAGCTTTTGTTACAAATTTAACTTTGATTGGAAGTTTTTGTGCAGCAAGACGAAATGCTTCTCGAGCTAATGCCTCATCAACACCTTGAACTTCATATAATACTCGACCAGGTTTGACAACAGCAACCCAATGATCAGGAGCACCTTTTCCGCTTCCCATTCTGGTTTCTGCTGGTTTTTTTGTGATTGGTTTATCTGGAAACATACGAATCCAAACTTTTCCACCACGTTTAATGTGTCGGGTCATTGCAATACGAGCAGCTTCAATTTGCCTGTCAGTAATCCAACCGGATTCTAACGCTTTCAAACCGAAATCACCGTAGCTAATATTTTGCCCTCGAGAAGCTTCGCCTCTCATGCGTCCTTTCATGACGCGACGATGTTTTACCTTTTTTGGCATCAACATAATGACAACCTCTAAAAATTACCTAAAAATTTATTTACTATCGTTTCGATCTCGGCGTCCGCCGCGACCTCTTTCTCTATCGCCACGTCCACGACCTCTGTCGCCTTGGACTTTTAACTCGTTAATCGGATCAGTTGTTGTACCACGTGCCATTGAAGCATTAGGATCAAGAATCTCACCTCGGTAAATCCAAACCTTAACTCCAATAATACCAAAAGTAGTTAATGCTTCAGCAAAACCAAAATCAATATCCGCACGAAGCGTGTGTAATGGAAGTTGTCCATCAAGTGTCCATTCAGTTCTAGCAATTTCTGCACCATTAAGACGACCTGAACACATAACTTTTACACCTAAAGCACCAAAGCGTCTTGTTTCTTCAACAATTTTTTTCATCGCTCGTCTAAAAGCGATACGTTTTTCAAGCTGCTGTGCAATCTTCTCAGCTTGCAATTGTGCATTTAATTCCGGTTTAAGAATTTCTTGAATTGAAACAATTACTTCACGACCTGTTTTTTTAGACAAATCTTCTTTTAACTTTTCAATTTCGGTTCCCTTTCTACCAATAATGATACCTGGACGCGAAGTGTAAATAATAATTTTTACTCTATTCGCAGCACGCTCAATATCAATGTGGGAAACTCCACCGCCAGTGAATCGTTTCTTCAAATCTCTTTTAAGTTGAAGATCTTCAGCTAAATACTCAGCAAACTCTTTCTTCGCATACCAATGCGAGTGCCAATCTTTGTTGTAACCGACTCGAAAGCCGTATGGATGAACTTTTTGTCCCATAAATCTATTCTGCTGCCTCCGCAGGTTGTTCAGTCACTTTTTTCTTAGCTGGTGATTTAACTTTATTCTCAGTTAAAACTGGCAATTCTGGTTTTATTTCAACCGGAGCTTCCACTTTTTTTATAGCTTTCCTTTCAACAACTTCAGGTTTGTCACTCGAAACAAGAATTGTAATATGACAGTAATGCCGTTGTTCTTTGTAAGCCCTACCTTGTGGTGCGGGACGCATACGACGACGATTCTTAGTTGGCCCCATATCAACAAAGCAAGTTTTAATAAACAAATCATCCGGATCAACAGCGATGTTTTGCTGTTCTGCTTTGAAAGTTGCATTCGCAACTGCTGATTTTAAACACTTTGCAATTGGGTCAGTGGCACGTTTATTTGTGAACTGAAGAATTGCAAGAGCTTTACCAACATTCTCACCGCGAATTAAATCGATTACAAGTCTCGCTTTGCGAGGCGAACCTTTCAAATATTTCGTTTTTGCTACTGCTTCCATATCTATTTTAGTATGCAATTAAAATTATCAATATGTAGATTAACCACATATTTTGACAAATAGTGCTTACTTCCTTTTTGCCGATTTCTCTGCTTTTGTCCCGGCGTGACCTTTAAAAACTCGTGTTGGAGAAAATTCACCTAACTTGTGTCCAACCATATTCTCGGTTACATAAACCGGAACGTGTCGTTTACCGTTGTGAACTCCAAAAGTTAAACCAACCATTTCCGGAGTTATTGTCGAACGGCGTGACCAAGTCTTAATCGCTTGCGGCTTAGCACCGCCTTCGGCAATTTTTCTTAAAACTTTTTGGACACTTAAATCAATAAAAGGTCCTTTTCTTAATGAACGTGGCATAATTCGATTTTATTTTTTGATGGTTCTAAACTAAATTAACCTAAAACCATCTAACGACTAACTATTTTTTTCTTCGGTCACGCACAATCATGTTCTGCGTTCGTTTATTACTTCGTGTTTTGTATCCACGAGTTGGAATTCCCCAAGGAGTAACTGGGTGACGACCACCTGAAGTCTTACCTTCACCACCACCATGCGGGTGATCGACCGGATTCATCACAACACCCCGAACTTTCGGTCTGCGACCTTTCCAACGTGATCTTCCAGCTTTACCAAGTGATACATTTTCATGTTCAGTGTTACCAACTTGTCCAATCGATGCCATACAAACTAATGGAACCTTTCGGACTTCACCGGATGGCATTCTTAATAAAGCGTAATCACCATCTTTGGCAATAAGTTGTGCGAATCCACCTGCTGAACGAACCATTTGTCCGCCTTTTCCAGGACGCATTTCAATATTATGAATCTGTGTTCCAAGTGGAATGTTTTTCATTGGAAGTGCATTGCCCGGTAAAATATCAGCTTCAGCACCACTCAAAACAGAAGCCCCAACAACTAAACCAACTGGAGCAATAATGTAACGTTTTTCACCATCCGCATAATTAATTAATGCAATATGTGCAGAACGATTTGGGTCATACTCTAATTGAGTCACTTCACCTGATATACCTATCTTGTTGCGTTTAAAATCAATAATTCGATAATGACGCTTGTGACCTCCGCCGCGACGACGAACAGTAATTCGACCATCATTATTTCGTCCTGAAATTCTGATTTTAGGCTCTAGTAATGACTTCTCTGGCTTCGCACCTTTTGTCAACTCATCGCGTGTCAAATACGTTTGATAACGACGAGCGGGCGATGTTGGCTTTAATTTCTTGATTCCCATTTTCTTCTCACTCAAATGCTAAACTTAAACTTTCAAGAATTAACTATTTGAAAATAACTAATTAAATTGCTTCAGCGTAATCAACAATTGGCTCACCTTTAAGTAAGGTAACATAGGCTTTTTTCCAAGAGGCACGACGTCCAACGTAACGTCCCTGTCGTTTTTCTTTGCCTTTGTAATTCATTGTTCTTACACATGAAACTTTGACACTAAAAATTTCTTCAACAGCCTTTTTTATATCAGCTTTTCCAGCTTTGACATTAACTTTAAAAGTTAAAACTTGCTCTTTATCTTCGTTGGCAGTTTCTTCTTTCAATAAAACTGATTTTTCGGTAACAACTGGGGATTTTAATGTATCCCAAACGTTCAGACTTAATCTCATTCTGCTACCTCCTTACCAACTTTTTTTTCACGTTGTGGATCAAGCAAGTCTGTTAGTTCGTTAATCGCATTTTTTGTAATCACTAATTTCTCATGATAAATCAAATCATAAATGTTCAAGCCGTAACTATTAGTTACTTTTGTTTTTTGCACATTCCGTGATGATAAAATTAAATTAACATTATCTAATGAATCAATAATTAGTGTTTTAGTTTGCTTCTTTAAAGTAGCTAAACCCATTGCGGACATGATACCAACAAAAGATTTGGTCTTAGTTTCAGACATCACAAATTCGTCAATCACAATAAGATTCCCTTCACGAATTCTTTCTGACAACGCAGAACGCAAAGCACCTCGACGCATTTTCTTTGGTATATTGTATGACCAATCTCTAGGTTGCGGACCGTGAACGTTACCACCGCCCTTCCATAAAGGTGAACGAATCGAAGCAATTCTCGCACGTCCGGTGCCTTTCTGTTTCCACAACTTTCGACCAGAACCTGAAACATTGCCTCGTGTTTTTGTAGCCGATGTTCCACTCCGACGATTAGCCAAGTAGTTAATTACTGAGGTATGGATTAAAGACTCGTTTAAAGCAACCCCAAAAACGGAATCTGCCAAATCAATCTCACCAACCTTGCTATTACTTAAATTGCGAACCTCAACGGTAGGCATAATTCACTCCAATATCTTGTGTAATTTGAAAAACTTCAATTACTACTTTCTTGTTGATTTTTTTACAATTACTAAGCCACCGTTTGGTCCTGGAACTGCACCTTTAACCATGATGATGTTATTTTCAGCATCAACCCGTGCAATTGTTAAACCCGCAACTGTAACTCTTTCATCGCCCATGTGCCCAGATGATCTGAGACCTTTCATAACTCTTGATGGATATGCAGATTGCCCAATTGAACCTGGTGCTCGTATATTCATTGAACCATGTGACATCGGTCCACGTTGGAAATGATGCCGTTTTATAGTACCTGCAAAGCCACGACCTTTTGATTTACCAACAACTTCAACCTTGTCTCCATCAGTGAACAAATCAGCTTTAATTTGATCGCCAATGTTTCCATCAGGCTCATTTTCAAGTCGTATTTCACGAAGAATTCTTGTTGGCGATAAACCGCCACCTGTTTTCTCAAAATGACCACGCAATGGCTTTGTAACATTTTTAGGCTTGATAGCCTTTTCTTCTACAAAACCAAGTTGCACAGCATTGTAACCATCTTTGCCGGAAGCCAATTTCTTTTGAACAACAACACAAGGCCCTACTTTCAAGACAGTTACCGGTATTACCGTTCCATCTTCAGAGAACAACTGTGTCATGCCTACTTTTCTTCCGATGATTCCGTTAATCATCATAATCTCCAATATTTGTAACAATAAAATAAATTGGTTGCCATATTAGCAAATCCAAAATTGATATTATTGATTAGCTTTTGCCAAATGCTTTGATTTCAACATCAACACCGGCTGGTAAATCTAACTTCATTAACGCATCAACTGTTTCTGCGGTTGGATCAAGAATGTCCATTAGACGTTTGTGTGTTCTAATTTCAAATTGCTCACGCGACTTTTTGTCAACGTGTGGTGATCGTAAAACAGTCCATTTATTCTTGATAGTTGGAAGCGGAATTGGACCAGCCACTTTCGCCCCCGTTCTTTTCGCTGTTTCTACAATTTCTTGTGTTGATTGATCTAACACTCGATGATCGTAAGCTTTAAGTTTTATGCGAATTTTTTCGTTTAACATAATAAATCTATTCAATAATATCGGAAACTGTTCCAGCTCCAACCGTTCTGCCGCCTTCTCTGATTGCGAATCGCAATCCTTTTTCCATTGCAATTGAGTTGATTAATTCAATATCCATTGCGATGTTATCTCCGGGCATTACCATTTCT
>JANORS010000027.1:0-80580 GCA_031415455.1 Acidobacteriota bacterium | reverse complement strand
TCAATCAGGTGGAGCGATTCAAGCCTTTGCCGAACGTGGTTTGTCTGAAGAAAAAGCCATCTCACAACTCGCCCGAAGTGCCGGAATCGTTATTCTAGCCGCTTCTGGCACTGAGCAACAAGCCATCGAATTCAAACGACTCGGACATGGAGTTTTTACCTATGCTTTGCTTCAAGGTTTGAACGGTGAGGCGGACCGAAACCCTTCTGACAGAGTAATAACCGTCAGTGAACTTGAGACTTTTCTCGACCGAAAAGTCCCCGAATTAACCAAAGAATATCGCGGAACAACACAATATCCACAGAGATATTCTCGAGGACAAGACTTCCCGATTGGAATTAACTAATTGTCTAATCACCGACAGGTTTGTGCTTGTCGGTGATAATTTGAATTATCTTGACACCAAAAATCAATTTGTAATGGCGTGAATATTCATCTGAGTTTAGGCGTTAAATGGCAAATGCTTTACTTTTGCTATCGTTTCGTTTATTTTCAATTCAGTTCCTTCAGCCAAATAATCGTATCTGATTATTGCGAGAGCAACATGTTTTTGCAACTTTGGCGAAAAACAAACCGATGTTATTTTCCCCGCATTTTTCCCTTCTAACGATTTTAATTCATCGTTTGATTGAATTTGATAATCTTCCAAAATCAGTCCTGTCAGTTGTTTAGCGATGTGTCCGCGAAAATAAATACGTGCAATAATCTCTTGCCCAATGTAGCAACCTTTCTTGTAGCTGATAATATCGGCATTTCCAATTTCAGAAACAATCGTGGTCTCATCGATGTCAATCGCATAAAGTGGAATGCCATTTTCGATTCGAAAAACTTCATACAGTTCATCTGAAATATCTAGCGAATCAGAAAAATTTATCTCAACATACTGAGGAATAAATACATCTTTGCCAAAGTTAAGAATTTCAATGTTATCAATATTCCATTTTCCATTTTCCATAGAAAAAAACTGATAAGTATCGCTTAAATCTTCAACAAAAAAGTCACCGGCAAATGTAAATCTAAATAAATTTTGAAAAACCTTCTCGCGTGTAGTTTCTTCAGTTTCAAAATAAAAATTATCACCAATTCGTCGAACACGGACAACGGCAAGCAAGCGACCTTGAGCATTTGGAAATGCAGCAATCATCTCTGAACCATCTTCTAAAGCCTTGACATCATTGGTGATAAGTCCGTTCAAAAACTGAACCGCTTCACTTCCAAAAACTTTAAACAAACCGCGTTTTAGCTTTTTATATCCAATTACTTTTTGCTCTCGGATTGAGTTATATTCTACTAAATTTATCATTTTGAAAAAAAGTCTTGATAATTTTTATCAGAAAAACCTGAAATTGCCTTGTCATTTATAACCAAAACCGGTCGTTTTATAAATGTGTAATCTGAGATTATAAATTCCAACATTTCGTCTGCAGAAACTTCTCTTTTATTAAGACCAAGTTCGCGATATTTTATTGCTCGCCTTGAAAATAAATTTTCTATTCCGCCAACAATTTTTGCTAATTGTAAAATCTGTTCGCGGTTCAGCATTTCCAACTTCAAATTATGAAACCGCGTAACTACAACATTTTTTCGTTGTAAAAACGCGGCAGCTTTTTTGCAAGTATCGCAATTTGGCAACCAATATAAAATCGTTTCCATAAAACTATGTAATCACTCCGCCGTCTACAATTACCACTTCGCCGTTCATATAACTATTTCGATCACTACACATAAACGCCGCGTATTCAGCAAGTTCTCGAGGTTCCCCCATTCTTTGCTGTGCTACCCAACCTTCGTGTGCCTGAATTAAACGATCTGGCAAAGTATTTCCCAAATCCGTATCAAAAATTCCGGCAGCAATCGCATTTACAGCAATATTAAAATTTGCAGCCTCTCGCGAAAGACATTTTGTAAATCCAATCATTGCAGCTTTTGAGGTTGCGTAATGAACCGATGTTGGAAGTGAACTCATTGCTCCAATTGAAGTTATATTGAGAATCGCACCTTTTTTTTGCCGAACCATTTGTTTATAAAATGGTTTGGTAACAGCAAAAAGACTGTTAACATTTGTATCAATTACCCAATCCCAACTTTTATCAGTTGTAGTTACAAAATTATCAGGCTTATTAACTGCGGCATTATTGACCAATATATCAACGCCTTGCCATTCAGTAATAATTTTCTTAGCCGTTTCTTTCATTCCATCACGATCTGTCACAGAAACTTTGAAAGTTAAACAACGCCTTCCGTATGATTCAACTTTTGCTTTAACTTCTTCTGCCAAATCATCTCGTGTATGAAAATTAAATGCTACATCAGCACCTTCGCGAGCAAAAACCTCGCAAATCGCCGCACCAATTCCTCTTGTTCCGCCCGAAACGAAAGCTCTTTTTCCTTCTAATAAAAGACTCATCTATAAAATTGTAGTTTGAGATTGCTGAATTGTAAAACGCTAATTGCTGACAACACTTGGCTTTGGCAAGAGAGCAGATATTTCTTCAATAATTTTTTGTGTTGAATTTGGAATCGACATTCCAATTGTAGCCGTTTTCATCGCCGAATATTTTTTAGAATCGGTAATTAAACTTCTAATAATGGGAACAATATCAGTAGCTTTTTCAAGCAAAATTCCTGCTCCTTTCTGAGCAATCATTTTAACAGTTCCGGCTTCTTGAGGCATTGGCGGCGTTGTTGTATCTGCAATTATAGGCAATCGGCAAGCTAAGGCTTCGTAGGTTGTTAGTCCACCAAGTTTTGAAATCATTACATTAGCTGATTGCATCAATTTTTCAATTTCATCGGAATATCCAATCACTTTTATTGGAAATTTCGCAGTTTTTGCAATTTCTTCAGCTTCTTTTTGTAATTCAGTATTTTTTCCGGCAAGAAAAATTGCTTGAACATCTAGTTCGCCATTAGCAAATTCACGAAAAATTTGCGGAATATTTCCGCCACCAACCCAACCTGCATTTACAAAAACAGTGAATTTTTCGGGATCTAAACCGTAAGCTGTTCGTGCAAGTTGTGCGTCTTTCTCGTCTATTTCATGGAACTTAGGATGAACCGGCATTCCAGATATTTTGATTTTTTCGGGTGAAATTCCGTAATCTAACAATTGTTGCTGAGCATCTTCGTTCGCAACTAAATATAAAGAAACATCATCGCAAGCCCAACCTTTCCAAAATCCATAACAAGGATCAGTAACGACGGTAACTAACGGAACTGTATCAGTTAAATTCAATTGCTTCAATACTTTAGCAAGTATATGTTGAGTTAATGGATGAACACTAACAATAACGTGTGGGACGTATTTCTCAATAACATTATTGAAATATCCTGAACATTTTTTATGAAAAAAAGCTCTTTTTTCAGGTTGAATAAAATTAACAATCCAATAAAGATATTTCATCCAATGCTGTTTATTTCGTAATATCCAATTATAACCATTTACTAATTTATCTGTTAAATGATGTGATTCTTCAACGCCTTTTATGACGCGGACAGCTTTTGAATCACTTTCCCAAAATCTTTTCACACCTTCAACCAAAGCTATCGCGGCAGAACGATGTCCGCCACCTGTGTCAGAGGAAATTATAAGTATTTTAGGAGTATTTGGCATTTACGATATTAGCTTAGATAAAACTTCTATGTTTAATTTCTCATCAAAAACTGCACTAATTGGAATTGTAAATCCTTGTAAAACAACGCTTTCAATGTTTCCGTTGTTTGATTTACGATACAACTCATAGTTTTGTTCTGCTAAAATATATTGTTCAACTATTTCTCTATCAGCATCAATTATCCAATATTCTTGAACACCGTGTGCCGCATAATCTTGAAATTTCGTTTCTCTATCATTTTTCGCAGTAGAATCAGACAAAACTTCCACAACAAAATCTGGTGCAGGGAACTGCATTTGTTTTTTTTTAAACAATTTAGATTTATTAAGTCCAAAAAAAAATATCAGGCTCATAATTATTTCTCGTTAAAGAAATCATTATTTTTTCGACACCGACAAAACCAAATTGATGTTTAGCAACAAAAGCCTTTATCAACATTCCAAGCAAAACAGTCGCGTTGTTATGTTGTAACTTTAAAGGTGATTGAAAGAAAATTTCACCATTAATAAATTCCATTTTATTTTCATCAAAAATAGAATAAAAATGCCGACGTTTTTTTTGCTCGTCAGCAAGATATTTATTAACCTGCTCAACAAACAAAAAAGCATTTGGCATTTCTATAATGTTTTCTAATGAAACTTGCATAATTCTAGGCTTTCATCGCAATTTCAATCGTTTCTCTACTCAACATTGTCTTTGCAGCTTTCTTCATTTCTGTTTCAAGACGTTTAATTTTTACCAAATGTCCCGGATTCAGGGGTAAACTTGGATAAAAACAATTAGATTCGTGTGTGCAATAACAACCATTTGCGACTTCTTTACGGCGTTGAGTCATTAAATCTGTTTTCCACGCTTTTTGGAAATCCCATTCATAATCACGAAGGTTTAAAACGTCAGCTTTGTTTTCGCAAGATGAAAGCACGCCATTATCGTAAATAACCGCACCTGCACTTCCGGCGTAACATTTAAGTTGAGCTTTTCCGGTTTCCTTCGTTTTGGAAATCAAATCGTGCATGTAAATATCGACTGCTGCCTTAAAATATCCGGAGTTTCCACCGTAATTATTTTTCAAAGCAGAATTTTTAGTGTCGTCCAATATCATTTGCGAAAGTTTTTGATAACGTGTGTGATCAAATTCTAGTTCAATTGGATCAGCCGAAGGCGGTCGAATATAATTGATATTAACTTTATCAGGCTTCAAATCGTGCTTTAAAAAGTCATACCAATCGAAAATTGTATCTTCGTTGGAATGCATTACGCATGTGCAAGTTTGAATATCAAGCTTAGGAAACTGCTCTTTTTTCATTTGTTGCAAAGTTCTTGCAGTGTGAATTGCCTTATCCCAACTTCCCTCTTTGCGACGAATTTTTTCGTGCGACTCTTTCATTCCATCTATTCCAAGTGCAACAGTTACATTCAAATCAGGGCATTCTTCCATAATTTGAGTTACATCCGGGAAAATTCGTTGATGTATTTGACCATTAGACATTAAATAAACGGAATCAAGTTTATTGTTGTCATAAAAAGACTTAACAATTTGCGGTAAATCTTTTCGTGTAAAAGGTTCGCCGCCTGCTAATACCAAAACGCCTAAATTTCCACCTAAAGTCGAAGAGATTTTGTCTATTTCTTCAGCCTTCATTTGTAATTTTTTTCGTGGTCGATCGTCTAATTCTTCAGTAAAAAAACAATGTGTGCAACGCATATCGCAAACACTTGTAACTAGAATGTTAAGGAAAACAGGAGACATAGTTTTTCCTGTAACCATATTTGCGTAACGTTTAAATATTTCTTTTGTTGTAAAATCCATTTTAAAATGTCCTTATAAATTCAAACTTATATATGTTTAAACTCTATCTCTCAATTTAGATGCTTTAATATTACCACAATCGAAATCTAATTAGTAAAAAGACGACATTGAATGTAATCAAAGTCGCCTTTCCTTCCTTCTGCTTTCTCTTATTGTCCTACTATCTTTTTACTCAAGAAGTCTTAACTTCTCATTCTTATCTATTACAAAACTTGTGCCAAAACAATTAACTTATTGTAAATAATACATTTAACAGCATATTCTGTAATCTTCATATAATTTTTCAGTGAATAAATCGTTCAAATTGATTCAATAGTTTCGGTCAAAATAGGCTAAAATTTATCATTATGTTTAGAAGGGTTTATTTAGATAATTCTGCAACAACTCCAATAGATGTGCGTGTTTTGGAAGAAATGATGCCATATTTTACGACTAAATTTGGAAATGCTTCAAGCATTCATTATTTCGGTCAAGAATCTCGTGGAGCGATTGATAAAGCTCGTCATCAGGTGGCTGAAATTCTCAACGCTAGACCGAATGAAATTGTATTTACTTCCGGCGGAACAGAAGCTAACAATCTAGCAATAAAAGGGTTATGTGAGGCTAATCAAAAATATGGAAAACATATAATCACAAGTGCAATCGAACATTCGGCTGTTAAAAGTGTCTGTGAATACCTTGAAAAAAAAGGTTATGAAGTCACATATTTACCAGTTTATGAAGATGGAATTATACGAATAGATGATATTAAAAGTGCTTTGCGAGAAGACACAATTCTGATTTCTATAATGCTAGCAAACAATGAAATTGGAACAATTCAACCAATTCGTGAAATTAGTCAACTAGTTAAAAACCAACGAATAAAAGGTAACAAATTATGGTTTCATACTGATGCCGTTCAAGCAATTGGTCGAACAAAAGTTGATGTCGAAGAACTTGGCGTTGATTTACTTTCACTTTCAGCACACAAAATTTATGCTCCAAAAGGTGTTGGTGGTTTATATATTAGACGCGGTGTTCGTCTCCAAAACCAAAATATTGGCGGAAACCAAGAGCGTGAAAGACGTGGTGGAACTGAAAGTGTACCTTTAATTGTAGCTTTTGGAAAAGCCTGTGAGCTGGCAAAAAATGAGCTTGAAAGCAGAAATTTCTACGTTGAAAAACTGCGAGATAAGTTTGAACAAAACGTTGTGGAGCAAATAGACGGAATTGAGTTTAACGGCAATCGGGAACATCGCTTATCGCATCTTTCAAATATTTCATTTCGCGGAATTGAAGGTGAAGGTTTGTTGATAAATCTGGATATGAATGGAGTTGCAGTTTCGACAGGCTCTGCATGTTCGAGTGGAAATCTTGAACCTTCGCCGGTTATCCGGGCATTAGGAAGAAACGAAGACCTCGCACGAGGTGCAATCAGGTTCAGTTTTGGAAAAGATAATTCTGAGGAAGATTTAGAGTATTTACTTGAAGTTTTACCAAGAGCGGTCGAAAATTTACGAAAATTATCACCTGATTACGTTGGATAAATTTACTTTGATTTACATTTTCCGCAGCCAGTTTCACAAGAACCTTCTGTTGTAGCTGAACGCAACTTTTTGTAAACTTGCCAAAAAGCATAACTTGAAGCAACTACAATAATTAAAACGACTATAATTGTTTGAAATTCCATTTTAATAACCTAAATATTTTCCACCTTGGTAGGTAATTAATGCCGCTACATAAGCCAAAACCGTCATATAAACAACCATAAAAATTGTCCACGCCCAAGAATTTGTCTCGCGGCGAACAACAGCTATTGTGGACATACATTGCATTGCCAAAACAAAGAAAACCATTAATGTAACGGCAGTTAATGGTCGCCAGGTAGGCGTTCCATCGTCACTTTTAGCATTCTTGACAGCTTGGATGAGCGTTTCAGACTCTTCGTTTGCATCTTTTCCGGTGTTGTATAAAATACTCAAAGTTGAGACTAAAACCTCACGGGCAGCAAAAGACGAAACTAAGGCAACACCGATTTTCCAATCAAAACCGAGAGGTTTAATTATTGGTTCAATTAAATGCCCGAGCTGTCCGGCATAACTGTTTCGCAAAGCTAACCCTGATTTTTTAGAAGCAATATCTTCTTCTGTAATTTTGCAATTACAACTTTCCTCGGCTGCCAATAAAGCACTATTTTGATCATCTGAAATTCTCGGAAACGTCATTAAAGCCCATAGAATAATCGAAATAGCCAAAATTACAGTTCCGGCACGTTTCAAAAACATACTGGCTTGCTCAAACATATTAAAAAAAACAGTTTTGAAATTTGGCAAACGATAAGGCGGCAACTCCATAATTAAAGGTGGTGGAGAAGATTTGAGAACGGTTCTTTTTAAAATCCAAGCAGCAACAATGGCTGCAATAATTCCAAGCAGATACATTGAAAGCATTATGATTGCTCCGAGTGAGATAAAACCAAGCACGGTTTGCCCAGAGAAAAACACTGCAATCATTAATGTATAAACCGGAAGTCGTGCCGAACAACTCATAAAAGGTGCAATCAAAATCGTTGCAATCCTGTCTTTCGGGTTATCAATTGTTCGAGTTGCCATAATTCCTGGAATTGCACACGCAAAACTCGATAGCAAAGGCAAAAATGCTTTTCCGTGCAGTCCAACTCCACGCATTAATCTATCTAACAAAAATGCCGCTCGAGACATATAACCACTGTCTTCCAAGAGAGTTAAAAAGAAAAACAAAAGTAAAATTTGTGGTAAAAAGACGACAACTCCGCCAACTCCGGCAATAACTCCGTCAACGAATAAATCCGTCAAAAGCCCTTCGGATAAATTCGCTCTAACAAAATCACCTAAACCTCCAAATCCTTGATTTAAAAGATCCATAGGTAATGATGCCCACGAAAAAATAGTTTGAAAAACAAGTAGTAAAATTACAGCTAAAATCAACAGCCCAAAGACTTTATGAGTAAGAACTTTGTCAATTTTTTCAGAAATTCTGACATCAGAAACATCATTACAATTTACTGATTTTTGGTAAACTTCAGAGAGAAAGTTGTAGCGTGCAAAAATAGTTCCGTTCAAAGTATCTGTGACAAAACTTAAATTTGATAACTGAAAATCATCGCGTAAAACGGTTATCACAATTTCTGCAAGTTTATCTAAACCCAGTTTTTTTGAAACCGTAACTGCCACAACCGGAACTTGTAACATTTCTGTTAGTTTATCTAAATCTATAATCGAGTTTTGCTTTTCAGCAAGATCAACCATTGTCAAAACCACGACTATTGGAATTTTATATTCCATTAGTTGTGTGACTAAATATAAATTTCTTTCAAGATTTGTAGCATCAACTACGGCAATAATTGCGTCTGGTTTTGGAAGGTCTTTAGTTTTTCCGAGCAGAACATCACGTGCAATTTGCTCGTCTATTGAAGTTGCATCAAGCGAATAAAGACCTGGAAGATCGATTATTTTTGCTTTTTTTTCATCAAAATTCCAAAAACCTTCTTTTTTTTCGACCGTTACACCTGAGTAGTTTGCTACTTTTTGGCGTAATCCTGTCAAGGAATTAAATAGAGTAGTTTTTCCAGCGTTTGGGTTGCCCGCAAGTGCAATAATGAAGTCGCGACTTCCAATTTTTTCTGAATTTGATGCTTTAATGTCCACTCTAAATATTAGTCTTTGGTAATTTCAATTTGACTAGCTTCACTTTTACGAACAGCAAGATTGTATCCGAGAACGCGAATCTCAAGCGGATCGCCAAACGGTGCAGATTTAACCACACGTAAAGAAACGCCTGGAACAATTCCCATTTCCATAAGTCTTTTAGATACAGCGTTATCACCTTTTAAAGCGACAACTTTTCCGCGTTCTCCATTGTTTAGTGTTGCAAGTGTCATAAAATTAATTATAAAAACAAAAAACTTATTTCTAATTGAAATCCAATTTCAATTTCATTTATAGTGTAAACGATTTTTCAGTAAGTTGAAAGTTAAAATGTTAATTTGTGACGTTTATTAATTGGACATTAAAAACTTTTCCGTTATAGGTAATGGAAAATTTAATGGGAAGCCGGCGTCTATCGTTGCTGAGCCATAATTGTGGAGAAAGCGAGTCAAATTTCGGATTTCCAGTCGAAAAAGAAATTTTTTGAGCAGAAATTTTGCGTCCTTGAAACTCAATCTGTTCTGTATTTTGTGGTCTTAAAGTAAATACAACTGCTTTTGAGCCAACAAAAACCGCAACTCGTGTGTCATTTACTGGATTTGAAGGATCTTTCGAAGGTTTTAAATTAAAAGACCGAATTGCATAAGCAAACGAGAGTAAGTCATAAGTTCCTATTGGTATTTCAAATGAAGTTGGACCAGAAATTACAACACCTCGGTTCTGATCAAATTGAACTGTTTGGTTAAACTTACTAAAAATACTTCCAAGTTTAATTTCAAATCTATTTGGTGTAAGAGAAAATGGATCATTAAAAGAAGAAACTAAATCACTATCTTTAAAGAATTTGCCAACTGAAACAACATCTGAAACTCCTGCTACAAAAGTAACGTTATCCTTACCAAACAGCAACTTACGTTCTTTTACATGCAAATTTACATTAGCAATTGTCAGACCATTCGTGCTTACTGCAAACGTTAGTTTTTCACCTAAATTAAAAGGAAACTCCGACGGAAGTGATTGATTTTCTTTATAAGGAATTGGAGTTGCAACCGGCTTTGGTGTTGAGAAAGGAGTTGGTGTCGGTTTCGGCGTTGGTGCAACTTGTGGCTCATCTTGTTCGGGAATAATGTTTTGAATACTTGCAACCGTTGCTATAAATTCGCCTTTTACAGTTTTAAATTTAATTTGAACCGGAATTTTTTGTTCATCATTTGAAAAATAAACAACAACATTTGTAATTCCTTTATCACCAAAATATTGACTTTCGACGGTTGTTGCGTTTGTATCAAATTCCTTTTCTTCAGTTTTTATTTTAAGACTTCCAGCTGTTTGAAAGGTAATTGGATAAGCAATTTCACTATCTTGAAAAGTTAAATTGCCGCTTCCACCCAAGTTTCTAATACGATAAATAGCTGTTAATAGATCAAAATTAGCAGTTGGTTTGAGAAATAAATTGCGTGTTTTTTCAACAGGAAAGCCTGTTTCATTGTTAATTATCTTAGTAAAAATTGGGAGTCCATTTTCAACATCTGCAAAAACTATTCGACTTTCATTAACATTATGAAATGCCGCACTTACAAAATCGACAGTTTTCATTTTCATTCTGAGTTCAACCGCGTCTTTTCCTTGCAATTTCCCTCGCGAGACGCAATAAATCTCAGCAACAGCTGCGTTTTTATATTTGTTAAATGAAACGCTATAAGTTATTTTTTCGCCAACCCGAAAATTATTTATTTGCGTTGAAGTAACATCATTTTGAGCAAAAAGATTTAACGTAAATGATAATCCAAATAACAAAAGTAATCCAGAAATCAACAAAAATGATTCAACAAGACGATAATATTTTGTTATAGAGAGGCTATTCATTTTCGATTTCTTTTAAAATTTCTTCAACAGCGTTTTTTAGATTTACTGACTGTAAAATTGGTCGTCCAATAACTAAATAATCTGATCCGGCAATCACAGCTTCCTTCGGAGACATTACACGTTTTTGATCGTCTTTAGTTGCAAAAAAGGGACGAATTCCTGGTGTAACAATTAAAAATTTTTCGTTGTTAATATTTTTTCGTATTAAACTCACTTCATTTGGTGATGCAACTACACCATCAAGTCCATATTTTGCAACAAGTTTCGCTAAATTCAAAACCTGAGTTGGTGTTTCGTCCATAATTCCGACTTCTCGCAAAGTTTCATCATTTGAACTCGTTAAAACCGTTACACCGATAATTTTCGGTTGAGCAAGATTATTTTTATCACAAGTTTCGCGAACATCTTCAACCGTTTTCAGCAACATTTCTCCGCCGCCGATCGCGTGAACATTAAACATCCAAACGCCGAGTTTTGCGACTTCAACCGATGCTTTCGCTACCGTATTCGGAATATCGTGAAACTTTAAATCAAGAAAAACTTTAATATCTTGCTCAACAAGTTCACGCACGAAAGATGAACCAAACGCAGTAAAAAGTTGCAAACCTATTTTGAACGCACCGACTGAATTTTTTAATTCCGCAACAATTTCGCGTGCTTCGTCAACCGTTGAAATGTCTAACGCGACTATGATTTTTTCTTTACTCATCTGTTTATTTCCGACAGGTTTTTCGGTACATTTTTCTGCCAAACCGCAATCTTTTCAGGTTGTTTCATAATTGCCGAAATTTCTTCGGGCGTAAAATAGTTCCGCTTTTTTACATCAACACTTTTCATCGGTATATTTTCGTAAAGCCAAGTTCGATAAGCAATTAAGCCTTCGCCGTAACCGCGTCTGATTGCCTCCAAATCAGTTCGGCGTTCAAATTTTTGCGTAAAACCTTTAGTGGAAAGATTAACTAAACCCAGTAATTGCACACGATTTTTGCGTGAATAATACAAAATATGTCCGATTTCGTGAGCGAGAATTGCACGAACGCCGTTTTCGGGTGCGTTAAGTTCATATACCTTTGGATTTACATAAATTATATAATTCATTCGCCTGAAAGTAAGAAATCTGCCGAATGAAAATCTTGACTGAAAATAATCGGATTTACTTGCAAAACTTTTTATTTCAATTCGTTTGTCTTTCAATTCGGGATACGATTTTTCGATAATTTCAGCAACTAATTTTTGTGTTCTTTCAATTGAATTTGTTTGTCCGACGACAAATCCGAAAAGAGAAATTATCAATAAACATTGAAAAATAAATCTCATAAAACATTGCTCCCGATAGCATTGTTTAAATGTGTAAAACCTTTATCTTTCAATAGTTTAGCCAATCCGAAGTTGACATCACGAGCGAATTGTATTCCTTGGTAAACAAAACCTGTATATGCTTGCAAAAGCGATGCACCGGCACAAATTTTATCAAAAGCATCGTATTCGTCAAAAATTCCACCAACGCCAATTATCGGCAACTTACCTTTTGAATGTTTGTAAATTGTCGAAATAACTTCGGTCGAGCGATTCGCCAAAGGTTTTCCGCTCAAACCGCCGTTGCCGAATTGCTCAATGTTTTCCGTCAACAGTTTTTGCCTTGTAACAGTTGTATTCGTAGCGATAATTCCCGCTAAATTTTGTCTGAAACAAATGTCAACAATTGATTCAATTTCGCCTTCAGATAAATCGGGAGCTATTTTTACGAGTAACGGAATGTTTTGCAAGTTATTATTTTGCAAGGTTTTAAGTAACTCTTCTAAACTTTCTGCCTTTTGCAGTTCACGCAAATTCGGCGTATTCGGGCTTGAAACATTGACGGCAACATAATCGGCAACTTCGCAAGCAAGCGTGAAACTTTGCAGATAATTTTCAATCGCTTCATCGTTCGGAACATCTTTATTTTTACCGATATTCACGCCCAAAACACAATTTGGTCGAGATTTTTTTAAACGTTCAACAGCCGCGAGTGTTCCTTCGTTGTTAAAACCTGCACGATTTATTAACGCGAAATCTTTCGGCAGACGAAACAAACGTGGCTTTTCGTTTCCCTTTTGCGGATAAAAAGTTGTTGTTCCAACTTCGACAAATCCGAATCCTAATGCCGAAAGTTGGTTTGCAACTACCGCATTTTTATCAAAACCAGCGGCAATTCCAAAAGGATTTTTGAACGTCAAACCAAATCGTTTCAGTTCGCCGAATTCATTGCATTCAAAGCGTTTAGCGATTTGCTTTTGCAAAAAATGGGATGACAAACCAAAACGTAAAGCGTTTATGCCAAGTTCGTGTGCCGTTTCGCTCGGCAATTTGAAAAGCGTTGGACGAATGATTTTGTTATAAATTTGCGACACAGTTTTAATAAATAATAACCGAAATCGACAACAAGTAAAAAGTAAAAAACACAAAAGCGAAAAGTTAATAATTGTTCGTAATATTTAAAATCTAAACCCAAATTTCAATGAATCAATAAAAAAATCACACAATGAATCAATCGTTTACGTTGAATGTTAAATGATTGTTTGTTACGATTCCAAACAAATGTCAGAAGCAAATTTAGTTGAAAAAAATCGAATAATGAATAGTGCAGGTATGAAACGTGCTTTGTCGCGGCTTGCTTCGGAAATTGTTGAAAATAATCACGGTGCTGATAAATTGTATTTAGTCGGAATTCGTCGGCGTGGCGTTCCTTTGGCTGAAACGCTTGTCAAAATTATCGAAAAACTCGAAGGAATTAAACCAATTTTTGGTATTTTAGACATAACACTTTATCGTGACGATCTTTCAACAGTTGGTGCGAATCCTATTGTTAATCGCACCGAACTGGATGTTGATATTGAAGGAAAAAACATAGTTTTGGTTGACGATGTGCTTTACACAGGTCGCACAATTAGAGCGGCGATGGATCAATTAATGGATTTCGGTCGTCCGAACAAAGTTCAACTTGCAGTACTTATTGACCGTGGCAAAGAACACCGCGAACTTCCGATTCAAGCAGATTTTGTCGGCAAAATGCTTTCGACTAAAAAGAGCGAAATCATCAAGGTTATGCTCAAAGAATTTGACGATATTGAAGCGGTTGGAATTTTTGAACGACCAACTGAATAGTTTATAAGCAAGGTTAAATTCCTTGCTTTTTTTATAATCAAAAATGGAAAAACCATTCAAACGCAAAGATTTACTTGGAATCCGCAATTTATCTGCCGATGAAATTATCGGCATTTTAGATACTGCGGAGACTTTCAGCGAAATCAATTCCCGCGAGATCAAAAAAGTTCCGACGCTTCGCGGTAAAACCGTCATGAATCTTTTTTTTGAAAACTCCACTCGCACACGAACAAGTTTTGAACTCGCCGCCAAACGTCTTTCCGCTGATGCGGTGAACATTTCCGTTTCAACTTCAAGCGTCACAAAAGGCGAAACTTTGATCGATACGGCGTTGAATCTTGATGCAATGTCTCCTGATTGTATCGTAGTCCGCCACGGCTCAGCAGGCGTTCCGCATCAATTAGCCAAACATTCAAAAGCCGCAATCATCAACGCGGGTGACGGGGCGAACGAACATCCGACGCAAGCCTTGCTTGATGCAATGACGATCCGGGAACGCAAAGGCGAAATCGCCGGTTTAAACGTCGCAATAATTGGCGACATACTGCATTCCAGAGTTGCACGTTCAAACATTCACCTGCTGACCAAGCTCGGTGCAAAAATTCGTGTCGCAGGTCCGAAAACGCTTGTTCCACCTGACTTTAAGCATTTGGTTGAAAAAGATTTGGTCGTGGTTGACCACATCGAAGAAGCTATTGAAGGTGCCGACGTAGTGATGATTTTGCGGATTCAAGCAGAACGCCAAGATTCCGCATTTTTCCCGACTTTGCGAGAATACGCAATCCATTACGGCTTAACCGAAAAACGAATTGATTTAGCAAAACCTGACGCAATCGTGCTTCATCCCGGACCGATGAACCGCGGAATCGAAATCTCGTCCGAAGTCGCCGATGGTTCACGAAGTTTGATTTTAGACCAAGTAAAATACGGCGTTGCGGTAAGAATGGCGGTTTTGTATTTGGCAACGGGCGGTGTGCCGAGTAAAAAGTAGAAAGGTAAAAGGCAAACGTAAAAAATAAGCTGTTATGGAAAATAAAGAAATTATCGTTGAAGTTACGCAAGAACAACATGACAGACAACTTGCGGAAGGATTGCTCGAAGATGAGATTTTATCAATTGGAAAGCATATTTTTAGAAGAGTTACACCCGATAAAATTTTCGCCCGAAAAGATGCCATCATTCGTGTTATTGAGTCCGCTGATTCCGATAAAAACATAGGAAGTATTGACAGTAATTTTAAGGCTTAGAAAAATATATTATGACTCAACCACGTTATCAAATTTTTGTAAGTTCAACTTTCAGAGACTTACAAGATGAACGACAAGCTGTTCTAAATGCAATTTTGAAACTGAATCAGTTTCCCGCCGGAATGGAAATGTTTCCCGCAGTTGATGATACTGCGTGGCTACATATTGAAAAAGTTATTGAAGTTTCTGACTATTACGTTCTGATTATCGGTGGCAAATATGGCTCAATTGATTCAGAAAGCGGTTTAAGTTACACGGAAAAAGAGTATGATTTTGCCGTTTCAAAAAACATTCCGGTTTTAGCATTTACTCGCTCGGATGAAGACAGTATTCCGGTTGGGAAATCTGAAATAGATTCACAAATCCGCGAAAAACTTAGACAATTCAAACAGAAAGTTGGCAACAAACATCATTGGAATTATTGGAAAAACCTTGATGAACTTAAGGCAAACGTCGCAATAAGTTTAGCAATGTCGTTTGCAACGAATCCGCAAAGCGGTTGGGTGAAAGCTGGTGGAATTGAAAAAAGCGAGTTACTTGAACGGTTAGCAGATTTACAAAAACGATACGATAGGCTGTTGAAAGAAAATCAAACCCTTTCTGAAAATTTAGTGTTTGACGATTCGACCTTTTCGTTTGGACGTGAATTCGTACCGCTAATGTTTAGTAATGGTTTTGAGTTAGAAATTAAAATTTCGTGGATTGAATTATTCTTATATCTTGGCGAACATCTTATCCATCAGCTAAGTGAGCGTGCGATGGCGAATCAAATAAACGATTTGGTTAGTTCAAAATCTGGAATAGAAATCGATGTTGCCGAAGAGTCGTTTTATATAGTTAGGAATCAGCTTCTAGCATTAAAACTAATCGATATCGCAATCGATGGACGAGCGTGGAGACTTTCGCCAAAAGGTCGTGAGTTGTACTTAGCTCACGTTGCCAAAAAATCAATTGTCGGAGAATCACAAAGTTAGAATAACAATGAAACTTTTAATCACAAACGGACATTTAATTGACCCTAGTTGCGGTCAGAATAGCGGAAAAAACGTCTTGATCGAAAATGGTCGAATCGTTGATTGGTTGTCGTTTTCGGACGGCGTTCCCGAAGGTTGCGAGATTTTTGATGCGACAGGTTTGATCGTTGCACCGGGATTTATTGACCTTCACGTTCATCTGCGTGAACCCGGACAAGAGCATAAGGAAACGATTGCGAGCGGTTGTGCGGCGGCGGTCGCGGGCGGTTGGACAAGCGTTTGTCCGATGCCGAACACGAATCCGATTAACGATAATGCGGCGATAACTCGTTATATGATCGAGCAAGCGAAACTCGCGGGATTTGCGAATGTCTTTCCTGTCGGTGCGATTACGAAAGGTTCGAGCGGAACAGAATTAGCCGAAATGGGCGAAATGAAAGCCGCCGGAGCGGTTGCCGTTTCCGATGACGGACGACCGGTGCCGAATGCCGGAATGATGCGTCGGGCAATGGAATATGCGAAAGATTTTGATTTACCCGTGGTTGATCATTGCGAAGATAAATCGCTTTCACACGGCGGCGTAATGCACGAAGGAAAAATGTCCCTTTTGCTCGGTTTGAAAGGAATGCCCGCACTCGCCGAAGATTTGGACGCGGTTCGCGATATTTTGCTCGCCAAAGAAACAGGTTCGCACGCCCACATCGCACATATTTCAACCAAAGGTGCGATTGAAGCCGTCAGACGTGCGAAAAATGAAGGTATAAACGTTACTTGCGAAGTTACGCCGCATCATTTTACTTTGACCGATAAAGCGGTTGAAGGTTACGACACGAACACAAAAATGTCACCGCCGCTGCGTTCCGAAGAACATCTTGAAGCGATTTTGGAAGGAATTAAGGACGGCACAATTGACGCAATTGCCACCGACCACGCACCGCATCACGCGGACGAAAAAGCACTCGAATTTGACCGTGCCCCAATGGGAATCATTGGCTTAGAAACTGCATTAGGTTTAGCATTTCAACAGCTTGTAGATAAAGGTGTTATTGACTTAGTGCGGCTCGTCAAAATGTGCTCCACAAATCCAGCAAAACTCTATAACATACCCGAACGCGGAACATTAAAAAAAGGTTCAATTGCAGACGTTACGATCATAGATCCAAATCTTGTCTGGACTTACCGAAATGTTGATTCGAAATCAAAGTCTAAGAATTCTCCTTTTGATGGTTGGGAATTTCGAGGTGGTGCAGTTGCAACGATTGTCGGTGGAAAAATAGTTTACAAAAGGTAGTTATTTTCCATTAACTTCCCTTCCAAAAACTAAGTTTTCCATTGATATCAATACTCAACAGAGTTTTACCATCTTCGGAAAATTGCAATTGATTTACTTGTTTCTGACTCGCGGTAAACGCCAAAACTTGTCTGCCTGATTCAACGTCCCAAAGGCGAATTATGCCAACATCGCTAGCTGTCGCGAGACGTTTTCCGTCAGGTGAAAATGCAACGGCGAATATTCCCGCACTCATTCCCGTTAATTCTTGAAGCAGTTTTCCGTCAGAAATACGCCAAATTCTAGCAATATCGTCAGCACCTCCGGCGACAAGCATTCGGCTATCAAGTGAGAAAGCAACATTATAAAGCGGCTTTAAATTTTCTTTAAATGTATAAATTTCATCACCAGTGTTGGCATTAAAGACCTTGATAAGTTTATCGTTTGCTCCACTAGCAATGTATTTTCCATCAGCAGAAACGGTCAAAGATCTCGGAATTCCGTCATGTGGTTTGATTCTAAAGATTTCGTTTAATGTATTTTTATCAAATGCTATCAAAAAACCATCTTCGAAAGCAGCAAAAATTCGTTTCCCATCTGCCGAATACTTAATCGCATAAACCGTTTTGTCATAAACTTGTAAACGATTCACCTCTTTACCATTAGTCAAATTAGCTCTTGAAATGAAACCATCACGCTCGCCAAAAACAATTTCGTCCGCGATTGATGAAACGCTCAAAGCAAAAACAGTTTTCGAGCCTTTAGAAGTCCATAACTTTTGTTTATTTATTGAATCAAAACTCGAGGTTTCGAAACCTAGTCCATTCCACCCAACGATAGTTTTACCATCAGTTGATAAAGCGGAAATTGAACTTCCAAGCGGCAACGCATTTGATTGTGAAACTTGCTTTGCATTCCACAAGTTTACATTGAAATCTCCGGAAGCGGTCGCCAATATTTCGCCATCAGGAGAATACGCGATCTCATGAATACCAGCGAAATGCCCTTTCAGTTCATTAACAACTTCACCGTTTTGGACATCAACAAACTTCACAGTTCGATCCCAACTACCAGTTGCTAAAATCTTTCCGTCGGGAGAATATGCGAGCGATTTCACATTTGATTGATGATTACGCAAAACTTTAATTATTTTTAGATTTTCTGAATCGAGGAAAACGACCTCGCCCTGATAAATACCGAGTGCAATAGTTTTTTCCAATGGCGAAAAAACAACTTTCCATGGATATAACAAAACATTTTTATCAGCAAAATCAGACAAATCAGCATCAATTCTTTTGTAAGATTTGGTATCAATAACCGATAATGTTTCGAATCCTGCAACCGCAAGTTTGTCTCCAGCTTTAGAATAACTAATGTCCGTAATTTCGATCGCTCTGTCTTTGTTTTCAAAATTGAACTTATGTATTTCAACACCTGTTCCAGAATCCCAAATCCTCACGGTTCCATCTTGGCTTCCGGTTGCAATAAGTTTCTCATTAGGCGAAACATCAACCGCACGAATTCTTTTAGTGTGTCCGGACAACGTTAGCACTTGTTTCCCTGTTTCTGCTTCGTAAACCTTAACAAAAGGATTACTTGCCGAGCTTGCGGCAACAGCAAATCGTTTACCATCAGGAAAATACGAACATTTCCACGCACCTTTAAGTGGTTCTATTTGCGAGACGATGCTTTTGGTTTCAACGTTCCAGGTAATAACATCATTGTCGTTTGAAACAGTTGTAAAAAACTTTCCATCAGGAGAAAATTCCAAATTCCAAAGTTCATCGTCGTGAATCAAAGTAGTTATTTTTGCAGGTGGATTTAATAGATTTTTTAAGTAATACCATTCAAACCCACGCAAATCCTCCTCGCCTTCTGTCGGTAGATATTTTTGGACTAATTCATTAACCCGATTTAGGTTAGTGTTTTCATATTCGTTCGCACCCAAAATCATTTCAGCAGAATATGCAGATTTGCGGTTTTCTTTTGCTAACAATTTTGCTGAATTTGTCTGCCAAATTGATGTTGCCAACCAACCTATCAATAAAAATAAAACGAGTGTGAAAATTGCAGTTTCGAGCTTGTTTCGACGAATTGTTTTTTCCAGCCGATAAAAAAATGTATTTGGGCGAGCAATAACGGGCAAATTATTAAGATGATTAGAAATATCGTTTCTCAATTCTTCTGCTGAGTGATAACGCTTTGTTGGAGATTTTGCCAACGCTTTAAGGATAATAGAGTCAACTTCACTCGAAATATTTGGTGTTTTTGGCTCATTTTTTGAAACAATTTGTAATATATTATTAAACGATTTTCCTTTAAAATCATGCGGTTTTGAACCAGTCAAAATTTCATATAAAACCACTCCTAACGAATAAACATCGCTTGCAATCGTGATATTTTCACCGTTAATTTGTTCGGGTGAAGCGTATTCTGGTGTGAGAGCATTGCCAGTAAAAGTTATATTACCGGAAAACTCGAATTCATCTGCTTGCAATAATTTAGCTATTCCAAAATCGAGCAATTTTACAGTTCCAACAGATGTAACCAAAATATTTGTCGGTTTCAAATCTCTATGAACAATCAAGTTTGAATGTGCGTATCCGACCGCATTACAAACGTCTTGAAACAAAATCAAGCGTTCATTAATGCTCAATTTTTCGCAAAAGCTATTGAGAGGAATTCCATTTACATATTCCATCACAAGAAATGGTGTGCCGTTTTCAGTTGTTCCACCGTCTAGAATTCGAGCGATATTTGGATGTTCAAGCCGAGCAAGAATTTGACGTTCGCGACGGAAATTTTCTTTATTTGCTTTTGAATTTGCAAATGGTGGAATAATTTTTATTGCCACCTCTTTTTTGAAATCATCTATTCGATTGGCTAGATATACAGTTCCCATTCCGCCTTTACCAAGAAGTTTTGTCAATTGATAAGAGAAAATCTTGGTGCCGATTAAGCTATCTACAGGTTCTTCTTCAAGCAGTTTTTTGACGGGTGTAAATGTCGGATTTTCGATAAAATCCTCAGTTTTATTTAGTGCGATAATTAGTTTTATGAGTTCAATGCGAATCTCGCTATCCTCGCATTTTTCGTTAAGAAACACAGCTTGCTCTTCGGGCGAAGCATCAAGGTATTCATCGAAAAGAGAATCAATTTTTTGCCAGATTTCTGTGTTCACTTGTAGATTAGTTTATTTGTTCACTATTTATTGTATTTTTATAGAAAATTTAAATGAAAGGATTAAAAGATTTAACTGCTTAACTCGTTATAAAGCCATGCTTTAGCTTTCAGCCATTCGCGTTTAACCGTTATTTCTGAAACGCCAAGAAATTCTGCGACTTCTTCGCTTGAAAGTCCACCAAAATATTTTAATTCGACAATTTTACTTTTTCTTTCATCAAATTTTGCAAGTCGATTTAACGCTTCGTCCAAAGCCAAAATATTTTCATCAGGCTCAGGTGTGAACAATGCAATGTCGTCAATATTGACTTTTTCTGCTCCATTTCCACGTTTTTGGAAATTTTTTGCACGAGCATAATCAACTAATAAATTTCGAACAACACGCGATGCAACCGCAAAAAAATGTGACCGATTTTGCCAGTCAGTTTCGTTTTGATTTATTAAACGTAGATATGCTTCGTTGATTAATTCAGTTGTTTGAAAAGTGTTTTCGGCTCGTTCCTTTGATCTGTAACGTTTGGCAATTAGGCGTAATTCGTTATAAACAAACGGCAACATATCTTCAAATGCTGCAGAATCACCTTTTCGCCAATTTTGTAAATACTGAGTAATATCAGGGGAATTATTTGTCATTTAATTATTTAGATTAACCGAAACTTTATCACAAAAATCGTTAAGATGACCAAAGTGAAAATAAGTTGCAAAAAAAATAATAGAAAATGATACGACTTTCTTAGAATTAACGCTTTAGTTTTCAAGAGGAGTTTTATATGGTTAAAAAAATAGTTTTTATTAAGTTTATCGCCTTCTTATTAATTGCATGTGGTGGAAATCAAGCGACGAATTCAAACATAAATTCAAATGTAGTTGCAATTAGCGGTAATGTTATTGCAAATGTAAATGTCGCAAATGCATCAGTTAATACAAACGCGAATATTGCAAAACCTGCTGTTGATAATTCACCGAAGCGAATGTCGTTCGGCAAAGGTAAAAATTGGGGAAGTTCAAACATTATACTTCCCGCCGGTGGATCGCAAAGATTTATCGTCTCGGCGAAATCAGGACAAATAATGGATGTCGAAGTTTCATCAAAAGATACGTCGGTTAATTTGATTAAAGGAAAAGCCCAAACAACCGAAGATTTCGGCTATTTAAACGCAGAGTTGCAAGCAAACGGCGATTACGTTTTTGAAGTTAAAAATTCGACCAAAAAAGAGATCAAAACTTCGGTCAAAGTTACAATCGAAGGCGGCGAACCTGTTGCAAAAGCAAAAGACGATAAAAAGAAAACTCCGGAATCAGAAATTGATGAATCTGGCGCTACTGTGATGGATGATGACAATGTTCCACCTCCACCGACAGAAACTCCAAAGAAAAAAGGAAACTAAAACTATGAACAAACTGTTTATTTTATTAACTTTAACGCTTGCATTTGTCTTTACGGCGAACGCACAGGTTGCAAAAATGTCGAGCGTATTTACAAATATGCAAACCGATTGTAAAGCTGAATCGAAGGTTGAAGCCGACGAAGTTCCGTTTATCTGCAAAGCAGTCGGCGGCTATCGCGTCAGAATTATTCCGGCAGGTGCGTGGGCAGAATCGGTTGAGATCGTTGATAAAAAAGGCGAAACTGTGTCTTCGCTCGGCATGGTCGGCTATGGTTACACAGCCGTGAAAAATCGTAAGATTGAATGGCGAATGGCAAACGGAAAACCTTTTGCTGTGATTTTTCGAGTGAACACATACGATTCCGAAAAAGCCAATGACGACGGCGAAAGTCCATTTTTAGCGAAATATAAAACGGGCGAAAAACTGTTGATTCGCGGATTAACAGGTTACAGTCAAATTGATTTTGAGATTGACGGCAAAGACAAAACAGCTAATGTGAAAGCACAAAAAAAGGCAGACGAAAATTTCCAATAAACAAATATGCGTAAATTATTTATATTATTAAGTTTAATAATTGCGTTCGCAGCATTTTCAAGCGAATCATCGGCACAAACAAAAAAACGAATCGGATTGCCCGAAGGTGCAGATTCGGTTCAAGTCAAAGGCAAAATTTCGGGCAAACAATATGCTTTGTATGAAATTTGGGTTGAAAAAGGCGATACTTGGAGCGTAAAGTTAAATTCGAGCAACGGTTACATCGGTTACACCGTCAAAGATGCGAGAGGAAATAAATATGATTTCCTTGAAGCCGCACCTGTTGAAGGTTATTATTTTATTCGTGTTGATCTGAATTCAACCGGTGCAAAATCTAAAAAGATTGCAAATTTTACGCTCGATATTAAATTTGAAATGGAGAAAACAAAGCCAATCAGTGAATAAGTATATGAACAAATTAGTAGTTATTTTAAGTTTGATCGGTGCATTTAGTCTTTCGACTTTTGCTCAAACCACCATCCGAAAAGTTGATTTCAAAAATTTTACGTATGATGTTGATATTTTCGAAAAGAAAGAAAAATTGACGTTGAAAAATGGTGAATTTGATCGAAATACAGAAGAAGACAAACTGTTTTTTGTTGTTACCGATGTTGTTTACGGCGATTTAAACGGCGACGGTAAAGAGGAAGCAGTCGTGACGACCTCGATGAACACAGGCGGAACGGGAAATTTTTCGAGCGGAATAATTTTCACGATGAAAAATAAAAAGCCGGTTATTTTGACCAAATTTGAAGGCGGCGATCGAGCTTACGGCGGAATTCGCGGTGCCAAAATTGAAAAAGGGTTATTTATACTCGAACAAAATGATGTCGGCGACGCGGGCGGTGCGTGTTGCCCTCAATTTTCGGTAACAACGATTTTTCAATTGAAAGGTAAAAAACTTGTCCAAATCGGCAAAATAGAACGCCGCGAACTTTATCCGGCTAATCGTGTCAGTTTTCAAAAAGGAAAATCAATCGCGATTATCCCGATAAAAATTGAAAAATACGACCGCAAACGCTTTGTTGTCGGTGCAAAAAAAGGTCAAACTTTGCTTGTTTCAAGTGCCGCCAAAGGAATCAGTTACAGTCTTTTCACGGGCGAAGGCACTGTTGAAAATACCGATAACGGAATGATTGTGAAGTTGAAGGAAAACGGCGATTTTGTTTTTGACGTTTCAAATGATAATGATGCGGATATGGATTTTTCGATTACTGTGGAGATAAATTAAATGAATAAACTATTGATTTTATTGATGTTAAGTGTGGCGTTTGTCTTTTCGGCAAACGCTCAGGTCGCAAATTATGCGGGGAAATATGAATTTTCAGAAGATGGTGGAAAAACTGCGGGCGGAACTGCGGTTTTTGTCGGACACGATTTAACGATAAATGCGGATGGAACAGGTAGATTAACCGCCGCTGGTTATCAAACTTCCAGAGAAATATTTTTCAAAACCAAATCTATCGGCAGAAAACTGCAAGTAATTTTCGACAAATATGATGCGGACGGAACGAATATGTTCACGCCATACACACGTAGCGAAGTTTTATTGACGCTTGAATGGCGAACCGTCAAAGGCAAAAAAGTTTTGTGGACGACATTTGGACAATATGAACCTGTCGTGAATAATGCCAAAAAAGCCGGGGGAAGTTATTTCAAAAAAGCAAAATAGTAGTTTGTAGTCCAGCCTTCAGACTGAATTGTGTGCTAATCAACAAGTTACCACTTGAAAGCCGGACTCCAAACGGTTGAATATTTTTTCAAAAAATCGAAATGATACGAATTTTGCAAAAATCTCGCTATGTAAAGTGAAGAGAAAGTTATTATGAAAAAGCTATCAATTTTATTCAGTTTAATCATCGGTTTAGTATTTGTTTCGGCAGCAAATGCCCAAACCAAAGTTGTTTTTGCCAAAGGTGTTATGTCGAAAACAATGACTGTAACAGTTAAGTCAAAGGGTGAAAATAAGTATTCGATTGCGGTCAAAAAAGGTCAAGTTATCAACGTCGGCGTGACGGACGATGTAATGGTTTCAAAATCTGAAAAATTCCCTGTCATTTATTTGGGTCTGCAAAATGGCGTTGACGGCGTTGACCAAACTCAAGACGGTGAAAGTTATCTTTCAATTTTGGCGGGTAAAACCGGAACTTATATTTTCACGGTCGGAAATTCTGATAAAAAACGTGCCAGAACTTTCAAAATGGAAGTTAAAGTTTCTAACAATAAAGAAGATTTTGCGGGCGGCGAGGAAGTTAAATAAGGAAAAGTTTCAAATATAATAACTTTTTGATTGGAAGGCTGACGATTTATTACAAATCTGCGAAAGTCTGCGAGTTCAGCGGGAGATAAAAATGGTTTCCCGCAGATTTTCGCAGATTTTTTTATTTCATTTGACCTTTTTTGCATCTCAAATCTGCGATTGTATATGAGAGAATATTTTTTTATGAACAAACAATTTATCAAACTATCTGCGGCGATTTTATTTTTGATTGCCGTCCAATTTTCAAACCTTGTTGCTCAAACTTCGTCCGAAATTGAAAAATCTAAGACAGACAGCAAAGCCGAATCTAATATTATCGGCAATGTTTATCAGGCTGATTATTCAAAAAGCAAAATATTTTATCCGTATGATTTGGCTAATACCGTGCCTAAAGCGATTGTCGTCAAAGGCGATCAGCGGACGAAAACAGTCTTCGATTCCCTGTTGCTTGCTAAAGAATTTTCCAAGAAAAGAAAACAAGCTAACGTCATAATCTTTGATAAACAGACGAAAAAATATTCACTTTACGAATTGATTATTGGCGAAAATTCTCCAGTTGCCGTCAAACTTGCTGAAACTCCTTTTCGCAAGGCTTTGAACAATACGCCGAGTGTTCCGATGACTTACGAAGGACTTAAAATCAGTCCTGATTATAGTTTGCAGGTTATAGCTAAGAAAATGAGTTGGGGCGAGGTTGCTGATATTGTTGATGCCGAAGGTTTATCGCTCATCAAAAAAACGAATATGCAGTTGATGATGGGAAGCAAAGGAATCAGATTACTTTTCGACAGCGAACTCGAAAAAAGTAATTTTGATGAAGCGTTAAAAATTTATCAATGGCTCGAAAAACTTAACATCAAAAGCAACGATTTGGATGTTGTAAAAATCACCCGCAAAACAAATTTGTCCAAAATGTTTCAATACGCCGAAAAGCTGAGACCTTTTATTGAAGCGGAAATGGAGAAGTGGAAGTATGCGGAAGCAGATAAAATAGCGGTTCGGGGAACGAAAACTCAAGGCTCACAGACCCTAAACCCAACGACGGTTTTTTCCGCTACAGAGACCATCAAACTACTCCGGGAAACTTTTGGCGGAAAATTTGATTTTATGGAAGGTAAACCTTTAGGTTATAGCTACATAAATAAAAAAACCAACGAAAGGATTGATTACCAAATTGAATTTATTGAAGATGGCGGAAAATTAGCCTTCAAATGGAAGCAAAAAGGCACAAAGCAAGAATCTGAAAAATTAATAATTACCGATAATGCTTTAGTTTCGGCTACCAAATATGTAAATTTTCTAAAATACAAAAATGGCAGCGTTGGCGATAAAGAAATTACAATGCTGCTTAGTGAAAAACAGTATAAAGATTTGAAAGAATCGAATGAAATTACGATAGACTTAGGAAATGGAATGCAGCGTTTGGTGTCTGCATATCTGATTTCTCGCCCCGCCGCTCCTTACACCAATAAATCATTCAAGTTATACAACTTAAAAAGTAGTGATGGTAAAACTACATTAGAAATTTTTGATAATCCTGTTTGTCCGCTAATTATAACCATTGATACGCCGGAATATTTTCTTCGGTTACTTTAGTTAATATCTTGTTGAATAAAAAGAAATTTAATCATTTAAAAAAAGTTATGAACAAAATCATCTTAACAATTATCGCAACATTTATCTTGAGCCTGTCTATTTTCGCTCAATCGGGCGTGGGACGCTTGAAAGGCTTTGTCAATAATTCAATCAAAAACGATTCAATTACGATTGATGCAACGGTTGAACTTCGGGCAATCGAAAATTGGGCAAGAAATAACTCTGTTGACTCCGTTCAAACCAAAGACGGCTATTACGACATCGAAGTTTCGTTCGGCTATTATCTGCTGACAATTTCGGCGACAGGTTACGAAACTTATCAAACAAAAGTCTATATCCCTTCGAGTTCAACGCTTAACTGGGGAACGATTTTAGAGAAAAATGAGCCGAAAGTCAGTAAATGCGTTTCAGGTAATTGCATCAACGGCAGAGGCAAAATAGTTTATACCGATGGCAATATTTACGAGGGCGATTTCGTCAACGGCAAAAAAGAAGGACAAGGAACTTTCACAGTCAAAAACGGTCAAGTTTATGTCGGTCAATTTGCGAATGAAAAATATAGCGGCAAAGGCAAAATGACATTTCCCGATGGTGAAAGTTACGAGGGAAATTGGGTTGATGACAAACATACCGGCAAAGGCAAAACAATATATCCAAACGGCGACATTTATGAAGGCGATTATGTCAACAACAACAAAGAAGGACGTGGAATTTATAAGTTCAAAAACGGCAACTCTTACATCGGACAATTTTCTGACGATGTTTTCAACGGAAAAGGTAAATTAACCTACGCCAATGGCGAAAGTTACGATGGAGATTGGGTTGACGAAAAAATGACCGGCACAGGAATTTTTACTTTCAACGACGGCAAAGTATATGTCGGACAGTTTTCTAATGATCGTCGCCAAGGCAAAGGTAAATTAACCTACGCTAACGGCGGTGTTTTTGAAGGTAATTGGGTTAATGACAAAATAGAAGGACAAGGCACTTTCACCCATAAAAACGGTGATTACTACACGGGAGAATGGAAAAACAATAAGCCCGACGGTTTCGGAAAAGAGTATGTTAAAGCAACCAATTCAATGCTGGAAGTTACGCGAAAAGACGGCGTTTTAGTCAATTCCACCGCCGTCAAACATTGCGTTTCCGGCGATTGTAATAACGGCTTCGGGAAAATTGTCTTTCCTGACGGCACTGTTTATGAAGGTAATCGGGTTAAAGCCAAACTTAACGGGAAAGGAAAAATATTGCTTTCGACCGGTGATATTTACGAAGGCGATTTCGTCAATGACCAATTTGAAGGACAAGGAACTTATACATACAAAAACGGCGATTATTACATCGGAGAATGGAAGAACGGCGACAGGAACGGTTACGGGAAATTTTATAAAAAAGCGACTAAGACAGTTCGGAAAGGCATTTGGAAGGATGATGTTTTTGTCGGCAAATGATAAATAAATTTGATTCCTGTTTCAATTTAATGAGAAAAAGTAAAATTATGAAAATGAACTATACCCGAATAACAAAATTTACGTTGGCGATGTTGATATTGCTCAGTGTCCAATTTTCAAATGTTTTCGCCCAAAAGACGGCTGATTATCTCGCCGTTGAAAAACTTTACAACGACAAAAAGTTCACCGCAGTTTTGAGTGCGATTGATCCGCTAATCGCCAAGTATGAACTTAATTATAAAGACGACAAAGATTTTTCGGAACAGTTATTAATTCTTTATTACTTTCGTGGAAGTTCGCGGTTTAATGCGATTTACCAAGCCAGAACGGGCATAATTTTCGGTTCGGACACGGTTTTTGATGAATCTCGTCCGAGATTTGAACTTACTTATAACGACAATTTTATCAAAATATTGGACGACGCAACTGCCGATTTGAAGAAGGCGCGGGAAATCGGGTCGGCAAATTTAATAAGAAAAGAGGATTCGGGTTTTGCATACAGATTCAAAAATACCGAATTTCAAATCAAAAAAATTGAAGCATTGACTTATTTGGAAAAGGCTCAATTTGTTACAAACAAAAATACCGATTTTTTAGCAACGAAATACGCTTTTGATGAATTCGAGCCGCTTTACAGTCTTTATAACAGCAGTCCGACGAGTTTTGCAGATTTCGATGCCGATAATACCCGTTTCAAAGACGCAGAAATTTTGGCGGCGGAAATTCGTTACAAAATCGCGTTGAGACAAATTGACGATGCGAATTTATTGTTTGATAAATGGTTGAAAGCAAAAAGTTTTTCATTAAAAAAAGAACCTGCGGTTGCCGCGATGGTGGAAGCCTTTGATATGGTCGGAAATTACAAATACACCGAAGGTTTTCTGGTTCGTGAAGCTATTCGGCAAATTACGATTGATAAAGGAAAAGTGATTCCTGCTAATTTTACACGGCTAAAATCGGTGATGAAATCGCATCTTTCCAATATGAATTTCGCTGTGAACATTCCGCCAACAGGCAAACTTTTGCCTTTTCAAAGAGCCAGATTAGCGAGTGCTTACAACATCAAAGGTAATTTAACACCCGCCGAAAGTGCATTTATCAAAAACGCTCCCGATGTTTTGAAGTCTGAAAAAGAAACGCCGCCGCTTGATATTCAACTGCTTTCTGTATTGCTCAAACTGCAATCATCCGATAAAAAAGAATCTGACGCGGCAAAGAAAACGATTGATGAATTGATAAAAAAAGACGCGACCAATGCGGCGATTTTGGCAGTTCGCGGATATTCAAAAATGTTGAGCAATGATTTCAAAGGAGCGGAAACCGATTTGTCGGAAGCAATTAAGAAAGACCCGTTTTTGGCATTTGCGAATAAAGCATTTGAAAACCGGGCATTAGTCTATACAAAACTCGGCAAAGCGGATTTAGCCGCCAAAGACGAAAAAGAAAATAATCAATTCCAACAATTACTGGCATTTTTGGCGGCGGCTTGATTCTAATTCGAGAAAATAAATGAACAAAATTTTAATAACAATTTTCGCAACATTCATCTTTACGCTTTCAATTTTCGCCCAACCCGGCGACATACTTTCGCCAACGGCAAAAGCTGCTTTTGAGAAGGAAAATTATGAGCCGTGTATTGCCGAACTGTCAAAAATTATTGTGCGTGAGCCTAAAAATTCCAACGCTTATTTTGAACGTGCGAGGTGTTACTTTTTCGGTGCGGACAGCGGTGCAGATTCCGACAGACTGGAAAAAATCTATTTGCTCAAACTTGATGCCGATAAATCTAAGGTTGGAAAAGCGGTTAATGACCAAATGAATGATTTGCGAAATAAGGCTGTAGCAGATGTTGAAAAAGCAATAATTTTGAATTCGAAAAATGCCGCCGCCTTTAATCTACGCGGTTATATGAAATCGTTGAGCAATAAAGATGATGAAGCGATTGCCGATTATTCCGAAGCTATCGAGATTGATCCGAAGTTTATCAAGCCGTATTATAATCGCGGAAATGCCAAGTATGACAAACAAGATTATGACGGTGCGATTGCCGATTTTACGAAAATTATTGAGTTTGAACCGAACAATATTGCCGCATTAACCCAAAGGTCTTATGCCTTTTCCGCGAAAAATAACCTCAAATTGAGCCGCGAAGCAATTTCAGATTTGCTGAAACTTGCGAAGTTAGAGCCAAAGAATAAAAAGCACTACGAAATTATCGAATCATTGTGTTTAGATACCGCTTATCCATTTTATTGCGGCGATACTTTCAAAGAATATATTGCTATCAATCCAAATTCGCCCGAAGGATATTTGGGATTGGCACGTTCACAGGCTTCGGTTGAAAGATATTATGATATTGACATTAAAAAAGTAGCGGAATATTGGAATACTGCCGCAGATGCTTATTTGAAATATATCGAACTGAAACCTGATGTAATTGAACCATACATTGAGCTTTTCAATTTCTATTTTGACAAAGCTCGCAGTCCGGTGAATGCCAAAGTTATGGTTGTCAGAGCTTTAGCGAAATTTCCAAATGATGCACGTTCGTATGTTTTGAGCGGCAGAATGGCGGAAAGTAAGAGCGACTGGGCGACGGCAGTCAAAGAATTTTCGCGGGCGATTGAGTTAAACCCAAATTTGAGTTGGGCTTACGAGCGTCGTTCTAATGCTTACGCCGGCTTAAAAGAAGAAGATAAAGCCTTTGCCGATTTGAATAAAGCCATCGAGATCGATCCAAACAACGGTTCGGCATATTTGGATAGAGGAAACTTTCAGAACAGACTGAAAAAATACTCGGAGGCAATAGCGGATTTTAACGAAGCCCATAAATTGAAAGTAACTTGTGCCAAAACTTATCGCGGTATCTTGTATAGCACACTGGCAAATGCAAATAAAGAAGCACCAAACACGGGAAACTTTCTCAATGCCCAACGTGATTTTCTCGCCGATGATGCCCAAAAATGCTATCTGACGCATTACATGTATGGAATATCTTTGTATGCACAAGGACTTGACAGCCAAGCCGCTCAGAGGTTTGATTATGCTTTGACTGTTTATAAAAAACACGGCTACGCGACAGAAAAAATTATCGAGTTTCAGAATCTGTTAAAAACAAAACCTGCATCGACAACTTCGCAAGGCACTCCGCAAAACTCGAATTCGGAAATTGATGAAGTGATTGCGTTTTATAAATCGGAATCTATCAAAAACGGAGGTCAACTTCTCGGTTCGGGCGTTTATGATTACAGCGTTTCATTCGATCCGAAAATGAATTTTAAGCTCGAAAGAGGCAAAGCATACGTCTTCATCGCCATCAAAGAATATGATCCGACATTCGGAATGGACATCATTTCCAACGGCAGAAATATTCTCCGACCAACTAACAGTTGGGACGATAAAAGCTACACAATTGATTCGGATGCTGAGTATGGAATGAAATTTACCTTGACGAAATACGGAAACTATTCGGTTTTTATAATGAATTTATCGCTAACCCAAAACGCAAGTATTTGGGACGTTCAATTCAGTCAAAGCGGTAAAGTTAAAGATTATCACTGGATGTTTTTTAAGTCTCAGTAATTTGAAGAGAATTTTTAGCCGCAGATTAACGCGGATGACGCGGATAAGTATTTTCATAAATGTCGCAGAGCGATAACTGAGTTTATTGCTGATTTCCAATTGTCGCTGACACGACAAACACACAATATTATTGTTTCCGTGGGTTGAAACCCACGACTAAATTCAATGAATTGTCACGCGATAAAAACACAAATGAACAAGACTTTATTGAAATAAGGTAGCTTTTAGATTATGCAATAAATAATAAATGCCCCAAACAAAAAGGCTAATGGCGAAATAAATCGAAAATATAGAGGCTTAATTAGATCGGCACATTTTAATGAATAATTATGATGAAACCGACGCGGGACGAAATAAAGCACGAGAGATGTTATCAGCATAAACCATCCTAAAACCTTAAAAACATCGGGATATTTAGAGAAGTCAGCATACAAAATCAAGGCAACTGCAGGAATTATTCGAATTGTTATTTCGGCATAATTGATAAAATTAGTGCCGCCTGCCTTTCTCAAAACTTCTCTCGCCTTTTGCGGGGCAAACAGCATAAACAAACCGGCACCGAAGATGAATATTCCAAATCCGATTATTGTCAATTTTGCGATTATTATCATTTTTAATCTTGGTTTTCTGTTATAACTTTCGGTTCATTGCAGTAAAAACACAGATACTATTTTTTTTACTTATTTCTTATTCTTACAAGTTTTGTCAGACTCAAAAACTATTTTTTAAGATATAAAGTTGTCCTAAAATACCTTAGTCTTGCGAAAGATACGAACATTTTCAATCTTGGGTTTCAACAACGGCAATCTAACCTAAAAGAATTTGTCTTTCCGGTGTTTAACCAATCCATAATTTTGCGGTTACAATTCTATTATGGGCGTTGTCAAACGAAGATTATCAAAATCATTTAAAAACTTTGTAGAATCGGAAAAAGCGAGCGGAATTATGCTGATTATTTGCACCATAGTTTCGCTTTTGATCGCAAATTCCGCTATTGGAACAAGTTACGTTGGGTTTTGGAAAATGTATCTCGGTGTTTTAACTATTGAACATTGGACAAACGATGCTTTGATGGCGATATTTTTTCTGCTGATTGGTTTGGAACTCAAACGCGAAATTCTGGTCGGCGAATTGTCGAATTTCAAAAATGCTCTCTTGCCGATTTTTGCGGCAATTGGCGGTGTGATTGTTCCGGCGTTGATTCATTTTTCGCTCAATTCGGGAACGCCGACTCAACCGGGAATTGGAATTCCGATGGCGACCGACATTGCTTTTGCCATTGGAGTATTGGCACTTTTAGGCAATCGTGTTCCGGCTTCGCTCAAAGTTTTTGTCGTTGCTTTTGCCGTAATTGACGATCTTATTGCGGTTATTGTGATTGCTATTTTTTATACTGCGGAACTTTCGATTTGGTATTTGTTGGGAGCTTTGGCGATTTGGACATTGCTTTTTGTCTTGAATCAGTTTTTTCGGATTCAATATCTTATTTTGTATCTAATCGGCGGAATTCTATTGTGGTATTTGATGTTAAAATCGGGAGTTCACGCGACGATTGCGGGAGTTCTATTGGCTTTTGCAATTCCCTTTTCCGCAAAAGACGATGACGAAGAATCTTTATCATATAAATTGGAGCATTTTTTACATAAACCTGTTGCCTTTTTGATTTTGCCGATTTTTGCTCTGGCAAATACGGGAATTATTATCGGTGCCGATTGGGCAAGTAGTTTAGCATCAGTAAATAGCTTGGGAATTTTAATCGGTTTGATTGCAGGAAAGCCACTTGGAATTTGGTTGATTAGTTTGGCGACGGTCAAAGCCGGAGTTTGTAAATTGCCGCTTGATTTGAATTGGAAACACGTTTTCGGTGCAGGAATTTTAGGCGGAATCGGTTTTACAATGTCAGTTTTTATTACGAATCTGGCATTTGCCGGAAACAATTTGTTGATTGATTCTTCAAAAATTGCAATTCTACTGGCATCACTAACCGCCGGAATTGTCGGATTTCTTTGGTTCAAAATGTTTGGTCAACCCGAAGAATCTGATGACGATATGGATACGATGGACTTTGATATGACCGAAATACCTTCGCAAAAAGTATAGCGATAGATCGAAATTTCAGATTTCACATAAAACGTCGAGCAATCGGCGTTTTTTTTGCAAGAACTTAAATCTCTGGCGTTCAGTAGTTTGTAGTAATTCTATTTTCAGAATATTGGTAAAAAGTATGAACAAAATTTTTGGTGCAATTGTAATTTCGGTGTTTATTTTGAGTGCGTTTGCTTCGGATCAATCATTGAAAATCGGCAACTTTTCTATTAAAGCAAACGGCGAAACGGAGATGATTTCGGTCAAAAAAGACGGAAAAATCGAGGTCAACGGCGTTTCGATCGGCGTTTTGCAGAAAGACGGAAAATTGAAAGATACAAACGAAAAAACGATTGCCGAAATCGATAAAACGGGCAAAGTTACCGCAAACGGAAAAACGCTCGGAATCGTCAACAAAAACGGCGAATATGACAACGGTTCGGGCAAAACAATCAGTTGGACAACAGACGGAAAATTTAATTTGTCCGAAACAAAATTTGTGACTATTTCGCCGAATAACAAGAAATTTTATCAAACCGCGACGTTTTTAATTTTTCTGTATTTATTTGCCGATCAAGTAAAAACCGAATCGCCGACCGTTTCGCTCGCAGACGAAAAACTGATGGAAAAATTCAAATATAAGGATTCGGATTTGGTTGCAAGCATCCAAAGAACTCCGGGCAGAGGCGAAATTGAAAATCGAGGTTATTCCGTTAAAATCTTCGGCGACGGCAGAATCGTTCATGCAGGCGAAACGGTAAATGCCAAGCGAGTTCCGCCAAATAAAAAAGAAATTCAAGTAAAAATTAATCGTTTTCTGCAAAAAGCCGAAGGAATCAACTTTTTGGCGATTTATGAAAAGAATAGTGCAAAAGCCGTTCCGTTTGTCCACGATGGCATCACAACCTCAACCGGAGTTTGGCTAAACGGCAGTTATCGGGAAGTAAGTTGCGGTGTCGGAAGCTATTGCACTGAAGAAATCAGCGAATTGCATAAGTATTTTGTCCAATTATTTGCAGACGATCTGAGCAGCAAAAACTAATCCGATTTTCCCGCCAATTCTAACGAATAATTTTGTCGAGAGATTCAAGCGAAATCCAATAAACTGCCCAAGAGTCGCTGTTGCCGTCAATGTCGAATGTTTGTTTTTGACTCTTGATCGGGCGATTGCTGGAAAAGAACAAAGTCTTGTTGTCGGGCGAAAGTTCGGGAACTACATCATCGTTTGCGGAATTTATTTCTTTGCCCAAGTTTACGGGTTCAGTCCATTTGTTTTCGCTCAGTTTTTTTGAAAAATATAAATCCTCGCCGCGGAATCCGCCAAGTCTTGCAGAAGCGAAAATGATCCAATCGCCGTCTTTTGAAACGACCACGCCGCTTTCACGAAACGGTGAATTTATCGGTGCAGGAAGAATTTCGGCTTTGTTCCATTCGAGTTTTTCGAGCGATTTCACGGAAGCGAAATAAATATCTCGTTGACCGCCGCCGTCGTCCAATCTTTCCGTCCAAAAATAAAGATTCCCTTGCAAATCCATTCGCGGAGCGGTTTCGTTGTGAACGTAGCCGCGGTTTCTGTTTTCGGGTGTTTTTGCCCGATTGATGTCGCCGCTGTCAATCGGTTTGAAATTTTTCCAATCAATCTCGCTTTTTTCATTGGTCGGAGCGATCCAAATATCGAAATCAACAAAGTCTTTCGGGTTCGGAAAATTGTATTGTTTGGAATGTGGTTTGGTGTATGAAAGCAGGAAAAATTTGCCGTCGGGCGAATAATGACACCAATCAACGCGATGCCCGGAAGTCTCTTTAATCTCAACAGGAACGCCCCATTTGCCGTCAACTTTGCGGCTTTGATAGAGTTTCTGCATTGTCGTCTGTTTTATGCTCAAATCGGGATTTTCCCAACTGACAACACAGAGCGTCTGCAAATCTTTGGAAAACGATGGCGTGAACGTCCAACGCTTAAAGTCCGAATTGATATTCGGTTCAAAAATCTCCAACGTTTTCGGCGGATTTAAGTCATTTTTGCTGATTGATTTCGTCTGTGTGTTTGCCGTTTGGCAATTTGTGCCGAGCATTACAAACATTATTGCCGTCAAAATTATTTTCATTTCATACCTCATTCATCCAATCTCAAAAAGAGTCAAAATCTTTATTCAATAATTACTGCACAACTTTTTTGCCGTTTTCAAAAATTTCGACTTTTTCAACCTCGCCGTTTGGCAAAAAATACGTCCAAATTCCGATTGGTTTGTCGTCCCGATAAATTCTTTTGACTTTAATTTGCCCGTTTTCGTGCCATTCATAATGAACGCCCTGAGCTAAATCTTCGGCGTAAAATCCTTCGGTGCGAAGCCGTCCGTTTTCGTGAAAATACTGCCATAAACCATCGCCTTTGCTCTGTTTCCAAAATGCTTTGTAACGGAGATTACCATTTGCAAACCATTCCATCCAAAGACCTTCCGTTACGCCGTTTTTTATTTGCTTCCAAAGTTTCGGCTTACCGTCTGTATAATAATCAACAATTTTACCCGTAAACAGTTCGCCCGTAGATTTGAGCCGAACACCCGTTCCGCCGAAATTTAGCTCGTTACCACGAACGATTTTTTCCTGTTCAAGAAGTATTTCCAGGTTCAGAGCGGAAGTTTCGACAAAATAAATGCTCCAAATTCCATCTTCTTCACCTTCTTTGATGGTTTCGCGTGAAAAGAAAAAATATTTGCCGTCATAGGAGAATTTCGGCGAACTTTCATTATCTTTGGTATTTATCAATTTGCCCAAATTAACCGGTTTTGACCAACCGTTTTCAGTTTTCTTGCTGACCAAAATATCTTCTTTACCGAAACCGTTCGGACTATTATAAGTATTAAAAAGCATATAAGTTCCGTCAGGTGAAAGTATGACACTCGATTCCCAAAGCGTTTCTGAATTCGCTTCGCCCGTAACTTTTTCGGGTTCGGTAAAATCACCGTTTCTGAGTTGTGTTTTGTAAATATCAATCCCTTTTGTTCCGCGTTTTTGAGTGCTGAAATAAAAATTTTCGCCGTCGTTTGAGTAAATCAGTCCTTCGTTTGAAGACGGAAATTGTTCGCCTTCAACCTGAATTTTGTTGATTTTATTTGAAAGCGGAACGGGCGAACTCCAGCCGTCTTTTGTTCGCTCAACCTTCCAGATATTTTCGTCGTAATTACCTTTTGAAGTCGTGCCGGGAATCGGTCGGGTCGAAGCAAAATAAAGCGTTCGGTTAATTGGCGAAATGAACGGTTTGCCGTCGCGTTCAGTCGAAAACGAAGCGATTTCCGGCGTTGTCCATTTTCCTTTGACGAAATTCGTAACGTAAATTTTCTGCGGTTCGCCCGTTTTGCGTCTTGTAAAATAAGCGGTAAAACCTTCGTTCATAAACGCAATATCGAATTCGCTGTCCGCTTCGGTCGAGATAATTCCTTCCGCAAAAAGTTTCGGCTCTAACACAGGTTTATCGCTGTAATTTGCTTGTCCGAATGCAGAATTGAAGGCGAACAGAATTATTGTCAAGATTATGAATTTCATATTTTTATTGATTTTCCAAATGTTTTTGAATGAATTTAAGAATAATCAGCCAATTTTTTTTAATAAGTTTGGCGGCTTCTTTCTTTTTGCCTGTTTTCAGTAATTCGATGATTTCCAAATGCTGGTCGTCCGAAATATCCGTAAAACCGACATCTTCCATATAAGATTTTTCGTAAAAAAAGATTCGCGTTTTCAAATCTTTAATAATCTGTCGGGCAAACGGATTGTCGTAGTTTTTGGTCAGTAATTCGTGAAAATTCAAGTCGGCTTTTACCCTTTCCACAGAAGTTTTTGCTCCGGTAAATTTTGTTTGTGCAGCATTTAATTCAACAAAATCACTTGCGGAAAACTCCGAATTTTCAATCGCCAACGCTTCCAGAGTCGCAATCAGTTCATAGATATTTTTCGCTTCTTTTTTATCAATATCCGAAATTATAAAACCGCGATTTGGAATTGAACTAATAATTTTCGCTTGTTCAAGCTGCGTCAAAGCCTCTCGAATCGGCGTTACGCTGACTTCTAATTCTCTGGCTAAACCTGCCAAAGAAAGCGTTTGTCCGGCATTCAGGTTTCCCGACAACATTTGATTTTGCAGATGTTCACGAACCTGATCCCGAAAAGATATTTTTGCAATCATAAATCAAATATAATATATCGTATATGATTTTGTAAAATAAGAATTAAATTTTTGTTGATGATACGAATTTTCAAATTTTCTCGCTGTATCAAATGAGAGCAATTATTTTTCAATCAAAATGGAGAAATTATCATTAAATATCGCTCTATTCTATTTATTCTTTGTATTGTAGTTAGATTAATGCACAACTTTTTTAGCAATTTCCGCCACAAATTCGTCCAACTCAGTTGGACCGGTATTACTCAAAATGATGATGGTCGTGCCTTCATTTAAGAGGTGAAATAACATACTGTTCGCTCCCATAATCGTTCCCGGACGCTTTATTATTTTGAACATTTTTTTGTTGATTTCATAATCTTCATAGACCCAAACTCCGTAACCATATTCACCGAGTCCTGACGTGAACATTTTGTCTAAAGTCTCTTTTTTGAGCAGTTTCATTCCAAACAAAGCGTTTGAAAATTTGAGCAAATCATTTGCCGTCGAATACATCGCACCTGACGCATACCAATTTTCGATATAGACCGGAAGATCATTGGCGAGTTTTTTCAAATCGTCTCTGTAAAAATATGTATCAGCTAGATTTGGGACGATATTGTGTTGATAGAGCATTCCAGAATCTCGCATTTTCAGTGGTTCACGTATTTTTTCTTTGAGGACTTGTTCAAAATTTTTACCGTAAATTTGCTCGATTATTTTTCCGAGAATTATGTAATCAGCGTTGTTGTAATCAAACGCTTTGCCGGGTTCATTGACGAGTTTTTCGCTGCAATATTTTGCCAACATCTCATCGGTTGAATGTGGCAACTGATATTGCGGGAAACCATTTTTAATCGCACTTTCCGCACTCGTTATATTTCTGTCCATATTTACCATTCCCGATGTGTGATTCAGTAATTGATGAATTGTAACTTTATCAGCGGCTTCGCCCGTGTAATTCGTTAAGTATGTTTTGATAGTTTTGTTTAGGTCAATTTTTCCTTGTTCAACAAGTTGCATTATCAAAACTGATGTAAAGGCTTTGGTAATGGAAGCCACCTTGAATTTTGTGTCAAGTTTGTTTGGAATTTTGTATGGAATATTGGCGTAACCGAAACTTTTTTGATAAGCAATTTTCGAGTTTTTTTGAATCAAAATTGTTCCGTTGAAATTATGTTTATTCGCATAGGAATCAACATATTTGGTTAGATTTGGCGTTTGTCCAAATGCTGCGAAAGTTAAAACGAATGATATTAGGCAGAATTGAATTGTTTTCATATTCACACAAAAATATCGCAGATTAAGCCGATAAAATTGTAAGAATGTAAACCAATCTATAAAAACAACCAATTTATCTGACCGTCTTTCAGTGAGGAAAGTTTTGAAAAGAATTTTTTCGGAGAATAATTTGTAAAGGCACTAAAGTCTTTAATCATATGCGATTGGTCGAAATAATGAGCCTGATAAGTGAGCGAAGTAAGATTATTCTCCGCCGAATCGAGCCGAAAATGCTTCAACGCATTTCTAAAACGATTTACTTTTCTAAATTCCGAAGGCGTTTTGCAGATGTGAAGATTAAACTGTTTGTTAAGCGTTGTCCGACTTATTTTATGTTTTTTTGCCAAATCAAGAATGGAAAATGAATTGTTTTCATCTGCTAATTCACCAATAATTTTGTGAAGAAATGGATGTTCAAAAGTCTTTAATTTTGACAACCAATAATTTTCCAACTCATCAATTTTGTCGTCGTCATCTTTTATCGAAAGAATTTCTATCATCCTTAAACGATAGTCTGCAAAAGGATTAAAAGGTTGATTCTTCGGTTTGTAATAATTATTCAGAGTATTTTCCAGAAAAGCATTGATGCCCAAAGGCTTAAAATAAATTGTAATTTCGTTAGAATTCCCGCGTTCATAAATATTCAATAAAGGCTGATTTGTATGCGGAGCGAGAAAAGAATCTAGTCCGGTAAGCGGAGCATTTGCAGTTGCCGTAATACTATTTTTCTCAATGATTGTTGCTGAATTTGCATCAATCGTATGAATCGTAAAATTGTTCGGAAAAGTTAAATATGAAAAAGGCTCGTCATCCTGCGTCCGTTTAAGTGTATAAAAACACTCGATATATTTTGGCAATTTCAGATTTTGAGGCTTGAACAATTTGATTTCCATATAAAGTAAAATATTTACACTAACAAGTTATAGATAATTATAAATGTAAAGTCGCAAATTCACCTTGATTAGTTAGCATTGATACGAAATTTCTAATTTTCTCGCTGTATTGATTGAAGGCAGATTTTTACATTTTGAAAGTGAGGGAATTATGAAAAAGACATATTTAGTTATAGCAATAACAGCATTATTTTTGAGTGGTTTACAAGCTGTGAACGCTCAAGGAATAATGAACAAAATTAAAAAGAAGGCTGAAGAAATTACCAAACCAAGTCAGCCGACAACGACAACTCAACCGACTCAAACTGCGACCAATGCCGTTAAATCAAACGGCAAGCTCAACGTCAAAGATGTGTTCAAAGAAGCCGCACCGCTTTTGCAAATTACGCAATCGGTAAACGCCGACAAAGTTATTTCGCAAATTTTTGAAGGCGAAAATCGTATCGCGTTCAAAGTTCCGGGCAATCTCGGAATGTCAACCGAAGGCACTTTGCGAACCAACGGCGAGGCGAAAGTTTTTCCGACAGCTTCCGGCGGCGGAATGTTTGCCATAACTTATTCGTCTTGCACGACCGACAATATGTGCGACAACCAAATGCAGCTGATTTTGATTGAAAACAATCAAGAGCCGCAACTTGCAACAGGTCTGCATTTAGCCGCGATTTACACGCCGAGCAATATGGTTATCGGACTTTTGAAGGCAAATAAAAGCTACAAAAAACCGATTCAAACCGTTTACAAACCGAACATCAATTTCAAAGAAAATAAATTGAATTACGTTGTAGATTGCCCGGACGGACTTTGCCAAAACAGTTTTGTAGTTCGCTCATTTACCTTTGACGGCGAGAAATTTGTTGAAGCCAAATAAAATTTCAGAAGAAAAACAATTATGAATAAGTTAGCAATTATATTCGCGTTCATCATTTTCGCAAGCACAACTTCGTTTGCACAATTCAGTTATACGGGTTTTGGAGGCAGAGAGGTTTCCAATACTAATAAACCGTTTGAAATCATTGATTTTGGAGATCAACGCAATAGTCAAGTCATTGTAAGAATTCAAGAATACTATCTTGAATGGAATGAAAGCTATGTAAAAATCCAAATAGCAGGATATCTTGAAGATGGCGAACTTATTTCCCTCGAAGAACAATTCCTAAATTACAAAGATGTAAAAAAGCAAAATAAAATCGAAAAAACTTCAGATGGTGCAAATAATAAACCTAGTTATACAATAACTTTAGATTCAAATAAGCTGCCGACAATTGATTACCGTGAAAATATCTATCTGAAGTCCCACAAAAGTTCGCTAACTCTTCCTTTTGCCGATGATGAAGCATTTTTAGCATTTATCGCCAAAATTCAAGACAAAGCGTTAGATTTGGCTTTGGATTTGGACAAAGAAACTGCCCGTTTTGACTTTGAAGACGAGGTAGAACACAACAACCCCAAGTCAGAAACCTCTTCGACAACTTCTGAAAACTCCGCGTCAACTGCATCGGATGATGATGAAAAAACGAGTTCAAATTCGGACAGTTCATCGTCAAATTCAACTCCGCAAGCGAAAACCGAAGTAACGGTTGAAATCAAAAACAAATCAAACAGTCCGCTGGAGATTTATTACAAAGACAACCCGAAAAATTCATCGAAAACTTCAACTTCGATCAACGCCCGTTCCAGCAAACGAATCTCAATCAAAGTCGGCGGCATAGTTTATGCGGCAGGCGGACAAGAACTTTTGCGAATCACGGCAGATATGGACGATACAGAGCAGATTATTGCAAAATAATTTCAGATTCCGAATTTCAAATTGAAACAAAAAAAACGTCGAGCAATCGGCGTTTTTTTTTGATACGAATTACTGAAATTTATCGCTGTATTAAGTGAACAAGTTATTTTAATTTTATGGAGATTCTAGTTATGAAAAAAATATTTATTTTGTTAAGCCTGTTAGTTTTAACCTTGTCGGCGAATGTCTTTGCCCAAAAGCAAATGACCGCCAAACAACTTTTTATGTCGCTGCCGAATGATTATGTCAACGGAACTGCCAAACAGCGAGCGACCTTTTTAGCGTTCCCGAAATCGGTTAAGCCTGATTTTCTGACCTTTATGATTACGGAAAATGCTGTTCCGAAAATGATTGCGGGTGATTTTACGGCACCGCAAGCATTGGGAGATTTAAAGGTGTTTCGCGGAACATCAAGCACGATTGTCGGCTTGCGTTATCAAATCAGCGATGACAAAGAAGCAAATCCGACCGTTGACACAACCAAAGTAATCACGGTTTTACTCGAAAATAAAGGCGGAAAATGGACGAATGTAACCGATACAATGATGCCGAAAGTTTCGGTTGAACACGCTTACAAAGTTTTGACCGAAGATTTCAAAATGAATGTCAAAAAAGAAGATGTTTGGATTGAAACGCAGGTCAGCAAATACAAAAACGGCTTGATGACATTTGCTCGTTTCAAAGGCGAAGATTCGATAACAACTTTGAAATTTTTTAAATGGAACGGAAATGCTTTTGTCGAAAGTGTTGATGAATAACCGGAACAATGATTTAAAAACAAAGAAACGCTGATGTATTTCGGCGTTTTTTCTGTTCGGTAAACTTGCTGACACTTTTCGCAAGGTAATCTCGTTTACAGATATGAAGAACATAGTTTTTCTTTTTTACCGGTATTTAAAATTAGTTTTGAAAGGTAAAAAAAGAACCGAAATTCACCGAAAAGTGAGAATATTATGAGAAAACAAATATCGCTTATTATATTGATAACACTAGCTTTTTGTGTTTTTGCAAATGCCCAGTCAAAGGCTAAAACCAAAAGTTCGGGAACTTTTAATTTATCGAAAAGTGAAGGTCAATATCCGTTCGAACTATTCAAAAACAAAACGGTTAAATCTCGAATGAAAAAACTTTTGGGAAAAAACTATTCAATTTTTTTTGACTCTTTCGAAACACAGGCACCTTTTAAGAAAAAAGGAAACTTTCTTTTTTCGAGCGGTTGTTTAATTCACGCTTGCGGTCATTTGGAATCGGCAATAGCGATTGATTTGGCGAATAATATAATTCATCTCGGAATTTTTCGTCAAGATGAAGCGGCAAAAACATTCAACGAAAATAAGCGAAAAACACCGAAAATCTTGACTGCTTGGCTAAAAAATCTAAAAGCCGGAAACAAATAGTTTTTCATTTATCGCAATTATTTTAAGCATTTACGGATCAACAAATAAAATAGATGAGCAGAAATGTTCGTCTTTTTCATTTTTGACTGATACAAATTCCGACAAATTATCACTGTTATATTTGAGAGATATTTTATGAAAAAATTACTACTGTTTACATTATTGATGTTCCCGACAATCGCGTTTTCGCAATCGGTTAATGACCTGTTTTTACAAATTCCGAAAGATGTTTTACCCGAAAATCGGGCGAAAATGATTACCGAAACAAAAGGCGATCTACTGAAATTTCGGTTATCTGAAGCCCGACGCGGTGAATTGAAAATCTTTATGCAAAAGAAGAATGAAATTTTGCTTGGAATGGCAATCAGCGATTGTGATTCAAGCGAAATTCGGTTTTGGTCAATCAAAAAAAGCGTGTGGAAAGTTGTTACAAATGATGTCATTAAACCGCTCGGCAAAAATGATATTGTCGCAATTTTGAAGGCTTCGCCCGCCACCATCAGTAATCCGAATCAATCTTTGGACATTACATACTTTTACAATTTTCATTCCGCTTCGTCCAATCTGGAGTTAATGGCAAGGAAACAAAACAGTTGCGAGGTTGCCGGAAAAATTTATGACTACAAGTTTAACGGTAAGAAATTTGTGGTTCAAAAATGATTATCTCCCCGCAGAACACGAGGAAACACGCGGAAATCTAATTCAGTTTTGCCTAAAACGAATTAAAAAAAACTGCAAAAATCTGCGAGTTCTGCGAGAAAAGTTTTTCTTAATTCATTTTAATTTTTGATGATACGAATTTCAAAAAATTCTCGCTGTATAAATTGAGGAGCAAAATTATGAAAAAATTATTATTTTTATTCAGTTTAATTATCGGTTTGGTTTTCGTTTCGGGAGCAAATGCACAAACGCCAACGCCGATTTCATACAAAGTCGGGACGGAAAAAGTAATGACGATTACCGTTAAAGCCGGAAAATCCAACAAATACGCCGTTACGGTTAAAAAAGGTCAAGTTATTAATGTCAGCACTTCGGGAAATATCGGACTGTCGAAAACCAACGATTGGTCAGTTGTTAATCCAAGCATAGATTACAAAGAAGGCGTTGACCGGACCCAAGACGGCGAGGCTTATTTTTCCTTGCTGGCAGGCAGAAACGGCAAATACATCATCACCGTTTCGAACGGTGCGAATAACGTCAGAACTTTCAAGCTGAATGTTGAAGTTTCAAACGACATTGCTGATTTTGAGGGCGGCGAAGAGGTTAAGTAAAAGTTATCAGTTATCAACCTCTGACTATCGGCGTTTTTTGTTTTTCGTGATACGAAGTATTTCTTTTTATCGCTTAAGTAATTGAAGCAACAAACGTCGGTTGTGAAAAATCCTAAACAAGGAAAACAACGCCGGATTTAAAAAATTAAGGAAGACTGATTAACCATGAAAAAAACGATTATTTTATTTGCATTCTTTGCAGTATTTACTACTTTCGCAAACGCCCAAACAAAAATATCCGACCAAAAAGCCTTTGACTTATTTTTCAAAGCATTTAAAACCGCCGTTGCAAAAGGCAATAAAGCTTCGGTTGCATCAATGACAAACTTCCCTTTCTATGACAGAACAGGAGAGGTTTTAGATGACGCGAATAAACTGGAATTCAAGAGCAAAGCAGCGTTCATCAAAAATTACGATAAGATCTTTACCAAAAGTGTAAAAAAGGCGATCGCAAACGAAAAGCCATATACCAAAACTAAAGGCGAAGACAATCCCGGCGGTGGAGGTCCCGAATTCGGCGAATTTCAACTTGATAATGATGATGCCGGCGATGATCGCCAAGCTCCGCTGTATTTCAATAAGGTTAACGGAAAATACAAACTAGTCGGAATTACTTACAATCCGTAATTCCTTCCAAGGCAGTAACCTATAACACCAAAACGCTTTGGAAAATTCAAGCCGTTTTTTTGATACGAAACTTCAAAACTTCTCGCTGCATATTTTGAAGAACATAGAAGTTAAAACTTTTTAAGTAAGAAGGAAGAAAATATGAAAACATTATTATTAACAGTAGTTTTGGTTTTGATTAGTTTTGGGGCGGCAACTGCTCAAACAGTTCCGAGTTCGTGGTTTGGCGAATATAACGGAATGGAATCGGGAATGAATGCGACCGAAACTCGTTCGTTCAGCACTTGGGCAAAATTAGAATTATCGGAAGCTGAAGGCGGCGTTACGGGAACATACACCGAAGGCGAAAATTCCGATACTTCCAACAAATATATGTTTACGGCAAAAGGTAACGCGACAACAATTTCGCTCTATTTCGGCAGTTGTATGCCCGTTGAATACGGCAGTTCAGAACCTTGCACTTCGGATTTCAAAGAAGGCGATTTGATGTTTAAGTTGACAAAATCAAAGGTAAAAGGCAAAACAGTAATTTTAACGACTTGGGGCAAATTGAACAAAGGAAAAAGCGGCATAGTCTATTTCGAAAAATAGGAGATAAATTTAGGAGAAAATTATGAAGCAATTTATTTTATTATCAACGTTAGTTTTAATGTGCTCGGCATTTGCGTTTGCCCAACCGAAAACGGTAACGGATTATTATTTGGCGATGCCGTCAAACTTATATAACTTTACCCAAATCAAGAATAAAGCGGCTTTGACGAAATACCGCAAGAAAAACTTGAAAGTTCAAGATGTTAAAAACGGCTTTCTGCGGATCGAATCTAACGACCTTGAGGGACACGGCGAAGTCGCTTTATTCAAAAAAACCGATGGTTCGTATATCGTTGGGCAAACTGAAGTCGGCTGCGGACCTGTTTGCGGCGGAGGCGTTGATTTTTGGACATACAAAGCCGGAAAATGGAAAAACATTACCGACCAAGTGTTCGATTTTTCCCAAGCCGATTTGAATAAACTCTTTTCTTCACGAAACGTTGAAGAAAATGACCGAACTGCTTTTTTTGAACTTCCGCGTGAAGGCAAAACAATGACTCTCAAATGCGATGACTGCGATCCAAACGGAGACGGAGTTTTAGCAAAATTTGAATGGAACGGCTCAAAATTCGTCAAGAAATAATAGCGATCAACATTTAACGACCAGAAACGCTGCGGGTAAAAACTTTCAGCGTTTCTTTTTTGTTTGATACGAAACTTTTTAAATTCTCGCTGTAATAGGTTAAGGAGACTTTACAATGAAAAAATTTACATTATTAGCAATTTTAATCGGGCTGTTTTTGACACTGAACATTTCGGCACAAATAAAATTGCCTGAGCAAAAAAACGAGTTGACCAAGGCACAAAAAATGATGCCGTTTGCGATGGGAATGGCGGTTGAGGTTTTATCGCTTCGTTACGACCAAAACCACTTTGACGCGGTCGTTGATTTTCAAAGATCAATCCGTTATTTCGCGGTTGAATTAACTCCGTTGGTTGATTTAAAAGACGATAAAAACGAGATGCTTCGGGCAAATGTTGCCGAAAAAGTAATTAAAGCATTAGAAGCAAAAATGAATCCGTCAGACAAATGGAAGTTTCGTTCCGGTAAATTATTCGGTGATTTATATGCCGAAATAAAAAATGCCGCCGAAACGGGCGAAAAAGTTGATAACGGTTCAATCGGTGCATATCTCAACGGCATCACGCAATACTGCAACAATGCTCCGAAAGAAATTCCGTGGGATGTTGTCGCCAAAATGCGTGAAGTCGGTAAACTTGCCGATTTGGAAGATTTTTCAAACGATAAAAACTTAAAAACAATCGCAACTAAAGTTATCGAAACTTTGAGTGAGATATTAGAGGATTAAAATGAAAAAAATATTGTTACTAACAATTATCGCATTATCGGTTTCAGCTTTTGCTCAAACCAAAACACCTGTTAAATCAGCTTCTGTAAGTAAAGAAATGACTGTCAAAGAATACTTTTTGGCGATTCCAGAGGAATTTATCAAAGCTGAACCTAAAAAACGTGTTTCTTGGATTGATTCAGAGAGCACGGAAGATGGCTATTTATCGTATGAAATTCCAATTGTCGAAGTTACTGGAAACAAAGATGATAAAGCCAAAGTTTTCGGCAATCTTCAGATCTTCAAAAAGAAAAAAGGCGGCATAGTGATTGGAATGACAACCAATATGTGCGAAGAAGGCAATTGCGTCGGACAAATTTTCTTGCTTAATTACAGCAGCGGAAAATGGTCAGACGTAACCGGCGACCTGGCTCCGATTATTGATAATGACGAGGTTATCGCAATTCTGAAAAAAGCTCCGGCTTGGGAAAAACCGCTCAAAGACAGTGTGGAAGTTCCTTTGTCCCTTGGGTTTGTTGGAACCGATAAACTGATTAATTATATCGCCGGCGGGGTAAACGGAGATGGTGGCGTTGTCGTGAAGATGTTCAAATGGAACGGCGAAACCTTTACGGAATTTGAATACGAAGAAAGCCTCGAATAATTTTTACTCATTTTCTATAACACTATGAAAACATTTGTTCTATTCTCTACTTTACTATTTCAATTGTTGTATTTTCGCAAACTATTGGTGACTTTTACATGTAAATTCCCATCAATGTTATCGGGATTTCTTATGAAAACCGTGCAAAAGCGATCATCCAAACCGACGGAAATTTGTTGAGATTTAGATTATCGGAATCAAGATAAGGCGAACTAAAAATCATCAGTCAAAAAAAAGAATGAAAGTTTAATTAGAATGATTGTAAGAAACTGTAATGACAGCGATTTACGTTTTTAGTCAATCAAGAAAGGCGTTTTGAAAGAAACTACAAACTCTGTCATTCGACCACTTGGTAAATACGATGTCACTGCGATTCTAAAAGTTTCGCCCGCTCAAATTAGCAATGTGAACCAAACTCTCGACATTGCATATTTTTACAAGTTAAATGTAGATTCTAGTAATATACCTTTAATTACGCGAAAACAAGATAGTTGTGAGATTGCTGGAAAAGTTTATAGCTATAATTTTAACGGTAAAAAGTTTGTAATTCAAAACTAATCTTCACAGAGTTACTAAAAAAAGTGTAAAACTGATTTCCCAGTTTTACACTTTTTTTATTTATATTTAGCCAAAATTATTGTTTTGGTTTTTCAACTCGCATCATTTTTATTTGTGTTTGTTTGTTGAGTTTTTCCGCGATATTTGTCGGATTTACTTCGTAGCTTGTAACGCTGAAATATTCGTTAGGATTTCCAGCCGAAGTCGTTGTCCAATTATACGGAAGTTGAACGCCGTTGACGTTTCGATAATCCGAAAACTTGACTTGGAAATCAGCACTTTGCATTTCACCCGAAGTTTTAACAATAACTCTGACATCATTTTCAACACTTTTCGGCATTGATGTTGTCTTTAATGCTTTCGGAATCTGCATTCCGCTATAATTCATCGCAACGGGCAAATTCGTGGCTTTATCGAGGAAAATCTTGAATGTGTCGCTGCCAAATGTTGCGTTGACGATGTTGCAAATAGTTGAATCAACATTACTTTCGCCGCCGTAAGTGTATGCAACGTCAATACCTTGTGGTGCCGTCATCAACAACGCGAGAGTTAATCTAAGCAGTTCGTTTTCATGCGAAACACTTTTCAATTTAATATCTCTGGTGATAACTTTCGGACTATTTCCGTTGCTATTCAGAAGAACATTTGTGTTCTCCGGAGTAACTTTCACAACCTTGACTTTCTTTCCATCGGAGGTAGTGAATTCCTTTCCGTCACCAATGTTTTTGATTTCTTCGGTTGTTCCATCTGCTTTTTTAACAATGATTTTTTCTTCTAAAGTCCCACCGTTTTCAATTCTAAAAGTTGGAACGTTTCCGTTGTTCGCACCCAAAATATTTTCTGTAATAATTTTGCCTTCACCGTCTCGAACAACGCTTACGTTGACTTCTTCTTCTATTAACTGAAGATTTGTGCCGTTATCGCCGTCGCGATTAAATTTCATTATCTTCGTCAATTGGTTCGGCAACTGCAAGGCAATTTCGACGTCACCGATATTTTCGGTCGAAGCTCCGTTGCGTTCAAAGGTCATCGTCTGTTTTCCGGAGATTGAAAGACTTCTAACATTCGTAATTGCTTCTTCGCCGCCAATCGCAACTCGCGACAAACGCACAAGTTCTAAAGCACGTTCATCTGATTTGAACTTTGCTCCGACATTTTGCACCAAACTACCGAGACCGACAAAAAACACCGCTACGCATAAAATGGAAATGATAAATTTTTTCATAACTGACTCCTATTTAATTTAAATTTGTCTTGAAGACAATATGAACTATTACAAAAGTTTTTGTCTAAGTGATTAAGATGACGCAAAGAATTTGTAAAGAATGTAAAATGTTGCGAAAACTATTGTTAAATGTAAATTGTTCATTGATAATTGATTTGTGAAAGGTTATCGATTTCAAATTCTACTAATTTTTAGCTTGCTTACCTTGCTCGGCTTGCTTGCTTTTTTGCAATATTCTTGGCTTACGCAAATTGCCGCGGACGAAAAAGATCGACTTCAAAAACGTTTGAAAATAGATACCGAACGCTTTGCTGAAGATTTTAACAAAGAGTTGCAGAAAACTTATTTTGCATTTCAAATTAGCGATGAAAACTGGAGAAAGATTCTTCCCGAACGCTTTGAAAACTGGAAACAAAACGCAACTTATACTCAATTGATTAAACAAGTTACAGTTGTTGTCATAGAACCAACCGTTGAAAACTATTCATTCAACTTAGACAGTTTAGAAACAAAAAAGTTTGAAACACCACAAGTTTACAAGTCTTTTGGTCAAGGCGAATTTAACCTTGTGCCTATTGACGAGCAAAATCTCACGTTACATATTCCAATGTTTAACTTAAGCCCGTTGACCGAAGAAATAAAAGGACTCGAAGAAAGAACCGAATTATCTGATAAAATAAAGGTTATAAAAACTTCAAGATATTCAAATATCAACAGCTACATTGTGATAAAGCTCGATGACGACACGCTTAAAAACAGGTTGTTAAATAGTCTGGGCGAAAAATATTTTCCTGATGGCGATTATGATTTTTCTGTCATCGGCGAAAAAGATAAAGCATTAATTTTTCAATCGAATGCTTTTGAAAATGCCGAAGTTACAGTTCCAATATTTTCACTTACGCCTGATAATTTGAGTTTTATCATCAATCAAGGTCAAATTATAAATTCAACTAACGCCAAAAAAATTGTTTTAAGTCAAAAAATTAACACTCAAACCTCGGAAATATCTAACTCTGCGACAAAACCGACAATCAATATTTCAACTTACGACAAATCGCAAAATCTGTCTCGCGACCTTTCTGACTCAACAAATTTATGGACTTTGAACGTGCAACACAAAGATGGTTCGATTGAAAATTTTGTCAACAAAACGCATAATCGAAATCTTGCTGGTAGTTTTGGAATTTTGTCGCTTTTGGCGATTAGTATTGGGTTAATTTTTGTTTCAACAAACCGGGCAAGACGTTATGCCGAACGACAAATTGAGTTTGTTTCTTCTGTTTCGCACGAATTTCGGACTCCGATTGCCGTAATTTATTCAGCAAGTGAAAACTTGACTGACGGAGTTGTTGATTCTCCAGAAAATATTACAAAATACGGCAATTTGATTAAACGCGAAGGGAAAAAACTCTCGGTGATGGTTGAACAGATTCTAGAGTTTGCAGGTGCAAATTCGGGCAGGCAAAAATATAACTTTGAAATAATAGAAGTTTCGCAAGTAGTTGAAAACGCTCTCTTTGAATGCAAAAATCTGATTGATGAAAAGCAATTTATAGTTGAAACATCTCTTGCTGAAAATATACTTGTCAATATAGATGCCAACGCTTTGAGCCACGCAATTCAGAATTTAATCGCCAATTCGATCAAATTTAGTAATGGCGAAAATTGGCTAAAACTCTCAACGGAAAAGTTTAATAATCAAGTAAAAATTACAGTTGAAGACAAAGGAATCGGAATTTCAAACAAAGATTTAAAGCATATTTTCGAGCCGTTTTATCGCGGCAAAGAAGTCGTGGACGCACAAATTCACGGCAACGGGTTAGGTTTAAGTTTGGTCAAAAAAATCGCAGACGCACATGGCGGAAAAGTTACAGTCGAAAGTGAAATCGGCAAAGGAAGCAAATTTATCATTCAACTCGTGGAAGCCTCGTGAAAATTCTTTTAATTGAAGACGAAGAAGGTTTAATAATCACGCTCACGGATAGATTACGGAGCGAAGGTTTTATTGTTGAAACCGCAACAGACGGCGAAAGCGGTTTGGAATTGGCGACATCTAAATCATTTGATTTAATACTTTTAGACGTGATGTTACCAAAGAAAAACGGCTTTGATGTGTGCCGCGATTTACGGCAAAGAAACATCAGCACGCCGATTTTAATGCTTACTGCAAAAGGCGAAATAATTGATAAAGTATTGGGTTTGAAACTTGGTGCAGACGATTATTTAACCAAACCTTTTGAAGTTATTGAACTCCTCGCACGAATTGAAGCATTGCTCCGCCGTTCACCTAACACCAATAATAATTCGCCCGATTCATATACATTTTCAGATGTAACAATTAATTTTAAACGAGCTGAAGTCTCCAAAAACAATCAAAAAATAGAACTTTCCGCTATCGAATTTAAGCTCTTGCAATACTTGATCGAAAATCGCGGAATTGTTCATTCTCGTGACAAATTATTAGACGAAGTTTGGGGTTATGACGCAATGCCAACAACGAGAACGGTTGATGTTCACATTGCTTGGTTACGTCAAAAACTAGAAGAAAACCCTAAATATCCTCAGTTTATTCAAACAATTCACGGATTTGGATATAAATTTACAAATCAGTGATACCAATTTTATTAATTTCTCGCTGAGTTAAGTAAGGTTGTTAAAACCTTAAATAATTTACGGAGAAAATCATGAAAAAAACATCACTAGTTTTAGCTTTATTTATCACATTATCAGCAACTTCAGTTTTTGCGAATAATTTATTCGCATATTCGGAATCAAACAACACTTCAAGTTTTTTCGACAGTTTCAAAATTCTCAATGATACTGATGCTGACGTGCAAATTCACACAGGAAGCGGTTTTGTTGAAATAAATAAAACTTCTTCAACCAGCATTACTTGCGAAGCCGGCAAAGAAATTCGTCTAGCCAACAAAGGAAAAAAAGGCGATGTTCTTTTTGTTGTTGATAGCTCAATGTGTGGAAAAGTCGTTAAACTTTCAAAATATCTATAAATTTCGCTCTAAGTTCCCCCGATAAAAGAAGATTAGCGTAAATGTTATTCTTTAAAAAAAATAATGAAAACAATCTTATTAGCAATACTAGCGTTATCACTTAGCATTTCAGCATTTGCTCAAAAAGCTAAACCGATAGCCACAAAAGAAATGAGTGTCAAAGAATATTTCTTGGCAATTCCAACAGATTATCTTAAATCAGACGCAAAAAAACGTGCAGCTTGGATCGAAAGTGAATCTACCGAAGACGGTTATCTTTCATACAATATTCCTGTCAAAGAAGTTACAGGTGATGATGGCGAAGGCAAAGTTTTTGGTAACGTTCAAGTTTTCAAAAAGAAAAAAAGTGGCGTTGTTATTGGAATGTCAACCAATTTATGCGAAGAAGGCAACTGTATCGGGCAACTTTTATTCCTTGATTTTACTAATGGTAAATGGAACGATGTCACAAGCGATCTTGCTCCAATTATCGATAATGATGAGGTAATAAAAATACTCAGAAAAGCTCCGGCTTTTGAAAAACCGCTCAAAGATAGTGTCGAAGTTCCTTTATTTATTGAATTTAACGGAACTAATAAACTTATCCAATTCACAGCTGGCGGAAATAATGGTGATGGAGGAGTTATTGCTAAAATGTTCAAATGGAACGGAGAGATTTTCTCCGAATTTGAATATGCGGAAAGTCCTGAGTAAATAGAGAAAATTAGGTTAATACGTTGCGTAATTATTAAATTTCGCAGATTATAAAAATATATTATTTGGTTACGACAAAGGTTATTGAGACTTTGAATGAAATCAACAAAAATAAATAATTATAGACTTTGGAGATTTTAAAAATGAGAAAATTTATCTTTTTTATTATTTTGAGTTTGCTGATTTCGGTCAGCATTTACGGGCAAAAATCAATTTATACTGGAACTACTGCTGAAGATTGTAAAGCCACTAAAGAATCAAATGACGATGGATACATTGGTATCTGTCCAGGAGTTGGTGGATACAAACTCGAACTTCTTGAAGGTGATTTACGACAAACTGTCAATGTAATTGCACCTAACAAAAAGAAATTTGAGTTAAATTTGTGGTCGAGTGTTTCAAGTGGTTTTTCAAGTATTGGAGCAAAAGCAGAATGGAGAATGAAAGGAACAATTCCAACAGCCTTGATACTTCGCTTTAATGCTAGTGACAATCCTGAAGACTCAACAAAAATTACATCATATTTGGTGGTTGTAAAAATCAAGAAAACATCCGCGTGTATTGTTGAAATTATTAAACCTTCCAAAACGCAAAATGCTGATGCACAGAAATCAGCTGATTCGGTTGTAAATAAATCTTGTAAAACATTTGAATAGAGCAGTTTAGATTTCATATTTAAAAACCGCTAACTTCTTGGCGGTTTTTTTTAATTGCCGAGATAGTAAACAACATAGTAGAATAGAAATGGGAAATTCATTCTCAACTTCTATTTTATTCCAACCAGTTTATGCTCATGTCAACTTTTGAAACATTACTCGGAGTTCCCGAATATTTCGGATTCATCTTTTTTCTAGTTTTTGGCACAATTATCGGTAGTTTTCTCAATGTGGTGATCCATCGCGTTCCAAATGAGGAGTCGATTGTATTCCCAAATTCAGCTTGTCCAAATTGCAAAAATGCTATCAAGTTTTACGATAACATACCTGTTTTGAGTTGGTTAGCTTTGGGCGGAAAATGTCGAAAGTGTAAAAACCCAATTGCTTGGCGTTATCCGGCTGTTGAACTTCTCACTGGATTTGTTTTTCTCGTCGTGTTTTGGCAAATTGGTTTAAATTGGTATTTACCGGTTTGTTTGGTTTTCTCGGCAACAATTATTTCGTTAATTTTTATTGATGCTGGACATATGATTTTGCCAAATGTAATTACGTATCCAATGTTGGCAATTGCGTTAGTTATTCGAATTACTTTTCCGATAATCTTCGGAAACACCATATTCTTCTCTGATACATTCATTGCTCCACTCGTGAATTCGGGATTGCCAATGTGGTTAAATTCGCTTGTTGGTGCAATTCTCGGCGGATTAGCTGGTGGCGGATCTCTTTGGGCAATTGGTGAACTTTGGAAAAGACTTCGTGGAATTGATGCAATGGGTTTAGGTGATGTGAAAATGATGTTTGGAGTTGGTGCATTACTTGGCTGGCGATTAACTTTGATAAGTATATTTATTGGAGCATTTACAGGAGCTGTTGGAGGTGTTTTGATAATGATTAAAGACCGCGAAAAAGGTATGCAAGCCCAAATTCCGTTTGGCATTTTTTTAGGAATTGGCTCACTTGTCTCAATGCTTTTTGGAGATCAATTATTAACTTGGTATGTTGATAAATTTTTTCCGCATTAAGTTTTAACCTTTACTTCAATGCAGTTTGCGGAGCAATAGTAAGTTTGCTTACGAAAATTTATTGCAACATTTTCAGGAACCCATTTTGAACATTTAGCACATCTGACAAGCGGAGAATCTTTAGTGTTTTTAATGTCAGGAATTTGACTGTTTTCATTCGATGAACTTTTGGAATTTTGGCTCGTTTTCTTCATCGTTCTAAACATTTGCCAAACTTGAAAAGCCATTTGTATTTGTCGGCGATATCGCAACGCGATTAACCCGAAAACAGCGAGAATTAAACCTAATATTATCAACCATTTCATTTACTTTTCATCTTTCCTATTTGTGTTTCAAAATCTTGGATTGTCGCATTTTGGGAGTTTGTTTCCTTTAGTTTTTTGAGATAAACTTCAGCTGATTCCGCGTTGTTTTGTAAAATATAAGACTGTATTAAACCTTCATTTGCTTGCTCTAGATTTTTATTAATTTCAATTGCTTTTTTAAATTCGGCAATTGCTTTATCTAAATCACTTGGAATTTGAAGTAAATAGGTTGATCCCAAATTACTACGAATCTGTGCATTATTCGGTTGTAATTTTATTGCTTCTTCATAATATTTTCGTGATTCTTTAAAACTATCGTTGTCTGCTTTACTAATTCCTTTGTCAAGAAAAAGATTTCCGAGAGTGCCAAGTAATTCAACATTTCCTGAATCAAGTTTATTTGCTCGAATTAAAAGTCGAGAAATATCGTCAAAATAAGTTGTCTCTTGACGAAGATTAGCGTATTTGTAAAGGGCAATTCCAAGCGTTTTTTGAAATTCTAAATTATCTGGATTATTATCCGCTTCCGCTATTTTTTGTTTGATTTCATCATTTGATAATGTTTGTTCAGTGTTTTTTTGACTTTCACTTTTTGCACTTGTAAGTTCAGATTCTAAACGGACTAATTCATTCCTGTTAAATGAGTTAGCAACTACAAAGCCAGCAACAAAACTGGTTAAAACTGCCACAAATAAAATAATTAAACTATTCTTAGTCATTATTTCAAAAGTCTAACAAATCAAAATTAAAAATGCGAAAAGCGTCATCGCTTTATCAAACGACAACGCTATTTTTAGTTTTAGACACTCAACCTAATCTTCAGGTGTGGCGTATGGCGAATCTTCTGCTCTGCGGCGAGGCATTGGATCAGTCGAACGACGTCGTGGAACTGTAACATTCCCACGACGATCAACACTTCCAACAGGTAAAACTTGTCCGTGAACTGCCTCAGTTAAAATTCTTGTTATTTCTTGAGAAAGCGTGCGATGATCTGAAGCCGCCCGTCGGCGTAACGATTCCTTGAGTTCATTAGGCACATAAGCACCAATGAAAACTCCTTTTCTATTTACCATTTGAGATATTCTCCTTAATTAGTTTGAGTGTCTTAAAACTTTTATAAAATTACCTTTGCAGTTAGCAAATTTATAAGCCGAATCTTGTAACTGTTTTCACAGCGGCAATCATTCATCTAGGCTTTGTGTTACCACAAAACTCAAGCGACCTACCCGAAATCGTCGTTTGCCGAAGCATACATTGGACGAGCAATCCAAAACGATTCCCTATTTGGTCTTGCACCACAAGGAGTTTGCCTAGCCACACGTGTTACCAAATGTGCTGGTGAGCTCTTACCTCACCGTTTCACCCATCACCTTTCGGCTGGTTTATTTTCTGTTGCACTTGTCGTCGTCTAATTTAATAAACGCCCGGTCGTTATCCGGCTTGTTGCTCTGCGGTGTTCGGACTTTCCTCTTTTTTTCAAAAGCGACTGCCAAATTTGCTTGTTGCAAAGGACTTTTAGTTTAACAAAATTTGTTGAACAAATACAGGCTTGTTTGCGATACTTTATACAATTTAATTTTTAACTTCTATTAAATCACCAGCAAGAATAATTGGGTCAATAGTTTTCCCTTCTTTAATTGCTTTGAGGTCAAAATCAGTTGAATTGAGCAAACCTTGTTCATTTTTACGACGAATTACAACTTTGCGAACATTATCTTTTTTCAAACCACCGGCAGCATATATTGCTTGCGTTAGTGTTATTCCGTCATGAAAATCTTTTTGTCCTGGCGTGATAACTCTTCCGGTAACAAAAAAGTATTGGGAATTCAATGTTGACGATTGTGTTTTACCGACAAATTCGATTATGTCATTGGGATAAACCAATGTGTCGTCGGTATTTATATCTTTTAACTCTAATTGTTCTACTTTTCCATCAGCCCGACGTATAATAACTTGTGTTGCACGAATATTAACAATCGCCTCAGCTTTGATGACAAATAGCGGAACAGCATCGCGTAGAATTGTTTTATCACCCGATTTTTCTACTAAACCAATAACCTTTATATTATGGCTTGCTGCTTCTCTGACTTTTACATTTAATTCAAAATTATCTGATTCTTTTTCTTTATCCTTAATAATAACTTTCTCGCGAAGAAAATCTTGAATCTGTTCAAGTGTTGCGTTTTCAACATTTACGCTTCCGCCAGCAAGTGGATAATCAATTGTTCCATCTTCTAAAACGGTAACGTATGAAGTATTTTGTAGTTTATCGCTCTTAAAAGAAATCAAAAGCACATCTTTAATTCCAACTTTATATGTTTCAGTTGATGGTTTAGATTTTGCTGAGGCGTCAGTTACAACCTTTAAAATTTTAGTTGAACTTGTATTTTCAGCAATTTCTATTGGTTGATTTTCATCATTCTCTGTTTTTGAATTAATGACAACATCTTTCTTTCTTGGATTTGGCGAATAAGGGCTGTTACGTTTCATTGCAACTGGAGTTTGTGTCGCTTCTTGTGAGAAAACTAGCTGCGTAAAATTAAATATTACACAAGCACACACAAATAAAAGTTTTGTTTCGAAAACTAATCTCATCTTAATACACCAACTTTACGAATAACTTTGAATAATAAACTAACTTACAACACTGAGCAAGTAACTTTTGTTTGAAATAATCTACTTTCAAACTCATTTATATCTAAACTACTAAAAGCATAGAACTTCTAGTGATTTGATTTATTTTATTAAAAAAAAGATGTTATAAATTTTTATGATTTAGCAACCGGAAGATGCTCTTTAGGAAAAAGGTGTGACCATTTCTCAATAAAAAGCTGAGAGACTTGGCTTTCAACTTCAAATGACGTTTTGCAGGTTTCAAGTTTTTTTACAACAATATGAGCTTCCTCAAAAGCAATTTGTGAAATAATTTGACGAATTCTGGGTATTGATTTGTAGTTCATACTCAAATTGGTCACACCGAGACCGACCAAAATTGTCGCATAAACAGGCGAGCCTGCCATTTCACCGCAAACAATTGTAGGTATTCCGGCTTTTTCAGAAGCATTAATAACTTTTTTTATTGATTTAAGCACTGCCGGATGAAGCGTGCGAAACCAATTTTCTACTGCTTCATTATCGCGATCAACGGCTAACAGATATTGCACTAAGTCGTTTGTTCCTAAACACATAAAATCAACTTCTTGAGCAATTTCATCGACCATTAAAACCGCGGAAGGAACTTCTATCATCACACCAAGTTTAGGGAAATCTATATTTAAACCATTCGTTTCAAGGATTTTACGCTCTGATTCGATAATTTCACGGGTTTGAAGAATTTCAGAAATATCAGAAACCATCGGCAACAAAATCTCTATTTTATTTCCAACTGACGCACGCAAAAGTGCTCTAATTTGAACTCGAAAAGAATCAATGTTTGTAAATGCGAGACGAATTGCCCGTAGTCCAAGTGCAGGGTTTTCTTCACTCTCATTTGAGACGTTTTCAATACTTAAATCAAATGTCCGAATTTTTATTCCGTCTTGCCCGACAGCTTTTGCAATTTTTTGATATGCCAAAAACTGTTCATCTTCAACAGGAATTGAATGATTTTGATTAAATAAATGCTCAGAACGAAAAAGTCCAATTCCTTCAGCTCCCAATTTTTTTGCTTCCTTAAATCCATCAGCGTTTTCAAGATTTGCAAAAATTGATATTTCTCGACCATCGAGTGTTTTTAATTTACCTTTTAAATCAATAAAATTTGATTCATAAGTTAAAGTATTATGATTTTGTTTGTTTTGATAAAAATCAATTGTCGAAGATTTCGGATGGGCGATAATTATTCCATTAAATCCATCAATAATTACTACATCGCCAGTTTTCAATTGCCTTCTGATAGATTTTGCACTTGTAATTGCGGGAAGATTTTGTTCGCGAGCGAGTATAAATGTGTGAGATGTCCAGCCACCATTTTCTGTAACTATACCTTTGAGATTAAATTTACTTAGTTCAACCAAAGTTGATGGTTTCACATCTTTAGCGACAATTATTGAATTTTTTTCGAGCGAAATCTGAGTTTCACCGCCACCGAGTGAAATCAAAAGTCTTTCCATCACATCTTCAAAATCATTTTGTCTTTCTTTTAAATGCTCATCTTTAAAGGTTTTGTAAATTGACAAATATGATTCAGTTACTTGTTTAATTGCCCATTCGGCGTTTACTTTTTGGTCAGTAATTATGAATATTATTTTTTCTATTAAAGTTGAATCTTCAAGAATCAGACGATGAGTTTCAAATATTTTTGATTGAGTTTCGTTTTGAACCTTACCAATTTTAATAAGTTGAGAAATGGACAAGTTAAAAGCTGTTTCTAAACGACATATTTCATTTACAATTTGATTTTCAGTTAAATTTAAACGAAAAAATTGACGCTTAGTGCCATGTAAGCAGACAACTCTACCAATCGCGATACCACGCGAAACAGCTCTGCCTTGAATCCTAAATTCGCTTTCAATATTCAAATCTTTAAAGTTGATAAAATTGTCTAAAGTTCACCAAAACCAGCATTAATTAGCTTCTCAATCTCTTCAAGAGCTTGCTCTTCGTCTGTTCCACTAATAGTAATGTTTATTGTTGTTCCACGAGATGCAGCAAGTGTTAAGATGCTCAAAATAGATTTTGCGTCCGCTACAATATTTGAATCTGCCCGTTGAATTTTAACAGAACTTAAAAACTTACTTGAAAGTTTAACGAGTTGAGCCGCTGCACGTGCATGAAGACCAAGTTGATTAACAATTTTTACATTAGATTCAAGCATCTTTAATCATTTTCTTTGGAATGAGCAAATCTCCTGCTTGATAAATGGCTTCTTTTCCTTGGTTTTCGACTTCATCAGCCATTTGCGTTAGCGGAATTTCTGTATTTTGATTAGCTACTTTTATTACCATCGGCAGATTTACGCCTGTAACAATTTCAACTTCGCCTTGCTCGTAAAACATTGCGGAAATGTTAGTTGGAGTTCCGCCAAACATATCGGTCAATAATAAAACACCGCGACCTTCAGAAACTTGACTGATTGCACGAGAGATTTGTTCTTTAGCAGATTCAACCTCATCATGCCAGCCAATAGAAACTGCGGTAATATGTCCTAAATCTCCGACAACATTTTCCGCAGCCGACAGCAATTCGTTTGCAACTTGTCCGTGTGAAACTATTACACAACCTATTTTCTTAATTTCAGCCATTATTTTATTTATTTTTTTGCATATCGCGATGTAAAACAGAAACTTCGTAGCTTTCTTTTTTAAGTCTATCGGCGATAAATTCGGCAGTGTAAACCGATCTGTGTTTTCCGCCTGTGCAACCGATTCCAATCGTCAAATATGATTTTCCTTCGCGTTTATAAAGAGGCAAAAGATAATATAAAAGATCAAGAAACCTGCTAATTGTTTCGTTTACATCAGGTTGTTTCTCTAAAAAATTGACAATTTGTTTGTCTTTTCCGACAAAGTTTTTTAATTCAGGAACAAAATATGGATTTGGTAAATGACGAACATCAAGTAATAAATCAACCGCTAAAGGTGTTCCGTATTTATGCCCAAAACTAATCATTTGAACGTGAAGCGGCGTTCCTTCTTCATTAAAACTAAATTTTTCAACAACTAAACGCCGCAAAGTGTGAACGCTGTGATCTGAAGTATCAATAATTAAATCTGCCATTTCACGCACTTTCTTCATAGCCTTTCGTTCGCTTTGAATTGCGGTCAGTAACCCTTTTCCAATATCAGCTGGATGAGGACGGCGAGTTTCGCTAAACCTACGTTGCAAAACTTCATCAGTTGCTTCAAAAAACACGATAACTGGTTTGAGTTTTTTTTTCTCTAATTTATGAAGTTCATCAGAAAATTCATCAAGAAAATGGCGTTCTCTGATGTTAATAACTAATGCTGCCCGTTCAATTGCTTGCTTCCCTTCTTCGTTTGTAATTAAAAGCCTGGAAAATGTTGAAATCATTGTAACCGGCAAATTATCGACACAAAAATATCCCAAATCTTCAAAAGCATTTGTCGCTGATGACATTCCCGAACCGCTTAAGCCGGTTACAATAATAAAATTTGGAGTAGTAATTTTCATTAACTTCGTTAAGGTTGAATTAAGCCAAAATTGCCATCTTTTCGGTTATAAATCACAGAAATCTTTTCACTTTTTGCATCACGATAAACCAAAAATTGATTGACATCAAGATTTAATTGCAACACAGCTTCTTCTTCAGTTAAAGGCTTTACAGCATAACTTTTGCTTTGAATAATTTGTGGTTCGGTTGGAATTGGCTCTATATCGTCTTCTTCAGATAATTTACTGGCTTTAGTAGCTTTATGTTTTTTTTCTACAACCTTATCTTTCAATTTTAAGGCTTGTTTCTCAATTTTATCGATTGTTTTTGTCAATGCCTGATACATATCAGGCAAGGTTTCGTTTGCAGCCAAAACATGATCACGCCATTTAACAATAATTTCCGCTCGATGCCTTCCCTTTTCAACGTTAATTATAACGTGGGCTCTGACATTATCACCATCAAAAAGATGTCTTGTTTTTGCAAAGTGATTTTCTACATGCGAGCGTAAAGCCGGTGTTACTTCAATGTGTCGTCCAGTATATTCAAATTTCATATTTCACCTCGTTTTATTTTCTGCAAATTTACTAACTTTTAAACAACTGTTTTTCTCTCACGCGAGCCGGGAATCTGCATTTGATCGCGATATTTTGCAACGGTTCTTCGCGATAATTTTATGCCTTCTTTGCCCAAAATTTTTGCAATATCGTCATCTGTTATCGTCTTTCTCGTGTCTTCATCTTCAATCATTTTCTTGATTCGAAGTTTAATTATTCTCGTTGAAACCTCTTCGCCGTCTTCATTCAACATTCCTTCCGAGAAAAATCTTCTAATTTCAATAACGCCTTGCGGTGTGTGTGCATATTTTCGATTCACAACACGCGAAATTGTCGAAAGATGCATTCCAATATCTTCTGCAACATCTTTAAGCATCATTGGCTTAATAAACTGCACGCCTTTATCAAGAAAATCTCGCTGTTTATGAATAATACATTCGACAACCCGATAAATTGTTTGTCTGCGATGTTCAATATTTCTGAGTAAATCAACTGCAGAACGGACTTTGTCTTTGATAAAATCTTTTGTTTCTTTTGACGTTCCGTTTTGGACAAGCATTTGTTGATACGAACTAGAAATTCTCAAACGCGGACTTCCATCGTCAGCGAAATAAATCACATAATCGTCATCAATTTTTTCAATGTAAACTTCCGGAGCAACATATTGCGGAGGTTCGGTTGAATATGCACGACCTGGAAATGGTTCAAGTGTGCGAATAAACTGAAGTTCTTCGTTTAATTCTTCTAAGCTAAAACCAGTGTCTTTTGATAAATGTTGTAAACGATGCGGTTGCAAATCGGAAAAATGATTAGCGATTATCTTGGTGGCGATTCGATCACCATTTCCTTCTGCAATCAACTGAGCAATCAATGCTTCTTGGACACTTCTCGCACCGCAACCAACCGGATCAAGCCCAAGAACAAGTTGTCTGGCTTTTTCGACAATCTCAACTTCACAGCCAAAATCATAAGCAATTTCTTCATTTAAAATTCTGATTCTGCCGTCAGCATCTAAATTTCCAATGATATATTCCGCAATTTCGTGAATATTTTCAGCAACTTGGCAAAGATTTAATTGAAATTCGAGATGATTTGATAAAGATTCAGACGAACTCAAAAATTGTTCAAAACTCGGAGCGTCTTCTTTAAATTCAAATTCCTGTGTTTTATACCCCGGATCAAGATAATCTTGAAATTCTCTTCCAAAATCTATTTCCTCAAATACATCAACCTTTTCTGAAGAAAAGTCTTCGCCTTCTGAATAAGATTCGCCTTCGTTTACAGAGTTTTCATCAAAAGTTTTATCGCCGGAGAAATCGTTTTCGAAGTTATCAAAATCTTCCCGCGAAGAAAAATCATCATTTGAATCAGAACGATCTTCACGGTCAGGTGCCGAAAAATCTGCGTTTTCGAAATCTTCAAATCCCGAAGAGTTTTGGTCGAGAATATTTTCTGAAATTTCACGCACTTCATCCTCATTTTGTATTTCCTCCAAAATGGGATTTTCTAACATTTCTTGTTGGATTAGATCGCTGAGTTCGACTGTGGTCATCTGCAACATCTCAATTCTTTGTCGTAATTGAGGCGTCAAAACCATTCGTTGATCGAGCCTTGCTGTCAATTTTAATGACATATTTTTCGCTAGTTATAAAAAAGTTTTAGGGGAACTTTCTCTTAGCTTTTGATATTATATCTTAATTTTTAATGAATCAACTTTTTCAAAGCAAAATTTGTGCCAAAAAAACTTTACAAATTCAAAACAATGTTAGAGACTAAATCTTTCGCCTAAATAAATTCTCTTTACTTCTTCATCTTCAACAAGTTCGCTTGGAATTCCGGAGCGAAAAATCTTACCTTCAGCCATAATATAAGCACGGTCTGTCACTCCTAAAGTTTCTCTAACATTGTGATCAGTTATCAAAATTCCAATTCCACGTTCCTTTAAATAGAGAATAATTTCACGAATATCATCTATCGCAATTGGATCAATTCCGGCAAAAGGTTCATCGAGTAAAATAAATTGTGGATTTGTGGCTAAACAACGAGCAATTTCAACTCGCCGCCGTTCGCCACCGGAAAGTTCATCGCCACGAGTTTTTCTAACGTGTGCAATTCCAAATTCTTCAAGTAATTCTTCAAGTCTTTCGTTACGTTTTTCGCGAGAAATATTTGTAGTTTCTAAGATTGCAAGAATATTTTGTTCGGCTGTCATTCTGCGAAAAATAGAAGGTTCTTGAGGTAAATAACCAAGCCCGAGTCTGGCACGAAGATACATCGGAAGTTTAGAAACATCGTTTCCATTAAGCTGAATCGTCCCTTTTTCAGTAGATTCCAAACCGGTCATCATATAAAAAGTCGTGGTTTTGCCAGCACCATTTGCACCAAGCAAGCCAACAACTTCGCCTTGTTTGACTGATAAACTCACGTCATCAACAACTCTCCGCCGACTATAAGTTTTTTGCAAATTACTTGCACTTAGCGATTTCTCAATACCGTTATTCGACATTTAAACTTTCCAAACATAATTTTTTCACAGCTTTTTGACTGTGAATGTGACAGATTAACACAATTTTGTTTGTCGCATTAAACCTAACATTGATAAATATTTTGAGACAATTATACAAAGTTAATTTGTTTTAATTGACAGTATTTTCGTCAATCATTTCAACTTGTTTTTTATTAAAAATAATACTCAAAATAACGCCGCAAATAACTAAAGAAATTCCTAAAAGTGTCTGTAAAGTATAAGTTTCTCCAAAAATAAGCCAACCAAAACACAATGCATAAATTATTCCGCTGTAATTAATAATCGAAACTTGAGCAACTTTTTCGGCTTGTAAGGCTTTCGTCAGATAAACTTGTCCGAGTTGAGTCAGAACTCCGGTTGCCACCAAATAAACCCAATCCCAACCTTGTGGCGTTTTCCAATCGAACAAAATATATATAAAACCTGCAATAATTCCAACAACTTGAAAGTGCAAAACGATTAATAATGGATGTTCACGTCCTTTGAGTGTCCGCACAAGATTGTATGCAATTCCTGAAAAAAGTGCTGCTGTTATTCCCGTAAAAAAATAAATTACCGGAAAAATTGCGTCGAAGCCTTTTATTACAAAAACGCCACAAAAGGAAATTGCAAAAAATAACCATTGCAAGGCAGCAACTTTTTCCTTCAAGATAAAAATCCCGATTATGGTTGTAAAAATTGGCGAAAGATACGAAAGCGTTACACCACTTGCGAGAGGAATATTTTGGATTGTTACAAAAAAAGCGAAAAGTGCAATAGTTCCGGATGTTCCGCGAAGAATTAATAGCAACGGATTATTTCCGATAAAGTTAATATTTGTGCCGCGTAAACCAATCCAACAAGCGATAAAAGATACAACACAACGAAAAAAAACAACTTCCATTGCCGGCAAATGTGAAAGTTGCTTAACAAAAATGTTCATCAGCGAAAAAGAAAATGCTGAAAACAGCATACATTTTGCCGCTTCACTGAGGAAAACTGATTTTGGATTATTCGCGTTCAAACAACAATATTAACGTAAAACAAGAAAGTCAGTAAGTTCTACAATGTATTAAAAAGAGTGCTTTATTAGTTTTCATTAAAAACATCATCCGCAATGGGTTGATTGATTATAAAATCTTTCCAAAAAATTTCAGCAGTTTTAATTCCGTCATTAAATATTCTAAGCTTTCTAGGTTGAAGAAATTTTGGTCTTTTGTGCCATTTGAAATCAGAATAAATTCGTTGATGAAAGCCAAGCGGAGTAACAAATTCAGCTAAACGTATTCGAAACGTCTTTTTATCGATTCAAAATATAGTTTCACTTTTCTTAGCGTCTGTAATTTTTATGAAATAACACGGAAATCTATCAACCACATCTTCCGGCAATTTTGAAACGCTAAAGCCATCGCTTTCAACAAAACCTGAAAATAGAAAAACCAAAATTATTGCTCCATTTCAGAGTTTCCTCATTTGCTTTTACATCTTCGCTTGAATATTGGATTGTATTTTTACCATCAAATGTGAGTTGAAAAAATTTGTTCACTCCATCAAACGCATCAAACCGAACTTTTTCATTTGCGTTTCTGGCGTTGTCGTTATTTTCAGGAAACACTCGCCACATTTTATAGGTGTCAAGTTTGTGAACTTTACCTTTCCAGTAAAGTGTTGCATTTCCTGAAAGTTGCAGAGTTTTTGGTCGCCTCCAAACTTCACCACCAGATGCTTCAATTGTTTTTTTTGCAATATCTAAACCAGAAAGATCTTGCGAAAATACAACAAATTTAAAAGTTGCCAATAACAAAATCGTCCATATTATATTTATTTTCACAACAAAAAGAGTAGCAAGATTGTATCTCGCCACTCTAAATTTGTCATTAAACTATAATGAATTCTATGCTTTTGCCTTTTTGATTTCTTCAATCAAAACTGGCAAAGCCTCAAACATATCACCAACAATTCCGTAATCAGCAATGTCAAAAATAGGTGCTTCAGCATCTTTATTAATCGCAATAATTGTCGAAGCATTTTTCATTCCAACAATGTGTTGGATTGCACCGGAAATACCGAGTGCAATATAAACTTTTGGGGCAACGGTTTGACCGGAAGAACCAATTTGTCGATCAATCGGAAGCCATTCACTATCACAAATCGGACGAGATGCAGCTAAATCTGCACCTAAAACATCAGCAAGTTGTTGTGCAATCGCAATATTTTCTTGCGATTTAATTCCACGACCAACTGAAACTATAATCTCAGATTTAGACAAATCGACTGTTGCTTTGGCTTCTTGAAATGGAGCTTCAGGTGTCATCCGCAAGTCATTAACCGAAACTTCGATATTTTCAATTACAGCCGAACCTTTTGTCGCACTATCTCCACGAAACGCTCCACTTTGGAACGTTACAAAATAAGGTGAATTTCCATCAACTGTTACATCAGAATCTAATTTCCCGAGAAAAATTCGTCGTGTAAATGTTAATTTTCCACTATCGTTTTTGTATCGAATACAATCGCCGACAACTTCTTTACCAAACCTCGCAGCTAATTTTGGTGCGAAATCACGGACTTGGTAAGTGTGTGCCATTATCACAAACTGCGGATTTTCTGATTTAATAATTTCAGCAAAAGCGTCTGTATAACCATCAGGTGTGTAGGTTGAAAGTTTGGCATTTTTGGCAACGATGACTTTTTCAATATCATAAGTTGCAATATCATTTGCCAGTGAACAATCGCTACCACATGGAATAACTGCTGTAACACCCAAACTCAATTCTTTGCCGATAGTCTGAGCAGCAGTAATCGCTTCAAGCGAAGTTTTGTTCAGCACGCAATCTTTGTGTTCAATAAAAACTAAAATTTTACTCATAAATATTTAAGATTATCCAAGAAACCTATTATGACAAAAAAGACCGAAACTTGGCAAAGAGAACCTTGCGTTTCGGTCTTTTGAAATAGTGTTAATTTTAAAACTAAGGAATTTTATTTGGTGAAGTTGCTGGTATATCACCAGTTTGTCCAAACTGTGTGATAAATGATCCAGCCGTGCTTCTTAAAATTCCCCAAATGTTGGTAGAAGGTCTGAAAACTGCAAAGTCATCTTTTCTATCTCCATCATAATCAGCAACTTGCGGAATATCTCCAGAAATTCCCCATTGAGTAACTTGTAAATTTCCAGTAGCAACTGAGCTACGGAAAACATACCAGTTCCCTTCACTTGGACGATATACAGCGTTATCTGCTTTTCCATCGCCATCATAATCTGCTGGCACAGGAATATCAGTCGAAAGCCCAAATAGTCTTTGATTTGGAAAAGAAAGATAATTACCGGAACTTGTAAGAACAGTCCATAATCCATTACTAGGACGATAAACAGCCGGATCTGACTTTCCATCACCATCATAGTCTGCCACAACTGGTTTGTCGCCAGCTAAACCCAGATTAATTTGAAGATATGAATTCGTTTCACTTCTCAATATATACCAGTTGTTATCTGAAGGACGAAAAACTGCAACATCTGTAATGCCGTCTCTATCATAATCGCCATGAACTGGAACATCTGTGCTTATGCCCCATTGAGTCGCTCCAAAATTAGTTGCCGGATTTGTTGACTTATACCAAGTCCCATTACTTGGTCGAAAAACTGCTAAATCAGTTGTTTCATCACCATTATAGTCAGCTGCAACAGGAGCATCACCAGTTGAGCCTAATTGAGTAGAAACTGCCGAACCAGTTAAAGTTTTAGTGTTCCAAGTTGATAATGGACCACTCGGACGAAATAAAGCTAAATCAGCACTTCCATCATTAGCTGCATCAAATCCGGCATTACGGCAATTATTAGTGATAAATCTTCTAAAAGAATATGCCGGACAGGTTGTAGCAGCATTTACGCTGTGAACAACAATTACATAAGTTGCACCAGCCGCAACACTAAAATTCATCGATGTTGCAAAATTTGAGCCTGTGCTTAAACCAGGATCAGCTATTGCATTCGTTAAAATACTTGCCGGATTATAGCTGCCTGTGTAAGCTGCCATACTGATTTGATTACCAGGAATACCACAACCAGTTGCATCCAAATCAACGAATACACAAATCGGTCCGGCAGTAGTGTTTGTAAAAGTATACTGATCAGCATCAAAAGTTCCGCCAGAAGTTGTTTGCGGTCTATTAAGCAAGCATGTTGTTCCTCTACCATCACGGAAAAGCCGCGACGTTTGATCTGTATCTGCTGCAGAAATATCACCTGTCGTCACAAGTGGCGGACTTACACTATTACACTCAGCTTGAGCATAAATAGGTGAAACATTTGACATAAATGAAAATGCGATTAATAAACCACATAAATTTGATGCAAAACGATTATTTAATTTAACCATTAAAGTACTTCCTTTTTTATTTAATATTTTGTAAGCGAATAATATCTCAGAGCCTAATAGAATACAATTGATTAATGATTTTTTTTCAGGAATTTGAAAATAAAATAGGTTGACAGAAAATAACTCTATCAACCTTAATTAAATTTTTAATGAAATTAGAGAACTCTTACGTCATTTCTGAGTTTTTCGACCAATTCGACTGCACCTTTTTTGGCATCGCCGCCGCCAAGCATTTGGGTTTGTTTAAGTTTAAGCGGTAGATAAACTCTACTAATATGTTGAGCCGAATCAAAATTTTCAATTTCAGCCGCAATTTCTTTAACAGGTTTGCTTTTCGCTGACATAATTCCCTTTAAAGTTGCATATCTTATTTGCGAAATACCTGATTGGATAGACATCAAAGCCGGAGTTTGATACGTAAACCATTGATACCAACCACTTTCGAGTTCCCGCTTAACACGAAACTGCTCACTTTCGCGATCTACCTGAATTACCAAAGTCGCGTGTGGAATCCCTAGAAGTTCAGCCAAAATCACACCAGTTTGTCCATAACCGCTGTCATCAGATTGCAAACCTGCATAAATTAAATCAGCGTTTTCTTCGCGAATTGCATTTGCAATTGTTTTAGCAATTTTGAATGGCGATAAACCTTGAGAGTTTTCAGAAACAATGTGAATTGCCCGATCTGCACCGCGAGCAAGTGCGTCTTTAATAACAGTTTTTGCTGATTGTCCGCCAAGTGTGCAAACAATTACTTCGCCGCCACCTTTAGCTTCTTTCAAACGTAAGGCTTCTTCAAGTGCATAACCATCAGATTCGTTGGTTTGAAATGCAATGTCAGTTTCCTCAATCCATTTTTCGTCTTTGCCAATTCGCAAAACTGCGTCTTTATTGGCAACTTGCTTCATTAAAACTATAATTTTCATAACTTTTATGATTCTAAAACTTTTACAGAAAAAAATCCACTAATCTGAATGAACATTCATTCACAATTAAATGGAATTTTATAAAAAATATTGCAAAGCTGAAATTACTCTTCACCAGTCAAAATAGCTTGTAAAAATTCATTCGTGTTTGGGTTATAAAGTCTAAACGTTTTACCGTTATCAGCTATTTCGAACTTTAGCAAAGGTGAAAAAACGCGACTATTATCAACATTCACAGAAACTAAGCATCCATTTTCACGGCGAAAAGCCATAAAAGGCGAAGGTAAATATTTACGCTTGGGATCAAGCAAATAATATTCTTCCACACCCAAACTCGCATATTTAAGAAGCTTGCCGCCCAAACCATTTTCAAATGTTGAATCAGACGCAATCTTGAAAACAACTTGCGGAAAAAAACCTTCTTCCCATGTCTTAAAAACACGCCGTAGTTTGTTATCAACTCCAAAACAAAAAAATGTCAGGTGCTGACTATTTTTTAATGTTGCCTTTAATGTTGTTCTAAAAATCCAAATAAAAGAAAAATTAATTTGTAATGATAGGCAGTTTCACCTATTTCTTTTTCAAGTTCGGCAGGATAAAAAACTACTTCATCGAAATATCTCTTTTCAGATATAATACAGGATTTCTATGTTTTGTAGTTGTTTGAACTTCAATACGTTAGTCAATATAACGCTTAAAAACTAAACACGCATTCGTTCCGCCAAAACCGAAACTATTAGATAAAACATAATCAACCTTCGCGTCTCTGGCAACATTTGGGACAACATCTAAATCACATTCAGGATCAGGCGTTTCGTAATTTATTGTAGGTGGAAGTTTTTGGTTCAAAATCGCCATAATCGAAATTACAGCTTCAATTCCGCCGGCTGCACCAAGTGCGTGTCCGTGCATAGATTTTGTCGAGCTTACCGCCATTTTTTTTGTATGTTCACCGAAAACTTCTTTAATTGCTTTTGTTTCGCCACGATCGTTATAAAAAGTTGAAGTTCCGTGAGCATTAATGTAATCGATTTTGTCTGGCGTAATTCCAGCATCATTGAGAGCTTTGTTCATTACGCGAATTGCACCCGAACCAGTATCGTCGGGGCTTGTTTGATGAAAAGCATCGCCAGTCATTCCGTAACCGACAATTTCTGCGTAAATTTTCGCACCGCGTTTTTTGGCAAATTCTAATTCTTCTAAGATTAAAATTCCTGCACCTTCGCCAATGACAAAACCATCTCGGTTTGCATCAAAAGGACGCGATGCTTTTTGCGGATTTTCGTTATGCTTCGACAAAGCCTTCATTGAATTAAAACCAGCAACAGACATTGGAGTAATTGCAGATTCGGCTCCGCCACAAATCATTGCATCGGCATCGCCGCGTTCAATCAGGCGAAAACTATCACCGATAGCGTGAGCTCCGGCGGCACAAGCTGTTGCAGTAGCAGAGTTTGGACCTTTTGCACCAAAACGAATTGAAACATTTCCGGCAGCTAAATTTACGATCGCTGAAACAATAAAGAATGGTGAAACACGGTTAGGTCCATCATTTAAAAGTTTTTCATGCTCGCGTTCAATCGCCCAAAAGTCTCCAATTCCGGAACCAATATAAGTGCCAATATCAAAGGCATTTGATTCATCGATTACAAGTCCGCTGTGTTTCATTGCTTCATCAGCAGCAAAAATTGCATACTGAGAAAAAGCTCCCATTCGGCGAGCTTCGCGTTTTTCAATCAGCGTTAGTGGATCAAAATTTTTGACCTCGCATGCGAATTTGACGTCAAATTTTTCTGTGTCGAACTTTTTTATAAAATCCGCACCACTTTTTCCAGCAATTAACGATTCCCACGTTTCAGATACTGAATTTCCGCAAGCAGTTATTAAACCAAGTCCTGTAACGACAACACGACGTTTCATAAAATAATTGTAAATTGTTAATAATGAATGGTGAATAAAGAATGAAAACCGAAACTAATCATTCACAATTCACCATTCATAATTTAACTTTAGTCTTTTTTGTTTTGCTCAACGTATGCGTAAGCATCACGAACAGCTTGAATTTTTTCTGCGTCTTCATCAGGAATTTCAATATCAAATTCCTCTTCAAAACGCATCACAAGTTCTACCAAATCCAAAGAATCTGCACCTAAATCTTCGATAAAGCGTGCATTTTCAGTAACTTCTGCCTCGTCAACACCTAATTCGTCAACAATAATTTGTTTAATTTTATCTTGAACTTCTGACATATTTTTCTCCTAATCTAATTAAATATAATAAGTTGTTATTACAATGTAAATTGCTAAAATATATTAACCTAAATTACTTTACAACTCACTTAACTTCTAATATTTTCCAAACTATTTTTCAAACTTTCTAAATTTTCAACATTGAAACAACGAACATCACGATTAATTTGTTTCACTAAACCGCATAAAATTTTCCCCGCTCCAACTTCGACAAATGTTTTAACATCAAGTTTGACCAAATTTTCGATTGATTGGAGCCAACGCACTGGAGATGAAACTTGGTTAGTTAACGCATCACAAACTCTTGTGTTATTTGAGTTTATCTCACCTGTAACATTTTCAACAATCGGAAAAAGCAAATCTTTATACTCTAATTTCAATAAATCTTCGTGCAATTTTACTTGTGCAGGCATCATCAAAGCACAATGAAAAGGAGCTGAAACATTTAATTTTATGGCACGTTTTGCACCACGTTCTTTTAATAAATCGCAAGCTCGGTCAATCGCTTCGGCATTTCCGGCAATCACAGTTTGATTCGGAGAATTGATGTTTGCTGGCGAACAAATTTGACCATTAGCAACCTCAAAACAAACTTTTTCAATCGTTTCTAAATCAGCACCAAGGATTGCCGCCATTGCTCCAATGCCTAGCGGAACTGCTTCCTGCATATATGTTCCGCGTTTACGAACAATTTGTAGTGCATCTTTAAAACTAATTGCATTTGCCGCAACCAAAGCTGAATACTCTCCTAAACTATGCCCGGCAACAAAATCAGGTTGAACAAAACCTTCGTCTAACATTGTTCTAAATACAGCAATAGAACAGGTTAAAATTGCGGGTTGTGTATTTGCAGTCAAAGCCAAGTCTTCCGTTGTGCCTTCAAAACACATTTTTGAAAGCGAAAAACCCAACGCTTCATCAGCTTCTTCGAAAATACTTCGAGCAATAGGAAAGTTATCGAATAAATCTTTGCCCATTCCGACAACTTGAGAACCTTGTCCTGGAAATATGTATGCTATTTTTGATTGTGACATTGATTCATTTAAACATTGATTCATTGAATATAAGTTAATGAATCAATCAAACAATCTAGAATCTTATTACTGTTCCGCCCCAAGTAACTCCGCCGCCAAACGCGGTCATCAAAACCAAATCTCCTTCGACAATTTTACCAGATTGAATGCACTCATCCAATGCAATTGGGATTGATGCAGCAGAAGTGTTCCCATGTTGAGCGATATTTGAATAAACTTTTTCTTCAGGAACACCGAGCCGTGATGCGACCGCATCAGTTATTCGTTGATTTGCTTGGTGTGGAATTACAATTTTTACATCGTCTACCGTATAACCCGCTTTCGCAAGCATTTCCGCTGAAATTTCAGCCATTGAACGCACCGCAACTTTAAAAAGTTCGTTACCCTTCATTTTAAAAAAATGCTGACCGTCATCAATTGTTTGGTGCGAAGTTCCCATTCGAGTTCCACCGCCTGGCGAGTAAAGTTGTTCTAAATATCTACCATCAGAACGAATCTTCGTGGCAAGAATACCTTTGCCTTCTGGCACAGCAGACAAAACAGCAGCTCCGGCTCCATCACCAAAAATCACACAAGTCGCACGATCTGTGTAATCAACATATTTGGTCAAAACTTCCGCTCCAATTACCAAAGCATTTTTTACTTGTCCGGTTTTAATCATTGATTCAACTGTGGTTAAACCATATAAAAAGCCCGAGCAAGCAGCTACAATATCGAAGGCTGCTGCATTATCAGCACCAATTTCGGCTTGGATAATGCAACCGGTTGAAGGTAAAATTTGGTCTGGGGTTGTTGTGGCACAAACTATTAAATCAATATCTTTAGCGTCAATTCCTGCACGTTCAAGAGCTTGATTTGCGGCTTTCACAGCAAACATTGACGTATATTCATCAGCAGATGCTTTACGTCTCTGTTTGATTCCGGTGCGAGTTGTGATCCAATCGTCTGTTGTTTCAACGATTTTTTCCAAATCTGCATTCGTCAAAAGACCAGTCGGATAAGAATGTCCTGTACCGATTATTCCTGCGTTAATTCCCATTTTAGATTTTGGATAACTAAATTAAACGTGTGAATTATTCACTTTCCTTAGCTTCTAAAACTTGTCTTCCGCGATAAATACCGGTTTTCAGGTTTACTCTGTGTGGTTGTTGTGGTTCACCAGTTTCTTTATCAATGTAATATTGTGGCGGTGTCAGAGCATCGTGGGCACGTCGCTGTCTGGTTCTCGAATGTGAATGTCTTCTTTTTGGATTTGGCATAATATTCCTCTTAACTACTATCTCAAAATCAACTGTTGAATTCAAAAATTTTCCAGTTGTAAATAAATCTTTCTATTTAATTAAATTTTTAAGAACCGACCAACGAGGGTCAATCTCTTTTTGATTGCAGTTGCAATCTTCAATGTTCTTGTTGGCTTTACACGTTTGGCATAACCCTTGACAATTTTCTTGACAAACAAAATGTGTTGCTAACTGGAGCAATAATTGTTCTCTTGCAACTTCTGAAAAATCGAAAGTGTTAGATTCTAAAACTGATATGTTTAAATCTTCTTCGATTATTTCTTTTTCGTTAACTAATATATCTTTGCTTTTATCAACGAATCTTTCGTCTATTTCAATCAAAAATTCTTTTTCGGTTTCAGTTAAACATCTGTCGCAAATTAATAAAATTGCAGTTTGAATTTTTCCTTGAAATCTAATGTTCTCGTCTTTTTTTGTTAGTAAACCCGAAATGTTTACAGTTGTTTTTAGTTTCGTAAATTCATCGTCAAGCAAAATCTTTTCCGGTTCAATATTGAAATCGTAAAAAGTTTCTTGTTCGCTGATTTTTTCTAAACTAACAATCATTCGATAAAACTGTCGATTAAACTAAAAATTGGATAAATTTTTGCTAATCATTCAGCGAGAAACAAATTTCTAATTATAACGTTTCAAACAACGCTGTCAAACGTCATATCTAAAACGTTTCAAGCACTTAGTCAAAATCAAGCGGATTTCTAAATGGCTTGCCCGATTCTTTGTCAGCTTTTTTAAATGCTTCCTGAAATTTTTCTTCAAGCAAGCGTTCTCTGTCTTTCATCGAAGACATTTCTTGAGCAAACAACTGTTCGCGGACTTGTTTCTTTTTATCAAGCTCGCTTTGCAAATCTTCAAATGAACCAAGATGCTTCTTTTTTTCTTCATGCGAAAGAATTGCACCGGTTTGGGCGTCAATATTTAAATTTGCTTCACAACATGGACAAATAATAACGAATCTTTCCATAATTTAAATTATATCACTCAAGATTGATTTTTTTCGACTTTGCGGTTAACATTTGCTCACTTTTCGTGTTTTTCAAATACCCAACAATATTGCAATATTTCTTTTTTCGTTTTCATAAGTTAAATGCCAAGGAGAATTTGAGAATATGATGCTTCTAAACAAAATCCGTTACTACACGTTTTTTCTTGCAGTTTCTATTGCATTTACAGCAACGATAACTGCACAAAAAATCAATTCGAACAACTTTAAACAACTTGGAGGTTCGCCTGACGAAATCAATCAAATGCGACTCCCAAATCCTGAAACGCTCGGAAATCGTTCGAGAGTTGCTATGTTACCAATAAAAGGTTCGCAAACTTTTAAGGTTCCGGTCGACAATTCTGAAAATTTTAAATTAACCTTAATTTCGCCGAAAAGCGGTGAGATTGATATTTTAGTTGGTTCAAACGACGACGAGTTAATAAATGTTCGTGAAAATTCAAGAGGAATTAAGATTGAGAAATCTGATGTCGGATTTGAAGGCTCAACTTTTCCTGCTGAGGTTTTTTCTTTTGAATCAATCAAAACCGGCGTTCTTAATGTCAAAATAGAGACAAGTGAAACTTTTACAAATTCAGCCAAACCGATTGGATATTTAGTCGTTTCGAATGACTCGCCATATCGTCTTTATTCTTATGTTGACACGCTTCAAACAGTTGTTGGCACTGAATTTGGACTCGTCACTTCCCTTTTTGATGGAAATACGAATAACGACATCGACCAACCTACAACATTACGAGATTCTATTTCTGATGCATCAGCCACAATAACGTTGCCAAACGGTAATGTTGAAACCGCTAAAATGAACAGCGTTGGTGATGGAAATTATAGATTAGGATTTTCTCCGAGATTTTCTGGCAAACACACTGCTCAAATTACAGTTCGCGGCACAAACCCGGATGGAAATCTGTTTATCAGAACTTCAGAACATTTAATTGATGTTTCACAAAATCGTGGAGTTATTGGTTCCAAAACAAGAGTAACATTAATTGATGATGTTCGATTCCAAATCAGTTTACCTGTCAGCGGATTAAGAAATGGACAAAAAGTTATTGCTCACGCTGAAGTTTGGGGATTAAACGCCGATGGACACGATGAAGCAACAACTTGGATTGGCGGAATGAGTTTTGTTGATCGCAATCGAGTAACACTCAATTTAGATTCACGTTGGCTTGCAAATTCAAATGTTAAAGGAAACTACGAACTTCGCAATTTTCGTCTCCAAGACGCTGATTCTTCAGTAATTGTTGCAGAATCTAAAACAATTTCGCTTCCGACAATTTATGCAACTGACTCGGCAAAAAACTCGCTCGGACAAATTACTGACGAAATGCGTTTCGGAAAACGTCCGGCTAATTTGGATTCTACTAATGCAGTCGGCGGAAAATTGATGTTAGTTCACGGCTATTGTTCAGGAGATTCTTGGACGCAAACCGCACAATTTTCTAATTTTGTTAAATTTCTTGATTTAAACAAAAACAGATCACATGACCAGTTTGCTAATTTAATCAAAAATTTTGGTGCTTCTTTACCTTCGTTTGGAATTGTCGCACATAGCCAAGGCGGTGCTGCTTCGCTTCATCTATACACATATTATTGGAGCGGATTAGATAACGCGACAGGCTCAAGGCTAATTCAATCAGTCGGAACACCATATCAAGGAACGGCACTTGCCGGAAATTTAGCTGTTTTGGGACAAATTTTTGGTGCAGGTTGCGGTGCAAATAACGATTTAACTTACAGCGGTGCCGCAACTTGGCTTTCCGGCATTCCAACTTGGGCAAGAAGCAAAGTTTATTATCACACCACTTCATTTACAGATGTTTGGTGGAGATATGATTATTGCAGTCTCGCAACTGATTTATTTCTTGGCGATCCTGAAGATGGCGTTGTCGAACGAGCTTACGCACAACTTCCGGGAGCTAACAATATGGGACACAAAACCGGTTGGTGCCACACAACAGCGATGCGTGATCCGGGACAAACAACTGATAGTTCAAGAAATTCAACGATGAATTCAAACGCCGCAAGGTAATTTGAAATTTTTTAAAATAGATAAACGCGAATTTGTTCACACTGAACAGTTCGCGTTTTTCCTTTGCGTTTCTTTCGGTTAAACTTAATCAATGACAAATTCTCAATTGGCTGAACTTTATTTTATCGCCGCGATGATGATTATGCTTTTAATTTTTGGAATTGGAGCTGTTTATATTTTTTTTCGGCAACTCAAACGCGAAAAAGCTGAAAGTGCCAAATTTAAAAAAATTAAAAAGGAAAAAAATGATGAAGTTGACTGAAAATTGCGTATTAATTGTTGTTGATATCCAAGAGGCATTTCGAACCGTAATTCCTGATTTTGAGCAAATTGCCAAACGAGCTGCAATTGCCGTCAAGGGTTTTCAAATATTAGGTTTACCAATTATCGTTACCGAACAATACCCAAAAGGGCTTGGACACACCGCAAGTGAAATTAAATCGCATTTGAACGAAGATTTTAATTATATTGAAAAAAATACTTTTAGCAGTTATGGCGAGCCAAAATTTGTTGAGACTTTGCAACAAACCAAGGCATCACAAATAATTGTTTGCGGTCTTGAAACTCATATTTGCGTTAATCAAACCGTTCACGATTTACTTGCCAACAGCTACGAAGTTCATCTATTAAACGACTGCATTGCCTCACGAAACGAAATTGATAAACAAACTGGAGTTGCCAAAATGGCTAAAAACGGTGCGAACCTTTCAACAGTTGAAATGGCATTTTTTGAAATAATGGAAAATTCCAAACACAAAAACTTTCGTGAAATCCAAAATTTAATTAAGTAGTTATTTTTCTGACTTTTCTGCTTGCAAGAATCTAAATGCTTCTGTAATATATCTGTCTGTCGCTTATAAAAGTGACATTCTGCCGATGTAGCTCAGTTGATAGAGCAGTTGATTTGTAATCATCAGGTCGCGGGTTTGAGTCCCATCATCGGCTTTCAAATTAAAAGAGACGAACTTAAAAAATTCGCCTCTTTTTTGTTTTTAATTTAACCCTGATTACGCAATTGAGATTTTTTGGATGTTACCAGAAAATCGTCTTTCACCGCCAAGTATCCGAGAACATCAAGAAAGAGTTACAAAATGAAAAGATTTCCTTGGAGTTCTCTGCGTCTTGGCGGTAGAACTTCCTACTGAGTATTTTGGGCTTAATAAAAATTGACAAAAAAGAATCCGACAAGATTTTCGTCTTGCCGGATTCACTTGGTTATAACTTAAATTTTTATGGTTGGAGAGCCGTAAAATTTAAGTCTGTTAGTCCATCTGAAACATTTACAGTTTGTGGTGTAAATGTAAACTGTTTGGATGCAACGCTCCCGATGTATGTTTCACCAACTTGAACATTATCAAACCGATAATTTCCAAACGAGTTAGTCATCGCGGTGCGAGCAACACCGCTACTATCTGTCAACAAAACGCGAGCCCTAGCAACTGCGTTTCCATTAACATTTGTTACCCGACCACCAACCTGAACCGTCGCTGCTGACGGTGCCAGAACAGTAATCTGTCCTGGAACTTGGGTCGCAACCGGTGTTCCAGCGTTGAAAATAAATGGACTGAAGGTCAATGGCGTAGTGCTTCCAGCTGGTGGCGTTTTCGCTTTAAACATGAGTCTGATTAAAGTACCGGAACCCGCGAGTGGTGTGATCGCCGATGTCGCCGATACTGCCAATCTGCCCGGTGTAATCAATCCGCCTAAAACGTTTGCACCACTACTCAAAGTACCTGCCTTATTCGTTGGGTCGCTTCCAACAGGTTCAATGATATTCGGATCGTACAAGACGTCGAAATCATAGGAAGTGACGTTTTCACCCGTCAGATTTCCAACCATTATATCCAAACTGAACGGCAGATTTTGACCGACAGATTGTGTTGGCAACGACACAGAAACAGCCATTGGTGCAAGTTTATTCGTTTCCGAAACACCAACTTCAGCGGCGTCGTTTTTGACCGTATCGCCTTTTGATTCTGTCGTAGCAATCATCGGCGGAGCCAAAGGTGCAGCCCAACTACCATCCACGTCTCCTAAGAGCAATGCACGATAGTCTTGGTTTAGTTTGTTGGTAAATACGTCATCATAATGCTTCGTATTATCAACAAATTTCCACGTTCCCGTTCTGTTCAACACATTTGGGATATTTGCACGATATTGCTGAATCAAGGATGCATCGAACGATTGAACCAATCCATTTTGATCTACATCAGCAGCTAAAAGCTGGTCAGCCGTCAATGTAATCCGACCGACGCGATGCTGTTGTATTAACACCGAGTCCGCGGAAAGTATCGGATGTATTTCACCCATACCAGAATATTCCGACCGAAGCACAGCCGGTTTAGAGGGCGTCACATCATATGCGACGTCACCAAAACCAGTTAATTGGTAGAATCCAGTTCCATCCGTTGAACTGGAAGGAACACTTGGTGTTCCAGCTACCGTCATTACAACGCCCGGGACTGGCAGCACGTTAAGGAAGTTGCGAACCACGCCTGTGACATCGCCATTAATAACGCAGGCGTTACCATTGGTTACTGTCCCAACCTCAGGCGTCCCGTTATTGAATAAAACATCACTTATCGCCAAGCTTGAACAACCGGTGTTTTTGCCATTAAACCTTAAGTTCAGTAACGTCGTGCTAACACCACCGAGATTCGTTGAACCACTACCTGAGATTACAAGTTTTCGCGTAGTTCCAGATACAAGTGTATCGTCGAAATCAAATGAGTAGGCAGAAGAAAGTGTTCCGGAAGAACTAACTGGTGGACTCAATAACTCCAGAATATTCGAATCATAAGTCACCGTTACTTCAAACGAAAACACACCATGTAAATTAACATCATTTACAATTACAGGAATCAACGTGTCCGTTCCATGATAAGTTGGGATTGCAGGATTTGGTATCGAAATCGCAATCGGTGTGGTTAACGCATTAATCGCGAATGTCTGAATTACTTCTGGAGCAGGGTTGTAGTTTGAATCACCAGCCTGATTTGCGGTAATCGTACACATCCCTTGGTTTACGATATGAACCGTATTTGCTCCAGACATTGTGCATAATCCAGATAATGGGTTACTTGTCGCGACATAAGAAACTGGTAAGCCAGATGTTGCTAATGCGGGAAGTACAATATCGGCAATTCCAACTTGAACTGTTGGTAATGTTCCTAGCGGGATCGATTGTGCAACCTTCGAAGCAACGATTGTTTGCGAATCTGAACTACTTCCGTAGTTTGATGTCGCTGCGGTTGTCGCTGTCACTACACAACTTGTCGTTCCCGAAGTCATTGTTACAACTCCGGATGTCAATGAACATCCACCACTCACACTAAATACCGGAGTTCCATCACCCGATGTTGTTGCGGTTGGTGTGTATGTTCCGC
>JANORS010000026.1:0-192156 GCA_031415455.1 Acidobacteriota bacterium | reverse complement strand
TACATAATCAGCGTGACCAGGACAATCAACGTGTGCATAATGGCGTGACGCAGTTTCATACTCAACGTGCGATGTCGCAATGGTAATTCCTCGTGCCTTTTCTTCCGGTGCATTGTCAATCGAACTGAAATCTCGAACTTTATTGTTCGGATTATGCTTCGATAATACCTTTGTAATTGCCGCCGTCAACGTCGTCTTCCCATGATCCACATGTCCTATTGTCCCAATGTTTACGTGCGGCTTGCTGCGATCGAATTTTTCTTTACTCATCTTAAATACTCCAACTAAAAACTTTAATTAACTTACTGCACCTTTGACTTTAGCGATTACTTCTTCAGCAACATTTCTAGGTGCTTGATCATAACGTTCGAAATGCATAGTCGAGGTTGCACGACCTTGTGTTGCAGAGCGTAAATCTGTTGTATATCCAAACATTTCAGAAAGTGGAACAAAGGCTGTAACAACTTGAACTCCGCCTGGGCGAGGTTCCATCCCTTCAATCTGACCACGGCGGCGGTTTAAATCTCCATTTACAGAGCCCATATATTCTTCCGGAGTAACCACTTCAATCCGCATAATTGGTTCAAGTAAAACAGGTTTAGCTTTACGAACGGCATCTTGAAATGCTAGACTTCCTGCGATTTGGAATGAACGTTCGTCAGAGTCAACTTCATGGTATGAACCAAAAACCAAACGAACCCTAATATCAACCAACTCATATCCTGCAAGAAAACCACGACGCATAGCATCTCTGATTCCCTCAGAAACAGGTTTGATAAATTGTCTTGGAATTACACCACCCGTAATCTTGTCTTCAAAAACATACCCTTCGCCTGGAGCTGGTTCAATCTCAACCTCAACGTGACCAAACTGCCCACGACCGCCTGATTGTTTCTTGAAGATTTCTTTGCCTGGAGCTGAAGTAGTTACAGTTTCACGATAAGCTACTTGAGGTTTACCAACATTAGCTTCGACTCCAAACTCACGCTTCATACGATCAACAATAATTTCTAAATGGAGTTCGCCCATCCCAGCAATAATTGTTTGACCTGTTTCATGGTCTGAACTAACTCTAAAACTTGGATCTTCCTGTGCAAGTCGGTTCAGTGCAATTCCCATTTTGTCTTGGTCAGCACGAGTTTTCGGTTCAACCGCAACTCTTACAACCGGATCAGGGAAATCCATCGACTCCAAAATTATATGATTCTTTTCATCACAAACAGTATCTCCAGTTGTGACGTTTTTCATTCCACCAATTGCAATAATTTCACCGGCAGAAGCGGACTCAATGTCTTCGCGTTTATTGGCGTGCATACGCATCAAACGACCTACACGTTCTTTGTTACCCTTAATTGAATTGTAAACATAAGAACCAGCCGTCACCGTGCCACTATAAACTCTAACGAAAGCTAATTGACCTAAATGTTTGTCAGCCATTAACTTGAAAACGAGACCCGAGAAAGGTGCATTATCTTTAGCTTCACGTGTTTCAACTCCGTCTGTGTCAGGATTTTTCCCTTCAATTGGGGGAATATCAAGAGGACTTGGGAGATAATCAACAACAGCGTCAAGTAATGTTTGAACACCTTTATTTTTAAAAGCCGAACCAGTAACAACGGGAACAATTTTCATCGCAAGCGTTCCCTTTCTTAAGGCTTTGCGTATTTCGTCTTCAGAAATCTCCTCACCTTCGAGGTATTTCATCATCAAATCGTCGTCAATACTTGAAACAGCTTCAACTAATTTTTCGCGTGCAGCCTTTGCAGCTTCTAATAAATCTTCAGGAATATCGGTTACTTCATAATCAGCACCAAGATTTTCATTACTCCAAATAAGACCTTTCATTCTAATAAGATCAACAACGCCTTTCAAATTCTCTTCAAGACCAATAGGTATTTGGATAGCAACCGCGTTAGCTCCGAGCCTTGTTAAAATCGAATCAAAAGATCTTTCAAATGAAGCACCTGAGCGGTCTAGCTTATTAATAAAACAAATTCTCGGAACACCATACTTGTCAGCTTGCCGCCAAACAGTCTCAGATTGAGGCTCAACACCAGCAACTCCATCAAAAACAGCAACAGCTCCATCAAGAACTCTCAACGATCTTTCGACTTCCATCGTAAAATCTACGTGACCAGGAGTGTCAATGATATTAATTCTGTGTTCAATGTTGTTATGAGTCCAATAACAAGTAGTTGCGGCAGACGTAATCGTAATGCCACGCTCTTGCTCTTGCTCCATCCAATCCATCGTTGCAGTACCTTCATGAACTTCACCAATTTTGTGCGACACGCCAGTGTAATACAAAACTCTTTCAGTTGTTGTGGTTTTACCTGCATCAATGTGTGCCATGATGCCGATGTTTCTAAATTTGTCTAATGAAATCTTTGACATTTTCGTAACTCAATAAATCTTTTCTAAAACTACCAACGATAATGAGCAAATGCTTTATTTGCTTCAGCCATACGATGAACATCTTCACGTTTCTTAACCGAACCGCCGCGACTGTTGATTGCATCAAGCAATTCACCTACAAGCCGACCTTCCATTGTTTTTTCGCTACGTTTTCTGGCATTGCCTACCAACCAGCGAATAGCGAGCGTGTTACGTCTATCTCTTGTTACTTCTAAAGGAACTTGATAAGTAGCACCACCAATTCGACGTGATTTCGTTTCAAGCGTTGGAGCGACATTTTCTAGTGCTTTTTTAAACACTTTCAACGGATCTTCACCTGTCTTCTCACCAATCTTGGTCATCGCACCATAAAAAATTTGTTCGGCGACCGCTTTTTTTCCTTGCCACATCACACCGTTTATAAACTTGGTCACAACAATACTGTTGTAAATTGGATCTGGCAAAACTTCTCTTTTTCCTGCAACTCTTCTTCTTGGCATATCAGTTATTATTAATTAGTTATTTAGCCGCTTTTGGACGCTTAGCACCATACTTTGAACGTGCTTGGTTTCTCTTAGCAACACCAGACGAATCTAATGTGCCTCGAATGACGTGATAACGAACACCTGGTAAATCTTTGACACGCCCGCCACGAATCAAAACAATTGAATGCTCCTGCAAATTGTGTCCAATTCCTGGAATGTAGGTCGTAACTTCAATTCCATTGGTCAAACGAACACGTGCCACTTTGCGTAACGCTGAGTTAGGCTTCTTCGGTGTTTGTGTGTAAACACGAGTGCAAACTCCGCGGCGTTGCGGGCAAGATTGTAAAGCAGGGCTTGCTGTTTTATATTTTACAGCTTTGCGACCTTTACGAACTAATTGGTTAATCGTCGGCATTATTTCCTCTAACTAAATACTTTAGGACAAAAGATAATATCTACCTGCCTCTTGCTAAAACTTGTTTAGCAGTTAGCACAAGTTATCTACTTGCTCTATATACTATGATTTAATGAAACTTTTTATTGCTATCTTTGGAGTTCAGCTTTGCGGTGGCGTGACTTAAAATTGGTTTGATTTTACTGTGTCGGTAAATGTTGGTTCATTTACTTTACGCTACAATTCCTGCTTAAACTCTCAAAAAACTGCTTTACAGAACCATTCGGTTTTGCTTGTAAAAGCTCAGACGCTTTGTCCGAAACTTCAAATATAACGATTTACGAAAGCAATGTCAAGTGAGCTTTTGCAAGTTCGCAATCTTTTGATTAGAATCAATATTTTTGAACAGAAAAATTTATTTAAATAAACACTTATGACAACAAGATTCGAAAACTTCTTAAACACTTTAACTGAAAACGATTGGGCAGAATTAGTAACTAATTTACTCCCAAGTATCCACGAAGTAGATCGCGTTCCTATTCAAATATGGTTCAGATTTCATCCACTTTCGCTCTTCCATTACATTGAAAATGCCGAAGACAGAGCAGTAGCTGAACATGGTTTTGCTATGAAAGGAAAATATCAATTGAAAGATGACATTGATGGATCACACTCTTTTATATACGGTCATCGATTTTGGGGTGAGACTAAATCTTCTATTTCATCACGAATTGATTCATTTGATTCTGAATCAGGGCAATTGGTAGAGGAAGTTTTGCAAATCGCCAAATCTGTTGCCTTAACATCAAAAACGGACGAATCTTTAACTATTGCTATTGTTCTTGTAGGATTAATGACTCTAGTTCAAGCTGGTTCTGAGTCTTTTAAGACATCACCTGGAAATATTTCTCTTTCTCGTTCAGTTATTGGAAAATCAGCAAACCAAATAGTCTTAGAACGTGCAAAAGATGATTCGCAAGGATTGTTTGGATTCTTAAAAACGGTTAACAAACAATACACTGTTACATTTGACGAAAACGCTAATCGGACTTTCAAAGCAGTTATGGATCAAGAAATTGCAACTGCGGCAGCAAAAATTGATTATTTGACGGATGATCGTTGTAGTGAAGGACCAATTCCAGTCGAATGTCGAAGTGCAGCATGCGGAACTTGCTGGGTTGGAGTTATTAGCGGTAAAGATCGTCTTGCTGATGTCGAAGAGTTAGAACGAAAGGCTTTAAAAACATTCGGTTACAATCCTATCGATAATGATTCGAAACCTTTTATTAGACTAGGTTGTCGTGCAAAAGTTCACGGAGCAGTAACAATTACTATTCCTTCTTGGAACGCAGTTTTTGGAAAGAAAATTTACGATAATGTCGAAAAAGCAGTTCTTGAACCAGTGACAACAACAGCAAAGCGTTTACGCGATACTATCGAAGGTGCAATGAAATAAACTTGTTTTTCAAAGAATGAAAACGGAAAATTCAAGAATTTCACCAATTTGGCTCGTCGCAATCGCCGTAATAATATGGAGTAGTGGCGGGCTTTTTATAAAACTCACGAGTCTCGATGCTTCACAAGTTACTTTTTATCGTTCACTTCTCGCTGCAATTACAGTTTTACTTTTAACTTATAAAGACGGATTAAAAATCAACGCCTTTGGCATTTTAAATTCTATTTTTTATGCTTTGCTACTCTTTTTATTCGTTTGGGCGACTAAACATACTACCGCTGCTAACGCAATCTTTCTCCAATATACAGCACCAATCTACATACTCATATTTTCGCCTTTTATACTTAAAGAGAAATTTCGTTTGAAAGATTTAATAACCGTTCTGATTTGTGTCGGCGGAATGTCTCTGTTTTTTGTCGGACAACTTAAAATTGACGATTATTGGGGAAATGCAGCGGCTTTGGCTTCCGGAGTTTTTCTTGGTCTCTATATAATGTTGCTCAAACACCCAAAAGCTCATTCAACAAATCCTGCAATCTCAGTAATTTACGGAAATTTATTTCTCGCAATTGCTTTTTTTCCTTCAGGAATTTCTGCACTTTCAACAATGTCCTGGTTAGACGTTTTTGCATTAAGTTTTCTCGGAATTATTCAAATTGGAATTGCTTATGTTTTGTTTATACGTGGCATTGTTCGCGGCGTTCGACCACTTGACGCAAGTATTATCGGTTTTCTTGAACCAATTTTAAATCCTGTTTGGGTTTTTTTAATAGTTAATGAAAAACCTTCAAATTGGGCTTTACTTGGCGGTTTTATAATTATTTTCGCAGTTGCTTTTCACACAATAAATCGCGAAAAAAAATCTGTCTAAACTTTGTAACTAAATTATATTTTCCAACGTCTTTTGTAATGGAGATTAATTCTAGTAAATTACATGAAAAATCAACTTTCAGAAAATCAAATCGATCTAATTGCAAAAAACGTTGTGCAAAGTTTCAGTTTGGACAACGAAACGCTCGATCAAATTGCAGATTCGCCAAAGTTATTGTGGAATATTAAAAACCAAATTAACTCAGAAAAATCGCAACCGAAAAGTTGGTTCTTGGTGTTTCGTTGGCAAATTGTAGCTTTTGCAATTTTTACAATAGTTTTCAGTCTTGGTTTTGCAATTTTATTTCTAAAATCTGATATTCCTAACAACGAAATTGTTTTAGAAACATCACCGGATTTAAAAATTAGTGAAACAGTAAAAACGACAGAGCAAACTGTTGTTGATAATGAAAGTAGCATTAAAGAAACAAAAACGATTACAACAATAAAAATAATTGCGAAGAACAGAACATCAATTGCTAAAAACATTAATAAAGTTAAATCGATTCCTCTAAGTAATAAACAAAACGCCAATAAATTAGAAAAAGAAATTAAAAAACCAACCGCGGCAAAAGTTTTGGTTGAGACAAAAACTGATTTTATAGCTTTGTCATATTCGCCAAATACTGACAGTGGACAAATCGTTCGAGTAAAAGTTCCGCGTGCCTTAATGGTTTCGCTCGGGGTTTCTAATAATGTTTCTAAAAACGAAGAGCTTGTAACTGCTGAAGTTATTCTCGACAATGATGGCTCAACTCGTGCAATTCGTTTTATTTCAACAGATAAAAAGTAGTTTTATGAAAACCAATTTATTATTTATCGCTATAATTTTATTACTTTCGAGTTCAATTTTCGCACAACGTCCGCCACGCAGAGATGGTCGGTTGCCGCAAGGGTTGCCGCCATTTCCACAGAATCAGCCGCCAATGCGAGACAATAATAGAAATGATCGTGACGAAAAACGTCAACAACCTCATTGGGTAAAAGATATTGATACTAACGACAATAAAAAAATTGAACGTAATGAATATCAAGATTCTGCCAATGGTTTTTTTAATAAATTCGATAAAAATCGTAACGGAGTTTTGGAACAAAACGAACTTCCGTCGCCTCCGCAAGGAAATCATCCTCAAAATCAAGATAATAAAGGAGTGCCGCCTTATTTATTTTTAGAACGAGGCAGTTTTAATCTGACCAAAACAGAATTTGATACCAAAATAAATCTTCGTTTTATAAAATTTGATTTTGACGCTAATAGCTTTCTTGATCGTGAAGAAATTAAAGGAATCAGACCACCAGATAAATTACCGATGCCAAATGTTGCAATGGCTGAGTTTATCGGTGCAGAAATGCGTTTTGGCGATAAATTAGTTAAAGATTCTGCCTTTTCAGCTGAAACGCTTCGTGAAGAAAATAAGCGTTTATTTGATGGTTCAATCGTAAAACAACAGAGTAAAGGTTTGATTTACAGAGATAGTTTTGGCAGAACGAGGCATGAACAACCTTTTGAAAAAATTGGCGGGTTTGCAGTTCTTGGTGAAAATAATCTGCCAAAAAGGTTGGTTAATATTGTAGATGTTGTTTCCGGTAATTTTTATTCACTAGACCTTGAAACGAAAACATATTTCAATGTTCAAATTCTTTCGGGTTCACCTTTAACACCTAGAAATGAATCAAATGACGCAAAAAAAGAATCACTTGGAACAAAGAATTTTGAAGGCGTAAGTGCTGAAGGAACAAGGCTGACGATTGAAATTCCAATCGGTCAAATTGGCAATGACAAACCGATTTTTGTTGTCACAGAAAAATGGTTTTCAAACGAGTTACAAATGATTGTATTTTCAAAACATACTGATCCGTTTATTGGAGAAGTAACTTTTCAATTAACAAACATAAAACAAGGTGAACCTTCGACTGATTTGTTTGTAATTCCTAAGGATTTTAAAATGAAAAACCTGCCTAAACGTGGCAATCGTGAAGATTAATTATTTTGTTCAGATTTTATAATAACCAATTTTTATTTAAATGTTTGACGAAACAATCAAAATCAGTTTGAATTCAAGCGTGAAATTGTCAACCCAAAATTTTAGCGAACCGGTTGTTTTAAATGACGATGAGCTTGTGAAAGCTGTTTTGGCTGGTGATGAAAGTGCCTTTAACTTGATTTTTGAACGATACAAAAAATTAGTTATTCATATCGTCGGTCGATTTTTTAATCAACGAGAATTAATTGAGGACATTTCGCAACAGACTTTTACAAAAGCATATTTTTCATTAAAAAGTTTTCGTGGCGAACAAGAAAACTCTTTAAAAAGTTGGATTTCACGTTTAACAGTAAATGTTTGTTATGACGAACTTCGTCGCCGACAGCGAAAGCCGGAAAATTTGTTTGCAGAATTGAGTACCGATGAGACTGAATTCATCGATAATTTAGTAGAAAATGTTTCGTTAGATAACGAAACATCATTGATAAATAAAGACTTAGCAGAAAAACTGTTATCGGGTTTGGATGCTAACGATAGATTGGCTTTAACTCTTTATCACGCCGAAGAACTTTCGGTTTCAGAGGTTGCCAAGCTAGTTGGTTGGACGGAAAGCAATGTAAAAATCCGTTTGTTTCGAACTCGCAAATATTTGCGAAATCTATTAGAAAAATTAACTTAAATATATGAAAAATTTGAAAATACTTGTCATTTTTACATTTGTTTTGTTCGCCATTGCGTTCAAGTTTTCCGCTTCTTCGGTTAGTTCACAAACCGGTTTATCAGCTCCGACAAGTTTTTCGGCTACTGACAATATTTACAACAATAAGATTGGGCTTTATTGGGACACAATTCGCGGTGCGACAAACTATCGTATTTTTCGCGGAACAACTAATAATTCGTCTGTTGCGACTGACATCGGAACAACACAAGCTGCTTTTTTCTTTGATTCCACAGCAACAGCAGGACAAACTTTATTCTATTGGGTTCGTGCAGAAAATGGTGCAGTCATCAGTCCTTTAAGTTCGACGGATTCAGGACTTCGTTCAAATACAGCAAATCAGGGACCGATTCCGCCAATTGCACCGCCAAATTTTGGCTCGCCTGCAAATCCTTTAACTGCAAGCAAAGCCGCACTTGGGAAAACGCTTTTTTGGGACGAACAACTTTCATCAACTAAAACAGTTTCTTGTGGAACTTGCCATCAAGCAGGAACAGGCGGAACAGATTCACGCTCGCTGATAACTGTTTTTAATTCAAAAAATGCCGGACCGGATAATGCCTTTAATACAGCTGATGATATTGTCGGTTCAAAAGGTGTTCCAATGAATAACGCAGACGGAACTTATGCTTTTTCAACTGTTTACGGTTTACGCGAGCAAGTTACAAATAGAAAAGCTAACTCACATATCAACGCGGCTTATTCGCCAATTCTATTTTGGGATGGTCGTGCAAACGGAACTTTTCTTGATCCAATTTCAGGTGCAACTTTAATTCCAAATGGCGGTGCATTAGAAAATCAAGCAGCAGGTCCGGTTACAAACACTTCGGAAATGGCTCATGCCGGTAGAAATTGGCAAGATGCAAGTAATCAAATTTCAACATCAAAACCTTTGGCACTCGCGAGCAGTGTCCCAGAAGCCTTAAATACTTGGATAAACGGACGAACTTACAATGAACTTTTTCAAGAAGTTTACGGCACAACAGAAGTTTCACCTGCACGAATTGCAATGGCAATTGCAAGTTATGAACGCACTTTATTTTCTGATCAAACGCCGTTCGATCTAGCCAATGCCGGAATTCAAGTATTGCCAAACCAACAACAAAACGGTCGAAACACTTTCGTCAACGTTCAATGTGGAGTTTGCCATGCAGGAAATTTACTTTCAGATAATTCGTTTAGAAACATTGGTCTGCGTCCTGTTGTTGAAGATACGGGACGGTTTCAAGTTACCGGAAACAATAACAATTTGGGCGAATTTAAAGTTCCAAGTTTACGAAATGTTGGACTTCGCTCATCATTTATGCACAACGGCAGATTAGGAACACTCGAAGAAGTTGTTGCATTTTACAATCGCGGCGGAGACTTCAGAAATGAACCAAACTTTCAAGGAAATCTTGTTCGTCCGAGAAATCTTAACGGACAACAACAAGCTGATTTGGTATCTTTTTTGAGAAACTCATTAACAGATCCGAGAGTCACAAATTCACTTCCGCCATTTGATAAACCGACACTTTTTTCCGAATCGAATCGAGTTCCGCAAATTGTCGGAACAGGAATTAGTGGCTCAAACGGACAAATTCCACAAGCGATGGCAATAGAACCACCAATCGTCGGAAATGAAAGTTTTACAGTCGCTTTGACCAACGCACTTGGTGGTGCAAACGCAGTTTTAGTTATAAATTCTACTGACCCGGGAACTGCTTCAATTCCAACAACTGGTAGTTTTACGCGACAAATAATTAACCTGCAAGGAAGCGGAGCCGGAAATGGTTTTGGTTCTTTGAGACTTCAAATTCCAAATAATGCCGCTTTAGTTGGACAAACATTTTTCGGTCGTTGGTATGTATCTGACTCTGGAGCCGCAAATGGATTTTCAGTTTCGCCTTCTTTCCGATTTACAATATTTGGCGATGCATCTTCATTTGCAAGAGCAAAACGTGCAGATTTTGATGGTGATGGAAAAACAGATATTTCAGTTTTTAGAGCGAATTCAGGGAATTGGTTTATTTCAAATAGTTCAACAAACACGGTAACTACAACTAATTTTGGAGTTATTAGCGATGTTATTACACCTGAAGATTTCGACGGCGATGGTAAATCAGATATTGCAGTTTTCCGCAGCGGAACTTGGTACATTTTACGAAGTCGTGATGGTTTTCAAGCAATTTCTTTTGGTCAAGCTGGAGACAAACCGCAATCTGGCGACTATGATGGCGATAATATTGCAGACGTTGCTGTTTATCGACCGTCAAACGGAACTTGGTATGCCCAAAGAAGCTCTGACGGATTTGTAGCCGCACAGTTTGGAATTTCAAGTGATCGTCCTGTTGCTGCTGATTACGATGGAGATACAAAAACTGATTTCGCTGTCTATCGTGATGGTATTTGGTATATTTTACGAAGTCGTCACGGGTTTATTGCAGCTCAATTTGGAATTTCCGAAGACAAGCCTGTAATCGGTGATTATGATGGCGATGGAAAGTCAGATTTAGCAGTTTTCCGTCCTTCGACCGGAATTTGGTATAAATTGCAAAGTAGCAACAATGCCTTTAGCGGAACGCAGTTTGGAATTTCGAGTGATGTTCCAACACCTGGAGATTTTGACGGCGATGGCAAATCTGATTTAGCTGTTTTCCGTCAAACTGAAGGAAATTGGTATATTTTGCAGAGTTCAAATGGCAGTTTTAGACAAAATAATTTTGGATTGAATGGTGACATTGCGGTTCCATCTAATGCTGTTCCTTAAAAAGGTTAATTATCTTTTTACTAATTAGAGTCGAAATCTTCGGCTCTTTTTTATTTTCTAGATAAAATTTAAACAACAAAGATATTCTTCGTTTTAACTAATGTTACATTTCTAATCTTGATGATAAACTCATTTGCGAACCTCTTTTAAAATTTTATTTATAACTTTCTAATGATATATCCACAACAATTTATTGATGATTTAAAATCCCGTGCAGACATCGTGCGGATTATTGAAGCGTCAGTTCCGCTCAAGAAAAAAGGATCAAATTGGTGGGGAAATTGTCCGTTTCATGGGGAAAAAACAGCATCATTTTCAGTTGCTCAAAGTAAAGGTTTTTATAAATGCTTTGGTTGCGGAAAATCCGGAACGGTTTTCAATTTTTTGATGGAAACACAAGGAGTATCGTTTCCTGAAGCTATTCAAATTGTTGCTGATAAGTCAGGCATAATGTTACCTGAACCAATTGACGATAAACAATTTCAGCAGTCAAAAAAGAAATCTGAAGAAAAGAAAAAACTTGCCGATGAGGTTATTCAACTTAACATCTGGGCGATGGAATTTTGGAAAGATTCTCTGAATCAAAAGATTGGAAAACAAGCACGGCAATATCTTGAAAATCGCGGAATAAGTCCCGAAACAATTGATACATTTGCTATTGGTTACGCTCCTGATTCTTGGGATTCAATGATGAATTTATTAAAAGAAAAAGGTGCGGACGATAAATTAATTCAAATTTCTGGTTTAGTTTCAAGAAATGACGAGAAAGACCGTGTTTATGATCGATTTCGTGGCAGAATAATGTTTCCGGTGCTTGATATTAACGGAAAACCGATTGCATTCGGTGCCAGAATTTTAGATAAAGGAGAACCAAAATATCTAAATTCGCCAGAAACAGCGGCTTATGTAAAAGGTAATAATCTTTACGGAATTTTCCAAAATAAAGATGAAATCAAAACAAAAAAAACATCAATTATTGTTGAAGGTTATCTTGATTTAATTGCTCTTTATCAATCGGGTGTGAGAATTTGTGTTGCAAGTTTAGGAACTGCGTTCACCTTTGAGCAAGCGAAACTTTTATCGCGGTTTGCTCGTAAAACAGTTGTGAATTATGATGGAGATGGTGCTGGTGTAAAAGCTGCACGCAAGGCTCTTATACCTTTATTAGCACAAGATTTTGAAATTGATGTTTTGATTTTGGCAAACGGACAAGATCCAGACGATTTTATTCGTGCTAACGGTATTCAAGCATATCGAGATAAGTATCAGAAGGCTTTTCCTTATCTCCAATTTGTTCTGGAAAATTCAGTGCGTGACCGTAATCTTGCTTTGCCAAAACAAAAAGCTGAAGCAATTGAAGACGTTCTACCGCTTATTTGTGCTGTTCGCAATTCAATTCAGAAACGCGACAGTTTTGACCAGGCAATGAATTTTTTGCGTGTCGAAGAAGAAACTTTAAAACGCGATCTTTGGAAAACAGTAAAACTCGGAACGAATATCGATTCCGCAAATATTAAAAAGTCGATTGCCCGTGCGACAAATGTCCGTTTAACAATTGCGGAACAAAGGCTTTTAGAACTTTTAATAAACGATGGAGAACTTCGCGAAAAAATTCTGCCATCGCTTGAAGTAACTGATTTTGAAGCACTTGCAACGGCATCAATTTTTCATGCTTTGCTTGATATTTACCAAAAGAATTTGAAGTTTGATTCTGCGACATTGCTAGAATTAACAGAAGAAGATTTTTCTGCTCAAGACATTTTGCCGATAATTTTAATGAGCGAATCTGTCAGAGCAAACGGTGAGGCAATAGACGATTCTTTAAGAGATGCTGAGAATTGTCTTTCAATTTTACGTGCAATGGCAATTAATCGGCGGATTTGGGAAATAAATCAGGAATTAACAGTCGCTGAACAATCAGGCGAACTTGAGTTACGCGATTCACTTGTGAGAGAACAAATAAACCTCGCGAAAATGAAACGTTCTTTAGAGAATCACGTTAATTAGTTGTTTATGGTTTCTTACATTTATTTTGAAAAGAAACATTTCAATTGATTATGAAAATTTTAACAACGATTTTAGGATAGATTTAATCTAAGCATTTATGAATGACTACGAACAAAAAGATGAATTGGTAGATAGATTGCTCGAACTTGGCAGAGATAAGAAAAATTTTCTGACATACGACGATTTAAACCGTGAAATTCCAGACGGTATGGTTTCACCGGAAGACATTGAAGACGTTTTGCAGAGATTGGACGGTTCGAGTGTTGCGATTGGTGATTCTGATTCGCATTTACTCGAGAAAGTGCCAACATTGGCTGTTGATGAAGCAGATGAAGATGACGATGACGAAGTTGATCTTGACCTCTCAGCCGGAACTTTGGATAAAACTAACGATCCTGTTCGCTTATATTTAAGAGAAATGGGAATTGTTCCACTTTTGACACGCGAAGGCGAAGTTGTAATCGCAAAACGAATTGAACGCGGACAAATTAAAACAAAAAAAGCAATAACACGTTCACCTATTGCTGCGGAAGAATTAATCAAAATTGGCGAAGATTTACAATCTGGCAAAAGCACAATCCGTGAAACTGTGACGTTTTCTGAGCAAGCGGAATTAACTGGCGAGGAAGATAAAGCCGACGAATATATGCGTTGGACAATTGAAGGAATTGCAAATATTTCTGTCAATTATCGGCAAGCATTAAGAATTTTAGCTGAGTTTCGTGAAGAGCATAGAAAAGCCAAAGGTAAGCAAACTAAGAAATTACTTCGCCTCAAGCGACAAATTGCACGTGCAAGATTGGAAATTGCTGACGAAATTAAGCATTTGAATTTGACCGAGAAATCGCGTCAAAGACTTATTAACGCAATTAGAAAAGTTAGTGTTGACATTAGAAAAACCGAAAAAGACATCAAGAAAGCTGAAGAGCGTCTTGAAATGAAACTCACGCCTGATGAGAAAAAGGTTTTAAACACAAAAATTTCTGATTCAAAAGCAAAGCTTGTGGAAATGGATGAAAAATTCCACGTTGCACCAATTGATATCAAACGTTCATTTCAAACTATCGAAATTGGCGAACGCGACACTGGTCAAGCCAAACGTGAACTCGTTGAAGCCAATTTACGTCTTGTTGTGTCGATTGCGAAAAAATACACAAATCGTGGTTTACAATTCCTTGATTTAATCCAAGAAGGCAATATCGGTTTGATGAAAGCTGTTGATAAATTTGAATGGCGACGCGGCTATAAGTTCTCGACTTACGCAACTTGGTGGATTCGTCAGGCGATTACACGTGCAATTGCGGATCAAGCAAGAACGATTCGAATTCCGGTTCACATGATCGAAACAATTAATAAATTGATTCGAACTTCGCGTGCTTTAGTGCAAGAATTAGGACGCGAGCCGAGTTCGGAAGAAATCGCACGCAAAATGGATATTCCGGTTTCGAAGGTGCGAAAGGTTTTGAAAATTGCACAAGAACCGATCAGTCTTGAAACTCCAATCGGCGAGGAAGAAGATTCACATTTAGGCGATTTTATCGAAGATCGTTCGATTTTGAATCCAGCTGAGTCTGTAACTGTGATGAATCTACGCGAAATCACAGACGAAGTTCTAGCGACGCTTACTCCACGCGAAGAAAAAGTAATCAAAATGCGTTTTGGACTTGGAAACACCGGCTCGGAACACACACTCGAAGAAGTTGGACAACATTTCGCCGTTACACGCGAACGTATCCGACAAATTGAAGCAAAAGCCTTGAGGAAACTGCGACATCCATCGCGTTCGAGAAGACTGAAAGCATTTTTGGAAGGAAAAGCTTAGTGATTTAGTTGTTTGTTTTAAAAAGGCGATTCGCAATTTGATTTTTGCGAATCGCCTTTTTTCATTGGTTTAATCTTTACTATTTGGTAAACTATCTACTTGCCCTTATGAGTAAGAAAATAATAGAAAGTTACAAACAGAAATTAAGCACCGAAGAAGGCTTCGTAATCAATCGCGGCGGTCAGCTTCGTGTTGCCTTGTGTTATCCGAATACGCATTCGCTTGGAATGGCGAATCTTGGGATTCACACAATGTATGAGCTTTTTAATCAGATTCCCGAGGTTTCCTGCGAACGTGTTTTTCTGCCTGATGCAGATGAAATGAAGGAATACGAAAAATCTCGAACTCCTTTGCTTTCGCTCGAAACTCAAACGCCGATTAAAGATTTTGATGTTGTCGCATTTTCGATTTCGTTTGAAACAGATTATTTGAACATGGCGAAAATGTTGCAAATGTCGCAAATTCCAGTTTGGGCGGAAAAGCGTAATCATTTTCATCCATTAATTGTGATGGGCGGAGCCGCTTCGTTTCTCAATCCGGAACCTATTGCAGATTTTACGGACATTATCGCCGTTGGTGAAGGTGAAGTTTTAGTCGATCAATTGATTGACACGATTCTTGAAGGTGGCGAAAAGGAAGAAATTTTACTCAATCTCGCGAAATTTGGACGCGGTTTCTATATTCCGAGTTTTTACGATGTAATTTACAACGACGATGGAACAGTTTTTGATTATGTTCCAAAACACGAAGGTGTTCCAAAACGAGTTGGACGTGCTTTGTCTGCAATAAACCCAAAAGAAGGAACATTGCGTCGGGCAATGAAACGCGGTGAAAAAGAACTAGCTGATTTTTTAATCAATCAGGATGTTTTTTGCCCGTCAACTTCGATTTGGTCGCCAAAAGCAGAAATGGGCGACAGATTATTGGTCGAAATTTCGCGTGGATGTTCGCAAGGCTGTCGATTTTGTTGGGCTGGATACAATTATTATCCGCCGAGAGTTGTGCCAGCGAAAGACATTTTAGCGAAGGCGAGAGAATGGCGAAGCAAAACGAATAAAATTGGTTTGGTTTCAACCGCCGTTTGTGATCATCCTGAAATATCTGAAATCTTACGCGAACTTCGTGCGATGGATTATAGAATTTCAGTTTCGAGTTTGCGACTCGATCAAATTTCTGATGAATTACTTGATGCCTTGGTCGCTTCGAAAGATCAGCAAATTGCTGTGGCACCAGAAACAGGTTCTGATAGACTTCGTCGCGTAATCAATAAGAATCTGACAAATGACGAAATTGTTGATATTTGCGGATCAGTTTTCGATCGCGGAATGCTGACGATAAAGCTTTATATGATGGTCGGTTTACCAACCGAAACTCAAGAAGATTTAGACGAGATGTTTGTCTTGGTTGAGCGGATTAAAGATCGTATGTTATTGGCTGGCAAGAAGTTCGGGCGTGCAGGAAAAATTATTCCGAGCCTCAATGGATTTGTTCCAAAACCAAATACGCCGCTTCAATGGGACGCAATTTGTAATGAAAAAGAGTTGAAACAACGTATCAAATATGTAAGCAAAGGAATGTCGAAAATTCCCAATGTGGAAGTCCGATTTATGTCTTCACGAATCGCTCACGACCAAGCGTTATTTTCTTCCGGTGACCGCACAATTTCTCGAGTAATTGAATCTGCAGCACGTTTGAATGGAAATTTGAACGAAGCACTGCGTGAAACCGGAATCGATCCAAAGTTTCACACTTCACGCGACCGAAGCTACGACGAATTTTTACCTTGGACAATCATCGATTCAGGTTTATCATTCGATTTCTTGAAAGAAGAACACGAAAAATCGCAGGAAAGTCTTTCTTCAAAGCCTTGCCCTGCGGTCGAAAAATGTACTACTTGTGGAGTTTGCCCAACTACTTGGCTTGCTGATGCACCTGAAAGTTTAATTCAAATTCAGCCGTTGAAAGTTCGTCTCGCAATGACTGCGTAACCATCATTCAATCGGTAAATCGTTTACATCTGCCGGCAAACCTTGTCTGTCAGCCGCTCTAATAATTCCATTTTGATCAGAATAGAATGAACGGATTCCTGTATTCGGATATGTTTGAGGTGTTGCATAAATTGAGAATCTAGAAGCAGAAGTTTGTGTCGCATTAACAGTTTGAACTAGAACATTGTAGCCGCAAATTTGACCGCTTTCGAGAATGGTACCAATTAAATTTCCTGCTCTTAGCTGAAAAAGATTTCCATAAAGTCCAGCACCAAAAGAACTTATGAATGTTGCTTGTGCAGATTGTATTACTCTGATGTTTTGAATAATTGTAACTTCATTATTACCGCAGACAATATATTCTGGTTCGTTTATGGTAGCAATTGCACCGCCAATATCTGCCGCGTGTATTAGTCCATCTTGATCCAAATAAAAAGACTTCCGTCCACTTTTTGGAAATTGTAACGGAGTTGCTGTAACGCGATATAGCGAAGGCGATTGAGGAGTTGCGTTAGTTGCAGATAAGACAAATCTATATCCATTTATTTCACCCAGAGCTAAATTAGATTCCAATAAACCTTCATTTATCAATTGCTGAAAAGTTGAAGCATAATTTCCAAAACCAATTGTTGAAGAAAAAGTAGCTTGTGAAGACCCAATACTTCTTAAAATTCGATAAGCCGCATTTTCATTGAATCTTCCAGCAGAACTTTTAGTAATTTGCCCTAAAGCTGAAAGTGAAATTAAACTGAGTAAAAATATGTTAAATAGAAATCGTTTAAACATTTATTTCATCAAAAACCCAGCAGGTGTTGAAGTATTATCAAAGCTGTAAGTGTATTTATAAGCCCCGAAAGGTAAGATATTCACCTCTTGCGAGTATCGTGCGGTTGCGGTTATTACTCCATTTGTCTGTTTGGCATCAATAACGGCATTCGCCGGATAGCCATTTTCTTTAACAAACTTCATTAATCGATTTTTTGTAACTTCTGAAGGATTTGAAGTCGTTGGCAAAGCAGTTCCGCTCAAAACTGCAGTGTGCATTTCTTGTTTTAAGGTCTGACCGTTATATGCAACCGGAATATAGTTGTAAGCGGCGTGTCCAAGTAATCCCAAAATTGCGGCAACAACAAGCATTTTTGTGCTTGCACTTCCACGTTGATTTTGATGAAAGTTCTGATTCATAATTTTTAGTTCCTAAGTATTGATTTAATTTGGATTTGAAAGGACTTTCAAAATAGATTTTCTAATTATAATTTCCGGAATTTCGATTCCATCTACTATTATAGGCGAACCAATTTTTTCTAAAAGTATCCATTTAACTGAGTTTCCAACACTCTTTTTGTCAAATGCGATTGCTCCTATGATTTCATCAACATTCAAATCTGCAGTTTTGGGGAAACTACCAAGACGACGTATAACATCGTTTATTAAGTTTAACTCTTTTGTGTCTAAGATTTCAAGGTTTTTTGAAATTTCACATGCAACTAAAATCCCGAGACCAACTGCTTCGCCATGTTTAAACCTTCGATAATTAGTAGCTTTTTCCAATGCATGTGCAATTGTATGTCCAAAATTGAGTATTTTGCGGGACGAAGAATCATTTCTAGTAACATCTTCTCGCTCGTCATTACTAACTATTTTGGCTTTATAAGAAATTTGATTGGAAATTAATCTTTCTAACAAACTAAATTCACTAAAATTTGATTCCAAAGTATTTAAAGAATAATTATTTAAAAAATCAGAAGTTTCTTGAAAGAGGTTTATTCCGCCGATTGCCGATTGCTTTATAGCTTCACAAAAACCTGCAACAAGTTCTCTTTTCGCTAGGGTCTGTAAGGTTTTAACATCAACTAAAACGCCACTTGGTTGGTAAAATGTGCCAATAAGATTTTTACCAAAATCAGTATTAACAGCAGTTTTGCCACCAACTGACGAATCAATCATCGAGAGCAAGGTTGTTGGAATTTGTAAAAAAGGAATTCCGCGAAGATAGATTGAAGCAGCAAAACCCGACAAATCTCCCACTACTCCGCCGCCAAGGGCAATTACAGCATCTGTTCGAGTTAATCTTGCTTCACTCATTTTTGAGAGCGTTTTTTCTAGTGTTTTGAAGTTTTTAAACTTTTCCCCATCACCTATCAGATGAGTTTCAAATAATAAATTACTAGCTGATAAACTATCTGTAACTTTTCCACCAAACAAACCAAATACTTTTTTGTTAGAAATTATAAAAACTCGTCCTGCACGTGGCAGACAAGTTTTAATCCACAAACCGCAATTTTTTAGCGAATCGCTTTTAACAATTATTTCGTATTCTTTGAGCTTTATCATTGAAAAAATTTTATCTTAAAAACAAAAAATCGACCACGTAATAGTCGATTTAAGTAAATTTGAAATTTAATGCAGACTAAGCGACATGGGAGTGCACCGAATCTGCCAATTCGCGGTCACCGTCCTCACCCCAGCTCCCGCTTCAAAACAGTGGATGAAACCAACCGTTTCAATATATTAAGCATACCTCTTTGAGGTAACATATAGCAAATCTTGACAGTGAAAAATTGAAAATTCAAAGTTTTAAATAATCTTTTAAGGGTTCAAAAATAATTTCTGGAAAAGATTCTTCAATGGCTTCTTTCATCAAAATATTACTCTCAGTTTCTGATCTGGTTTGAAAAGCTAGCTTTCTATCTTCAAGCGAATTCCATTGGGCATAACCACAATAAAAACCATCGTTACCAAGATGAAGACGAGAGCCCAGCGATGAAAAATTATCAAGCAAATCTTTCGTAATTTCCGACCAAGAAGAAATAAATTGATTCTCTTTTGCTTCTTTTATTCTCCATTTATAAAAAATTATGATCATAACTTTTTGATTTAATTCAAAGCAATTTTGATTATATTAGCGAGCTGGTTTGCTTGAAAGTCTATCGTATCTTGATTTTCTCCTTCAATCATAACTCTTGCCAAATTTTCTGTTCCTGAATATCTAAGTAGCAATCTGCCATTTGAACCTAGACTTTTTTCTATTTTTTCCGATTCATCAAGTATAGCTTTGACATCTTCAAAAGGAGTTTTCCTTGCGACTTTAACATTAACTAACACTTGCGGATAAGCGATAAAACCTTCTGTAATTTCGAGCAAAGATTTACCAGTTTCTTGCATTGCTTCAAGTAAAACAAGAGCAGTTCTCATACCATCGCCAACCAAACTTTTCTTCGGAAAAATAATATGTCCAGACTGTTCGCCGCCTAAAACTGCCTTCTTTTCAAGTAACTCTTTTAAAACATATTTGTCACCAACGTCAGTTCTAAAAAGTTTAATATTTTTAGAATTTAAAGCAAGTTCAAGTCCAATATTGCTCATCACCGTTGCAATTACAATATTCTCGTTCAAATTATTATGATTTTGAAAATGCTGTGCCATCGCCCAAAGAGTTGCATCGCCGTCAACAAGTTTTCCCATCTCATTAACAAACAAACTTCGATCTGCATCTCCGTCGAAAGCAATTCCAATATCTGCTTTGTGTGCAATAACTTGAGCTTGTAAACCAGAGATATGTGTCGAGCCACAATTTGCATTAATATTTGTCCCATTTGGCTGATTATTAATTGCAATAATTTCGCCACCGAGCCTTTCAAAAATTTTCGGTGCAAGATTATAACTTGCTCCATTAGCACAATCGAGAACGATTTTTAAGCCTTTTAAAGATAGCGATTCAAATTCTTTTGCGAGCATTTCTAAATAATCAGCATGAAAAGCAACAGCTTTTGAATCGTCAATTTCCAGTAAACCAGGTGTTTCAAATTCTTCATTTTCTGAGCCGTAAATTGATTTTTCAACTGCTTTTTCAATCGTTTCACTTATTTTTTTTCCATCTGGCATAAACACTTTCAAACCATTATCTTGAAATGGATTATGAGATGCACTTATTACAATTCCGGCATCAAACCCAAATTGTTTTGTCAGGTAAGCAACTCCAGGTGTTGTAATAACCGCAGCAGAAACTGCTTCGCCATGTTGTGAAAGAACTCCTGCATGAAATGATTCTTCAATCCAAAAACCTGATTCGCGAGTGTCACGACCAGTAATAAAACGAGGATTTCTTCCGTGTTTTTCACGTAATTGTTTTGTGAGCGATTGCCCAATCGTAAATATTGTTTTTTTATCCAACGGAAATTCGCCTGCAATTCCGCGAATTCCATCAGTTCCGAATAATTTCTTCATAAATGTTCTTTTTTGCACAAATATCGAAAGTTTGTTATCTTCGAACTTGTCAACGTAAGTTTTACCTAAAATCGCAAGTATCACAAATCCAAACATTCCATAATTATAACTTGTGGCATTAATAAGTTTTTTTGACAACTGTTTGTGTTTTAGGCGAATCTTATTGTGCGAGTTAGTAAACCTACAAAACGGTGAAAAGAAACAATGATTTACCCAAAAAAGCCACAACTATTTAAACCATTCGCCATACAATTTTACAAAACAAATAAAACAGGACAAACCCCGATGAAATGTTTTTTTCTTTTAGCAATAATTTTTATTCCAATAGTTACCTCTTTCGCACAATCACCAACTCCAACACCAACAAGACCGCGTGTAATAATTGTCGGTTCGCCAAATGGAACTCCGAATCCTGTATTCACACCTTCGCCAACCCCAACTCCACGAAACGTTGTTGTTGTAACGACTCAAACACCGCGTCCGATGACTTCGCCTACGCCTTATATTTTTACGAGTTCGACACCAGTGCCAACTCCAACTCCAAGACCAACGGCATTGCTAAACTCATACAAATATATGACTTATGGGCAAATTAAGTCAAAAATGCAACAAGCAAAATCGTTGATGCAAACAAGACCGATGCCTACTTCAATGACAACTGGCTTTCTTGTAACTGACGTAGTTCGAGTTGCTTTTAACGATTGGAAAACTAATGAAATTGACTTTGTTTCGATGACAAAAAGTGTTTTCCTCGAACGTGATTTAGAATACCCGACAGTTTCATCCAATGGGAAAAATATAATTGTCAAAATAATTAGAGCAAATGGAGTAAATACGCCTGTAATTATTATGGATAATGACAATAAACCGCACACACCGATTATTGTTCAATATCCGATTGAACGAAATGGGAGCCTTTCGGAAATGGCGTATTACACGTCAACGCATCCAGGAATTGTCACGCCCGAAGTTATAAATGCCGGAAAACTTTACGTGAGAAACACGATTGATGCTGCTCGAGATACCCTACAAAAGAAAGGAATTTTTATACAACCGATAGTTGCTGATATGGCAGAAAAACTTTGTGCTGTTGAACATGTCGATCATGCACGATTCAAAAACGAATATCATTTGAATGTGTATAATGATATTTTTACGCTTTTCGCACTTAATGAAGGAAACACTTATCGATACTCGGTCAGTAGTGCCGGTGCTGGTGGAATGGTGCAAATGATTCCATCTACATACTTTATGGTTCGTTCACGATATTATTCTGTCGGATTGATACCAGATTTTGTCGAAGGAATGCGAAATCACCAAAACGCTGCACAAGTTATGCTTTTGTATATGCAAATGACTTGGGACGACCTGATTTCTCGTGAAACAATTGCCACTGCACTTGATAACGGAGTAGCATTTCCTGATGAATTAATGTCCGCCGGCTACAATTCAAATCCGGCAAAACTTGCAGGTTATATCAAACGCGGTGGCTCTAACTGGCGAAATTTAATTCCGAGAGAAACTAAAATTTATCTCCAAATAAATGCCTCGCTCAAGCAATATATCAGCTATCCACCGAGAGTTAAGTGAAAAATTAGGCTAAAATATCAAACTATTTTATTTATGTCATTGTAATTTTTCACTTTTAGTTTTTAACTATTTACTATATCCGCGGACGTGGCGAAATTGGTAGACGCACAGGTCTCAGAAGCCTGTGGGAGAAATCCCGTGATGGTTCGATTCCATTCGTCCGCACCACAATTTAAATAAAATGCAAAGCGAATTTTTTGAGGCTATTAAAACTCACCAAGCAATATTTGGCTTGAAATTAACTGATGAAAAAATTTCTGCACTTAACCTCTATTATGAATTGGTTCAAGAAAATAATGAATTTTTGCACTTAGTCGCACCTTGTTCAGCTGAAGAATTCGCAATTAGACACATTCTTGAATCGCTCACATTACTAGAATTTCTACCACAAAACACAACATTTGCAGACATTGGAACCGGTGCCGGTTTGCCTTCGATTCCCTGTTTGATTGTCCGTGATGATTTGTGCGGGGTTTTAATTGAGTCAAAAGCTAAAAAAATTCTATTTCTCTCAGAAGTAGTTGAAAAATTAGAACTCTTTTCTCGTGTTACTGTTATAAACAAACAATTTGAAGAAACGTTTTGCTTTGATTCTTCAATTATAACTTGTCGTGCTTTAGATAAGTTTACTGAAAAACTCCCGCGTATTTTAAAATGGTCTGTTAACAAAAAACTTCTATTTTTTGGCGGAAACAATTTAAACGTTGAACTTAAAAAATATTTTGCAAAAATTGAACGCAAACTTATGCCATTATCCGAACAAAGATTTCTCTTTATTTTAAAGAATTATTAATGATTTTTAAGTTCAATATATTTGAGTTGCTTGCAAACATAGCAATTTCAAAGTATATTTAGAGATTGCACTTATTATCGGTGCATTACAAGGAGATAGAATGAAACCAGAAATTCACCCAGCTTATAACGAAATTACTGTGACTTGTGTTTGCGGAAATTCGTTCAAAACAAAATCTACAATCAAAGATTTATCGATAGAAATCTGTTCAGAATGTCATCCGTTTTTTACCGGAAAACAAAAATTGATTGACACAGCCGGACGTGTTGACCGCTTCAACAAACGATTTGCACGCGGAAAATAATGTTTTTCTTTGCAACAAATTACTAGCTTAATTAATCTAACGCCGAAAGTTGTTCGTGCGGACAAGTCTTAGTGTAAAATCATTTAGACAAGTTCGTAAATTGAAAACTTCGGCGTTATTTTATTGTAGAAATGAGGAATTATTATGAGACGTTTTTTACCACTTTTTCTAGCAATCGAGCGAGATTTAATTGTCGGCGGACAAGCAGTTATCGAAGGTGTGATGATGAGAACGCCTTCAGCTTATGCAATTGCAGTTCGCAAAGCTGATGGAACAATTGTTCACACCGCGGAAACGTTGCCTAAATGGAGCGACAAATATAAGTGGCTCAATATTCCCGTTTTACGTGGTGGTGCAACCTTAATTCAATCGATGGCACTTGGTGTTAAGGCTCTTAATTTTTCGGCAAATATTTTTGAAGAAGATTTGAATGCCAAAGAAGCTGAAGCCAAAGCAAAAGTTTTGGTAAATGAACCGGCTTTGGCGGAAGGAACAACTGACGAAAACTTTTTAAAAGCCAACGCTAACGTCATAATGCCAGAAAAAACTAAGGCAAAACCAAAACAAGCCGCTGGTGCAATCGGGTCAATAATTTTTGCACTCGGTTTTAATGTGTTGCTTTTTATTGTTGCACCTTTAATTTTGACCAACATTTTGTTTATTGCACTTGGTTGGGCAGAATCTCCATTGATTGCCGCTGATGCTTCTTGGTGGAAGAGCTTGGTGGCGTATATTTGGGAAATTAAACCATCTTCGTGGGTAGCTTTTAATTTGATTGACGGCGTAATTAGAATGTTCTTTTTCGTTGTCATGATTTTTTCGATGTCGTTTTTGAAAGATATTCATCGGGTTTTTCAATATCACGGAGCGGAACACAAAACCGTTTTCACATGGGAACACGGAATGGATTTAACGCCAGCAAATGCAATTAAAGAAAAGCGTCAACACCCGCGGTGCGGCACATCGTTTTTAATGGTTGTAATGCTCGTCGCAATTGTTTTATTTTCGGTTGTCAAGTTTGATGCACTTTGGCTTAATTTGTTGGTAAGAATTGTTTTAATGCCTTTAGTTGCTGGACTTTCTTATGAGATTATTCGCTATGCTGCGAAAAAAGAGTCGAGTGCAATTTTTAAACTAATGACTTTACCGGGAATTTGGTTACAAAATATCACTACTCAAGAACCTGATGAAGCACAACTTGAAGTCGCGATTACGGCTTTGAATGAATCTTTGAAACTTGAACCGCAAACTGCTTGAAAGTAAGCGAATTATTCATTTTTCACTTTTAGTTATTCACTATTTTTATGTTAAGGAAACTTGCACAACTCGAAAATAATTACAAAGAATTAACCGACCAAATTTCCTCGCCGGAACTTATGTCGGATATGAAAATGTATGCCAAAACGATGAAACAACATCGAATTTTGGAAGAAATCGTCAATAAATATCACGAGGTTAAAAAATTAAATGAAGAATTAGACGGAGCCAAAGAATTGCTTTCAATTGCTGATGATGATGAAATGAAGCAAATGGCGTTGTCTGAGATTTCTGATATTGAAAAGAAACTTCCGCCGATTGAAGAAGAACTTAAATTCCTTCTTTTGCCGAAAGATCCAAACGATGAAAAGAACGTAATTGTTGAAATTCGTGCCGGAACAGGCGGCGATGAAGCAACGCTTTTTGTTGCAGAAATCTTAAGAATGTATGCGAGATACGCTGAAAAACAAGGCTGGAAAATGGAAACACTCGAGATTTCTGAAACCGGCGTTGGCGGAGTGAAAGAAGCATCTGTTGTAATTACCGGCGACCGCGTTTATTCAAAAATGCGATACGAATCGGGCGTTCATCGTGTTCAGAGAGTTCCGCAAACTGAAACCGCAGGCAGAGTTCATACATCAGCAATCACGGTTGCGGTTTTGCCTGAAGCTGAAGAAGTTGATGTTCAAATCAATACAAACGATTTAAAAATCGACACATTTTGCTCATCTGGTCCAGGCGGGCAATCAGTAAATACAACGTATTCAGCAGTTAGAATGACTCACTTACCTTCGGGTTTAGTAGTTTCGATGCAAGATGAAAAATCGCAAATAAAAAACCGTGAAAAGGCGATGCGAGTTTTGCGTTCGCGTTTGCAGGCTTTAGAAGAACAGAAAGTTCACGACGCACAAGCAAGCGAACGAAAATCGCAAGTTGGAAGCGGCGACAGAAGTGAAAAAATTCGCACATATAATTTCAAAGAAAATCGCGTTTCCGATCACCGCATCGGTTTGACGCTTTACCAATTAGATATGTTTATGGAAGGTGCGATTGACGAAATTATCAACTCTCTGGTAACTCATTATCAAACTGAAAAACTAAAAGCTGAAGTGGTTAGAGCTTAAGTTTTTGAGGCAAAGACAACGTGATTACTAAACTTTATTTAATCAGACACGGACAATCAGGCGGGAATGCTGAAGGGCGTTTTGGCGGACATTCTCCAACTCCGCTTTCGCTTCTTGGTCAAACTCAAGCTGAAATTACCTCGCAAGCTCTTGCAAAAGAACGAATTACTGCAATTTACTCAAGCGATTTGGTTCGTGCTGTTCAAACAGCGAAACCACTCGCAAAATTATTGAGTTTAGATATTATAAAAACTCCTGCTTTTCGTGAAAGAAATGTTGGTGTTTTAGAAGGCTTAACTTTCGATGAAGCTCAGAAAGAATTTCCAAGCGACTATGAAGCCTTAATTTATCGAGATATTCGGCACGTTATCACACGCGGCGAAAGTTATGTCCAGTTGCTCGAAAGAACAACTATTGCAATTGCTGAAATTCTCGAAAAAAACAGAGGCGGAAGAGTCGCGATTTTCGCTCACACCGGGACAATTTGTTTTATAACGCTTCAAATATTAGGTGCTATAAATAACGAAACAACTCACACACCTTGGCTTATTACTTCAAATTGTGGAATTAACAGGTTCGAATTTCGCGAGCGAAATAATGTTCGCGTAATGTGCATCAATGATACCCGTCATCTTCGCGAAATATCAGGCAATGACGCATTTGGTGCGAGATAAACTATTAATTTTTCGGATAATAAATTAACTCGACAATTTTTCCATCAACACCTTTTGTATAAAAAGACGAAGTTCCATCACGGTGCGGTTTTATCGGACGACCTTCTTTTTCTGCTGCTAACTCTAATTCCTGCATAGTGTTAACCTTTAATCCAAGATGCTCAGGATGTTTTGATTCCGGCGGAAGAAGTGCAATTCCAAAGCCGTTTGAATCACGCATCATTGCCCAATCTTCAAAAATTGACTCAACTGAAAATCCAAGTTTTTTATAATCATCGACCGATTTCGCCAAATCTTCACATTTGACCGCTAAATGATCGACGGTTCCCGTAAATCTAATTTCCGACATATATTTACCTCTCAATTTAAAGTTTATCAAAATTAAGACAATCAAGCGAAAATCGATAAAACACTTTGCTTATCAATAGTTTAATACGGTAAATTTAGTCTAATGAAAATTGCTTCTCTTTTACCATCTGCAACCGAAATCGTCTGTGCTTTAGGTTTAGAAAACGATTTAGTTGGAATAACACATGAATGTGATTTTCCGCTAACTGTTATCAATAAACCACATTTGACCGCAAGCCGGATTTCGCACGAAACAATGTCGAGTAAAGAAATCGATCACGCAGTCAGAACTCAACTCGATGGTCACGGCTCTATTTACGATTTGAACGAAAAGCTATTACACGAATTTCAGCCAGATTTGGTTTTAACTCAAGAACTTTGCGATGTTTGTGCGGTTAGTTATAAAACAGTTTCAAAAGCTGCGAAAACATATTTTGCTGATTCGCAAGTCGTTTCTTTAGAACCAAATACAATTTCTGATATTCTCGAAAATGTGAAAACTGTAGGTCAACTTTGCAACGTTTCAGAGAAAGCAAATGAAGTTTGTGCAGAATTAGAAAATCGTCTCGAAACAATTCGCGAAATAACTAAATCTTTAGAATATCGACCAAAAGTAATGATGCTCGAATGGCTTGAACCAGCATTTGCTCCCGGACATTGGGTTCCTGAACAAGTGGAAATTGCCGGCGGAATTTGCTTGCTTGGCGAATCAGGCAAGCCTTCAATAACCACGACTTATCAACAAATTATTGATTTAAATCCAGATGTTCTCGTGCTAATTCCCTGCGGTTATTACACTTCAGATATTATTCGACAATTACCTAACACAATATTTCCAAAAGATTTTCAACAAATTTCTGCAATTCAGAACGATGAAGTTTGGGCTTTAGACGCAACATCATATTTTTCACGTCCGGCACCGAGAGTTGTTGACGGCGTAGAAATTCTCGCAAAAATTCTGCATCCAAAAATCTTCGGCTCGCCATCTAACAATCAAGCTGTTCGCGTTGAACAAAATTTGTTAAAATTCACTCCATAATCCGTAAAATAATTTAATGAAAAACTTTATAATTATATTTTGTTTCCTTTTTCTCGCTTCGATAGCAATTCGTGGTCAAAATACCGACCAAATTATTGCACGTGCAAATGGCTTTTCTTTTACAATCAACGATTTAAATCCAAATGAATTGCGAATTTCTTTTGAACAAATGAATTCCGCAATTGCAGAAAAGCGAAAAATGGCATTAGAAGAGGTTATTGGTGAAATGCTGATTGAAACAGAAGCTAATTCGCGAAAAATACTTGCTGATAACCTGCTAAATATTGAAGTTTACCGAAAAATTTTAAACCCAACTGAAACTCAAATTAAAGCACTTTTTGAAGAAAACAAAGCTCAACTTGGCAATACAAAACTCGAAGATATTCGTGGCAGACTCGTAAAATATTTGCGGCAACAAAGCGAACAAAAAGCATTGCTTGCATACATCGCTAAACTCAAAACGAAATATAAACCAGTTTATATAGCTGATGTAAATTCTCCTAAACTTAAGCCAACAGATGCTTTAGCGACAATAAATACAACTCAAATTCTCGTTTCAAAATTTGAGGAAAAAATGAACCTGAGTTTGTTCGACTTTAAAATGACACTCTATGAACAAGCTAAAAATTCTATTCAACAAACAGCTTATGCCAAATTTGTAATTGCAGAATCGGCTTCGCAAAATATTTCTTCGGAAGATTATTTACGACGTGAAATTTCTGACAAAATGGTTGAATATACTGATCCTGAACGAAATCGCTTACAAGCATTTGTCCAAGATAAATTGTTTCAAAAATACAAATTTGAGTTTTTATTGAAGCAACCTGTTGCACCTGTCCAAAAAATTGATACAACCAACTCCTTTTCGAAAGGTAATCAAAACGCCCGAGTTACAGTCGTTATGTTTACTGATTTTCAATGTCCGTCTTGCTCGGCAATACATCCAATTTTGCAGGAAGTAATTAATGAATATGGCGAAAATGTCCGTTTTGTCGTAAGAAATTTTCCGCTTGTCACGTTGCATAACAACGCATTTAAAGCTGCTCAAGCTGCTCAGGCAGCACGAACCCAAGGCAAATTTCTTGAATACATTGATATTCTTTACAAAAATCAAGATAAACTTGACGTTGTTTCATTAAAAACATATGCAAGTGATTTAAAATTAAATCGAAAGCAATTTGATCTCGAATTAGACAGCCGAAAACATGAAGAAATCGTAAAAAAAGATTTGGCAGACGGGATTTTTTACGGCGTTAATTCAACACCAACTGTCTTTATAAACGGAGTAAAACTTCGTGAACTTTCTTCTGAAAGTTTCAAAATTGCTATCGAAAATGGTTTAAAATAATATATGAAAATGCACTTTTTTATCTTTCTAATTATCAGTATTTTATCTATTTCTTGCGGAAAACCGGCGAGTAATTCGACACAAAATTCATTACCTACAGTGAAAAAACAAATTCCAACCTACACTTATGAAATTGTGAATACCTATAAACACGATTCTGATGCGTTTACGCAAGGTCTAGTATTTCACAACGGTTTTCTCTATGAAAGCACTGGAAATAATGGAAAATCTTCGGTTAGAAAAGTTGAGATTGAAAGCGGTAAAGTATTAGAAAAATTTGAATTAGCCCGCGAAATATTTGCCGAAGGTGCAACTATTTTTAACGGTAAAATTTACCAAATATCGTGGCAAAATCAAAAAGCGTTTGTTTATGATATGAATTTCAAACTCTTAAAAGAATTTGAATATAAAGGCGAAGGTTGGGGTTTAACTCACGATAAAACTAATCTGATTATGAGCGATGGAACGCATCTCATAAAATTTATTGATCCTGAAACTTTTAAAACTATTCGCACAATGCCGATTTTTAAAGAAACAGGTAAACCTCTTTTTTTACTTAATGAACTCGAATATGTAAACGGAGAAATTTGGGCAAATATCTGGCAATCTGAGCAAACACAAACCGGAACAGAACAAGGTTCGTTTGAAAATATTGGTAAACCTAACTATGTTGCGAGAATCGACGCTTCAAATGGAAATGTTGTAGGTTGGATTGATTTTGACAAAATTTCGCCTACTGACTCAGGACTTGATTATAGAAATTCGCTCAATGGTATTGCTTATGATGAAGCTACTGAACGAATTTTTGTTACCGGAAAAAACTGGAAAAACCTTTTTGAAATTAAAGTAAAACCTAAAAACTAGCCGGACAATGCAAAGTCTTACAAAAATTATTTTAATCGCAAACTTTGCGTCAACTTTGTATATGACCGGTGTCATCTGGCTTATTCAGCTTGTACAATATCCGTTTTTCTCACAAGTTGGGGTTGATAATTTTCAGAAATATCACTCCTCACATTCATTTTGGATAACGCCAGTTGTTGCACCAATGATGATTGTTGAAATTGTTTCATCCATTTTTTTGATACTTTATCCGCCAAATAATATCGATTCAAAACTTATCTGGATTGCTCTTTTTCTCGCGATAAGTGTTTGGCTCGCAACATTTTTTCTACAAATTCCAATGCACGAAAAACTCGCAACCGGATTTAACGCTGACGCACACTCATTTTTGGTAAATTCTAATTGGGTTAGAACTATTGCCTGGAGTTTGCGAAGTTTGCTGGTTGGTTATTTTATTTGGCGACAATTTGAAAACTAATTTCAATTCATTCAATTCAAAAATATCAACATTCGAATAACATTTATGCCTTCGCCTTTAAATGTTTTATAATAATTTTATGAAATTTTTGCATATTTCCGACATTCATTTAGGTTGTGATCTTTATCACATCGAGGGCGAAGAGCGGATGAAAGATTATGGTCGAGCTTGGGCGGAAGTTTTACGTGATTATGGAGTTGGCGAAAAAGTCGATTTCGTTTTAATTGGCGGTGATCTCTTTGATAAAAAAACCCCGGCACCGCGAGCAATGATTCATGCAATAAATGGCTTAACAATGCTCAAAGATGCAGGAATTCCGGCAATTGCAATTGAAGGAAATCACGATAATGTTTCGAGCGGAAAAGAGTTTAGCTGGCTTCACACACTTTGCGAAATGGGACTCGTAAAACTTCTCGAATCAAATATTTCAGCAGATGAAAACGGAAATCTCACTTCAAATATGCGTTATTGGGACGAGGAAAACCGCAAAGGTGAGTTTATTGATATTGGCAACGCGAGAATTTTTGGGACAAGTTGGCACGGTGCTTCAATCGAAAAAATTACGCCGATTCTTGCTGAATCTATTAACCAAAATCGCCGAGAAGGGGCGTTTCATATTTTGATGTTACACACTGAAATTGAAGGTGAAAATATTTCACCGTTTCCGCTTTTAACAATGAATACGCTTAAAATGCTCCAACCGATGACTGATTATGTTGCACTCGGTCACATTCATAAACATTATATTGTTGATAATTGGGCATTTAATCCGGGAAGTTTAGAAGTTACAAGTGTTGGCGAAGTAAAGGATCAGCGAGGTGCTTTACTCGTCGAATTTGACGAAAACAATAAAATATCACACAAACTTATTGAAAAATATTATCGCCGACCGTTTGATAGAATAAAATTTGATGTTTCGGGTAAAATTCCTGAGCAGGTTTATGATGGAATATTTGCAAAAATTGAGCGAGAAATAAACATTTGGGATGGAATAGAAGAAACCAAAAAACCGATTATCGAGCTGACTTTGCAAGGAACTTTAGGTTTTAACACAGTAGAACTTGAGCTAAATAAAATTCGTACAGATATACAAAATAAAACGCACGCTTTGCACGTTTTGATAAAAAACCAAACTGTTCCTAGAGATTTACCGATTGGGCTAGGAATGGAATTGGAAACCGATCGCCGCGTTTTAGAAAAAAATGTTTTAGCAGATCTTGTTTCTCGCGATAATCGGTATAAATTTTATTCCGATGATATTGCAGATGTCTTGATTGAAGTAAAAAATAAAACACTTCTCGACGAAAATCCTGAAGAAATTGCTCAGTTTATTGAAGAAAAAATTGTTTTGCGAACCGAAAACATCGTTGGTGTTTAATTTATGTCAGAAAATATTGAAAAACTTGTTGGCGTTAAGTCATTGCCTTTGTTTCCTTTACCGCTAGTTTTATTTCCATACGAATTGCTTCCGTTGCATATTTTTGAAGAACGTTATCGCCAAATGCTGCGTGATGTTCAACTTGGAAATGGACTTTTGGGTGTCATTTATTCTAATCCGAAAGAGTCTGATTCTGACTTACCTCATCTCGGAAGTATCGGTTGTGTTGCAGAAATCCGCGATTCTAAAACGCTAGATGATGGTCGTTCAAATATCTTAACTGACGGTATTTCTAGATTTTACGTTGATGAATATATTGATCTTTTAGAACCATATACCATTGGCGAAATCACCTTTTTTGAAGATTACGAAGAAGATCAAGAAGTTTTGCAAGCTATTGCTGATGAAGCATTTAGCTTATTTCAAAGAGTGGCAAAAGCTGCTCACCAAATGAGCGGTCAACAAAAATTGTTACCGGAAATTCCACAAGCAGAACCTCAACAGCTTTCATTTTTGATTGCTTCTGCATTCAATTTGCCAAACGATTTGAAATACGAACTCCTTGAAACTCGCTCCACACTTGAAAGATTACAACGAATGCGTGAAATTTTGAAACAAGCAGTTAGTCAAATTGAAGATTCGGCGGAAATTCTCAAAGTTGCAAAAACAAACGGTCACAGCAAAAAGAAAATTGACTTTAACTAATTTAAAACAAACAGTTTATGCAATAGTTGGACCAACCGCTTCTGGCAAAACAGAGCTTGGTGTTGCTCTTGCATTACGTCTAAACGGTGAAATTATTAACTGTGATTCGGTGCAAATTTATAAAGAAATTCAAATCGCGACGGCAAAACCAACAGTCGAAGAAATGCGTGGAATTCCCCATCATTTAATAAATTATGTTTCGCCACAAATAAAGTATTCAGCAATGAATTGGGTTGAAGATGCTGTGAGGAAAATTGCTGAAATTGAGTCTCGCGGAAAAGTTGCAATTTTAGTCGGCGGAACTGGATTTTATCTCAGAACACTACGTCAACCATTTTTTGAAGGACCAAAAACTGATCATTATTGGCGTGAAAAACTTACGAAAATTCGCTTAAAAAAAAGTGCCGAACACCTTCACAAAATTCTTTTGAGATTAGATAAAGTTTCTGCAGATAAATTGTTTCCGCGAGATTATGTGCGAGTTTCAAGAGCAATTGAAGTTTTTTTACAAACCGGCAAACAAATGTCGCAGTTGCAACCAAACAGATTAGAACCACCGGAATGTGCTTCGCGATTAAAAATTTTTGTTCTTAATCCGCCGCGAGAAAAACTTTACCATAAAATTAATTTGCGAGCTGAAAATCATTTCAATATTGGCTTAGTTGATGAAGTAAAAGCATTGCTTTTAAATGGTTTACAAGATAATTCAAGTGCTTTAGGTTCTCACGGTTATCGTCGCGTTTGCGAATTTCTACGTGGCGAAAGAACGCTTGAAAGTGCAATTGAACAAACAAAACTCGACATTCGGCATTATGCAAAACGGCAATTATCTTGGTTTCGTGGCGAACCAAATGTTACTTGGGTTGATGGTTTTGGTGATGATAAAGCAACGCACGAGGCTTTTTTTGAAATTGTTTAGTATTTTGATATAGTAATATTAAGTTTTTTAGAAAAGGACAACAAAATGGAAAAATCAACTGCCCAAAATATTCAAGACGGCTTCCTCAACAATGCACGTCGTGAAAGAATCGATGTATCAATTTTACTTTTACACGGTTCTACCGTCACAGGCAGAATCAAAAGTTTCGATAAATTTTCGATGACGCTAGACTGTGATGGAATTGACGTTTTATTATTCAAACATGCTGTTGCAACAATATCCGTTGCACGAAAAAAATCTTAAACCAAACATTTTGAGTGGCAAATTCATAACCTTTGAAGGAATTGACGGAAGCGGTAAATCGACCCAAATGCGTCTTTTTGCGAGTGAACTGCGTCTTGCAGGTTTTGATGTTATAACAAGTTGTGAACCAGGCGGAACTCCGCTTGGTCGTCGTTTACGCGAAGCATTTCTCGAAACAGAAGAAAATGTTGCACCTCTTGCTGAACTTTTACTTTTCGCTGCTGATCGGGCTCAGCACGTGGAGTTTCTCATAAAACCTGCAATCAATGAAGGAAAAATTGTTATTTCTGATAGATATGCAGACTCAACTTTTGTCTATCAAGGTGCTGGAAGAGGTTTTTCGCAAGAAAAAGTTGAAGCCGTTATTGAACTTGCAACGAATGGTCTGAAACCGGATTTAACGTTTTTCTTTGATTTGCCAATTGAAAAATCAATCGAACGGAAAAACTCGCGAAAAGCTGACGGCGAAATACAAAACCGCATGGATAAAGAGAATTTTGAATTTTATTTGCGTGTTCGTGAGGCTTATTTAGAATTAGCAAGACGCGAAAACTATCGCTTTCGTGTAATTGACGCAAGCGGTTCGATTGAAGAAATTCATGCCGAAGTAATGAAAGTTTGGATGAGCGAAAATGTTTGATAAATTACTCGGAAACGACCAAATAAAAGAAGCTATTTTACGAATGATAGCGAAAGATCGGTTTCCTCATTCCGCACTTTTTGTTGGTGAAAGAGGAGTCGGAAAGAAACTTTTTGCACTCGAAATTGCGAGAACTTTTTTATGTCAAAATCCAAATAATTTTCAGGCTTGTGAAGTTTGCACTTCTTGCAAAAGAATAGGCGTTTTCTCTTTTCCGACTTCTGATAAAAAAGACGATTTTGATAAAGTTTTCCTCAGCGAACATTTAGACGTAGGGCAGATAATTTCTTTTAAGCGAAATATTTCAGTTGCGGCAATTCGTGAACTCGAACGCGAGGCGAACTTTCGCCCTTATGAAGGAAAAGCACGTTTTTTTATTGTCGATGATGCCGAAAAAATGAACGATGCAGCCGCAAATGCCTTGCTCAAAACGCTCGAAGAACCTTCGCAAACAACCTATATTTTTCTCATAACTTCGCGACCAATGTCGCTTTTACAAACAATTCGTTCGCGTTGTCAAACAATTCGTTTTGCACCAATCGATGCGAAAAAAATCGAGCAATTTTTACTTGAGAAAAACACATATTCTGCTGTTGATGCTCAACTTTTAGCAAGACTTTCCGCCGGAAGTATTGGTCGTGCGTTATCGCTAGATTTAGTAAACTTTCGAACACAACGTGACAGAATGTTTTCTGTTTTGGAGGGCATTTTAAATCGTAAATTAAGCATAGTTTTACAAGTTTCAGAACAACTCGGCGATGCAAAATTGAAAGACGAATATGAAATTCACCTCGAAATTTTGCAGACGTTAATTCACGATTTATGGACAATTCAAATTGGTGGAAAAAATATTTTAAATGTTGATTTAACAACTAAATTTGAATCTTTAGCCAAAACTACACAGCCAAAACGACTCGGACTTTGGCTCTCAGAAATCGAAACTGTTCGCGAAAACCTCGCAATAAATCTCAACAAAAAAATCGCGACTGATGCTTTGTTTGTAAATATGGCAAATGGTTAGAAAAAATGCTTGAGTTTTAGAAAAATCAAGTTATAATCGCCAACAAGGAGATTCCCATGAAACAATTATTTTTTTTCGTAATTTTGTTTGTTTGTTTTTCAAATCTGATTGCTCAACAAACACCTAACCCAAAACCAGTTGATGACAGTTCAAACGTTCCTGAAAATGGAACTAAAATCATTCGCACAGAATCAAGTCAAGCTATTAGCGGCAACACCAATAATGTTAAGCTCATCAGTGGTGGCGTTTTAAATGGAAAAGCAACATCGCTTCCAAAACCAGCTTATCCAGCAGCCGCAAAAGCAGTTCGAGCGGGTGGAGCAGTTACAATCCAAATCGTAATAAACGAAGAAGGAAATGTCGTATCTGCAACTTCAGTATCAGGACATCCATTGCTTCGGTCGGCTTCTGAAAAAGCAGCTTTGAGTGCCAGGTTTAGTCCAACAAAACTTTCTGGAATACCCGTAGGAGTGACTGGTCTTTTAGTTTACAATTTTGTTGCTTCAGTTGAATGGTTAAGTATTGGAAAACGTTTGTCTTCAAACGAAACGATTGACTTTAATTCTGCAAGTCGAGATTTGCCGTCTAATTTTGCTCCAGAAAAACAGCGGATAGAAAAAATGGCTGAAGATAAATCTATTTCTGATATTGAAGGTGTTATTAGTTTAATTGAAATAAAACTGAATGCTGAACAATTAAACCTTTGGGAATTTCAAATAGGCACGACAATTGGAAGAATTCTTGAAGAACAAAAAAATTCAAATTCAACTCGCACAAATCTTCTGAAAATTAGACAGTTAGTTGATTTTTCACCGACAAGTGTTTCTTCCGAAAGACTTGAAAAAATGAAAGAGCTTTCAAATTTTTCAAATTCGTCTAAGCTAAGCGATAAAGATATTCAAACAATAATAGAGCTTTGTGAAACCATTAATTAATGGAAAAATCGTCAACAATTGAAAGAGTTTTCGCGGCTAGCGGATTTCTAGTTGGAGTCGCAGGAGCGTTTATAGTTCGGCAATTTGATCCGGTTACCGCCGGATTTTTTCCGCAATGTCCGCTGTTTGCACTAACTGGTTTGAGCTGTCCGGGTTGCGGATTAACTCGCGGTTTTCACGCTCTTTTTCATGGAGATTTAGTTTCGGCGTTTGATTACAATTTGCTTCTTCCTTTTTTTCTTATTTTTGGATTATATGTGCTAACTTCTTTATTTTTGACAGCATTTCGCGGACGAGGTTTGAGGTTTAAGATGTTTCCTTCTTGGGCTTTGTGGAGCTTTTTTGTCATCGGAATTAGCTTTGGAGTTCTAAGAAATTTGCCGATTTCGCCATTTAATTGGCTTGCACCTTAATTAGCCAAAATCTTAGCTTTCAAATCATCCGAAATTACGTGTGCGATGTTGCCGCCTTCTAAGCGTAAAAGCTCAACTTCTTTGACGAATTCCTCAACAATATCAACGCCGGCAACCTTTCGCATCGGAACACCATTTTTGAAAATCATTCCGACATTTCTGCCGAATGTTACGCCAAGTTGCGAATCGTGAGCTTCGCCCGGACCATTTACCGCACAACCCATAATCGACAAATGCAAAGGTTCTTCAACGTGTGCGAGTCTTCGTTCAACTTCAGTCACAATTTCAACAAAATTATCAACATCAAGTCTTCCACAAGTCGGACAAGCGACAACGGTTACGCCACGCTTTCGCAGTTCAAGGCTTCGCAAAATTTCCCAACCAACACGAACTTCTTCATGTGGTTCAGCCGCGAGACTGACGCGAAGTGTGTCGCCAATTCCTTCGTTGAGCAAAATTCCTAAGCCAATTGCTGATTTAATTGTTCCGCCAAATGCTGTGCCTGCTTCAGTTACTCCGAGATGAAACGGATAATCGACCATTGTCGCCATCAGTCGATATGCCGCAACCATCCTGTTTACATCAGATGCTTTGAGCGAAATAATCGTGTTCGAAAAGCCCAAATCTTCGAGAATTCTGACGTGCCGCATTCCGCTTTCGACTATTGCTTCGGGCGTTGCGGTTCCATATTTTTGCAACAAATCTTTTTCGAGCGAACCGCCATTGACTCCAATCCGAATCGGCACATTTTGGGCTTCTGCAGCACGAACAACCTCGCGGACACGCTCGATTTTACCGATATTGCCGGGATTTATTCGAAGTTTGTCGATTCCGGCATCGAGTGCTTTTAAGGCAAGTTTGTAATGAAAATGAATATCTGCGACAAGTGGAACATTCGTCCGTTTACGGATTTTTATCAAGGCTGCTGCCGCATCGTCATCAGGCACAGCCACGCGGACAATCTCGCATCCAGCCGCAACCATTTCTTCAATCTGACGAATAGTGCCGTCAACATCAGTCGTGTCGGTTTTTGTCATCGACTGAACCGCACAAGGTGCACCGCCACCAACTTGAATGTCGCGAATTTTTACTGCTCTTGAAACTCGTTGCATAAAATTATTTTCTATTTAAAAAACCGAGAAACATCATTGAAAAGTGTGAAAACCATTAGCAATAAAATCATTGCCAATCCGACAAGTTGAACTCTTTCACGAACAACCATCGAAATAGTTTTGCCAAACCATGAATAAACTTTTTCTACGCCGAGCATCATAATTTGACCACCATCAAGCATCGGAATTGGCAGCAAATTCATAATTCCTAAGTTTAAACTAATTAAGCCGAGGAGAAATAAAAGTCCTGGAAAACCAGCACTAAACGCCATGTCAGAAATAGTTTTCACAATGCCGATTGGACCAGAAACAGTGTCTCTAGCCGAGCGTTCGCCTGTCGAAACTTGACCAAATGCTTTGCCAGTTAAACGCAAAAATTTAATATTAGTATTTACTGCATGACTCGCTGCACCAGCAATGCCTACAGTTTCTTTACTCGTAGAAAAATTTGGGTCAAACCCAATACCAATTCGCCAATCGCCACCTTCTTTGAGCATCGCATTCGTTGTTATTTCTTTGGTTTCATTCTTGCGATTTATCTTTAAAACAATTGGCTGATCTTTAATTTCTCCAACCATTTGCTTCATTTCTTGAGTGTTTCTTAATTGCTTTCCGTTGACAGAAGTAATTGTATCGCCGATTTGAATACCTGATTTTGCCGCTGGCATTTCGCTGTCAATTGAACCAACAACTACTGATTCAATGCCTTTATCTGCGTCAAAATCAAGAAAGCCGGCTGATTGACCTTTTTCTGTAATCTTTGTCGGAGTAATGTTTAATGAGAGTTTTTCGCCGTTTCTTTCAACACCAATTGCAACTTCTTTTTCAGGAATAAGCAACGCATCATCTAAAATACGATCATATGTTGGGTTCTCTTTGCCTTCAAAACTAACAATTTTGTCGCCGACTTTAATTCCCGCTTTTTCAGCCGCACCGCCAGCTTTTACATAACCAACAATTGGCGGCGGATTTGACGGAATGCCATAAGTCATCGCCATTGCGAACGGAACTGCGAGTGCAAGAACAATATTCATAAATGGTCCGCCAACCATTACGAGAAATTTTTGCCAGCGAGGACGTAATTCGTAAAGTTCTTCTTTTGGAACAACTTCACCATCAGAAGTTCCGCCTTCGAGTGCCGAAGTTCCCTCATCGCCGTATAGTTTTACATATGCACCGAGAGGAATTGCTGAAATTCGATAATCGGTGTGTCCGCGTTTAAAACCCCAAATTCTAGGTCCGAGTCCAAAAAACGAATACGCTTCTATTCTCATACCCAAAACTTTGGCAACTATATAATGACCAAATTCGTGAATGTTTATGGCAACGCCAAAAACAAAGATTACTGCTAAAACTGCGATTAAAAAATCCAACATATTTTTCTTTCTCCAACACAAACTTAGAGCATATTTTTAAACCCTGAGTTGCAATTTAAAGTTTAATTCTCACTCGATTGCGAGTCAAACAACTTACGGCAAAAGGTCTGCAACTTTTAATTTATTTTCCGGTTTGATTAGAGTTGAAAGCTCATCTAATTCAGTGTAAACCGTAACATCTTCATATTTGTCTGCTTTTGGCGAGCGATAAACCTCGACACAACGCTTTCGCAAATCAACACTCCAATAGTCTTGTATATTGTTGCGAGCATATAGTTTACCTTTAACATTTCGGTCATAATTTAATGTTGAAGCAGAAATTTCAACAATAAGTTCTGCTGTATTTGGATGAGATTCCAGATAATCTCTCGGATTTCCTTTGACAACTGCAATATCAGGTTCAGGTTCGCTTATTTCACTAAAATCTATTGGAAGCTGTCCTTGAACATCATCATTTTCACTTAACATTTCTCTATGAACACTCGTAAATAATCCTATCGCAACATCGTGCTGACTTTTCATCGATGAAAATTCAATAATTTCTCCTTCAATCAATTCGGCACGTTTATCAAAAAAAAAACCGATGTCAATTAAATTAAAATATTCTTTTTAGTCCAAACCCGACGGCGGGAAAATCTTTTTGAAACTGATTTTGTATTTTGTTTTTCGGCAACTGCGTTCAAATTTACCTAACTACGAAATAATTTGATTGTATCAGATTTTCAGCTGTTTTTCGTCCAAATTTATCTGCATCTAAAACCGTTTCAAGATTTGTGACAGCTTTTATTTCATGGCTTTTCATCACTGATTCATTGATCTTCGCGATTTCTGAAAGACGAATTTTTCCATCGAGAAACGCTTGAACCGAAACTTCATTTGCCGCATTCAAAACTGCTGGCATTGTTCCACCAGCTTTTAAGGCTCGAAAAGCGAGTGCCAAACTCGGAAAACGTTCGAGATCTGGCTCTTCAAAAGTTAAGTTAGAAGTTTTCCTGAAATCGAGCGATTCCATGCAATTTTGTTTGCGATACGGATAAGTCAACGCATATTGAATCGCGTGTTTCATATCAGTCACGCCAAGTTGGGCGATTATTGAGCCGTCAATCATTTCAACCATCGAATGCACGACTGATTGCGGATGAACAATTACGGAAATTTGGTCTGCTTCAAAACCAAAAAGCCATTTAGCTTCAATAACTTCCAAACCTTTGTTCATCAACGTTGCAGAATCAATCGTGATTTTATCGCCCATTTTCCAATTCGGATGATTTAGAGCTTCTTCGCGGGTCGCATTTTCGATTTCGAGCTTAGATTTTGTGCGAAACGGTCCGCCGGAAGCGGTGAGAATTAAACGCTTTACTTCGGAAGTTTTTTCGCCACGAAGACATTGGTGAATCGCATTGTGTTCGCTATCGACAGGCAATATTTCGACATTATTTTCACGTGCTGCTTTGGTAATTAATTCGCCTGCAATAACAAGCGTTTCTTTGTTTGCCAGTGCGATTGTTTTGCGTGCTTCAATTGCCCGAAGAGTTGGAATAAACCCAACAGCTCCAACAGTTGCGGAAACTACAATGTCAGATTCTTCGTGCGTTGCAACGTCAATCAAACCTTGTTCGCCGACTGAAATCTTGGGAGTTTTCGCACCAATTTCGTGAAGTTTTTTTAGTAATCTTTCAGCGTGAAAATCATCGGAAACAGAGACGATTTCCGGCTCGAAATCGAAAATTTGAGTCGCCAAAACATCAATATTTCTTCCGGCAGCAAGTGCAGAAACACGAAACTCATCACTTAAATGTTTGACAACCTTGAGCGTATTGCAGCCAATCGAGCCGGTTGATCCAAGTATAGAAATTGAACGCATGTTCGATTTTAAGCAGAAACACAGGAAAGTGGAAAGGTGTAAAATGCGATTACCTCTAAGATTTATCTTTATTCGAACCAAAATCGTTTGCCAAATCAATTTGTTTTCTAGTTTCGCCTTTGTTTTCAGCCATAAAATTATTGAATTCACCTGATCTGTTTTTCGGAACACTCAATGTTTTCCAATCGCCAGAGCGGAAATGTTTCGCCAAAAAAGCAATCTGCCCGATATGATATGAATAATGGGTTAGCTGACGATTAAACGCTTCGCAAATCGTGTGTTTCTGTCCGCGAATTTTTATCGTTTTTTCGAAATCGGCAACGGTCAATGGCTCAATCGCAGAAAAAAGCGTCGCCCAGCCGCGTTCCCAAAATTCCAATAAACTTTCTCGCGTATCGCCATCGGAAACAAATTCCGAATCGCGATTGCGGAAATCTTTCTCACCATCAGACATTAGAAAATCAGTCCAACGCGATAGTTGGTTTCCGGCAATGTGCTTGACAATTATCGCAATTGAATTCGATTCTTCATCAATTAGTCGAAAAAAATCTTCATCTGAAACTTGTGCAATAGATTTATCGGCAAGTTTTTTATAATTGCGGAATGATTCAATCGCGTCTTTGAGATAATTTTCAATGAATTGATTTGTCATATTTTTAGTTTATTAGATAACGCAGACTGTAATATTCTTATTTGCAAACACTTTTGATAAGTATTCACTCAAATTTTCTTCTGTCATCTCACTTGTTTCTTCATCGGAAAAAGTGCTTCCGGCACCAGCGGCTCCGTCCCAAAAAATTTCAGATTTAAATTTATTAATTTGAAAAACATTATCGTTAAAGCTAATTTCTAATTTAATTTCATCATATTTCCCATCAAGAAATTCTTCGCTATTGCGATATATTTGCAAAACATAAGTTTCACCATTTTTTATTTTATTTAGAGATATTTCTATTTCTTTTAATGTCATAAGTTGTCTCGAAATTAATAAATCACAGGTTTTTACTATTTGTTTTTGTTGAATCTTTTAAAATAGTCGTTGATATAATCTTTCATCCAAACTTGCCACCAACCGATTCCAAATTTCTTCGCCTCATCGTTGGCATCTTTCGCCGCCCAATCTTCGTATTTAATTCTGTAAATTGCAGTTACAGTACCTGTGCGGTCGGCTCCACGTTTGCAATGGAGAAAAACTGGCTGATTTTCATGCTTTTGAATCTCGTCAAGAATTTTTTGAATTTTGTCGTCTCGAGAGGCAAACCAATTACTTAAAGGTGAATGAATAAACTTAATTCCAGCTTTATTCGCCCAAATTTCCTCTTTATTAACCTTTTTATTTTTGCCGCCGCGAAGATTTATAATCGTCTTAATACCAAGTTTCGCAAGCTGATTTATGCCTTCTTCTGTCGGCTGTCCACCACGATAAAAAGTTTCGCTTATTTTGTGAAAATTTGGCAATCCATCACCTTTGGTCATAACTTCGAAATGTTTATAAACTTATTTTAATATCTTCAATGCTTCATCGGCAATTTCTTTTGACAACTCATTAGCTTTTAATTTCAAATAAAATTCACGAAGCGGAATTTTCGCCTCAGTTCTTGCAAGAACATCAAGCCGTCCAGTATTACGACGGTCAAAATTTATACTAATTTTCCAAATTCTAAGAGCATCGGCAACGTTACCTTTTTCGGCGGCAACTTGTGAGATTCTCCATAAATGCTCTTTTAAATTACGAAAATCTTTTTGATAGATTATTTCAGCCGATTTCCACTCGCCAAAATCCAAATAACTTTCAATCATTAATCCTAAGATATCGCTCCGATAAAAGCTCAAATAGTTGTCAAATTCGCCCTTCGCTTGATCTGGTGCTATTTTCAAACACTCATTTAGCAGAGAAATCGCCAGCTGATGCTCTTCTTTTGGAAGAACACTTGCCAATGCAAAACCACGCATTCTGAAGTTTTGTCTAGCTAAAACTGCCAATTGTTTAAAGAACTCCTTGCGTTTTTCCGACTTCCATTTTCTGCTTTTCATCGCGGCTTTAATTTTGTCAGAATCATATTTATTCCATTCACCTTTTGTTGCAATCGCCTTTTGAAAGAGTGTTGTGTTGGTGAAAAAATCATCGCGTAAGTCTTCATATTCATCACTTAAAATATCAATAATCTGATAAATATAAACAAAATCGTTTGCATTTTTAGCGACAATTAATTCTTTGCGAAGAATTTTCGATGTTTCGCTTTCGCCTTTCTCAGAGTCTTCGACATCTTTTGATTGTCCGTATTTCTCTCCAAAATGGCTCAATGCTGAAACAAAACCTAATCTAGAAAACATCGCTTTTGAATGGTTTGGTTGATAGGGAAACTTTCCGAGAGCCAAAATAAGTGTGTCCCAAGAATGGGTTGGTTCGTTTCTACCGTTATAATAACTAGCTCGATTTATCCAATACTGCGGCGAATTTTCGTTTGTTGCTTCATCTTGCAAAATTTTACTTTCGATTACTCTTTGACCAGAACTTGCCTGAGCCATTCCTGCGGTTGAATATGTATCAATGGTCTGAATGCCGTTTTTGTCCATCGCAACGAGTTCTTCGGCGATTCGTTGGGCAAGATTTCCTTGATTACTGTTCACATAAAGCCGCATTAAATGACCTTTTGTCCAGTATCTAAGCTGTTTCTCAGAATTTGTAACTCCTGAGTCAATTGAAGAACCGCGAAAGGCTCGCTCACCAAACAATTTCCGATCTTTTTGAGTAAATGGCAATGAAAGCGATTTGTTAAAGAGTTTTATGGCAAATTGCGGAAGTCGTTCAGTCATCATTATTGCAAGTTCGTAATTTTCATAAGCAGTTTCAACTTCCACAACATCCGCTAACCAAGAAACGTCCTTTTTATAACTTAACGTGCTGTTGCCGTTTTGAGAAAATATTTGATCATTTGTAACACGAATATATTTTCCAATAACATCAATATCACCCGTATTTTCTCTTATTTTTTGTGTAAGTTCAGTTACAATTTCATCTGATTCGCCAATAGATTTTTTAAATTCCATCCATCTATACCAGCTAATATTATCTTTCGAAGAGCGAATTTTGAGCCACGTTTCAATTTCCCTCAAATCGCCTTTTTGTCTCCAAAAAGATATAAATCCATCTATTCCATCAGCATCTTCGACATAGAGTTTTTCATAATAAATTTTCAACGATAGTAAATCGCGAGGATTGATTGCTCTTTTGATCACTTTATAAAGCTGCGTTTTGTCGGTAAAAAGTGATTTATTATCGCTAATTGTTTTCAACGTTTCCCGAACGCGAATCGAATAACCCGCACGGGAAAAAACACTTAATCGAATCAGCAAATCTTCCGCAGACAACGCCGATTTATTCCATGTAAGCTCGTCAGCTAATTCGCCAACATCTCGTTTAATCAGCATTTCTTCAACCTTTTTTTCTATTGTTGAATCTTCATAAGGCGAAAAATAATTATATTTTTGAGCGAAAGAATTCAAGACTAAAACGAGTGAAAATAATACGACGGATTTGATGTGGAGAACTTTCATCGATTGACCTCTTTTTTTGGCGAAAACTTTTGTTGAAACTATAAAATCTGATTCGGGAATTATCTAATTAGTTGCAAAAGCCTGAATAATTTATTTAATCAATTCCCTGCAACAAATAAGAAATCTGCTCAACTGTCGGGAGTTGATTTCGCATATTTTCGGGCAATTGAGAAACCATTTCGTATTTTGCGATTCCAATTGGCGAAACCGTCTGCTCTAAAGCATATTCGACAATGGTTTTATCTTTGTCTTTGCACAAGATTATTCCGATTGATGGATTTTCGTCCGCAAGTCGCACATTTTTGTTCAAAACGGCGAGATAAAATTGCATTTTACCGACGTATTCAGGCAAAAACTTCCCGCGTTTGAGCTCGATAGCAACGAGACTTTTCAAACCTCGGTGATAGAGCAAAATGTCAATAAAGTATTCTTCATCAGAGACTTGCAAGCGATATTGAGTGCCGACAAAAGTAAACATTCCACCCATTTCACGTAGAAAATGATTTACTTTTCCGACCAAAGCGTTTTCGAGTTGGCGTTCTGTAAATTCATCACCAAGCTCAAGAAAATCAAACAAATATTCATCTTTAACAGCTAGTTTCGCCTCGATTTGAAAGTCTTCGGAAATCGTTTGGTCAAAATTAGTTTGATTTAATAAAGTCTTTTCGTAAGTTTGGCTTTTAATTTTGCTTTCTAAGAGTCGTTTTGTCCAGAAATATTTCCGAGTCATTCTGACGTAAAATTCACGTTCTAAATCATCATTGCATTGAGTGAGAATAATCGTATTATGAGTCCATCCAATTTCTGTCACCATTGGTGTCAGTTTTTCACTTTAATCACGCATTCGCCATATATTACGAGCCGAAAAACCGCTCACGCCAATGAATTCAATTTGTAAATCTTTCGCGAGTTGTTCAACTACCGATTTGCCCCAAGTTTCGCCTTTTTGTCGATTTACAATCATCTTTCCAATGTCCCAATAAAGCGAAATCATCTCTTTATTGACTGACTTTAATGCTTCATATTGAGCTGATCTGATGCGAAGTTTGACATCGGTTAGAAGCGTTTTGTAATCCTGTGGAATGAGTTCGTTCATTGGTCAAATTTTGGATAGGTTCTGTTGCCCGCCAAAACGGGCTTTCGGTTATTGTTCTCTGACCATGGGTTTCGCAAGGCTTCACCCATGGATTTACTCTTCCATCTGTTTCACGGACTAAAAACAAATCACTTTTGGAAAACTTTAGTTTTTGATTTTCGTTGCAACTTCTTCTCTAGCAACGATTTCTTGTTCACCTGTCGTCATATTTTTGAGCGAAACTTTGTTTTCCGCCAATTCATTTTCACCCATCACACAAACGTATGGAACGTTGATTTGTCCGGCGTATTTGAATTGTTTGCCCATTTTATCGGCTTCGGGATAGACGAGAACTCGCAAGCCTGATTTTCGCAGTTCACTCGCGAGTTTGAGCGATTCGGCGATCGATTCTTCATTCCAGATGGTGACCATTACATCGGCGGAATTTTGTTCGAGTTCGGGTGGAAACATTCCGCGTTCTGTCATTACAACGATGATTCTCTCGAGTCCGAGCGAAAATCCGCAGGCTGGAATTTCTTCTTTGCCAAACATTCCGATCAAACCGTCATAACGTCCACCGCCGCCTATGCTTCCGGCAAAATCTCCGTTGGTTAAAACGATTTCGAAGATCGCTCCTGTGTAGTATGAGAGTCCGCGAGCGAGTGTCACGTCAAAATAGAGTATGTGATTTTTCAAGTTGCCATCGATAATGCTTTCATTTTGACAATCAAAAAACCCGAAAAACATATTGAAGTCCAAATCTGTATACTCATCATCAAAGCTCGACCTACCGATATACTCGCCAATTCTAGCAATAATTTGATCTATTGGCTGAGGCTTGGCGAGTTCGCTGTAGAGTTTATCGATTTTATCAAATGATTCAGCTCCGATCCCTCGGTTAAGAAACTCCTTTCTAACACCTTCGCTTCCAACTTTATCAAGTTTATCCAAACTTACAAGAGCGTCAATATGCATTTCCAATGGAATGGAAGCAGCGTTTAAAATCTTAGTGAGCAATCGTCGATCATTGGCTCGTATTTTAAAATCCGTAAATCCTAAACGTGTTAAAACTTCTGAAACTGCTCCACACAATTCCGCCTCCACAACCATCGATTTCGAACCAATCGCATCTACATCGCATTGATAAAATTCACGAAAACGTCCTCGTGCGGGACGGTCAGCACGCCAGACTGGTTGAATTTGGTAACGTTTGAAAAATTTCGGCAGTTCGTTTTTGTTATTGGCGATAACTCGTGCAGTTGGCACAGTTAGGTCATAACGCAAAGCGAGATCAGCTTCGCCGGTTTTTTCGTGCTCGCCGCGTTTGAGGATTTTGAAGATAAGCTGATTGCCTTCTTCGCCGTATTTTCCCATCAAGGTTTCGATGTTTTCGACCGCCGGAGTTTCGAGCGGTTCAAAGCCGTAAGATTCGTAAACTTCCTTGATGATATTGATAACGTAATTGCGTTTTCGGATGTCGGAAGGTAAAAAATCACGCATTCCGCGAGCCGGATTTGTATTTGCCATAGTTCATTTCACCACAGAGACACAGAGAACACAGAGTTTTTTTCAATCTTGTTCATCTTGTTTATCCTGTTAATTTTCTTTGTAGATTTCTGAAAGTTTTACATAATTTTGCCAAAACTTCTGTAAATCGTTTATTTCTTCGTCGCTCAATTCCCTTTTCACTCTCGCCGGCGTTCCGATAACGAAAGAACGCGGGGGAATTATTGTATTTGGAGTAACCAAACTTCCGGCGGCGACGAGCGAATTTACACCGATTCTTGCTCCATCTAACACAATCGCACCAATTCCAATCAAACAACCACTTTCGATATGACAAGCGTGAATTGTTGCACTATGTCCGACCGTTACGCCGTCTTCGATTGTCGTCGGAAATTCTTTGCTCGAAACGTGAATAATTGTGCCGTCTTGAATATTGCTTCGTTTACCGATTTTTATAGAATTTACATCGCCACGAAGCACACAATTATACCAAATACTCGAGTTTTCGCCGATTTCAACATCGCCGATAATTACAGCATTTTCAGCAATAAAAACAGATTCGTGAATTTTAGGTTCTTTATCTTGGAATTTTTTAATTATCATTTCAGCAAATTCGGTGTATTATCTTTTTCACAAGTTCCATTGTAGTTTACGGGACGTTTTTTTTGTAGCTGGGAGAACTTATGCAAATCTATTTTGGAACGCTAAAAGGTTTATTTCGTGCAACTAAGGCAATTGACGTTTGGAAAATTGATTCACCGAAGTTTGCCGGACAAATGGTTTATTCAATCGCGAAACATGGAAAACGCTTATGGTCAGCACCATTTACTGAATGGACAGGCACACAAATCTCGTATTCTGACGACAATGGCGAAAGCTGGAATGCGATCGCCGAACCAATCGCATTTCCTAAGGATACAGAAACTGCACTCGAAAAAGTTTGGCAAATTACGTCTGACTCAAGTGGTAAATTATATTGCGGAGTTCAGCCTGCGGCACTTTTTACTTCTGACGATAACGGAGAAACGTGGGAATTATGTCGCGGATTGTGGAATCATCCACATCGCAAAGAATGGAATCCGGGTTATGGCGGATTAGGATTACACACAATTTTACCTATTACCGACAAAATTTGGATCGTGGCAATTTCTTCGGGCGGAGCATATAGAACAGAAGATGCTGGCGAAACTTGGACGGCTTGCAATCAAGCAATCGTTGCACCATTTTTGCCAGATCCGACGACAATTCCGGAATTTGGTCAATGCGTTCATAAAATTGCGGTCGATCCGACAAATCCGAATTTGATGATTTTGCAACATCATTGGGGCGTTTACCGAAGCGTAGATATTGGCAAAACTTGGCAAAACGTTGGTGAAAATAAATTGCCTTCAGATTTTGGGTTTGTAAGTGTAATGAACGCAAAAGATACCGCGTTTATTATTCCGATTAAGGCTGATATTGAACGATTTTTCCCGGAAGAAAAAATGCGTGTTTACAGAACCAAAGATGCCGGAGAAACTTGGCAAGCGTTAGCAAACGGACTTCCGCAAGAAGGCGTTTTCGATTGTGTTTTGCGAGATTCTTTTCACGCTAGTGGAAGCAACCTGGCTTTTGGGACAACTGGTGGAAATGCATATTTCACGACAGATAATGGCGAAACTTGGGATAAAATTGCCGAACATTTGCCAAGAATTACGTGCGTTCGAGTTTTTGAATAATGATAAACGTTTGGATACATTCAAATATTGCAAGGCTCGCCAACGACAAATTAGATTGGCAATTTGAGCCTGAAAATGAACAAATCGAGCTTTTATCACTTCTACAAAATATCTTTTTAAATGAGAGAAATTTGTTTTTTGGAATAATTGACGAAACTGGCGAAGTTCGCAAACACATCAACATTTTCAAAGGAAACACAAACATCAAAAAGCTAAATGGTTTGCAATCAATAGTCAAAAATGACGAAGAAATTAACATTTTTACAGCAGTTAGCGGCGGTTAAAAAAAAGAGATCAGATATTTCTATCTGATCTCTACGATTGGGAGTAGCCAAAATTTTATTTCTATCGAGGCTGCATAGCACTGGTGTTGTCTCCAGCGAAAATATAGTTTCCAAAAGCAAGGCTGTCGCCGACAAGAACTCCATCACCAACTAAAACTCCATCGCCGACCAAAACTCCATCGCTCACCAAAACACCTTGCGAATTTACAATCGGAGTTGGACTACTACCCATTGCGTTAGAATTGATAAATGAAAGCCCGTCAGAAACCAAAACACCATTGTTTGTAATTGCTCCTTGAAATAAATTGAGCGTTCCGCTGGTCAATGTTGTTGATTTCGAGATTGTAGTTCCGGAAAAAGGAGTTGAATCTGAAACTAAAACTCCATTGGCATACATTCCTTGCCATTTCGTCATTAAGTGGTTGCCATAAAGGAACCCATAATTCGTGATAATTCCTTTACCCCAAAAAGCGATCTCGCCATTAATGATACTCGTTTGCGAAGTCGGCAATGAGTTCGTAAGCAGTGCAGTTCCATTAGTCGTCGGAAGTGTGATCTTCACTAATCGAGCTAATCGAACTGCTCCATCTACATTAAGCGAACCTGCACCTTGCTCGAAGGAATTTGCATTCCTAATCGGTTGAGCAGAATACATCAATATCGCTTTAACAAGATTTGGGGTGAGACTAGGATTTGTTTGGATGAGCAGTGCTGCAGCTGCCGAAACAACTGGAGCCGACATGGAAGTTCCGCTCATATACATTACCTTTTCGTTATTTAATGTTGCCGGACCAGTTCGCAAACTGGGAACAATCCTAGCTAGTAAATTTTCCGTGCCATTGTAATAGCTTCGGGCACCAATCAACTTGTTTCCTGGAGCGACAATATCAGGTTTAATCAAATTGTCGTATTTTCTCGCACCATTCGACAGCGTTGTGAACCCACGGGTTGGTCCACGCGAGCTAAAAGTCGCAATCGTATCATCTGAACGATAATCTGTTCCGTAAGTATTCACTGCACCGACAGTGATTACCGATGGTTCAATTCCTGGTGAGCCAATCGACCCATAAACTTTGCTTCCATTGAAGCTCTTACCCATGTTTCCGGCAGAGGCTACAACCACAATTCCTGCATTCACGACTTTTCGTGCGGCGAGACAAAGCGGATCTGTTTTATAACTGTCTCTTACCATCGTTCCAAGGCTCATATTTACAACCCGAATGTTGTAAAGCGATTTATTCGCGACAGTCCAATCTAATGCAGCAATAAGGTCACTTGAACGACCTGTTCCATTGCTGTTCAATACACGAAGATTGATTAAATCTCCGCCTTCAGCCATAGATTCGTATGCATTGTCTTTTAAACGCCAATCACCCGCGAGCATTGTGGCAACATGGCTACCATGTCCAAACGGGTCACCCGTTATGTTCTCGCCTGTGAAATCTCTATTGACACTGGTTTTGAGACTGCCGTCACCATTTTTTAGCAGTTCGTGGCTAGAATCAATTCCGCTGTCAATTATTGCAATTGTGCCATACCAGCCAGCTAGCCAAGTGTTCGGATCTGCGTCGCCGGCGTCAGCGATTCCCGTGTTATACCAACCGACCGATTGCCCAAGATGCCCGGAAGCTACAACATCACGATCGGGGGAAATATACGCAACATTTTCACTTCCAAGCAACTCATTAATTTTTGATAGTGGTAATTCTGCACTTACGAGTCCGAGATTGTTGAAAGATTTTTTAAATCGCCCGCGGGCATTTGTAATATCTCGTTTGAGTTCGTTACTTTTTAAACGATTATTCTTAACATCGACAAATTGAATCTGTCTTTGTTTAGATTCTGAAAACGATTGAAAATCAATATCATCGCTTTTCTGCGAAGTTTTTAATTGTATTATTACTCTCTGTGTTTTATCAGTTACGTTTCCAAAACTCAAAGCATTAACTTCGTCAGCCAAATCTGGTGCCATTTTAGTCATTAAGACTTCTGGCAAATCTAATATTTCGGTAGATTTTTCATAACTTTCCAAATCCACATTTTTTGAGGTTTTAGAAATCTGACCATTAACTCTAAATGCCATTCCTTGAATGAATAATGCGTTTAAAATGATTGCGGCGGCGAGTTTTTTGGGGGTTAATAAGCTCATACCATTATCGTTCTCTTTCTTTAAAATTAAATCTAAGTCCACTCCTTTGGACATAATAGGCACTCGCAACACTTGTGCCAAAAAAAAATAAAACTGTAATCTATTGATAAAGCGAGAGTTATGGCTACACTCAGAACTAACGCAACGTGACTGACTCGTCACTTTGACCGATTCAATCTTTCAAATTGATTGGAATAAGGTTATTTAATCAAAAAAATTCAACATTTGAGATTATTCATATTTGCGGTTTGGGGATTATTTGTGTAAGTTTTTCAGTTATATGACACACACACCAAAAATTTTAGCCTTTGCAGGAAGTTTAAGAAAAGACTCTTTTAACAAAATAATGTTGCGAGTTGCGGTCGAAGGTGCTAAATCAGCCGGAGCAGAAGTTTCATTGATTGATTTGAAAGATTTTCTCGTTCCATTATACGATGGCGACAATGAAATAGAATACGGTTTGCCAGATAATGCGATTAAATTGCAAGAATTAATGCTTGCGAGCGATGGTTTTTTGATTGCTTCGCCGGAATATAACAGCGGAATTTCGGGAACATTAAAAACTTACATCGACTGGACTTCTCGCGGTCGCGGCGAATTAAAAGCCGGTGAATGTTATGCCGGAAAAGCAGCGGTTATAATGTCTGCTTCGCCTGGCGGACTTGGCGGAATCAGAGCTTTACCAAACGTCAGAACTATCTTGGCTTCAATGGGAATGCACGTTTTGGCTGACGAATTTGCACTCGGAAAAGCTCACGAATCTTTTAATGAAGATGGAACTGCAAAAGCTGACTTTGTAAAAAATAAGCTCCAAAGTTTGGGTAAAACCTTGGCTGATTTTATTAAAATGATTAAGGCGTAAAATATTTCCTCAACATTTGAGTTCTGATTTTTTCAAAAAATTACAAAAAACTTTCAATAATTTGTAAATCTATATTAGAATGTAACCGTTTTTCCAAACCAAAAAGATCAAGGGTAGTTTATTTTTAAAAGCTATTTTGCGTTCACGCGAAATTTAGTTTGCATTTGCAATTGCAAAAAATAATTTGGAGATTTATATATGACTTCAACAGCTAAAACACCCGAAGAATATCTCGAAACATTGCCAGAAGATAGAAAACTGGCGATGAATGAACTAAGAAATACAATTTTAAAAAATATTCCCGAAGGTTTTGTTGAGCAAATGAGTTATGGAATGATTGGTTATGTTGTTCCGCATTCGATATTTCCTGCGGGTTATCATTGCGATCCCAAATTGCCGCTCGGGTTTGCTGCCATCGCCTCGCAAAAAAATTTTATCGCCATTTATCACATGGGAATTTATTCAAATCCTAAAATCTTAAAATGGTTTACGGATGAATTCCCGAAGCATTCCAAACGAAAATTGGATATGGGAAAAAGCTGTATTCGATTCAAAAAAATAGACGAACTACCATACAAATTAATCGGTGAACTGATGACTAAAATAACAGTTCAAGATTACATTTCTACTTATGTAAAAGCGTTGAATCAATCCCGCGGGAAATAATAATATGAAAATTTTACTGACAATTTTACTTCTTTCAACTAGCATTTTTGCTCAAAATGCACTCGACAAAGTTTCGTGGCTTACAGGTTGTTGGGGCGGTGAAATGAAAGGTGGATCAAAATATGAAGAATGTTGGACTTCACCTTCCGCTAATTTTATGCAAGGTTCGGGGCGAATGTTTAACGGTGAGAAAATCTTTATGCGTGAGCATTTGACCATTGAAAAAGAAGGCGAAGACGTTGTGATGTATGTGCTAAATTACGGTGCGAAAATTAAAGCCGAGCAAGAACCAACTCCATTCAAACTCACAAAATCTTCGAAAACCGAACTCGTTTTTGAAAATCCAAAGCACGATTATCCTCAACGAATTATTTACAAAAAAGACGTAAAAGGCAACATTATGGCGTTTATAGAAATGATGGACGGCACAAAACCAATGAAATTTCCAATGAACAAATTTAATAAAATATGATTAAAAAAATACTTTTGGGCTTAGTTTTGTTTGTTGGGCTTCTTGTAGTTATTTTTTTCGCCTTTGGTTTTTTTAAGCCAAGTATAAACGTTGAAACAAAAATTTTAGTAAATAAACCACGAAGTGTTGCGTGGAAATATTTTATTGATGAATCGAAGTTGAAAGAATGGATGACAAATATCAAAAGCATCGAAAAAATTAGTGGCGAACCAAACAAGGTTGGCAGCAAGTTTAGAATGACTTTTGAAGAAAACGGTGACGAAATTGTGATGCCAGAAACAATGACTGAGTTTCGCGATAATGAAGTTTTTGGATTTACTCTCGAAAATGAAGTAATAAATGATGATGTCAGAATTACATTTATTGATCGCGGCGACAAAACAGAAATCGTTCAAACAGACAAACTTAACGGTGGAAATATCTTTTGGCGTTCACTTTTCGCAATTTTAGAATCAACATTTCACAAAAACACAGTCGAAACTTACGAGAAATTAAAAGTAGGAATTGAAGCACAACCATAAAACTAAAAATTATGTCAATAGACTTTATACCAAAAGGATTCACGAGCGTTACACCGTATTTTATCGTGACCGAAGCTAATGCTTTTGTCGAATTTATCAAAAAAGCATTTGATGCCGAGCAATTTGAAATGCACCTCGAAGAAGGCAAAATTCGTCATTTTGGGTTCAAAATTTTCGGTTCCGTAATTGAAGGAAGCGAAGCCAGTGGCGATTTTGGCTCAACCAAAATTTCGATTCATTTGTATGTTAAAGATTGCGATGCAGTTTATAAACAAGCAATAAACGCTGGTGGAAAATCAATTTACGAAGTTACTGATATGCCTTATGGCGAACGCTCAAGCGGAATTGAAGATCCTTGCGGAAATTCATGGTGGATTTCAACGCAGCAAATTGATATGTATCCTAATAATTAAGGAGAGAGATATGGCAGAAGAAATTGGAATGCCTAAACACGGCGTATTTTGTTGGTCTGAGCTGGCGACAAACAACTTAGAGGCTTGTAAAACTTTTTACAAAAACATCTTTGGTTGGGAAATTGCCGAAAGCAAAAATGATGTTGGAATGGAATATTTGGAATTCAATTTGCCTGGCGAATATCCGATGGGCGGAATGTTTAATATGCAAGGCGAAATGTATGGTGGAACGTGTCCGCCGCCGCATTTTGTTAATTATATTTCGGTTCAAAATGTGGACGAAACTGCCGCCCGAGTTGAAGGATTGGGTGGGAAACTTTGTCATCCAGCGATGGAAATTCCAAATGTTGGGCGGATGGTAACGATTACGGATCCGACCGGTGCAACGGTTGTTTTGATAACTTTGAAGCAAATTTAAGGCGGAACCGCTACTACGAAGGAGCGTTTTGATTGAGGCACATCGGTTTTCGAGAGACACTTACTAGCGGTCGCGGTTCTGCACATGAGGAAAATATGAGCGTAACAGAAAATTTTAAAAAATTAGTCGGAATGTGGGACGGAAGCAATCGTTTGACGATGTCTCCCGAAGACCCAATAAGAGAATCACAATCAGTCTCTTGCGTCGGGTTAGAAGCGAACGGAAAGTTTCTCAAAATCAATTACGAATGGTCGTTTGACGGAATACCTCACGAAGGTTTGATGATTCTCGGTTTCGGGAAAGAATCGAAAATCACGTCCGTTTGGATTGATTCATTTCACCAAAGCGGCGATTTTATGAACTGCGTTGGCACAATTGAAGGCGATAAAATATCCGTCAAAGCACACTACACACAACCTGAATACGCCGATTGGGCTTGGCGAACAAACGTTGAATATCACGATGAAAATTCGTTCTCTTTTACAATGTATAACGTTTTTCCAGACGGCAAAGAAATGGTTGCAGTTGAGGCAAAATTTGAGAGGAGAAAATAAAATGTCGGAATTTGTAAACCCAACACACGGAACAATTTGCTGGCGTGAATTGCAAACTAAAAGTCTTGCAAAAGCGAAGGATTTTTATCGCGAACTACTAGGCTGGGAGCTTGAGCAAAGCAAACTTTCGCCAATTGAATATGCTGAGATCAACGTTGGCGGAACGGCGGTTGGCGGAATGATGGAGCTTAACGCAACGTTTGGCGAAGGTTGGGAGCATATTCCATCGCATTGGGGAACTTATGTCGCGGTGGATGATTGCGATGCAGCTTTTGAAGCGGTTAAGACCAATGGCGGCAACGTTTTTTGTTCGCCTTTCGATGTTCCAAATGTCGGTAGAATGTGCTTAGTCAGCGATCCGAGCGGTGCTCATTTTTCGATGATTCAATTTGTAAAGGCTGAAATGCGACCGTGAGGAAGCGTTTTAAGGACACATATGAAAAATTCAATTTTCCCCTGCATATGGTTCGATGGAAACGCCAAAGAAGCCGCCAAATTTTATTGTTCCGCTTTTGGCAATTCCGCGATAAAAAGCGAAAATCCGATGGTCGTAATTTTTGAACTGAACGGACAGAAATTTATGGGCTTAAACGGCGGTCCAATGTTTAAGCCAAACGCTTCTGTTTCGTTTTTTGTAAATCACGAAACTCCTGAAGAGCTTCAACAATCGTGGAATAAACTTGTCGAAGGCGGAAGCGTTTTGATGCCACTCGACAAATATCCTTGGAGCGAAAAATACGGCTTTGTGCAAGATAAATTTGGTCTAAGTTGGCAGTTAATGCTGGGTAATCAAGACGATTCGGGTCAAAAATTTTCACCATGTTTGATGTTTACAGGTGAGCAAGCCGGACGAGCCGAAGGAGCGATAAAATTCTACACGAAAGTTTTTGTTGATTCCTCAATTGTTTCACTTTCACGCTACGACGCCGATGACCACGATATTTTCGGAACAATCAAACACGGTTTATTTACCTTGAATAATCAACTATTTCGGGCAATGGACAGCTCAGCGGATCACGGAATTGCGTTTAACGAAGGAATTTCATTGGTCGTAGATTGCGAAACGCAAGCGGAAATTGATTATTTTGGGGAGAAATTGACCGAACACGGAGAAGAAAGCCAATGTGGCTGGCTGAAAGATAAATTCGGCGTTTCGTGGCAGATCGTTCCAAAGATTTTAGCGGAATTGATGAGCGATCCCGAACGCTCGCAACGGGTTGTCGCTGCGTTTATGAAGATGAAAAAGTTTGATATTCAGAAATTAATTGAGGCGTGAATATGAAAAAGCAAACATATGAAATAACGATAAACACAACAAAACAAAGAGTTTGGGATGTTCTTTGGGCAGACGAAACCTATCGTAAATGGACAAGTGCGTTTTCGCCTGAATCATCTGCTCAATCCGATTGGAATGAAGGCAGTCGAATTGTCTTCGGCGATGGCTCAGGAAACGGAATGTATAGCGTAATCGAAAAATTAGACGCTCCGAACACGATGATTTTCAGGCATTTAGGCGAAATTTGCGATGGAGTTGAAAAGCCTTTTGCTCCCGACACCGGTTTCGCAAACTCGCTTGAGGAATACCATTTGACTGATGAAAACGGCGGAACAAAAGTAACGGTCATGATGGATATGAGCGAAAGCTATCAAGAATTTTTTGACCGTGCATTTCCAAAAGCCCTTGGGATTTTAAAGGAACTTTCCGAAGGATGAAAAAGGACGAAATCATCGATAAAATAAGCCGTGGGCGAACCGATTTAGTTTTCGATTTGCTCTCATTGCCTGATTGGAAAACGATTTTGAATGATGGCGAAGTCAGGGTTTTGCAATGGTTTGTGTATTACAATGACATTACTGCTCTGAAGGCAATTCTCAATGCAGGCGGCGATTTGTCGAGTTTGGATTTGAATCAAGAACTCGGTCACGCGTCGTTTTTCGGACATTGGAAAGTCGTTGATTTTTTGATAAAACTTGGTGCGGATGTCAATTTTGCACAATCCGAAACGGGCGAAACGGCTCTGCATAGTTCGCTCGCGAAAGCCGGTCGTCCGTATTATTTTTATGTCGTAAAACTTCTAGTCGAAAATGGTGCAAATGTAAACGCCAAGACGAATCCGGGCAAGGAAACGGGAGTTTTTATGCGTGATGTGCGAACCAAGGGCGAGACTCCGCTCCATCGTGCGGCGGCGTATTCAGACGCGGAAACAATCAAATATCTGCTCGAAAACGGAGCCGACAAAACCGCACGCGATGCCAACGGCGATTCTCCGCTGACATGGGCGAGCGAGCATCTGCGTCCCGGTAACATTCTTTATTTGCTTCAATTTGGCGATTTTGGGATTTCGCAAAAACACGTTGAAATGAATACGAGCGATCACGGAGCAGGTTGGGGAAATTCGATGGAACGAAATTTTTTGGGCGAATATTTAGCCGAAAGTAAAAGGAATTAAGGAGATAAAAAATGACAACAGTAAATGTATATCTGACATTCAACGGAAATTGCGAAGAGGCGTTTAATTTCTACAAATCGGTTTTTGGTGGCGAGTTTCCCTATATGGGTCGATTCGGCGAAATGCCGCCTTCGGAAGAGCATCAAATGTCGCCCGAACACGCCAATCGAATCATGCACGTTTCGCTTCCTATTAGTAAAGAAACGATTATTATGGGCAGCGATACTGGCGGCGAATGGGCGGCGGATTTCAAACAAGGCAACAATTTTTCGATCTCGATCACCGCTGAAAGCCGCGAAGAAGCAGATCGGTTTTTTAACGGACTTTCCTTAGGTGGAACTGTAACGATGCCGATGAATGAAACATTTTGGGGCGACTATTTTGGGATGTTTACGGATAAATTCGCCGTTCAATGGATGGTGAGTTTCGATACGAAAACAGCAAAATGAAAATCGACTTGCGAGGAATCTGTCCGCTTCTGATGGTTTTCGATATGCCCGAATCGCTCAGGTTTTATTGCGATATTTTGGGTTTTGAAATCATCAGCGATTCAGGCAAAGGCGACGAATCGGGCTGGGTTTGGTTGCGGTTGAATGATAGTGAATTGATGCTCAACACCGCTTTTGACGAAGGCGAACGTCCGCCCGAGCGAGACAAAATTCGCGACAAAAATCATGGCGACACGATTTTGTATTTCGGTTGTCCGAATGTTGACGGAGCTTTTAAAGTATTGACTGACAAAGGTTTGAAAATTAAGCCGCCAAAGATTACAGGTTACGGTTTTAAGGCTATAACTTTAAACGATCCTGATGGTTACGCGATTTGTTTTCATTGGAAAGATAGTTAGAAAAAGGAGGATAATTCGTATGTTAGGTAATGCGAAATTAAAAGCTTTTATTCCAACGCGAGATTATGAAAAAGCGAAAGGATTTTATCTCGCCGTATTAGGTCTGACCTTGATTTATGAAGATGATTTCGGAATGGAACTGGATGCAAACGGAACAACGTTGCGAATTTCAAAAGTTCCCGAGTTCACGCCATATCCGTTTACGGTTTTGGGCTGGGTCGTTGCCGATGTCGCGGCAAATGTCTCGGAACTTATCGAAAAAGGCGTGGCTTTTGAACGATACCCTTATTTTGAACAGAATGAGCTTGGGATTTGGACGGCACCGGGCGGAACAAAGGTTGCGTGGTTCAAGGATGCTGACGGTAATTTGCTTTCGTTAAATAATTGATTTTGGAGGAATTATGGATAACACAACAAATGCACTAAATTGGTTTGAGATTCCGGCGGTTGACATCATACGGGCTCAGAAATTTTACGAAACGATTTTCGAAATTTCGATGACGCCGATGGAAATGGGTGATTTTATTATGGTTTCGTTCCCGGGCGATGAGTCGGGTGGCAAGGTCAGCGGAGCTTTGTGCAAGCACGAAATGTATGAACCGCGTGATAACGGAGCGTTGATTTATCTGAACGCGAATCCGGATATGCAGCCGATCGTTGACCGCATTGAATCGGCGGGCGGATCGGTGATGATTCCGAAAACACAAATTTCGCCCGAAATCGGTTATATGTGCGTTTTTATTGATTCGGAAGGCAATCGGATGGCGTTGCATTCGCAGAATTAGTACTGAACGCCGGCTACCAGCTTGCGTCTTAAATTTTACACAAGCAGGCAGGCTGCCCGCGTTCCGATGATTATGAAAATTCTAATTTTTATCCTACTTTTTGCGGCAACAAACGCTTTCGGACAAGGAGAAACAAAGACCTTGCAGAAGTTTATCTATGAGTTCAATTCAAGAAATATTGATGCGATGATGTCGCTGGCAACTGATGACGTCAAATGGTTTACGCTCAAGGGCGACAAACTTACAACCGAAACGTCGGACAAAGCGTCGCTCCGAAAATTCATGGAAGGTTACTTCAAATCGTGTCCAACATGTAAATCAAAAATCACCAACATCAATCAAAACGGCAGCCGTGTAACGATGAACGAAACTGCTTCGTGGGATACCGCGAAAGGAAAGCAATCGAGCGACAGTTTCGCAGTTTATGAATTTAAAGGCGGAAAAATCGCCCGTGTTTATTACTACGGCGAACCTGCGAAATCTAGTTATGACGAGGCTTTAGCAAAAAAACTCGGAGCTGATGAACGCGGGATGAAAACATTTGTTTTCGTAAATCTGATTCGTGGAAAAAAAGTATTTGAAAAAGCCGAACGAGATAAATTGGTCGCGGGACATATGGGAAATATCGGAAAACTTGCAGAATCCGGCAAATTAGTTCTCGCCGGACCGTTTTTTGACGAAAATGATATTCGCGGAATTTACGTTTTTGATGTTGATACGCTCGAAAAGGCGAAGGCGTTAGTCGAAACCGATCCGGCGGTAAAAGCGGGCGTTTTTGAATTTGAAATGCGTCTTTGGTATGGTTCGGCGGCGTTGCTCGAATTGAATCGGATTCATAATTCGATTCAGAAACCGAAGAATTGAAAACATCTTGCCACAGATGAACACAGATAAAAGCAGGATAGAAAAATGATTTTTGAAATTTGCTTTTTATCTTGTTTTTATCTTCCGAAATCTGTGTTTATCTGTGGCAAAAGAACTCTTTTAGATTACTACGATTGAAAATTAAATTAGGAGAAAAAATATGATTAAGAAAATACTTGGGATTTTAGGTGGTTTGATTTTGTTGGCGTTCATCGCCATTGCAGTTTTGGTTTTTGTGACACCGAGCGACTACAAGGTCGAACGCGAAATTACGATCAACAAGCCTCGTGCGGAAGTTCTTGCGTATGCGAAGTTGCTCAAAAATCAAAATGATTGGGGTCCGTGGGTGAAAAAAGATCCGGCAATCAAGATGAATTACAAAGGCACGGACGGCGAAGTAGGCTTCGTTACGGCGTGGGAAAGCAAGATGGAAGACGTTGGGGTTGGCGAGCAGGAAATCAAAAAAATCACTAACAACGAGATCGATACGGAAATCCGTTTCAAAGTTCCATTCGAATCAACTAATCAAGGTTACATGATGTTTGACGAAGCTTCCCCGACCCAAACCAAAGTAAAATGGGGCATGACAGGTTCATTCGCAAAACCAATGAATCTCATGATGCTCGTAATGGATATGGATAAAGAGGTCGGCAAGGATTTTAATGAAGGTTTAACGAATTTGAAAGGGATTTTGGAAAAGCAGTAAATGAAATTTGAAAAACTGGTTCCAAGTATTTTTTACGTTGATATTAATGATGGGTTGAAATTTTTTGTCGATTGTTTAGGTTTTACGTTGATGAATACCAACTTTGCGTTCACCCGGTCGTTGCCGGAAGTGGTTTGCCTTTATTTGAAAATATAAACGACAGAACAATTCTTAAATTCATAAAGACTAAAACCTTTAGTGGCGGTGCAGTTATTCTTTATTATAAACCGATAAAAAATGAGTGCATGGTTGAAACGACAAATCTTTGGGATAGCCAAAATGATTTGACGGCTAAAAATAATGAACAACGACATTCAAAATTACAACGACAAACAATCTTCCGCAGACAAAGCAATTTGCGGTTTGCTTGCAACGACGATTAATAGCGTTTTGACCGAAGCCGAAAGCAAAATTTGGTACGCACATCCTGTTTGGTTTTTGGACGGCAATCCGATTGTCGGTTACAGCAAACAGAAAGCAGGCTGGCGTTTGATGTTTTGGAGCGGAGCGAGTTTTGAAGAAGAAAAATTGAATGTGATCGGTAAAAAATTTAAAGACGCCTCAATTTTTTACACGAACGTTGGACAAATCGATGCTAACGACATTAAACGTTGGCTTGAAAAATCGAGAGAAATTCAATGGGATTACAAAAACATTGTGAAGCGTAAAGGAAAGCTTGAGCGATTGAAATGAGGAAAAAGGTTACAAATAACTTATGGCAACTGATAAAAAATTTATGGAATTCGCTCTCGACCAACTCGAACTTGCAGGTGAAATTACTGCAAAATCGATGTTCGGTGAATATTCGCTTTATTTGGGTGGAAAGCTGTTTGCTATGCTCGCGGACAACAGATTCTTAATCAAACCTACCGAATCGGGCAGAGCGTTTATCAAAAATGTAGTCGAAGCTTCGCCGTATCCGGGTGCGAAGCCTTGTTTTTTGATCGAAAATCTTGACGATCGCGAATGGCTCGCCGAATTGGTTCGAATCACCGTCAAGGAATTGCCGGAGCCAAAACCGAAAAAGAAGAAGGCGAAGTGATATGAAAGTAACATCCGAACAAAACGAACGATTCGCAAAAATGACATTCTCGCTGGTCTATCCGCTTTATCTCGCGAAGGTTGAAAAGAAAGGCAGAACAAAAGATGAATTGCATCAGGTAATCGAGTGGCTAACCGGTTTTGATAACAATAAGTTAAAAGATTTAATCGAACAGAAAGTAACGTTTGAAACTTTCTTTCAAATCGCCGAATTAAATCCAAATGCACACCTGATTACGGGCGTAATTTGCGGTTATCGCATCGAAGAAATCGAAGATCGTTTAACGCAGCAGGTTAGATATTTGGATAAATTGGTGGATGAATTGGCGAAGGGTCGAAAGATGGAAAAGATTTTGCGAGTTGGTTAAAAACGTAGAATTTATGAAAAAAAAACCCAAAGAATTAAAAGACGGTGATGAATGCGAGGTAATCGGCGGAATTCATAAAGGTAAATCTGGCACAGTGCACGACATAAATACGAGCAAGACAGGTAATATTACGATAACCGTGAAGCAGGAAAATGGCGTTCGATTTAAGACTCTTGGACGGAATATTGCTGTTGGGGCGGACAAGAATTAAACCGACTTTTATTAAACAACATGACAAAAACAAATAAAATTATCTATTGGGTTGCCACCATTTGGCTGGCATTGGGAATGCTCTCTACGGGAATCGTGCAAATTATAAAATTGCCACCTGAAGCCGTGGAAAATGTAGTTCGGCTAGGTTATCCGGTTTATGTAATGACGATTTTAGGCGTTTGGAAAATCTTGGGCGTTGTCGTCGTGCTTGTTCCTAAATTTCCTTTGGTAAAAGAATGGGCTTATGCAGGATTTTTCTTCACAATGTCGGGAGCATTTTTTTCTCACATTGCTGTTGGTGATCCTTTTGGCGAGATTTTTCCTTCTATGCTATTAATAATTCTGACTGTTGTTTCGTGGTATTTTCGACCAGATAGCCGAAAGACAATTTTAGATAACCGATGAATATAACAAATCCAAAAGTAGATGCATATTTCGAAGATGGCTGCGGACGTTGCAAACTTTTTAGAACGCCGCAATGTAAGGTAAATTTTTGGCGTGAAGAATTGGCGATGCTGCGGCAAATCGTGCTCGAATGCGGATTGTTGGAAGAATTGAAATGGAGCCAACCTGTTTATTCATTTCAACAAAAAAACATTGGTATGGTCACCGCGTTTAACGATAATTGCGTGATTAGTTTTTTCAAAGGTGCATTATTAAAGGACGAAAACAAAATTCTAGAAAAACCGGGCGAAAACACGCAGGGCGGAAGAGTAGTTCGATTTACCGATTTGCAGAAAATTATCGAGCTCAAACCTATTTTGAAAGCCTATATTTTCGAAGCAATCGAGATCGAAAAATCGGGCGAAAGAGTGAAACTAAAGACGATGGATGAATACGAAATTCCCGAAGAATTGGAAGCAAAATTCGCAGAAAATCCTGAGTTCAAAGTAGCGTTTCAATCATTAACTCCAGGCAGGCAACGCGGATATTATCTGCACTTTTCGCAGCCAAAACAGACGAAAACCCGCGTCGAAAGAATCGAAAAATGTCAACCCAAAATTTTTAGCGGGAAAGGATTTCAGGATCGGTAAATCAACTGCGATTTGTATTTTAGGAATAAACTATGGCAACTGATAAAAAATTCATGGAATATATTCTCGACCAACTCGAAAATACCGGAAACATTTCCACTAAATCGATGTTTGGCGAATATTCGGTTTATTCGGACGGAAAGCTGTTTGCTTTGCTCGCAGACAACAGATTGCTTATAAAAGCAACCGAATCCGGCAGAGCGTTTATCAAAGATGTGGTCGAAGCTTCGCCTTATCCTGGTGCGAAGCCGTGTTTTTTGATTGAGAATTTAGACGACCGCGAATGGCTCGCGGAATTGGTCAAAATTACTGTTAAAGAATTGCCGCTGCCGAAACCTAAAAAGAAAAAGGCTACGAAATAAAACAATATGGAACTAAAACCAATCGAACTAAATATCGATAAATCGCAAGAAATTTACAGTTCAGCTGATTGTCAGACGGTGTTGAATTTATACGATGAATTTTACCCGAAAATTGGATATAATCCGCCGTGGGTTGGATATTTTGTTATCCGGGAAAATCAGATCGTTGGTATGTGCGGCTTTACGGGACAGCCGACCGCCGGCAAGGTCGAAATCGCCTATTGGACATTCAAAGAATTTGAAGGACACGGAATTGCCTCGTTTTCATGCAAAGCATTGGTTGAGATTTCTCAAAAAACCGATTCTGCAGTAACTATCACCGCGAAAACCGCACCCGAAAACAACGCTTCAACCAAAATTTTGGAGAACAACGGCTTTCATTTTTCTGAGATCGTTCAAGACCACGAAATCGGTGACGCGTGGCTTTGGATTCTTGAAGATTGAAACGCGAGGTTACGCTATGTCAAAAAACACAGAGACCGACACACGAGAAATACATTCCGATTTTTTGAGTCTTTTACAACTAAAAGAGTCAAATCTCATCGAACTTTTCAAGGACTTGCGTCAATTCATTCTTGAAATTTATCCCGATTCCAACGAGCTGCTTTATCACACCCACGCTCTGACCGCAGTTTTTTCGATTTCGGAAAAATTGGGTGATGCGTTTTGTATGCTGCCGATTTATACGAATCACGTAAATCTCGGTTTTAACAAAGGCACGCTGCTCAATGATCCGCACAAACTTCTGACTGGAACCGGCAATTTGATTCGGCACATTCCTATCGCAAAACCGAACGATTATCGAAACGAAAAGGTGAAAGAATTGATAAAATCGGCGGTAGAATTTGCGATAAATGATATGGATAAACCAAACAAATCTATCGGCAAAACTATTTCGAAAATAAAAAAGTAGAACTAATGTTGAACAACTTAAAGTTAATCATTCATAGTTATACTGAAGACTATCGAGGAATAATTTATCGCTGTCTCGACTTAGTTTAGTAGCTAAACTATAAAGAAATCAGGCAATATCTAATTGCAACGAAAGAACAAAGGGAAAATATGAATAGATTACTTTTAGCATTAATTTTTGTGTCGATAATGATCGCACAAATAAACGCACAAACTATATCGCCACAAGACGTTACAGACAAATTCGGCAGCGAAACTTTGTTGTTCGAATCGGTTTCGCAAGTTTCAAAAACCAATCTTCCAGTCAAACAACAGCAAAACGTTTACGTGCGTCCGAGTTCAAACGAACGGTTTAAAAGATATTTGAATAGGACAATCGGAACCGGACTAATCGGAGTTGGATTTGCGTCGGCGATTCAACAAATTTCGAATGAACCGCCTGAATGGGAAAAAACGGGAAAAGGATTCGCTCGCAGGTTTGGTTCAAATTTGGGCGAAAATGTTATCCAGGAAACCGTAGCTTACGGACTCGAAGAAGCATTCAAACTCGATAGTAAATTTTACAAAAGCCAAAAAAGAAGTTTCTCTGCCCGCGTGAAAAATGCTTTTCTTTCGAGCTTTACTGCACGCACGCCAAGCGGCAAAAAGGTCTTTAATCCGTCGCGAATCATTGGCTCATATACCGCAAATTTTGTTTCCACATCAACTTGGTATCCAAAACGATTCGGTTACAAAGACGGTTTCAGACAAGGCTCCAAATCAATTGGATTCGAGATCGGTTTCGGTTTTCTCAACGAATTTATCTTCAAACGAAAATAATTAGATAAGTTATCAAAATGCTAAATAACGCAAAAGAAAGCATTTGGAATCAATTTGGGGCAAGCATCGATATGCTCGAAAACGCGATAAACACTTGCCCCGACGAGCATTGGGCGACCGAAACCAAGTTTTGGTATCAGGCATTCCACTGTCTGTTTTTTACAGATTTTTACCTGACGATGAAGCCGGAAACCTTCTCGCCACCGTCGCCGTTCGACGAATCGGAGTTTGAAGACCGAATGCCCGAACGCGTTTACACAAAAGCGGAATTGCTCGAATATACTCAATTCTGTCGCGAAAAATGCCAAAATCTCATTGCCGGTTTGGATGAAAATGGATTCAACGCCCGTTGGGTAAATACTTATAAAGATTATTCGATTGTCGAAATTTTGCTTTACAACATGCGTCACGTCCAGCACCACGCGGCTCAATTGAATCTGATCTTACGGCAGACGATTGATGATGCTCCGGATTGGGTTTCGCGGGCGGGTGAAAAATAGTTAAGGTTTAATCAATCAACAAAATTATGGAATTGGAATTTCAAAAAGAAACAGAGACACTATATGTCAAAATTTCCGAACTTATAAACCAAGCGAGAACCCGTGTCGCAATTTCCGCCAATGCGGAACTAGCTTTGCTAAATTGGCGTGTCGGCGTTTATCTAAACGAGTTTGTTTTAAATGGAAATCGAGCACCTTACGGCAAACAAATAATTGCGAATTTGTCACATAAATTGACGGAAAGTTTCAATTCGGGTTGGTCGGTTAAGCAATTGATGCATTGTCTCCGCAGTGCGGAGAGTTTCTCGGAAGACCAAATTGTCTCCGCAGTGCAGAGAAATTTAAGCTGGACACATTTGAAGACTATTTCCTACGAAAATGACCAGTTAAAGCGTAAATTCTATTTGGAAATGGCGATAAATCAACGCTGGAATACGAGAATGTTGTCTGAACAAATCGACAAAATGCTCTTTGAGCGAACCGCGATTGCCAAGAGTCCCAACGAAATGATTGAGCAAGCACTTTGTGACTTAGAAACTTCCGATCAAATTCATCCCGAGCTATTTTTCAAAAACACTTACATTCTCGATTTTTTGGGAATCTCAAAAAATCATTCCGAAAGCGATTTGGAAAATGCATTATTATCAAATCTCGAAAGATTTATTCTAGAACTTGGAAACGGCTTCGCTTTTGTCGAAAGGCAAAAAAGAATGAGCATTGATGCAGTTGATTATCATTTGGATTTGCTATTTTATCATCGCAAACTCCGGCGTTTAGTCGCAATCGATTTAAAACTCGGGAAATTTAAGCCCGAATATAAAGCCCAAATGGAACTCTACTTGCGATGGTTAGAAAGAAACGAAAAGCAACCGGAAGAGGAAAACCCAATCGGTTTATTACTATGCAGTGAAGGCAATACCGAACATATTGAGCTCCTAATGCTCGACGAAAAAGACATAAAAGTCGCACAATATTTAACTGAATTGCCGAGCAAAGAATGGTTTGCCGACAAACTTCAGCGGGCAATCGCGATTGCTAAAATGGAAAACTAACATCATGTTCATCATCATGCGGCTCAATTGAATTTGATTTTGCGGCAGTCGATTGATAATGCACCCGATTGGTTTTCGCGGGCGAACGATTGATTTTCCTTTGCGTTTCTTTGCGAAACCTTTGCGTCCTTTGCGGTTAGACGCATTTTTTACCGCAAAGATCGCGAAGATGAAGACGCAAAACTCGCAAAGTTTGTCTTGAAAAATATACCAACAATTGGTATTATTTCATAAGATTATGGCAAAAAATACATCAATTTTACTCGGCGAATATTTTGAGAATTTTATTAACGAACAAATTGCATCGGGCAGATATAATTCCGTAAGTGAAGTAATCAGAACGGCTTTGCGGGTTTTTGAACAGGAAGAAAACAAGGCGAAAGCTTTCATCAACGAACTAAAGATTGGCGAAAAGAGCGGAAAGATTAGAAATTTTGACCGTCAGAAAAATCTTGAAGACCTTCACGCAAAGTTTCAAAAATAGTGCCAAGATTCGTAATTAGCGAAAAAGCTGTCGAAGATATTAACGCGATTTGGGTTTACACCGCCGAAAATTGGTCTGTCGAACAAACTCTAGCAATTCTTTCACTTGAAAAAAGCAATAAATAACATATGAATATCGATAGGATCGTAATAAAAAACTTTAAGACTCTAGCTGATTTTGAAATCAAACTGAATGCGGAACTAAGCATTATTGTCGGTGACAATGAGTCGGGCAAATCCACTCTCTTGGAAGCAATTAATTTGGTTTTGAAAGGTCAACTAAATGGCAGGAACATCAACTATGAAATCTCGCCATTCATATTCAGCAAAGTAGCGGTTGACAGATATTTATGTGATATTAAGGCAGGCAATAAGCCAGACCTTCCCACAATTTTGATTGAAGCTTACCTACTAGATAAACCTGAATTTGCGAGACTAAAGGGATCGAATAATTCGAAGAAAGAGGACTGCTGTGGAGCATATTTGAAAATTGAGTTCGACGAAGAATATAAAGAGTTGTATTCGGAATATATTTCTGACCCAAGCAAAATAACGACAATACCCACCGAATACTATGTGGCAAAACTATATTCATTTGCAAATAACTTGCTTACTACAAGAAGTTTGAGTATTTCCTCGGCATTTATTGACACGACCGCGATAAAACTTCAAAACGGTGCTGACTACTATTTACAAAAAATAATTGAAGACACACTCGACCCGAAAGAGAGGTCGGGTCTATCGTTGGCATTTCGAAATCTACGAGAATCTTTCAGGGAACAAGATTCATTGAAATCAATCAACGACAAATTAAAGGCAAACAAGGGAGATATTACAGATAAAGATTTGTCTGTTTCAATTGATATTTCACAAAAATCAAGTTGGGAAAATAACTTAACTTCTTATATTGACGACATCCCATTTCAATTTTCAGGAAAAGGGGAACAAAATTTTGTAAAAATGTTGCTCGCTTTAGATAAAAACATCACCAAGAGTGACATGATTCTAATTGAAGAACCTGAAAATCATCTTTCATTTTCGACGATGAATATGTTGATTAAGAAAATGTCGGAAAAATGCACAGGCAAGCAGGTTATTGTAACAACGCATAGCACTTTTGTCCTAAATAAACTTGGAATTGACAACCTAATTCTATGGGGCGAAGACAAAAAAACAATGCGACTTAATGATTTGAAGCCCGATACTCGCGACTATTTCAAAAAACTTGCTGGATACGATACATTGCGTCTCGTGCTTTCAAAGAAATCAATTTTGGTTGAAGGACCATCAGACGAATTAATTGTTCAAAAGACATATTTTCTTGCTAAAAACAAATTACCAATTGACGACGGAATTGATACGATTTCAGTTAAGGGATTGTCTTTTAAGCGTTTTTTGGAAATTGCAAAGCTTTTGAAAAAGGATGTTGCGGTTGTAACGGACAACGACGGCAATGATAAACAGAAGATTGAAACGAAGTATGCTGATTATCTTGAGTGTCCGAACATCAGGATTTGCTATGACAAGAATGATACGCTGAACACTTTAGAGCCACAAATCATGGCATGTAATAACCTCGAAGATTTGAATAAAATCTTTAAGACCGATTTCAGCGACAATCAAGAAATGATTGATTATATGCAAGATAACAAAACAGAATGTGCATTAGCCATCTTCAATACAACGCAGAAGTTTGTCGCACCGGATTATGTCAAAAGTTCATTCCAATAAAATAATTTTTGCTTCGGCGGGCTCGCGGAAAACGACATATATCGTTGACCAAGCACTTTTGGATGTCGATAGAAACGTTCTGATACTTACTTATACTATTGATAATATTGAGCAAATTCGAAGTTACATAATTGCAAAACAAGGCTTTATTCCAACGAACATAACAATTAAGAGTTGGTTTTCCTTTTTGCTTCAGGATTGTGTGAGACCTTACCAAAATTACGTTTATGGCGACAAACGAATCGAAACGGTATTTTTCCCAGATGACATTCAAGCCTTCAAATTGGGAAGGCGATTCATTCGCAAGGATCAAACTAAATTCTATTTTTTTGTCGGTGGAAAATACATCATCAATGAACACGTGTCGGAGTTCGTGTGCATGTGTAATGACACGTCCGGTGGCAAGGTAATTTCTCGGTTGGAAGGTATTTATCAAAAAATATTCATTGATGAAATTCAAGACATTTCTGGATATGATTTTGATGTAATCGAGTTGTTGCAGAAATCACGGATTGATTGTTGTTTCGTTGGTGATTGTCGGCAAGCGACTTTTTTTACAACTTGCTCTCCAAAATACAAAAGATTCAAAGGGAAAAATATTATCCATCTTTTCAAGGATTGGGAAAAGAAGGGTTTGTGTGCTATCGAGGAGAAAAATGAGTGCTTTCGAAGCAATCAAATAATTTGTGATTTTGCTGATAAGATTTTTCCGGAATTGAGTAAAACGGTTTCCTTCAATAACGAAGAAACAGAGCATAGCGGTTTATTTATTGTAAAGTCAGCGAAAGTTTCGGAGTATGTTCGAGATTACAAACCAGTCATATTAAGATTTGATAAAAGAACAGACACGCTTGGTTTAGAGGCAAGGAATTTTGGAGCATCGAAAGGGCTTACATTTATGCGAGTCTTAATTTTCCAGCCAAAAACCTTCTCCAAGTATTTAGAGGACGGTCAATTAACAAAGATAAAACGAACGAAAAACAAAAGGTCTGGAAGTATAAAGGAAGAAGTCGTAGATTCCTTTCATAAACCAAAGTTGTATGTTGGCATAACGCGAGCCAAAGCCAGTGTGGCATTTGTATTTGACGGTGTGTCGGCGTTTGATGAATTAAAAGAATACTAGAATAGAAATGGAAAATACCAACATAATCATCTACCAAACCGAAGACGGCAATACGAAAATTGAAACCCGTTTAGAAGACGAAACTGTTTGGTTGACGCAGGCTCAGATGGCGGAATTGTTTGCGAAAGGGCGAACTGCTTTGCGACAAATTGAAAGAATTAAAGTTGGGCGTTGAGACAAAGTTAACCGAGACAGTCGATGTTAGAAACGATTGGTTTGATAATTTATAACGAGTCCGCTTAACTCTCACGCAATCAATAACCAAGTTCTGTTGAGAAAATGAATCCAGCTCCATCGGAGCGATATGTTTATAGTAATATGATTACAATTTGTTTTCGAGTTCCGTAGGAACGGCATATATGTCATTCCTACGGAATTCAAAACATCGTTTTTGGCACGCCTGCTATAAACATTTCGTCCCGATGGGACTTTGGACAAATGCGTTTTGTGGCAGAATAAAACAGGCGGAAACGCGACCGTGAGGAAGCGTGTTTTCAACGTGGATTGACACGCTCCTTAACAGTCGCGTTTCTGCCTTTTAGAAGAACTATGAGAAGCCTAATCGAAACCAAAAACTACGCCGCGATCCGACAAACACTCGTTGAAAACCCAAACCTTGCGAATGAAGAAATTCCGTGTGATGAACGCAATCCGACGAAGGCTCATACGCTGCATCGGATCTGTGATGCGGTTTTTGCGAAGAAGACCACGGACGACGAGGCGTTGGAGATCGCGAAGATCTTTTTGGAATTTGGGGCGGATGTAAATGGCGGTAAGCTCGTTGAAAAACAGGATTCGCCACTGGTTGCGGCGGCTAGTTTGCATGCGGATAAGGTCGGCATTCTTTATATCCAACACGGTGCAGACGTCTCACATCGCGGTTGTCACGGCGGAACGGCGTTGCATTGGGCTGCGTGGTGCGGGCGACCTGTGTTGGTGCAAAAACTGATCGAAAGCGGTGCGGAAATCAATCGAATCTGCATTGATCATCAGGCGACTCCGTTGTTTTGGGCGATTCACGGGTTTAAGTTTGGCAAAAGCGAGAATCTTGAAAATTATGCCGAATGCGTGAGGCTTTTGGTTGCTGCAGGTGCGGATAAAACAATTCCGAATCGCGATGGGAATACAGTTTTCGATTTGTTGGATGAGAACGATTCGGAATTGCGAGAAATTCTTGATTGAGCCAAAATTGCGAATCAACAAACGAAGTTTGTGACATATTTGTAGCCCATATCGCAAGATATGGGCTTAATCGAAGGAATTCACAAGCCGTTGGAAACGGCGACATAATTTATGCCGTTATTTTCAATAACTCCGATGTTTTCACTATTGCTGTTCCCACGATTCACATCGTGGGCTTCAAACATTTCGTCATTTTCAATGACTATTTACTGATAAGTTTCCAACCAGCAAAAGGCTTCACAGTCGCACAATTCGGACCGCCGTCGCGTCCGGTTCCGGCAACTCGGGTTTCAAAAATTACGTTGTTTCCGCTTTCATATTCCGCGATCAATTCAGACGTAATTCCCTTCAATGGAATCTTTAAGCGTCGCGACCATGGCGAGAATATTTGTCCCGCACATTTTCCGATGTCGATATAGACGAATCGTTCATTGCGTGTTCCGTGGGCGAATTGCCCAAGAAAGTTTGGCGTTTCGCCGTCGGCGAGTTTGACTCGGAGCGGAAATTCAAAGGTCAGATCGTCGCCGTTTGAACGCTGTGTTTGAACAGTTTCGTAAGTGTTTCCCCCGCCTTTTTGTAGTCCAAAATCAACGTCGGCAGTTGGTGATTTGAGTAAGATTCGTAAGTTTATCTCGATTTCTTTTGCCATTTTTCTATAATAGATTAAAATCACGGTATTTTCTTATCATTCGCGTATATTTTCTATCATTGCGTAACAATTTTTGGAGGTATTATGGCACAAAACAAAACAATCGAAACAGATGCAAGCGTCGCGGAATACATCGCGAAAATCGCGGACGAAAAAAGGCGGCAGGATTTTGGCGAAGCGGTGAAAATAATTGCCGAAAACACAGGATTTGAGCCCAAAATGTGGGGCGAACATATCGTCGGATTCGGTTCGTATCATTACAAATACGAATCGGGACGCGAAGGCGATTCGCCGCTCGCTGCTTTGGCATCAAGGGTCAATTCGATCACATTTTATCTTGGCTCTAAATTTAAGGATTACGATGAATTGGTTGCGAAGTTTGGAAAACATAAAATCAGCGGTGGTTGTTTCCACGTTAAAAAACTCGCGGATATTGACACGAATGTCTTAATCGAGATGGTAAAAAATTCCATCGAACAAACGAAAAAAGAGCATGGTTGCTAGGTTTTGAGAGTATTAACGGGAGAAACAAAAATGAATTCGATCTTAAGAAACATTTTGGCGGTTATTTTGGGAATTGTCGCTTGTATGTTGGCGAAAATGGCAGTTATGAAGTTTGGTCCTTCGTTATTTCCGTTTCCCGACGGGATGAATCCGAACAATCTCGAAGACTGGAAAACGTTTGCCCCTGTATTGCAGGCAAAGCATCTTGCAACGCCGTTTTTGGATCACGCACTCGGAAGTTTCTTCGGCGGATTGGTTGCTGCATTGATTGCCGGAAGTAGGAAAATTACTTTCGCAATTGTAATCGGTTGCATTCATTTGATAGGCGGAATCGCGGCGGCGTTTATAGTTCCAGCACCGATTTGGTTCATCGCTTTAGATTTGATTATCGCTTATATTCCGATGGCTTATTTGGGCGGATTAATTGCAAAAAAGAATTAAAACCAATTTAAATTTTGTGTTCGTTTAGTTGTTCTAAGTAATAAATAATGCTTCCTACTTTCTTTTCAAATCAAGCAAATTTTCGTGAATGGCTTGAAAATAATCACGATAAAAAAACCGAATTACTCGTCGGATTTTATAAAGTTAAAAGTGGCGAACCGAGTTTGACTTGGTCAGAATCGGTTGACCAAGCGTTGTGTTTTGGTTGGATTGACGGCGTGCGAAAGTCAATTGACGAAACTTCTTATTCAATAAGATTTACGCCGCGAAAACCGAGAAGCATTTGGAGTGCAGTTAATATCAAAAAAGTTGCTGAATTGACTGAAAAAGGTTTGATGAAAGCGGCTGGAAATACGGCTTTTTCAAAGCGAAGCGAACATAAGTCAAAAATCTACGCTTATGAAAATAACGGAAAAGAACTTGATGCATTACTCGAATTGAAATTCAAAGCTAATGAAAAAGCGTGGTTTTTTTTCAATGAACAGCCACCATCTTACAAAAAAACTATTCTTTACTGGATAATGTCCGGCAAAAGAGAAGAAACACGAATTTCACGGCTTGAAAAACTAATCTCCCAAAGTGAAATTGAAAAAAGACTCACATAAGCAATCTTCCTAAAAATAATTCACCAAAAACGAAAAATTTAGTTTAACAAAATTTATCTTGTTATTGTTTGTAGCGACATGCTACACTCAAGTTCTCCCATAGATACTCCAGAGGCTAAATATACTTGAGCAGAATTCTCAACAGTTTAGGTTTAAATAGCATTCTCAAATTTAAAACTTATTTAAGAGGTGTGATCAATGAACAAAGCAAAATTTTTGCTTAGTCGTGGTGTGGTTGTGTGTCTTTGTCTGGCAATACTTGCTGGTGGAGCAACAGCTTTTGCAACAACCGAACGCGGCAAAAAATTACTCGGGTTTCGTCCAGATGTAAAAATCTTATTATCAGCAAATGTCGAACGCGACAACAAACTCCAAGCGATGGATAAAAAAACGGTAGTCAAACCGGGTGAAATTATCCAATGGACACTTGCGTCTGAAAATTACGGAAATGCGAATGCTGAAGGCTTTAGCTCTGTCGCAAAAATTCCGGATGGAACAAGTTTTGTTGCAGAAAGTGCAAAATCTGATGACTCAGTAACAGTAACTTACAGTATTGATGGTGGAAATTCTTTTTCAAAACAACCAATGATTGACGAACAACAAGCTGATGGTTCAACGAAAAAAGTTACCGCTCCAGTTTCGATGTTTACCAATATTCACTTTAAGTGGGAAAACTCACTCGAAGCAGGTAAGAAAGTAACTGCTAAATATCGCGTAAGTGTCAAATAAACCAAAGAGGAAAAAATGAAAACAAATATAAAATATTCTCCGAAAACAGTATTTTTCCGCACATTCATTGGTTTATTGCTAACTTTTACAGTTTTAACCAATGCAATTGCACAGCAGACCGGTGCTGATACTCAAATTCAAAACCAAGCTAGTGCTACTTATTCTGACGGTAATGGTAATTCGTTCAGTTCAGTTTCGAATACTGTCACAATTACAGTCGCAAAAGTAGCCGGTTTGGCAATTACACCAGATGGACAAACTAATACTTCTGTTGTTCCGGGGCAAACAAACGTCACATTTACGTTTCGCGTAACAAATACAGGTAACTTCACCGATCAGGTCAGGTTTCTCACCAGTGGTTCGAGCTTACGATTGGTAGGTCCGGGCGTAATAAATTCAGCTGTTATTTCGGGTCCAAACACTAATATTCTAACCAACACAGCTGATGTTTTGCATTCTTTGACGCAAAACGGATTTGCAGATGTTGTTGTAACTGCAACAATTAATGCAAGTGCCGCACCTGGAAGCACGATTCAAGTATTCCTTGGAGACGCAACAACAGGAACAAATTTCGATAATATTGTCGCGACAAATTCGGCAAACGAAGTCCGAACAGTTTCAACCGGAGCAGTAAATGGCTCACGCGAAGCTCGTGGTGATATTATCGTAACTGTTGATAATGATGGACTTTTAAGAACTGTAATGAATGTTCCGGCTGGTCCAATCGCGTTACTAGGAAACATCACATACGGCGTTCAGGCTTGTAATGATGGACAGCGTGTGTTGAATCCGCTAACTGGTGGAACTTCAATTTACGTTACGAGTCCAATTCCGATCGGAACTGAATTAGCTTCAGGTCAAACTTTTCCAGCCGGAACTCAATTCTCGGTAACTCCTTTGACCACTCTTCCGAACTCGGCAGTTTGGACAAATACTGCTCCGGGAACGCTTTCCACAGTTAGACGAATAAGAATTCCAGTTGGTGCAACAATTCCTGTGGCGACATGCTCAGCAACGTTTTCATTCCAAGTTACTGTCACAACAAACAACGCAAATACGCCGATTTATGCGATTTCTGAAGCCTTCGCAAATAATTCGTTAGTTGTTGTTGTAACAGATCAATCTGGAGATACGTTTACTAATCGTGGTGATGGAAATGCTGATTTTAACGAGCCGCTTTTCGGTCAAACTCCAACCGCAACTCAAGGTATTCAGTTACCAACGTTGCTTTTAAAAGTCGGTAATGTCCTTATCGGACCAGCCGGAACTCCAGGAGCAAACGGAACAACCGGAACCAATGACGACTATACAAACAGAAGCGTAACTACTGGAATTGCAGGAGTTGCACCATTAGGAGTAACAACTGCGGGTGGCGTAATTGTCTTTATCAATACTGTCCAAAACACAGGAAACTCTAACGACACTTACACACTTACAGCTCCAACTGTTCCTGCCGGATTTACTGTTGAAATTTCAACAAATGGCGGAACAAGTTGGACAACAGTTAGTGGCGGTGGAAACACGACAGTCGCAATCAATTTTGGTGCTAGTGCAAATATCTCTGTCAGAGTAACAGCACCGGCAGGACAAACAGTTTTGACAGGCTACGACACATTAGTTCGAGCTACTTCAGGACTTACATCAACAAACCAAAATGCGACAATCAACCGTTTCTATACAGGATTTGTCAGAATACTTAAGTCGTTTGCAATCAACAATACAACTGGTGTAGGTGCTGTAACTGATGCTGTTCCGGGAGCAGAAATCACTTACACAATCACTTACACAAATGTATCCAGCAGCGGCGGAACCGGTAATTCAACATTGACTGTTTCGAATCTGGTGATTACTGAAAACGGAAGCGTTGCTCCAAACAATTGGGCAACATTCACCAATCATGTAGTTGGTGCAACGGACACTTTGTCAGGAACAATTACAGGCGATGCTTTGTTATCGAATGTTTTAACCGACACAGTTCCGACTGTCACACCAGGACAATCTGGTGTATTTACATTCAAACGGGTAATTAAATAAACCTGTTTGAATAAATCTTGAAGCGATGTAATTTCGTTGGGACTTTGCATCGCTTCAAATAAATTTCTTAAACATATTTGTTTTCTAGTGAGTTTTTCGTGTTACATGCAGAAACGAAAAGGACAAATTCAAAAAAGTCTTGTTTCGATTATTCTATTTTCGTTGATTTTATTTGCGTGCGGCGTTTCTCTGACAAACGCACAAATAACAGCAGCGGGAACTGAGATTTTCAATCAAGCAAAAGGCGATTACTTCGATCACATCGGTAATCGTTTTTCGACCGTTTCACCGCGAGTTAGTTTTATAATTCGTGCGGTGCCGCGACTAACTGTGTCGCCTGACGACACTGAACCAACTGCAGTTGTTACCGCAAATGAAAGAATCGTCCGAGCTTTTCGGGTTTGCAATAGCGGTAATATTGCCGATACTTATTCAATTACACAAGCCCAAGTTTCATCGCCTTCAACCATTTCCACTATTTATTTTGATACCGATTCAAATGGAATTATTTCGTCAGGTGACGTTCCAGTTTCTATAAATCAAACTGCTTCACCACGAATAGAAATTGGTGCTTGCTTCAACTTTTTGGTTGAAGTATTAACAAACGACATAACAGTCGGCAACCAACTTTCAATAGATTTAACAGTTCAATCAAACACTTCAAGTGATGTCAGCGATCCGGGAAAAATAATCAATATTGTTGGTAATTCTGCAATACTAACTTCGCCGATTGACCCAAATTTGCCACCACTTAAACTCGTCAATCAGCAACTAACCTACGTTGGGGCAATTGGCGAAAGATTAAATTACTCAATTAGCTTTAAAAATCGCGGTGACGTTTCAGCTCTAAATGTAGCAATGATTGACGATCTGCCGAGCGAATTGCGTTATGTAGCAAATTCAATGCGACTTGATAATCGAAATTTAACTGATTCGCAAGATGCAGATGAAGGAAACATTAATAGCCAACGAATCGAAGTTAGATTGCCTCAAGTTACTTCAAATCAAGTTGTGACTATAAACTTTCAAGCTGTTGCGACCGGAAATGTTCCTACTGGTTCCGGAATTTTAAACACCGCAGATTTGTCTGCAAACAATGCAAACCGAGTCAGCACTAATCCGGCAATCGTCATTGTTAATCCTTTCGGCGTTGTCTATTCCGGAAATGGTGGAGCAAGTGTGCCAATCTCGAATGCAAGAATTACGGTTTTCTCAGACAGGCAAGCAGAGAATTTAGCAATTTTTCCGATAAATGGATTTGAGCCAAATTCTACAAATGAAAATCCTTTCAATTCTAACCAGCAAGGACGATATTCTTTTAGTTTGGGTGGCGAAAAAAGAACTGTTACACCAAAATATTTTTTCAATATTACTGCCGAAAATTATCGTCCAAGATTACTTGAGGTAACAGTTCAGCCCTCGATAAATGGATTATTTAATCTCAGAATTGGTGCTTTAGATGGAATGCCAATTGCCGTTAGAACTGGATTTGAACTTACAACAACAGATGTTTCAATCGAAAATATTGCTGCATTGGCGTTTAATATTCCAATGTTTTCGCGTTCTAATCTGGAAATTACAAAGGCAGCAGATCGTGCCCAAGCCGAAATCGGCGAAAATGTAAATTATCGAGTTGAGATTCATAATTCGGGAACAGAAGTCGTTCAGAATGTTGTAGTTATAGACACACTTCCCTTTTCATTCAGTTACATTTCCGGCACCGGACGAATTATTCGCAACCGTCAAGAAACGGCAATTGAACCACAAATGTCCGGCGAATCAATGATTTTTAATATTGGCGAACTTGGGATTGGCGAAAGAGTTTCGATTACTTATCGAGTCAGAATTGGAGTGAATGCAAGACAAGGCGATCAATATAATCTCGCTATTGCAAAAGGAAATTTATCAAATGGCGAGCCGCTCACAACTCAACCCGCAAAAGCCGGAATTAAAATAAACGCTGGTGCTTTTTCTATGCGTCAAATTATTATTGGACGAGTTTATGCAGACGCAAACCAAAATAATTTGTTTGATAAAGGTGAAAAAGGCATCGCAAATGTTCGTCTTTATTTGGCAAATGGTGCATCTGTAATTACTGATTCTGAGGGTTTATATAGTTTTCCGGCTATTACCGAAGGCTCACAAGTCATTGAAATTGATCCGCTTACGATTCCTGAAAATCATTTTATTTCGACAACAAATGTTGAGAAAAACAAATTATGGACAAGACTTTTGCGAACGCCGATTGGCGGCGGCGGAATGCTCCGACAAAATTTCGCTTTGGTTGAAAATACGCCAACTTCATTTGAGTCAGATTTAAAACTCGTTAAAAGCAACATTGTTAAAGAACTAGACAAAAAAACTGTTGTTAAAATATCAGCTGAAACACCTGAAAAACCTACACTTTCGATTAAATCCGGTGAAATACGAATTGAAAATATTGCTGACAAACAAGTTATCAAAAATCCGGCGATGAATGTTGATGTTAGTGTTTTTACAAATTGGAAAGTGCTTGTGCAGTTAAACGGACAGCAAATTAGCGACAGCAATATCGGCACAACACGCGAAGATCACATCAATAATGTTACAACTTTCACATTCATCGGACTTGGACTAAAAGCTGGTCCAAATTTTTTGCGAGTTAAGGGCATTAATTCGCAAGGCGAACTCACAAATGTAAAAGAAATAACAGTTTATGGCAGCGGAAATGCTAAACGAATTGAAATTTTAACAGAAAAAAAAGAACTACAAGCCTCGGGACGCGACCGCACAAAAGTCAAAATAATGGCTTTTGACGAATGGAATAATCCGGCTCAAGACGCGACAATTTCTGTTCAAACTACAATTGGCAGTTTGGTTAAAATAAAAGCAGAAAACTCTGCCGCAAATCCTAACCAAGAAAAAACAAACGATGAATTATTTGACGAAAAATCAGCAAAACTTAACAATCAACTAGTTCAACAAGCCACGATTAATCTGTCAAACGGAACTGCCGAAATAGAGCTAATTTCCGGAAATCAGATAGGTGAAGCTGAGCTAAAAGCTGTTTTAGGAAATGTGGAAGCTATTGAAAAACTTAGAGTTATAGCTGAATTAAGACCAACAATACTTGTCGGATTGGCAGAATTTTCAATTGGCAAAAACGCACCGGAAATGACTTTGCAAAATTCGAACGAAAAAACTCGAGGTCATCTTCAATTTTTCTATCGCGGAAAGCCTTTCGGCACAAAAAATCTTTTAACGCTTTCTTACAATAGCCAACAACCGCTAAATCGAGTTGCCGGTCAAGATCGTTTATTTCAGTTAAGCCCGCTTGAGCGAACTTATGCAATTCTCGGCGATTCATCAACCAGATTTCAAGAATCAGAATCAAATAGCAAAGTATATGCAAGACTCGACCGTGGTAGAAATTATGGTCTATTTAGCGATTTTGAAGCAGATTTAAATACAAATCGACTAATTGGTTACAGCCGAAAACTCACCGGAGTTAAGCTCCACATTGAACAAAAAAATGGTGATTTTGTGACCGCAACCGGAGCAAAACCTGATACATCGTTTGCCCGACAAATAATTTCCGGCGGAAATCTCAATTTTGTGAGGCTCGATTATTCTGAAATTCTTGATGGCTCAGAGGTATTGGTTCTCGAAGTTCGCGACCGTCGCAATCCCGAAATTATTTTGCAACGCGACTCTTTGACTCGCGGCATTGATTACAATATTGATTCCTACGGTGGTTCAATTACTTTTTTGCGACCAATTTCAGCCTTCGATTATCAATTAAATTTGATCCAAGTTGTGGCAACTTATGAATATCGTTCGAACGGAATTTCGAGCGGTGTTTACACCTTGCGAGCAGGGAAAACGATAGAAAAGCTTGGTCTGAAACTTGGTTTTTCGATGGTTGATCAACGCCAAAAAGACGAGTCACCTTTCAGACTTATTGGCGGCGATTTTTCATTCAAATTGCCAAATCGTGGCACTTTAGAAGGCGAATTTGGAATGAGTCGCGGATTTTTTAATAATGGACAAACCTCAACTAATGACAATCCGAATCATATTGGAAGTGCTTTTTTTGTTTCGCTAAATCAACCGCTTCCCAAATTTTTCCAAAGCACTTTAAAAGCAGAATTATCTTCGGCTACTGAAAACTTTTTTAATCCATTTGGTTCAACAATTACGCCCGGAAGTTCGCGTGCCGCCGCTTCTTTAGAACTTAAACCTTTAAACAAAAGCGTTGTTAAATTAAACTTAATTGGCGAATTAAACTCAACCGCAAACGTTGATAACAAACGTGTTACCGCCGGCTTACAATGGACTCAATTAATAAATAATAAGATTCGTCTAAATTTTGGCTATGATTTTCGTAAATATTCTGACAATCTCGTTGGCACGACAATTAACTCAAATTTGCTGACAATTGGAATAGAATGGAAGCCAACCGAACGATTAAATCTTAGCGTTAAACGTGAGCAAAATTTGACAAATTCTGATCCAACTTTCCCTAATCAAACCACTTTTTCGGCAAATTACCGATTAAATGATTCATCGAAAATATTCTTTACGCAAAGGCTTGCTTCTGCAGAAATTTCGCCAATTGCCGATGTTGGCGGAAGCGGATTTTCTTCAACTAAAGCACGCCGCGAAACTGCCTTTGGAATTGAATCTAAGCTCAATAAATATTCAAATTTAACAGGACGCTATCAACTTGAAAATGGGCTAAATTCAAAAGAAAGTTTCGCCGTTATTGGTGTTAATAATCGGCTTCCAATTAACAAACAATTTGCCATAGACTTTGGTTACGAACGCGGCTTTAATATTGCCGGAAGTTCAAAGGGTTTTAATAATCTTAATTTTGGAACAAGTTGGACTCCAAATGATAGTTTTCGGGCATCAACTCGTTATTCACTACGCGATCGTGATGGTTTTGGACAATCTTTTTCAATTGTTTCAGCCGGAATATTGAAAAAAGGTTGGACAACGCTGGCAAGATTTCAATATGGAAGTGTTGCGGTAAAAGATCGTTCTGCTAAAATTGCCGATGGACAAATTTCAGTTGCAATTCGTCCGCAAGACACAGACAAATATGGCTTTTTGTTCAGCTATAATTATAGAAATTCTAATATCTCAAACAAACTTAATGAAGCTCCAACTCGTTTGCGAACTGATACACTCTCAACTGACGGCTATTATCAACCAAATTCGCGAGTCGAATTTTATCTCAGAAGTGCTTTAAGATTAAATGGCGATGGCAACCAAGCTTTGCCTTACGCTGCAACTTTAACATATCTTTTGCAAGGCAGAGTTCAATATAGAGTTAGCAATTCGATTGATTTTGGAGGCGAATTTCGTTCTTTATTTCAACCTTCAAGCAAGTCTGTCAAAACAAATTACGCGATTGAAACCGGATATTGGTTAAATTCTGATATTCGTTTAGGAATAGGTTATAATCTCAAGCGAACAAAGGATTTCAATAATTTTGAAAATAACAAAGGTGGGACTTATTTCACAATTTCGACAAAGATTTCGAACCTTTTCAATCTTTTTGGAACACCAAAAAAACCACATAATTTACCAGCAGAAAATGACACAGAATCATCGCAGATTGGATCTCTTCGAAATAAATAACTAACCTTACTTCGGTGAAAAACTTTAAAACATTTCAGGCGTTATTTTGGTTTTTGACAAGCCTTTTATTTCTATGTTTTCCGGTAAATACCTTCACCCAAACGCCGCTTGCAATTCAAGAAAGTTACAACGGACGCTACGAAATATTATCAACCGGCGGAACTTTACGCAGCAATCCAAACACGACAAATGCGTGTTCAACTGTCACAACCTCGACAGCTAATTTATCCGGTCTTCCGGCAACCGCAACCGTCACAAAGGCTTATTTATATTGGGCTGGTTCTGGGCAAACAGCTGATAATAACATTACGTTTGATAATACAAATTACACCGCAGATAGAACTTTTTCAACAGTTTACAGCCTTGCACCAAATAATTTTTATTTTTTTGGAGCGGTAAAAGATGTAACCGCAAAAGTTCAAGCAAGAAGAAACGCCAGTTATACTTTTAGAGATTTAACTTTTCAAGCAACAGATAGCACAGGTCAGCCATATTGTTCGCAGCAAGGTGTTTTGGGCGGTTGGGGATTATATGTTGTTTACCAAGATTCTAGTTTAGTGCCAAAACGTGTAAATCTTTACGAAGGTTTCGAGCTTTTCCGTAACTCAAGCCGCACTTTTACGCTTAACGGTTTGAATGTTCCGCCAAGTCCGCAAGGAATTATGAGCGTTTTAGCTTGGGAAGGCGATCCGAGTTTGAGCGGCGGCGGCGAAGATTTTTCGTTTAATGGAATCAGTTTGACGGATGCTTTAAATCCCATCGGAAACGCTTTTAATTCGACCATAAACACTCAAAATAATTCTGCAAGTTATGGTGTTGATCTTGATACATATAATATTGGCTCATATATAAGTCCGGGCGATAGTACTGCAAATGCAGTTGTTACCTCAGGTGCAGACCTCGTTTTGCTCAATGTTGTTGCACTTTCTGCCTCGACAACTGTTGCCGATTTAGAACTTTCGAAAACTGTTAATACCAATCTCGTTGCTGAAGGACAGAATGTTTCTTACACCTTAAATTTGTTCAATCGCGGTCCGAATCCATCAAATGGTTCGCAAATCAGAGACTTATTACCAGCCGGACTAACTTTCGTTTCTGCCGCAGCAAATAATGGAACATATAATTCTGCGACAGGAATTTGGGCGGTTTCGACAATCGCTGTAAATTCAACTGCCACGCTGACGATAAATGCAGCAGTTAAAAGCGGAACTGCCGGAACTTCAATTTTAAATACATCTGAAGTAATTTTCGCCTCAAATTTTGATCCTGATTCGAGTCAAAACAATGCAGTTACGATAGAAGATGATTATTCTGCGGTTACAATTAACGTCAAACCAAACGCAGATTTATCAATTGTTAAAACTGCTCCGGCGACAGCTTCACTTGGGCAACCAATTAATTATGCGATTCAAATAAGTAATTTGGGCACAAATAATGTCAATGGTTTTACAATTGCAGACGTTGTTCCATCAGGCGTTACAGTTTCGAGTTGGACTTGCTCTGTCGTTGGAATTGCTACGTGCGGAACAACTTCGGGCACAACAAATAACATCAATTTAATAGGAAATATCAATACAGGAAATGCCAACAAAATTAATATTAATGTAGTTGGCACAATAAACACTGCGGCAATAATTACCAACATCGCGACGGTAACTTTGCCAACAAGTCTTAACGATGCAAATCAAACAAATAATACTTCAACCGCAATAACTAACGTTGGATTAAATATTTCAGGAACAGTTTGGCAAGATGTAAACGGAAGTGCGAACGGAACATTTACAAATATTCAGAATGGAACTGAAGTCGGAACAAATGCCGGCGGTTTATTTATTGTTGCAGTTAGTTCAAGCGGAAACGTTCTCGCATCAAGTTCAATAAACCCAAACGGAACATATACTTTGACCGGAATTTCGCCAAATTCTGCTAACATTACGCTCAGACTCGCAACAACATCAGGAACAATTGGACAACCTTCAACAAATGCCGCATTGCCAACTGCCTGGACAAATACAAGTCCGCTCTTAACAATCGCATTTAACACAGCTTCAGCAAATATCACTGCGAGAGATTTTGGAATTGAGCAGCTGCCAACTGCAATTGGACTCACAGCAACGTCTTTACCAAATCCGAGCGGAACAAGTTTTGCGGCTGTTTCTTCAACAATTTTCACCGGAACCGATCCTGATGGCTCAATCACTAAATTTACAATTGTTTCATTTCCGACAAATTCGACAACCGTAATTATTAACGCAATTTCTTATACATCTGCGACTTTTCCGGCAACAGGAATTACTGTAAATGCTTTGTCAAACGGCACTTTCCCGCCAAATATTGTTTCAGTTGATCCAATTGATGGAGTTGTAACTGTAAATTTTTTCTTTAATGTGACTGACAATGCACAAAAAGTTAGTGTCGCAAATTCTACTGCTAATCAACCGTTTGGAAATTCGTTGCCACCCAATGTTTTACTGGTAAAAAACTGCTCGGTTCCCGCAAATTGCGAAACGACTAACCAACTTCCGGGAACAGATTTAACATATACAATTCAGTTCACAAACTCTGGCGGACAAGCCGCACAAGGCTTTATTTTGCTTGATGCAATTCCGCAAAACACTGATTTCAAAATCGGTTCACCGGTTTCAGTTGTCCCAAGTGGTTTAATATTTGTGGTCGAATATTCATACGATTACAATTTGACAACTCCAGCTGCCGCAACTTGGACAAATGCACCACCTGCAAATTCCGGCGGCGGAGCAACAAATGGTTATAATTCGCTCGTAAAAGCAATCCGTTGGCGAAGCACCTCAGGAACTTTAAGCAATATTTCGCCAAACAATTCGGGAAATGTTAGTTTTATTGTTAAAATTCGATAAAAAATTATCCGACCTAATAGCTGTTGGATAATTTAAATTTTTTGGAAAAAATATGGAATTGAAAACAACAAAGTTTCAAACCATTGATGAATATCAGCGTTTTTCCATTTGAAACTCAGCTGATCTTGGAAGAAATTTGTTCAGCTATTCAAGCGACTGTGCCAAATGATGTTGAGGTTATAAGCTATCAAATGCCGGCATTCAAACTTCACGGCATTTTAGTTTGGTTTGCTGCTTATAGAAAACATATCGGATTTTATCCATGTTCATCGGGAATTAAAGCGTTTGAAAAAGAAATTTCAGGTTATACAAATTCAAAAGGTGCGGTTCAGTTTCCAATTGAAAAACCGATACCTTTTGAGTTAATTGTGGCAATAACAAAGTTTAGAGTTAACGAAGATATTGAAAAAAGCGAAAGTAAAAAAGAAAAAATGACAAATGTTGTTTATTATTTTTTCAACGAATCATTTAAGAAATCAAGCAACGGCTTCATTATTTTAAAACTTTCGGCAATAAATTCTAAATTCTTGATTTCTTTTTCTGAACATTTTCGGCTAACTGTAAAACTTTTCAATTTTAACAATTCAAGAGCTTCGTGATCTTTCGGAAATCCTTTTGGTGCGGTTTTGAGCGAAAAATCTTTTGAAACTTCGCCGAAATTAAATTTAAATTTCGGTTCATTAATTATCTTTTGAAAACTACCAAAATCATTACCAATTTTTGTGCGAATTGCGAGCAATTCTTCAGCTTCGGGCATATATTTTCCGCCGGCAATAAATGACTGAAATGGGTCGAGATGAAAATAATATCCGGGCATATTAGATTTGCGTCCGCCGCCTGAAATATAAGCACTAAAATGCGGTTTATAAGGCGATTTATCTTTTGAAAAACGCACATCTCGATAGATTCTAAAGACGCAATCTTTGGCTTTAACGCCACTTATTGATGCATCAAATCTAGCCATTTCAATAATTAAGTCATCAAGATAAGCAGTAAAATCTGCAATTGCTGTGATGTAAAGCGACTTGTTTTCGTTAAACCAATCGCGATTATTATTACTTTCTAAATCAATTAAAAAACGTGTTGTATTTTTGTGAATCGGCATAATTTTTAAATTATAAGCTGTGCACATTTTTTTTCACAAAGTCTTGTAGTAAAAAATAATCTGCCATATAATTTGCCAACCTTTATAAAACTGGAGTTTTTAATGCCTAAAACTGACGAATGGATCGATCAATACATCGAAAAATCAGCCGATTTTGCAAAACCAATCTTGAACCATCTGCGTAAATTAGTTCACGAAGCCTGTCCTGATGTCGTTGAAACGAAGAAATGGAGTTTTCCGCATTTCGATTACAAAGGAATGTTATGCAGTATGGCTTCGTTCAAAAACCATTGCTCATTCGGGTTTTGGAAACAATCGTTAATGGAAGACAAACAATTACTCAAAGCTAATCGCGAACAGGGCGGAATGGGAAGTTTTGGTAAAATTACATCGCTTGAAGATTTGCCAAATGACGAACAGATTGTCGCCTACATTCAGGAAGCAATGGAACTAAACGACGCTGATATAAAAGTTCCGGCGAGAATTAAGCCTGAGAAAAAAGAATTGATTATTCCGGAAGATTTGATTGTGGAATTAGAAAAAAATGAAGCCGCGAACTTATGCTTTGAAAAATTTAGTTATTCAAATAAAAAAGAATACGTTGAATGGATTAGTGATGCTAAAACAGAAGTGACACGAAACCAACGACTTACGACAACACTTGAATGGCTAACGGAAGGAAAAGCAAGAAATTGGAAATATGAAAAGTGTTAAGACAAGGTAATTGAATGAAGCCAAAAGTTGAAATCTTGCGAGATAGATTCTACATTTGATTTAGGATTTAATTTACGAGCAAGGGGAAAAACGTTTTGGAGAAAATCAATATAGTTTGGTTCAAAAAAGATTTCCGATTGAGTGACCATGAGCCGTTGCAACACGCCTGTAATGAACAACTTCCAACCCTTTTACTATATATTTACGAATCAAAAATGTTCGAATATGGCGATTCTTCGCATCGACATATTCAATTTATTCTCGAATCTATCGCTGATATGAACGCCAAACTTTCGATTTTTAATGCAAAAGTCGAAATTTTAGAAGGCAATGCTGAGCAGATTTTCGATGCTTTACGCGAAAAATATCAAATTTGTAATGTCTTCACGCATCAAGAAACAGGAGTTTCTTGGACATTTAAACGCGATGTTTTTCTCAAAAAATACTTCAATGAACACGGAATTTGTTGGCAAGAATTTCAGACAAATGGCGTTGAACGCGGTTTACGAAATCGTGTTGGTTGGGAAAAAAGACGAAAAAAATTGATTGACGAAGGCGAGGTTCAAAATCCGAATTTTGAAAAGCTGAAAACAGTAAGTCTTGCAAGTAATGATTTTAATCGGTTTATTTTTCAAAAAGACAAGATTGAAATCTCAAACAATTTTCAAATTGGTGGTGCAACAAACGCAAAAAACATTTTGCAAAGTTTCATCGAACAGAGAAATTTTTCATACATCAAACATCTCGCACATCCGCTCGAAAGTCAGGAGTTTTCGAGTCGTTTGTCGCCATATCTTGCTTGGGGAAATATTTCGGCGAGACAAGTTAGCCGAATGACTCGGAAAAAGATGGAATCTACGCCGAACAGTCAGCGAAATTTGCGTGCATTTTTGAGCAGAAACGCTTGGCGAGATCATTTTATACAACGTTTTGAAATGGAAGAACGAATCGAAACTCAACATATAAATCGTTTTGCGGCGTTGTTAAACCGTGGAAGTAACGAGGAACTTCAGCTTGCTTGGCAACTTGGGCAAACCGGTTTTCCATTAATTGACGCTGCGATGCGAGCTGTTACAGCAACTGGATGGCTAAATTTTCGCCTTCGTGCAACAGTCGTTTCTTTTTTGACGCATATTTTGTGGCAAGATTGGCAGATTGGGGCAAAATTTCTCGCGAAACAATTTCTAGATTACGAACCAGGAATTCATTATTGCCAATTTCAGATGCAAAGCAGCGACTCGGGTTTTCATACAATCCGAGTCTATAATCCGATTAAACAATCTTTGGAAAAAGACTCGGAAGCAAAATTTTTACGAAAATGGTTGCCTGAGTTAAGTAATTTACCAAATAATTTGATTCACGAACCTTGGAAAATGGGTGGTTTAGACGAAATATTTTACGGAATATCACTCGGAAAAGATTATCCAACTCGCATCGTAAATTTTGAAACTGCCTATAAACACGCGACTAAAACACTTTGGGCTTGGCGAAAAAACGAAGATGTGATCGAAGAATCGAGTCGGCTGATAATACGCCATCGCGAATAATTTCAATATTTTCTAACTCACAAATCTCAAAACTGCTTGTTAATACAAACATAACTTCTTCTTAACCTTTTGTTCATTTCACTTATCTAATCTGACTCTTAAATTCAAAAATAAAAAAGCAATAATTCGGCTAAATTGTGTCTAAGTTATTGTTTTTGATGGATTTATCTTAACGAATTAATATTCTGAAAAATCAAGAGGAAAATTTATGAACCGAATGATAGATCATTCAAAAAAAGCAGCCAAAAAACTAGCAGTTTTAACTTTGCTATTTTTTGCAATTTTAATAATAAACGGAAATGTGTTTGCACAATTTGAAACCGCAACGGTTTTGGGAAATGTTCAAGACGCAAATGGGGCAATTGTTCCTAATGCCACAGTTAATTTGAAAAATATTGGAACAGGAATTAACGCCATAACATCAACCGATGCCAATGGCGATTATCAATTTGTCAATATAAAAATTGGCGTTTATCAAGTAATTGTTGAAGCCAAAGGGTTTAACAAAATCATTGCAGATCAAATTACGGTCAGAGTTAATGCTCGACAAAGAGTTGATTTAACACTTCAAGTTGCGACCGCGACCGAAGTTGTAACTGTAACAGGTGCAGCAAATCCGCTTGAAACAGACTCCAGCGAACGCGGACAAGTAATTCAAAGACAACAAATTGTTTCCTTACCATTAAATGGCAGATCATACGCAAATTTAGCTTTGCTCGCTCCCGGAGTTCGCGAATCGAATACAAATAGTAATATTGGCGGTGGAGGACGTGAAGCAGCTTTTAACGTAAATGGTTTGCGAGCAACGTTTAACAATTTTCTGCTCGATGGCGTTGATAACAATGCCTACGGAACAAGCAACCAAAGTTTTTCGAGCCAAGTTGTTCAAGTTTCGCCTGATGCTGTTGCCGAATTTAAAGTTCAAACAAATACTTATAGTGCCGAATTTGGACGCTCGGGCGGTGCGGTAATAAACGCTTCATATCGAAGTGGAACAAATCAGTTTCGCGGTTCGGCTTGGGCATTTAATCGAAACACGATTTTCAATGCGGTTGGGTTTTTCAAACCAATCGATGGAGCAAAACCGCCATTAAACCGTAACCAATTTGGATTTACATTCGGCGGACCAATTCTCAAAGATCGAACATTCTTTTTTGGCGATTATGAAGGCTTTCGGCAGATCCAGAAAAATTTAGTTCGTTCAAATTTGCCGACTTTAACACAAAGAAGCGGCGTTCTTTCGGTCGCGGTAAGAAATCCTGTCACTGGCGAAACATTCGCAGCCGGAACACTTATTTCTCTCACTTCATTTGCAAGAAAAGTTTTAAACGAATTGCCAACCCCAAATTTAGTTGGCGTTGCTGGTGCAAACTACCAAGAATCTGTTTTAAATCGCAACTTTAACGATAAATATAATGTCAGAATTGATCATAAAATTAATGATTCTTTTGGTATTTTTGGTCGCTGGAGTTATCGGAAATCAAAAGCATTTGAGGCTCCAAATATTCCGGGACCATCGGGAAGCAATCAAAATGGATTCGTCGATATTTTGAATAAACAATTAACTCTAGGTTCAACTTATGCTTTTCAAAATGCTTCAGTTTTAGACATCAGATTTTCATATTCTAAGATTGATGCCGGAAAAAGACCGCCGTTAGTAGGTGGTCAAAGTCCTTTCGAGCTTTATGGAATAACCGGTTTGCCAACTGACCCAACAGTTACGGGCGGTTTAACGACGCAAACAATCGGTGGACTTTCGCAAATTGGGCGACAATCAACCAACCCACAGTTTCAAAATCCAACAAATATTAATATTCGTCCGAGTTATAGTTTTTCGCTCGGAAAACATAGCTTGAAGGTTGGTTACGAATATCTTGCAGTCAACACTGAAGTTCAAGATACAAATCCGCTGCTCGGTTTAGACACTTACACAGGTCAATTTAGTCGTCCGGTTGGTGTAACTGCTAACAATATCTACAATCTTTCGGACTTTTTCTTTGGACTCAGAAGCCAATATGAACTAGCAAATTTAACCGTTGCAGAAATGCGTCAGCGATTTAATTTTGCTTATATACAAGATGATTTCAAAGTAAATCAAAAACTAACACTAAATTTAGGTTTGCGTTATGAATTTGGTTCGCCTTATTACGAAAAAAACAATCGATTATCAAATTATGATCCGGTCACAAATTCGATTCTTTTGGCGAGCAAAGGTTCGCTCTATAATCGCGGATTGGTTAATCCTGATTACAACAATTTCGGTCCGCGACTCGGTTTTGCTTATAATGTTTTTGAAAAAACGGTAATTCGTGGCGGTTATGGAATGGGTTTTGTTTATCTTAATCGACTTGGAAGTGCTGATATTTTGGGGACAAATTTTCCGATTATCACGAGAGCTGCAGTTGCACAAACTACTCCTGATCCAATTCTTAATCCACTTTGCGTTGGAAATACTTTCGCAAATAATTGCTTTCGAACAACTCAGCAAGGTTATCCAACTTCAAGTTTGCCCAACAATGTAACGCTTTACATTCCAAGAGATCGCCCAACGTCAAATATCCAAAACTGGCAAATTTCAATTCAGCAAGAGCTTCCATTTCAGATTGTTCTTGATGTTGCTTACGTTGGAAATAGGGCGAGAGACTTAGTTTTACTTGGAGATTTTAATCAGGCTCGTCCGCTTACTGCGGCAGAATTTATTTTACCTGCAGCACAACAACCGTCGCTCCAAACCCGTCGCCCAATTCAAGGATTTGGCTCAATTTCAGCAGCAATTCCAGAAGGTCTATCAGATTATAACGCCTTGCAAGTAAAGGTTGAAAAACGTTTTGGTCAAGGATTATATTTCCTTAATTCTTTCACATGGTCGAAAACTTTAGATAATGGCTCGCAAGTTTTGGAAGAACCAAATGGCAATACCGGAACTCCGCAAGACATTAATAATATTGAAGCCGATCGTGGAATTGGAGCTTACGATCAACCATTTAATAACACAACTAGCTTTGTTTATGAGCTTCCAATTGGTCGCGGAAGAACGTTTGGCGGTGAATTACCTAAGGTTCTTGATGCAGTTGTCGGCGGTTGGAATATAAGTGGCGTAAATACAATGACTAGCGGACAGCCAATCAATTTTCGTTATGGTCCATCGCCTGTCACCAATAATTTGCCATCATTTCTTGGCGGCGTTGCTTTGCGACCAAATGTTTTATGCAATCCTGTTAATAATGATGTGAGAGCAAATCCGACTCGCGATTATTTTGTATTATCTTGTTTGTCGCGTCCGGCAGTAACTTCGCCTTTTGGAAATGCCGGTCGAAATATTGCCCGAAGTGATAGATATTTTAACTTTGATTTTGGGATTCAAAAGCAATTTAAATTACCAATTAACGATTTTACTAAAATAGAATTTCGTGCAGAATTTTTCAACATTCTAAATCGTACGAATTTCCAAGCCGCAAATTCTGATATTACAAGTGCGGCTTTTGGAACAATAGGTTCAACATTTCCGGCTCGACAAATTCAACTTGCTTTAAAAGTTAATTTTTAAAAGCTAAAACAAATAACGGATAGCGAAAAATCTATCCGTTATTTTCTATATTTCACGCAAAAACTTATCTATAGTTTATTACAATTATGAAAAAAATAATTCTCTGTCTTTTTTTGATTTTCTCGTTGAATATATTTTCACAGACTTCAGCTAATTTTGATATTCAAGGTCATCGCGGTTCGCGTGGTTGGCTTCCGGAAAATACGATTCCTTCTTTTCTTAAAGCCATCGAACTTGGCTCCGACACTTTAGAACTTGACGTTGTTATTAGCGAAGATAACAAAATAGTTGTTTCGCATGAGCCTTGGTTTTCGCACAAAATTTCACTTGATTCGCTCGGAAACGCAATTGCTGAATCAAAAGAAAAAGATTTCAACATATTCAAGTTAAACTATTCTGAAATAAAAAAATTTGATGTTGGGAGCATTGGAAATGTGGATTTTCCATCTCAACAAAAAATGAAAGTTTACAAGCCACTTCTGCGTGAGGTTTTTTCTGAAGTAAACAAATATATCAAGAAAAATAAATTAAAACCTGTCCGTTTTAATATCGAAATAAAATCGACGCCACAAGGCGACAACATTTTTCATCCAATTCCATCTGAATTTGCTAAGAAAATTTATGACGAAATCATAAAATACAAAATGCAAAATCGTGTAATAGTTCAATCTTTTGACGTTCGTCCGCTTCAAGAATTAAAGAAATTGCAAGTGAAAATTGATTTAGCTTTGCTTGTGAGTAATAAAAACGGCGTTGAAAAAAACCTTGAAACACTTAGTTTTACACCAACAACTTATAGTCCGCATTTTTCTTTAGTTACTCAAGAACTTGTCGAATATTGCCACAAAAATGGAATGAAAATTATTCCTTGGACAGTAAATGAACTTTCCGATTTCGAGAAAATGAAATCTTTCCAACTTGACGGAATAATTACAGATTATCCTGATAGAGCTGTGAAAACTTATAGAAAATAGCGATGTTTTTTGTTCATAAACTTATGTCCGGCGGTTTAAATTAAATCGCCGGACATTTTTGTTTAGAGATTATTGCTTAGAAGTAATTGCTCGTAAGAAAGATTGTGTGGTAAAAATGTCAAATGATTGATTTAAGAAGCGATACCGTAACAAAACCAACGCTTACAATGCGAAAAGCTATGTCGGAAGCCGAAGTCGGCGATGATGTTTATGGCGAAGATCCGACTGTTAATCTTTTGCAGGAAAAAGCAGCAGAACTTTTTGGAAAAGAAGCTGCAATTTTCTGTCCAACCGGCTCAATGGGCAACCAAATTGCCGTCAAACTTCACACAAATCCGGGCGATGAAATTGTTATCGAAGAACGCGGACACATTTTTAATTACGAGATGGGAACGCCAGCAATTGCCTCAGGTGTGATGATTCGTGCTGTTCGAAGTGCGAACGATAATGGAATGTTGACTTGGGCTGAAATAGAATCAGTTTTGCACATTAATCAGCCATATTATGCTTGTCCAACGGGTTTAATTTGTCTCGAAAACACCCACAACTTCGGCGGCGGAAGTGTAATGCCTGCGAAAGATATAAACGAAATTTGCGTTAAATCGCACGAAAAAAACATTCCGGTTCATATGGACGGTGCGAGAATTTTTAATGCTTCAATTGCTTTAAGCGAAACAGTTGCTGAACTCACAAAAGAGGTCGATTCTGTTCAGTTTTGTTTGTCGAAAGGGTTAGGTGCACCAGTTGGGTCAATGCTTTTAGGAACCAAAGATTTTATTAGAGAAGCAAGAGTTTGGCGAAAAAGATTTGGCGGCGGAATGAGACAAGTTGGGATTTTGGCGGCGGCGGGAATAATCGCACTCGAAGAATCGCCAAAAATATTGCATATTGACCACGAAAACGCCAAGTTGCTCGCTGAAGGCGTTAAAAATTTAAAAGGTGTAAAAATTGATGCTGAAAAAGTGAAAACAAATATTGTGATTTTTGATGTTTCTGATTGTGAACTAAATTCGGCTGAAATCTGCGGTAAACTCAAAGAAAACTACATTTTAGCAATTCCATTTGGGAAAGCCATCAGAATGGTAACGCATTATGATGTTTCGCGAAAAGATATTGAAACAACAGTCAATATTTTGAAAACTATACTTCAATGAACACTGAATCTTTCCAAAAATTCTGTCTTTCATTTCCGTATGCGACCGAAGATATAAAATGGAAATCTGATTTATGTTTCTCAATTGGCGGAAAAATGTTTGCAGTTGTAACACTCGAACCAAGTGAAATTGCTCTTACTTTCAAATGCACACCGGAAAAATATGTCGAATTAATTGAGCGGGAAAATATCATTCCGGCACCTTATGTTGCCCGTTATCAATGGGTTGCGGTTAAAACTTTTCAAGCAATTACCGAGGAAGAGTTGAAAGAATTAGTCACGAATTCATATCATTTGGTTTATGAAAAATTATCAAAAAAAGCAAAATTAAATTTTCAATAAACTAAAATCAAAATTTGCAAGTTTTCTAATTCAAACAAATTTGGCACAATAACACTCAATGATTATTGCTATTGACGGACCTTCGGGAGCCGGAAAATCGACTCTTGGAAAGATGCTTGCGAGCAAAATGAAATTGCTATACCTCGACACAGGTGCGATGTATCGGGCAGCAACCTTAGTTCTTTCAACCAATAATATTCAACTTGATGAGCGTGAATTGTTGACTGAAAGCGTGAGAAACGCCAACGTCAATTTGTCCGGCGAACCGGGAAATTTGCGTGTTTCAATTAATGAAATCGATGTAACTGATGAAATTAGAACGCCGGAAATTAGCCAAATGGCTTCAATAATTTCGGCAATTCCAGAAGTTCGGCGTGTATTGGTCGAACGTCAACGCGAGCTTGCTAATCAAAATTTGAAAGGTTGCGTGCTTGATGGTCGCGACATTGGAACTGTTGTTTTCCCACACGCCGATGTAAAATTTTTCTTGACCGCAGACGCAACTGCTCGTGCAAAAAGACGTTTTGATGAAGATTTACGTCGCGGCAATGGGACAAATATTGAAAACACTTTGGCTGAAATCAACGAACGTGATAAACGCGATGCTTCACGCGAAGATTCGCCACTTTCTATTGCTGCAGATGCCATTGTGGTTGATACGAGCGAACTTGATCTTCAACAAGCATTTGAAAGAATGTGCAAAATTATTGAAGAAAAAAGGCTTTCTGGAGAAAAATAATATTTTTTTTGTAAACCGCTTTTCTAAATTTGACGCAACACGCGTTAATCGTGGTATTATTTTGGTTGCTCTACGCTCTCGTAGCTCAGTTGGATAGAGCAACAGCCTTCTAAGCTGTGGGTCGCACGTTCAAGTCGTGCCGAGGGTATTTGAAAGATTTTAGATTAGTGATTTTATATTGACGATTAAAGAAACGCTCCGATGCTTCCGAAAATCGTAAATCAAGAATCTAAAATCATACGGCGGCTATAGTTCAGTTGGTTAGAACGCCTGATTGTGGTTCAGGAGGTCGTGGGTTCGAACCCCACTAGTCGCCCCATTTTGTTAAAAAGGTTGAGAAAATTTCTCAGCCTTTTTTGCATTTTCCTCTTGTTTTCGACAATAAATAAAAGTTAAGATGGAGATAACTCTTAAAAGTTACATTTAATAGGTAATTTACACAATGAAACAATTCTTTAGTATTTTTTCAACCATAGCTATTTCAACAATTTTTATCTTCAATGCTTTTGCTAATTCTAATGATAAAATTGCTGTGAATGATGAAATTCTTGTGAAATTTAAAAACGGACTTTACTCGCAATCGGCTGTTGATATAAACGCTAGAATGGGTGCAAACACAATTGAAAACTTTCCTGATTTAGGTTGGCAAAGAATTAAATTGGCGAAAGGAACTAACTACAAAAATGCAATTGCAACTTACAAGAATTTTCCTGAAGTTTCAGATGTTCAGCCTAATTTTTATTATAATTTACTCGCAACTCCTAACGATGCACAATTTGGTTCAATGTATGGCATGTCTAAAATTTCGGCTCCGCAAGCGTGGGATTTAACATCAGGAAATTCGAATGTAGTTGTGGCAGTTATAGATACTGGAATTAGATACACTCACGAAGACCTTTCGCCAAATATGTGGAGAAACACGGGCGAAACGCCAAATAATGGAATTGATGACGATAACAATGGGTTTATTGACGATTATTATGGCTACGATTTTTTCTTCAACGATGCTGACCCGATTGATGAAAATGGGCATGGCACACACACCGCCGGAACAGTTGGAGCGGCTGGAAACAATTCACTTGGAGTAACTGGAGTAAACTGGAATGTTAAGTTAATGGCGATAAAAATATATAATTCCAGCGGTAACGGAACAACTTCTGCAATGCTCATTAATGCTTATAATTATATTCGAATGATGAAAAATCGTGGTGTAAATATTCGCGTTACCAACAATAGTTATGGTGGTTGCGACGAAGCCTGCGGATTTGACCAAGCCACAAAAGATGCAATCGACGCTCTCGGCGACACCGATGTTTTGCAAGCATTTGCCGCTGGTAATGCTGGAACAAATAATGATTCAATTCCCTTTTATCCTTCAAATTACACATCGCCAAGCATTCTTTCCGCAGCATCTTCAACTTCGACTGATGCACGTTCCGGATTTTCGTGTTTTGGTGCAACAACAGTTGATCTCGCAGCTCCTGGGAGTTCAATTTTAAGCACTTTCAGAACTTCTGATTCAAATTATGCAACGCTAAGCGGAACCTCGATGGCAACTCCGCATGTTGCCGGTGCAGCTGCACTTTTATTAGCTTCTAATCCAAATCTCTCTGCGGCTTCTGTTAAAGCAACTTTAATGAACACGGCAGATCAAATTCCGGCATGGAATGGACTTGTTAAATCTAACGGTAGATTAAATGTATTCAACGCAATTCAGAATCCGACGATTTGTAATTTTGGGGTTTCGCTAACTACTCAAAATGTTCCGACAACTGGAGGAAATCACTCTGTATCTGTAACTTGCCCAACAAATTGCGATTATTCTTCAATCAGCCGAAATGATTGGATTACAGTTACATCAGGCAATCCTGCAAGTTCGAATGCCACAATAAATTACACAGTTTCAGCCAATTCAGGATTTGCAAGGAGCGGAACTATCAAAATTGGCGATAAAATTCTTAACGTTAATCAAGCTGGACTTGCTGCAAATAGTGACGCTGTTTTAGATTTCGATGGTGATGGAAAAAGCGATTATGTCGTTACTCAAAACTCTGCCGGAAGTAAACTTTGGCACATTTATCAAAGCTCACTTGGCTACAGAGCGTTAAATTTTGGACTTTCAACTGATGTTTTGACTCCAGCTGATTATGATGGAGACGCAAAAACGGATTTTGCCGTGTTTCGTGCCAATTCAGATTCGAGCCAACCTGATTTTTACGTTTTACGGAGCTCCGACAATACTTTACAAGGAGTTTCTTGGGGAACTACAAATGATATTCCATTTGTAAATGATTTTGATGGTGATGGAAAAGCAGACATTGCAGTAATTAGAAAACAAGGTGGAAGTTTAAATTGGTATATTTTGCGTTCAAATCTGGGGTTTTTGTCATTTCAATTCGGAATTGACACCGATGTTCCTTTCCGCGGCGATTTTGACGGCGACGGGAAATCAGATATAAACGTTTTTCGCCCATCAACACAAACATTCTATAATTGGAAAACCTCTAATGGTAGTGTTAATTCAACCACGTTTGGACTTTCAAGCGATAAAATTATTACCGGAGATTTCGATGGTGACAACAAATCTGAAATTGCCGTTTGGCGTGGTTCAACAGGTGTTTGGTATTGGTTAAACAGTTCAAACGGAGCATTTAACGCTTATTCCTTTGGATTATCGGCTGATTTACCAACTCCTGGAGATTATGATGGAGACGGAAAAACCGATATTTCAGTCTGGAGACCAAATGCAACTAATAGCATTTTCTACTCGCAAAGAAGCACTTCAGGATTTGCGGCTTTTGGTTGGGGAAATTCAGATATGCAAGTAACCACAAATTCTTTGTTTGTCGCGAATTAATATTGAGTTAATCAAACTTTATTGAATTTAGTTGCATCTTAAAGTTTAAGAAAAAATTTTAGAGATAAAATTATCTCTAATGTTGCGATTTTATTTAATAGTGTTGCAATTTACGCTCGAAATAATGTAGAATTCTTGTAAGAAGATTCATTTTTAGTGTTTGTTACACTTTTCAGAAAAAATACTCCGAACATTTAATATTAAGGACTTAGAATTATGAGAAATTTATTGACCAAGATTGGTTTTGCTTTGGCGTTTACTTCGCTTTTAGCCTTTTCAGCAACTGCTCAAAACAAATTACGAACAGCAGTTAACTACGACACAGACAATAAGGCTGACTTTGCGGTGTTTCGTCCAAGTAACAACGTTTGGTATATATTGAAAAGTGCTGGTGGTTTTACTTTTCAACAATTTGGAAGTAACACTGAAGATTACATAGTTCCCGGCGATTACGATGGTGATGGCAAAGGTGACATTGCAGTTTGGAGAGATACAAACGGAGCCTGGTATTATTTGAGAAGTTCAGATGGTGCTTTTGTCGGAGCCCAATTTGGAATCACAGGCGATGAACCAGTCGCCAGAGATTTTGATGGTGACGGTAAAACAGATTTATCAGTTGTCAGACGAACCGGCGGATCAATGATTTGGTATCGTTTAAACAGTATGGGTGGTGCTTTTGTCGCAAATCAATTTGGGCTTTCGACTGATTTTACTGCTCCTGGAGACTACGATGGCGATGGTAAATTTGACTTAGCTGTTCAAAGACCAAGTGCTAACAACGGTCAAGCAATTTTCTATATTCAACGAAGCACAAATAATGCTCTTGATGCGGTATTCTGGGGCAATAGTAACGACACAGTTGTTCCTGGCGATTATGATGGCGATGGTAAAACTGATGTTGCGATTGTACAAGAAGGTGCAACTTTAAATTCTCCTTTAATTTGGGGAATTCTGAGAAGTACAACCGGAACTGCTGATGTTTCAGGTTTTGGTCTTACAGGTTCGGACTTAAACACACAAAATGATTATGATGGAGATGGAAAATGTGACATTGCTGTTTGGAGAGATTCAAACGGTGTTTTTTATTACAGATCATCGGCTAACGCAAACGCTTTGACAAGTGTGACTTGGGGTTCAACTAACGATTTCCCAGTTGCCAGTTACGACTCGCATTAAATCAAGTTTTGCTGAAATAATTTACAAGGTTGAAGACTTAAAAGTCTTCAACCTTTTTCATTTATTATTTTGAATTAAGATAAATGTTTACACCTGCGATACAAGATAGCTTTCCAAAAAAAACAATTGTAATTATTGGCGATTTAGTCGCCGATCAATTTCTACACGGAACAATTGCAAGAGTTTCTCGCGAAGCACCAGTATTTATTTTACGACACGATAATACAGAAACTGTCGCTGGTGGTGCGGCGAATGCTGCGGTAAATGTCGCTTCATTAGGTGGAAAGGCTGTATTAGTTGGCTTAATTGGAAAAGATGAAGCTGGCAAGAAACTTTTACAAAAACTAAGTAATGACGGTGTGAATTGCGAAAATGTATTTGAAAGTTCAGATTTAAAAACAACAACTAAAGTTCGTGTTTTAGCTGCTCAGCATTTTGCAACAAGACAGCAAGTAATAAGAATAGACTACGAAAACCCGGAACTTCCAAGTGGAAAATTGCAATCAATTCTTCGTGAAAACTCTCTTAAAGCACTTAAAACTGCTGATGCAATTATTCTGTCAGATTACAATTATGGCGTTGTAACAGAAGAAATTGCTAAACTTGCTATAGACTTTGCAAAAACAAAAGATATTCCGGTTTTAGTTGATTCACGCAATAATTTACAAGCATTTCAGTTCGCAACATCCGCGACACCAAATCATGACGAAGTTGAACAAATTCTAGGCAAAAATTTTACTGATGCAGACTGTCAAAAATTATGTGAACGATTGGGCTTTGAGTCTTTACTAATAACTCAAGGCAACAAAGGAATGTTACTTATTGAACCTGGAAAACCTTTAGTTCAAATTGAAGCAATTGGTTCAAAAGAACCGGTTGATGTCACAGGTGCCGGCGATTCTGTAATTGCAACTTATGCATTAGGGCTTGCTTCTGGCTTAGACTTTGTTCAAGCAGCAAACCTTGCAAATCACGCTGGCGGGATTGCAGTAATGAAAAAAGGAACTGCATCTGTTTCACAAAGAGAATTGCTAAATTCAATAAAATTATGATTTTAGAAAGAACAAGGTTAATAGCTAGAACGGCAATCGAACGCTCAAAAGGTAAAACAATTGTCTTTGCAAATGGTTGTTTTGACCTTTTTCACGTTGGTCACATTAGATATTTATTAGGTGCAAAAGATTTAGGTGATGTATTAATTGTCGGCATAAACACTGATGAGCAAGTAAAAAAATTGAAAGGTAATAAGCGTCCATTTATGCCGGAAAATGAACGTGCTGAAATCGTTGCGGCTTTTCGTTGTGTTGATTTTGTTACTATATTTAATGAACCTACTGTTGAAGAATTATTATGGGCTTTGCGACCTGATTTCCACGCAAAAGGAACTGATTATACTGTAGAAACAGTGCCTGAACGCAATATTGTAAAAGAATTTGGCGGAAAAGTCGCAATTGTCGGTGATCCAAAAAATCATTCTTCTAGCAATTTAATTGAGATTGTAAGTCAATAGCAGATTCGACTTTAAGTTACACAAAAGATACAATAACTGTCTATTTTCGGAGAAACTTTAATGATTAACAAAAATGTAGATGTGGCTCCTGCAACTGGGAAGCTAGGAATTTTACTTGTCGGACTCGGTGCTGTTAGCACAACTGTTGTTGCTGGCGTCGAAGCAATAAAACGTGGAATTTCTGAACCAATCGGAAGTTTGACCCAAATGGGAACTATTCGTCTCGGTAAACGCACTGAAAATCGTTCACCAAAAATTAAAGACTTTGTCTCACTGACAAACTTAGAAGATATTGTCTTTGGTGCTTGGGACATTTTTTCAGACAATGCGTTTGATGCGGCTATGAACGCCGGAGTTTTGGAGAAAGATTTATTAAATCAAGTTTCTGAACAACTAACATCACTCAAACCGATGAAAGCCGTTTTTGAGCAAAATTATGTTAAGCGAATATCAGGTGAAAATGTAAAAACCGGCAAGAACAAAATGGATCTTGCAGAGCAGCTAATTGCTGAAATTGCTGAGTTTAAGTCAACAAATAATTGCGAACGTCTTGTTATTGTGTGGGCAGCTTCAACTGAAATTTTTCTTGAAACAAGTGCAGTTCACGAAACAATTGAAGCGTTTGAAAAAGGATTATACGACAGCAATCCGCTAATTGCCCCTTCAATGATTTACGCTTATGCCGCAATTAAATCAGGCGTACCTTTTGCAAATGGTTCACCAAATCTGGCAGTCGATATTCCTGCTTTAACTAAACTTGCAGAAGATAACGGCGTTGCAATTTGCGGAAAAGATTTTAAAACCGGACAAACTTTGATGAAAACAATCATCGCACCAGGTTTAAAATCGCGGATGTTAGGATTAGATGGCTGGTATTCGACCAACATTTTGGGTAATCGTGATGGTGAAGTTCTTGATGATCCTGAAAATTTTAAGACCAAAGAAGAGTCAAAATTAAGTGTTTTGGAACACATTCTTCAGCCAGAAGTTTACCCTGCACTTTACAAAGATTTTTCTCATGTTGTCAGAATTAATTATTATCCGCCGCGTGGCGATAACAAAGAAGGTTGGGATAGCATTGATATCTTTGGCTGGCTCGGTTATAAAATGCAAATTAAAGTCGATTTTTTATGTCGCGACTCTATTCTTGCTGCACCTTTAGTTTTAGATTTGGCGTTGTTTATGGATTTAGCTCAGCGTGCAAAAATGAAAGGCATTCAAGAATGGCTCTCATTTTATTTCAAAGCTCCTCAAACCGCTCCCGGGCTTTATCCGGAACATGATATTTTTATTCAATTGATGAAATTAAAAAATACACTTCGACATTTGCAAGGCGAAGATTTAATTACTCATTTAGGTTTAGAATATTACGATTAATTTATTATCTAACTCGATTTTTTATCAAACGAAAGTTCACTCGAACTTTCGTTTTCTTATTTTTGTCTATAACTACAAGAATAAATTTTCAAAACAGAAATAAACCTTGATTTATATTTAGAATAGTGATATTTTTAGTCAAATCAGAAAGTAATACTTGAAAAACGCTCGGTTTTTTCAACAGATTTTTACTTCGGAAGTATAATCCTATAAAGAGTTATTGGAGGAAATTAGTTATGAAGGATATGCTGTTTGCAGTTCTCGGTTTGGTTTCAGCAGTTGTTGCAGTTTGGCAGTTAGCAACTTATCTTGGTCAAAAAACTGAACCAACTTCAGTTTTTCCGCTTATTATTGCAATTGTTGCGGGTATTTTTGCAATCGGATTTGGTGGTTTTTTTCTTTCAACAAGAATCAACAAGTCTGAAGATATTCACATTACACAATAAATTTCGCCTTTTTAAAAGACGAAAAGGCACGAATCAATGTTTCGCGTCCAAGTATTTTTTGCGTAAATTCCAATCGGAATTTACGCTATTTCTTTTTACCCAACTCAACCGCTTTATTGTAAGCCGCATAAATCGCTTTTGACAAAACGGTTCGTAAACTTCCTTTTTCCATTTGGTAAATTGCTTCAGCAGACGTTCCGCCTGGCGATGTAACCATATTTCGCAATTCTGCGGGATGTTTATTTGTTTCAATCGCAAAAAGTGTTGAACCGAGCATTGTTTGCTGAACCAATTCTTTCGAAACTTCCCTCGAAAACCCGAGATGAACTCCTGCGTCGGTCATTGCTTCCATCATCATAAAAATATACGCCGGACCTGTCGCCGAAAGCGAAGTTGCCATATCAATCATATTTTCATTTTCGACATAAAGCTCTTTTCCTAAAGCACTTAACAATAATTTTATTTGCTCTTTTTGTTCTTCTGCGACTTCAGAAGAAGCAGTCCAAGCGGTCATTCCCTGCCCGATTTGCGATGGGGTATTTGGCATTGAGCGGACAATAAATTTGTTGTTCAACGATTCTGAAATTTTCTCAATAGTAATTCCGGCAATGATCGACATTACAACCTGTGAAGATTTCACAGAACCTTCCAATTCCATTAAAACTCCTTTCCCACGCTGGGGTTTAACGCATAAAACCACGATTGAATTCTCTATCGGAAGTGACTCAACCGCATCGCGATTATGCTCGAAACAACGAATTCCATGTTTCGCTTCGAGTGCCTCACGGCGTTCGATTCTTGGATGAGAGGCGACGATTTGTTTAGGTTCAACTAGATTTTTTCTAAGCAATCCGGCAATCATTGATTCCGCCATCACACCGCAACCGACGAATGCGAGTTTTGTTTCTTTAAGAAGTTTCATTGTTACATTTTCGTTTGTTTGGTAAAATTTGGCAAAGTGTCAAACATTCCTTTAATCATTGTAAATCCAAAATCAGCTGGCGGTTCCACAGAATTGCGTTGGGCAAAAATTGCTTCTGACCTCGCAACTCACTTTGGTGTATTCAATGTCGAATTCACAAAGCATCAAAATCACGCAATTGAACTTGCTCAAATAGCAGCCCAAAATGGCAGAAAATTTATTGTTGCTTGTGGTGGCGACGGAACAATCAATGAAGTTGCAAATGGAATTCTAAATTCCGGCTGCGATGCCGAACTCGGCGTTTTGCCATCGGGAACTGGTGGAGATTTCCGCCGAACTCTCGGAATGTCGTCAAACGCAAGCGAATGTGCGAGAGGTTTGCGAAATGGTTTAACAAAAACAATCGACGTTGGTAAAGTTACTTTTCAAAATCATGAAAACGAAACCACAAGTCGTTATTTTGTTAATGTTTCGAGCTTCGGATTGAGTGCGGCAATCGGCGAACGAGTAAAGGAAAAAAATCGTTTTCAATGGCTTCCTTTCGATGCACTTCGTGGAAAGGCGAAATTTGCGTATTCAACCGTTCAAACCGTTCTTGATCTTGAGCCAGCTATTGTTTGGGTGACACTCGATGAAAAAGAAAAAAAACAGTTGCAAACTCTTAATTTCTGCGTTGCGAATTCGCGTTATTTCGGTGGCGGAATGAAAATCGCACCAGATGCAAAGATTGACGATGGTTTTTTCGATGTCATTAACATTGGCGATATCAAAACTGCGAAAGTTTTACTAAATGCTTACAAACTTTACGGCGGTTCTCATTTAGACTTAGATGAAGTGAACGCGACTTTGGCAAAACGTGTGGAAATTTCATCATCGAATGGCGAGGAAATTCATATCGAAACTGATGGCGAACTTCCAGGGAAATTGCCTGCGGTTTATGACATTATTCCGTTGGCTTTGAAGGTTCGAGTACCGAAGAAATAATTCACCACTAAGAGACAAAGGTCACTAAAATTATGACAACCACTGACTTTTTCTATCATCTTTGTTTGTTGCAAAGTGTGTAAGATTTCAAAAAATCTTTGGATCTTCGTGTCATTGTGGTGAAAAAAAGCTTATGAAAAAATCATTTTGCGAACGACTAATTGAAGCAAACGAAACGCATGCAGAGCGAACGGCGATGCGAATTGTTGGTGTTGACTCTGAAGTTTACACATACGGACAAATGCTCAAACAGATTCGTTCAATCGCGTATCGCCTTGAGAAAGAGGGTGTTGCGGCTGGCGAACGTGTTGTTTTGATTGGTGAAAATCATCCTTGTTGGGCAATTGCTTATCTCGGAACAATCTATCGCGGGGCAATAATTGTTCCGGTTGACCCACATGGCGAAATCGCCACAATAACAAATTTCCTCGTAAATTCTGAAGCAAAACTCGTTTTTCTATCGCCGGATATGATAGAGAAATTCAAAGAAATCGAGGAACGTTTGGGCAAAAAGATTCCTGCAGTTGTCTGGCGAAATGAAAAAAACGAAACAGGTTTTGAATCTTTTGAAGAATGGTCATCTACTGATTTCCCAGCCGAATTTGCAAAAAAAATTCCAGTTACAAATCCTGATGACACAGCCGTGATGATTTACACGAGCGGCACAACCGGCACGCCAAAAGGAGTTCCGCTTTCTCATGGAAATATTGTTGCTGAATTGGACGCAATTAACGAAGTTATCAACCTCTCAGAACAAGACCGAATTTTGTCGCTTTTACCGCTTTTCCACGTTTATTTGCAGATTGTAAACTTATGGATTGCCGTTACTTACGGTTGCGAAGTTGGTTATTTGAAAGAACTTACGCCGGACGAATTAAGCAAGGCAATGAAGGAATTTAAACCTACGATTCTGACGACGGTGCCAAGACTTTGGTATTTGTTCCACAAAAAGATTTTCGATGCCGTTAAATCTCAATCTTCAATCGTTCAAACGCTTTTCAAAACAATGCTCGCGACCAATGGGTTCCTGCGTGATTCTCTGAAAATGAATCTCGGAACCAAAATGTTTGGCAAAGTTCACGATGGTTTTGGCGGAAAGTTGCGGATTGCAATATCGGCTGGCTCGCGTTTTGATTCAGATGTTGCACTTGATTTTCATAAACTTGGTTTTACAATTTTGCAAGGCTACGGGCTGAGCGAAACTTCAGGTGCGGCGACGGCAACTTATGAATCTGACAATCGCGTTGGTTCAGTCGGGAAAGCGATGCTCAATTCGGAAATCAAAATCGATGAACCAAATGCGGAAGGAATTGGTGAGGTTTTAATACGCGGCGAAATGGTTTTCAAAGGTTATTACAAAAATCCGACCGCAACTGCTGAAGCGTTTACAGAAGATGGTTGGTTTCGCAGCGGCGATCTCGGAACAATTGATAAAGACGGACATTTGTATATCGTTGGTCGCAAGAAAGACGTAATTGTTTTGCCAAATGGGAAAAACGTTCATCCTGAAGACCTCGAAGTTTGTTATTTGAAAACGCCTTTTGTCGCGGAACTTGCTGTGATAGGCGTGAAAGATGAATCGATTGGCGTGCAAGGTGCAGAAAAATTGATCGCGGTCGTTGTTCCTGATTTTGAATATTTGAAAAAAGAAAAGATCGCAAATTCATATGAAACAATTCGCTACACACTCGACAGTCTCGGTCGCGATTTGCCGGAATATCAACGAGTTCGGGATTATATTGTGCGTGCCGAACCTTTGCCACGAACCGCAACTCGCAAAATCAAACGCTTCGAATTAATGAAAGAAATCGAAAGCGGGCAATTGTCAACGACACAAACACGCACAGAAAAAGTTTGGGAATTCACCGATGAAGAAACTTCCGCAATGAATTCCAACGGCGGAAAAGCAATCATTTCAGCAATTAAGCAAAATAAACCCGACCTTGAAATCATTCATCCAAAGATGAATCTGGAGATTGATCTAGGCTTAGATTCGCTTGCCCGAGCCGAAACTTTCGCGAGTTTGGAGCAGATTTTTGGCGTCGAATTCAATACCGAAGAATCGAGTCAAGCCTTGACCGTTGAAGAAGTTTTGAAACTTGTTGCCAAAACAGCAAATCTTGAGAATTTTTCTGGCGAGATTGAAACAAATTTTAATTGGGGCAAAATTGTTCGGGAAGCTGACGATAACTTTCCGGAAGTTCGAAATGTAATCAAAAATAAACCGATTTCAACATTTATTGCATATCTCATTTTGCGTGTTGTATATCTGTTTTGCAAGGTTTTCTTGCGAATGGAAGTTACTGGAATTGAAGAACTTACAAAGCTCAAGCGTCCATATTTAATTTGCCCAAATCATCAAAGTTTTCTCGATGGATTTCTGGTTCCGGCAACTTATCCATATTCAATTTTGCGAAATATTTTCCACGTCGGAGCGAGCGAATTATTTCACGGTTTTATCAAACGCAACTTTGCAAAGCTGACAAATATTGTGCCGATTGATGCCGATACACAACTTCTAAAAGCGATGAAAGCAAGTGCGATTGGACTCAAAAGCGGGAAAATTCTAAATATTTATCCCGAAGGCGAACGTGCTTTTGATGGCGAACTTCATCCATTCAAAAAAGGTGCTGCAATTCTCTCGACAGAATTGAATTATCCAATAATTCCTGTCGCATTAGATGGTTTGGGCAAAGTCTGGGCGAGAGATACGAACCGAATTCGCCTCGCGAAAGTGAAAATTCACTTCGGTAAACCTTTATATTTTGAGGAATTTAAGAACTTGCCTGATGAGGAAAAATACGAGAAATCTACGCAACATTTGAAAGATACGATTCAAGGAATGTTGGATGAGTTGCGAAAAAACTAAATGACAAATTCAAACAAAATTGCACTCGCTATCCACGGCGGAGCAGGAACAATTCTTCGCTCGCAAATGACCGCTGAAAAGGAGCTTGCATACACAAAAGGTTTACGCGAAGCACTCGAAAGCGGTTGGAAGATTTTGCGGGAAAATGGTTCAGCGATGAATGCTGTTGAAGTTGCGGTTCGGAGTTTGGAAGATTGTCCGCTTTTTAATGCCGGTAAAGGTGCTGTCTTTACACACGACGAAAAAAACGAACTCGATGCCTCAATTATGTGCGGCAAAACCTTGCAAGCCGGAGCTGTGTCGTTTGTTCGAAACATTAAAAATCCGATCAGTCTTGCTCGTCTCGTAATGCAAAAGACTGAACACGTGATGCTCGCGGGCGACGGTGCGATGGAATTTGCAAAAGAAAATGGCGTTGAGTTCGTTGAAGATGATTATTTCTTCACCGAATTTCGGTATAACCAATTACTTGAGGCAAAAAAAGAAGGTCGCGTCCAACTCGATCACGCAAAACCGATTGGAACCGTTGGTGCAGTTGCGTGTGATTCAAATGGAAACGTCGCTGCCGCAACCTCAACCGGCGGAATGACCAACAAACTTTACGGACGAATCGGCGACACGCCAATTATTGGTGCTGGAAATTACGCAGATAATGCAACTTGTGCCGTTTCTTGCACCGGACACGGCGAATTCTTTATGCGAGCCGTCACCGCATACGACATCGCTTGCCGAATGAAATACGCCAATTCTACGCTCGATGAAGCGGCGGTCGCAGCAGTTGAATATTTGCGAAGGATTGAAGGCGAAGGCGGTTTGATTGCAGTTGACTCAAATGGAAATGTTTCACTTCCATTTAATTCGGACGGAATGTATCGCGGTTGGATCACGGAAGACGGCGATTTTAACGTAAGGATATACGCCTAATCATTTCGGGATATGTCCAAGGCTATTTCCCACAAATTCGGCAATTCCCGTAAGTAACATCTGAACCGCAACGGTTATCAATAGCATTCCCATCAAACGTTCGATTGCGATTAAACCTTTCTCGCCTAAGAATCTGGCAAAATAACTCGAAAAATAAATGATTAAAGCTGATGCCGACCATGCGATCAAAACCGCCAAAAGCCAATCAAGCCAGCGTTCGGGTTCGCGACTCATCATCAAAAGTGCGGTTGCCATTGCGGATGGTCCGGCGACATAAGGAATCGCGAGTGGAACAATAAAAGGTTCACCTTCGATGTCTTCTTGCAAAGATTTATCTCGTGCCGGAAAAATCATCTTAATCGCGATAATCAAAAGAATTATACCACCAGCAGTTGTTAAAGCAGTTTGGCTGAGATGCAAAGCCTGAAGAAGATATTGTCCGAGAAAGAGAAACGTTATCAAAACGAAGAGTGCAATTATCAGTTCGCGAATGACAACAATTCGCCGCCGAGCTTCATCGACCTTTTTCAACGTCGTCAAAAACATCGGAATATTCCCGACCGGATCGATCACGAGAAAAAGGAGCAATGCTGCAGAAAGTATCGTCATTTTTAATCACTTTCAATAAAAACCGTCTTCGTTTCCTCGCGGAATTTGTTAACGATTTCGATTGTTCGGGAAACATTATCGGCTAAAACTACAAGAAGCTCGCCTTTTTTCGCGTTGTTGAGTGCAAAGTTAATGGCTTCAGGTGCGTTTATTATTTCTTTAATCGGCAAATCAGGATTCACGCTTTTTATTCCTTCAATTACAAGTCGTGTTGAATCGCCGGAAGGTCTGCCGCGAAGGTCATCATCTTCGCGGATAATAACTTGCGTGAACATCTTTGCGGCAATTTGCCCGTATTCAAAAATATCAGAATCGCGGCGGTCGCCCGTTCCGCCGATTACGCCGGTTTTTACTTTATTCGGGAATTTCTCGACAAAATTTTGCAAGCCATTCATTCCAGCTTGGTTGTGTGCGAAATCAATAAGGACTGTAAATTTGTCCATATCGATTACGTTCAAACGTCCAGGAGTTTGTGCGACAGATGGAACGAACGTCGCCAAACCTGCCCGAAGATCTTCAATACTCACGTCTTGCAAATAAGCTGCGAGAGTTGCGGCAAGCACGTTTTGCACCATAAACGCCGCTTTTCCTTCGTAAGTTAGCGGAATATTGATAACTTTTTCGATGCGGACTTTCCAAGTTCCTTTTAAAATTGTGACGTAACCATTTTCGTAAACGCAAGCAATTCCGCCATCTTCGGTGTGGCGAACGATTCTCGAGCTTTTTTCGTGCATCGAATAAAGTGCAATTTTACCGTTTGAATGCTTTCGCATTCCATAAACCAAATCGTCGTCAGAATTCAAAACGGCGTAACCTTTTTCTTTTACAGCACGCGGCACGACCGATTTCACGCGAGCCATTTCTTCAAGCGTGTCAATTCCCTTCAAACCCATGTGATCGACCGAAACGTTGGTCACAATTCCAATATCGCATTCGTCAAAACCGAGTCCGGCTCGGACAATTCCGCCGCGTGCAGTTTCTAAAACCGCAACATCAACGGTCGGATCTTTGAGGATTAATTGCGAAGAAATTGGTCCGGTATTGTCGCCTTTTACGACCAAACTGTTGCCAATATAACTTCCTTCTGTTGTCGTAAACCCAACGTTCGCACCGTGTTGTCGCATTAAATGTGCGACAAGGCGAGTTGTTGTAGTTTTACCATTAGTTCCGGTAATCGCGATAATTGGAATCCGCGAAGGAACGCCCGGCGGAAACAACATATCGACAACGTGTTCGGCAACATTTCGCCCAATTCCTTCCGACGGAGAGAGATGCATACGGAATCCTGGAGCGGCATTTACTTCGATAATTCCGCCGCCATTTTCGGTCAAAGGTGTGGAAACATCAGGTGCAACAATGTCGATTCCGGCAACGTCTAAGCCGATAATTCGTGCGATTCGCTCAAGTAGGGTGACGTTATATGGATGAACTTCCTCGGTGCGATCAATTGCAGTACCGCCTGTGGAAATATTCGCCGTTGTCTTCAAAAACAGCGTTTCATCGTTCGGCAAAACTGTTTCGAGTGTGTAGTTTGCCTTCGCAATCAGTCGTTCCGTTTGCCCGTCGATCGTGATCAAGGTCAGAACTTTTTCGTGCCCAAATCCACGACGCGGATCGCTATTTGTGATGTCGATAAGTTGCTGAATCGTATGTTCGCCATCGCCGACAACGTGTGCCGGTTTCCGCTCAGCGACGGCAATCAAGCGATTATTTACAACCAACGCACGAAAATCTTTTCCTTCAATCGAACTTTCGATGATAATTCGCCGCGAATGTTCTTTTGCTTTATGAAATGCAACTTTTACTTCTTCCAAATTGCGTAAACCGACCGTGATTCCGCGTCCGTGATTTCCATCGAGCGGTTTTACCGCAACGGGAAATTTCACTTTTTTCAAAGCGTCTTCAATGTCTTCTTCGTTGCGAAATGTCACGCCAACCGGAACCGGAACGCCGAGCGAATCAAGCAACGTTTTGGTCGCATATTTGTTTCCCGCGAGATCAACCGCAATCATATTTGTGCGATCCGTAACTGTCGCTTGAATTCGGCGTTGATATTTACCAAAACCAAGCTGCACGAGCGATTGATCGTTGAGCCGAATATATGGAATGTGCCGAGCCGCCGCTTCCTCAACAATCGAGCCTGTGCTTGGTCCAAATCTCACATCTTCGCGAATTTCGCGTAGTTTTACCAAATCTTCACTCAGAGTTTGTTTGAGTTCTTCGGGCGTTTTACCTTCCGCAATATCAAGATACAAACTCACTGCCGCACGAGCTGCATATCTTCCCGCTTCCTCTTCTATGTAAGCAAAAACTACATTGTAAACGCCCGGAACTTGCGTTTCACGAGTTCGACCATAGCCAACTTCCATACCAGCAAGTGTCTGCATTTCGAGTGCCATGTGTTCGATAATATGACCAGCCCAAGTTCCTTCATCGAGCCGCAAGAAAAATCCGCCGTCTTCACCATAACTACAACCATGCGAATGCAAACTCGGCATCAATTCCTTGAGATGAGTGTTAAAATTTGGGATTTTATCGCTTGGTTTTTCTTCGTAATCTTCCAAATCAAGACGCATTTGGACAAGTTTTTTACGATAGTTGCTCCAAAAATTTGGACCGCGAAGAGTTCTGATGTCTATAATTTTCATAGTTTTAGGGTTAAATCTCGGGCAATAAAAATTCGGAAGTTATGGCAACACACTTTCGATTGGTGAAATCATATTGCATTCCCTCACGCAAAATGTGAATCTGCAAACCAGTTACCGAAAACGGCAAACTTTCTTCAACTTCGGCAATATCGTTGTAAGTGATCTTAGAACCATCAACGATCGTCACGGTTCCTTCGCCAAAAACTTCGAGAATTCCTTTATTATCCAAAATAACCGAAGTGTTTTCGTCTATTCCAACTCCAAGATTGCTCGGATTATAAGAAACAGCTGTAATAAGTCGCGAAATTCGTCCACGTTCCGAAAAATGCTGGTCGATAATGATATTGTGCAAAACTCCCAAACCCGGCGAAAGTGCAATCGCTTTTCGATGCGGAGCTGGAACGCCATCGCCGCGAACAATCATCGAATTGCTCATTCCTGCTGCACCAGCACTCGAACCCGCGAGAACAAGTTTAGTATTTCTAACCATTTGCATCAATTTTTCAGCAAATGGAGTTCCGCCGAGAATAGATGCGAGCCTCATTTGATCGCCGCCGGAAAGAAAAACTCCGGTCGTACCATTGAGCAATTCGTCAACATTTGCATCAAGAATTTCTTGCCTTGATGTCGCCCGAAGAGTGCGAACGCTACCATTTTCTAGTCCCATTTTCCTGAAAACTTGCGAATAAACATCAGACGCAAATTCGGGAAAGTCTGATGCAATCGGCACGAGAAGGATTTTTGCATTTTTTTCGCCAGCAAGTGAAACGAATTTCCGTAAAATTCGCCGTTCGTTATATTTATCTTCCGCACCACCAATAATTAAAAGGTGTCCGCCAATTTGCTCAGCGTGAATAGATGTTTGGTTCACTATATTTTTTTAATCGCTATTTATTTGTTTGAAAACTTTGTGTCTCTAAATCTAAGCTATGTAAGGCTTTTAAGTCAAAGATTAAAGATTTTTTTATAAATGGCAATTATTTCTTTTTATAAAATATTGATAACAAAAAAGTCTTTACAAAAAATATTAGCTTTGCTAAAATCCAGTTAATTTAATGTCGCTAAAGTTGTTTTTTTGAAACTACACGGGAAACCCAATAATTTTTGCGAAAGCAAAATCGGGGCGAAGCAGGTTAATTTATTTATTTTAGTTAATTTTGCAGAAGACTTCTTCGCTTCCAGCCCGACAGCTAATCTCGTAGGCGAAACGAAGAAGGACACGGCACATGTTTATCCGGAAGGCATAATCAGAGGTGTGAAGCGTGGACTTTGCACCTCTTTTTGTATTTAAAATTGCGGAGGATTTAAACAAATGAAGGCAAGATTTTTTTGGGAAAAAAGAACATGTAAAAAGTTCAGTATCGTTTTCGAATCAGACAAAATAATTATCGGCTGCACGAGAAAAAATAAATATCAAACATTTCGCAAAGATATTGGCTTAATTGCCTTTTCCAGACGAGAAGTTATAGAAATGCGGTTCGCCGATTTAACTAATACTCAAAAATTGGAGGTAGAAAACGATGCAAAAAATAACAATCATCGGCGGTGGAGCAACGGGAATTTTACTGGCTGTAAATTTGCTGAAATTTGCTGAAAATCTGCCGCTGGAAATAAATATTGTTGAGAAAAAGGGTCGTTTTGGATTAGGTGTTGCATATTCAACTACATCAGATTTTCATCTTCTTAATGTTACAGCGGGAAATATGAGTGCTTTTCCGGACGATTCTAAACATTTGTGCGAGTGGTTAAGTAAACATTCGCACAACTATTTAGAAAACGATTTTGTTCCTCGTAAAATTTTTGGCGAATATCTTTCGGATGTTTTTTTGAGTGCATTTGAAAACAAATCGCCAAACACAACAGTTAATCTTTTCAACGATGAAGCCGTAAATGTAAATATGGGTGAGCGTTTTGCTGAAGTAAAACTAAACTCGGGCAAAATAATCGAGTCAGATAAAGTTGTTTTGGCTTTTGGAAATTTTCTTCCAACTCATCCAAATGTTAGCAATACAGAATTTATCAAGTCAGATAAATATTCGCAAAATCCTTGGGACAATGATTTTTTTCAAAATCTTAATTTGAATGATGAGGTATTGCTGATTGGCACAGGATTGACAATGGTCGATGCGGTGCTAAATCTTCATAATAATCAACATCGCGGAAAAATTATTGCCGTTTCGCGTCACGGATTGTTGCCCGCAACACACAAACTCGGGTTTGATTACTCATCATTCGAAAATGAAATTTTGCAAGAAATAAATCTTCTAAAGATGTTAAAACTTGTTCGTAAACACATAGCCAAAGCACAAAACGAAAATTCTGATTGGCGAGCGGTTATTGATTCGCTTCGCCCAATTACGCAAATAATTTGGCAAAAACTTTCAAGAAAAGAAAAAAGAAGATTTCTGCGACATTTAAGCCATTATTGGAGTGTTTCACGTTCAAGAATTCCAGCACAATGTGCGAAAGTTTTAGAAACATTGAAATCTATTGGACAACTTGAAATTAAGCACGGGAAAATTCGTAAAATAACAACGGCTGAGGATAAGCGTTTTGCCGTAACTTATGGTGAAACAACAATTTATATTGATGCAATAATAAATTGTACCGGACCACAAACAAACTTTGAACGTCTTGAAATTCCACTTGTAAAAAATCTCATCCGCAAAGGTTTAGTTCGTAGCGACTCGCTTTCAATTGGACTTGATGCTTCGCCTAACGGTGAAATCATTGATGAGTTTGGTAAAATAAATGAGCGACTTTTTACAATCGGGACAGCTTTGCGAGGAATTTTGTGGGAGACAATCGCGATTCCGGAAATTAGTTATCAAGCTAAAGAACTAGCTTTGCGTTTTTTGCAAAAAACGAATAGTGCTAACATCTGAATTCAATATTAATTTCAACAAGTATTTTCTTGGATAAAACAATTTATTAAGTGAAACAAATTAATTATGGAAAACGGATATAAATTTCAAGGTGCAGGCGGAAGTTCCGGTGGCATTTTTGAGTTCTTCATTGGACTTGCTATGGCAATCGCAGGCGGCTATCTGCTTTCAAATCAAGTAGTTGTGACAAGCAGTTTTTGGTCTCTTTACGGATATAACACATTTGGCTTGACTCTTATTCCGCTTATTTTTGGCATTGGAATGTTGTTTTTTAATGGTAAATCTATCATCGGATGGATTCTGCTTTTTACCGGAATTATAATTATATTTGCCGGAATTTTAATGAACCTGACAGTTTATTTTCAAGCTACAAGCCTTTTTAACACAATAATTATGTTAATATTGCTCGCTGGTGGAATTGGTCTTATTGCACGCGGCGTTCGTCCGCACATTTAAAAAATATGAAAAATTTTCTTGTTATCTCAATTTTAGTTTTGAGTTTCTTTGCTGTTTCTGCTCAAGCTCAAACCTCTTGTGAACAAACCGCTGAACAAATCGCAAAAAGCGTTGCTAAGGCATTTGAAGCAAAAAAACTTGGTAGCCTTGATGCAAATCGTGCTTCGGTTGCAAGCATAACGGTCAAAATTGAAAACTCACTTGTTGATGATGGTGCAAAAGGTCAATTTGTGACAAAAACCTTTAAAAGTTTAAAAGCCGCTGAAAACTGGTTTACTAAACGCGAAGTGGATAGTCTGCCTGGAAGAAATTCGACACCATTAATTAGTTGCAAAAAAGGAACTTGCACATTTAAGAGTGAAGGTTTGTTGCACAATAATTTGTATTTAAAACTAGTAACGCTCGGTTACACAAAAGAAAAATGCCCGTATATTAAGTCGATTTATATCGTTGACGGAAATTAATTTTCTTTTGCAAGATTCTATAACTTCAAACGTTCTTCCTTGGAAATGTTAAATTTCCAAGGAAAAATTTATGAAAAAAAATGTTGCTATTGCCACTTTACTCTGTGCTTTTTTAGGTATTTCTGCTTATTTAATTTTTACAAATCGTCTGTTTACGCCTACAAAACTCACCAGAGTTTCCGTAACAGGTGAATCGCAAACCCAAGTTCCACCCGATAATGCTGTTGTCACATTTTCTGTAATTACTAAAGACAAGTTAGCAGTTTCCGCACAACAATTAAATGCAACCAAGACTCAGGCTGTAATTACTGCCCTTAAAGAACTTACCACAAGTAATTCTGCTGAAATAAAGACTGACAATTATCGCCTTCAATCTGAAGAAAATTACACAACAAATAGCTTATCGAAAATTTTAGGCTACGAAGCACAAAACACAATTACAGTTATTACGCCTGATTTAAATCAAGTTGGGGCATTGATCGATGCGGCAACAAAAGCCGGAGCAAATGGCGTTGAAGGAATTAATTTCATTCTTCGTGAAGACAGTCCTAATCGTGGAAATTCGCTCGGAATTTCAACACGGCAAGCGATGGCAAAAGCCCAAGCAATTGCCGATTCTCTAGGTGGAAAAATCTATCGCGTTGTTGAAGCTCAAGAAGGTGGAATAACACCAAGACTAATGCAAACGGAAAATTACGCGGCAAATGCGGCTGCAAGTGTTGATTATAAAAGGGCAACTACACCTGTATTGGCTGGCTCGCTTAATGTTCATTCACAAATTTTACTGATTGTGGAAGTAGAAACTAAATAGTTATAGCTTTTGTTTGGTTTTCATTCGCACAATTTCGTGTTATTTTTTGCGTATGAAAACCAAACTTACCCTGTCGCTGATTTTCGTTTTTTCCGTCTCGATTTTTGCCCAAACACCGCAAACTGCTCAAAATCCGCTTGCTGAATATATCAAAGCGAACTACAACAAACGGGAAGTTTCTATCCCTGTCCGCGACGGAATTCATTTATTTACCTCAATTTACGAGCCGAAAGATAGATCGCAAAAATATCCAATTTTGCTTAACCGAACGCCATACACGGTTTCACCTTATGGTGCAGATCAGTTCAAAACGAGTCTCGGTCCGAGCGAACTTTATGCAAAGGAAGGTTATATTTTTGTTTATCAAGACGTTCGCGGAAAAAATATGAGCGAAGGCGAATTTGTCGATGTTCGCCCTGATATTGAAAATAAAACTTCCAAAGATATTGATGAAAGCACGGACACATTCGACACGATTGATTGGTTGACAAAAAACGTAGCGAATAATAATGGAAAGGTAGGAACTTATGGAATTTCTTATCCGGGATTTTACACTTCTGCTGGTTCGATTGATTCTCATCCTGCGTTAAAAGCGTGTTCGCCGCAAGCACCTGTTTCTGATTGGTTTAAGGGCGACGATATGCATCACAACGGAGCATTGTTTCTTGCTCAAAACTTTAATTTCTTTGATGGTTTTGGTCAATACAGACCATCGCCAATTCTCCCAAAAGATTCAAAAAATCCGCAATTTGTTTATCCAACTCAAGATGGCTACAGCTATTATTTGCAGATGGGCGGACTTAAAAACGCCGGCGATGCTTACGAAAAACAACTCGGAAAACGCATTGATTTTTGGGATGAAATGATGAAACATCCGAATTATGATGATTGGTGGAAAGCTCGTAATATTTTACCAAAACTGAAAAATATCGGTTGCTCGACAATGACAGTTGGCGGTTGGTATGACAATGAAGACTTATATGGTGCGTTAGAAACTTATCATCATATTGAAAAGCAAAACCCGAATATTTATAACGTTTTAGTGATTGGTCCGTGGTTTCATGGTGGTTGGGCAAGATCAGATGGCGATTGGCTCGGAACAGCTTATTTCGAACAAAAGGCTTCTGCTTATTATCGTACAAAACTCGAACTTCCTTTTTTCAATCACTTTTTGAAAGATAAAGGCGATCTTGCTGATCTGAAAGAAATTAATTATTTTGACACAGGTAAAAATCGTTGGAATTTAACCGATAAAGCATTGCCGACAAAAGAAATGTCGCTAAATTTACGAGCTGGTGGCAAGGCAATTCTTGACGAATCTGCTCCGCCAAAAACCTTCGATACTTACATTAGCGATCCGGCGAAACCAGTTCCCTACACACAAAAAATTACGCTTAATTATCCGAGAGATTTTATGACTGAAGATCAGCGTTTTGCTTCAACTCGTCCTGATGTTTTGGTTTATCAGACTGATGTATTAAGCAATGACGTGACAGTTTCTGGCGATATAAAACCACAACTTGTAATTTCATCGAGTGGAACTGATTCAGACTTTATTGTCAAGATAATTGATGTGTTTCCTGATAATTACAAGTTTCCCGAAGGAATGAAACCGCCCGAAAATTCAGCTTTTTCCGTTTTCCATCCAAATGGTTATCAAATGCTTCTTCGCGGCGAACCAATGCCCGCAAGATTTAGAAATTCATTTGAAAAACCCGAGCCGTTGATTCCAAATAAACGAACTGATATTAATTTCACTATGCCCGGAATTCATCACACATTTAAAAAAGGTCATCGAATAATGGTGCAAATTCAAAGCACTTGGTTTCCACTTGTTGCAAGAAATCCCCAAAAATTTATGGAAAATTACAAACTTGGAGTTGACTCCGATTTTCAGAAAGCTACGCAGACTGTTTTTCATAATTCAAGGATAATTTTACCGCTTGTTCAAAAGTAATTTGACACTTTTTGGCTAAAAATATTGCGATTAATAAATGAGGAGAAAAAAATATGAAGAAAAATTTACTTTTGATAGCGGCAATTTTGCTTTTTGCTTCAATCACATTTGGACAGGAATTACAGAAAGAATTTGATGCGGCTCTAAAGTTTGTCGATTCTAGAAATTACACCGAAGCAATTGATCGTTTGAATAAAATTAACACAAAATGGAAAGATGTTCCGCAAGTGAAATATTATCTTGGCGTTTGTTATAGCAACTTGAAAATGCGGAATGATGCAATATTTGCTTATCAAGAAGCAATTCGTCTTAAACCCGATTTTTATCTTGCACACGTCCAGTTAGGTAATGAACTCGATTATGAAGATCGTTATGATGAAGCGATTACATCATACAATCGTGCGATAAAATTGAAACCTGAAGAAGCTTCTGCATATTTCGAAATTGGAATCGCACAGAGACGAAAAGGCAGAAACGCAGATGCTGAAAAATCATTTCGTAACGTTATATTACTCGCACCAAACTATTCACCAGGTCATGTAAATCTCGGTGTTGCCTTAATTGCACTTAATCGTTCATCAGAAGCGGTTCCTGCATTGCAAAAAGCATTGAGTCTTGCTGGTGATAAAGATCTTGAAGCACATCGTCAACTTGGAAACGCATATACTTCAATCGGAAGATATACTGAGGCGATAACTGAATATAAGAAAGTGATTAGTTTAGATCCAAACTATGCAGATGCTTATTATGGACTTGGAAATGTTTACTTCAAACAAAAACAATATCCATCAGCAATAATCGAGTTTCAAAAAGCTATCGAATTAAATCCTCGTTGGAAAGACGCAAATACTGCTCTTGGAAATGCATTTTACAATACGGCTTTTTACGACAAAGCTCTAACTGCATATCAAACAGCAGTTGACAATGGTGAAGACAACAAAGATACATTATATTTCTTGGGTGTTTGTTACGTTAAAGAGCGAAACAGATTTAAATTAATGATGGCTAAACCTTCGTTTCGAAGTCTTACTACTGAAAAGAAAACTGAAATTACATCGACGATTGCTGCTTATGAATCCAAGGCAAATGAATTAGTAGCCAAAATTCTACCAATTGATGCTGTGTTGAGCAAAAAACTTAATACAATGCTCAACGGAATAGCACGAAAATCTAAATAGTATTTTTTGTTTGAGTAAAATTTTAAATGTGAATATTACCAAACATGTGAATGTTTGGTAATATAGTTTTAATTCAGTTATTCAATTTTGTTAGGAGAAATATGCCATCAACTGCAATTTTATTTGGAAGATTACTAATATTGGTCGGAATTATCGGCTACGGTTACGGAATGTATAATGCTAATGCGAGTTTGACCGCGATGATTCCAGCGGTTTTCGGTTTGGTTTTGATGCTTCTTGGTCATCTTGCAAAATCGAAGGAAAATATCAGGAAACACCTGATGCACTTGGCAGTTATCGTGGGTTTGGTCGGATTTCTGATGCCGGCGGGAAGAATCTTGTCGAAAATCAGCGACTTTTCACTAAATTTTGCAACTTCGATGCTTCTCTCGATGGCGATTTTGTGTTTTTTATTTGTCGTGCTTTGCGTTAAATCATTTATTGCCGCGAGAAAAAGCTAGGAAACAATTGGCAATTTGATTTCAACAAGTAAGCCGCCATCAGTATTTTTCGCCGAAACATCGCCTTGATGTGCATTAACAGACTGTTCAGTTATTGCCAAACCAAGTCCAATTCCGCCTGATTTCCTCGTGCGAGATTCGCTTACACGATAAAACGGGCGGAAAACTTCTTTTAATTCAGCGTCGGGAATTCCGCCGCCATAATCTTGGATTTTAATAATTGCTTTTTTTGACTCAACTTTTAGCGAAATAAGAACTTTTTCGTTTGTGTAACGAACCGCATTTCTCAGAACATTTTCAATTGCACTTCGCAAAAGTCTTTCATTTCCTAAAATCCGACATTCTTCTTTACAAATAATTTCAACCGATTTTCCTTTTGCGTTTGCCTCAAACTGAGCATCTGCAACAACACTATCAAATAATGAAGAAAGATTAAGTTCCTTTTTCTCAATAGTTTCTGATTTACTTTCTAGTTTTGAAAGAGTAAGAATATTCGTAATCATTTCGTTCAAACGCTGAGATTCTGTTTCAATTCTCGTTAAAAAAGATTGATTTTCAGGCGTGTTCCGTGCGAGTTCGAGAGCAACGTTCATCCGTGCAAGTGGCGAACGCAACTCGTGAGAAATATCTCGCGTCAGACGCTCTTGTGATGTTAACAAAGACTCAATTCGCTCAGCCATTTCATCAAAATCGCGTGAAAGTTGACCAATTTCATCACGTCTTTTGCTGGCAATTCTCACTTTTAAATCACCTTCGGCAAGTTGTTTTGTTGCCAAACTAAGATTTTTAATCGGCGATGTTAGATAGCGAGCTAAAGCGTAACAAACCAAACCGGCAATTAGAATCAATGTAAAAATTCGCAGAATTCGAGTTTGCCAATCAGGACCAAAAGGAATTGGCATTCGCGGTCGTTCCCATTGTGCAACAAGCACAGCATAACCACCATTTTTAAGAGATACTTTTCGCGAAAAATAATCGCTGTCATCGCCGCCCGATTCAAACTCGGCAGTTTCACTCGACATTGCTCTTTTTACCAGCTCATCAGCGTTAATTGAAAGTTTTTTATTGGCAATCAATTTACCGTCTTGATAATAAGCAACTCCCATTATTCGACGCGAATCGGCGAGACGGTTCAAAAAATGATTTAGTCCGACTTCACCTTCAATTTCATAAATCTGCGTTGCGGTTTCGGCATGCAAATTCATCATATCGCCAAATCTATTTTGCCATTGAGTTGCGAAAGGCACGCTTTGTGTTGTCCACGTAATGAAAAACAATCCGCCAACAATCAACGCAATTGCCAACCAAAACCAGAGGAAAATTTTTAGAAATAAACTCATTTGTCTTTGTCCGTTGTATTTAGTCTTTTGTCCTTAATCTTTCTTTCATTCTCCATTAGAAGCCAAGTCGCTATTGCTCCGTGTTCTGATTCAAATTGTATAAATATAACCAACCGAGCGAATGGTTTTTATTCGTTCATTATTCAATTTTTTACGCAAATTACTCACGTGCATATCTAAACTTCTATCAAAAGGTGAAAGTCTGCGTTCTAAAACTTGAACGCTCAAATCCTCTTTTTTGACAATTTTTCCGGCTTCACGCATTAAAGCTACTAATAAATCAAATTCAACTGCTGTAAGTTGAATTTCCAAACCGTTTTGCTTTGCAGAACGTCCTGTAATCGAAACTTCAAGTTCTTCTATTGCAATGTTATCATCCGCAACTTGTTGATTCTCTTGGGCTAAAGTAACACGACGAAGAATTGCCCGCAGCCTTGCAACTAATTCACGCGGATTAAATGGTTTCGGTAAATAGTCGTCCGCACCAATTTCAAGTCCAACAATTCGCTCCATATCATCGCCTCTCGCGGTCAACATTAAAACAGGAATTGTCGAATCTGGACGAAGTTCACGCAAAACATCAAAGCCGTTTTTCTTTGGCAACATTACATCCAAAATTACAAGATCATGATTATTTTCACGAGCTTTAATCAAGCCTGTTTCGCCATCGTGAACTGCCGTTACCTCAAATCCTTCAACGGTTAAGTATTCAGAAACGAGTTCGCAAAGTTCTTCATCATCATCAATTATTAAGACTTTATTCATAGACCAATTTCATTCTATCTTACATTTTCTACTTCGTTTGAAAGTTTACATTTCTTTACACTTCATAGCTAAATACTGACGTTCAAGTCTTATTTAATTTCGTCTTATTAACTGAACGCGAAAAAGTCGCGAATTTTAGATTTGGAGAATTAATAATGAAAAAAGTTACTGTTGCAATTTTAGCGGTCAGCATTTTGACCATCGGATTATTTAGCTTAGTTATCGCCCAAAAACGTGGTGATGGATTTGGCGGACACCGCGGCGGATTTGGTTTTATATTTTCTAAACTTGCTGAAGAGTTAGGTTTGAGCGAAGAGCAAAAAACTCAAGCTAAAACTGTTTTAGAAGCATCAAAAACCAGAATTGAACCAATCATGGAAGCCTTAAAAGAAGGACACAAAACCGCCAAAGAATTAGGTAAAGATGGTGTTTTTGATGAAGCAAAAGTTACACAACTTGCAAATAATCAAGCCGAATTAACTAAACAAATGATTATTGAAAAAGAACGCACAAAAGCAGCAATATTTGCGATTTTAACACCTGAACAACGTACAAATGCTGCTGCAATTTACGATAAGTTTGGAGGTAAATCAGGCAAGCATCATGGATTTGGTAAAGGCGAAAGACGTGGACAAAAAGGTGAAGCAAAACCAAACGAAGAATAATTGAATCGTTTTTTTAATTAGATTGGAAAGGTCTCAAAAACCTTTCCTTTTTTTGCGTCCAACAAATGTGGTTTGTTGTATAATTCAAAAAATTATGCAAAAAATCGAAAATTATATTGATGGAAACTTAGTTAAACCTTGTTCTGACAATTATTTGGACAATTTTAATCCGGCAACTGCAGAAATTTATTCGCTCATTCCTGATTCAGATGAAAGAGATGTTGAACTTGCGGTTGATGCGGCAAAACGTGCATTTCCAGCTTGGAAACAAACTTCAAACGAGGAAAAATTCGAAATTCTAATGCGAATTGTTCGGCTGATTGAACGCGATTTGGATATGCTTGCGGAAGCCGAAAGTGTTGACAACGGCAAACCTGTTTCGCTTGCTAAAAGGATGGATATTCCGCGTGCGGCAGCGAATTTTCGCTTTTATGCAACTGCTCAAATGCACCTCGCAAACGAATCTTATGAAACTGTAACTTCCGCCATCAATTACACTTTGCGTCAACCGATTGGCGTTGTCGGCTGCATTTCGCCGTGGAATTTACCGCTTTATTTGTTCACTTGGAAAATTGCACCGGCATTGGCTGCGGGTTGTTGTGTTGTCGCAAAACCATCGGAAGTTACGCCGATGACGGCATATCTTTTATCGAAAATTTGCATAGAAGCAGGTTTACCGAAAGGCGTGCTGAATATCATTCACGGACTCGGCACAAAAACTGGTTCCGCAATCGTTAAACATAAAGAAATAAAAGCGATTTCGTTCACCGGCGGAACATCAACCGGCGAATGGATTGCGAAAGAAACTGCTCCGATGTTTAAAAAACTCTCGCTCGAACTTGGTGGGAAAAATCCAAACATCATTTTTGCTGACTGCAATTACGATGAAATGCTCAACACAACTTTGCTCTCATCTTTTTCTAATCAAGGCGAAATTTGCTTATGCGGATCACGGATTTTTGTCGAAAAACAAATTTATGAAAAATTTAAAGATGACTTTGTCGAACTAACTAAACAACTTAAAATCGGCAATCCTAAAAATGCTGAAACAAACATCGGAGCAATTGTTTCCAAGCAACATTTCGAGAAAATTTTGTCTTACATTGAACTTGCCAAAACCGAAGGCGGAAAGGTTTTATGCGGTGGCAAGGCTGTGGATTTATCGCACGAAACATCTAATTTAGGTGAGATTGATCCGCAATCCGCAATCCAAAATCCGCATTTGAATGGTTGGTTTATCGAACCGACAATTATAGAAAATCTTCCGTTTGATTGCCGCACGAACCAAGAAGAAATTTTTGGACCAATCGTAACCATTCAACCGTTTGAAACTGAAGACGAAGTTATAAAATATGCAAATTCAACACGTTACGGCTTATCGGCAACTGTTTGGACAGAAAATCTTTCGCGTTCGCACAGGATAGCAAGCCAAATCGAAGCCGGAGTTGTCTGGATAAACTGTTGGCTTTTGCGTGATTTGCGAACACCTTTCGGCGGCGTCAAAGATTCGGGAATTGGTCGCGAAGGCGGTTTTGAAGCATTGAGATTTTTTATGGAAGAGAAAAATATCTGTATAAAAACAAGTTAAATTAAACTTGCCTTCGAATGTAGAACTCAACTGAAAAATAACTGGACTTTCTTAGTTTTTAAGTGTTACGAATGCGAAATTTGCTCTAAACCTATTTTTATTTCATAATCTTCCAACAATAGCTTTAATTCATTGCATCAAAAAATTAATTTTAGAATGTTACTTTTTCAAGAATGACACCTAGTAAAAAATCAACACGCATTCATGAACGCAAGAAAATGAGCATTCCGTTGCTTGCTAATTATCGTGAAGCTGACGGCAATGAATGGCAAGAAAAAACTCTTACTGAAGAAGTTACAATCTGTGGCGGCGGTTTTATTTTATCGCGTCCGGTTGAACCTAAACGATTGATTAAATTGAGTTTACAGATGCCAAATAATTATCGTCTGTATGGCTACAAAAATGTAAAATATGACGTTTGGGGAATAATTCGCTACATCAAATTAATCGAAAATGAGTTACCAAACAGAGTTGCATTCAGAGTTGGGACAGCACTTATCGGCGAAAATCCACCAAAAAGTTTTTTGACAAATCCGTCAACACGTTATGATTTAAAACCGGTTTTGCGAGATCGAAGTTTTTGGGATTGTCGGGAATTACCACGAAACACTGGTCCATACGTTCGTTCTGTTGATGAAAGATTAAACATTGTTACAAAATTATTTTTTCAGACTATTAGCGAAACAGGAAAAGTAATTAAAACAATAGAAGCAGAAACTCAAAATATAAGCGAAAGTGGAATGTCTTTAATTACCAACTTAACATCAGATTGTACAAAATATGTCTTAGTAAATCTTCCAGAAAATAACTTGATTTTACTTGCTAAAGTTCGTGGAATTCATGTTTTAGGCGATAATTCAATGCGAGTTCATCTCGAATTTATTAGCGGAAAATGGGCGGCTTAACATTTAAGTGTGAAAAGTTTAAATTTATTGGTTAACATTTTTAATCTTAAAAAAATTACATTTTTAGTAATTATTATTGCTTTATCTACTAATTTTACTTCTGCACAACCTTCTGAGATAAAAAAGACGATGCTCAAAGTTGCAAAGTGGCAACTTGATAATCCTAAACATCAAACCAACGATTGGACAAACGGATCATTTTACGCAGGAATTTTTGCCGCTTACAAAACTACTAAATCTAAAGAATTACTTAATACAATGCACGCCAATTTTGACAAGGTTAATTGGCAAACAGGAAGGCGTTTTGACCACGCTGACGACATAGTTATTTCTCAAACTTATATAGATTTATATCGCTTGAAAAAGGATAAAAGATTTATTCAACCATCAATTGATGCCATTAAAAAAATCGGGTTTGATAAAAGCAACGAGGTTGAAAAACACGGTATTATTTGGTGGTGGTGCGATGCTTTATTTATGGCTCCACCGACTTTCGCCAAGCTCGCGAAAGACACAAAAGACAATAGTTATCTCGAAATGAACGACAAGTTTTTCCAAGAAACTTACGATTTACTTTACAATAAAGAAGAAAAACTTTTTGCTCGTGATGCTTCTTATTTACCTGAAACAAAACGTGAAGCAAACGGCAAAAAAATCTTTTGGAGTCGTGGAAATGGTTGGGTTATGGGAGGACTTGTTAGGTTTTTAGACGAATTGCCAAAAGATTATCCGAAACGTCAATTCTATCTAAATTTATATAAAGAAATGGCTGAAAAAATTGTTTCAATTCAGCAACCTGACAGACTTTGGCTAGCAAGTTTGCTTGATCCAGATTCGTTTCCCAGCGGTGAAGCTGGCGGTTCGGGCTTTTATACATATTCGCTCGCTTGGGGAATAATTAAAAAAATACTGGATAAAAAGAAATATCTTCCCTCTGTCAAAAAAACCTGGTTTGGTTTAAATAATTTGGTTACGCCTGAAGGTAAAGTTGGTTGGACTCAACCAATCGGAGCTGATCCGCGAAAGAATTTTGACTCAGAAAGCTGGGAAGTTTACGGTGCTGGAGCCTTTTTATTAGCTGGCTCAGAAGTTATCAAAATAAAGTGGTAAAATTATTTATATGAAACCTGAAAATGCAATAGACGAAAACTCAATTTTAGTCCAACTAAAAACACGCACGGCACATCAACATCAAGCGACGGAAGCAACCGTAAATTTGATGCGTGATGATTACACTTTAGATGATTACAAAAAACTATTAATCAAATTTTATTCCTTTTACAAGCCTTTTGAGGCTAAAATGAGCGAAAGTTTAACGGCAAATTCGGTTGAATTTAATCATAACGAAAGATTAAACACACCAAAATTAACTGCTGATTTGAAGAATCTCGGAATGTCAGATACAGACATTTCAAACATTCAACTTTGTGATAATTTACCAAATCTTGATTCAAAAGAAAGAATTTTCGGTTCGCTTTACGTCATCGAAGGCTCAACGCTCGGCGGACAAGTAATTTCGCGTCATTTAAAAGGAAAATTTGATATTGACCAAACAACAGGAGCGGCGTTTTTCACAGGTTACGGACAAGAAACTGGCAAAATGTGGAACGGTTATCGTGAAACCGTTACGAATTTTGCCGAAACTGCCAATCATGATGAAATTGTTGCAGGAGCAAACGAAACTTTCGAAAAAATTGGCGAATGTCTTGTAAAAATGTAAATGAATTCAGATAAAATTAATTCATCGAAAGCACCTGAACCTGTTGGTTTATATCCGCACGCTCGCAAAGTTGGCAATTTTTTGTTTCTCTCAGGCGTTGGTCCGCGTGAGCGTGGCACAAAGAAAATTCCCGGTGTCGAACTAAATGAAATCGGCGAAATTATTAGTTATGACATCGAAAAGCAATGCCGTTCGGTTTTCCAAAATGTGCGGTATATTCTGGAAGATTCAGGTTCAAGTTGGGGCAAAATCATTGATGTAACGGTTTTTTTGACCAATATGAAAGACGATTTTCAAACTTATAACCAAATCTACGCCGAGTGTTTCGCCGAAAATCAGCCGTGTCGGACAACAGTGGAAATAAATTGTTTGCCGACTCCGATTGCTATTGAACTGAAGGTAATTGCCACGATTGATTGATTTTATGAAACCGCTTATTAAACCCAAACTTCTCATGCCGGGCGATAAAGTAGCGACAATTTCCCTTTCATGGGGCGGGGCAGGCGAGATTTCGCATCGTTATCAAGCAGGAAAACTTCAACTTGAGCAAACCTTTGGAATTGAGGTTGTTGAAACGAAACATTCGCTGAAATCTGCTGATTGGATTTACAAAAATCCACAAGCTAGAGCCGAAGATCTGATGGAAGCTTTTTCCGATGATTCGATTAAAGCCATCATTTCCAATATCGGCGGCGATGACAGCATTCGGACTTTGCAGTTTATTGATCTTTCCGTTATAAAAAACAATCCGAAGATTTTTCTCGGTTTTTCAGATACGACCGTAACTCATTTCGCGTGTCTCAAGGCTGGAATCTCCTCGTTTTACGGAACTTCATTAATGGTTGGATTTGCCGAAAACTGTGGTATGCATCAATACCAAATTGACGATATTCAGCGAACGCTTTTTTCTTCCGAACCAATAGGAGAAATCAGACCAAATTTAGAAGGTTGGACTTCAGAGCGACTCGATTGGAATGATTCTTCATTTCAAAATGTCAAAAGAAAACTTAATAAATCTAACGGATGGAATTATTTACAGGGCAAAGGAAAACATTCAGGCAAACTGGTTGGCGGATGTGTGGAGGTTTTGGAATTCCTCAAAGGAACAGATTTTTGGCTCGAAAAAGATGATTGGACAGACACAATATTATTTTTAGAAACTTCCGAAGACTTACTCAATCCGACAACCTTCACTTGGATTTTACGAAACTATGCTGCCCAAGGAATCTTTCTTAAAGCTAATGGAATTATTATGGGCAGACCCGACCATAATCAATTTGTGGATGAATATAACGAAATTTTACTGCATGTAATCCGTGATGAACTGGGTTTATCTGATTTTCCAATCGTGACTGAAATGGATTTTGGTCATACTTGTCCTACTTTTACGCTACCTTATGGCGTTACAATAGAAATTGACTTCGATTTGCAAAAACTTGCTATAACCGAAAATTCAGTCGTCGATTGAGATGAAAAAGAATCACTGAAATTTATGAAATACGTTTCACTTCTCCGGGGCATAAACGTCGGCGGCAAAAATATGATTAAGATGGAACTTCTTCGCGAGATGTTTTCGTCGCTTGGATTTGAGAATGTGAAATCTTACATCAACAGCGGTAATATCATTTTTGAAACTGCCGAATCAAACAACAATGAGCTTTCCGCAAAAATTTCTCAAAAAATCACTGAAACTTTTTCGTTTGACATCAGAGTTTTAACCCGAAAAATGCAAGAAATCGAGAATATTATCGCCAACAATCCTTTTTCGGGGCAATTTGAAAACGACAAAGATGTTCACGTTTTCTTTTTAGACGAAGAATTGCCAGCCGAAAAACGCGAACTGTTGCTCTCACATAATAACGAAAATGAAAATTATGCAGTCTGCAACAAAGAAATTTTCTGTCATTTACGAATCAGCGTTTTAGACAGCTTAATGGGCAAAGATTTTATTGCCAAAAAACTAAAAGTCTCATCAACAGCTCGGAATTGGCGAACGGTTAATAAAATTTCTGAAATCTAACACATTAGCTATACTTTAGGAACAGTTAAAGACTCGACATTAAAAAAGTAAATCTCTCTATCAAAATAAGTCTTGGTTTAATTGAATTTTAACGAAATTCCAATGGTCGAAGAGTATCAACACGGAAAATAATATCTTTCTCACGCGGTCGTTGCACATATTCAATTGATGTTAGTTTTACAGAGTCTTGCACTTTCGTTTTTCCAATCTCAAAATTTGGCAAAGTAGTTTCGGCAATCATAAATTTCTTGCCTTCCCATTCAAAAGACAAATTATTTTCGTCTGGGAAATTGCCTTGTGGAACTGCAACCGTAATGTGTCGCGGGCAATAAAGCATCAAATAATCTTCGCCGATTTGCTCGAGCATTGAAGCCATTAATATTGTTTTATTGCTGCAATCAGACTTGCGACTCATCAAAGTTTCATTCGGTCTTTTGAGTGTTTCGCCTCCGCCGAGAGCTTCAGAATAATCGTATTCAATTTCGTTTGTGACGAAATCGAGAAGTGTTTGAATTTTTGTCTCGCGGTTTTGATTGATGTTTGGATCGCGTAAAAGTTCGTTAGTAAATCGAAACAAACTCGGCTCATTTGGCTTGGCAACCATAATTCCGTGGTTGGCAAAAACAAGCGTTTTCCCATCTTTTTTGAAGGTCGAATCGGCACGCAGCATTCCGCCGTAAATCTGCGAATTATTCGAAAGGTCGATCATCTCACGCAACGAAAGGTTGTAAGTTCCTCGCTGAAAAGGAAATACGAGCTCTTCATTTGAATCAAATTTTATGTTTTCGAGCGTTGTTTTGAAAAAATAATTGCTTTCGGGAGTTTTTGCTAGCGATACGTCGGGGAAATAAAATCGACCATCACGTTCGGCTGCGTTTTCGATCTTTTGTTTATCGGCAATAAACTTACCAATTGCAGCGTCAAATTCCTGAGCATTCATCTCAGGAAGCGAAAAATAAAATTCCTTTTTCGGAATCGAAAACCAAGGCATTTTTGCTTTTCCGAGAACTTGCTGGCGGAAAACATCGCGGGAAAAACGCGGTTGGGCAAGCATTAATACTATTGAATCACGCAATTTATCGTCGGAATATTTGTCGTATTTCGGAGGTTCCGGTTTGAAACACCAGAATGCTCCGCCAGCCAATGCAATAACGAGAACCGATAAAACAACGATCTTCACCACAATGTTTGAAGATTTTGGCTCTTGCTCGGAATCAAAAAGATTTGAGGAACTCATAATATTTTACTCGCTAAAACAATAATCACAATCTAGCTGATTGTTGGATTTTATTCAAGCGTTTATTATCTTTACAACGATGAATTAATGGAGATTTATGGCGATAACAAAACCTTTCAATTTCAAAACATGGATCGACGAAAATCGGCACCTTCTAAAACCGCCAGTCGGAAACAAACTCGTTTTTGAAGATGCGGAATTCATCATCCAAGTCGTTGGCGGACCAAATAGCCGCAAAGATTTTCATTACGATGAAGGCGAGGAATTTTTTTACCAGCTGGAAGGCGATATTCTCGTAAAAATCCAGGAAGACGGAAAATGCGTCGATGTGCCAATTCGAGAAGGTGATATCTTCTTGCTTCCACCGAAAGTTCCGCACAATCCAATTCGAGGCGAAAATACGGTCGGGCTAGTAATCGAAAGAAAACGCCGCGACGGTGAACTCGATGGTCTGATGTGGTTTTGTGAGAATTGTAATGAGAAGCTTTACGAGGAATATTTTGTTTTGAATGACATCACTACGCAATTTCAGGGTGTTTTCAAGAGGTTTTACCAAAACGAAGCTCTCCGAACTTGTCGAAATTGTGATACGCTTATGCTACCTCCTCGTTGAGTTTTGGGCGGACAATTCCGCCCGGAAGCTTTTTCATAGAGATTTTTCTAAATCGCTCGTTTCTTGCCGTTCGTAATTGATATTTTTAAGAGTCGAGTTACGACTCAATACATTATTCTTTTTTGATCCAAATGCGAAGTTCACTAGCTCCAGTCTGACTTCTCGCTTACAATGTATAGCTGAAAGGACTATTGGAACGATGACAAAACTTCGGGTCTTGATACCATTTATTAACTTTTCGCGACGAATCGAATACAGATAATATAATTCGCCCTCTACGCTAATTCTTTCATATGGGCATTTACGACAGTCTTCATAAAATATTTACTGACAAACCGTCGGGCGTTTTCTTATTTGTGGGTTCAGGATTCTCGCGACGATATCTCGGATTAGAGGACTGGAAAGGGCTCCTCGAAAAATTCTGCGTTGCAGGCAACCCTTTCGAATACTATTTATCAAAAGCGGACGGTGACTATCCCACAATTGCAAGATTATTAGCGACTGAGTTTAATGATTTTTGGTGGAAGGATGATAAATTCAAAGAAAGTGTTGCGGCGAATAAAGGAAATATTAAGGATTCAACATCAGCACTTAGAATCGAGATTTCGAAATATCTTTCCACACTTGATCAATCTAAGGCTAAAAGTTCAGAGTTTGTTGCCGAAGTCGAACTATTGTCACGGCTAAACGTCGACGGTATTATTACAACGAATTGGGATATGTTTTTAGAAGAACTGTTCCCTGACTATAAAACCTACATTGGGCAGGAAGAACTGCTCTTTGCCAACCCTCAACATATTGGAGAAATATACAAAATACACGGCTGTAGTAGTAATCCGTCGTCGCTAGTACTAACCGATAAGGATTATCAAGACTTCAACGATCGAAATCCGTACTTAGCAGCGAAACTAATTACACTATTTGTTGAACACCCAATTATATTTATTGGCTATTCGATATCAGATTCCAACATTAGGAGTTTGTTACATTCCGTCTCGAAGTGCATTGGGAATGATCAGATCGAAAAACTCCGTCAAAACCTAATATTTGTGCAACGCCCAAAGAAAGGCGAATCGGATGGTATCACGGATACATATCTAACGATTGAGGGAATTCAAATTCCGATTGTTCTTGTGAAGACCAATAATCTAGTTCCAGTCTTTGAGGCGATAGACTCAGTTAAACGAAAGATTCCAACTCGCCTTCTCAGATTTTTCAAAGAACAACTCTACCAGCTGGTTCATTCTTCAGATCCGGAACAAAAGATGAGTGTCGTTGACATTGACGCAATCGAGAAATCCGAAGATATCGAATTTGTTGTTGGTCTAGGTGTTTCAGCTGATCGGGTTAATGATCTCGCGGCAAGCGACGATAAGAATATAAGTCAAGTTGGATATTCGCCTATTACCGCCGTTGAGCTATTCCGCGATGTAATTAATGACAATAGAGCTTTTGATTCGAAACAAATACTCGAAAACGTCATTCCTCACGCTGGGAAAAACACAAAATTTATCCCTGTATACAAGTATCTGCATGCCGTAGGAATTACCGACCAAACGAAATACAAGTCATCAGAACTCAAACTCGATAAATGGGTAAACTTGTCATGGGGTGAATTTCAAAATCACAGTATGGAGCGGTCGTTTCGAACTAAATATTCGGCGTTCGAAATTGTAGATTTGATTCGCGAGTGCACGCCACCTAATGCAGCCGGATATATTCCTTTCCTTTTGGCTGAACAAGTTGATCAAAAGATTCTTCTTGAGTTTCTAAAAGAACACGAAGATAAACTTGATCCTAGTGTTTCAAATTACGCAAGTTCGTTTAAAAAACTAACTGCCTTTTACGATAAAGTGAAATGGGGTTGGGATTAGTTGTCGATTTGCACAAAGATAGTGAGTTGTTTGCTATCGAAGAATTGTTCGCTTCTTGATTTTTGTTTTCCCAAGCATTTCATCCACCAAAATCGCTTCTTGCAAAATTTTCTGAGTAACATCCGAATACAAATCTTCGATCTTAAAAATCTCAAGATAGCGAATTTGTTTTAGGTTATCAGCTTCGCCGAGAAAGATTTTCGGACGCTGAGCAAGTTTGTAACCTTGCGGAAAACCGAGAGTTATATGATCTTTATGGCGATTTAGATAGCAGAGATTACGGTTGAGTTTATAGAATGGAATCTTCCATTTAAACGAACAGATCGCGAATATCGGCAGCGATTCGAGGAGAAAATGATGAGCTTCGAGCAAGAGTTTTCTAACTTCAGGCGACTTTGTTTCTTCAATGTAATCCAAAACATTCATAAGGTTTTCAAACCTCGTCTTAAGCCAACGTAGGCATAAACTTCGGAGCTTCGCGTTTCTTTGTTTTTTGTTCGAATGCAAAAGCGTATTTGATGAGTTTCGGCTCAGAGAAAGCTGAACCAAAGAATGCCAATCCGCTAGGAATTCCATCGATAAAGCCTGAAGGCACAGTGATATACGGATAACCTGCAATTGCGGCGAGCGACCAAGTTGCACCGCTTGTAGGTGAAACAATTGCGTCGAGATTGTCTTTCGCCATCACCGCGTCGATTCCGTTTTTCTGCGTTGCGAGTTTTAAATTTCCCAATGCTTCTTTGTATTTCGGGTCGTTCAAATCGCCTTTTTCTTGAGCTTGCAGGAAGAGTTCTTGAGCGAAGATTGGCATTTCCTTTTCTTTGTTTTCGTCGTTGAATTTTATGAGATCAGCGAGTGTTTTATATGGCGATTTTCTTTGCTCGAGATATTTATTTAGATCGGTTTTGAATTCATAAAGCAAAACATCAGTTTGCTGCGAACTTTGATTCGGAATCGGCTGAAAACTCACATCGATCAATATCGCACCTGCATCTTTTAGCACTTGCAAATGCGGTTCGGTAATCGCTCCGAGTTTTGTTCTGGGGTCAATATATTGCCTCGCAACTCCAATTCTCGCACCTTTTAGTCCTTCTTTATCAAGGAATTTCGTGTAATCTTTCAAGCCTTTTTTGCTATCAGATGTGATTGCATCATTCTTATCTTCGCCGACCAAAACTCCGAGCAAAATCGCCGCGTCCGCAACATTTCGGCACATCGGACCAGCCGTATCTTGCGTGTGTGCGATCGGAATCACGCCGCTTCGCGAAACGAGTCCGAGGCTTGGTTTGATTCCAACCAAACCATTTCGAACCGATGGACAAATGATTGATCCATTCGTCTCTGTTCCAACTCCAACCGTTGCGAGATTTGCAGAAATCGCAGCACCAGTTCCGGCAGATGAACCGCACGGATTTTTGTCGAGAATATATGGATTATTCGTTTGTCCGCCGCGACCTGACCAACCGCTCACGGACTTCGTCGAACGAAAATTCGCCCATTCGCTTAAATTCGTTTTACCGATTATTACCGCTCCAGCATCGCGAAGTTGCTTTACGAGGAATGCATCTTGTTTTGGCGTTGGGGCATCGATCAAAGCAAGACTTCCAGCCGTCGTTTTCATTTTGTCCGCTGTGTCAATATTATCTTTGATCAACACTGGAATTCCATGCAAAGGCGAACGAATCTTACCTTTTTTGAATTCTTTATCGAGCTTGGCGGCGATTTTCAAAGCATCTGGATTAATTTCAAGCACAGATTTTATCTTCGGATCAATTTCCGCGATTCTTGCCAAATACATTTCCACAAGGCGAACAGACGTAATTTCCTTTGATTTCATCTTGGCTTGTAGCTCAAAAACAGTTGTTTCAACAAGTTCGATCGGCTCGAACGCGGAATTTCCACGGATCACGTTTTGTGGAGCCAAACTCAAAATCGAAATGCCGGCTACGCTTGCTTGAAGAAATTCCCTGCGGGTTGGCGATTTAGTTTTCATATTTTTTTGAGATTAGCATAACACGAAATACAACGGAATTGTTTTTTCTCGCCGTTTTGACTTACCGCCGAACTTTGATAGCGACTCCTTTAGAAAATCTGCTAAACTTGGAAGTAAATGAACACTTCGAACCGTCTAAAATCTCGAATAATCACGATGCACTTATCAATTGCAATTCTATGTTTTTATGGAATTTCTTTCTGCCAGAACACTGCATCTGATTGTTTTGAGATAAAATATTTAGATTTTTTCGGCTTGGATAAGATCGAAAGGCATGAATGGACTGAAGACGAACTCGACGAATTAATCGCTTCTGATAACACAGAGTCTCAAAACCGCACGAACTTTCTAATTCCTTTTATAGTTTGGCAGTTAAAGGAGTTTCATCCAAACTGCAATAAATCTCCGAATCGTACGAAATTTGATAAATTCGTTAAGTTATATTTCAAGATTCGAATGCAGAACAACTCAAATGTAAGGGATCAAAACATAGAAGAACAACTTGCTCTCATTCGTGACGATTTCTACACACAGCTCAACGATGACAAACTATTGCCGTATATGCGTTACACAATGGATGATGGTCCGCTTTATGGGGAAATTCCAAAGGTGATTCCAAAATCGAAATCACCGCAATCCGTTGAAACTAATTTTGGTAAAATCATACTAATAAAAACTAGCAATCGAGTTTTTTTGCTCGCAAAGGATACTCAAAACAAAATAATTTGGTCACGAATTATGACGGGTGCAAATCCGACGAGATATTTGCGAAATCTGAATTTCGTTCCGAATTCGGTTGAAGTAACGTCTCTTTCGACAATCATTCATTTACAAACGAGTGAAAGACTTAAACTTTATTTGCGACCCGACGGAAAGTTCATTTATTACGCCCATTCTTGGTAATATTATCAGACGATATTTAGCTATGGCACATCACGAAAGACACAAAACACATAATATCAATTGGCTTCGTGCCGCAGTTTTGGGAGCGAACGACGGAATCGTTTCTACCGCAAGTTTGATTGTCGGCGTGGCAGCGGCGAAGGCTGATCATGATGCAATATTGGTTGCGGGAATGGCTGGTTTGGTCGCTGGTGCGATGTCGATGGCGGCTGGCGAATATGTTTCGGTAAGTTCGCAATCTGACACAGAAAATGCCGATCTTGAGCGTGAAAGAAAAGAACTTGAAACAGATTTCGAGAGCGAAACTCGTGAGTTGACAAACATTTACGTCCAACGCGGACTTGATGAAGAACTTGCCCAACAAGTGTCGATTCAGCTAATGGCGAAAGACGCTTTGAGTACTCATGCACGCGAGGAATTAGGGATTTCGGAGATTGTTTCTGCCAAACCGATTCAAGCTGCGTTTGCTTCTGCGGCAAGTTTTGCTGTTGGTGCCGCGTTGCCGATGGCAGTTACATTCTTTGCACCAGTCGCGATGCTTACTTGGCTTGTTTCTCTCACATCTCTCGTTTTTCTCGCACTTTTGGGCGTGATGGCGGCAAAAACTGGTGGTGCGAATATGCTTACCGGAGCGATTCGCGTGACTTTTTGGGGAGCGGTTGCGATGGGAGCGACAGCAATTGTCGGTGCGATTTTTGGAACTCAAATCAACTAAAAACAGCAGTTAAAAACGAATCAAATGTAAAGTTTTGTAAGCACGTGTCAACACGGTTTGCTAATTTCATAAAATCGAATTAAATTAGGTTTCAACCTATTTAAATTAGTTCGATTTTGGCGATTTTAGCTTTAACCCGATAAAACTTTTCGTTAAGGAATCTATATGACCAACACCTGTTTTCAGAAACGTTCGATTGTTTTTTGTCTATTGCTTCTCTCTCTTTTTGCAACCACTTTCGCTCAAGAAAAATCACAGGATAAGAAAGATAAATCCAAAATGGCAACGCCTACGCCTACTCCAGTCGCGGAAAAACCATCAGTTGATTTCGAAGCAGCAATTTCTAGCCTGAAATTTCGTGAGATTGGACCGGCAACGATGGGCGGACGAATTAACGACATCGAGGTTCCGGCTTCTGATTCGCGGATTATTTATGCTGCGACGGCAGCGAGCGGAATCTTAAAATCAGTAAACGGTGGAACTTCTTGGACAGTGATTTTTGATAAAGAAGCGGTTGGAAGTGTCGGCGATATGGCAATTGCTCCGTCGAATCCTTCAATTCTTTGGGCAGGAACGGGCGAATCTAATAATCGCCAAAGCTCATCGTGGGGAAATGGCGTTTATCGTTCGCTCGATGCAGGGAAAACTTGGAAAATGATGGGACTCGCGGAAACACATCACATCGCACGAGTTGTAATTCATCCGACAAATCCTGACATCGTTTATGTCGCTGCAACTGGCAAACTTTGGAGTGCGAGCCCAGAACGCGGCGTTTACAAAACGACGGATGGTGGAAAATCTTGGCAGCACGTTTTGAAAGTGAATGCTGATACAGGTGCAACCGAAATCGCAATCGACAACGAAAGCCCGAATATTCTTTATGCTGCGATGTATCAACGCCGCCGGACTGTTTTCGGTTTCAACGGCAGCGGCGAAGGAAGTGCACTTTACAAATCAAACGACAGCGGTGAAACGTGGAAAAAAATCACGAATGGAATGCCGTATAATACCGAAACTGCACCGAATCCAAAACCCGAAAACTTGCTCGAAACAGGACGAAATGCAATCGCAGTTTACGCAAAAGATACGAATATCGTTTATGCGTTAATCGAACACGCGAATGGCGGAGTTTACCGCTCTAATGATAAAGGCGAAACTTGGACACGCGTCAGCGATATGGCGAATAATCCACGTCCGATGTTTTTTAGCCAAATTCGGGTTGATCCAAATAACGACCAGAGAGTTTGGATTGCAGGCGTTACGATGCAGTATTCAGAAGACGGCGGCAAAACATTTACCGGTAATTTTTCGCGTGCACCTCACGCAGACACACACGGGATTTGGATTAATCCGAATGATTCAAATCACATAATCAATGGAAATGATGGCGGAATTAACATCAGCTATGATCGTGGCAGAACGTGGGATTTCGCAAATACAGTTCCGATTGGGCAATTTTACGAAGTTGGAGCAGACAACAGTATGCCGTATCGAGTTTGTGGCGGACTTCAAGATAATAACACGTGGTGCGGACCAAGTATGTCATTCAATCCTCGCGGAATTACAAACGATGATTGGTTCGCAATTGGCGGCGGCGATGGATTTTTTGCACAGCCTGATCCGAATGATCCGGACACGATTTATGCTGAATCACAAGACGGAAATATTCTCCGACGGAATGTCAAAACTGGCGAAAGTAAAGGAATTCGACCACGCGAAGAGGAAGGCGAAAAGAAATATCGTTTTCAATGGAATACACCGATCGTAATCTCAAATTTTGATTCGAAAACGATTTATTATCCGGGAAATTTTGTTTTCAAATCAACAAATCGTGGTGATTCTTGGACAAAAGTTAGCCCAGATTTAACAACTGATATTGACCGAAATGCTCTGCCAATTATGGGCAAAGTTCCTGACAAAAACACTCGTTCGCGACACGACGGAGTTCAACAATATCCAACAATTTCGGCGTTTTCAGAATCACCTGTTAATGCAAATGTTTTGTGGGCAGGAACAGATGACGGAAATTTGCAAGTTAGCCGCGATGGGCAAACTTGGAAAAATGTTGTCGATAAAATTTCTGGCGTGCCGAAAGGAACTTATGTCAGCCGCGTTATTGCTTCAAAACAAGCAGAAGGAACAGCTTACGTTACTTTCGATGGTCATCGGATGAGCGATTTCAAAGTTTACGTTTACATGACCAGCGATTTTGGCGAAACGTGGAAATCAATTTCATCAAATTTGCCGCAAAATACTGGTATTGTCAGTGTTATCCGCGAGCATCCACGAAATCTAAATTTACTTTTTGTTGGGACAGAATTTGGTATATTTGCATCGTTTAATCGTGGCGAAAAATGGATTCAAATGAAACTAGGACTTCCGACTGTTCCGGTTGATGACATTCTAATTCATCCTCGTGAAAACGATTTAATCCTCGGAACACACGGACGTTCGATCTGGATTCTCGATGATATTACGCCACTTGAGCAAATGAATGAGAGCGTTTTAGCGAGTAGCGTTCATCTTTTTGACATCAGAAATTCGGTAATGTGGCGAACCTGGAACAACAAACCTTTGACTTCCGACAAAGTATTTTACGGACAGAATCCACCAAACGGTGCTGTAGTAAACTATTATTTGAAAACAGCTTTGGGCGATAAAGAATCCGTAACAATCACCATACAAGACGCACAAGGACAAACAATTCGCACACAAAACTGCACGAAAGTTGCAACCGTTCCTGCGACACCTGCTCCGCAAGGTCAAGGTGGCGGCGGCGGTGGCGGACAAGCGTGTAATGCTTCTCCGGGACTTAATCGATTTGTTTGGGATATGCGTTCGCGTCCGGCAACTCCTCCGGGACCTGCTGTCGGTGGAGGCGGATTTGGAGGTGGTTTTGGTCAACTCGGTTTTCGCGTTGATCCTGGCGTTTACACAGTGAAAATAAAGCTTGGCGAACAGGAAATATCGAAAACAGTAACGGTTGTTGATGATCCGCGTATCGTTTTCACAACTGAAGATCGGGCGAAAAAACGTGCTGCTCTAAATAAGTTACAACCTTTGATGATGCAAGCCACGCTCGCTCAAACGAGTATTGTTGGTCTGCGAACTAACTTAAACGCGGCAATTGAATCATGGAAACTTCCGAATGCAGTTCAAGTGCCGGAAAACGTGAAAAAAGCTGCCGAAGAGCTTCTTAAAAAGGTTGACGCAACCTACGTCAATTGGGGAACTCCGCCGTCTTTAGTCAGTAATATCAGCCAAGCCGGTCCGCCACTTGTCGATTTACCAACGCCTTTGAACCAACGAGTTTTGCAGCTAACTTTCACGATTGAAGGTGCCTCAACTGCCCCGACAGCCTTGGAAATGTCTCAAATGGAAGTACTTTTGAAAAGAATTCCGGAAGCTGCAGGCGAGGTTAGAAAACTGGTCAGCGAAGATTTAGCGGCATTAAATCAAATGATGCTCGATGCGAAAATTCCATACGTTTCGCTTCCAACATTTGGAGGCGGACAAGGTGGCGGAAGAAGAGGACAAGGAAATGGACCTGGAGGCGAAGCGACACCAGCAGCATCTCCAACTCCGGTAAGAACGCCAACACCGACGGAAGATGAACCGAGATAGTTGATTCGTTTTCTTACGAATTTGGCTCAAAACGATGAATGCGTTTTGAGCCAAATTGTTTTACTTTGTTTGGGGTATCAGCTAGAGTCGGATAAACTAACTCGAAATGCTAAAAATCGACATTCACACACATATTCTCCCGAAAGAGATTCCAAAATGGAAGGAAACATTCGGTTATGGCGGATTCATTACGCTCAATCATCACAAACCTTGCTGTGCGAGAATGCTCAAAGATGACGGCAAATTCTTCCGCGAGATCGAGGATAATAGTTGGTCGGCTGAAAGACGGATTGAGAAATGTGATTCGCAAAATGTGAGTGTCCAGGTGCTTTCGACCGTTCCGATTTTGTTCAATTATTGGGCAAAACCACAAGATTGTGCTGACACTTCAAAGTTTTTAAATGATGGAATTGCCGAAATTGTCGAAAAATACCCGAAACGATTTGTTGGACTTGGAACAGTTCCGCTTCAAGATGTAAACCTTGCAATCAAAGAACTTGAGCGTTGCAAAGACATAGGTTTCGCAGGCGTTGAGATTGGTTCAAATGTAAATCAACTTAACTTAGGCGAACCGCAATTTTTTGATTTTTTTAAAGCTTGCGAAGAACTTTCGATGTCAGTTTTCGTACATCCTTGGGAAATGCTTGGCGAAGCAGATATGCAAAAATATTGGTTGCCGTGGTTGGTCGGAATGCCGGCGGAAACCTCGCGGGCAATTTGTTCGCTGATATTTTCAAGCGTTTTGGAAAAGTGCAAAGATCTACGAATCTGTTTCGCCCACGGCGGCGGTTCGTTTCCATCAACAATCGGCAGAATCGAACACGGCTTTGAGGTTCGCCCGGATTTGGTCGCAGTCGATAATCCGATAAATCCGCGTGAGTATTTAGACAAAATTTATTACGATTCGCTTGTTCACGAACCTCAAATGTTGGATTATTTGGTCAAATTAGTTGGTGCCGATAGAATTGCACTCGGCACGGATTATCCATTTCCACTTGGCGAAGAAATTGCCGGAAGTTTAATTGAATCAATGGGTTATGATGAGATAACGAAAGCGAAATTGCTGCACGATACTGCTCTAAATTGGTTGAATTTAAGTAAAGATAAGTTTGAAAATTAGTTTATTTTTAATTGCGTTTTCGGTTGTTTCCAACGAGTCCAGTTCGTGTCTTTTCCAATTTTTGTATCTTTGAAATCAACTTTGATACCGTTTATATGTTTGGCGAGTTTTACTAAATCGTGGCGGTTATAAAAATCTGCCCAAATCAAATTTATCGGAAACTTCCCTGTCCATTCATTTTTAATCCAGCCCAAAGCAATTGGATTTGTCATATCTGCCAACTCGCTCGAAGATTTTGGATAAACGCTAGATAAAAAACCTTTGCTAATTAGTTTTCCACCTTCGTCCGGCGTTACGGATGAACGAATTGCATAGAATTGATCCGCATACTGCTTATTTTTTGCATTTTGCAAAACATTCAACGTTTCGCTCTTAAAATTATCTATATCCCAACCTTCAACCCAAGTATTTGCCTCTAATTTCTTCCAAATCACATCATCAATCGGTACATCATTTGTGTCAAAAAGTGCAATAATTTGATTGTTCGTCTTTAATTGCCAAAGCTCATTTAACTTACTTTTCGGGCTAAATTTTTTGCTGTTTACTAATTTTCCGTTAAGCTTTGTTTTGATTAAACTCACCAAAAGCGTCCAATTCGCTGTCGTTAAACCTTCAAGTTCACCTTGCTTTTTGTTTTGCTCAATTTGATATTTTCTGTCCCAAAAATGATTGAAACCAAGCAAGACAATTTCACGTGGATTATTGTCAGTGAAAATTTTTACATCGTCGAGGATTGAAGCGAGCGAAGCACCAAAAAAACCGTGACACGTCATCAAAACTCCTTTGCTATCAACACATACGCGAATATCCAAATACCGGATTCCATCATTTAACATTTCGGCAGTTGTGCGTTCCTGAGTTTTTGCCCAATCAGAAAATACAGAATTAAACGAGAGAAATCGCTTTAATTTTTTATTGTCCGGCGAAGAAATTCCGCTACTTTCACCAGATTTTGTCGAGATTGCAAACGTTCCCGCATCATGAGTTCCAGGCAAAGCGATTTCATTCAACGTTTTTTCCCAAGAATCGCTGCATTGTCAGACATCCAAGTTGCCTGAGCAAAGTTTGCAGAAACTGTTGCGAAACAAGCGATTAAGAAAAAAACAGTGTTTACAAATTTTCGTGACATAAGATTATTAAGAAGATAATATTATGCAAAATTGAAAAAGCCAAGTAAACAATTTAACTCAAGATTTTCGTTTCATCTGATTTGGACGATTTAGAAAATGTCGTAAAATAGTAATATGCTGCAAAATAACTTTGAAAACACCGAATCTTTTGCTAAATCCTTAGACGAACAAGATTTGCTTCGCAGTTTCCGCGAAAAATTTTATATTCCTGAGCAGACAACCGGCGAAAATGTGATTTATTTCACCGGCAATTCACTTGGTTTACAACCAAAAACTACTCGCGATTACATCAATCAAGAATTAGACGATTGGGCAACATTCGGTGTTGAAGGACATTTTCACGCGAAAAATCCTTGGATGCCTTATCACGAATTATTAACCGAACAAATGGCGGAAGTTGTTGGCGGAAAACAAGTTGAAGTCGTGGTAATGAATTCTTTAACTGTGAATTTGCATCTTTTGATGGTCAGTTTTTACCGTCCGAGTGAAAAAAGAAACAAGATTATAATCGAAAAAGGTGCGTTTCCTTCGGATCAATACGCAGTCGCTTCACAAATAAAATTTCACGGATTTGACGTAGATAAATGTTTGATTGAATTATCACCGCGGGAAAATGAAACATGCTTGATTACCGAAGATATTTTGCAAACAATCCGTGAAAATGGCGACGAAATTGCATTGATTTTACTCGGTGGCGTGAATTATTACACCGGTCAAGCCTTTGATTTTGAAGCAATTACGAGAGCCGGACAGACCGTTGGTGCGATCGTCGGATTCGATCTCGCACACGCGGCGGGAAACATTGAATTGCAGCTTCACGATTGGAATGTTGATTTCGCCGCGTGGTGTTCGTATAAATATTTGAACTCTGGTCCGGGCGGAATCGGCGGAGTTTTTATCCACGAAAAACACGTTTCAAATATTAATCTTCCGCGTTTTGCAGGTTGGTGGGGACATGAAAAAGAAACTCGTTTTTTGATGGGCGACGAGTTTTCTCCAATAAAATCTGCGGAGGGTTGGCAATTATCGAATCCGCCGATTTTTCAGTTGGCGAGTTTGCGTGCAAGTTTAGAAATTTTTCACGAAGCAGGAATGAAAAACTTGGTTGCGAAATCTAAAAAATTGACTGATTATTTGGAATTTTTACTTAATCAAATTCAAACTGACAGAATCGAAATAATCACGCCAACTGATTCAAACCAAAGAGGTTGCCAGCTTTCAATCCGAGTTAAATTCGCCGATAAAGATTTATTCAAGGCGATTTCTAAACGCGGTGTAATTGCTGATTGGCGTGAACCTGACGTGATCAGAGTTGCACCTGTTCCGCTTTACAATTCATTTTTAGATTGCTGGCGATTTGTTGAGATTTTAAAAAATTGTTTAGTAAAATGATTTTTCATAGTATAAAAACAGAAAAGGATTTCGAAGAGAATTTCCTTGACGAACTTTGGCTTGCAGCAGCAAGAGAAATTTGCTTGAAGCACAGCATTTCGTTCGTCGAATTGAAGCGTGCAAACAGTAGCGATCATATTGTTTTCGCGATTGATGATTCCTTGATTCTCAAAATTTATAGACCTTTTCGCAATTGTTTCGAGCGTGAAATCAGGTCAATTGAATTTATCGATGGAAAGACTGATTTTGAAATTCCCCAAATTCTGCAAACCGGAGAGTTTGAAGGTTTTGAATATGTTTTGATGACCCAACTTAGCGGAATCTCGATTCAACGATCTGATTGGTTCAAGTTTTCCGAATCTCAGCAAATCAATTTCATCGCTAAACTCGCGAATGGATTGAAGCAAATCCACGAATTGAATGCCGAATCGTTTGAAAATAATTGGTCAGATTTCGTGAAAGATCGTTCGTCAACCTTTATCGAACGACAGATTTCTCATCAAGTTAACACTAGGATTATAGAGGCTTTACCAAATTTTATTGCCGAAAACCTAAAGCTTGTGCCTTTAAATTGCCACAACACGTTTATGCACGCGGATATTCATTTTGGGAATTTGCGACTCTCGAACAATATCAATGCTCCGCAAATTTCAGGATTGTTTGATTTCGCTGATTCGCGTTGCGGGTTTTACGAATACGATTTCTTGGCAATCGGAATTTTGATAATGCAAGGTCAACGCGAGGTCCAACGTGAGTTTTTCAAGGCTTATGGTTATGCCGAAAAAGATCTGGATGAGGCGATGCGAAGGCGTTTGATGATGCTCACAATGCTTTATGAATCGGCGGATTTGCGGCGATACGCGATGCGTTTGAAACCGGAAGCGGTTGATTATTCCCTAGAAGAACTAGAATACGGAATTTGGAGCTTTGTGTAACAAAAGAATTTTACTTGCAACCAACTTCGAAAATTTAGTATCCTAACGTTGTTCGGCTTTCCCCGAAATCACCAGTAATTTAAAGAAATTATGAATAACAAGTTTTTTAAGACGATCAGTATTGCGGTTCTTTTTGTGTCAATTATGTTTACGAATAGTGTTTTCGCGAGTGATTCGGTTGCGAAAGATTTCTCGTTGAAAGACCAATTTGGAAAGGTTTACGACTACAAATTTCCGCGTGAAAAAGTCTCGATTCTCGCATTTGGCGATAAAGATGGCTCAGAACAACTCGAGCCTTGGATTCGTCAGATTTATGATAAATATACTGATAAGGTAGATATTCAGGGCGTTGCAGAGTTGTCTGCCGTTCCCGGAATCGCCCGCGGAATCGTTCGGGTAATGATCAAGAAAAAATCTAAACAGCCCGTTATGCTTGATTGGGAAGGAAAAGTGAGCAAGGATTTTAATTATCAAAAGAAGCTCGCGAATATTTATCTCATCGATAAAACTGGAAAAATCGTTGTCAAAGAAGTTGGAATTGCTGATGAAGCCAAGCTTAAGAAGATTTTCACGGAAATTGATAAATTGTTGAAATAAATAAAATCTAGAAATTTTCATTTGCCAAGAAAAGAGTTGTGGAAAACTTCGTTTTCTTGGCATTTTTGTTTGCAAAAATCATAAAACTTAGTTCAAATCGGTTACAATACAAACGAATGTCTAAACAAAAAGTAATCATCATCGGAGCAGGTTTATCGGGTTCGCTCATGGCAATTTATCTCGCCAAACGCGGAATCGAATCGGAGATTTACGAATCTCGCGGCGATATGCGGAAAGAAACGGTTTCTGCCGGACGCTCGATCAATCTGGCGTTATCAAATCGAGGAATCGCGGCTTTAAAAGAAGTTGGGATGGACGAATTTATGCTCGCGGAAGCTGTTCCGATGTTTGGGCGAATGATTCACGCCATTGACGGGCAGACGAAACTACTTCCTTATTCGGGCAGACAAGGCGAATTTATCAACTCGGTTTCGCGTTCGGGTTTGAATATTGCTTTGATGAATGAGGCGGAAAAATACTCGCAAGTTACGTTTCATTTCAATGAAAAATGTGTTGAATTTGATTGTAAAACAGGCGAAGCGAAGTTTGATTCCGACAAAATCGTAAAAGGCGACACGTTGATTGCAACCGATGGAGCAGGTTCGGTCGTGAGAAATGCGATGTTTTCAGGTGTTCCTAGATTTAATTTTTCACAGCAGTTTCTTGAACACGGATACAAAGAACTTCATATTCCGGAGAGTGAAACCGGTGGTTTCTTATTGGAGAAAAACGCTTTACATATTTGGGCTCGCGGCTCATTTATGATGATTGCTTTGCCGAATTTTGACGGCAGTTTTACCTGCACAATGTTTAACGCACACAAAGGCGAAAATAGTTTTGACTCAATTAAAACGGAAGAAATTAACCACAGATTCGCCCGGGCATACACAGGTAATAACTCCGATAAAACATCTGTTTTAGATTTTTTTCAGACGAACTTCGCCGACGCAATTCCGCTAATGCCGACTTTACTCGAAGATTGGACGGCAAATCCGGTAGGAAATTTAGGAACGATAAAATGTTTTCCTTGGAATGTCGGCGGAAAGTCTTTGTTAATCGGTGATTCGGCACACGCAATCGTGCCATTTTACGGACAAGGAATGAACGCGTCATTCGAAGATTGCCGAATTTTGAATCAACTAATCGGCGATCACGGAACGAATTGGGAAAAAGTCTTTGATGAGTTTTGTACTGCACGCAAGCCAAACACCGACGCAATCGCGGAAATGGCGGAAGAGAATTTTTACGAAATGCGAGACGCGGTCGCCGATCCTATCTTCCAACGAAAACGCGAACTCGAAACGAAACTCGAACAGACTTTTCCCGACTACTTTTCTAAATATTCAATGGTTACTTTTCGGGAAGATATGCCATACTCCGAGGCGAAGGAAAAAGGAAATGCTCAGGATAAATTCTTGATGGAAATTTGTGAGAATGTTGAAAATGTGAGCGAATTGGATTTGACTGAGATTTTTGAGAAGGTGCAAAGCGTATGACAATTTTAAGTAAAGATTGGTTTGAGATGAATGATTTGAAAAAACATACTTTCAATAACAAAGTATGGATTCCGCTTTATTCCGAACATAAAATTTCCGACAATGGAGACATTAGATATAAGGGGTTTTCCGAAGAATACGTCGGCTCACATAGTTTGATTGTTCCAAATGAAAATAGAAACAATGCACTGAAATTAGAATGGATGGATTTTAATAATAGTCGTGGACACAAACCTTCGATTGGTGAGGACGATTCATTTCATTCTGCAGTTCATTATGATTGGCGTGATGTTCGCGGTATTTATCCTGTTCTAGTTCAGTATTTTGAAATTGAACGCGGGATGGATGTTCACATAAATCAAGACATTGTTTTGGGTCTTCAATTAAAAAGAGATAGAGATTCGTGGGTATGTCCAAAAGAAGATTATACGGAAGTTATTCGACTAAAAAGAGATACTGAGGGTAAACCTGTTTTAGTAGAAATTAGAGCCGAGTTTTTAAAGGATTATTTATGTGCTGCGGCATCTGGGCTGATTTTGCTAACTTACCAATCGCGACAAGCAATTGAAGAATCTTTTGACTTTCTAAATTGGGAAGAAGAAAAAGTTGAGAAGACAAATGACTTCCGTTGGACAGGTAGATTTCTAAAGGTTTATGAAGGCGATGGAATTTTTAGCAATGCAACGGTTTTCCATGTTGGGCGAACGGACACTGACTACTCTGAAGATATACCCGTTTATAATTTTCCAAGTGAAGAAAATACAAAGTCAGAAACTTGGAAAATTGAACCAAAAGGAAAAGAAATCGTTCGAGCCATGAGTGAGATATGGAAAAAAGAATGGATTGAGTCGGCACAAAAAAGTTCTCGTTTAAGAGGTGATGAGGTTATTTCAAATTTGGAATTTATTGTTGACAACGAAGGAAAAACTGAAAAAAGCGAAACTCTTAGTTCTTCTTCCCGATGGTTGTGGTTTCATCTAAATGTAATAAACGACTTACTAAAAAAGCCGTCAGCTGTCTTAAATTGGTATTCGGAAAACACTGGAAATGTTGGTGGAGCATGGAACCGATCTGTGCATTTTGGCGTAAATTCAATCGGTTTAGTCAATATCTACGCCAAAGACATCGGGAATATGGAAGAAATTGATAAAAAGGTTTGGGCAAGACACAATATTTCGCCAGAAGGTCCACCATCAGCCGAATTATTGAGTTCACAAATGCAAGCACGACCAGCTAATACTGATTCGCCTGAACAAGTTTTCTTGTCGTTGGTTGAAGATTTACAGAACCTAACTAAATCGAAACTCGGACATGAACTTTTTCGAGAGCATTCATTTGAGGAAGGAATTGACAAAAGAATTCATCGGTTTCAAGCCACAAGTCTTGAAGGCTTCTTTTTATTATGCAAAGAAATTACAAGATTTTTGATTGAAAGAATTGATATGGATTTTCTTAAAACTCTAAAAAAGGAAATTAATAAAGAAACTGGAACTCTCAAACGGCTAGAACATATACTAGTCGATCTTGGCTATGATGGAAGAAATATTATGGGAGTTTTAGTTGGTGTTTATGATTTAAGACTTACTGATGCACATCTACCCTCAGCCGAAAAGACAAAAGTTGCGATGACGCTTGTTGGAGTTGATTATGATAAAGAAGGTCTAAACTCAGGAAAAGAACTAATCAAAAATATTAATTATTCTTTAGCTGCTATCGGTCATGCGTTTTACCACGGGGACTTTTCAAAATTAACGAAGTAGTTCTTTTTCGATCAATTTCCAGTCAGATTGTGAAGCTCAGGTTCGAAAAAGGATGATTTGATACTTGCTGAGAGGTCGGTATTTAAGAGCAAATTTTTATGAAATATTCAAACAATCGAAAGAATCGTTTCAAATTATTCACATTCGGAATCGTTCTTTGCTTCCTTCAACTTTCTGCTTTCAGCCAAAGCAATAGCGAACTAACCCTCGAAAACATCTACAAAAACGGGACTTTCCGACAAAGAGGCTTCGGACCTGTTCGTTGGATGAAGGATAGCAAGGGTTATTCGACCGTAGAAACCAACAAAGAAATTGGTGGACGCGAGATTATTCGTTACGATGCACAAACGGGCGGGCGTTCGGTTTTGGTTTCGGCAAAACACTTGATTCCTGCCAATGCGAAAGAGCCTTTGCAGATTTACGATTACGAATGGTCGGCTGATAATTCGCAACTTTTGATATTTACAAACACGAAAAAGGTCTGGCGTTTGAACACACGAGGCGATTATTGGGTTTTAAATCTCAAAAGCGGAAAACTCCAGCAGCTTGGTAAATCATTGGAAACAAGCACTTTGATGTTTGCTAAATTCTCGCCTGATGAAACGCGGGTCGGATATGTGAGCAAACAAAACGTGTTCGTCGAAAACATCGCAACGGGGAAGATCACAAAAATCACAACCGATGGCGGCGGCAATATAATCAACGGAACTTTCGATTGGGTTTACGAAGAAGAACTGGATTGCCGCGACGGATTTCGCTGGAGTCCTGACGGAAAAACTATCGCGTATTGGCAATCTGACACAAAAAATATCGGCACTTTCTACATGATTGATAATGTTTCCGATATTTATTCAAAACCGATTCCGCTTCCCTATCCGAAGGTTGGCACAAAGCTTTCCGCGGTGAAAGTAGGCGTGATTCCTGCACAAGGCGGCAAAACGAAATGGTTTGATATTCCGGGTGATCCGACCAATAATTACCTCGCTCGAATGGAATTTATCCCGAATTCGAATGAACTGATGATTCAGCAATTGAATCGCCCGCAGAATTCAAACAAGGTTTGGGTCGCCAACGCGACGACGATGGCTTTGAAGAATATTTTGAACGAAACCGATACTGCGTTTCTTGACGTTCACGACAATATTCGCTGGCTTGATGGTGAAAAAAGTTTTACATGGACGAGCGAACGCGACGGTTGGATGCATCTTTACAAAGTTTCGCGAGACGGGAAAAACATTCAGCCGATAACAAAAGGCGAATTCGATGTTGTGCGAATAAGCTGCATCGATCCAATCGGCGGTTACGTTTATTACATCGCGTCGCCCGATAATTTTACTGAGCGTTATCTTTATCGCAGCCGAATCGACGGCAGCGGAAATGCCGAACGAGTTACGCCAAGCGGTTTTGCCGGGCAACATTCTTATCAAATGTCAGCCGACGCGAAATGGGCGATTCATTCTTATCAGAATTCAACCACGCCGAATCAGATTTCGCTCGTTTATCTGCCCGAGCAAAAAGAGACGAAAATGCTCGAAGATAACCGCGAACTCAAGGCAAAATACGAAAGTTTGGGTTTGAAACCGAAGAATTTTTTGAAGATTGATATCGGCGACGACAAGCTTGATGCATACATGATCAAGCCCGCGAATTTTGATCCTGCAAAAAAATATCCGCTGCTCATTTATGTTTACGGCGAACCCGCAGGTTCGACGGTGCAAAACAGTTGGGACGGCGGCGAAGGTCTTTGGCATCAATACTTAGCTCAAAAAGGTTACATCGTGATGAGCATTGATAATCGTGGAACGAACACGCCACGCGGCAGAAATTGGCGAAAATCAATCTACGGACAAATCGGTATTTTGGCTTCTGAAGATCAAAGCAAAGCCGCGAAAAAGATCTTCGAAATGTTTAGTTTTATTGATGCAAAACGAGTCGGAATGTGGGGTTGGAGCGGCGGCGGACAAATGACACTCAATTGCATGTTTCGCTATCCGGAAATCTACAAAACAGGAATCGCCGTTTCGTTTGTTTCCGATCAAAAACTCTACGATGCCACTTATCAAGAGCGGTATATGGGACTTCTCGACGCAAATGCAAAGGGTTATAAAGACGGTTCGCCAATAAATTACGCCAAAAATCTGCAAGGAAATTTGATGATCATGCACGGCACCGGCGATGATAATGTTCATTATCAAAGTTTTGAAATGCTTGTAAACGAACTGATCAAACACAATAAATTATTCACAATGATGTCGTATCCGATGCGGAGCCACGGCATTAACGAAGGTGAAAATACGACGCTTCATTTGCGGCGGACGATGGAGAAATATTGGTTGAATAATTTGTAGACGAATCGTTTGGGTTGGCTTGCTGTATGCGAAGACCTTCAAATGTATTGCGAGATATTGAAACTTGCTCAGATATGTTTCGGGCATTTCGACTTTTTATCGGAGACAAGACCGTTTGTGTTAAAGTGGAGTGAAAGATGCAAATAATTGAATCAACAATTCGTTCAAGACTTTCCGAAAACGATGACTTTGATTTTTGGCGAAAATTTTTGGAAACATTGTCAGAAGACTTTGAAATCCCTTCGTCGAAAAAACTCAGAAATTACGAAATATTTCTCGAAATTGGTTCTTGCTCACATTGGATTCGTCCAAATCAAACAAGATTGACGATCGCAGGCGGTTTTGCTTATCCAGTTGGATATGGTGGAAACGGAGGTTATGGTTATGGCGAACCCGAGTTTGATTGGTCTGTTTTGTTTTCTTGGAACAAAGACAGAGATGATTGGGAAACTGCCACCAAGTATTCGGGGAAGAAGAAATTTGTTTGTCGGGTCGCTTTGCCTAACCGAACGAAGCTTCACCCACAAGCTGTTGCGAATGTGGTTTGGGAAAATGGAACCCCAAAAAATCCAAATGAAAAGCTCAAGTTGTATTACGCTTTTAGAAAAATTGAAAACATCTGGAAATTAGTATCTTCGGATAAACTATAAAAGAGGCAAAGCATTGGTCAATAAAAGCCATGAATCCGTTTCAAATCGAGCCTAAACATTGCGTTGGTTAAAGTATAACGTAACCAACGCCGAACAAAAGAGTTTTTATTCTAAATGAAAAATTACCCAAGTATCTTCAATGATGTAATCGGACCCGTAATGCGTGGTCCATCGAGTTCGCATTGTGCCGCGTCGCTAAGGATTGCGAGACTCTGCCGCGATTTGATGGACGGCGAAATCAAAAGTATTCTCATCGAATTTGATCCAAATGGTTCGCTCGCCACCACACATAAAGATCAGGGCTCGGACATGGGTTTGTTTGGCGGTTTTCTCGACTGGGAAGCTGACGACGAACGTCTTCCCGAATCAGAAAAATATCTCGCGAAAGCAGGAATTTCGTTTGAAATCGAGATTCACGACATCGCCGCAACACACCCAAATACATACAAAATAACTCTTTCAAACGTAAAAGAAACTCGAAAATTAACCGCAATTTCAACCGGCGGCGGAATGATCGAAGTTATCGAAATCGATGGTGCGAAGATCTCCAATGCGGGTGATTTTTTTGTCACACTTGTTTATTGCGAAAAAGCTGTCGAGATTGTTTCACATGTTAAAACGAAAGCGGAATTTGATTCGGTTGAAGTTTGCATTGGGGAAAAAACGTTCGTTGAAATCAAATCGCAGAAGTGTTTGGATGAATCTTTTTTGGACGAATTAAATGCACTTGAAAGCGTTTTGTTCATCAAAAAATTGAATCCTGTTTTGCCTGTAATGTCGCGAAAAAACCTCGAAGTTCCTTTCATCACTTGTGAGGAAATGCTTGCTTACAATGAAGGTAAAGATCTGCAGCTATGGGAATTAGCGGTGGATTACGAAAGTGCGAGAGGAAATATTTCCCGCGAGGAAGTTTTTGAAAAAATGCGTTCGATCGTCCGAATTATGGACAACGCCATCAAAACCGGGCTCAAAGGAACAAAATACGCCGACCGAATTCTCGGTTCTCAATCGCTACAGCTGAAAGAACAACTTTCCCAAAATCGTCTTATCGGCGGCGACGCGAACAACACGATCATAATGTTTGTTTCCGCGACGATGGAAGTGAAGAGTTCGATGGGCGTGATTGTCGCGGCTCCGACTGCGGGTTCGTGCGGTGCTTTGCCCGGAGCGATTTTCGGGACCGCCGAATCGTTGAAGTTATCGGAAGACGAAATTGTAAAAGCCTTGCTCGCAGCAGGAATCATTGGAGTTTTCATCACTGCTCACGCAACCTTCGCGGCGGAAGTTGGCGGTTGTATGGCGGAAACCGGTGCAGGTTCGGGAATGGCGGCGGCGGCAATTGTTGGGTTAGCCAATGGAACTCTGAATCAGTCAATCGGGGCGGCATCTCTGGCTTTGCAAAATTCGCTTGGATTGATTTGCGACCCGATTGGAAATCGGGTTGAAGCACCGTGTTTGGGAAGAAATGTTATGGCGGCAACGAATGCTGTTTCGTGTGCGAATATGGCTTTGTCGAATTACGAACATTTAATTCCGCTCGACGAAGTGATTGAAACGATGAAACTCGTTGGTGATCAAATTCATCACACTCTTCGCTGCACAAATCTCGGCGGACTTTCGATAACAAAAGCCGCCAAGAAAATTGAAAGCGATTTGAATAGCGAATCGCGAACATTTTTTAAGAGTTGCTAGAATGCAAAGCTATTTCAGATTCTTCCGCAGGAAAGCAAGTGTCTGAATCCATGCGTCTTTTGCTGATTCCGAATTGTATCGCTCGGCATTTGTATCATTAAAAAATGCGTGCTGAGCGTCTTTGTAAATCTTAAATTCGTAAGGCTTTTTCAGTTTTTTCATCGCAGCGTCAACTTCCGGAACCTTCGATGTAATTCGTTCATCTTTTTCACCATATACGCCAAAAACAGGACAACGGACTTTTGCTAATTCGGCTTCGGTTGGAGCCGTTCCGTAAAAGACTACCGCAGCAGCAAGTTTGTTTTCGCTGGTTGAAAGCAAGAATGATCTCGCTCCGCCCCAGCAAAATCCGATCGACGCGAGTTTATTTTTCTTTACATTTTTTTGCGAATTCAAGAAGGCTAAGCCAGCGTTAAGATCACTTAATACGTCAGTTACAGGAATTGCCGCAAAAGCTTCGCGAACTTTCTCCGGTGTCGTCATCGAAGCCGTACCGCCTTTTCTCGAAAGAGCGTCGACCGCAAGTGCAACAAAACCTTCCGAAGCAAATCGCCTTGCAACATCGCGTGTGTGATCATTTAAGCCGCGATTCTCGTGAATTACCAAAATCGCAGGATACTTACCTTTTTTCTTCGGTTTACTAAGATAGCCGGTGAGTTTCACATCGCCGTTCATATAATCGACGGTGCTTGAATCTACATCGATCTTCTTTGATTCGATCTGCGAAACAACAGTTTGGGCGAGTCCGGTTTGCTCCAAAAACAATTGGGCGGCGGCATAAGTGCCTGTTACCGCTATCAAACGTGTAAAAAATCCGCGACGATCAATTTTCTCCGACCTATATTCTTCGACAATAATTTCGAGTTGCTTTTCCATAATTTTCACCTTTTTGAGATTATGAACTTTTCGATGCCAAACTTCAACAACAAATCTATCTGCTGTATAATTTTAATCAATGGAAATATCAATCAAAATAGAAAATCGTATCTTTAAAATTGATAGCAAAAAACCGCTTGATATTTCAATTCCGCTTGAATTTAATAATTCGCAACCAAACATTTATGGTGTTAACAAAGCAGTGGCAAATGCTTACGAAGATGAGCATTTTGTTGGAGATACCAGGCGTGGCGGAAGTTGTAATTTTGAAAATCTTGCTTTGAATACTCATTGTAACGGCACGCATACAGAGTGCGTTGGACACATTACAAACAAGCGTATTTCGATAAATGAATGTTTGCAAGACGTTTTTATTTTTGCTAATTTGATAACCGTTTTGCCTGAAAATGCGTTGGAAAGTGTTGAAACTTACGCCGTAAAATTAGATAAGAACGATTGGCTGATTACACGCAAGGTTATTAAAAATTCAAAAATAAAAATTAGAAATTCGGAAGCGTTGATTATTCGAACTTTGCCAAATGACAAAAGCAAAAAATCTCGTGATTATTCTGCACAAAATCCGCCATTTTTTTCGATTGAAGCAATGCAATATATTGTTGAAATTGGTGTAAAACATCTTTTGGTTGATGTTCCTTCGTTAGATAAATTACACGATGAAGGCAAACTTTTTACGCATCGAATTTTTTGGAATGTTGAACAAGACTCGTTTGAAATTAATCCACAAACTAATGTAAACAATACAGTTACAGAAATGATTTATGTTCCAAACGAAATTACAGACTGTGAATATTTGTTAAATTTGCAAATTGCACCTTTTGTCAGCGATGCGAGTCCGAGTCGTCCGCTTTTGTTTCAAATTTTATAAATTTTGTTTTTTTTAGTTGCGTTTCTCAGCAATTTCCCGTTAAATCTTTATCAAATGGCAACCAATATTACTCAGATTGAAGACACGGAACGCGGAAAAATTGTTTTGCGAGTTGAAGGCGAATTATTTCACTCTGATGCGATTTTGCTAGAGAAAATTGCACTTGAAATGCGTGAACATCTTAAAAGAAACATTACAATTGATCTTGCTGATTTGGATTTAATGGACAGCGATTCTGCACCGATTTTAAAACGAATTGAGAAAGAACATGGTTTTGAAATTGAAGGAATTGCTTATTTTCTGCAAAAAGTTGTTGACGAAACGGAGCGATAAATGACGATTTTTGAAATTGCAGAATATATCGATGGAAAATTAGTCGGTGATGGAACCATTGAAATATCTTGCGTTGCAGATATTGAAAACGCAAAAAACGGAGAAATTACTTTTCTTACAAAAGATTTTAAACAGACAAATGCTTCATGTGTAATAGTTTACGAAGATTTTCAAGCCACACTAAATTGCTCAATAATAAGAGTCAAAAATCCAAAATTAGCATTTGCCAAAATAGCTACAATTTTAAATAAAGCAAAAATTATTCCTTCGCAAATTCATTCATCTGCCGTTATTTCAGAATCTGCAAAACTCGGAAAAAATGTTTCAATTGCGGCTTTTTGCTATATTGGCGATGATTCAGAAATTGGCGATAATTGCGTTATTCATCCAAATGTTTGTGTTGAAGCAAATTGCAAAATTGGCGATAACGTAATTTTGCACGCTGGAGTCGTTATCGGTGCTGATGGTTTTGGCTACGTTCGCGATGAGACTGAGTATTTAAAATTTCCTCAAATTGGAACCGTTGTCATTGAAAATGATGTGGAAATTGGTGCAAACACTTGTGTTGATCGCGGAGCATTGGGCGAAACGCGAATTGGGAAAGGCACAAAAATCGACAATCTTTGTCAGATTGCTCACAATGTAAAAATTGGCGAAAGAGTTATAATCGCGGCTCAAACCGGAATTTCCGGTAGCACAACAATCGGCGACGACGTTGTCATTGCCGGACAAGTTGGAATTGCAGATCACGTGACGATTGAAAGTGGCGTTGTCATTGGTGCTAAAAGTGCAGTTTTTCCAAATAAGATTGTTCGCAAAGGTATTTGGTGCGGAATTCCGATTCAACCCATGGAAGACTATAAGCGACAAGTCATTGAAATGAAACGACTTGTAAGATTAAATAAAACTGATAAATAATTATACGTTGGCGATTCTCGAAATAGCTTCGGCAACTTTTATTGCAGTTCCGCCTTCGCCCAAACTATTTTTTACTTCTAAAAGCTCATCTCGCATTTTTTTATTTTCATTTTTCTCAAGCAATCTAAATAACTCTTCGGAAAGCAATTCGACCGTAAAATTTGAATGAATAAATTCTTTAGCGAGACGTTTTTGAGCAATTAAATTAACTAAGCCAAAATGTTCAGTAGAAATTAATGGTCGCATCGCAACCCAATTAAATGTTGAGGTTTGATAAACAATCGCGAGCGGCGTTCCGATAATTGCAGTCTCCAGAGTTGCCGTTCCGCTAGTGACAGCGGCGACATCTGAGGCGTTGAGAGCTTCCCAAGTTTCGTTTTCTACAATTGTGAGATTTTTAGGTAGATTGGTCAAAGTTTTCGCAATATTTTCAAATTCTGATAATTTTCTAGTTGCTGCCATGGCAACAATAAACTGTAAATTCGAATTCTTTTTTTCCATTTGCACAGAAGTTTGCAAAAGTTTCGGTAAAATTCTTTCAATCTCTTTTCGGCGACTTCCGGGCAATAGAGAAATTATCGGTTGTTTTGAATCGAGCTTGTGTTTTGCACAAAATTCATCGCGAGAAAGAATTGATTTAACTTCTCCGGCGAGCGGATTTCCAACAAATTCAACGTTATCAATTCCGTGTTTTTCGTAAAACTTTTTCTCAAAAGGTAAAATTGTCAGCAGCAAATCAACGTCGCGTTTAATGCCTCGAAGTCGATATTTTCGCCACGCCCAAAGCTGTGGTGAAATATAATAGACGACCTTAAAACCTAGCTTTTTCAATGATTTAGCAAATTTTAAATTGAATTCCGGAAAATCGACAAGCAAGATAACATCAGGCTTTTTCTCAATTGCAGCATTTTTTAGAGTTTGAAACGCTCTCCAAAACATCGGTAAAGCCTTTACAACCTCGGGCAATCCGACAATTGAAAAATTATCTGCTGAAAGAATAGTTTCAACATCAACTTCACGGAGTTTATCGCCAGTAGAACCAAAAAATTCAGTAGTTTTATTGAGCTTTCTAAGTGCAGAAACGACTTTAGCGGCGTGGCTATCGCCCGAACTCTCGCCAACTACAATCATAATTTTTAGGTTATTTTTCAACATCTAAGCCAACCAATATTTAATTTTTCTACATCTAATGTAAAGTTTGCCCTAAACTATTCAACTAGTAAAACCTTTAGACGCTTGCACAGAGTTGCATTTACGCATAAAATTAAGGTTTTGCATTTGGTTGATTTAAATTATTTTGCTTACAAGTTTTGTATTTGCTCGGGGAGATTAATTCATGAAAATTCGTTTTACCATTTTTTTAGGTATTTTACTTTTATTTACAGTTCAAAGTTTTGCACAAACCACCTCTTTTATTGGGCAATTCACATCATCAAACTTTGACACTTTTGTCCGCGATGTCAGCGGCGATGGTCGTCTTGTCGTTTTAGAATCAACTGGAAACATTGCGACAGAAAATCGAAACAATGCCGACTTAAATAGAGAAATTTTTCTTTATGATTATGCTCAACGTAGAATTTTTCAGATTACAAATACGAGAAACGTTTTAATTGACACTGCATTAACCAATGTTTTTAGCAATGTTAAAGTCGAAATCGTCAATTCACGCCCCGTAATTAGTAACGACGGGAAATGGATTGCTTTTAGTTCAAACGCAACAACATCTACTCCTGACGCTCCAAACGCAACAAATCCAGGAAATTTTAACGGAGACTCATTTACACCAACAACTGGTGTTAATCCACTTACATTAGATGCTAACGCCGAAATTTGGCTTTATGCAATTCCGACTATAACTCCGGTAGATTTAACTCGCGGAACAGAAATTCCGCTCACTCCTTTAAGTGGCGGAGCATTTACGAGAGTCACGAATTCAATTGCAAGTCGCCGACCACTTGCCGGAACTTCAACAACTTCTCCTTTAATTGCCGATGATAATCGTGATATTTCTATAAATGATAACGGAAACACAATTGCTTTTACCTCAACTCGAGATTTAGAGCCTGACCCAGTTCCAGGTGGTCCTAATGGGAATTCTTTTCCAAACCACGACAATCCTGAAATTTTTGTTTACACACGATCTTTGGCAACAATTAGACAAATAACTGCAACGTCCCGCGGAACGATCCTTGATCCAAATTGGAATGCTAATCCGAGCATTTCCGGTAATGGATTGCGTGTTGCTTTTGTTTCAAATTGCCAAAATCCGATAAAACTAATGACTGGTGGTTCTAATATTGGTACAGCCAAAAACGATGAGATTTTTATTTCAGATTTGGATTCTAGCGGCGTCGCAACAGGGACTAAAAAACAAATAACTGTAACAACAGCCGCAAATCTTGGCGATCCGACAAACTTTTTTAGCTTCGGCAGAAGAATCAGTCGTGATGGTCGATACATAACTTTTGATTCGCTCGGTGATTTATCTGGAACAGGTTCTAATTCAACGGCTATTGCAACTTTTGTCTATGATGCAAATGTTGCTGCAACTGCAGAACTTAGAACTTTTTACAGACAAGTTGGTCCTCGTGGAAATGCCGACACTGGTGCACCAGAAGGCGATGTTCTCCATTTCCCGACATTTTCTGATTATGATTCATTTGGAGTTCCGCAAAGTCTTGTTTTAGGAACTCGCTTGAATATCAAACCCGATGGAACAATTCCCACCACAGAAAGCGAAGGATTAAATCCATTAGCTGGTCGTCCGACACAAATTTATAGCTACACGCTTTCAAATCCTAGTGCGACAGCAACTTTTAAAAGATTTTCACAGCTGCCATCTTCGAGCTTTACAATTTCATCAGTTCAGCCGATGCCTAGCGACTCTTCTAAAAGAATTGCTTTTAGCTTAAGTAGAACAGAGCTTGGTGGCGGAAATAGTGATTTGTCTTCAGAAGGTTTTTATTTAATTTCACCTACAACATCAACTACATCTCCAACGAGAGGTGGTTTCAATTTTGCTACAGGTGCAAGTAATATTCCAATTACAGCGGATGTTGTTCCAACTCCTTCGCCGACTCCGTCACCAAGTCCAACGCCGACTCCGTCACCGACTCCAACACCGAGTCCAACACCAACTCCATCGCCTACGCCAACACCGAGTCCAACGCCAACTCCTACGCCAGTGACACCTCCGGCTGTTCAAGCATTATCACCAGGATTGTTGACAATAATAAAGCTAAATCCAGCATTTAGTCGTCCAATTGTTCCAGCAACAGTAATTGGTTCCAATTCCAGAAGCACACCTTTGCCTTTAGAATTAAATGGTGTTTCAGTTTCAATTGGTGGTGCGGCATGCGGAATAAGATCAGTTAGCACTCGTCAGTTAGTTGTTGTTACTCCGCTTGGATTAACTCCAGGAACTACGTATTCTGTCGTCGTAAATTTAAATGGACTCAGCCTTGAAGGACCGGCTTATGTTCTTGCAACCAGACCTGATATTTTCCCACTTGGTTTATCAGAACCCGGACCATTTGGTCGGGCAGATACAAAAAATATCACAAACAGCGTTTTCAGAACTGAGCCTTATGAAGTCAGAACACTTAAATATCGTGGTGGTTTGAGAGTTCCAACTGTGATTAGAATTTATGCTACCGGCTTATTTAATATTGACCGGAGTTTTATGACAGTCAGAATTGGTGATAATCGTACAACTATTTCCGGCATTTTGAATAATCCACAACCATCTGATATTCCGGGTGTGTATTTCTTTGATTTCCAGCTAACCGAATCGATGAGAGGAAGTGGCGATCAACCGATAACTATTCGAGTTGAAGGTGGCGGAACTATTTACGACAGTCGTTTAGATGATACTGCACCGAGAATTCGGATTCTTTAAGAACTGAATTTTTCATTAATAAATGATGCACGCGACTTAAAAAGTTTCGTGCATCTTTGCTTTTTAACGTCTTGCGAAACATATCAGCAAAAGGTAATATTAAACTTCTTTGCAAATAATTTTTACTTATAATAAACACATTATAAACAGGCAAAAACCCTAAGGAGATTTCTATGTCAACTAAAGACGTTAATACACTCAGAATCGCACCAAAAATTTGGCGTGATGGCGAAATGATAGATTGGAACGATGCTCGCGTTCATGTTATGACTCACGCAATTCATTATGGCTCGAGTGTTTTTGAAGGTATTCGTTGTTACGAATCTGCCAAAGGTTCTGCAATTTTCCGTCTCACAGAACATATGCAACGTCTGCTTAATTCTGCAAAAATCTATCGTATGGACACAACTTTAACACGCGATGTTTTATGTAATGCGGCTGTCGAAGTTGTTCGTCAAAGCGGACTCGAATCTTGTTATCTACGTCCAATTATTTTCCGCGGACTTGACGAAGCTAAACCCGCTTTTGGCGTAAATCCATTTGGAAATCCTTTAACTTCATATATTGCCGCTTGGGATTGGGGCAAATATCTCGGCGAAGAAGCATTAGAAGCTGGTGTTGATGTTTGTGTTTCAAGTTGGACACGAATCACTTCAAATTCTATGCCGTCAATGGCAAAAGCCGGTGCGAATTATATGAACTCGCAACTCATTAAAATGGAAGCGATTTTAAACGGATTTTCGGAAGGTATTGCACTTGACGATCGCGGATATGTATCAGAAGGTTCAGGCGAAAATTTATTTATGGTAAACGGTGGAAAATTAATAACGCCGCCACTTGGTTCTTCTGTTTTGCCAGGAATTACCCGCGATTCTGTCATTCATATAGCTCGCGAATTGGGAATTGAGGTTATTGAAACAACAATCCAACGTGCGGCACTTTATCTGGCTGATGAACTTTTTTTCACCGGAACAGCCGCTGAAATTACTCCAATTCGTGCGGTTGATCGCATAACAATCGGCGACGGAAAACGTGGTGAAATTACGAAAAATTTGCAAGAAAACTTTTTCGCGATAATCCGTGGCGAACGACCAACGCCTAATAATGCAACTTGGCTGACTCAAATAAACTAAGCAAAAACTTTGTTTAGTTTATTTTTAAAATTGTGAAAAGTTGCGATGTTCAATTATGCAATTTTTCACTTTTTACTTTAATTTTATGAAATTTAAACAATTTTATCTTGGTTGCTTGGCACACGCTTCATATTATATCGGCTCAGAAAATGAATGTGCGATTATTGATCCGCAACGTGATATTCAGCAATATTTAGACGAAGCTCAGGCGAATAATCAACAGATTAAATATATTATCGAAACTCATTCGCACGCCGATTTTGTTTCGGGACACATCGAACTCTCGCAAAAAACCGGTGCAGAAATTATTTATGGACAAGCTGCAAATACTACATTTTCAACACTTAAAGTAACAAATGGCGACATTTTAACAATTGGAAAAATATCACTAAAATTTCTTGAAACTCCCGGACATACACCTGAAGGAATTTGTATTCTGGCTCAATGCGAGGGCGAAACAGATAAACTTTTTACAGGTGATACACTTTTCATCGGCGATGTTGGACGACCTGATTTAATCGGTTCTAAAGGATTTTCTGCCGAACAAATGGGCGAGTTTTTATACGATTCTCTGCACGAAAAAATTCTTCCTTTATCTGACGAAACCGAGATTTATCCCGCACACGGAGCAGGAAGTTTATGCGGTAAATCTCTGTCAAAAGAAACTTGGTCAACACTCGGAAATCAACGCAAAAACAATTATGCTTTACAACCAATATCCAAAGCAGAATTCGTCAAAATTGTCGCCGAAGCTCAACAGGAAGTTCCGGCATATTTCCCCAAAAGTGCGGAAAAAAACTTACAAGGCTCGGTTGCATTAGCTGATTTACCTAAACCACAAATATTTACAACTCAGCAGATTACTGACTTTGATGGTGTTGTAATTGACGTTCGCAAAAACTTTGAATATGGCAAATCGCACGTTCCAAATTCTATAAATATCGGACTTGGCGGACAGTTCGCAAGTTGGGCTGGAACTTTAATTCCAATCGGCACAATTCTAGCAGTTGTCGCTGAGACACAACAGCAGGTTGACGAAGCGTTTATGCGTCTCGCAAGAGTTGGACACGAAACTCTTTCAGGATATATTTTGTTTGAAAATTACAATGGCAAAACAAGAACTATAGAACAAGTTTCGGTTGAAGAAGTAAGCAAATTAACCCAAACAGAAAAGTTTTTGCAATTTATTGATGTTCGTAGAACTGCCGAGCACAACGCCGGACACGCCTATCGGACGTTGAATTATCCACTTGATTCTTTAGTAAAAAATTTGGACCAACTACATCCTGAGAATAGAGCTTTTATTATTTGCCAGAGCGGTTATCGTTCGTCTTTGGCAACCAGTATTTTAGAAAACGCAGGTTTTACAGTTTTTAACGTTACTGGCGGAACTGAAGCTTGGATAAATGCAGGCTTACGAACCGAAGTTTCTGAAAGTTAAAAAAAGAGGAATATTATGAAAATCTTATCAATATTTATTATTGCAATCGTTTTATTTTGCGTTGGTTGTGGTTCAACTCCAAACGTCAAGGAAGTTACTGTAAACGAAGCAAAAACTGCCGTTACCGAGCAAAAAGCACAGTTTATTGATGTCAGAACAGCATCAGAATTTAACAGCGAACATGCCGAAAATGCGACAAGTTGTCCGCTTGATTCTCTCGAGAAAGATATTGCAAAGCTCGATAAGTCAAAACCTGTTTATGTAATTTGCCAAAGTGGGCGACGTTCCATTGATGGAGCAAAAAAATTGCAAGATGCTGGATTTAAAGAAGTTTACAGCGTTGCAGGCGGGACAAACGACTGGAAATCGAAAGGTTTGCCGATAACTAAAGATAAATAAACTGCTTTTAACTTGCAAGTTTTTATTAACAGTCTAAACTCTTTAGTTTGCAACTCTTTATGTTTATGAAACTAATTATATTTTTATCGCTATTTTTATTTGTTCAGACTCTTTTTGCTCAAAATGACAAAATAAAACTTGGAATTTTCGGAGATTACACCGGTCAAACTTCGAGTTTTGGAATTTCCACTTTTTCCGGAATTAAAATGGCGGTTGAAGAAATCAACGCAAAAGGTGGCATTAACGGCAAGAAAATTGAAATTGTTATTTTAAACGATGAAGGCAAGCCGGAAAATACTTTATCTGTTGTTACAAAATTAATTGAAGATGAAAAAGTCGATTTTTTAATTGGCTCTCCAACTTCAACCAACAGTCTAATTGCTGCTGCTTTAGCTCAAAAAGCAAAAATTCCGATGATTACGCCAACCGCTACTAATCCTAAAGTTACTGAAGTTGGCAACTACATTTTCCGTGCTTGTTTTGTTGATTCAGTTCAGGGCGAAGTTATGGCAAAGTTTGCTTTTGAAACGTTAAAGCTGAGAAAAATTGCACTTATTGTTGATTTAAGTTCAGATTATAGTAAAGGTTTGACCGACAGTTTCACTAATGCTTTTAAAAAATTAGGTGGCAAAATTGTATCTCGGCAATTTTATAATCAAAACGAAGAAGATTATGGACAGTTAATTTCAGCAGTTAAAAAAACAAATCCGGACGCAATTTATCTCTCAGGTTATTACAATCAGGTTGGCGAAATTGCACAAGAAGCACGAAGCCAAAAAATGAAAGCAACACTTCTTGGCGGCGATGGTTGGGACTCGCCAACTCTTTTCGAAATTGGAAAAAAAGCAATAGATAACTCTTACATCACAAATCATTTTGCGACCTCAGAACCTTCTGATACAGTGCAAAACTTTGTTTCTATTTACAAAAAACTCTACAATCTTGAGCCTGATGCTTTTGCAGCTCTCGGCTATGATTCAGTAAATTTGTTAGCTGACGCTTTGAAACGAGCAAATTCTTTAGACAAAACAAAGGTTCGCGACACTCTTGCTGAAACAAAAAACTTTATCGGTGTAACCGGAAAATTTTCGTTTGACGAAAACCGCAACGCCAAAAAGCCTGTCTATATGTTGAAAATTGGAAACGGAAGGTTTGTTTATAATTCAACGGTTGAGCAGTAAAAGATTCATCTCAAACCTTGACCGAATTGTTCAGTTCCGAATGCTCCGATTCCGTTTAGTCTGAAACTGAAAACGAAACGGTTTTCGCGGCGGACACCAACGTTAAATGTATAATGTTGCACGACCAAAGAGCAGCAATCATAAGCATATCCGATTGTTCCGAGCGATGAAATGAGCGGCGAACCGCGAGTTGCACGTCGGTTTTGAAAGTCAAAAAACAACGAAACACCTCCAAAAATTCCTTTGTTTCTATCACCTAAAAATACTGAAGGATTCCATTGTGAACCTCTTTGCGTTCCGGCTTCTTTCCCAAAACTATTTCCAAATTGTTGCAATGAAGGTGCCAAATCTACTGCACGAGTGTAATAAAAAGTCTGGAAAATTTTAAGCAGTTTCGTGTCGTAACCAATCGTGGCTGAAATATTTCGCAACCCATCACCATTTATTCCAAAATCTGAGCGAGTGTTGAAAAATATTGTTCTTTCCGGACGATATGTAAAATCAATGTTAATTGGCGACCATTTTCGCGGAATTCCACCAAATGTAAACGGTGTTAAAGCAGCAATTGTTGAAAGCTGATTTCTTCTTCCAGGCGTTAAAGCTCCGCCAAAATATGGATCAAAAAAATGTTTTTGTCTGACAGTAAGCGTAAATATTTCGTATGGTTGAATAGAAAGTTGGCTTTTTCCGGTTGGATTTTCTTGTTGTTCTTTTTGTGCTTCGGCAGTAACTGCTTCGGTGTAACGTCTTGTAAAAATTCGATTTGTCACACCAAACTCAACTTCATTGGTGTCAGCAATTGTGTCTAAATAATCGAAACGGATTAACTGATTAAAATCATTTACGCCTTTTACGATACGATATGTTAAATATGGTTCAATTGTGTGCCGGAAGCGAAAGGAACTATTTTTTCGATAGAAATTTTTAGCTAAAGCAACCGGTCTAACATCAAATTCAAATTCGCCATAACTACGAATAATATTACGTCCTAAAACTCTTCTAAAACTATCAAGCGAGTTTGAATAATATGTCGCACGAAATCCGCCAGTTGCTGTAAATGTTGCATACTTTGTGTTTATAGGCACAGAAACTTGCGGAAAAAGGTCAAATCTTTGCCCAATAACCGGCGTGACAATCGGATCACTTCCAACAATTTGCCGATAAAGATTAATATCATCGACCGCTTCGCGACGGCTCACACCTTCAATACTTGTTTTAAACGAAAAATAAACATCGTCTAAAAACTTAAGCGGACTTGCTCTTTTTTCAAAATGCACGCTCGGCAAACTTCTGGTCTTAACACGCACATTTGGGATAGAAATAACTTCAGATTTCGCCTGAATATTTAACGAAAAATCATTCCAACTCTTATTAACAAAGGCTTTAGAAACTTCAATTGGAGAAATAACTTGCTGAATTCCATCAGAAAACACTTGTCTAAATGCTAAGCTCGAAGTCAAACGAACATCAACAGCGGCGGTGAATCCGTTTGGAAAATACTGCACACCTTCAGCGTAAACAATCGAACCGCCTTGGTCAGATTTTCTGTCAGTTCCGCTAAATTTTGAACCCAAAATTCGATCTTTAACAATATACGAGCCAAAGTTAAAGTAAGAACGCGAATTTGCACGAGTTCTCGCGTCAAAGCCGTAGCCAATTCCCCGCGAAGTATAAACATCACCACGAAGCGTGACGTCAGCCGAACGACCTAAAGTTTGATAATATGCTGCCGAAAGTCTCGTTCCTTTGTTTGAAGAATAGCCTACAGTTGGAGTCAAAAAACCTGATTTTCGGTCGTCTTTACGCAACGGAATTGAAACATAAGGCAAAGCAATAACAGGAATATTTTTAATCCGAAACTTGGCATTTTTCATCTTCAATGCAACATTCGTTTTGGCATAAACTTCCTTTGCAGTAAAACTCCATTTCGGCACCGAATCTTCGCATGCAGTAAATTGTCCATTGATAATTTTTATTTCGTCGAGCGAGATTCTTTCAACTCTATCAGCTGTAAAATAAATAACCGTTCCGTCATCTGTCTGATTCGTAAAGCCAGTCGAATCAACAAAATAGCCGATTTTTGTTTTGTAATTCCATTCAGATTTTGTTCCGGTTATTCGTTGGTCATCGCCTTGATCAAACACAACATTGCCTTCGGCAATCATCATATTCGTTTCTCGAATTACAGTAATTTTGTCAGCCTGCATCCGATAAATTCCATATCTAGCGTCAACTCGTCCTGAATGAATTACAACTTCTTTACCTTTTTCGCCACTTCCCGTCTGGTTAATTGAATAAACTACTAGCTCGCCATCTCCACCTTCAACAACATAATCAGAATCTTTATTCTGCTTTTTTTTAGGAGTTTGCGGCGGTGGATCTTCAGAAAGCGGATTAACATTTGGAGTGTCAGTTAGAGGATTTGAGACTTGTCTCTCAACAGGATTTGTTTGTTGCCCAAAAGCACAAAAAACTAGACTATAAATGATGATTATGGCACAAAAAAAACGCATAACTTTTGTTAGATGCTAACACGAATCTGCGAAAATAAAAAATTCTTGTGTTAGACTGATTTTCGTTTTAAGCTCGTTCGAAGTTATGAATACTACAAGCATTTTAGTTGTTGAAGATGAAGAAATAATGCGTGCAATTTTGCGTGAATTACTCGAAAAAGAAGGCTTTCAGGTTTTCACCGCAAATTCATCTGAAACTGCACTCGAAATTTTTATAACACAGGAAATTGACGTTACTTTAACTGATATAAAAATGTCAGGAATGGACGGACTTGAGCTGCTCGACAAACTGAAAACTATTGATTCTGAAGCACTTGTAGTTATAATGACCGCTTATTCTTCAGTCGATTCCGCGATTTCTGCACTTCGCAAAGGTGCTTATGACTACGTCACAAAACCTTTTGTCAATGAAGATTTAATCAAAACTTTAAAAAATGCGATTCGCCAACGTGAACTTTTTCGCGAAAATCGTGCATTGCGGCGTGAACTTGAAAAACGCTATGGTTTTTCAGAAATTATCGGAACATCGCAAGCATTACAAAGCATTTTTCGTTTAATTGAAAAGGTTGCAAACACAAATGCAAACGTTTTAATTTCGGGCGAAAGTGGCACCGGAAAAGAACTTGTAGCAAGAGCAATTCATCATCATTCTAAACGTTCGGAAAAAGATTTTGTCGCGATAAATTGTGGTGCTTTACCCGAAAGTTTGCTTGAAAGCGAACTTTTTGGACACACAAAAGGTGCTTTTACTGATGCCAAAACTGATAAAAAGGGACTTTTTAGAACAGCTGATGGCGGAACATTATTTCTCGACGAAATTGCTGAAATTCCTCAGCCGCTTCAAGTTAAACTGCTTCGTGCTTTGCAAGAACACGAAGTAACGCCTCTTGGTTCGAGCATTGCCGTTAAATTTGATGCAAGAATAATTGCAGCAACAAATCGGGATTTAGAAGAAGAAATAAAGCAAAATAATTTTCGTGAAGATTTATTTTATCGCCTCAACGTAATTGAAATTTTTCTTCCACCATTACGAGATCGTCGTGAAGATATTCCGCTGTTGGCAAAACATTTTGTTGCAAAAACGGCTCAAAATCAACAATCTGAGCCAAAACCAATCACCAAAGAAGCAATGTCTGTATTATTAAATTATCGTTGGCAAGGTAATATTCGAGAACTTGAAAATGCCATCGAACGTGCTTTTATACTTTCTGAAAATGAAATTGATTTTGAAAGTTTGTCACCAAAGCTAAAAGCCGAAAGTAGTTTGCAATTCGAAATGAGAGATTTAGAAGGCTTGCGTCCGCCACTTGAAGAAATGGAAAGGCGTTATATTTTGGAAATTTTAAACTCTGTTGGTGATGATAAAACTGAAGCTGCAAACATTTTAGGCATCGATTTATCAACACTTTATCGTAAATTAAAGCGTTTTGATGAAATCTGAAAAGCTACGAGATGTGAATACTCGTAGCTTTTTTAAAATCACAAAATAAAATTGTAATTACTGTAAACTAAACCCGCTTAAAGGATTTCCATAAAAAGCATCGGTCTTCCATTGAGTTGTATTCCATTTGTCTAATGTTCCCATAACTTTAACCGGAATAAAAATTTTGTTTTCAGCAAAATTATTCTGTTTTCCAATTCCGTTATCGGCAAAATTTCCATTTGCTACACTAAACTTAGTTTCCCTTATTTGCTCACCTTTGAAATAAACTTTCACGGTATATTCGCCCGGCATATCAGAAAGAAGTGATGCTTTTGGATAGTTCTGCTTCGCTTTTGGCGATACTGCCATAAATTTATACCAACCAAAACTCCATTCTTTCCAATATGCAAGTTCTTTGTTTTCAATGATATTCGGATGGCGATCTTGCGTTGTATTAACTTCGCCCATATCGTCGGTCGTCATAATTTGCAAGCCATTGTGAAAAAGTCTCGCTTCCAAATCGCCCGCACGAATATCGCCTTTGATCCACATACTAACCGTTGGCAGTGCCGAATCGAGATTGCTTTTGTAGTTTAACCAAACGGAGCCAATCGGCAAATTCCAGTCTTGTTCAACATAAAACGCTGCTTGATTTTTAAACATCGGAATCTGTGGTCCGTATTTGTATTTATTTACCTTGAATTTACCTTCAAACACCACCGAATCGTCTCTCATATTCGTGATTTTTACACCGTAAGTTCCAATCGTGATTGTCGAAATTTTATCAAATCTGTTACTGCCGCGTCCGCTCCCGATTTGAACCGTTTGATTGTCGAGATTGCTGGATAATTGTTCAATCGGCTCGCTAAACCATGGTTTTCCATCGGGCGTGAAATACTCTGCTTTATAACGCAAAACGACATTTCCTTTGTAAAAAACATTAAATTTTACTTGCGGAATCCAACTCGTATAATTGGATTCATTAGGTAATTTCCAATATCGATTTTCCATATCAACGCGAACATCAAGCGTCGATTTTTGAAAAACCGGCGTATCGGTTGCCATTAAGCGTGCGGGAAAATCTCCCGATGATCCTTGCATTTGCCCTGTTTTGTTGGGCATCTTCGGCGTGGCAGATGTCGTTGGATTGTTTACCGGCGGCGAAGTAGGACTTGGAGTTGGTTTCGGCTGACCGATTTTGGGAATGGTTATTTTGATTTGTGATGAAGCTACAAAGCAAAATGCGAGAATACAAATATTCAATAGAAAACATCTTTTCATAAACGCTATTTCTCCTGGGAATTTTATGCAAACAACTTCTTAAGTAGCAAGACGCATTTTGAAGAAAATCGGTTACATTCCCGATGTAATTTTGCTATTTTGCATTAAAGAAAAAGAAGAAGAATATCGCCGCATGCCGCTGATTAACTCCTTTTGCGTAGCCAAGTGTCGAGCGAGACGAATTTTCAACCGTTCCATTCGAATTTACATATCCGAGAGTCGAACGGCTTGCGTTTTCGACCGAACCATTCGAATTTATGTAACCGATTGTGCTTCGCGAGGCGTTTTCCACTCGTCCGTTTTCGGTAATGTATCCTATCGTCGAACGGCTTGAATTCTCGATGCTTCCATTAGAATTAATATATCCCAGCGTCGAGCGACTCGCATTTTCCACCGTTCCGCTTGAAGAAATATAGCCGAGAGTCTTCCGGCTGGCGTTTTCAATTGTCTGTGCAGAAATTGCGAAAGTTGCGATCGCGACGAAGATGAATGTTAGTAATATTTTTCTCATAATTACTCAACAGAACGTTTGCTTCATGTTTTCTTGCGGAAAATTCGATATGAAGCAAAGAAGATTAATCCAACAATCATTGCCAAAACCACCATTAAACCTTCTTTGTTAAAATCAACATTTGTGAGAAGCCAAACCGTCAGCAGCAAAGACAAAACCGCCGCTATTATTCCAAATGGTGCCATAAATTGTGCTTTCGTAACATCTTCACGTCCGCGAAGAACCGGTAAAGCAGCACAAGTTGTGGCGTAAACCAACAAACGAACGATCGTGCTGATCGTTAATGCCGAAACAAAAGAGCTTTGAATTGTAAAAACCAACATACACATCGCAGTAAGCAAAAGCGAAATATATGGAGTTTTGTATCTCTCGTGAGTTGTTGTCAAAACTTGTGGCAATTCATTTTGTTCCGCCATCGCAAATGGCATCCGCGAAGCTGAAAGAAATCCGACATTCAAATTTCCAAAAATGGAAATCAACGCACCAATTGTGATAAACGAAGCACCGTAGATTCCAAGAAAATTCGACGCAGCATCTGCAAGCGGTCTTTCCGATTTCGCAAGTTCGGGCAATGTTCCGATACTTACTATTTGAATCAAAATGAATAAAACGGCGACAATCGCAAGTGCCGTTAGCAGTGCAAACGGAATATTTTTTTGCGGATCTTTAATCTCGCCGCCAGGAATCACAGCTGCTTCAAAGCCAACAAAGGCATAAATTAGAAGTAAAACAGCACTCGAAAATGTAGCGTATTCAGGGACAACTTCAAACGAAAAATTTGCTGGCTGAATAAAGAAAATACCAACCGCGACAAAAATCAAAAGCGGAACAAGTTTTCCAACCGTAAAAACATTCGTCAAAATTGTGGATTGTTTTACGCCAAGAAAGTTGACGAGAGTGAGCGAAGCTACAACCAGCGAAATCAAAACTATTCGCATAGTTCCTTCTCTCGCTTCTGGATAAAAAAAGCCGAAATACGCAAGGAGCAAATTGCAATTAGCGGCGAAAGTTGTCACCCGCACAACCCAATACAACCAGCCAACTTCAAACCCAACGACCGAGCCAAATGCTTCTTTTGCATAAAGATACATTCCGCCAGTTTCAGTAAATCTGCTCGAAACCTCAGCAAAACACAAGACAATTAACCCAATAATCAAGGCACAAATTACAAATGCAATCAGACTGTAACTGCCAATTAATGCCGTAACTTTCGCCGGAAGCCCGAAAATTCCAGCTCCGATTATTGTGTTGATTGCGATTGCGGTTAAATCCCAGCGATTAATTCCGCGAACTAGATTAGATTTTTCCATTATTCGTGTTTTCGTTTATACTCTTTTTTAAGCTAATCAGTAAAGAAAAGTTGGGAAAATTATGAAAAAATTTTTTATTATTTTATGCTGTCTAACCTTTGTTATTTCTTTTGCAAACGCTCAAAAAAAACAAATTAAGCCAATAAAAAAACCATATCAGACAGTTACAATTGAAAATTCAGCCGAATTGCAAACTATTCTAAAATTTGCAGTTAGTGAAACTTTGAATAAATATTCTGCTAAAGGTATGAAGTTTTATGATTTAGCCGCAACTTTAATTGATATGCGAGATTCCTCTAATTTAGTTTCAGCAAATTATCGTGGTGATTTTAAAATATATCCGGCAAGTGTTGTAAAAATGTTTTATATGGTGGCGATTCAACAATGGTTACAAGATGGTAAAATAATAGATTCGCCTGAACTTCGTCGCACAATGAGAGATATGATTGTCGATTCATCAAATGATGCAACGCAGATAATTCTCGACATTCTTTCTGGTGTGGGAAGCGGCGGCGAATTGCCCGAAGCCGAATTCAAAAAATGGTCTTACAAACGAAACGTTGTAAATCGTTATTTCGCATCGCTAGAATACCAAAATATCAACGTTTGCCAAAAAACTTTCTGCGAGGACGCTTATGGAATTGAGCAACAATTTCGCGGCAAAGACGGAATAAATCGCAACAAATTAACGACAAATGCAACCGCTCAATTGATGGCGGAAATTGCTCTTAATAAAGCGGTTACGCCCGATAGATCCAAACAAATGCTCGATTTAATGAAGCGAAACTGGGAAAACAAAGATAGTAAGGTATTTGACGACGATGACCAAACAAATGGTTTTACCGGAATTGCATTGAAAGATTTAGATTTGAAAGGTGCAAAACTTTGGTCGAAAGCCGGTTGGACATCAAAAACTCGCCACGATGTTGCATACATCGAGACTCCGAGCGGTTTGAAATTTGTTTTATGCGTTTTCACCGAAAACCAAGCAAAAGAAAGAGATATTATTCCGACTATTGCACGGATTATTTTGAGAGAATTTGCAAAAAGTAAGTAACAGGCTAGAATGAGATAAATAAAAATATGTTGAAAAATTTAAATCTAAAAAATTGCCGAAATCTTTTTTCAAGAGACTAAAAGTGTTATTAAAACTCAACGAAAACTTGAAAAGCGATTAAAATTCTTGGAGAAAAACCGCAAGGAATTCATGAAAGATTTCATAACAAATCAGTTGATGACCTTGAGTTTGACCCAAGATTTTTCTGATTTCAAGTATTACAATCAATCGCCGAAGAAAAAAACTTTAAAAGAAAATCAACTAATCAACTAATCGCAAAAACATGAAAAAAATAACTCTGATTTCTACCATTATATTGCTTGTAACATCAACTTTTGCACAAGGTTACAAACAACCACCGCAAAATATATTGGACGTTTTAAACGCTCCATCAACACCGCAAACTGTCATCAGTCCGAAAAAAGACGTGATTGCATTGCTTGAGCCGCTTCGTTATCCGCCGATTTCTGAGCTTGCACAACCAATGTTGCGACTTGCTGGTTTGCGTATAAATCCAAATACGAATGGGCAACATCGACCGTTTTATGTGACGAAAATCACGCTCAAAAATATTGCTGATGGCAAAGAAACGCTAATTGCACTTCCGCCGAATGCCAATGTTATTTCGCCAGCTTGGTCGGCTGATGGAAAATACATTGCGGTTGGAAATCAAACGCCGACCGGAATCGAACTTTGGGTTCTGGAAGTTGCGACTGCAAAACTGACGAAGCTCAAAAACATTCAGGTAAACACCGCGTTTGGCGGATTTTCTTGGATGCCAAATCAAAGAGAATTGCTCGTTAATCTTGTACCGATGAATCGCGGCATTGCCCCGCAATATCAAAATCTCACACCAAATGAGCCAAATATTCAAGAAACTTCGGGTAAATCCGGTGCAGTTCAGACATTTCAAGACCTTTTAAAATCACCAAACGATGAAGCACTTTTCGAATATTACGCGACCTCGCAGCTGGCGATTGTTGACCTTAAAGGGAAAGTAAAAAATATTGGTCAACCCGCAATTTTTGATAATGCTGATGTTTCGCCAGACGGAAATCATATTCTCGCTTCGCGGATTCAAAAACCATTTTCATATCTTTATCCAGCATCGCGTTTTCCGAAAGAGATCGAAGTTTGGGATTTGAATGGAAATATGACGAAAAAAGTTGCGAGTATTCCGCTTCAAGATAATTTACCCGTTGGCGGCGTTTCAACTGGTGTGAGAAGTATTTCGTGGATTCCGGTTGAGTCTGCAACACTCACTTGGGCAGAAGCGTTGGATGGTGGAAATCCGAAAAATAAGGTTACACCGAGAGATAAATTAGTTATGCTTGCAGCTCCTTTTTCTGCGAATCCGACTGAGATTGTCAAAACTGAACAACGTTTTGCAGGTCGTCAATTTGGTGAAAAAAATGGCTTGATGTTTGTCACTGAATTTGACCGCGACACTAATCGACGGAAAATTTGGCACTTAGATTATAGAAATTCATCTTCGCCGAAGTTGGTTTCAGATTTAAGCATCAATGATCGTTACGGCGACATTGGAAGTTTTGTAACTACGCGACTTTCAAATGGCGTGACCGTTGTTCAACAGGACGGCGATGATGTTTTTACAACTGGAGCTGGTGCTAGTCCTGATGGTGATCGCCCATTTCTGCGTAGATTTAATTTGCGAGAAATGAAAGCTGCGAACGAATTATTTAAAAGTGGAAAGGATGAATATCAAACATTTGCGGGGTTTGCTGACGATAGTGGTTTAAATTTTTTCACACGAAAAGAGTCTGCCGTAAATCCGTCAAATATTTTCTTAAATTACGGATGCCCGACAAACGCGAAGTGCGATTTAGCATCGCCAAAACAAGTTACGATGTTTGCTGATCCAACTCCGCAACTTCGCGGAATTACGAAAAAGCTAGTGAAATATAAACGTGCTGATGGAGTTGATTTATCATTTACGCTATATCTTCCGCCAAATTACAAAGAAGGAACTCGTTTACCGACAGTAGTTTGGGCATATCCGCAAGAATTTACGGATGCTTCAACGGCTGGTCAAGTTTCGGGTTCGACCAATCGGTTTACAACGATTGGTGGTTATTCGCACCTCTTTTTCTTGCTTCAAGGTTATGCAATTTTGGACGACACCACGATGCCTATTGTCGGAAACCCGGAAACTGTCAACGAAACGTTTATCAAACAAGTTGTCGATTCTGCACAAGCGGCAATTGATAAAGCTGTGGAAATGGGCGTAACTGATCGTGATCGAGTTGGCGTTGGCGGACATAGTTACGGTGCATTTATGACTGCAAATTTGCTCGCTCATTCAGACATTTTCCGTGCCGGAATTGCACGATCAGGAGCTTATAACAGAACGCTAACGCCTTTTGGTTTTCAATCAGAACGTCGCACATTTTGGGAAGCCCCAGATATGTATTTTAAAGTTTCGCCATTTATGTATGCCAACAAAATTAATGAACCAATTTTGATGACACACGGCGAAGCGGACAATAATCAGGGAACATTTCCAATCCAAAGCGAACGGCTGTTTGCGGCAATTCGCGGAAACGGTGGAACCGCAAGGCTTGTTATGCTTCCGCTCGAGTCGCATGGTTATTCTGCCAAAGAATCTATCGGACACACGTTGTTTGAAATGGTTGATTGGTTTGATAAGCATGTGAAAAACGCTAAACCGCGAAAGTAGAATACAGTTACAACTTGGAGAAAATATGAAAAAAGTAATTTTGTTTGCGATCATCACATTTGCTTTCTTAACCATTTCAGTTTCTGCTCAAAAGGACGTCAGCGTAAAATTTCCTAAAGGCAGCTACGAAAAGACGCTTTCGGGAATGGTTCAAGGAAGAGGATATATTGATTATATTTTTAAGGTTGATGAATATCATTTTATTGACGTGACCTTAAAGTCCACAAATAAATCCGTTAAATTTACCATTACAAATCCGCAAAACGCGGCAATGAAAAAAGGTAGAAACGTCAGAACCTTTAGTGGTGATTCGGGCAGCGGCGGTAATTTCATGGTGCGAGTTTTTGTCGATGGCTCAAGTCAGCGTGTGATGAAATACAAACTTAGGATTGCGGCTTTCCTGGGAACTTAGTGGGTTTTACACAATAAGAAATGACCTGCTGGAAATTAACTTTCCGTAGGTCATTTTTCTATTTATGAAAAAATCTAAAATTTGTATCTCAATTGAAAATTCAAGCTTCTTCCCGTTCCGTCAATTCCCCAACTCGGATTGCGGTATTGCTTATCAAAGATATTCTCAAACGCAACAAATAGGCTCGCCTTCTTCGAAACGGTAAAGCTGCCTCGAAGATTAACTAATCCATAGCCAGGCAAATATCTGAATAAAGGAGCGGAATCAATACCGAATCCGAGAACTCGATTTTGGACCTGAGCAAGCGTTTCGCCAGTTGAAATCAGAGTTGTTGTTCCTGCCGTTCCGCAAGTTCCTGGATTATTTGTCAAACCAAGCACGCAAGCTCCACGACGGAAATAGTTTTGAATCTGAACTCGCGATCGAGTAGCACCTGTACGTCGATCAGAAATATCGAGCGATGAAAGTCTGTCCTGCCTTGCCGCAATGGTTGAATATACTTCGATCCAATATCGTGGTTGCGTGAATTTGAAGCTTACAAAACCAGTTGGCGGCGGTGCTCCACCTTCGATATTCGGCGGCAAACCATTTGCCTTATCTTCTGATTTTACGTAAGTATAATTCCCACGAAACTTCAAATAATTGGTAATGTTCGCGTCAAGCTCGTATTCAAAGCCGTAAAACTTAGCGTCAGAATAATTAGCACGCACTAAAACCGGAGCGGTTGAAACGGGAACAAAAACAACGCCATTCGGCAATTGGCTCGAGATTATTTGATCGCCAAGCGGACGACCAACGGCACCGTTCGGCAAAATTAATGCTTGTTTTACAATCGAATCATTGATATCTAACCGAAAAACTGTGAAATCTGTTTCGATCCTTTTGTGACTCCAGCGAAGACTAATATCTATGTTATTACTCAATTCAGAAGATTGTTTCGCGACACCCAAACCAGTTGAGACGGCATCGATTCCAGCCGTTGTGCCGATTAATCCACCGAGACCAACCGCAGAAGTGAAATCAACTTCGAAGCCATCGCCCGTTAAACCCAAAGTTCCTAAATCGGTCATGCTCGGATAACGAAATCCGCGAGAATAATTAAATGCAAGTTTTAACTTCGGCGTTATTCGCCCGACCGCACCGATTCTTCCTGACCAATCGCCGTCTCGCCAGCTATCATTTCTCCAAAGCGGCTGACCCGAAACAACCGGCGAATCCGATTCACGAGCCCGATAACTCGCGATTCCGTATCTTAAAGCTCCACTCAGACGAATTTTCTCGTTGAATAACTCAACCGAATTTTGAATAAATAATCCGCCGTGACGAAAACGTGCTTGATCGGGAATTCTAGGTCGTGAAATTGTAGAACGATTCAAAACGGGATCGACGGTAAACGCTGGTGACGTAATTTTCTCGTTGTAATAATCACCACCGATCAGAAAATTCGCCTGTTTTACATGCTTATCGAAAAAGAAATTAACACCGGCGGATTTCGTTCGTTCGTATTGATGCGTTATCGCAGCAAAAGGATTTCCTTGCCCGCCTTGGTTTACGCGTTCTTCGCGTTGGGAATTGTAAGAGATTGCGAAATTCGCATTGTCAAAAAAGCCAGGATTTTGTTTATTGTATCGAACGTGCCCAAAATCGCCTTGGAGATTTCGCAAATCGGCGATCAAATTTCCATCGCCGCCTTGAAGCTGATCCCAGCGTTTTCCGCCATCCTGCTGATTTCTCTGGTAATAGAAAACGAATTGATTCTCGAGGCTTGCCGCATAATTTAAGCGAATCGCACCGCCGTATTGAGTAAAACTTGTATCAGGCAAACGCTCACCCAAAACCTTCGAAGATAAACCAAGAAAACGAGTTACGGCTGCGTGGGATTCAATTCCCTGAGCTGTTCGGAGATTGTTTACTCTTCGCTCGGCAAAGTTTCCATAACCGCCAAATTTATCGCTACCAAAACTCAAAAACGCCTGACTTCCAAAACTTCTATCGGCGGAACTAAAACTCGTGGAAACGTCGCCGTGCAACTTTCCATCAGAACTCGCATTTCGCGTCAAAAGCGAAATTGTTCCGCCGAGCGAATCCGAACCGTATTGTGCCGCACTTGGTCCGCGAATTACTTCAATTGTTTGGAGATTTGTCGGTTCGTTTAGATTAAAAAACGTGTTAATTCCACCACGCTGAGCTGAATTCGTATATCGCACGCCATCGACAAAAACATTTACATTTTTTCCGGCAAGTCCGCGAATGAAGATACCGCCAAGAGTTGGGCTTGTTCTCTGAAAAGCTACGCCGGCTTCTTCGTCAACTGCTTGAGCCAAAACGGCGGTTGTTCTTTGTGTAATTTGATCGCGGGAAATTACGTTTAAGGCTTGCGGAACGTTGTCTTTTTCCAACTCACCGCCAGTTTCAGCCGTGACGGTAAAGTTGCTCTCTCCAAGATTGAGCGAAATACTCAGTGTTAGTTCATCGCCACTTGAGACATTTACGGATTGTGTATATCGCTTAAAGCCATCGGCTGCGATGACTAATTCGTAGCTACCTAAAGAAATCGATCGAAACCTAAATTCTCCATTTTCATTGGTTACGGCAGTGTTTCGCTGAGTTGTGTTGAGACTGCGAATGGTAACTTTCGCACCGGCAACAACCGCTTCGTTTTGGTCTTTTACGATTCCGGAAACGATAGTTTGCCCGAAAACCAAACTCGAAAACATGAAAAACACCAGCGTAAGTAACAAATTTTTCATAAAACAAAATACCTAAAGAATTTAAACTTGATATGTCGCAACACTCGTGGGGGTTTCAAAGCAGCGAACTTTATAAACTTCAATTCCCTTTTCATTTATCCGTGAACCAATATATTCGAGAATAAAGCGGGCAATATTCTCAGCAGAAGTGTTTAGTTCGATGTCGAAAGGCGGAAGCTCGTTGATATTTCGGTGATCGAGATATTTCACAACCTCATCAGTCGCAGTTTTGACATCGCCAAAATCAACAAGAAGCCCAATATTATTAACTTCCTCACCGCGGACAAAAACTTCAATTTTATAGTTATGTCCGTGCAAATTTTCACACTTTCCCTTGTATCCGCGAAGTTGGTGTGCGGAAGAAAAATGTCGCTCGATCATTACTTCGTAAAAAGACATAACTATTTTGAAACTCAAATCTTAATTGGCTCCGTTATCATTATCCCAACATTTCTTAATGAAATCAACGGCATCTTGTGGCGAATCAGTCATGTGAATCAGCGACAAATCTTCGGCGTTGATATTTTTACCGTTGAGCATTGTCGAAGTAATCCATTGAACCAAGCCACGCCAATATGCGGAATTAAAAAGAACAACCGGAAAGTTGCGGATTTTATGCGTTTGAATGAGCGTTAATGCTTCAAACAATTCATCTAAAGTGCCAAATCCGCCAGGGAAAATTATGTAACCATTGCTGTATTTAATAAACATCGTCTTGCGAACAAAGAAATATTTGAATGTCAGCGATTTATTTTGATAAGGATTCGGCGATTGCTCAAAAGGTAACTCGATATTGATACCTACCGAAGTTCCTTTTGCTTCAATTGCACCTTTGTTTCCCGCTTCCATTATTCCCGGTCCGCCGCCTGTAATTACGGCAAAACCTGCTTCAACAAGAAGTCGACCAGTTTCAACGGCAGCAATATAATTTGGATCGTCTTCACGTGTGCGAGCCGAACCAAATACTGAAATTCCATTTGAAATTGAACCAAGCGAATCAAATCCATTGACGATTTCGCCCATTATTCGAAAAACACGCCACGAATCAGACGATTGAATGTCATCTTTTTGGTCAGGCGAACGAAGCAAAATTTCGTCGTGAGTTGGTTGTAATTGTTCTCTAATTATTTTTATTTCTGACATTATTAATTACTTCAAATTTGAGATCATTTTTTTGAATCTGAGATTTGGTGTTTGGAATTTTTACTAAATTCCCATTATATTGTAGCCACAATCAACGTGAATCACTTCACCGGTAATTGCCGAAGCTAAATCTGAAACTAGAAACAATGCAGTATTTCCAACTTCTCTGGCTTCAACATTTCTTCTAAGCGGTGCTTTTTCGGCAATTTTATTGAGCATTGAACCCATATTTTTTACGCCACGAGCCGAAAGCGTGTTAATTGGTCCTGCACTAATTGCGTTGACGCGAATATTTCGTTTGCCAAGATCTTCTGCTAAATAACGAGTTGAACTTTCCAAAGCTGCTTTCGCCACGCCCATCACATTATAACTTTGAACAACCTTTTCGGCTCCATAATAACTCATCGTGACGATGCTTCCGCCTTTATCCATCAGCGGAACAGCTGCACGAGAAATTTGAGCGAGTGAATAAGCACTGATCTCTAAGGCAGTTAGAAATGCATCGCGTGTTGTGTCTAGAAATTCACCTTCGAGAGCTTCGCGAGGTGCAAAAGCAATAGAATGAATAACGAAATCAAGGCGACCAAATTCTTTTTTTACAGTCGCAAAACATTGCTCAACTTCTTCCTGATCAGTCACATCACAACCGACAACCAAAGAATTATCAAGTTTAGCAGCGAGTTTTTCAACATTTTCTTTAATTCGTTCACCTTGATAGGTAAAAGCTAATCTCGCACCATTTTCCGCACACGAATTTGCACACGCCCAAGCAATCGAGCGATGATTCGCAACTCCTAAAATAATTCCAACTTTATCTTTCAACATAATATTTAAAACTAATCTGCCGCAAAAACCCGCTGTAAACCTTCAAAATCAAGTAAGCGAATATCAACATCAACTGGCGTTGAAGTAAATTTACCGATTAATGACGATCGAAGTTTTGCTTCTGCATCGGCATCAAGTTGCGTAACAATCGCAAGTAACAAACGCGGTTTTGAACCTTTTCTTATATCAGCAATTTTCTTTCCGCCAAATTCCACTTTTTTGAGCAAGTTCTTAATTTTTTCGGGCGAAACCTCCGGAGAAACCATAAACATTGTATCGATAAAAGTTACAACATCTCGTTTAACAAAAACTCCGTCAAACTCAGCACCTTCAATATTTACGTGTCGCACAATTGGTCGTTCAACTTCTTGTTCAATTTGTCGCAAAGCCAAATCTTCCGCGACAATATAAGCCGAACACAAGTCGCTACGTTGCTGTTTTGGGATTTTTAATGCGGTTGCAAGTGCTGTAATTTCTACGTTTAACTTGCGTCTTTGAGCTTCCGGCAACATAATTTGCCAAACAATCTGACCGTCATTTTTACTCACAGAAAGCTCACGTGAATTTCGCAAAATAAGCCACATACAAAAAGAAAGCGACACAATTGGAAAAATAATGATGCAAGCAATCAGCAGCAAACGCTGTCCTGAATCTAAGGTTGCAAATGTTAAAACAATTGCAAGTGAAAAGAAAATTATCGCGATTAGAGAAACTACCGGAATAAGATAATTTTTTGATGAACTCAAATAATTGAGCAAGGATCGATCGTTTCGTTTTGCCATTAAACTTGTCTAAACAATAGGTTTCTAAAATAATTGGATGTTTTTTTGTAAACAGTAATAATAAAGCTAAAAATCCTCGAAGTAAACGAATGACAAAACAAAAATGAAGAAAATGAGACTATTCTCATTTTCTTCAAGTAATTAAATAACGAAAATACTATTTTGTTTTCATCAATTTATCGTAATCTCCGCTGTCAACCCATTTCAAAATTTCGGAAATTCTCCAAACCGGAAACGGATGTGTCATACCTGAAGAAATTACATTTGCCCAAAATTTATCGAGATTATTATCATCGCAATTTTTTTCAAACTCACGAGCTTGTTCTAAAAATAGATCGTAATCGACTTTAGATGCAAAAGTGCCGCCGCAAAGTTTCATCATTGTTCGACCAACAATATGTGGATCTTGAACAACCAACAAAGCCGCCCGGTCACAAGATAATTCTGCACGTCTTGACCAAGCCATAAGCGAGCTGTTAATTCCCATTGTGATCAAACCTTTAATGATTTCTGAACCCGGAATTAATCGTCCGATTGAAGCATTTGCCAAGGCTTCAAATAATCTCGCGGCAGTTAAATATAAAACGTGTTGAGCATGAATATGACCAACTTCGTGTGCAATAACTGCGAGAATTTCTTCATCATTCAACTTCTCAAGCAAACCTGACCAAAGCACAATCAGAGGCTTTTCAACGCCGGTTGTAAAAGCATTAACCACAGGATTTTGTTGAACAAACATATCTGGCATATCGACACCAAGTGTTGTGCAAACAATCTGTAATTTTGCGTGTAAGTCGGGACATTGTTGAGGCGTAACTTTCACAGCACTTGCCATAAATACTACGCGACTTGCTGATTCACCGGTTAATTCGAGTAATTTTTTCAAACCTGAATCTACGCCCGGAATTGCTTTTAAAGCCGCAAGTGCTTTGCTATCAGCTGGATGCACATAATCATGTTTGCTCAAATCTGCAAATTTTTTATGTGGTGCGTTTGATAAAGGAAGTTTGCATTTACCGCAAACCGTTTTGTCTTTATCGTAATCGGCTTTTACCGCGTTTTTTTGTCCGCAAAACCGACAGCGGATAAAATTGCTAGTTGTAATGGCTTCAGTAGAGCCATCTTCTGCTTTTTTTCTTGCCATATTATTTCAACCAAATACCTTTAATAAATAATAACAGTTTCTTAAACGAATTTCAGCAACCTTTTGTTTCGTAGCTTTCGAGAACATCCAGTAAGGTCGAATTTTTTGTTTCAATATCTAAAATTTTCGCACCTTTTAACAACAATTCGCTTACTTTTTCACCCAAAAGATAATCTTCTGATTCTCGCGTAAAAGTTAAACTCTCTAACTGTTTATTGAGTTCAAAGTTGATTGTAACTTGCTGATTTTGTTTATTTTGTTGGCGTAATTCTTGGGGCTTTCCAATTGCCCGAATCTCTCCATTAACAATAATCGCAACTCGTCCACAGAGTTCTTCAATTTCAGTTAAGTTGTGTGATGTCAATAAGATAGAAACATTTTTGAGATTAGAAATTAGCTCGCGAAGATTTGCGGCAGCAATCGGATCAAGCGAGCGAGTTGGTTCGTCGAGCAATAAACACGGCGGTTTTGTAATCAAACTACGAGCAATTGCGAGTCGTTGTTTGTTTCCGGTTGAAAGGTCTGAAAATCGACGTTTTCGAAGTTCGGTTAAACCTAATTCTTCAAAAAGTTCGTCAATTCGATTTCGGGAATCTTTATCGCTCAAACCGCAAAGTCTCGCGAAAAACATCAAGTTTTGTTCGCAATTCAAACGCCAATAAAACGAACGTTCCTCAGCAGTTGCAAGTCCAATCAGCGAACGAACTTTTACTTCATCTTTTACCGAATCAAAACCATTTACCAAAACTTTTCCGGAAGTCGGTTGAACTAAGGTTGCGATTATTTTTGTGAGCGTGGTTTTTCCGGCACCATTTTTTCCGATTAAACCAAAGATTTCACCATCAGCAACTTCAAAAGAAATATTTCGCAATGCTTCGACAGGTTCTTTTGTCGGCAACCGCAAAAATTGTTTGAGTTTGCGAAAATTACTAGGATAAGTTTTGGAAAGATTTTGGACAGAAATCATTTTTAAATGGTTAATTACGAATTATTAATTGTTAATGAAAATCAGTTTTTACCTCAAATAATTAACAATTTACAATTGATAATTAACAATTATCTTGCTCTTTGCTTCGGATCAAGATATTCACGCAAACCATCGCCGATAAAATTAAACGCCAAAACCGTCAAAGCAATCGCAATTCCCGGAAAGAATAAAACGTGCGGTGCATTCATCAAAGTGTCGAGTCCGCGTGCGTCTTCGATCATCGTTCCCCAACTCGGTGCCGGCGGCGGAATTCCTAATCCGAGAAATGAAAGCGATGCTTCTGATAAAACTGCTCCAGCCATTCCAAGTGATGCTTGAACAATCAATGGCTGAACTGAGTTCGGCAAAATATGAACGAACAATATTCGCCAATCGCTTGCACCTAAAGCCTTTGCGGCTTGCACAAAATCATATTCGCGGACTTTCAAAACTTGCCCACGCATAACACGTGCGTAGCCGACCCAACCGATTATGCACAACGCGAGAATCAGTTTTTCGAGTCCAACGCCAAGAAATGCCACCATCGCAATCGCGAGAAGCAAACCCGGAAATGCGAGAAAAACGTTGAAAATGTAGCCGGACAAAATTTTATCAACCCAACCGCCAAAATATCCGGCAATTGAACCAACAAACATTCCAATAATCAACGAAACCGAAGTTACAATAATTCCAACTTCGAGCGAAATTCTGGCACCAAATACGAGTCGTGAAAATACATCGCGTCCAAGCGAATCTGTCCCAAACCAGTGAGTTGCAGATGGCGACGCAAATTTGTTCATCAAATCGATTGCGGTAACATCGTGAGTCGCAATAAACGGAGCAAAGACCGCCGCAATTACTAAAATTGCGGCAATTGAAAGTCCGATGTAAGTTAATCTATTCACAAATTATGAGATTCTAATTCTCGGGTCTAAACGACCATAAATCCAATCAGTAAAAGCATTTGCGAGAATGTAAGTAACGCTGATTACCAATACGCAACCTTGGACCAAACGATAATCACGTTTCCCGATTCCATCTTCTAAAAGTAAAAGCCCCAAACCTTGCCAACCAAAAATCTTCTCCGTAATAATCGCTCCGGCGAGCAAAACGCCGAGTTGCAAACCAAGAATTGTCACGACCGGAATCAAACCATTTTTCAAAACGTGTTTGTAAATTACAATTTTCTCACTTAAACCTTTCGCACGAGCAGTTCGCACATAATCTTCGCCGAGTTCTTCGATTACGGAACTTCGAATCATTCGCGTCAAAATTGCAGAAAGTGCAGCACCGAGCGTCACCGCAGGCAAAACAATGTGGTCGATATATTGGCTACCGGTTGGGTCAAACCAACCGAGTTTTACCGCGAAAAAATAGACTAAAAAAGGTCCGATAACAAATCCTGGCAATGAAATTCCTAAAAGAGCGACAAACGAAGCGGCGTTATCAGTCAACGATCCTTTATTCGTTCCGGCAACAACGCCAAGCGGCAAAGCAATACAGATTGCCACTAACATTGCGGCAATTGCGAGCTTTATTGTGTTCAAATAACGCTCAGAAATCATATCTAAAACAGGTCGGTCTGTGCGAAAAGATTTTCCTAAATCGCCGGTTAAAACACCTTTCCAATAATCGAGATAACGATTATCTGCACCGTTCCATTCGAGACCTTTTTCGCCTGAATACGAGACAAAAAATGCCGGTTTATTGAGTCCGTGTTTTTCGTTAAAATTATCAATTTGCTCAACTGTCGCGTTTTCGCCCAAAATTGCACTCGCGGGCGAACCAGGAACGAGTTCGATGAGCAATGTAACTAGCGACACAACTGTCCATACCACTAACAAAAGCAGTCCTACTTGACGAGCTATATTGAAAATTTTATGTTTCATTTTCGAATTCCGCTGTGAATTGCAGCAATTCCGCCAGTCAAATTTTTATATTCGACGATTTCAAAACCAACTTCTTCCATCATTTTCGCCAAATTCTTTTGATCCGGAAACTTCGAAACTGAATCTGGCAAATATTCATAAGCACCACGTGAGCCGCTCACTGCACCGCCAATTCGCGGTAAAACATTGCTGAAATAAAAGTTAAACGCTTGCTTGAAACCCGGAATAATCGGCGTTGAAAACTCAAGAATGACTAACGTTCCACCTTTTTTCAAAACGCGACTCATTTCTTTCAAACCATCTTGCCAATTAGAAAAATTTCGTAAACCAAACGCGACTGTCACCGCATCAAAAGTTTCATCTGCAAAAGCAAGATTCATTCCGTCGCCTTCGAGATACGGAATATTGAGATTATTTTTCGGATTTTTTTCTGCCGCAAAAACAAGCATCGGGCGACAAAAATCTGTGCCGATAACCTTTGCTTTGCCGGAAGTTTGCAGTTCGACAGACAAATCACCAGTTCCGCAGGCAACGTCTAAAACGACAGCATTTTCGTTTGTTAACACATTTTCTAGTTTTCGCGAAACCAACTTTCTCCAACGTTTGTCTATATTTAACGAGAGAAAATGATTAAGAAAATCGTATCGTTTGGCAATTCCGGAAAACATTTCACGCACAGCTTTCGCGTGTTGAAGTTCACCTGAAGTTCTTTCGTTTTGCATTTATTTATTATCAGCCGATTTGGTCAATATAACCGTTGCAACATTTTGTTTTGATAATTTGTCAGCGACACGCTGAACATCCGTAAGTGTAACAGAGTTCAACTTTTGCATCTCGCTTTTAACCGAATTTAATTTAAAGGTTGTAATATCGAGCCACTTTTCTTGCATCGGTTTTTGATCAATTTCACTCAAGATTTTTAATTTAGTTTTGTTAAATTCTTCGACCGATATATCTCCAAACAATTTGTTATCAAACAATGATTTAGCAGTCTTATTTGAAGATTCGTTTGCTTTGAGAAATTCGTCAGAAGCATTAGAAACGCCTGTAAGAACAAGGCTTGGCAATAAATTTCGTTGATACTGAATAAACCAATTGTTTAAACCAATTTCTCGATTGCTTAAAATTCCGATCAAAAATTTCATCGCAAAAAAATCATTATCGTTTCTGGCAATTCCGCGAAAGGCGTATCGCACTTCATTTTTTTCAACAATACTAGATTCAACTTTTTGTATTTTTATATCAACTTCATCAGGTTGTTTAAATGTTGCCGGAACAAGTTTATCCGACTTTTTCCAACCACCAAAAAGTTGTTTGCTCGCCTTTAATGCCATTGGAAAACCAACATTTCCTGTAATCGTAAGTGTTGCATTGTCAGCGGTTAAAAATTTATCTTTTGCAACTATCAAGTCAATTCTGTCTATTTTTGCTAAACTTTCTGGAGTTCCATTTTGCGGACGACCGTAAGGATAATCACCGAATAATTTTTTCGCAACTGCATTGTTTGCAACAATTGACGGATTTTTTTGTTCTTCTAAAACTTTTTCGAGCAATTTTTTACGAACGTTGACAAAATTTTCTTCCAGGATGGTCGGATTCGCGACTGCGGTTGCTAAAGTTTCAATTACATCTAAGAATTTATCAGATTTTCCGCTCGCATCTATTTGGATGTAATCGTAATTATTTGTAATTGAAAGGCTTCCTTCTAAATCTTGCTCAAAAAATTCGCGTGTTAAATCATCCGGAAACAAAATGTTTGTGAGTAATGTCATCACACCCATTTTGTCTTTTGGATCAAACGCCGAACCGCTATGAATACGAAGTTTAAAAGTAACTTTCGGATCTTTTGTGTTCTGCCATACAAGCAGTTTCATTCCATTTAAGAGCTTTTCTTGACGCGGTTCGGTTGATTGCGTCAGAGCAAAACTAGAGAAAATAGTAATAATTGAGGACAATAAAAGGGCGTTTTTTAAATATTTCTTAGTATTCATCGTGTCTATTAGTTGTAAAATTCAAAGTCTTAGTTGTCTATCGCGGCAATCAAATAGAATTCTAAACTAAGCGTTGATTAAAAGTTTAATTTGACTGAGGCATCTGGTCAAACGTTTGTGGCATCTATAAAAGGGTAAATGCTGAATACAAATTCGGTAAAATCAGTTTAACATTAAGAAAAAACTGGTTATAATTGTAGTTAATTGTTTTTTTATCAAGAAACATTGTGAGGCAAAAATGGCAAAAATTGTAAAATACTGCACAGCGTGTGAAGAAGGATTTGCGGAGAAATTCGGATTTTGTCCAAATTGCGGTTTGGGTTTAACTGCTTTTGAGATGAAACCTGTAATCAACGAAGCTGTTGTAGAACCAGCACCAACCGTTTCTGAAGTTATTGCGAAACTTGATGCAGAAGAAACTTCTTTAGTAACTGAACCGCTAAAACCTATTGAAACACCAATTGTTGAAGCTCCGATTGTTACTGAAACAGTTGCAACTAATTTGGATAATCTAGGTTTTGATGATTCAAACGAGACTATTTTCGAAGAAGAACTTTTCTCTGACGAAGATCCAATTGAACAAATTACCGCTCCAATTTCAATACCTGCGGTTGCTTCTTTTAATGTAAAACCGGAAACTCCGCAAGTTTTAGAAGATGAATTTTTGGAGAAAGAAACTTACGGTTATGTAAAACCAAGAGTTGTTAGCGAATATAACCCTACAATTGTTGATAATAAAGGCGATGGAACACGTGAACTTTTGTTGATGGCGGCTTTTGTTTTAGTAATGTCACTTGCCGGCGGTTATTGGCTTTATGATTTGTTTGCGAAAAACTTAGACGTTGCCGGATTAGAAGAACAAGGATTTGTTGTTGCTCCGATGATTGATGTTGCAACCGAAATTGAGAAAGAAGAAATACTCGAAAAAGAGAAAGAAAAAGGTGGCGGTGGCGGTGGCGGCGGAAAAACAGACGCTAAAGATGATGTTTCAAAAGGGCAAATGGCAAGACAGACCGAAAAACCTGACTTTACACCATCTGCCACAATGGTTCGCTTGACCGACCCTAGTTTACAAATTAAAGTTTCAACTCAAGGAAAAACTCGCAACGAAACAATTGACCCAAATGAACGTTACGGTGCAAAAAACGGACAAACTTCCAGCATTTCTGATGGATTTGGAAATGGCGGCGGAATGGGCGGCGGAAACGGTCAAGGTCAAGGAACCGGAAATGGAACAGGTCGCGGTGGCGGAACTGGTTCTGGTGCCGGAAACGGAATTGGAAATGGAATCGGAAATGGTCGTGGAGACGCTGGCGGCGATGGCGGAGAACCACCTGCTCGTCCACCAACCCCAGTTAAACCTAAGGTTCCAGCTGTTACAACTGGTTTAAAAATTACATCGCAACCCAAACCGCCATATACAGATGCCGCACGCCAAGCTGCTATTCAAGGTGTTGTTCGTTTGCGTGTAACTTTTTCGTCTAATGGCTCAATTGGTGGAATATCACCTGTTAGCGGTTTACCAAATGGATTAACAGAGCAAGCAATTGCCGCAGCAAGAAATATCAGATTTACGCCAGCAATGTCCGATGGTGTTCCACAAACGGTTACTAAAGTTATTGAATACAGATTTACAATTTATTAAGCTGATAAATTAAATTATTTAAATTTACGGTGAATCTTGTGCTAAGGTTTACCGTATTTTTTGTCTTATTTAGCTTAATGTTTCCACTCTTTGTTTGATTTTAGTTTACAAATTATTTGTTTTCGTTTATTCTATAAGTAATCTAAACCGCTCAAACCGCTCATACAATTTCGTCTGAGTTTACACCGAGCAAAATGGAAAAGGGTAAAGACTATGATTGTCGAAAGTGTTGCAAAGAAAGAGATTATCCCAAGTTTTAATAATATTAAGAGCGTAGAAAAAGTAGCGGAAGCCAAACTTCCAACCGAATTAGGCGAATTTCGAATCGCTGGATACAAATCGTTAATAACTAACGAAGAATTTGTTTGCTTGCTCAAAGGCGAATTCAACGAAAATACGCCAACGCTAGTGAGAATTCATTCGCAATGTCTCACCGGAGACGTTTTTCATTCAATAAAATGTGATTGCGGTCCGCAGCTCCAACGATCAATGGAACTAATCCAAAAAGAAGGACGCGGCGTTATCGTGTACCAACAACAAGAAGGTCGCGGAATCGGGATTATTAACAAAATTCGTGCGTATGCCTTGCAAGACGAAGGTGCCGATACAATTGAGGCAAATAATCTGCTTGGATTTGAATCAGATCTCCGAAAATACGATCAGTGTGTGGAAATTATTCGTGATCTCGGACTTCGCAAAATTAAGGCTTTATCGAATAATCCTGAAAAACTAGAAGCAATGAGAGCCGGCGGTTTAGAAATCGTTGAAAGAGTTTCGTTAGAATTTAAACCTTCGAAATATACGAAAGACTACTTGCAGACCAAAAAAGTGCAAATGGGACATCTTTTGGCTTTGGTTACATAAATGAAAATTTCGACAGATATTTTGCAAGAATTCAAATCACAAAAGGGTGAAAGTTTGTTTAGTTTAAACGAGCGTTCGCCCGTTTTACTAATTTTCCTACGTCATTTTGGCTGAACATTCTGTCGTGAAGCGGTCGCTTCAATCGTCAAACAAAAAGAAACACTTACAGTAAATGGAACTGAAATCGCCTTCGTTCATATGGGAAATGAAACGAAAGCAAAAGATTTTTTTGCGAATTACAAAGCAGGAGATTTCCATCGTTTCAGCGATCCCGAAAAGAAACTTTATCGAACTTTTGGTTTAGAAACCGGAAGTTTCACACAAGTTCTTGGAGCGAAAAGTTTTATCCGCGGACTTTCAGCTTTTAAATATGGAATCGGGACGCCAGTCGGCGATGTTTGGCAAATGCCCGGAGTTTTTCTGATTCATAGTGGCGAGATTCTGAAATCATTCGTCCACGAAACCGTTTCCGATTTGCCGGATTATGAGGGAATGGTTTGCAATTTGAATTATTGATTGTTTTCATTACGTGATTCAAAAAACTCACGCAGAGCTAGCAATCTTTTTTTCGTTTCCCAACCCAAAACAACTTTAATAAGCGGATGCAAAATCGGTCTTAGGAATCTAGGTTTAGCAGTAAAATGAACCTGATAAACTATTTCGGAAGTATTTTCATTTATTTCAAAATGTCTAATACTTGCCGCGAATGTGTCAAAAAAAGGCGGACGATTGAGCATTTTTACCGCTGCAACTTTTCCGCGTTCGAAGGTAATGTATTTCGTCCTCAAAGCAAATCCGCCGAGAATTAATTTACCTTGGCATACAGAGATTGCATCTTTCCCAGCTGCCGTAAATTCGGGTTCTATATATGCTTTTCGCAAAAGCGTGTCCCATTCAAGCCTTTGTTTATAGTCATGTACTAAATCAAAAACTTCAAAAGAGCTAGCTGGAACAGTTTCTCTGAGTTCCAAATGTGGCATCTATTTAGCCTTCAAAACATCTAAAATTTTCTCATGAATTCCGCCAAAACCGCCGTTTGACATAATCGCAACCACATCGCCTTCCTTCAATTCAGGAGCTAAATGTTCGACAATCGAATCAGCATCAGGAAACATCATCGCTGGTTTCCCTTGTAATGCAATTTCTTTTACGAGTTGTTCAACATCAAGAACTTTTCCTAGTTCGCTTGCTTTCGAAGTGTTATAAACTCCAGCAATCACCACATAATCTGCATAATTAAACGCTTTTGCATAAGGTTCTTGAAAAATCGCGAGTCTCGAAGACCAACTTCTTGGCTCGAAAACGGCAATCAATCGCTTCCCTTCATATTTCATCCTCAAGGCTTTCAAAGTTTCTTCGACCGCCGTCGGATGATGTGCAAAATCATCGATTACGGTAACGCCTTTTTCAACTCCGCGAATCTCAACACGTCGTTTTACAGACTTAAAAGTGCGAAACGCTTCATTGATAGTTTCTTTCGAAATTCCCCAAGCGTCAGCCGCAATAATGACCGCTAAACAGTTGCGAACATTGAATTCACCAATTAAATGCGTTTCAAATTCGCCCCATTGTTTGCCCTCGCGAAAAACGGTAAATCTCGTAACATCACCTGAAAAATCAATGTAATGGGCTTGCCATTTCGCATCGTCAGAAGTGCCAAAAGTTTCGATTTGAGTGTGCAATTTACCCTGCATTTCTTCAAGCAATTCCTTCGCAACCGGCGAATCAATTCCAACAATCAAACGTCCATTTGAAGGGACTAAATTCATCAAACGCGAGAACGCGAACTTCACATCATATAAATCCCGATAAATGTCTGCATGATCAAATTCTACATTATTTACAATCGCAATCTCAGGCAAATAATGCATAAATTTCGGCTTTTTATCGAAATAAGCCGTATCGTATTCGTCGCCTTCGATGACGAAATATGCGCTCTTCGCCACTCGAAACGACGCACCGAAATTCTGGACGATTCCGCCGACCAGAAACGACGGATCAAGTCCGCCGCATTCGGCAACCCACGCCGCAATGCTCGTCGTCGTCGTCTTGCCGTGCGTTCCGGCGACGACCAGCGAACGCCGACCGCGGATAAATTCTTCCTTGACGACTTCGGCTTGCGAACGATAGAGGAGCTTGCGATTCAAAACTTCTTCGAGTTCCGCATTCCCGCGCGAGATCGCATTTCCGACGATCACGCAATCCGCGCCGGTGTCGGCGTTTTCCGCCTTGTAGCCGTTGAGAATTTTAATTCCCAAATCTTCGAGCTGCGTCGACATCGGCGGATAGACATTCTGATCCGAACCAGTAACCTTATGTCCGCTCGCCTGCAGCATTCCCGCCAGCGAAGCCATCGCCGTCCCGCATATTCCGATTAAATGATAGTGCTTAACTGTCATATTTTACTTATACTTACTGAGTATCATTGAATGATATTAACTGTATTTACAAACTTATTCTATCACTCAATGATACTCAAAAACAGTAAGTAACAGATA
>JANORS010000025.1:0-62622 GCA_031415455.1 Acidobacteriota bacterium | reverse complement strand
ACTGAATTTTCCGACCAGATTGTTCTTATTTGTTTCCTCAATTTCCGCCAAGATCGACTGAATTTCGGTGTGCTTATTCCATTGCTCAGCTTTATCTTTGAACACCAAATATGTCTTCATACAACCGCGTGCAAAATCTTTAACGCCATCGTAATCTTCCGTGCGATAGGCGTGGGCATCGAAATGCCGCATTCCCGAATATCCGACGTCTTCCAAAAATTTCACCAGCCAAAATGACTGCTTCGGCGAAACGGAACCGAAACGTAAGTCTTGATCATAACGTCCAGGATATTGGTCGTTTAAATCTATATGGAATAATTTTCCCGCCTCCCATGCTTGAGCACAGGCGTGCATCATACTCAATCCGGGCATTTGCTCATGTGCTACTTCGGGGTTTACCCCAACCATTTCTTTGTTTTCAAGAGTTTCGATAAAGGCAAGATACGCACCCGTTGTCGGAAAATAAATATCTGCCCGCGGCTCATTTGGCTTGGCTTCCAAAGCGAATTTATAGCCGTAACCTTGCGATTTGCTGTATTCGCAAAGATAATCAAGCGATTCGCGAAAACGTTTGATCGCATCTTCAACTTTTCTGCAAGCATCCGTTTCAACGCCTTCGCGTCCGCCCCAAAGAACAAAAGTTTCGGCACCGAATTCCGCTCCCAGATCCATCGCCCGCATAGTTTTCTGAACGGCGTAAGCTCTGACGCGGGCATCATTTGCAGTAAATGCACCGTCACGAAAAACAGGTTCGTAAAAAAGATTAACTGTCGCCATCGGTACTTTAATGTTGTTGTCGTCACAGGCTTGCTTAAAATCTTTGACGATATTTGCTTTTTCGCTTGAGCTCGCATCAATCGGAACAAGGTCGTTGTCATGAAAATTAACGCCGTAAGCTCCAACTTCTGCCAGCATTTCAACAATTTGAATAGGTGTGAGTTTTTCTCTTACTTGTGTGCCGAATGGATCAGCACCGCGGTTCCCGACTGTCCAAAGACCAAAGGTGAATTTATGTTCCGGCTTTGGTGTGTATTTATCATTGCTCATTTATTTCTCCAATCTAACGTTTTGTAATAATTTCCAATGCGGGTTTCAATGCCGCGTAAAGTAATTTGTATGCTTCGTAATTTCGGTTAAGAATTTCAACTGATTCTGCGTTTGGTTCAACAGTTTCAGCAACGCGAATTGTTTTTTCGCACGCTTCGTCAACCGTTTTCCACGCACCCACACCAACTCCGGCAAGAATCGCGGCACCAAACGCCGCACCTTCGTCCGCTTCTAAAATTTCAACTTCCTGTCCGTAAACATCGGCTTGAATCTGCCGCCAAATCTTTGATTTCGCACCGCCGCCGCCAAGTCTGATCGACGAAACCTGTGCTCCGCATTCCTTAAAGATCTCAAAAGAATCACGGAGTGAAAAAGCAACACCTTCCATCACCGCACGCGTCAGGTGAGCTTTTGTGTGGCTTGCTGTCAAACCGATAAACGCCGCCCGGGCATTTGCGTCCAGGTGCGGTGTGCGTTCGCCCATCAGATACGGAAGCCAAATTGCACCATCAGAACCACTTGGGATTTTTGAGGCATCCTCGCCAAGTTCGTCAAAACTCTTTCCTTCGCCGAAATTTTGCCGAAACCATTTCAGCGAAAGTCCGGCGGAAAGCGTGACACCTGTGTTATGCCAGCGATTCGGGATCGCATGACAAAGTGTGTGAATTCTGCCTTTCAAATCTAACGCGGCTTGTTCGGTCACGCCGAAAACTACGCCTGAAGTTCCGATAGTTGCCGAAAGCATTCCCGGTTTCGTGATGCCCATACCAATCGCTCCGGCGGCGTTGTCGCCTGCTCCGGCAACGATAATAGTTCCGGCTTTTAAACCTGTTTCTTCTGCCGCAGTTTGCGAAACTTCGCCCGTAACCTCAGTTGATTCATATACTTTCGGCATCAAACTCTTGTTGATTCCGAGAGTGTCAAGCATTTCATCAGACCATTTGCGGTTCTGCACATCAAACAAAAGTGTGCCGGAAGAATCAGCAACATCCGAGGCTTTATCGCCTGAAAGTTTGAGCCGGATATAATCTTTCGGCAGTAAAACTGTGGCAACTTGCTTCCAAATTTCAGGTTCATTCTCACGAACCCAAAGCAGTTTCGGCAGAGTAAATCCTGTCACGGCAGGATTGCAAACAAGTGTAATTAATCTTTCTTTGCCTATTTTTTCAGTAATCTCTATGCATTGCTTTTCAGTCCGCTGATCGCACCAAAGCAATGCCGGACGCAGCGGTTTATCGTTTTTATCCAAAAAAACAGAGCCGTGCATTTGTCCCGAAAAACTAAGTGCAGTGATGTCTTCTGCCTTGACGACCTGCAAAATCCCGCGAATCGCAGATTTACACGCCCGCCACCAATCGTCAGGGTTCTGCTCCGCCCAGCCGATGTTTGGCGAAGCAAAATCTTCGTGTGCAGCGGTTTCCGAGGCGAGAACCTTCCCGCTTTCGTCAATCACGACCGCACGCGAACCGCCTGTTCCAATGTCTATTCCGAGAAATTTCATCCTAGTTTTCAACAACCTCAAGCGTTGCTTTCATCAAATCAACCGAGTTTCCGCCGACCATAATTTGAAAAGTTCCGGGTTCGACTACTCGTTTCATTTCGCGATTATAAAATTGCAACTTCGCAAGAGTAACTGTAAACGTGACAGTTTTCGTTTGTCCGGCATCAATTGAAATTCTTGCGAAATCTTTCAGCTCTTTTACCGGACGAGTTACCGAGCTAACCTCATCTCGGATATACATTTGGGCGACCTCATCACCACGAACTTTGCCCGTATTTGTCACATCAACCGTGACAGTCGTTTCTTCGTTTGCCCCAATCTTAGGCTTGGTGACTTTTAAGTTTGAATATTTGAAAGTTGTGTAGCTTAAACCATGTCCGAAGGCAAAAAGCGGTGATGTGGTCGATAAAAGATAACCACGCCGGGCAGTCGGTTTATAGTTGTAATAAATCGGTAGTTGTCCGACCGAGCGGGGGAAACTGACCGTCAATTTCCCGCCCGGATTGTAGTCGCCGAACAAAACATCAGCAGCCGCACTTCCGGTTTCTTGCCCAAGATAAAAGCCTTCCAAAATCGCCGGAACATTTTCTGCGACATAATTTATCGCCAATGGTCCCGAATTGATTAAGAAGACAACCGTTGGTTTTCCGGTCGCTAAAACGGCTTTGACGAGATCATTTTGGCGTCCAACTAAATCGAGCGAATCCCTGTCTCCGAGATGATTTTCCGCCCACCCTTCTTTGTTGGTATCTTCATTTCCGCCGATAACTAAGATTACCGAATCAGACATTTTGGCAGTTTTTACCGCTTCATCAATCAATTTCTGATCGCTCGCCGCATCATTCAAAGTAATCGTATCGCCAAACCAATTTCCGCCTTCTTTAGAAATTTTTACACCTTCGGCATAATTTACTTTGACTGCATTTCCAACTTTATTTTTAACACCTTCTAAAATACTTACAGTTTTAGGCGGACGCGGATCGGTATAACCGCCAAGATGTGCTTTGGCGGCATTTGGACCGATTACCGCGATTGATTTCAGCTTCGATTTATCGAAAGGAAGAGTATTTTTTTCGTTTTTCAGAAGGACGATTGAACGTCTTGCAGATTCCGCTGCTAATGCTCTATCTTCTGCTGTATCTATCATTTGCACAGCTTTATTGACATCAACATAAGGATTTTCAAACAAACCGATTTGGAATTTTTGATAAAGAATCCGCGAAACTGCTTGGTCAACTAAAGCGACTGGAACTTTGCCGGATTTGACCAATTCCACTAAATTTTTGTTGGCTTCGGGATCTGGTAATTCAATGTCCAGACCAGCTTCAAGAGCCTGACGAGATGCGTCGGCTAAATCAATTGCAACTTTATGTCGTTCTTTGAGTTCTTTAATCGCGTAATAATCCGAAACGGCTGTTCCTTTAAAACCCCACTCTTTCCGCAAAAGCGTATCAAGCATCCATTTATTCGCGTGAACCGGAACACCGTCAATTTCATGATATGCGGGCATTATGCTAAACAAACTCGCTTCCTTTACCGCAGCTTCAAATGGCACAAAATGAGTTTCACGAAGTAATCTTTCCGATAAATTTACAGGTCCGATATTCGTGCCGTTTTCGGGTTGTCCGTGTCCCGCAAAGTGTTTTCCCGTCGCAATAACCGAGTATTCACCGAGCTTTGGATTCGCATAAGTCGCATTTCCTTGAATCGCTTTGACGAGCGAAACAATCATCCGCGATGTTAAATAAGGATCTTCGCCATAAGTTTCTTCGGTGCGTCCCCAACGAGCTTCGCGTGCTAAATCCATGTTTGGTCCAAGAACATGATGCGTTCCGCGAAGGCGTGTATGCTTTGCAGAAACCGTGAAAACTTTTGAAATTAAATCCGTATCCCAACTCGATGCGAGAGCAATCGGCACAGGAAAAACCGTTGAGCCGCTCGACATATTTCCGTGCAAAATTTCATCGTGAAAAACGGCAGGAATACCCAAACGAGTGTTGTCTTTGAGCCATTTTTGCACCGCGTTGGCATATTCTGCTGATTCTTTTGGCGTTAATAATTCACGTTGACGAGCAAATTGTCCGATTCCATTTGGCATTTTTTGCTTGGCGAGTTCGGCGGAAAACTTACCGCCAAAAGGTAATTGATCTTTCGGAATTCCCGTGTTGTCATTGGGCTTTTCCATCCAAACGCACATCATTTGAGCAATTTTTTCTTCCAAAGTCATCCGTTCGAGCAAATCTTTAACTCTTTCATCTATTGCGAGTTGCGAATTTTGATAAGGCATTAAGTTCACGGCATAAACTTTATTTGACGGAAAATTTAAGCCTGTCATAAAAACCGACAAAATCGCCGTGCATAACAAAAACCTCGTTAAATAACTTCGTGTTTCAACTTTTTTCATAGTGTTTTGGCTCATAAAATCAGACTATTTTTTGTAAACTCTTTTGTAAACTCTAACGTAATCAATCATCATCGTTTGCGGAAAAACCGAGGTGTTGTCGGGAACTCCGCCCCAAGGTCCGCCGACGGCAAAATTCAACAACAAGAAATGCGGATGATCGAAAACCCAACGGGTATTTGCCGGAATATCCGCAGGCGTAATCGTCTTGTAGAGCGTTTTATCTACATAAAATCGGATAATATTTTCGCTCCATTCCGCTGCATAAACGTGAAAATCATCAGCAAAAACAGGATTGTTCGGCAAACTAAACGGTGCTCCGATTCCGTTTCCGCCCGAATATCCCGGACCATGAACCGTTCCGTGAACAATTGTCGGCTCGCGACCGATATTTTCCATGATGTCTATTTCGCCGCACGCTGCCCAGCCGACCGTATCAATGTCGTTTCCAAGCATCCAAAAAGCTCCCCACATTCCTTGTCCGCGTGGAATTTTTATTCTCGCTTCAAACTTTCCGTATTTTTGGTCAAACTTTCCTTTCGTAATCAGCCGTGCCGATGTGTATTGACACGGACCATACCAACAACTCAAATTAAGCGGCGGCGTCAGTTTGATTGCTTTGATTACAAGCGAGCCGTTTCCATCGTGATAGGCGTTTTCAATCGAATTTGTGTAATACTGCAATTCCTCGTTTCCCCAACCTTTTCCGCCGATTTCTGATGTCCATTTATTTGAATCCACCGGCGAATTTGCCGATTTATTGAATTCGTCTTTGAATGCCAATTTCCGGTAAATCACCTGTGCTTGAGCAAACGAAGTTCCCCAAATTATAAATACGAGAACAAAAAACATTGCCGATTTTATTTGATTTTCTTTACTCATAAACTTTTGCTCCACCTAAATTTTGATAAAAATATTCCGGCGATATAGAATCCACATCACGAACAGCCAAATTAAAATGAAACAGATCGCGTAAAGCAGCGACGCGTTGATCGGTGACGCAAGCGGCAGAAAAATCGTCTCAAAAATCCAGCCTTGTAATGGTTGCGGTTCGCCGCCTTTGCCTGTCACCTTGATCAAATCGAGGCATTTCGCGGTCATTTCAGCACCGAAATATAAGGCAAGAGCATTCGCCCCGAAAATAAGAAACGGTTTTGACCATTTTTGATAGCCGTTGATATCAATCAGCCAATAGCAAAATCCAAAAAAACAAAGAGCCAATCCCGCTGTAACAACAACATAAGAACTAGTCCAAAGTGCTTTATTAAAAGGAAAAATCAAATTCCAACACCAACCAACGGCGAAAAGCAGCACACCGAAAAAGAATATTCCGCCGACCTTTTCCAAGTCGTTTCGCTTACTCTTAAGCCATGTTCCGGTCAAAACTCCGCCGAGCGTTGTCACGATTGCCGGAAGCGTTGAAAGAATTCCTTCGGGATCGTAAACCTTGCCGAGACTCCAAATGTGATTTACGCCCAAAATACTTCGGTCAATGTAAGCAGCTAAATTACAGGCTTTATCGTTCATCGAAGTAATTTCACATCCGGGAACAGAAATCTGCGTTATCGAAAACCAATAAATCAGCAAAATTCCGATGCCGATTCCAACCTGCTGGTTCCAATTGGTATGCAGAAAAATCAGCGATGTAATTAGATAACACACGGCAATTCGCTGCAAAACGCCGGGAATTCTAAGTGTTGAAAAATCAAATGTCGGAAACGCGGCGATAAATAAACCGATCAGAAAAATCACCGCCGAACGCCGAAATATCTTTCCGTAAACTTTTGCCGTAATTCCTTCTTCGATCCTTTTGCCGAGAGCGATTGGAATTGCAGTCCCGACAATAAAAAGGAAAAAAGGAAATATCAAATCAGTCGGCGTTAAACCGTTCCATTGTGCGTGTTCAAGCGGCGGATGAATCGCGTCCCAAGTTCCCGGATTATTGACCAAGATCATTCCGGCAATTGTCATTCCCCGAAATACATCGAGCGACAAAAGACGTTTTTGTTTCACTTCATCCGACATAAATTTTGTCTAAAACGCGGCTATAAATTTCAAACAAACCGGCATTGAAACAGTCGCCGAATTTGCGGTGGCGGTTAATTTACCGCTCTTTTCGTTAACTTTAAATACGTTGATCGAATTGGAATTTTGATTCGCCGCCAGTAAGAACTTTCCGTTTGGTGTGATTGTAAAATTCCGCGGAGTTTTTCCGCCGGTTGATTGATGCTGGACGAATTTCATTTTGCCGGTTTTTTCGTCAATTTTATAAACTACCAAACTGTCGTGTCCGCGATTTGTGCCGTAAACAAATTTTCCGTTTGGCGAAATATGAATATCCGCACAAGTATTCGGCGATTTGAAATCCTTCGGCAAGGTTGAAATAGTTTGGATTTCCTTCAAAACTCCGCTTTCAGAATCAAAAGCAAGCGATGAAATAGTGCATTCAAGTTCATTTATCAGAAACGCGAATTTTCCGTTTTGATGAAAAGCGAAATGCCGCGGACCGCTTCCGGCTTTCGGCTGATAAAAGTTCTGTGCCGGATTCAGTTCTAATTTGCCCAATTTATCATCAAATTTGTAATTGAATACTTTGTCCGCACCCAAATCGCAGGCGATTGCAAAACGATTATTGTTATCTAGATTGATTGAATGAGCATGTGCAGATTCCTGGCGGTCAGTTCTCGGTCCAGTTCCAACTTGCTGCTCTACATCAACCGATTCGCCAAGCTTTCCGCCGGTTTCAATCGGATAAACTGACACATTTCCGCCGAGATAATTAGCGACCAAAACAAATTTTTCGTTATCGCTGATAAAAACATGACAAGGAGCACCGCCCAAACTCGGCTGTTTATTCAAAAATGTAAGATTTCCGGTTTTTTGATCGATTGCAAAAGCACTTACACTGCCGCTTTTTTTACCTTCATATTCAACCAGTTCATTCACCGCATAAAGATAGTTTCGGCTTTTATTTACAGCAAGATACGAAGGCTGAACGACATCTTTGACAGTATTCAGTTTGCTCAAAGCACCTGTTTTGGCATTAAAGTTGAAAACGTAAATTCCTTCGCTGCCTTTTTCTGTATATGTGCCCACGTATAAAAGCATGTTTTCAGATTCCTGTTTAGTTCGCGAAAAAACATTCCGGGCAAACAGCAAACCGATTGCACCTAAGCTTCCTGTTTCAAAAAATTCGCGTCGTGTAAAATTGATTTTAGCCATTATTATTTTTCGCTAACTGCCGTTACTAATTTCTTCATACTTTCAACCACCTGAAATTCCAACGCGGCTTTCGGTTTGGCGATTTCATTCAAAGTTTTTAGCTTTTGATCTTTCCAATCGGCACTTTGAATTTTTCCTGTTCCGAAAATATCAGTAATTTCCAAGCCGATTTCACCTAAGTTTTGGAGGTCAGCCGACAATTGTTTCGCTTCATAAAGCGAAGGATTATTTTCGAAAATTGGTTTTAGCTGAACACCAGTCTTCTGCCAATCGGCAAAGATGTTTTTCAGTTGTGCCGCGTCATCCGATATATTTTGAGTAATCATTTTCGCCGCTAATTTGTTGAATATTCTAGCTTCCGGGGCATCAGACTGAGCCGCATCAACCAAACCTGTCAGCGGCGAAAGCATAGATTGCGGACGCTGCTGGAATCGCTGGTAAATTTTGACAGGTTCAACAAGATCAACGAGTGTTTGCAAGGCGGAAATATCCTGACCATTCGCCAATCGACGCAACAGCATCGCCTGATTTTTTCGATGCGTTAAGCCTAATTCTTCAAGCTGAATGCTAATCACATCAAGCCTGCGATACATATCGTCAATGTCATTTACTTCACGCGGCGACCATAATCTTTCAGCGATTGCGGCGGTTCGCGTCCAAATCCGCGAATCTATTGTGTCGGGTGAAACCCATTCGCTCCACATTGTCGCTTCGCCGCCCAAAACACGCTTTTGTTCTTCAGCAGTCAGCGTTGTGTTCGCCGGCAGCGGATCAACAACATAATGATCGGAAGCTGGCTGCATCAAATCAATATAATAACCATTCGAGAGAATTCCGGTGTTTCCCTGGCGGGCAACTTTAGCCAGTGCTTCCTGACCACGCCACGATTGAATAACGATATTTTTCGGAATATCAGCTTGAAAAATCTCGTCCCAACCCATCATTATCTTGCCGTTTTTTTCTAGAAATTTAAGAATCCGCTTATTGAAATAAGTCTGCAATTCGTGATTATCCTTAATGCCGTTTTTCTTCTTGAAGGCTTGAATTCTCGGGTTTGCGTCCCATTGTTTGCCTTCGTTTTCATCGCCGCCGATGTGCATATACGCATCAGGAAAAAGCGTTGACATTTCGGCAAAAAATGGTTCGAGCAGTTTGTAGGTTTTTTCGTTGGTCGGATCTAAGGTCGGATCAAAAATTCCGGGCTGGCGTTCAATTTTATAAGTTTGACCGGGTGCACCGCTACCGATTTCCGGATGACTAACCAACCAAGCCGTTGCGTGTCCGGGCATATCGAATTCAGGCATCACACGAATTCCACGATCGGCAGCATATTTGATAAGTTCGCGGATTTGTTCTTGAGTGTAAAAATCGCCATCTGAACCTTGCAGATGAAGTTCGGGAAACTTTTTCGTTTCAACCCGAAAACCTTGATCTTCAGTCAGATGCCAATGTAAAACATTTAACTTCACTGCCGCCATTGCATCAAGATTTCGCTTTAAAACCTCTATCGGTTGGAAATGCCGTGCAGAATCAATCATCAAGCCACGCCACGGAAAACGTGGTTTATCAACTATAGAAACAGCCGGAAAATAAAATCCGACATTGTCTCGTTCAAGTAATTGGAGAAAAGTTTCAAGCCCACGCATCGCTCCTACAGTTGTTGCGGCGGTTAATTTCGCTTGTTTTTCGTTGATTTCAAGATTGTATGATTCATCATCGCCCAGTTTAGGAATAGCGTTTCCGGTTGATTGAGTTTCAATTAAAAGATTTGCGTTTGCCGAATCGTTTGAAAAATCACGCGAAAATTCAAAAACAGTTCGACCTTCAAGGCGACGCATCACACGGGAAATGTAAGCTTTCAAACGCTCATCAGTTTTACCCGAAATCGAAACGCTAAAATTTTTATTAACTGCTAATCGTCCAACTTTCCAAGATATGTTTGAAGGCACCGGCATCAAATTATGCAATTTACTTTCTTGGGTTTGTGCAAACATAGAATGCACCGAAAAAATCAGCACACCGATAAAAAATAGACTTTGTATTTTCATTAAAGAATTAAGTTTCATATTTTCCAACCCAACTGCCGAAAACTCTTATTTAAGAATCAGTTTAACCTCTTTGGTATCACGGGAATTTGCTCCCACAAAAATTTTATATTCGCCTGCTTCAAGCAACCAATTTCCATTTTCATCATAAAAACCGAGCTTGTTGGCAGGTATTGAAAACGAAACTGTTTTGCTAGTTCCTGCTTTAATCAATACTTTTTTGAAATCCTTTAATTCCTTCACCGGACGAACTCTTGAGGCATACAAATCTTGGATATAAAGTTGAACAATTTCTTGTCCGTCAACTTTTCCTGTATTCTTCACAACCACAGAAACTTCGACTTTGTCATTGATATTAATTTCGGGTTTAGCGATAGTCAGAGCGTCATATTCAAATTTTGAATAGCTCAAGCCATAACCGAATGGATAAAGTGGCGAATTTGGAATATCACGATAGCGAGAAACCCAAAAATTATCAGGTCCTTCTTTTCCATCAACGTGCGGACGACCCGTGTTGTAATGATTGTAATAAACAGGAATTTGACCAACAGCATAAGGAAAAGTCATCGTAGTTTTTGCAGATGGATTGACATCTCCAAACAAAATATCAGCAACTGCGTTTCCGTGTTCTGTACCACCAATCCAAGCATTTAGAATTGTCGAATAATTTGCATCAACCTCGGTCAAAACCAAAGGTCGCCCGGCTTGAACAACAATAACTAATGGCTTTCCGCTAGCTTTAAGTGTTTTGAGCATTTCTAATTGAGCCGGACTCGGCGTTAAAGTTGATAAACTTCTGGCTTCTCCGGCAAGGTCGCCGTAAAGACCAATAGTCGCAACGATAACGTCCGCAGATTTTGCCTTATCAGTCAATTCTTTTAGCAGAGTTGCGGAAGTTTCCTCTTTCTTTTCATAGCCTTTCGCAAAATTAACGCTCGCATTTGGGAGTTTGTTTTTGATTCCTTGAAGAATCGTAACTGTGTCTTTGTGATTACCATTTCCTTTCCAAAAGTCCAAAACATCATCTTGCGATTCAGCCAAATATCCGGTTACAAGAATGTTTTTTACAGACTCTGAAAGTGGCAATACATTCTCGCTATTTTTTAGCAAAACCATTGATTCACCGGCGGCTTCGCGTGCTGCTTTGCGATGTTCTGCATTTAGCAAAGTCGCGGTTTCACGTTGCTCATCAGAATATTTATAAGGATCTTCAAATAATCCAAGTTTGAATTTCCAATACAAAATCCTTTTGACAGATTCATTCAATTTAGTCATTGGAACTTTGCCGGTTTTGATTAAATTTTCTAGTTCATCAATCATCACACGAGATTCCATATCCATATCAGAACCAGCCATCAAAGCCTTAGTTGCGGCATCTGCCTTATTTTCGGCGTAACCATGTTGAATCATTTCGCCAAATGAACCCCAGTCTGAAACAATAAATCCTTTGAAACCCCATTTATCTCTTAAAATTGTCTGAGTTAAATATGTATTTCCGCTCGCCGGCACAGCATCCAAAATATTAAACGAATTCATTACTGTTGCCGGATTTTCCTTGATAGCAGCTTCGTAAGGTGGAAGATAGTAATTCCAAAGAGCATACCGTGATATATCAACGGTGTTATATTCTCTTCCCGATTCCGCACCGCCATAAGCAGCGAAATGTTTAACGCAAGCCATGATATGTTCATTATCGAATTCTTTGCCTTGAAAACCGCGAACTCGTGCTGCTGAAAAAACTCCACCTAAAAATGGGTCTTCGCCTGCACCTTCCATAACACGTCCCCAACGCGGATCGCGTGAAATGTCCATCATCGGTGCAAACGTCCAATGCAAACCGGCAGAAGCTGCTTCTTTAGCAGCTATTGAAGCGGCTCGTTCTGCACCTTCGGCATTCCAACTGGAAGATTCTGCCAGCGGAATCGGAAAAACAGTTCGGTATCCATGAATAACGTCAAAAGCAAAAAGAAGCGGAATTCCTAATCGAGATTCTTCAACCGCAATTTTCTGCACATTTCTTGTTTCTTTAGCACCAAGTACATTAAGAAAAGATCCCATTTTTCCTTTTCTTACCAAATCCAGTTTGCCTTGTTGCCCTTTATCTGCCGCTGCCGCAGGTCCGGTCAAAACGCCTCCGCTCAACTGATTCAATTGACCGATTTTTTCTTCAAGCGTCATTTGTTTCAGCAAATCATTCACCCTTTCTGAAATTGGCAATTTCGGGTTTTTATACTGGGATGTTGACACATCTTGGGCAAAATTTATGGTTGTTAATAAAATCAGTATGGCAACTAATCGAACGGTGTTTTTGAACATAAAACTTTCCTTATTACAAATTTCTAATAAACTATTTGATTGGCTTTGCGGTTTCAAAAGAATCAATGGCTTTACGCATACAATCTGCAATTTTGGTCGTGCCTTTTTCAAACATCGAAAAGCCTCCGTCCCATTCCCACCAAGCATTTGGGATGTCTAACTTTCCAAGAGCAGAATAAATAATTTCAGCATGACGGCAACGATCTTCGAGAGTTGGTTTAAGATTGTATGAGCCGAATTCGCCGAGAAAAATCGGCACTTTATTTTTGATTGACCAATCTTTTGCTTCTTTCAAATCGGCATACATTTTTGCGGCGTTTGAATCTTTTTCATAGCTATTGATCATTCCTTCTACCCATTTTCCTTGAGCCGTTGAAGGTATTTCAATTTTGCTGTTTTTTGACCACGGAAATGGAACATATTTCAGTTCCGGCAAGCCATCGCCAGCCCAAGTTGCCCCTTGATGTGTGAAAACAAAAGGATCGTAATAATGAAATGTGTAGATTATATTCGGATCGGCAAATGGCTTTGAGGCAATCATTTGTTTCCGTCCGTTCCATTCTTCAAATCCGACAATTAACGTATGTTTCGGTGCAATCGAACGGACATATTTAATCAATTGCTCGGCTTCAAAACGCCAAGCTTCGGCTGTAATGTCTCGCGGCTCATTTCTAAGCTCAAAAAACACTTTTTCTGGATTCGTATTTTTATATCTTTCGGCGATTCTAATCCAAAGATTAGCGTTTCTTTCAAGGTTTTTGGCTTCGGGAATTGAATTATCAAATTCAGCATGATGAAGATCAATAATGACATTTAAGTTATTATTCAAAGCCCATTTAACGAAATTATCCGCCATTTCCAGAGCTTTCGGATTATCCCAACTATATGGCTGTTTGAGTTCCATCCAAGCACTAAAACAGATTGGCAAGCGAACAGTTTTGAATCCTGCTTTCGCTATATCGGCAAACATTTTTTCGCGTTTAGCGGCTTCTTCAGGTTTGGCAAAATCGGAAAAATGTTTGTCCTTTGAACCGTTCCACCAATGTTCGAGATAAGAAACATTCATTCCAATTCCCATTCGCTTTGAACGCAAATCTGCAACATTTTGAGCGAAAAAATTGCTACCCAAAACTATCAGCAAAACTGAAATTGGAAGAATTTTTTTCATCGTCTAGTTCAAGGTAAAAGTCTTTTTCAGATTACCAACCATTACGGTAAAGTCGCCTGATTCAAAAGTCGGTTTGTTATCTGAACCAATATAAGTAAAATCGGGAATGCCTAAATTGAATGAAAGAGTTTTGCTCTCGCCTGCATTGAGCGAAAGTTTAGCGAATCGTTTCACGCGTTTTCCCGGAGGTGAAAGCAAGGCAACTTCATCGCGAACATAAACAATAGCCGTTTCTTTTCCTGCAAGTTTGCCCGTGTTTTTTACGTTGAATGAAATTTTTACCAACCTATTATCAAGATTTACTTTCAAATCGGTGTATTCAAAAGTTGTATAGCTCAACCCATGACCGAAATTGAATTGCGGAGTAGTTGCAACATTTCCAAAGGTAGTTTCTTCAACCTCGAAAAGTTTGTGATCGTATGTCAGATAATTATGCGGATGTCGCGGATATGTAAAAGGCAGTTTTCCATTAGGATTGTAATCGCCAAACAAAACATCGGAAATCGCTTTTCCGCCTTCATCACTCGGATTTAATGCCAAAAGAATCCCGGAAACCTTATCAGCAATTCGATTGATAATTCGCGGACGACCTTCAACCATTACTAAAACGACAGGCTTTCCGGTAGCAATAATTTTTTCGGCAAATTTTAATTGAGTTTCCGAAAGTGTCAAATCAGTTAAATTTCCGGGTGTTTCGGTATAAGAGCCTTCGCCAAGACATAAAACAACCAAATCAGAATTTTTTGCTTCGCTAACAGCTTTATCAACATCAACTTCGCGGTCAAACATGGTCGGCGTTGTTACCACCGCAGTTGTTCCTGGAGGTTGAGTCAATTCTGTTCCTTGCACGAATTTGACGTTGCCTTCGCCTAATTTCGCTTTAATGGCTTGTTGAATCGTTAATTTATTTTTCGGATAAAGCGATTTTTCCGAACCTTGCCAAACCCAAGTCCAACCATTGTTTAGTGAGATTAAAGAATCAGCAGTAGGTCCTGTAACAAGAACTTTTTTATTCTTGGCAAGTGGCAGAATATTATTTTCATTTTTCAAAAGAACCAACGATTCACGAGCAGCATCAAGACTCACTTGAGCGTATTCTGCTTTACCGAAATTGTTTTTAACAGCTGGATTCGGCATCGGATTTTCAAAAAGTCCAAGCTCATATTTAACTCGTAAAATTCGTCTGACGGCATCGTCAATTCTCGTCATCGAAACTTTTTTCTCTTTAACAAGTGCAATCAAATTTTCTGTAAATGTATATCTGTATGGAACCATACTCATATCAATTCCGGCGTTGATTGCCAACATTGTTGCCTCTTTTTCGTCTTTGGCAACTTTCCAAGTAGTAACGAGTTTAATAATGTCTTCCCAATCTGAAACGATAAAGCCATCAAACTTAAATTCGTTTTTCAGAACGTCTGTTAATAGATACTTGTTGATATGTCCCGGAATACCATTGATTTCGGCGGAATTGACCATGACAGTTCTCGCACCGGCATCAACAGCAGCTTTAAATTGACCCAAATGATATTCGCGTAAAACATTTTCCGGTATCAAAGCAGTGGTTCGATCGCGTCCGCTCAACGGAGTTCCATAACCAACGTAATGCTTGAGACTCGAAGCAACATTTTTATCATTGCTCACGTCATCGCCTTCCATTCCCCGCACAAAAGAAGTTCCCATCACTTTAATCAAATAAGGGTCTTCGCCAAAAGTTTCCCAAAATCTTGCCCACAGTGGTTGACGACCAATATCTAAAACCGGTGAGAATGTCCATGGAATCGCCGCCGCTCTGGTTTCCATCGCTGTAATTTCCGAAGCTTTTTGCATCAAATTTGGATTCCAAGTTGCCGCCATTCCGATTTCCTGCGGAAAAAGCGTTGCATCTCTCACATAATTTGCACCGTGAATTGAATCAATACCGTAAATATTTGGAATTTTTAGACGCGTTTTTGCCGAAGCTGTTTGGATTTTGCCAATTATCTCCCACCATTTCTCAATTGGCAAAGCGTGTCCGGCAACGTTTAGAATTGACCCAACCTTATATTGAACAATCGCTTTTTCGAGTTTTGCATTATCAATTTCGATATTAGAGTTCTCGCCATTGACGATTTGCCCAAGTTCAAGCTGAGTCATCTGCCCGACTTTTTCCTCAAGCGTCATTTTTTTCAAAAGAGCTTCAATTTGCACTGAATAGTCTTTTAACTTTGGTCTTTGAACTGCTTTGTTAAAAACAATTTGGCTGTCAGAAAAATCTGAATTCGATTGAGCGACACTTTGTTGCACTTGCAGGCAAAAGGTGTTAAAAAATAGCGACAAAAGTAGGAAACCTGTTTTTATTTTCATTTTGTTATTCAGCTTTAAAGAAATAGATTGGTCTAGAAACTTGATATTAGCAGTCTAGTCTAACATCGAGAATTCTTCAAGCAAATTCGTTTCGGTAGATTGAATTTATCGATGAGTAATTGCAATATTTAAGAATATGAAAATCAATAAACGTATAATAAGACATATCGCAAACGCATTTTTCATGACTCTGTTAGGAATTTCGGCATCAATGACTGCTTTTTCGCAATCGGAAACTGAAGTTCTTAGCGGTGATGCACTAAAGCGAATTGTTCCCGGCGGCTTTTATTTTGCAGGGCAAAGTGCCGAAACACAATTTCGAAATGCGGCGGCAGCAAAGCTTGCGGAAAATCGTTTCGTGATTGCCGGACTCGTTGACACCTCCGGCTATTCTACAGAAATAAGCGGGATCTACGAAGGCTTTTTCATTACGGATTCACCAATAAATTTTGGCGACAAGCAATTAAAAACAGGAGCCTACGGATTCGGTTTTGCTAAAGATAAGGTCAATGTTTTTGACCTAAGCAGTAAACTGGTTTTGTCCGCAAAAGTGATCTCGGATGGCGACATGAAACGACCTCGACCTTTGATGATGACTGCTGCTGGAAAGAGCGTTCGCCTCTACAAAGGAAAACTTTACGTGACGATTTCCGTTATGGCTCCAAAGAAATAAGATCAAAGTTTTTCGGGAACTTCCCAATTTCCGGTTTTTTCAGAGCGAAAAATGGCATCAATAACCGCCATATTCGCGAAAGAATCCTCGAGAGTTAGTGCTTGCTGGGAATTTTCTCGGATTGCTTTTGAAAACAGATCTCCTTGAATCGTGAATTTGTCATCCGCCGGAAATTCGATCGTTTCAATGCTTTTACCGCAGAGATCTGTTCCTTCGTCGAGGAAAATTCGGGTTGGGGAGTTAGGCGGCGAATTGACCGGAATTTCAATTTCAATTCGTCCTTTTGTCCCGATTATTTGCATCCTTTGATATGGAACAGCCTGCGTCGAACAAGTAAATGTCGCCTGCCCCATCGGAAAATCGAGCATCGCAGAAGTTAGGGTGTCGACACCGGTTTCGGAATCTCTTTGTATCAAACCGGAAACTCGTTTTGGTTCATCGTCGAAAATGAATCTTGACAGATTTACGCAGTAGCAGCCAATATCCATCAAACCGCCGCCGCCCAACTCTAAGGTGTTTCTAATATTTGATTTATCAGAATTGAAATAACTAAAAAACATCGTAATGGCTTTAACTGAGCCGATTTTTCCGGTTGTAACAATTTCTTTAACCGATATCCATTTCGGCTCGGTTCTGACCATAAAGGCTTCCTGAATTTTTACGCCCGTTTTGTCTCTTAGTTCGATCAGCTTTCGAACTTCACCTGCATTCAAACCGACCGGTTTTTCACACAATACGTGCTTGCCGGCAATTGCAGCATTTGTCGTCCATTCGAGATGAAGACTATTCGGAAGTGGAATATACACCGCTTCAACCGATGCGTCACGAAGTAAGCTCGAGTAATCGCCATAAAACTTTTGTAGCCCAAATTCGACGGAAATCTTTTGTGCTTTTTCGATATTTCTTGACGCGATGGCGACAATTTCGCAGTTTCCACTGCGAAGCATTCCGGGAATCACGCTCTTCAAGGCGATTCCTGCACCGCCCAAAATTCCCCAGCGAACTCTTGTATTCATATTTGTTTTGGATGCGGATTTAATTTTCGGTGACCTGAGAAAGGCTATCGCAAAGCTTGACGATCTCGTAAAGATCGTTTTGAGATTTTTCCATAACGTCCGAACTTACGATTTTTCCCTGCTTAAAAATCGGGCTGCTTACAAATCTTCCAATTGCTTTATCAAGCTCAATTATTAGATCGCGAGTGGTTTTCTTTCGCGTTTTTTTGTTCTTTGCCTCGACTGAGGAATCAAGCAAAGGATCGGTATTGAAAAAATTTATATCAAGACGAATCGCCTTTTTCCTCATCTCGAAGGCGAGTTTGCGAATTCTCTCGTAGTTGATTTCTAATCCTGTGGTGTAGGTTTTTACAATTGAAGACTGGATTTTTTGAATACTTTCGAAATCATCCTTTATCTCCGCATACCTGATTTCGGTTTCCTTCGAGGTTTCCGGCGGTCGGGGATTTCTCAAGTTGCGTTTTAATCTCTCGAGTTCGATCGAACGCATTCTGATCGATCCATTATCTTTTATTTCATCGTTGATAACGGGAGTCGGCAAAATCTGTGAGATCAATGTCAACACCGATGCTGCGATCCAGCACAAAACTAGTAGTGCGAATTTCATATTCCATAGACCTCCAATTACATATTCAGTTGAAAGATTACGTTATCTGATTATTTCAATTGTTTTGATTCTTCGGCGAGTTTTGCACTGTATTTTAAAACTCGAAAAAGATCATCGCGTGTTTTTATAGCCACGTCCGATTCGATCACTTTACTCCCGAAGATCTTACTCCCAACAAAATCGCCGACAGCATTATCAAGTTCCACGATCAGATCTCTTACCAAAAGCCTCTTTTCGGCTTTTTCTCCCGATTCATTCGAAGTTCTGTCCTTTTTTGTTGGAGCGAAAAGATTTTCATCCAGACGCAATCCGCGTTTGTTCATCGCGGTCGCAGAAGTTTCAATCATCGAATAATCTATTGTTTTACCTTTCGTATAAGCCTTGATGATTGCCGCCTGCAGGAGCTGAATAGCTTCATAATCGTCTTTCACTTGGTTAAATTGAGCAGTAATTTTCGGATTAATCGGTGCATAAGACGCCGCTTCCGCATCTTGAGATTGACGTTTTATTCTTTCTAACTCAACCGACCGAAACTTAACATCGTTGTCTCCAAGTGTCTTGTCTCCAGCACCCGAAGGAGCCCCTGAGCCCGGAGGTTGAGCGAATGCAACGGAAATACTGAGTAAAAGTAACAAAAGCATTAAGAAACCGAAGTGAACTTTCATATACGTAGCTCCAATTTTTAACATTTTACAATACTTAGTTGTATCACACAACAAAAGTTCCCGCGACAGATCAGGCTACCTGAACGAGGTCGCACTCGTTATTCCTTTTCCTTCAGAGATTGTCACTCGTTTGCCGGGCTCCAAGTTTTCGATTACTTCGCTTTTCCCGCGACTCCAACGAACCTCCGCGGAAACGATTTTTTCGCCGACAGCCAAACCAAAATGAAGCCGCAAATCATTTTGAGAAATGTAACTAGCTCCGGCTTGAACTTCCTGAAAAACGGTTCGCCGGTTCGTTTTTAAAGTTAGTCTTGCACCGATCGCATCGTGGTTTTTTCCATTTTCAATCAGCCGTACGAGAACTTTCTGATTTTGATTTTTGGTCGAATTCAAAAGAACTTGTGGTTTATCGCCAAGATTTACGATCACAACATCGACCATGCCGTCGTTATTCAAATCACCAAATGCCGCTCCGCGACCGGAAAACATTGGCAGATCACGTAAACCCGAGCCTTTTGAACTATCATCAAACTTCCCGTTGCCCAAATTTCTTTGAAGAAGGATTGGCTGGCGAAAACCTTGAATCGTATCGTTTTTAACTAGCTCCATCTGCGGATATACGTGACCGTTAGCAACGAACAGATCGAGAAATCCATCATTATCGAAATCGACAAATGCTGTTCCCCAACCAACAAAAGGCTTCGCGGGTTGAGCGGTTCCGGCTTCGGCTGACACATCAATGAAACCTTTTGCTCCCTTATTCTGATAAAGTGTGTTGGCTTCGCTTTCAAAATTCGTGACAAAAATATCTATCATTCCATCGTTGTCATAATCTGCTAAACCAATTCCCATAGAACTTTGCTCGCCGCCGTCGCCACTGTAGCTCGTTCCGGATTCGAAGCTTACGTCAGAAAAAGTACCATCTTTATTATTGCGGTATAAAAAATTGGGCAAACTGTCGTTCGCCACGTATAGATCTAGCCAGCCATCGTTGTCGTAATCGGAAAATGTAACGCCTAAGCCAAAATATTCATTTTTATCTGCAAGCCCAATTTTTTGGGCATTTTCTTTGAACGTTCCGTCGCCATTATTTAAATAAAAATAATCTCGCTCACCCAATAGTCCGCGAGGTCCGCATTGCACTCGAATACCTCGATAGGAACAAGTCTTCGAACTTCCCATCACCGGCAGATTATCAAGATCTAGGCGAACATAACCGGCGACGAAAACGTCAAGGTCGCCATCGCGATCATAATCCGCCCACGCCGCTCCGGTTTGAAATCCAGTTCCTTTAATTCCAGCTTTTTCGGTCGAATCTTCGAATTTACAACCACCCTTACCGCGATAGAGAACATTACTTCCGTAGCCCGTCGCGAAAAGATCCAAAATTCCATCGCTATCGTAGTCAACCGCCGTGACGCCCATTCCCCAGCCTTTCCGATTTAGATTCGCGAAAGCCGTGACGTTTTCAAATTTAGGGGTTTTTGACGTCGATCCTTCCACCTGTCGATACAAAGCTAAAAATAGGTCGCCACCCTTTTTGAAATTATCCACAGATGAGCCGATAATCGTTGCGACATCTAAAAAACCATCTCCATCGCAATCAAAAACAGCAACTCCGCCGCTCATCGATTCTAGAATATAGCGGTTTTCAGCCGTAGAAATGTGCGAAACATTCAAACCGCTTTCAGCCGTCACATCCGTGAAAGTGATTGCAGATTTTTGGGCAAATTGTGTGATTTGCAAGATTAGAATGAAAATCAATGTTGATATTAAACGCATTATTTCTTAATTTTCGGGCGAATTTTGTCAGAGGAAACAATTCCCTCGCCTTCGAGGACTGAATAAAACTTGTCAGCCGCGACGTCCTTTAGCGTTTCAACTTTTCCCGAATTCCAACGAATTTGGATCGAATCCGCTTTCAATGCTTGTCCGAGTCCAAAATGAACTCGGAGATCATTCTGCGAAATATAGCTGCCGCCGCTCCGGATTTCCTCGGTTTGAACAATTTTTCCAGTCGTAAGAGTGATTCTTGCTCCAATTGCAAGAGGATTTCCTTGTTTCGCTCCAAGTTCTAAAGTGATCCAGTGATTAGATTTTTCGCCTTCATTTTTTAAGATCATTGGAGAGCTGTCCAGATCGCCAACAACAATATCGACATTTCCGTCGTTGTCTAAATCACCAAAAGCTGCCCCGCGAGAAACTCGGAGTTCCGATAAAGCTGTTCCGCCCTGAGTTGTCGCATTACAAAATGTGGAATCACCTTGATTCATGAACAAAAGTTTTCCCTGCTTGTACTTTGCTCCCGACGAAATTTGATCCATCTGTGGATATACGTGACCATTCACAACGAATAAATCGAGCCATGTGTCATTATCTAGATCAAAAAATCCAGTCCCCCAACCTACATAAGGACGCGACGGCTGTGCGATTTTCGCAATAAACGAAACATCGGTAAAGTCATAATTTCCATTGTTTCGATAAAGAGTGTTGTATTCATCAGCAAAATTCGTTGTATAAATTGCAAACTTGCCCGTGTGTAAATAGTCGCCGATGGCAACGCCCATCGAACCTTGCTCCGATCCGTCGCCGCTAACTCCAGTTCCGGACATTAACCCAATCTCTTCAAAATTTCCTTTTCCGGTGTTTTGATAGAGGAAATTCGGGGTTGAATCATTGGACACGTAGAAGTCCAACTTTCCTGAATTGCCGAAGTCCGAAAATACCGGCTGCATTCCATAAAATCCGTCAGGATCGCTAACGCCAACTTGTTTCGTAACGTCGGCAAACGTTCCGTCGCCTTTATTTCGGAAAAAACTATCGCTCGCACCTTTTAAACCACGCGGTCCGCATTGGACGTCAACTCCACGGAATTTGCATGTTGGCAGCGACCCAAACCCGGGAAGATCGTTCAATTTAAAATCCACATAATTGGCAACGGCGAGATCCAAAAATCCGTCTCCATCATAATCGCCGAATGCGGCTCCGGTAGACCACCGACCATCCGCAACCCCAGCCTGCTTCGTTACGTCAGTAAATGTGCTATCGCCATTATTCTTATACAAAACGTTGCCGCCAAGACACGTAATATACATATCCGGGAACCCATCATTGTTGTAGTCGCCTACGGCTCCGCCCATTGCATATCCCGGAAATCCGACTCCGGCTTTATCCGTTACATCAACGAATGTCATATTTCCATTGTTTCGAAATAGAAGGCTTTTCGACTTTTCGCCCTTGAGTGCCATTTCAACCGTTGGTGCGTTTGTGAAATAGATATCTAAAAAACCGTCGCGGTCAAAATCGATCAGCAAAACGCCACCGCTCATCGATTCAACAATATATTTCTTTTCCGGTGCTGAAGTATGAACAAATTTGATTCCCGTTTGTTTGTATATGTCGGTTAGCTGGGGAATTTTTCGATTTTTACAGACGTCACCTTGTGACCAAACCAATTGGGTACAAAAGATCGACATAAAGATTATTTTGGTTACGAATTTATAGAATTTCATTACATTCCGTCTTTTTTGGGATTTCTCAACTTCTGAAAGATTTCTAGATGTTTTTTCGCAAGATCGCGTTCGCCGATCAAATTGTAAAGCCGGCTCAATTGAAAATGGGTATCGGCATCATTTGGATTTAAAGTAGCCGATTTTTCCAAAACCGGACGTGCTTTCAATTCGCCGCCAGACTGCAAATAGACGGCTCCTAAATCTCGCAATGCGGCGGCATAATCTGGCGAAAGTCGTACAGTTTGTTCAATATATCCAGCTGCTTTCTGCAAGTCGCCCTCAGATTTATATGAAAGTCCGAGCTGATAAGCGGCTTCAAAATTGTTTGGATTTAGTGTCAAACATTTTATCATTTGATTTTGTGCCTGCAAGACTTTATCCGGATTGGCTGCAAAGGCGAGCCCCAATGCCACGCATCCTCGCGAATCATTTGGGCGAATCTCGAGAAATTTTTCCAACGAAGTTTCGGCTTCTGTCAGCCTGCTATTTTGAAGCGATGCTGCACCATAAAGATACAGATAATCAGCATTTGCCGGTTGTAGTGCGATCAATCTTTCGGCAGTTCGAAACGCTTTTAATGATTGGTTCGATCGCATCGCCGAAATGACAATCTGCGACAAAAATTCGACATCATTAGGATTACTAATCAAACCTTTTTCCAATAAATTAAGTGCCTCAGCCTCGTTTCCTTGCTCGCTCTCGTAAATTGCTTTGATATAATGCAATTGTGACGAATTTGGCTGAAGTTTTTCGGCTAGTGCAATATGTTTTTTCGCGTTAACAAAATCACGCAAGTAAACCTCGGATTTCGCGAGGAGTATAATTGCCTCCGAGTTTTGCGGCGAATTAACGAGAATCTGCCGTATAATTTCAGCCGCATCTTTATGCAACGAAGCATTGCTTAATACGACGGCAAATCTCGTTGTCAATTTTGGATTTTGTTTTGATAGTGGTTTTGCCAATTGAATTAATTCGCCGAAACTCTTCAAATTTCCAGTAACGAGCAAACATTTTGCTCGCAATGGTAGAGCTTCCGAATTTCTAAGTTTTAACGGAAGTTTTTCAGCAACATCCAATGACTTTTGGCAATCTCCGACGATGTCAAAAAGCTCGGCTAATCTTAGAAGTAAACGATTATCGGTCGGTAAACTACTGGAAATCTGATTCAAATAACTTTTCGATTCTTCTATTTCACCAAGATTAAAACTCGCTTCGGCAAGTGTAAGTTTCGCCGAAATAACTCCGCCATCTAAAGCCAATGCTTTATTTGCTAGCGATTTAGCCTCGCTCGAGCGACCTTGATTCAATCTTAACTTTGCAAAAACAGCAAAACCCTTTGCATCTTTTGGATTCGCAATCACATAGTCAAAAACTTCCCGCTCACTTTCTGCTATTTTGCCGCTATTGATATTCTCCTCAAGGCGAACAAGCGGATTTTTATCCGTTGTTTTCTTTTGTGCCCCGATCGATATCGAGATACATACGAGAAAGGCAAAAATTGTAGAAAATCTAAACATTATTCTATTTCGGAGAATTTGCATTCGTTCCCATCGGTGAAAGAGGTTCAGTTTTGCGGTTTTCTGCTTTTAATTTTTGGTATATTTTAAGCTCACGATCAGAATCTTCTTTTCGCAAAGCCTTTCGATAGGCAATGCTGAGTTGGTAATGGCTATAATCCTTCGTTGAATCGGAAGAAACCGCCGATTCGAGGTGTTCGATCGCTTTCGTAACGTCGCCTTTTTCAAGGAAAATCTTGCCAAGTTGGTAGTGAGCATCTGCGTAATCGTATTTCAAACCGATTGTTTCTTCCAAAATCGAAATCGCCTTTTCCGTCTCAATCTTTCGCTCAATTAAGGTTAACGCCAGATGATATTTTGACAAAACATCGCCCGGATTCAGCTCAACTTCTCGTGCAAATGCCTTTTCAGCCTGATCAAAGCGATTCAAACGAATAAGAGATTGACCAATGAAATAATTCGCCTTTGGGGTTTCAGGAGCGATTGAAATTACCTTTCGAAATTCTGTATTGGATCTTTCATAATCGCCCAAGATCATAAACCCTTGAGCCGCATAGAAAAGCGATTCCGGCTCTTTTTGCGAAACCTGTGCGAGCTTGTTGAAAATCACACTAGCTTCTGGATTCCGTTTTTGCTGAATCAGCGAAATGCCGTAGAAATAGCTAAGTTCTTTATCGCTCGTAATGGTTGACTGCATTGGTTTCAACGCTTCAATCGTTTTCGCGAAATCATTTATTGAATAATAACTAGTAGCAAGTAATTTGCGGACAAGATTATCAGTCGGATTTATTCGCAAATGACTGCTCAATGGCTGAATCGCTTTGTCGTATTGACCACCGCGAAAGGTCAGAATCCCTAGATTTCTGTTTAAGCTCGGAAATTCCGGATTCCAAACCAATGCCGAGGAGAATAAGGAAATCGCATCGTCTATTTGACCGCTCTGTGTGGCTATCACTCCAAGGTTATTAAAAGCCTGTGCCAAAACATTGCTCAGATACGATTTCAGTCCTTTTAACTCAATAATTCTCTTGGGCGTTGCGGCGACTGTCTGCTCATCAGCAGCAAATTTCGTGTTTCTCTCTACTACCTGACCGAGAATTTGATTAATTTGGCTTTTCGCGGAATCGAGTGATTCTTGCTGATACTTTTTCGCAATTAACAATTCCTTCTCGCCTTCTTCCTTTCGGTTCGTTTTAATCAATATCCTACCTAACAAAAAATGGGTACGATTCGCTTGAGATTTGGATCGTTCGTCAGTTTTTTCCCACTTAATCGCAAGCCGCAGATTTTTTTCTGCGGCAACAAAATCGTTTAACTCAAATTGTGATTGACCGAGAAACAAATAAACTTCGCCGCGTTTTGGATCTATTAAAGCTGCTTTTTTCAGAAAACCGATAGCTTTTTCGTGATTGTTTTCAGACGAAGCTACCACGCCGGAAAAGAAGTTTGTGTAAAAATCATTTGGGGAAATCAAAAGTTCTTGTGCAAAAGCAGCGGCAGCTTCTGCAAGTCGTTCGCTTCCTCCATGTTGCAATATTACATAGCCGAGAAAGAAATTAGAACGCGGTTGTTTTGGATTTAATGACAACGCGACCTTAAACTCTCGTTCGGCTTCTAATGGATAATTCGCTTGCTCGTAGGCTTGCCCAAATGAATTGTGAACTTCAGGTGTATTTTTCTGAAGCGATGCTGTAATTTCTTCGAAAAGAAGTTTTGCACGTTGAGGTTGTTTCAAATTAAGGTATGTAATTCCCAATGCACGTGCTGAATCAAAATCAGGCGAGAGAACTAATACCTTTTCCAATTCCGGCAATGCCAGTTCATAATCGCCTTTTTGGTAATAGAGATTACCGAGAATGTAGCGGGCGGTTGGATATTTCGAATCCATCGCAACTGCGGTTCTTGCTTCAACAATAGCATTGTCAAAATCATTAAGCCGCATATATGCAACCGCCAGATTTGTACGGTTTTCGGCACCATCAAAATAATCTATTGACGCTTTTAAGTGTTTAATCGCATCGGAATTTTTACCTTCTTCGATTGCGACATTTCCGATTCGCTGCAATGCAATTCCAATAATCAAACGATTCTCAATTGCCGCATTAGCAAGATCGCCGGAGATTTGAAATGTTTCTGCTGCACTGAGATGTTTCTTGAGGTCGTCAGAATCAGATTTCTGAGCAGATAGCCCAGAAACCAATGAAAAAAGTAAAAATAAAAACAATACTTTGCCAACCATAATGAACTACAACCTACCTAATTCCGTGTGATTCGTCTATTTGAATATTCTACCATAAAAGAAAAAAGGCAAGAAAATATTTGCATTTCAGCATCTATTTTCTTGCCAATCCTTAGCCAAGGAAGTCTAGAAATACAACTTCAAAGCGTATTGAATCTCACGACCGCCTCTCGACCTGCCCGCAACACCGAAGTCACCTGCAACCCCAGCAGCAGTAATCGTGTTATTTGTCGGACTACAAGCTGCAACTCCACAAGTAACCGATCCATTGTAGAATGTTTGCTGCAAACTATCCCCTCTAAACTGAGCGGTGTTAAATGCATTGAACATTTCAAAACGGAACTGAATTCTTGCTCCCTCACCGAGAGCACTTCCCGTAAGCCAAGAAGGTGAAAAGTTTTTGTAGAATGACAAATCAACATTCTGTGATGGTGGTCCCGAACAGGTTGTTCGTTGGACATTCGATTCTCCGATTTTGTAGCCAACCAAAGTCCATGCTCTTGGATTCAAGAAGCTTCCTTTCGTTCCGCTAATTGTACATGGTTCGCTTGCAACTCTGAGCGGTCGTTGATTCGCAACCGCAGTACCAAATCCACCAAGACCTGCTTGCAGATTGTTAATTCCGGTCGCAAACAGACGAGGTGTCAATGAAGTTCCACTTGAGATTTGGACTATAGAAGCAACTTCCCATCCTCCAACAACGTTTCTTACAAAAGCATTTCTGTCTTTGAATGCTGGCAAGTTGTAAATCAGATTCGCTACAAATATATGCGGACGATTGATGTCAGACTCAGCAAAATCCAAAGAGCGACGACCTCTATCCAAAACTGCAAAGTCACTCTGCGAACCACTCGAATCATTCAAACCAAAATCAGCAAGTGATCTTGAATATGTATAAGCCGCTTGCAACTGCGAATTCTTAGTGAATTTTGTTCGGAATAGAACCTGCATTGAATCATAATTACCTCGACCGTTTCGCTCGAATTGGTAAATTGATCCGTAATTGCTGAATGGTCGTAAAGCATTAACCGCATTCGCATCACCAGCAAACGCCGCAGCTTTTCTGTTTGACTCTCTAACCTGATTGACATCGTTGTGAGTAAGTTGTTTTCGTGAGCGATTGCCAACGTAACCAACTTCCAACACAGTATCTTGCCATAACTGACGGCTTCCCGAAATATTGAACTGCATCGAATATGGAGTTGCAGCTTCTGGGCTTAATCCGAATCTTGGCGAACCTGCTGAAGCAGCCGATAATCCGGTAAATATTGGTCTTCCGTCCGGTCCGTCGTTGCCAAGTGTTCGTTGCCCGCCAATTGTATTAGCAAAAGGCGAATTGCCTGTTAAAGCCGCAAAATAAGGACTCGTTCTTTCGCGAAGATAGAACAAACCAAATCCGCCTCTGATCGCAGTTTTACCATCAGAGAATACGTCCCATGCTGCCCCTAAACGAGGTGCAAGGTTTTTATAATTATTTTCTCTCAATGATCGGTTTGAAAATTGAGCCGGAGTGCTCGCACCGGCTATTCCGGCACAAGGATTGGTTCCTTTCGGTACAACCAAGCCATTACATGGATCAGATGCTGGTCTTGCTGCATTATAAAGGGCAGGCGAAAATCCGCTGATTTTGTTCCGGGCGTCAGTTGGCTCATAAAGCAGAGAGTATCTAGCTCCCAATTCCAAGGTGAAATTTGGTTTTACTTTCCAAGTGTCGCCAAAGTAGAATTCAAGATTTTTATAACGATTCTGACCGACAGCTTGTGTATTCGTTTCACCAAATCCAAAAAGCGAGCCTCTTGTCAAAATATCAGCAAATTGGTTTCCTGAATTGTTTCCACAACAAGCTCCCCAGAATTGAACTGCTTCGTTGTTTGGTCCTGAATCTTCATTCTTGGCTGCAGTATCAAATAGAAATCCCATTTTTAAAACATGATTTCCTTTGACCATTGACGCGTCATCTCTGACTGAATAAATGTCGAGTGAATTTTTAAATGGCGATTGTGTCCATAAGTTTGGATCACCGCCCGCATTAAATGGTGCAATTCCGCCCCAGAAAACCGGATGTGGGCGATTCAAACCGTTTACTTTTACCGAATTCGGGAAGAATCCGGGAATTGCAGTATTGATCGCACGATTGAGGTCTCCGCCCGCACCTTCCGTAACAATGATTCGGTTTGCCGAATACGAGAATTGGACATCATTAATTGCTGTTGCTGAGAGCTGAGTTGTCAACTTTACGGCAGCTTGCTTTGATGGCTGTGCCCAACTCGCTTCAATTGTTGGAAAAGCATCATCGCCCCACAAACTTCCATTTAAGTTAGGGGATTTGTTGTCCCAAGTATCTTGAGTATATCGCCCGAAGATTTTGTTCTTATCAGATACCGTGTAGTCGATTCGAATGTTTTCTTCACGAAAGTTAATTGGTGAGTTCACATTTGTTGACCAATTGTTGCAACTTCCAGCGGGTGGAGTTCTGTTCGCGGTTGGATAAATCGCCAGTAAAGCTAAACCGGCAGGACTTAGCTGTGACGTTGGAATTACATTTGGTGTAACTGTCAGCGGATTTGTCGGGTCACCAGGGCGACCACCACCTATAGTACCGGTTGAACAACCACCTACGGCTCTTAAATCACCTGTTCTTTCTGCAGCAGTCGGAACACGACCAAAACGCGATTGACCACGAATTTCCTTATTCCACTCTTGTGAATAGAAAAAGAAGAGTCGGTCTTTTACAATTGGACCGCCAAGCGAGAATCCAAAATCACTTCTACGCAATTTTGTCTTGCCCGAACCATTTCTGTTAGCAAAGAATTCAGTAGCATTTAACTTGTCGTTTCGACCAAAATAATATGCACTACCATGAAGTTTGTTGCTTCCACCGCGTGTCGAAATCGATATAACGGCACCGGCTGCTTGCCCATATTCAGGTCCATAACTATTCCGAAGTGACTTAAACTCAGCAATTGCCTCGATTGAAGGAAATAGCAAAATTGTTCTATTCGACCCCGTGTCGTTGTTATTCGCTCCATCTGTCAAAAACAAATTCGCTTGCCCTGAGTTTCCGTTTACCGAAAAATCAACACCGCCGAATAGTCCTTTTTGTTTACTGTCGAAATTATTAGCAGCAGAAACGCCAGGCTGTAACTGTGTAAGCTGAGTGAAGCTTCTTCCATTTAGCGGAAGCTCACGAACTTGGTCGCCGGTTACAATTTCACCGACTGTGCCGGTTTGCGTTTCAACTTGAACCGCATCAGCTTCGATATTAACCATTTCTGTTATTCCGCCCGGCTGAAGTGTGACGTCTTGCCGCGTTGTATTCGAAACGTTCACCGTTACATTCGAGACCGTCGTTGATTTGAAGCCGGATCCGGATACTGCCAGTTTATAAACCCCGATATCCAAATTTACAATACTGTAATTTCCGTCTCCGGTAGTTTGAGCGGTTCGTTTCGCACCCGTTGCGACTGATGTCACCGTTACTGTTGCTCCCGGAACTGCTGCTCCGGCTGAATCTGTAACATTTCCCGAAAGTTGTCCCGAAGTTCCTGTTTGTGCCAGCAATTCAGCCGGAAGCAGAAACAAGGACATAAAAAACATGAAACACAATACTGTTATGCAAACAAGGTTTCGCCGCAAAACCGCACTGATGTTGCCAAATTGGTGTTCAGATGGATTTGTTTTACACATAGAGTTCTCCTAATTCTCGATACTAACTTCTTTTTTACTTAACTTATCGAAACTTTTCTAAACTTTAATACTTCAGGTAATTAGAAATTTGCTGACATAAAACATTTCTGAAAGCATCGAACCGGTAGATTCATCAAATTGCTGTGCGACCTAAAAATTAGATTCTTATTATCCGCAAAAAGCGGATAAACTTGAAACTTGATTGTGTTGAATTCTGTGCTTTGAAATACTTTGTTGTATGACTTAACAAAAGGTAGATTAAATTTTCGTTTTTGTCAATGATAATTTGAGTAAAACAGGTTCACTCATCAACATGTAAACCTCTCGCAAATAGTACCAATCATAAATGGAGTAAATGCGGGTTGTGTTTTTGTAAATATTCAATGGGAGGCATGCCTCTCATCGAATCGTCTGGACGTTTGTGTTTGTAGATTTCTAGCCATTTTTCCGTCTCGTTTCTCACCAGTTCCAGACTTTCAAAGACATAAAAGTAAATAGCACAATTAGACACAACGAACGTATATGTGAAATCTCAAAAAACATAAATAAAAGACTGAATATTCTGCGTTGATATGAAAACAGTTCTTGATCTAATTCTCGCTGTTTTCAGCTATTACGTTTTTATTTTCTTTACCATAAAGCAAAGCCTTTCTATAATGCTTTTCAAATCATATTAGAGAAAATTACCTAAAATAAGTTACGATATTCGAATAATGGCAAAAAGTGAAACTCCAAAAACTAAGAAACCGGTGAAAAGCGGTGCGGTCGTTCGTATGGATCGGCGACGTGAAAAACCTAAATCCTTTGAGCGTTACGATCAGGAACGCCCGTTGCAACTGGCTCTCTTTGAGATGCTTGAAGTTGAGAATAAGCAATATTCCAACACCGTCGAGATATACGATTTTTTGCCGAAAGAATTTCTTGGTAAGGCGACTCGTGTCGCCGATACTTATCTGCCGCGTTTGGAACGTGAGTTCGAGTGTCGTGGTGTGAAATATAAGATGAAACTCGACCCTGCGAGAATCGAGGAAAAAGATGGAACCGTTCGGGAATTTTATCCATCGCAACGCGAAGAAGTCGTGGAAGACTGTTTGCGGAAATTAATGGTTGATGGAAGCGGCGTTTTTCTTGATGATCAGGCGAGCGTTCCATTCACTCTTTATCAGTTGCAAAAAGAACTGAGCGAAAATGGACATACTTATTCTTATACACAAATCCGGGAATCACTCGAGATTCTGACAAAAACTAATATCGAATTGAGCTCTGAAAACGGCGAAGTACGGTTAATTTTTAGCCCCATTGAAACGCTAGGAATAAAAGGCGAAGGCGGAGAAACCCAGACCTTTGTCAGATTTTCTCCTTTGGTAACGAATTCAATTAAGGATCGAAAGTTTCGTCTGATAAATTATAAAAAAGTGATGGGCTATCGAAGTGCAATCGCCCGAAAACTTCACAAAAGACTTTCTCATTTTTATATTCAGGCGAGCCTCACAGATAAATACACTGTTTTATTATCAACATTGATTCGTGATTTTGGTTTAACTACTTACTCGCAGATGAGTAAAAACTGGCGGGATTTTGAAAAAGCCGTCGAGGAATTAAAAGACTCGAATACAATACTAAATATTTCAAAAGAAGAAATAAAACAAGAACGTCCTAGAATTAAGGTGATTGACTATAAATTGACGATACAGCCTCATCCTGAATTTATTAGTGATGCCAAAAAAGCGAATTATTTTAAGAGTTTGAAGGCTGCAAAATTTGAGGTTGTTTCTGCTGAACCAACTCTATTTGAGGGAGATTGAGTGCTTCAATCATTTCAACCTTTTTTGGTGAAAAAAAAATATCTTCTAGTTTTGACTCCTATGTAGGACTTGGTTTTCTGGAGAACATATTTCGTTTATCTTAAAAAATTACTAAATTATTTTTCGCTTTCACTTATTTTGTCTGTTTAAGAAAAGAATATATATAGATTAATAGAGGATTAAAAGGTTAAGCTCTAACTTTGTTCACTTAAATCTATGTAAAAAGACACTTTAAAGATTTGCTTCTAGGAGTCAGAACTACAATTTACAGTGTTTTTTTATAAAAAACGACATTTTTTTCTGCGTATTCCAATAAATTAAAACAAAAATATTCTTGCTAGGAGTCAGAACTAGATACGCTAGGAGTCAAAACTAAGTAAAATATTTGGAAAAGGAGTCAGAACTAAGTATTGTAGGAGTCAAAACTATATAAATGTTAGCAAGAATCCTGTGGAAAACTCTTAAAATCAACCTCATTTTTTTCCACAGGGAGTCACAACTTAGTAATAATAGGAGTCAAAACTAAGTATTGCTAGGAGTCAAAACTAGATATAGGTAGGAGTCAAAACTAGAAACTGTGCAGAATCATAACTTTTTCCAAAGTTTTGTTTTTTTTGGCGGAATGTTTTTCACAGTTAATGTTTTGCTTTAAGTTGTAGTAGCGTATCTTTGAGGTTCCCCAAAAAATCCGAAGTAATTCTCAATATAAAGTCATTTTAACGAAAACTGCAAAATCTATTTTTGATATATTAAGATAACATGGACATTTTTCGCACAACCAAAAATTAAGTCACCATCCATCACTGTTCCTTTGAATCAAGTAAATAAATTTTTCGCCCAAGATTTGTGATATCTAAACTGAGATCATAATTGTGCTTTTTGGGAGTGTATCGTAGGTAAGAATGTTATTTGCAAACCGTCTTTTTACTTATCAGAAAGCGGCACATTTTTGCCTATGCTAAGGCGTGTTTCTCCCCCACAAATCCAAAGAAAACTGAGCCGAGAACATTACTAACTAATGACTAAAATGAAGTGGCGTCTGATAACGATACGGGAGTTTGGTTTAGTTTCTCCGAAGTATTTACCATTGTTTGCTTCTTTTCTTAATTAACATAATTGTATTCTGTTATCAGACGCAATATCTTCGGATGGTTGGTAAATGTTGGCGTCTGGTGAGTTTTGCGTCGAATGTTATGCGTTGGATTATCAGCATTTTAGCGGCACAAGCACATAGGAAAAAAGATGTTCTTCGCCCTCAAACGTCAGTAAACTTTGTGAACTGTTGATGCCGAATCGGAAGATGACCCGCTGATCGATTTGTTTTGCATCTTGGAGAATTAGAAAGTCTGTCAGGAATTTATGGTTGTAAGCGATTGTCCAATTGTCTTCGGTTTTGGTTTGTTCTACTAAACCTTCGACTCCATCAATCGCTTGAAACGTACAATCGATTTCTTCGTTGGAACTTCCTGTTTCTGGCGATTCGGCTTTAACTAATAATCGGTGCCGCCGAAATTCAAATCTAACTCGGCGGTTCTCGTCTTCTGCCATCACAGACACACGCATCAGAGCTTCCCGTAGTTTCGCAGCGTTGATTTCAGCTGAATATGCAAATTCTTTTGGAATCACCATTTCCCAGTTCGGGAAATTACCTGACAATTCACGTGCGGTCATTCTTTTGTTGCCAACGGCAAATTCCAACTGACTTCCCTTTTTAATCGAAATCTCAGCTTTAGACTCATTTTTAAGTTCAAATGCGAGTATTTGCCTTAGTTCTCGGGCAGCTTTTATTGGAATCAGACATCTCAGATTCGTTTTACTTTCAACAGTCATGCGAAAATAACACAGCCGATTTCCATCTGTACTGACCATTTTTAGAACAGAATCTTCAATGAGAAGTAAAACGCCATTTATAGTGAAACGCTGGCTATCTTCGTTCGCGGCAAAAATCGTCCGCCGCAAGCCTTGATAAACTGTCGCAGCGGAAAGCGTTATTGATTCAGCATTTGTCTCGACAATTTCGGGAAACTGTTCGCTGTCAATACCGCTCAATTTGCTTTTGAATTTTCCGGCTCGAAACTCGATCTTTTCACTATTAATTTCGAGTTTCAAATGCACTGGTTCATTAGGAAGATTTCCGGTAATTTCACCAAGTTTCCGTCCACTCAAACAGATTGAACCGGCTTGCAATACATCAGCTTCCTGCTCAACTATCAACGTGACATCAAGGTCGGTTGCAGTCATTCTCAAGATTCCGTCGGTGTCTGCATCAATTTTGATTCGGCTCAGAATTGGAATCGTTTCTTTTCCGGTAAAAATTCCATGCAAACACCGGACTTGTTCCCGCAATTGGCGGGCGTTTATTATTGCTTCCATATTCGTTTTTCGAATTAAATTAGTCCCAATTCGAGAATCAGGCTTTTGTAATTGTGTTGGCAAGTTCCATCGAGTTCGACGACACAACCATCAGGACAATTAGTTGGTGCAACGCCGTCTTTAATTGCTTCGGCGATTATTTCGAGTAATCCTGTTTCATCTTCGACTGCATCATTCATTTATTTAACCCTCAATCCTGGTTTAATAACCATTCTCTGATTACTCGAACCACGATATTCTCCGGCGTTGTTTGCAAGCTCTCGTTTGTATTGACCATCAATAAGCAAATCCGTGTTTTGCAAAATATTTTCGACTAGCGAAGAATTTCGAGCCGAAAGAATCTCAAGCATAAAACCTGTGTAGAGAGTGATGTGATAGTCCTTTGCCTTTAGTTTCGAAACGAGTTTTTCCAACGCTTCTGCTTGGTCAAATGGCTCGCCGCCGAGAATTGTGACTCCATCGTGTTCGTCTCGATGTGAATCTATTTCTCTGATGATGTTATCGATTAACATAATTCGCCCATTGGTTTTCTCGTGGGTTTCGGGAACATAACAACCGGAACATCGAATCGAACAACCAGCGAATTAAATCACACTCCGCCGTCCCGGACCGTCAACGGTTGAGTGGTGATACGTTCGAAACAGGTTAAGTGTGTCGGATTTATCGGACTCAATTGACTCCGAAGTTTTCAGCGTTGTTTCATAGTCAGACGGCAATGTTGGTCGAGCACAATTGATATTTGTTCCTTTTCCAAAGTAATTTCGAAGCTCACTTGAAACACTTTCCAAAGCCTTAGAAGATTCAATTGTCACCCGACCAGCATCAGGTTCGAGAATAAACACAATTTCATTTTCCATAAGTTGCTCATTTTCGAGTTATTTTTCTCATTTGTTGTTGCCTAATCTGACTCAATTCAAAAAACTCACCGGTTTTTTTGTCGATTGTCGGATTTCCAAGCAAACGTTTTATTTCTGCAGCAGTTTTTTCACACGCCGCACCTTTTATTCCTTTGATTTCGGTTTGGCATTCGCCGCTTTCAGTATCGATCGAAAATTCTATTTCTGGCATTTCGTCACTCCTTTGGCTTCAATATTTGATTCGAATCTTGATGGTTTTTCCAATCTGTTCACGCAAAATAGTTCCACCAAGTTTTTTTACCATCTTGATCGCGGTCGCTTCGTGATACTGAGTTTGAAGCCTATTCACAAAATCGCGTCCGAGTCGATAGTCGAGATCCATATCATCAATCACGGCGACAAATCCTTTCGCGGTTTTCCGAAAACCTATATCGCCTAACAATCTTCGACCATTGAAATCGCAACGCCGGATAATTACATCAGCGGTGCATTTCTCGCTTTTATCCCAACCTTCAAGCGTAAGTTCGTTGCCGATGGTTATTTTCTCAAAACCTGATCTCTTTAGTGCTTCGACCAAAAGTTCTTCATTCGCAAAAACTTCAGATTCGAATGACATATATTTGCTCATTGTTTATTCTCCCGATTTATGGTTTTTAAAGTTCGATATCACGCCTGTTTGAATTGACAGGCGAACTGTTGCTTTCAGCGTTCGGGGCGAATCCTTTAATGTTGTTTCTCGCCCATTTCCGGATCTCGTCAATCTTTTCGCTCATCATCTGAGCAGTCGGCGTGATGCGGCTAACTGCTTTCAAGACGTCTTTTGTTTGAGCTTCCCGGTCACCGTCGATAAACGCTTCCAAAACTCCATCTTTTACCGCACCTTCGATCTCCGCACCCGAAAAATCTTTCGATTTTTCGACGAGCCTTTCAAGGTCAAATTTCTCTGAATCAAGCATTCTTTTGCTGAGATGGACTTTGAATATCTCGCTGCGGTCTTCCACAGTCGGAAGATCGACGAAGTGAATATACGAAAATCTCCCGATTCGAAATTGTTCGCTTTCAAGGTCGCGGACATCGTTAGCTGTCGCGAAAACCAGCACATCTTTGTTTTCCTGCATCCAATTGAGCAAGTAAGAAATCGTCCGTGCCGTTTCTCCGCCATCAGTTTTGTTTGAAGATTTCATCCCCGAAACAGCTTTTTCAAACTCGCTGATTCCAAGAATTCCTTTGATCGTTCCGGCGATTGAAAGAGCACGTTTGATACTCATCGACGATGAACCGATAACACCTCCGCCTTCGCCCATTATCGAACCGAAATCAAGATCAAGCAGAGCACGATTCGTAATTGACGAAGCGACTCGTTTGCATAAATCTTTTCCGCAACCCGGAAGCCCGACGAGCAAAATTCCTTTGCATGGCTCAACATGGCGTGCCTTCGCTCTCGGGCTGAAAGTATAAGCTGCACGTTCGAGAATCTCTCGGAGCGACTTATAACCGCCAAGATTCGCCGCAATTTCGGGATGAACGTAAGTCAACGAACCGCTCCCGCGAATAACGTTTTTCTTTTCTTCGAGAATAACTTTGATCGAATCGGCATTGAGTCCACGACAACTGATAACTGCTTTTGCGATTACATTGCTGATTTCTCCCGCTGTCAAACCGAGAAGTGCCTGAAGAAGTCCGCATTGCGTTTCGCCGTTGAGGTCAATATCGAGTCCGTTTTCTCTCAGATTCTCGAGCTGCAGTTCGATCGACTCTTCGATTTCGTTCTCTTGTGGAAGTTCAAGCTCAATTTGCGTGACTTCCTTTTCAAGTGTTTTGAGATGAGGAAAACTCGGACCGACAAAGACGATCGTCGATTTCGTCGATTTTAGTTTCCAGGCAATTTCTCGCAAACGCCGCACTAGAACCGCATCTTCCTGCCCATAAGGCGTGATGTATGGAGAGTAATCGCAAAGCAGAAAAATTCCCGATTTTTGCTCGCCGATAAAACTCAAAACACTCTCTGGATCTTCGGTGTCGCTAACGGTTTGAGGATTCTGCAAAATCCCGCTCTGCGGATCAACAATCTGCTGCAAACCGGTCGGACGACTCCAGAAATAGAGCGGTTTTTCTTTGTGCTTCTCTCTAAAAACGAGATCTTTCAGAGATTCGCGAACGCGGTCTTCCTCAAAAGTATTGATTGCAATCAGCGGATAACGCGACCTGATAAGTACATCTATTTCTGCTGAGAATTTTTCAATACTTTTAGGGCTGTTTTGATTTTCTGTCATTGGAATTTTGTTTTGATGGATTGAGTTGGCAGTTAAACGAGGAGTTGCCACTTCCCTGTCTTTCGATTCATTTCAACCGAATTATCAATTTCTTATCCACCGCTTTTTTCTTCTTGACGTCAAAATCTCTACTTCTGAGTTAATTTATTTTGTTGACCATGCATTGTTTGGCTCGATTGGGATTTCTTGAATCAACTTCTCTATTTTCGCAGAATTGAGAATTTTCCGGCTCCGAATTTTCGACTGGATGTTCTTTTTTCTGACTTCCCTGTATCATAGAATCGAAATGGATTGCCAAACGATGATCGAAGGTCCCGGTCACGTCCCGATGCATCTCATTAAAGAGAACATGGACAAGCAGTTAGAGGTTTGCGGCGAAGCACCTTTTTACACGCTCGGACCGCTGACGACCGACATCGCTCCCGGTTTTGACCACATCACATCGGCAATCGGTGCGGCAATGATCGGCTGGTTCGGCACGGCGATGCTCTGCTACGTGACGCCGAAAGAACACCTCGGATTGCCGATTAAAAAAGATGTCAAAGACGGCGTGATTACTTATAAATTAGCGGCACACGCGGCAGACCTTGCCAAAGGACATCCGTCGGCACAAATCCGCGACAACGCCGTTTCCAAAGCCCGTTTTGAATTCCGCTGGGAAGACCAATTCAACCTCGCCCTCGACCCAATCATCGCCCGCGAATATCACGACGAAACCCTGCCCGCGACCGGTGCCAAACTCGCCCATTTCTGCTCAATGTGCGGACCGCATTTCTGCTCAATGAAAATTACGCAAGATGTCAGGGAATACGCTAAAGAGCAAAATGTAGAAGCAGAAAAAGCATTAGCAGTCGGAATGGCAGAAAAGGCTGCGGAGTTTAAGGCGACAGGAAGCGAGATTTATCACGGGAATTTGGGTGATGGAGCGAAGGAACATCATTAGATGCTTATCTAAATCGGTGTTTTGCTTGGACGAGGCTTTGGCTTCGTCCTTGTTTATTTCAACGAGAATTTTTAGGAATAGATGAATAATTTTTTATCCGCATTTTTAGTTGGTGAAAGTTTTCTGCTGTGTTTTTTGCTTTACTTTCACCCGCTCAAACAAAACGCGAAAGCAAATAAATGGCTGAGTTTTTTTGCGTTTATTTTGGGGACTATTTTTGTCGGGAATTATTTTGATGATTTCGGATTAAGCGAAACTTATACATTTATCATAAAATTGTTCAACAGTTTGCATTTTTTATTAGCACCAAGCATTTACATCGGCATCCTTCATTTCGTCTATCCGACGGGAAAATTCAAAATCCGTTATTGGCTTCATTTTCTGCCGTTTTTCGTGTTTGCCTTGATAGAAAACGTTGTGCTTTGGCGCAAGGAAAGCTTTAGCACGATAACGCTTTTTGAAATTAGCGAAACGGCTTTTTATGTGCGGGATTTGTTGCCATTTCAACTATTAGCCTATCTTTTTGTTTCATATTTAGCCTTAAAAAAGCATAATAAAAATCTTGAACTGATTACCTCATCAACTCAAAATATCAACTTAAATTGGCTCAAAATTCTGTTGCTGATTTTGGTTTTTCCCGTTCTTTTTTGGATCAACGACGCACTTGGCATTTTCCCTTTTATGGTCAGTCTCAATCGTTTTATTTATGCCGTTTCCATCTTTTTTTTCGCGTATTCGGCAATGAAGCAATCGGAGATTTTTCCGTATAAAAATGAAGACTTGGACGGAATTTCTGAAGTGATAGCCGAACCGATAAAGCTGAAAAGATTGAGTGATGAGCAAATTGCTGAATTGTCAGCAAGGTTGGATAATTTGATGATTAAAAACAAAATTTTCCTCGACAATGAAATAAATTTAGCGACTGTTGCAGACAAATTAAACATCAGCATTCACGATGCTTCGTATTTAATCAATGAAGTTACAGGCGACAATTTTTGCAATTTCATCAACAAATTCCGAGTCGCAGAAGCCAAGAAATTATTGACATCAGACAAATCGGATAATCTCAATATGTTAGGAATCGCTTTTGAATCTGGATTTAATTCAAAAACTACATTTAATACTTCATTCAAAAAAATCGTGGGAATTCCACCATCGGAATTCGCTAAACAAAACAAAAATTCGGACAAAGATGTTCGCTTGGATAAAGCCGAACGACTTTGAATTATTTCATCCGCTAAGATTGCGGCATGAAAAAGCATACAATTTACACAATTCTAATTTGCGTGGTTTTTGCGGTTCAATTCGCATCAGCCCAAGATAAAGGCACGGTTAAAATTGACGTTTTAGTTTCCAAAGTATTAGCCAACAATTTGACCAACGAAGATACCAAACGCCCGCTGGCGATTTATCTTCCGCCGAGTTATTCCAAATCAAATAAACGCTTTCCTGTCCTGTATTTACTGCACGGCATTGGCGATGACCATCTGAATTTTGTGGATGATACGGAAAAGTATCAAAACATTCAAGATTTAATGGATTTTGGCGTGGCTTCGCAGCGTTTCGGTGAGATGATTATCGTTACTCCAAACGAAAAAACAAATTGGTTTGGGAGTTTCTATACAAATTCTTCCGTCACAGGTAATTGGGAAGATTTTACAGCATTTGAACTCGTAAATTATATAGATGCGAATTATCGAACTATCGCAAAATCAGAGTCCAGAGCAATCGCCGGACATTCAATGGGCGGTTATGGTGCGATCAAATTGGCGATGAAACATCCCGATATTTTCAGCATTGCATACTCAATGAGCGGAGGTTTTGTCTCATTTACAGGCGAAATCAACAGTAAAAATCTGGGCATAAAAAAGTTTGTTTTAGCCAAAAATACTAATGAGCTTTTGGCAACCAAAAACCGTGATGCAATCGGAATGTTGACAGTTTCGCAAGCATTTTCGCCAAATCCAAATAATCCGCCTTTTTATGTTGATAGTCCTTTCAAACTGCAAGGAAACAAACTTGTTCCAAATCCAACTTCTTATAACAAATGGCTCGAAAATGATGTTGTCAAAATGGCGGAAAAATATAAGGAAAACCTACTGAAACTTCGAGCTATCAAATTTGATACAGGTAATGAAGACGAATTTAGGTTTATCGTTGCCAATAGTCGTTTATTTTCGAAAAAATTAACAGCATTAAAAATTCCGCACGAGTTTGAAGAATACAACGGCGACCACCGCAACAGGCTTTGGGGCTTGAAAGGCAGAATTTACAATGAAGTTATCCCTTTTGTGTTTGATAATCTTGAAAATTGAGAACATTATAGTCTTCAAAAAAATGACCGAAAAATGCTTAAGAAGAAAAAGCACTGGCAGTCGGAATGGCGGAAAAGGCGAAGGAATTTGTCACTACGGAAAGCGAGATTTATCACGGAAATTTGCTTGATGGGGCGAAAGAGCATAATTATCCTATTTTTGGCGATAAACACGGGAAAATTTCAAACGCCAAAGACTTCTATATTTGATTATTATGAAACAAATAACCATATCTACGAAGAAATTATTTATCATCGCCTTCTTTTTATTCCTTTTGATTGGCGGGTATTGGGTATGGACATATTTTACCAGTCCGAGCGGAAGTCAAAAAGTTAATTTTATAGCAGCACAATCGCAAAAATTTACGAGCGGCAACTTAAATTTCACCGTATATCGTGCAGAAACCGGCGTAAGTGAGGACGTAATATATCACTTACACGGAAGGAACATGGATGATTCTATTTGGAATGATGACACTTATTTTACTTCCTTAGTTCAATCGTATTGGCAGAAATCATCAACAAAACCGCCAACTGTGGTGGTCGTTTCTTACGGAAATGTGTGGCTGTTAACTCCAAAAAATTCCAAAGCGGAAAGTGGTTTAATGGATGATTTTGTTGCCCGTCTGCCCGAAATTGAATCAAAAACAGGTAAACCGCGAAATAGAATTTTGCTTGGCGAATCAATGGGCGGATTGAATGTCTTGATATTAGGTCTCAGTCATCCTAACCTATTTTCTAAAGTTGCATCGCTCTGTCCAGGAGTTTATTTGGATTCACCGTTTTCTGATTTTTCGACGATGAGAGAATCAGTCAAACGCACCGGAGCAGATCCCAAAATAGCATTCGGAATACTCCAAATGGCAAAGACTTATGTTTCCAATGAAGAGGAATGGAACTCGATTTCTCCAATAAAATTGATCGAGCGGGCAGATGATAAGTATCCTGACCTATATTTATCGTGTGGTCTTTATGATAAATACGGCAATTTTGAGGGAACCGAAGCCCTTGCAAATATTGCAATAGAAAAAGGAGTAAAAACTAAATGGCATCCTCTGTATGGTGGACACTGTGCTATTGATGTTGCTTCACTGGCAGATTTTCTTGCCGCTAATCAATGAATTTTGGAAGGTAGCATCAGTTAAACCGTTTTGCAACAGCAAATAGATATTATTATGAGCAATAATTTTTTAGATTTATGAAAAGAAAAAGTCATCGTTTTTGACGATGCGATGAGAAGCAATCTGCAATGGCAGAATTTGACGATTATTGAAAAAGTTCACACGGGATTTTTAGATGTCGGTAGTGATGTGATTGAAACTAACTCTTTCGGCGGCGGCGAGATTTATCAAGGGAGTTTGGGTGATGGGGCGAAGGAGCATCATTGAAGTATGTCAAATGTAAAAATCCGATGTGTTGAGCATCGGATTTTTCTACTTTTAATCGAATAAACTTGGAGCTATATTTCGATTATTCAATTTATAAACTATTGGAAAATCTGTATTTCCTTCTATTATGGGAATCAAATCTCTTAATGATTGATTGAAAATTCCAATTGCCCATTTTTTTCTGTCAGTTATTCTAAAAATAAAATCAACTTCATCAGGCTTCCAATTGGTTTTAGTATTTGATTTGATACCGAAAGCAATTCCAATAATAATATTTCTAAACTCTTTGTTTTTGTCTATTACTTTCGCAACTACTAGAGTTTCTTTGAGTGCTTTTTGTAAATTCTGATCCGTCTTATATTTTAGAATTTTTTGAAGGTCTTTTTCGACACTTGAAGTGCTGAACATTCCTTTGCTCTCATTTAAAATTACATCGTTAAACTCATAATCAATCGGAGGCAAAGCAATAATGTCTGGATATTGTCTTGGTTGACCTTTGCCCAAATCAGGTTCCGGTAAAACAGCACCTCCGCCTTGAGAACCGGGATAAGAGATAGATACAATTCTGAATCCATTCGGAATCAAAACTTTGTGTGCAATTGTGTAAGTAACTTCATCTTCATCTACCTCATCAGTTTCAGAGATTAAATTATTTACCTTTGAATAGTCTTTTGAGAAATAGAATTTATCAAGCAAATCAATAAAATTGCCGTTAGAATCTCCTAATAATTTTCTTCTATTCCAAGTTAGTTTAATTCCATTGTGATTCAGAAACATTCCGTCTAAAAAGTATGCAAGTGTTGCAATAACTTTATTTTCGGCGATTTTATTTTTATGTTTTTCCCACACGGGTTGAAAATCAATCGTTTCGTTAAGTGTTTTTGCGGAATTAGCTACTTTGAAAAGTTCTGATGAAAACCAATCAGGAATACCGCCTTTATCTTTTTCAATAGCTTCTTTAAGTTTGGTTTTAAGGTCACTTAACGTATTCAAATTAGCTTTCATTATGTCATTTCCTCTTTGTCTGACTAAAGCATAAGTGCCGAAAATTTTGTAGTCGTTAGAAAAAGCAAATGAAATAAAAGTAAGAATTCCTCTGTCTGGATCCATCGCGTGGCTAAATCGGTTAATTTTGGCGGAAAGCCATTTTTCTCTGACAAAATATCTTAATCTATTTAGATTATTGTTTCTTTCTTCTCTACCTTTCCATGTTTTCAATAATTCAATTGAGCCTGTTGCAGACTCAATTTTTGAAAGATATTTTTTGTAAGATTGTTTAGTTGTTAATTCTTTTATTGAACTATCGAACCAACATTTGTTGTTTTTATCGAATGATTTAATACTAATCTGAATAGTGTCCTTTAAGATTTCAATATCTTGCGGACATGAAAAATATGTTTTATGGCGAGCAAGATTATATTTGTTTTCTTCTTCAACATCCCATTCCGCTATGATGTAGCCATAATAATTATGTTTCTCAATTAAAATTTTGGGTGTCGAAAATGGATTGTATTCAGCACCACCAAATACTTTTTCACTTTCTTTATTGCCTGAAATTTTTATATAGAACATATTCGATAAATATGTTGCTACGGCACCATTAGTTCTTTGTAACTCATGATCTTCGGTCGAAACAGCTTCTGAAAATTCTATCAATATCAGAGGATATTCAACTCCATCTTTAACTGCTGTAATCAGTGCATCGGGAGTTGTGAGTAACATCAAAGATTTCAATGCCCCATTTTCAAATTGTGTAAATTTTTTTGGTCTTTTTACAAGTTTTATTTTGGACATTGAGATAATGTCGCTAACCATTGGTAAAATATAGTGATAACCCTGCTCTAAGCACTCGTAGTATATTCTGATTTCTTCCATTAGTATTTCTGTAGAATTATTAAATGTTCTTTTTTACCTTTTTTTGCAAAAGTCGGATTGAAAATTCTTGAATGGCTTGATAAATCAGACGAAATTATATTGTTTATTTTAAATCCTATTTCACTGACGAAATTAGAAATTTGTTTTTCGATTTTTATCAATTCTTTCTTAATTACACTATCTCCAATCACAATAAAAGCAAAATGCGATGGTTTTAAAACTCTATTCATTTCCTTAAAACAAATTTTTAAATCTTCATTCCATTTTTCAGGTTTTTCTTTTAGGCTTGAGTATTCTCTTCTTGATCCAATTTCATTGTATTGTGCGAACTTAACATCTAAATCTAACCAGCGTTTCCTGAACTTGTGATACAGATAATAATCGTAAGTATTTGCGTATGGTGGCGATGTAATAATAATGTCTACTGAATTCTCCGCAATGAAACTTAAATTTCTGCTATCTGCATTGTATACTGTAACTTTCGTGGAGGGATTACTCTTTTTTGAAAACTCGACTATTTTTGGAACGTAATCACTTACCTTATTGATAAATTGCCCAATAGTATAACCGTTTCTTATGCTTTTATTTATCGCAGCAAATCTCGTATCACTATCCTGATTAGATACTTTAACAATAATAGCTGAAAGACATATTTTCAAAAAACTGTTTATTTTTCTGTCCTCTATTATATTAATTTTGTCTATTATGTAAGTTAACTCTTCAGCAACGTTTGTTTGAAACCAATGATCTACACCCTCAATTTCTTTTATTTTACTTTGAGATCTTATTTCACTTTTCCAAATCAATAAGTCATTTTCAAAAGATGATAAAAAAGTTTCTATTTCCTTTATTTCTTCATCTATCAATGGGGTTGTTTTCACCTCAGATAATAAGGCGGATAATCCATTTACATCTACTCCTATCGAGTTTAGTCCAAACAATTTTGCTTCAACCAATGTAGTGCCTGAGCCACAAAATGGATCTAAAATTGTTTGTCCTTTTACAGCAAATTCTTCAATAATTCTTTTTGGCAATTGAGGTGGAAATTTTGCTGGATAGGGATGAAAAGAATGAGTTGAATAATTAGTATTTTCCCCATTAAAATTGAAGCTAATTTTTTTTACTGTTTCTGTTGCTATCATTTTATTTTTTTCTTTCTGAAAACTACTATAAATGAACAGTTTTGGTTTGAATAAAGAACTGATGGATAGCCTAAAAGAACTAATCTTCTTTGTCCTGTTTGATCCCAAATGATTAAATCCTGATATAACCAACCTGCCTCTTGACCAATTGTTGCAAGGTCAGAATGAAATGCCACATATGGAATTTTATTTTTTGTGTCTCTGTAATCTTTAACAACCCAACAAGAATATCCACCTTCTTTAGTTATTTCTAAATTGTCTTTTAATATTTGTTTGATTTGTTGTAAAAACTCTTTGTAAGGTAAGTTTCCAAAGTCGTTCTCATTTTTACTGTATTGTTTTACTGTGCTGTTATTTTCGTGTTTTATTACAGAAGTTTTATGAACAGTTGATCTATCTTTCAATGACTTCTGTATAAAATCGGCGTAGGGCGGTGAAGTAACGGTTAGTTGAATTTTATCTTTTCTAACGTGGCTCAATAAATTTCTGCAATCGTCATTAACTATTTTGTAGTGTAAATCATTTCTGAAAAGCCCTTGAACATCATCTAACCAATTTTGAGCTATACCGGCAAATTTGGGATTCAGTTCTGTTCCGACACAGTGCCTGTTTAATTGTTGGGCGGCAATCATCGTAGTTCCGATTCCCAGAAATGGGTCGAATATTGTATCGCCCTCTGCCGAATACATTTTAATCAATCTTTCACAAAGTTTTACAGGATATACAGCTCCGTGTTCAAGTTGGTATCTATTACGCGGGGATGAAAGATCATTCCAAACAGAATTTAAAATATCTTCTTCAACGATCACATTTTTAGAAAGCAAAGCCCATTCACTGGCGGTTAAACCGTTAAATCCAAGTTTCGATTTTCTTTCTTCCTTCGCAATTTCAAGCGAAGAAAGATATTTTGAGTCATCTGTTTGTTTATCATTCATAAATTTATGATGATTGTAACAAATAAACGCTAAAGATGAGGAATCCATCAAAATAATATTTTTTACTTAGATAATTAGATTGTAGAAACGAACAATTGAAGTAAATCTGACAATCCGAAAGAGTTTGTCGCCAAGGTCAGCGAGATTTATCACGGAAAGCCCGAAGGTGTGGACGATTATCATTGATTTAGTCTAATATTTATTCAAGTTTGGAGTTTTTCAGAGTATGAAACGGATACTTTTTATTTTTGCTTTAATCTTATTTGTGGCTGGTAATTCGTTCTCTCAGATAAAGAATTTTATGTTTATCGGAATGGACAGAGAACAGCTAAGGAATTCGGACTATTGGAAACCCGAAGTTTTTGACGGCGTTCAGGTTGCGTATTCGTGGAATCAACTGGAACACACGAAAGACGAATATGATTTTAGTGAGATCAAAGAGGATTTGAAGTTTCTCAAGAAATCGAAGAAAAAGCTGTTTATTCAAATTCAGGATGTTTCATTCTCGCCGCAGCGTAATTTTGCACCGAAATATTTGCGGGAAGAGCCGATCTATAATGGCGGAGCGAACAAAACATATTCGTTCAAAGACTACGACGAAACGGAATATACTCACGAAGGTTGGGCGACGAGAAGATGGGACGCGGAAGTGCAAAAAAGATTGCATAAACTTTATGCCGCTTTGGGAAAAGAGTTTGACGGAATTGTTGAAGGGATAAATACCGGGGAAACATCCGTCGGATTCGGAAGCGTCGGCAAATTGCATCCGTCCGGCTTTACTTGTTTGCGATACAAAGAGGCAGTCACGGAAAATCTGGCTGCTCTTAAAAAAGCATTTCCAAAATCAACCGTTATTGCTTATGCCAATTTTATGCCCGGCTGTCGTGTTCCCGGTTTAGCCACTACTTTGCTAAAAGACGTGTATGAGTTTGCCTGGGCAAACAACATCGGTGTCGGCGGTCCCGATTTGTTGCCGTATAAAAAGGAACAAAAAAGTTACCCGCTTATTAAAAGCAGTTATAAAAAAGTGCCTAGCAGTTTAGCTGTTCAGGATGGTAACTATAACTACATTAATCCAAATACCAATAAACGAATAACGGCTGAAGAAATATTCCAATTCGCCGAAAATGAGCTTCATTTGACATACATCTTTTGGGGAACGGAAAATCCTTTTTTTAAGTCGGAAACACTACCTTTTTTGAAAACCAAAAGAGCAAAGATTATCAAATAGGATGTGAGATTTATCACGGGAATTTGCTTGATGGGGTGAAAGAGCATCATTACACCAGTTCCAGAGCAACAGGCTATTGCCCTAAAACTCTCCCAAATTCCTTTGACGTTTCAGCCCAGCCAAGAATAAGTGGGCGAATTTTAGCTTTTCAAGTCGAGCGGTTGTAGTCAGGTAATGCGTTTCAAACTTCCGCATGTTAGACGACGAAAGAGAACCTTCAAGATAATCGTCAATTAGTTCTACTTCGACGATCTCAGTGAGTTCAAATAATTCTTCATTTTCGGCAACCTCAATTTCCAGGCGAATAGATTCTGCTTCGCTTAGGTTACCCAAGAAATAACTTTTGATTCTTTCGTCTATCATCTAGCCGTATTTTCTCCCTATTAATAAATGACAAAAAGACAGAAACGTTACGAATTTAATGGGAAATATTTGTTTGTAGTGATGAACCATTTACGAATTGAAATCACAGGTCAGCAGATAACAACAAATCAAGCATTTTCGAGATTGAAAATAAATCAAACTCCAAAGTCTAAAGACGATCTTCACCGAGCAGACGTCTCGATTTTTCACACTTTGCACTGAAATCACAACTCACAATTTGTTGGCAGCAAGACTTTCAGGCAACAAAATCGATTAAATATTATTGCTAAACAATCCGTGAAATGTTTATTGGCAAATATAGCAATAAAAAGTAGCTTGACTTAATTACTATACTTGAGTGTATAATCAAGTTAGGTAATTTAAACAAGTATGAGTGCAATGATTGAAGCAAAAAGCGTTGAGTATGTTGTCGATTCAATAAAGAAATGGACTGATAGTGAAGACGCGGCGATTGAAATTCAGCCAAAACAATTAGGATTTAATCCCGACCTCGTTCTTAGATCCGGCGGAAATCTTTTCTATGTCGAAATCGAAGGTTCAGGAAGTGCATCTGCGGTTAATAATGGAATCGAGAAACTCAATTCAAATGCCTTGAAATTAGAAGAAAACAGTTTTCCTATATTAGCGGTTCCTTTTATGGGCGAAGTTGGGCGAGAACTATGTGCCAGAAAAAATATTTCTTGGCTCGATTTCTCCGGCAATGCAAACATCGTAGCGAAAGGGTTGAGAATACAAATTGAAGGCAAAACGAATAAATTTAAGCCGCTCGGTCGCCCAAAAAACATTTTTGCACCGAAGAGTTCTCGAATTGCGAGACAACTGTTAATTGATTCTGAAAGCTACATTACACAAAGAGAATTGACCGCCAAAATAAAGCTCGATGAAGGATTGGTAAGCCGTGTTGTTCGTGAAATGGAAAAAAAAGGACTACTTGTACGAAACAAGAACGGTGCAGTTAAAGTTAAAGATAGAGATCTTTTGCTCGATGCGTGGCATGAGAATTACGAATTCGGGAAGCATGAAATCGTTAAAGGCTTTATATCAGATCGAAACAGCAACATTATTTTAAAGAATCTAGTAAATACATTGGATCAAAACAATCTTAAATATGCGGTTACGGGTCTTAGTGCAGCTTGGATTCTCACTAAATTTGCAACCTATCGCACAACCAGCATTTATTTGCCTGAAATGCCTTCAGAAGACATTCTGCGGAATGTAAATTTTACTAAAGGTGATAAAGGTAGTAACGTTTGGCTCGTTGTTCCTAATGATTCCGGTGTTTTTGATGGTTCGGCGACTGTTGATGGTGTAAATTGCGTTCACCCGATTCAGACTTATCTTGATTTAAAAGGACATCCTGAACGAGCGAAAGAAGCTGCTCAATCAATCCGCGAAAATGAATTCGCATGGAGCATAAATCTGGAGAATCAATAATGTATAAACCTAAAACCTCATCTGGATATGGAAGCGAATCCGTCGAACTCGTTTTGGCAACATGTCGATATATCGCTACGATTCTCGGCGATTTCTTGGATGAAATTGTAATTGTTGGTGGACTTGTTCCCTCTCTTATTGTTGACCAGACAAGGTTAACCCATGGAGCAGAACCTCACGCAGGAACACTCGACTTGGATATTGGATTATCACTCGCAATTTTTGACGACGAACTTTATCGTGAAATTTCGGAGCGATTGAGAAGTAGTGGATTCGCAAGGGACAAAAACACGAGTGGAAATCTGACGAATCATCGTTGGCAGATTGAAGCAAATGGGAGCAAAGTGACGATTGATTTTCTGATTCCGCCAACAACCAAAGGCGAAAAACCTGGGTCGGTCAAAAATCTAGAAGGTGATTTTGGAGCTCTCATTTCATCCGGACTCTCATTAGCTTTTCAAGATTTCGACGAAATCATCTTGGATGGGCTGACAATTAAAGGCGAAATCGTTGTCAATAAACGAATGAGAGTTTGCGGTCCGGGAGCTTATGTTGTCCTCAAATCATTTGCACTTAACAACCGGGGCGAGAACAAAGATGCCTACGATCTTTACTATATAATTCGGAACTACGGCGATAATCCAGACGAGGCAGCCAAGCGATTTATCGGGCTTGGATCAAACGAACATTGCGAACGTGCAATTACCATCTTGAAAGAGAATTTCCTCGAACTCGATTCTGTCGGCGTCAAGCGTGCAACTGAGTTTATAGTCGGCGAAGGCGTAGCCGATGAGGATTTACAAGCTGAAATCAGAGCATTTATGGTGAGATTCATCGATAAATGTAGTTAGGTCAAAACTCCGAAGCCGAAAGTTGATCTTTATCGAATACCCAGAAACGCCTAATTGGTGAATAGTAAGTAGGAAAACTCGCTACAAATTAAACTAACAGAGGATTTAAGATTTTCAAGTATGGGATTTTTGTGAAATCTTTGTCACGCGTTACAAGAGTCGCACCGATTCCGAGAGCGAAAACTGCAAGGTGTGCGTCCATTACAAGATTTCCCAACATACCAAATTTGTCCATCAGGTCAACTACTTCGAGATAATGCGATGGCGAAGTATGCAACAGATTTACATTTGAACAAGCTAAGAAAGATTCAATAAATTTTGCGGCATCGGAAGTCGGGAGCGTCGGAGTGAAAACTTTAGGATTCGTCGCAATTCGCAAAAACGACAAAATGCTTGTTTCGCATACATATAAGGTATTTTTGTTATCGCGAACTTCATTCACCAACCAACTTGAAACAACCGCGTGTTCGGGCATCGCATCCATCTTGGCGTAAAGGAGGATATTGCTATCAAGCAAGTAATTCATAGGGCTTCGAAATAATGTTGCCGAAAACTAGATTTCGTCGAGGAGTTTTTCTAAGGTATCAGCATCTATTTTCGGATGCATTTCGGTTTTAAATCCAACCACATTAAAAGCTGGGGAACGTTTACCCGATGCCGTCTTGATCCCAAAACGCAGCAAGTTGTTGATAAGTTCTTTTTCTTTAAGTCCTTTATTTTTGCTGATTGCATCTTGGATATAAGCCGCGACATCAGCTTCTAAGGTGATTGTAGTCCTTTTTGTCCGACGATGTTTTAAAGTATCTGAGTTCATATAAATATGTTACCAATCTTTTATGTTTTGATGCAATAAATAAATTATTGATTCGTTTTTTCCAATAATCGTCAAAACTCCAAAGCCGAGAGCCGATCTTCATCAAGCAAACGTTTTGATTGCACGCTCGTCGCACGTAGGACGTCATTCAAGGCATTTTGCATTTCGGCTCGCGAACGATGTTTTGCTTCCGTTCCGGCGGCGGTTTGAAGTTTTGATAAAACATCTTCGAGAGACGTGTCGCCGGTGAAATTCATTAGGCGATACCATTCACACATTTGACGTGAGCGTTTTGCCAATGCACCAGGAACGAAATCGGCGGATTCGAGTTTTTGTGCCATTTCTTTTGCCGCTTCGTAGATTTTTGCCGTGATTTGTTGCAGACCTTCTTTTACCGGAGAAATTGCTTCGGCTGCCGCTTCTCTCGCGGCTTCGATCTTCATCTGGCGAATTCGCTCCTTTACTTCATGCTCTTTTTGCTGCTCAATGCGGAAATCCTGAACTTTGAGATTTTCGATTCTTGCTCTCGTGTCGATCTCCAAACGAATTGTTTGATTATCCGATTCGATCTTTGAAGTCTCGAGTCTAAGTTGCCCCGCCTTTTGCTGTTCCGCGATCATCTCAGAACCGAGGACTATAACTTTTGGTTTCATTGTTATCGATAAACCATCACGAATCATTTCGCGTGTCGGAATCAAACGAAGTGCATAAGCAACTACATTCGCCATGAATTCTTCGCGATTAACCGGAATATCAAGCGTCGCGTCAATTCGTTTTGCCGAATCTTCCGCGAGTTCCGTAAAACTATCACGCAACGTCAGCAAAATGTCGTCGAAGTTTGCCAAAACTTCGGCTTTTGCGGTTGCAAGAGTTTCACAAGCTTTGCGATATTCTGTCTCGAATTGCTCGAACGCATTCCACGGAATCCATTTATATTCACTCGTTCCCCAGACGCTTTCACACAACGTAAAGCGAAAACTGTATTTATTAAGAGCATTATGAGCCTGACTCGCGGCACGCATCAATTTTCGGCGATATTCATCAGGTAAAAGCCCAGCACGCGGCGGACTCAAGCGGACTGCACCGTGAGTTGGAAGTTCGACGCCGAGGGATTTCCATTCAATTTGTCGCTCAAGCGTGCTAAATCCACGGCAATCAATATTGAGAAAAATGCCTTCCGTTTCTAGTTGCGAAAGATCGAAAGGTATAGTTTCAACCTCATCGGAACTGATTCCCAGGTTTACCGCCGCAATCTCTTTTTTGTTTTCAAGACGGTTGAGAATGCTAATTGCATCGAAGGAAACTATTTTTTCGGAAGTCGCAAATGGAATTTCTTCGACGCAGGTTTCAGTTTTTCGATTCAAAACGCTGCTCAAAATCGACGAAACGCTAGGTGATTGGGATATTGAGTTGGTCGCAAAAACTTGATCATTATTCATAATTTGTCGCCTTAAAATCTATTTTCGAATATCTATCAGCCGCATGTTTCTTTTGTGGAACGATCCGCTCGCCAACTAGCTAAGCAAATGCTAAATTCTTTCTCCTGAAAATCCAGATCGCGTTCGATTTTCTGACCGCGGATGTTGATTTCTTCCAATTCCTGAAGCGAAAAATAACCCCATTCTTCCTCAAAGCCAACTACAAAACCAAAAAAGATAAAATCATCGCCTTGCACTTCTCCTTCAGTCACAAACCATGTCCAGTTACATTCCGGGAAATAGAATTTCGCGAAGATTATCGGGTCTTTGGATTCTTCCTGTTCGTAAAGTTTTGGTAAGTGATTTCGCAGTTCGTTTGGTAAGAGTTCCGTTGAAAAGTGTTTCATAGAATTGTTCAAAACAGGCTTCCCTGTTGGTTTGGAGCTTCAGTTCGATTTAAAACCACTTTTCGAAGAAGTTGGGACGCGAAATTTGAATCAAGACGCTGACTTTCGGTCTTCTTCGTTGGCACGTTCTTCAACAATTCTTGCTCTGCAATGAATCTCTCCGTCTCATTTCGATATATCCAGCACGTTCCTGCGGCAAGAATCGCAACCAACAAAACCTTTAGTTTTCCGCTTTCTGCAATTATTTTTTCTGGCTGAAAAGTAATTCGTTCGATTTCGCTTAAGAGTCGAACACACATTTCGGCGACATTTTTATTACTTCGCGTCAGATTAACTCGTTCGGGCATTCTCTTGGCAAAGCTCGCGAGATAGTAAACCGTGGTTTCGAGAGCATCTTTTTGTCGAAAATGTGGATTGACTTCGAAAGTATCAGTCGATTTCAGAACTTCATTGTCGAGTTTCGATCGACTCCAATTCTCTGGCGGAAGTGGAGTCTTTTCAATCAGAGCTTTCCAAATCTGCTCGTCGAGTTCCTCGCCGTTGAGAAGTTGATTTTCGAATTCCATAAAAGAATTGAACAAAAATTATCCAAGCGTTGCTTGATCTATTGTCTTTTGAATACTTTCCGCCGTGCAATAGAGTGAGCTACTCGTTCCGCTTTCGAGATCAAAATAGCTTGCAAAACGTCTAAGGCTGTTGGTCAGTAGAAATTCTGTCAGCATTTCAGCTATCTCGACCGCGACTCTTTGGTTGATATTTAGACTTTGTTCGCCGAAGCGAATGCGTTCGGGACAAGAAAGTAGATCGGTCGTTTGCCGCTTTTGCAAAACTTCCTGATTCTCGAGTAATTCTGGATGGATAATTGCCGGACTCGGGAGTTTTCGACAAATTTTTGCAGTGCTGAAGTATTTTCTTGATTCATCACCACTAACTTCCGATCCAAACAAAACCTGCCCGGACGACTTCCCGTTTCCGCCATCAATCCACCACAATTTCGGAGTCAAATCGTTGTCATAGCGGCTATTTTCTATCAGGCAGCGATGAATTTCTCGTCGGGCAAGATGGTTATCAACACATCCAACCAATATCGTAAGTTCGCGATAACCACTCGAAATTTCTTTGACGTGTTTTTCATAGTTAAATTCTTCATTCGCATAGCCGATTTCCATTCCCCACGCGAGCGAAATTCTCTCAGCAAGAGTTTGTGCTTTGAATCTGCCGATTTCCGCCGCACAGAAATTGCTTCGCGGAATATTGTTTCGCTCAACAATATCGGGATCGATGATTGTAATCTCGACGGCTTTTCCGGTGACTTTTAGTTCAAAAGCGAGCCTTGCAATATTCAACGCCGCGAAAGAACCTGTTCCGCCAGCACCGATTAAAAAAATGTTAAGTTTTTTATATTCTTTCGGAAGAACCAAAGCAGCTTTGGCAAAACTCAAATCAATTTTCATAAATAGTAAGTCCAATCGGTCGCAAAGGATTGCTCAAATCAATGAATTTCGCTGGCATTTCGGAAACAGCTTGTGCGGCAATCGGAAAGAAATATTGATAAACTCCGCAACGAAAACGAATCGATGGCGAGTTACTTTTAACATCTGTCAGAATCGCAAAGATACGGAATTTGTCGCTTTCATCGCGATCGTCGAGCGAACTAAAATGAATCGCACCATATGGATGCGTGTGGAGTTCGATACAAGCCTCGCCATATTCTTTAATCGAATCATCTGCAAGAGTTGAAGCACTTAATCGCTCTTTGCTGATGTTTTTCCAACGCCATTCTTCGCTTTCTTGATGCCAAAAAATCACGAAAACATCTTCTTTGAATTCTGCAAGACTGTTTGAAATTCGTGCGTTTTCAAGAATTTCCTGCCAAAGGTTTACTGGAATTGCTGGCTTGTTCCAGACAATTCCGCTTGAAACGTTTGGAAGTCCTTTGATACTTCCACTCGAGATTGGGAAACAAACCGAAAACTCGTTTCGCTTTGCACGAACGAATAGACCGTTTCCCGCGAGCAGATATTCAAACATAATCGCGGTTATCGGATCTATTGATTCAGCCGCAATCTTATATTCGATAAACTTTGGAAGTCTCTTCATAATTTTTCAAAAACCCAAATAATCTCGTCTTTCAACAACGCGATTCCACATTTCTTCAATCGTCGTATCGGTCTCAATCAGTTCCGATAGCGGAAATCGCTTTGCCCCGAGATTTGAGAGTTCAAAAAGAAGCTCGCGAACATCGTCAGAATGCGTCTGGCATTTTTTATTCGCCTGATCGCGATTGAAAGGTGTAGAAAAAATCAATTTCCAAACTGCGTCCATATTTTCTACTTGCACCTTCGGAACTTCATTTGAACCAAAACAAATTTTCCCGTTTAGATTTCCGCTGATATTAGGAAATGGAGCGAAGGCTAGTTTCGATTTTTCAGAAACTTTTTTGCTTTTTGTCGCCCAAAGGTAGAATTCATTTTTGTAGCCGAGCAATATCAAAGTCGGCAATGGAAGAGTGATTTCTGAAACTTCGCCGTTGTCTCGTTCAACCAAAATCGTCCGCATTCCTGCCGGCTCAATTGATAGGATAAAATTTCCTTCCGGCTCCTCGCGGTATCGCAAAAGATTTCGACTTATCCAGCCCGAATCGGTTCGAAATTCGCGAAAAGCTCGGGAAATCTGATCGCTCGAGAGTCCTTTTGTTATCTCGTGACCATTTTCGAATCGTTTGAAAAGATATTGTCCCGGCAGAAAATACAATGCTCCCAACGCATCTGTCGGCGGAGACAAACTATTTGAATTGCTCATAACGTTTTATTCCATTTTCGCTATCAACCAACCGCTCATTTTTGTGAGCTTGGCAGCTTTCCCAAATTCCACAAATCAATCATCTCGAGCAATATCTCTTTCGGATTTGATTCAAACAAAAACGCCAAAATATGAGTTTGCTCGAGCATCTCTTGTGCTTCTTTGTATGTTTGAGAAAGATGAACAACCAACTCCTCATTCCAAAAATATTCGTTGTGATTGCGGCAATGAGTTTCATCAAGCCATAAATTTCCGGTTGAATGGTCAACAACTTCAAGCATGGAGACATAAAGTGCGTGCCTTCCCGTCTTTGGCAAATCCCAAATTTCAGGAAACGGTTGTTCGTTGATCTTTGGAAAATCTTCCCGCTGGATTGGATATTCCTTTTCCAAAAACCTCCAGATTTCGTTGTCTTTAAAAAGAAAAAGCAGACCGAGAACAAAACTTACATTTAGATTCTCATACTCAATATCTTCGCAGCAGAGATCGATGTTGAGCGGGAATATCGGGAAATTCTCAATTTCGGCATCAGGATGTTCATTCCAACCACTGAGAATCGGGAAAAGTTTTTTGTGAACTAATTTGAAGAATTCGTTTGTCCGTTCGGAGTAATTTTCGTAGAAACCTCGTTTGAAAAAGCTCGATTTCGATTGTTCCCATTCTGCGGGGAAGAACTTTCGAAAAAGAGTGTGTTTTGTTTGTTCCGCGAGGATATTTTCAATCGTTTCGCAGGCTTTTCGTGAATTATGGCTTCGGAGCTTGAATTTGATATAAGCGATTGATCTTTCAATTCTTTCTCCAAACGACATTTCTTGGAAGCCAATATTCTTCGAAAATGCAACTGACATATTGCCTCAAAAACCGATTGGAATTTTTACACTCGCTGATGCCGGAGTTTTTACGAGTGCCACGAATTGAGTATCAACTCGCTTGATTTCTAACGTGCTTATCGCCAAAATCTTCTCCGCTTCTTCAATTTCGCTTTGCTCGAGAACATTGCCGATTGCGTTTCGCATTAATTCATCAGCCAAAATAATCGCCGGATTTATCTGCTCGGGAAAATCACAGAGAATTTCAAACGGTGTTTCCTCTGAAGCTACCTTTGTGTTGTGCCTTTTTGACGATTGAAACTGTAAGTTTTCCATCTTTTGTTTCCCGCGTAATGTTTGCATTTTCAACCGATGCATAGTGTGGCTGAAGAACCGTTTTGAGCATTTTGTCGTCTTGTGCAAGTTCTGCCTCAAGCTCAAATTCTTGTCCTTCGATCCTGATCGTCGCCATTTTGTCGATGACTAAATTCGTTTCAACTTCTGTGTTTTGTTCGGTTTGATTTTCCATAATTATTACTTATTCCTTATCCAAAAAGGCTTCCTTGTTGAGACGTTTCAGGTTGATTTACTCCAAGTTGCGAGTTTTGATTCGTAGTCGTTAGAGTCGTTTTAGCGACTTGTGAGGTTGTAGCGGCGGGAACTGTCTTCTTCTTCGCACCATTCTTTTCCGAACGCATTTTGTCGATTACCTTCAATGGCAGATCGCTTTTATATCTCGCGAGTGCTTGTGTCAATTTAGTTGAAAGTTCGCTATCGAGATTATCAACTGGAATTTGAACAAGCGATATCTGCGGCGGAAAATCGTGAGTTCTAACGCTTAAAACCGCTCGGCGATACTCTTCACTATCACTAACGGGCAAAAGCTGCATCGCAACCATAACCGTGCATTTATCGAATTGATACGGCTCTTTTTCGGGCAATTTAATTGCGTTGTCGTAGTTCGTATCTTCTTGCTCTGTCGGTTGTTCTAACTCATAGTCATCGCACAAACCTTCTGACGATGTGACGATTTCAATATCCTCTTTACTCAATTCGACATCGGAGTATTTTTCACACGATGCGTCGACTATTTGTGTCTGATCTTCCGCTTTATCATTCTCGACTACTGACTCGAATTCTATCTCCTCGATTGGATTAGTTGTCTCTGCCGCATTCTCCAAATGTCCAAGAAATTCATCCTGATTTTCTTCCTGAGTTTCTTCCGGGTTTTCTTCTGGCTCGATTTCCGAGACCGGTATAATCGGAGTTATCGGTAACGGAACGTCCAGCAAACGCTCGCAGAAATAATTCAAGAAGATATTTTTAATCGCCGGTTCTTCGTGATCGCGGCACATATATTCCAAACCATTCCAAAGTTCGAGACCAAGCGTTTTATTCTTTAACTCGTTGTTCACAAAGCCAGGTGACTCAAACGTGGCTTTTGCCAATTCGTCTGCAGTGAATTTTAATTGTTCGATCTTCGTGTCATTTTCAAGACTAACAAATGAACCGCTATTCAAAATTTGCATTTTATTTTCTCCACAATCAGCTATCTGCCGCTTCTTTTTCTACAATTTCTAAGTTCCTGCAAAAAACTTGCTAATTTTCTTGACTTTTGACACGCTAAGGATTATCGTTAGGGAAATTTCGAGTTAAAACGTATATGTTTGCAGATTTGCAAATAAACAGAAGGCTACTTCCAGAGCTTATGTATTTTAGAACTCATCAAACTCACAAATGTTACCGCAATCGAGGCGTATGCTTTGATTCAGCGGTTTTTTCGTTTTTGGGTTTAGGTAAATGATCTTTGATTGAGATTTTTGGACAAAAATAAAACCCGTCGGTGACGGCAATCACCAACGGGCGTAATGATGTTCTTTAAAGCGAAATGCAGTAAAGATGCAACCATTGACAGTCTGCATATTACTCATTTCGTTTGTAAAAATCAATCTAAAACTTATTAGAATTTTTTGATTTCAATTTTGAAGTTGGAATTTAGAGTTGTTTTGCGTGCAAAACTTCGAGGAAAATGTATGTCGAAAAGAAAAAGAGAAGCAATTGAATTGGGCTTGAGTTCAACTTCAGAAGTGGAACAGGTGTCTGCTGAGAATCAAACCGGATTCTGGCGAAGTCTTGGCAAGATGGAGAGAATCTTCGCCATCGGACTCGTTGCACTTTTGAGTTTGAGCGTGTTTGGATTTGTTGGTTCCAAGATAAGTTCTAGTTTTTCAAGTCCGAATCTTGCGACTTCCGAAAACACCCTTACACCGAACGCCCAAAACCCTAATTCTGTCACACCAAATCCCCTACCTTCAACTACCCCAACACTTAGTAAAGAATTTTTGTACGCCGGAAGTCGGCTATTGGCGGTTGAAGATGCAAATGCCAACGCCGCACCGCCTGCAGATTTAGCAGTTTGGAGACCGCCAACCGACCCGAATCAGAATGGAGTTTATTACATTCTCGGCGGACCAGGTTCAACTCAAGTTTCCTTTCCATGGGGAGCGATAGGCGATATTCCTGTCCCGGGCGATTTTGATGGCGATGGGAAGACGGATTTCAGTATTTACCGACCTTCGAGCGGAACTTGGTGGATCGTAAAATCAAGCGATAACAGCTATTATGCAGTCCAATTTGGAGCGGCTTGTACACCGCCAAACGGTTGCGACAAGGTTGCACCAGCGGATTACGATGGCGATGGAAAAACGGACGCGGCGGTTTATCGACCAGCAAACGGAACGTGGTATATGTTGCTCAGCGGAAACGGGAATTCCTTTTATTCGCAACAATTTGGCTTATCGACCGACTTGCCCGCACCAGGCGATTACGACGGCGATGGCAAGGCAGACATCGGAGTTTGGCGAGATTCGAACAAGACATTTTACTCGAGTAACAGTAGCAGTGGTCAGTGGTCGGCGGTCGGTGGTCTGACGGCAACCTCAAATAACACGCCAATTTCGGGTGATTATGACGGCGACGGACGAGCCGATTACGCGGTTCGGAGCGGTAATAATTGGATCATCAAAAACTCAAGCAACAATCAATTGAACACAATCGCGTGGCAAACTTCAGCCGAAATCGCCGTCCAAAACGACTACGACGGCGACGGAAAAGTTGACATCGCAACGTGGAATAACTCAACAGGAATTTGGTCAATCAGACAAAGCGGCTCAAATAATTCAACGAGAACAGTCCAATGGGGAATGACTGGCGACATCCCAGTTCCAGCTTATTATCGAAGATAACGAATAGTGAAAAGTGCAAATCAGAACACGGAGCGATAGCGACTTGGCAAAACGTGAAAAAGTCAAAGAGTTCAGAGTCCACGCTTGAGCGTGAACCGCCCGCAAAGCGTGGCGAAGACAAACTAAAGTTTGGACTCTGAACGGAACTCTGAACAAGATTTATAAATTGCCACTAGTTTCAACTAGTGGAGAGTAAGAAATCGGAAATTCGGCTTGAGCCAAACAACAAAAAGCCAATTCCGAACGGCTTCAGCCAACAGAATTAAGCTCAAGCTAAAAAGAAGAATGATATTTTCAGATATTCGGCTAAAGCCAAGCAAAGATGCAACTTATCCACTAGCTGAAGCTAGTGGCAATTGATAAAAGCAGTGGAAAGTGTGGAATAAATGTTTGATGATAAATGCTAAGTGGAGAATGAATATGAACTCAAGAATAGCGAAATTTATTGGAATTGGAATTTTGGTGATTGGTATGTTTGGGAGTGGTTTTGGGCAAAGTGGTGCTTCACAATCCCAAAAAAAAAGTGGAGATAGTGCTGATAGTAATATGAAAGCAATATCTCGTATTAACCCATCAACATTAGCGATGGAATTTAATATTCCGTTTGCAAATTATGCTGGTCGAAATGGAAACACACTTCCAATTGGAATTAACTATTCATCAAAACTTTGGCAAATGGAAAACAGTAGCACTTATTGGTATCAGCTACCTTATAGCTGTAACCGTCAATATGTGACACAACTCAATCCTTTATTTGCCGAAAGAAGTGCGGCGGGCTGGACAAGCACCATAGTTTTTCCTGTGATTGAAGAAAAACTGGAGCTCTTTAATCAAGAAGGAAAACCGTATGATTATGGTATTGGTGAAGCATCATTCAATAACTTATTTCAACAATCAGTAACAAATCAATCAGTAATAGTTTCTAACAATGCACCTTCTCCTGTCTCGTGTGGGATGGGATGCGATTGGTACTGGTGCTCGCCACAATCAAATGGTAATTATCAATGCAATTGTCAGGCTTGGACATATCATGAATGCGGTGGCGGTGGCGGTGGCGGTGGCGGTGGTTGCAACGGAGGTGGAAGTAATCCAACTATTGAACCAATGTTTAATGTAAAAAAGGTTCATGTCAGAATGGGTGATGGAACAACACACGAATTTCGTAAATCTGATTCAATTTTTGAAGGAAATATTGCAGATAATTTGGGAACCTTTTTATCAGTTGATGGTTCTGGAATGCGTTTAGAGCGAGGCGAGACTGGAAGTACGTTGTTTTTACCAAATGGAAGTCAATTCAATTTTCCAGCAAGTTCAACGAGTGGATATGATGGAAAAGCACTGTTTCAAGCAACAGAGCTAATTGATACATATGGGAATAAAACAACATTTTCAGAAACAGTTTCCATTCCTATACGGAAGATAACAGATACGCTTGGGCGGGAAGCAACTGACATTTTGCCAAAGAATTTTCATACACAAGAACAAGTCGAAGGGAAAAAGGAGATAAGCCTTATTGGGCTATCTGGACAGACTCAAAATTACGAATTGAAGTGGCTTCACTTAAAACCTGTTGTTTGTGACGGAACAAATACTGGAAATTGTGGAGATCCCAATGGAGCCTTAGAACACCAAAATGAAAATATCTATTTTTATTCAGGAAACACTTGTTTTGGAAGTTATTATGGAAATACTTTGGTAAACACTAACAATCCATATGATCCAGTTAATGAAGTAATGTTTCCGATGAATGGCTGGGGACTTAGGTCTTGTAACCCATTTACCGGCAATACACCTTCGACTTCAGTTGGAGTGAGGTTTAATCCCGTTGTTTTAGCAAGTGTTAAATTACCAAATAATAAGATTTATGAGTTTAAGTATAACCAGTATGGCGAAATAACAAAAATAATTTATCCGACTGGAAGTTATGAAACTTTTAAATATGAAAAGATTATTCCAATGAATGGATTTAATGCAATTGCTTACGACCAAGCCAATCGAGGTGTAACAGAACATAGAATTTATGAAGCAAACGGAACATTAGTAAAAAGAACGCAATTTTCAGCAAATAATCAATCGGGTTACAAAATAACAACAGTTAGCCCCAAACACGGCTCGAATCCCGAAGCTCAATCAATGATTGAAGGTGCAAAAACTGAAAAGTATTTATACTCAAGTAATTCAAACAATGTTAAATTTGGATATGATGATCCTCTAGCTGGAATGCCTGTTGACGAAAGAAGTTATGATGATAACGGTGTTTTACGTTCACGAACCATAACAGAAAACACAATGAAGTCTGTTATGGTTGGTTCACCGAACTATGCAAATATAGCAAACGCCCGACGTGACGTCAGACCAGCCCGGAGCGTATCTTTCGTCTTCGACCCAAGTAGTCCTGACTTCGCTTTAGCTACATTCAGCAAGACCGAATACGATGATGCGGGAAGCTCAAATCCTGCACATTTCTCGCATCTAAACGTCAAAAAGGCAATGAGTTACGAATATGCCGTGATTCCTAAATCAACGGCTGAAACGATTGCTAATTCTCCTGCAAATTGGGCAACAATTGAAAGTTGGTTCGCAGGTAGGCAAGACAAAACGAGTGAAACTGATTATTTATACAACGAAAGTTACAGGCTTCGTGGCATCAACAGTCTCCCGACTGACTCACGAGTTTATTACAAAAATGACCTGAATCCTATCGCCAAAACTCAGACAATTTATGACAATCTTACTGGAACGCCTTCAGTTGCATATCCATTTTCTAGTGCGATTATGGGCTATTCCGGAGTTGGCACGTCCTTAGATTGTTCGACTAATAGCACGCCTAAAATCTGTTGGCAAGACCTTGGAAATCCATATCGAGGGCATCCGACAACTTCGCGGGTTTGGAACGCCGACACCAGCACTTGGCTCGAAACACACGCTCAAACTGATATTTTTGGCAACGCGGTGAAGGCGAGAGATTTGCAGAACAATGAGTCTATTACTGAATTTGGTTCAGAATATAAATACGCTTTTCCGACCAAAACCATCTCGCCCGCACCATCGGCAGACGGCACGCACGGCACGACCGCAACTTCAGAAAGCACAACAACTTACGATTACAATACTGGCTTGCCAATCACCGTGACAGACGATTTTGGGCAGACGATCAAGACGGAATATAACGATTTATTGCTTCGTCCGACGAAGGTTTCGGGTGTTTATCCACTCAACATTCCAATCACCGAAACGGTTTATGACGACACGGCATTGACGGTCAAAGTCCGCAAGCAGATAGACGAAACGAATTGGGATGAAGCGACGAGTTTTAGCGATTCTCTCGGGCGGACAATCAAGACTGTCGCCAAAGATTCG
>JANORS010000024.1:0-3769 GCA_031415455.1 Acidobacteriota bacterium | reverse complement strand
CGAATCTTTGGCGACAGTCTTGATTGTCCGCCCGAGAGAATCGCTAAAACTCGTCGCTTCATCCCAATTCGTTTCGTCTATCTGCTTGCGGACTTTGACCGTCAATGCCGTGTCGTCATAAACCGTTTCGGTGATTGGAATTGCTACATTCACCCCAAAAACCTTCGTCGGACGAAGCATCGAATCGTTATATTCCGTCTGCCCGAAATCCGTCATCAGGGTCTATAGTAATTTTTGCCTCTAACAAAGAATTTCTTGCCCTGTTTTTTTAGGAACTTTTTAAGATGAAATAATCTAATTTGCTGCTCCAAGTTTTATTAGTAGATTTTCAACTTCATTTTTATTAAATTTTCGAGCCTTCATCAAAGCAGTCTCGTTGAGATTATCAGTAGCAGATAATGAGTTCATATTGTTCAGAAGATACTCAATTAATTTTGCAGATTTGTTATATTCTTCTTTTTCTATTAACAACATTAAACAGTTTTTCCCGCTAGAATCTCGTTCATTAGGGTCAATTCCTCTTTCAACCAATAATTTTATAAATTCATAATTTTCGCTTTTACAAGTTAGAAGGATTATTGAGTTTCCAGATGCCGATTTAACATCTGCACCATCGTTTGCCAACTTCGCTGCGATTTCGATATTTTCACCATCGATTGCACAATAAAACGCATTATCCAAATATTTCTTATCAGATACTATAAGGAGAGCGTTTAAAACATTTGGATAATTGTAACGAGCAGCATTACAGACGAAGAATAAAATTCCATTATCTGCAATTTTGATTAGAGGGAAAATGAATGCGAAAAGTAAAATAACAATTGTTAGTAAAAATTTGTCGTTTTTTTCATTTTTCGATTTGCTTGCAATGATCTTACTTAAAGCAACAATAAGACTAAACCCAATATAAGCATAAATATATACGAAATGCGGAAACGGATCGCCTTTTATAGGCATAAAGATCAGATATACAAGAGCGAAACCTACAATCCATATCAATATATTTATTTTCATATCTCTAACTCCTAATACTATAAACAAAATTTCTATCAATTACTGGAAAATTATACCAGTTTGGATTACAAGCAAAAATCTGAACAAAATTTTTATTTTGAGATTAAGGAACGCAACCAGCACCAACTGTATACGTGCAACGATAAGTAAATTGTGGACGTGGAAACAGCTCGTTGTTAACTCTGCTTCTTAAAAGGCTTGGAGTAGTGAAAGAACTAGGAAAAGTTCTTGTCATTCCTCCAACCTGACAGGCTTCTCCGACAGCGTTACTGCAATTATAACCTGCACTCCATCGTGGCGGCGTTGCTTGCAATCCTTGAAACCAACTGGTTATTTTATCTTCATCTAAGTCTTTGATAATTGAAACGGATTTGAAGCTGTTTGAGCTTTCCTTAACACCACCAAAATCGTTTCTCATTGTTCTGAATTGTCCAATCCAATCTCGAACGAGCAAAGTTCCAGAATTCACACCGCCACTAAATTCAAACTGTTCTTTTGGATAAAAGGAAATATATGTGCCATTTTTCAATAATAAAGCACTATGCCCTGAGTTCAGCATTGGCTCCCAAGAAAACAATTTTGCGGTCGGAGTTGAATCTACCTTGCCGTCAGTTGATTCGGAAACCCAGCTATTAAATTGTAACTGAGCTTTATCCTTTGTATCGAAAACTTCTGAAGACTGATCAGTCGTTGGGTGCAACGCCTGAAAGCCTGTTTTTTCGCCAACCGTTACTCCCCAAACGTTTGAAGCTCGTTCTCTTTCATCAATCGTTCGATCAGGAACCCACACTGGGGTCCGAACGTCTATAGTTTTTTCAACGGTCGTTTTCTTACCGTTAACAATCTTGGTTGAACTAACGACTTCTTTTTTAACGACAACTACCCAATCTTTCCCTGATGGGTCGATTCGAGTCAATGGGCTATTTCCCGTGTAAACATAACGATTAAACGTCTGCGGATTTGCACTCTTTCCACTCGCTAACAATGGATCAACAGCTGTGAATCTTCCGTGATTATTGCTGTAATATCTTGCTTCGGCAAAGTCTAAATTCGTTTCGTTATCTTTCAAATATCCTGTGAATTTCTGCCGCACATTGTCGCTCGCTCCATATTGCGGGACGTTTGCTCGGTTTGGTGTTTGGGCTGTGTTTAAGCCGATTTCTTCACCAAAGGGGAGAAAATCTCGGCGTGATTTTACTTGTCCGGTTGCGTCTGTGATTACTCTTGGACTTCCTAGATGGTCGGTTGTGGTGTAACTTGTTGTCGGTGTTGTGGTTGGAGTTGCGTTGGAATATTCTGCAATCAGTTTTCCGCTCGAATAGACGAAGATTGTTGTCTCGTTTCCGACTACTTTTTTGACTCTCGCACCTTCGCCATCGTAGAAATATTTCCCGACTTCGCCGCCCGAACTGTTAAAAACTTTCGTCTGTTTATTATCGCCGTTAAACTCAAATGAACGTCCATTATTGACCGCATCCGAGACGATATTTCCATTTTTATCGTATGCAAATCCTTGTCCCGGATTGAAACGATTTGTGTTCGGATTGATGCTTGGCAGAGTCGCACTATTTATCGCAAGTTGTTGTCCGTTCACGTTTTGCGAGAACGCAATACGGTTGCCAAAACGATCATAATTCCACGTCTGATTCCAATTCTCAGGTGCGTTTACAGCAGTTCCCGAAGTTTCCCTTGCGTCAATAATTCTATCGAGCGAATCATATTTGTAGCTTTGGACAATCGGATTCGTTAAGCCTGCAAAATTCAGCGTTTGACGTGCGATATTGCCCGTATTTTTGTTGATATTGACACTGCCATTTTCAAGTTCGCCGTATTCGTAATTAACTTTCCAAAGACTTCTATCAGTCACCGAATGTCCAAGTCCGAGTTCGGTTATCTGCAAGCGATCATAAAACTTAGCCGTTTCAAACTTGCCGTTACCAAGACGCATCTTTTCGATTCCGCCCGAAGCCGTGAACGAAAAACCATTGGCATATGTTTTTTCAATCGCGTTTGCGTTCGCCTTGCTTGCGATTCTTTGTAAATCGCCGTCTGCCTCAAACTCGTTTTTCACAACTCGACCGCTCGGATAAGTTTCGGCGACTAATCTTCCGCCAAAATCGTATTGATAGCTTGAAATTCGCGGCGTAGCGTTAGCGATTGTTTCAGTTTCGAAAGGCGTTCGCTGTTCCATCTGCAACAATCTGCCGAAATTATCAAACGAATTATAACGAGTTTCAGAGATCGAACTCGTAACTTTTGTCAGTTTTCCTTTGGCGAAATTCGGCGTTTGCGGAGCCGTAAGTCCTTTACCATCATAGAAATACTGAACTGCTGGCGTAGTTATTCCCGAAGGTTCGTTGGAATAATTTCTAGTCTTAACTCGTCCGGCTTTGTCATATTCGCTTGTAATTGTTGTGCCTTTCGCGTCAATCGTTTTCTTCAAATTCCCGACCAAATCGTATTCCATCGCGGCTGTCCAAACGCTGTTGTTTGTTACCGGATCAAGTATGTTAAGTGCTGTGTTTACTTCCTGTTCGGGTTGTTTTACACGTATCAGACGACCGAGGAAATCGTATAGGAAATAGCGATGTTGGATTGCTGGTTCGCCCGTTTTGCCTTGTTGGACGTGAACCATCTTGCCTTGCGGATTATATTTGTAAAATGTCGGCTGATTTGGCTCGGCAATCGAACCCAAATCATTGTTGCCAGTCGGTTCATCAATCCGAATCAGTTGCCCGAGCGAATTCGTTATCGA
>JANORS010000023.1:0-92669 GCA_031415455.1 Acidobacteriota bacterium | reverse complement strand
TACATAATCAGCGTGACCAGGACAATCAACGTGTGCATAATGGCGTGACGCAGTTTCATACTCAACGTGCGATGTCGCAATGGTAATTCCTCGTGCCTTTTCTTCCGGTGCATTGTCAATCGAACTGAAATCTCGAACTTTGTTGTTCGGATTATGCTTCGATAATACCTTTGTGATTGCCGCCGTCAACGTCGTCTTCCCATGATCCACATGTCCTATTGTCCCAATGTTTACGTGCGGCTTGCTGCGATCGAATTTTTCTTTTGACATTTCCTTAACTTATCCTCTAATAAATTTGAAAAAATTGTGAAGCCCAAGACGGGACTTGAACCCGTGACCTCTTCCTTACCAAGGAAGTGCTCTACCACTGAGCTACTTGGGCAAAGCATTTATTTCAATAAAACTTGGAGCGGGAGACGAGACTCGAACTCGCGACATTCAGCTTGGAAGGCTGACGCTCTACCAACTGAGCTACTCCCGCAAACTGATTTTAGATTTTAAATATGTGAATCTAGATTTAATTTAATCCACATATTGGCAGTCTGAAATCAAATATGGTGCAAGGGATAGGATTTGAACCTATGTAGGATGTTACTCCGTCGGGTTTACAGCCCGATGCCATTAACCGCTCGACCACCCTTGCAATTTTGTTTACTACGGACAACTCTAGCCAGTAGCAAAACATTTACAATAACGAAATTTCACTTCTTTTGCAAGTTCAATAAGCGTTTTGATTTACTTTTCTTTTAGAAACTCATTTGTCTTTTTCGAATAAATTTCTATTTTGCACGTGGGTGAAATTTCTCGTATGTTTTTCGCAGATGAGCGTCAGTTATATGTGTATAAACTTGTGTTGTGGAAATATCGGCATGTCCAAGCATTTGCTGAACCGAACGAATGTCCGCGGAATTCTGAACCAAATGAGTCGCAAATGTATGCCGAAGCGTGTGAGGAGAACAATCTTCGCGTCCAATTTTTTCGCCGCACGCTTTTACGATCAAGAATATGGTTTGGCGATTCAACGGTTTTCCCTCACTTGAAACGAAAAGATTCTGAATTTCGATATTCTCCTTCTGCCGACGTTTCAATAGATAACTTCGAAGCCATTCAACTGCACTTTTACCAATCGGAACTTTCCGCGTTTTGCTGCCTTTTCCTTTGCAAGTGAGAATTCCCGTATCTAAATCAGGATCAAAGATGTTCAAATCGCATACTTCTGAAACACGCAATCCGCAAGCATACATTAATTCCAAAATCGCCCGATCTCGTAGTCCAATTTCTGTAGAAACGTCAGGAATAGTAAGTAATTTGCCCATTTCGTCTTGGTTCAAAAAGATTGGTAAATACGCCGCTTTTTGCGGTGCAACCAAATCTTCTGCCGGATTTTTTACGATATGCCGATCAAATTGCAAAAACTTGTAAAAGCCACGCAAAGCACTTATTTGTCTATTTACCGAAGTCGGCGAAAGTTTGTTTTTAGATAAATCTATCAAAAATTCCCGCAAGTCTTGTCTCAAAAGTTTTACAATATCGAAACTATTTTTTTGGCACCAAGCATCTAATTTTTCCAAATCACGACGATAACTCTCAAGCGAATTTTTCGCCAAGCCACGCTCAACCTGTAAATACGACAAATATTCGCGGATAAGATTTCGTTGAATTGGTTTAATATTTGGCATTAACGGATTGTTTTTTAGAAATTTTAGCGAATAGAAGCGAAGCTCAAAGAGGACACATTTATATTATGAAAAACAACGTATAAAAAGCAAGAATTTTAACCCTTTATTTACATCAAATCCTTAAATGTATTAAACTTATATCCAAATTATGTTTGACTTACTTACCGATATTGAAGCTAGAATCATCGCTTGTTTGGTGGAAAAAGAAACCACAACTCCCGAATATTATCCATTGACGTTAAACTCGCTAACCGCAGCTTGCAATCAAAAATCGAACCGCGAACCGGTCGTTTCATATAGCGAAGAAACGGTGGAAAAAACGCTCGAGATTTTACGTGCTAAAAATATGGTTTACGTTTTTTACGGAAGCACCAGTCGCGTTCCGAAATATAAACATCGTCTCGCACAAACTTTCGAACTTGGACCGCAAGAAACTGCAATTATGTGTGTTTTAATGCTTCGCGGTGCTCAAACAATTGGCGAATTGCGTGAGCGAACAAGTAGAATTTACGAATTTCCGGGCTTGAATGAGGTCAATGAAGCACTCGAATCTTTGCTGAAACGCGATGATGACGAACCTTTAATTATCAAACTCGAACGCCAGCCGGGACAAAAAGAAGCTCGTTTTGCACACCTTCTTTGCGGAAATGAATTTGCCGAAAATTCTCAACCTGTGGCGAAAGAATCGAGAGCGGCACAATCTGCCGCCGATACCGAGAAACTCGCCAAAATCGAACAAGAACTCGCAACTTTGCAAGAAGAATTTTCGACCTTCAAAGCAGAGTTTTCTGAGTTCAAAAAACAATTCGATTAGATTATTTGATTTCCTTGATTGTCGGCTCAGATAAATTTCCTAATCGGTCAACGCTTGAAATCGCAAGTTTTTGAATATTCATACTCGCTGGTAAATTTGCGTCTAACATATTTGGGGACAAGATTGACGGTTTCCAGCCTTTTCCGTCATTCCAATATAAAACCCAACGAAACGCTTCGACTTTTCCTTTATTTTTCCAGCTTGCCAAAATATCTCCGTTAACTTGTTTTGTAAACTTTAGTTCGGGCGAAGTTGGTAAACTCATTGTAATATAAGGACTTAGCGGAACAAGAGCGTTTCCGCGATATGCTTTATCACGCAAAGCATCGCGAATATTTCCTTTGTTTTGCATGATCGGTTTTGCCGAAAAATGAATCGTTCCGGCTTCATCTTTCAACTGCCCGCGAGTTGTATCAATCTGCAAAACGATTTCTTCAGGCGTATATTCAGGTCTTTCTTTATCGCCAACTCGATATGTCGCAACGCCAACCCAAAGATGTCGTTTCTTTTTATTTTCGTTTTTCCACCAATTCAATAAAACTGGAAATTTCTGACCTTCTTTTGCCGATGTCCAATAAAGTTGCGGCGACAAATAATCAACCCAACCCTCTTGCAACCACTTCCGTGAATCGGCGTAAAGTGTGTCGTAAGCACTTGTGCCTTTTATGTTTATGTCGTCTGGCTTCCAAATTCCAAACGGCGAAATTCCGAACATCACAGTTGGTTTGATCTTTTTAATTTCGACTGAAATATTCTGAATAAAATCGTCAACACTCTTTCGCCGCCAATTATCGCGGCTCAATTTTCCGCCCGATTTTTTGTATTCGTCCCAAGTTTTGTCATCAGGAAAATCGGAATTTTTGGCATCTTTGTAAGGATAAAAATAGTCGTCGAAATGAACGCCATCAATGTCGTAGCGTTTCACAACATCCATAACTACTTTCGTTACATAGCTTTGAGTATCTTTTTCAGCAGGATCAAGAATTTGACCGTTGTTATATGTTCTCACTAAATCCGGACGAAGTTTTGTAATGTGATTTTCGGCAACTTCACCTTTCATTGAAGCGTGCGAAACGCGATACGGGTTAAACCAAGCGTGAAGCAAAATCCCACGTTTGTGCGATTCATCTATCGCAAATTTGAGCGGATCGAAATCTAATTTCTTGCCTGATTCACCAGTCAGAAACCAACTCGTCGGTTCGATTTCGCTAACGTATAAAGCGTCCGCCATCGGTCTTACTTGAAAAATGATTGCATTCAACTTCAGCTCCGTTCCCAAGTCGAGAAGCTTAATAATCTCAGCTTTTTGCTGTTCTGCGGTTAGATTCGGTGCAGAAGGGAAATCAATATTTGCAACACTTGCAACCCAAAGCCCACGAAATTCGCGTGCGACTTTTGGCATTTTTTCCTGTGCGAACGATGAAAAAGCTAAAACAGCGACGGACAAAATCAGAAATATTCTTGACATAAAATTGAGACAAACCTAGTTTTTTGAAATGCAAGTTTACTTACATTTATATTCGTCAGTCAAGATTTCGATTCGAATCAGTTACGCGTTCAAGTGGAACTTCTTCACCGTCCGTCCATTTCAATCGTTTCGGACAATCTATCAAAAGAGCTTGATTTGCGGCTTCATTTGTCAGTTCGTGTTCAATTTTCCGTGAATAATTCCATGTCCGAAAATCTGTTTCACCTTGCTGCAATATGGTCTCAATCTGATGCTTCATTTCGCATTTGCCAAAATTATCCATCAAAGGAATCGCATTTAAAAGAGCAGGTGTCGCATCAGCACTCAATGTTTGATGATACGCGGCGTCAAATCCTCTGCCTTCTTGCATCAGGCGAATATTGGTTCGAGCAATGTAATCATCCGGATTAAAAAAGTGCATTACACTTAAAATCAACATTGCCGACCACAAAGCACCCCAAGCAAAATGCTGGCGTCTATTTCGCAAGACAGTCACACCGAACAACACAAAAACAACTGCGAGCCAAATCATAAACACCATCGGATAAAGCCTCACGACCGTTAATCCATATCCGAGATTTCCGGTTAAGACAAACAAACGCTGAGCAGCAGACAGCATAATTACAAACAACAAACCGATTTGAATTCCGGCGAGAATTCGAAAAAGCATTTCATTTTTTGGATGATTGCGTCGCAAAAGCCAATGTGAAGACAGCAGAATCGGCAAAACCATCGCGGCTACGGCAACCAGTTCGCCAAATCCTCTTCGTGCGTAATCAGCTAGTTTCAAATCAGCAGTTTGCTGCACAAGTTCAAATCCACCAAAGAGATACGGAGTTTGTACGATCACGAAAGCGAGAAACAAAAGATTGATTAAGCCAAGCACAATCGTGATTTCAATCGCACCAAGCGTCATAAAACTAGGAATCATCGAATTGTCCATTTTTTGCCAATTCCAAGTCGTTTGCTTCGAAGTTTCGTCCGGTTTTGGAGTTTCTGTTTTAGTTTCATCTTTTGCAATTGGCTCATCCGTCGTGTGTTGCGTAACACTCAAAGGCTGGATTCGAAGTTCATTTTTCGCGACCTCAATATCTTGCATTTTTGGAAAACCTGCAACCAAATTTCCTCGTAAATAGCCGGCAACAAGCCACGAAAAAACCGCGATCGTGATTGAATGTGCAACCAGAATCTTCGGATCGAAATTGAATGTGTTTTGAATAATTCCTTCAAATGCGGCATCTGCTGCCATAAAAAGCCCACCAAAAATGAGCAGAATCGGTGAGGCAATCGCGAGTCCGCGAAACACAGAAATGATGTGTTTCGTAAAACCAGTTTGCGGAATTGTTTTCCAGCCGATGTCTTCAATTAACAATAAAAACGGCGAAAATATAGAATTTACTGCCGAGAAAACGAAAGCAAATCCATATTGTGAGACACCCGCAAGATGAGTCGTAATCTTTATCATCGGAAGTGTAAGAACTGCTAGAATCGTTAAAATCGCAAGTCCATCCAATAGCTTCAACTCCTCAGAATCTCTCCACGCAAAACATGCCGCAAATGAAATCAACGCTCCGTGCAGTGAGATAGTTTGAAGATTGAGAGTTTCGGTTTTGTTTTTAAATCCCAAAAAGATCATCGCCAAGATTAATGCTGAAAGCCACAGCAAAACATTGAGCCCAAAAGGCGTCTCACGCAAAAGAGAGTCAGCGAGAATTCCAAGCACAATCGATACTTCGAGTATTTGTAAACCGGTTTTTGTTTTATCGTTCATAAATATTAATTTCAGATTTCAGATTCAATTTGGAGTGTGGAATTTGGAATTTAGAATCATCAGGAAAAGAACCGCGTCCGAAAAAGACGTGTTTCGCAAAATTTTTAATAATTGGCAACCGCAAAATTGCACACCCGATTTCAAGTAAAAATTGATTATTCATTGCCGCTAGTATCTTTCGCATCCAGATTCGCGAAATGAATCTTGCCCGAAATTGCTCGCCGGAATAACTCAGTAAAACGTTGGGATTATTGGTTTTAAGTCGTTCCAAAATAGTCTCCGCTGCGTATTTTGAAAGTCGCATTGCCGGATCGAGTCCGCCTGCGGTTAGCGGCGAAACTGCTCCGGCGGCATCGCCAATTAATAAACCGCGTTCGTTTGAAATATTTCGCAGTATCCCACCGACCGGAATTTTTCCGCCGCGAGTTTCGCTTAATTCTGCTTTGCTGATGTCCACAATGTTGCCAATCACTTTCTGCTTAAATATTTCTAACGATTCTTTCGGATTAAATCGAGCAAGATAACCACCAACTCCGATGTGGATTTCCTCACCGTCGTTCGTTACCCAACCGAGATAACCGGACGCTAATTTAGCATCGAGAAAACAATGAAGATGTGGCTCGTCAGTTAAGTTCTCACCTTTGTAAACTTCTTCAAAACCAACAATAAACTCTTTGTTTTCATCAAGTTGTAAATCTTTCGCAACACGCGAACTTGCACCATCAGCTGCTACTAAAACTTTCGTTCGAACTTCATATTCCTCGCCATTTTTCTTGAGTTTTACAATCGAATCAGAATACGGAGCAATAGCTAATTGGCTGCTTCCTTCATACGATGTCTTCCTCGCAAATTGAACGCCATTTGCCACGCATTCTTGCAAGATTTCTTCGTAAAGCAAACCCATTTTTCCGACACGAAACTCGTCTTTGTCGCTATTTAATTCTAAAGCCTTCAATTTCGGCGAATAAAGCGTCACGTTTCTCACCGGTTTCCCAAGCGTTTCCGGCGTAAATTCAAAATCTTCGAATGTTTTTCGAACGAAAATTCCGGTAGTGTGAATTCCTTTCGCTAAATCAATTTTGCGGTCAACAAGCAAGACTTTCGTCCCGTGCCCCGAAAGCAATCTCGCACATTGCAAACCTGCAAGTCCGGCACCGATTATTACTACATCGAATGTTTTCATAGTTTTAGAGAACGAGTAGAAACTTAAATCCGTTTCATCGCCTTAATTAGAGCTTCCATGTGATTCAAATATTTCTCCAAAGCCACACGTCCGGCTTGCGTGATTCGATATTCTGTAAGTGGCACTCTACCTTTAAACGATTTTTCGCAAGTTAAATATGTAGCTTCTTCGAGCTTGCGGGCGTGTACAGAAACATTGCCATCGGTTGTGTTGAGAAGGCGTTTTAAGTCATTAAAACTCAACGACTCATTCGCCGCGAGGGCTGAAATTATTCCGAGACGCATTCGTTCGTGGATAACCTTATCTAAATCATTCGAGACGTTTTCCGCAGCTTTTTCAAGCCGCAAATTTGGCTTTCTTTCTTCGATAAACTTATCTGATATTGCTAAATTATTTCTTGCCATTTATCCTCCAAATTTCCTCGCAATCAAGATTCCGAAAACTACATGTAAACCGCCAAAACCTATCGCCATCAGATAATTTCCGTAAACAAAAGGTAGAAAAAACGCCGCAGTTCCGAGTACGATAAAACACCAACCCATAATCGGGACAACTTTCACAGAAAAACTTCCTCCAGTTACAACCGCCGCTCCATAAGTCAGCAGCCAAACCGGAATCATATATTCGAAAAGTTCGTGTCGCCACATTCCGAGTGTGATCGCGATTCCGCAAACTAGCGATGGTAAAAAACTTGCCGCGAATTTCTTTGCCGGAACTGAGTTAAATGGGGTGTTTGATAATTTGGATTTCTGCCACATCGATAACAAGCCAATCGAAAACGCCAAAAAAGCTTCTATCAGCCAAACGATTAGCCATTCGCGAATTGTTGGGCGTGTGGAGGAAATGTAAGCCGCCACAATCGCTGTAAATCCCATCAGCATTCCGCCATAGCCCGGAACTGAAGTGAAAACCGACGATCTTTCCATCGTTTCCCGGATGAATTTAAGGTTGTCCAATGCTCGATCGCCAATATTAATCGGTTGATTTTGCGGTTCGTCTTTTGTTTTGAATTTGTGTATCGTCGCCATATCGAAAACGAAGTTATCACGAAGTGTTTTTGTTTGTCAAGAACTTTGTAATACAAAGTTAAAAAATATAATTTCAAGTCGAATACAAATTTCTATCTGAATTCAACTATTATCTCGCGTTGAGATTTAACATTTCAGGCAGAGGAAGCGATTCCCATTTACCTTTGATGGTAAAATCTCGACCGTTAAATTTGTAATGAGTTTTGGTGAAATTAATGGGACAACAAACATCAAAATCGTATTCTTCTTCAACTTTAAGAGTTTCTTTTTGGCGAAAAACATATCTACCTTTGCCATAAAGTTCAATAATTAAATCGTTATTGTCAGCATAAACATCTTTCAAACCACCATCGCCGCGGTCGCCAGTTTCAAAATTCCAAAGAAGTTTTGGTTGATTATTCGCGAGAGTAAAAATATAAACTGCATTGAGATTTGTCATTCCACCAGTGATAATTCCCAAAATTACAATCGCTTCTTCCGAATTATCGCCTGTGAGTTCGTCATATTTTACCTCGCGAAGCATCATTCCAATTTTATCTTTCGACATTGGGCGTTTTCCGTTTTCGAGTGTAATTTTTGCTTCTTCGTTTCGCCAATTCTGTGGTAATTCAAAAGTAAAATTAGCAAAATCAGTTTTCGAAAAAGCCGAATTTGCAGTTTGAATTTTCGGTTTAAAATCTGCTTTTTTTTCTGGTGTTGTTGCTGGTGTTGGGGTTTGAATCAATTCAACTTCTTGATTAACATTAGTTTCAATTTTCGCTGGTTCGCCAAATCGACAACCCGCGAAAACGAATAAAATCGTTGCCGATAAAAGTAAACCTTGATATTTCATTGTGGATTTTTTTGCTTGTTCCTAAAAAACAATTTAACACAAAAAAATAACGCGAACAATTGTCCGCGTTTTCTAAATTAAGCTCTGGTTAAGTTTCGATACTTAATCCGATGCGGCTGATCAGCATCATGTCCAAGTCTTGCTTTTCTATCAGCTTCATATTGGCTAAAGTTTCCGTCAAAAAGTAACACTTTCGAATCGCCCTCAAAAGCCAAAATATGCGTCGCGATTCTGTCTAAAAACCAACGATCATGGCTAATAACAACGGCACAACCACCGAAGTTTTCGAGTGCTTCTTCCAACGCACGCATCGTGTTTACGTCCAAATCATTTGTAGGTTCATCGAGAAGTAAAACATTCGCACCAGTCTTTAACATTTTCGCTAAATGCACGCGATTTCTTTCTCCGCCGGAAAGTTGTCCAACTCGCTTTTGCTGATCGCTTCCCGAAAAGTTAAACCGCGAAACGTAAGCTCTGGCATTCATTTCTTTTTTGCCAAGCGTAACGAAATCGAGTCCGTCCGAAATTTCGTCGAACAAAGTTTTGTCAGGATCGAGCGAATCGCGTGATTGATCAACGTATCCGAGTTTCACAGTTTCGCCGACTTTAAACGTTCCCGAATCTGGCGTATCTTGTCCGGTAATAAGGCGAAACAGCGTAGTTTTTCCGGCTCCGTTTGGTCCAATTACGCCGACAATTCCGCCTTTTGGTAACGAAAATCCGAGATTTTCAAACAACAATTTATCATCGTAACCTTTTGAAACTCCGTGTGCTTCAATCACAATATCACCAAGGCGTTCGCCAGCCGGAATATAGATTTCCAGCGTTTCATTGCGTTTTTCAGATTCCTCAGAAACGAGTTTTTCGTAATCGTTTATTCTCGCTTTTGACTTTGTGTGACGACCTTTTGGCGACATTCTAATCCATTCAAGCTCTTTTTCAAGAGCTTTAGCACGTTTGTCTTCGCCTTTTTGTTCAGTTGCCAAACGGACTTGTTTTTGCTCAAGCCAACTCGTGTAATTTCCTTTATACGGAATTCCTTCGCCGCGATCGAGTTCGAGAATCCAACCCGCAACATTATCTAAGAAATACCGATCATGTGTTACGGCGATAATCGTGCCTTCATATTTTTGCAAATGAAGTTCGAGCCACGAAACTGTTTCGGCATCAAGATGATTTGTCGGTTCATCAAGCAACAAAATATCAGGTTTTTGCAGCAGCAATCGACAAAGTGCAACACGACGTTTTTCACCACCGCTGAGATTTTTGACGATTGTGTCTGGTGGTGGACAACGAAGTGCGTCCATTGCCATTTCGAGGCGAGAATCTAAATCCCAAGCATCGAAATGATCAAGTTTTTCTTGAACTTCACCTTGGCGGGCAAGAAGTTTGTCCATTTCATCATCGGTCATCGGTTCAGCAAATTTCATGTTGATTTGCTCAAACTCCGCAAGATAATCAACGACTTCCTGCACGGCTTCTTCAACAATTTGCTTAACAGTTTTCGTATCATCAAGCTTCGGTTCTTGCTCTAAATAACCGACTGAATAGCCTTGCGAAAAGACGATTTCGCCGTTAAATTCTTTGTCGGTTCCGGCAATTAGGCGAAGAAGCGACGATTTTCCTGAGCCATTAAGCCCAAGAACGCCGATTTTCGCACCGTAAAAAAAAGAAAGGTAAATGTCCTTCAGCACAGGTTTTTTATCGTAAAACTTGCTGACTTTGACCATCGAAAAAATGATTTTATTTGGTTCTGCGTTGCTCATAAAAACATTGATTGTAACAAAAGGTTGGCTTTGGTGAAAAAGTGAAAGTATGAAAAGTCTTATTTTAGCTCGATGTAATCGGCGACAGCATAAAGCCTAGTGTGGAGCTTTGCGGAAAGCTAGGTCAATTTCGTCAATAATTTTAAGCTATCGTAGATTGCGACAGGAAACAAATTTGTCTGTTTCTGTCGCTCGTTTTCACGGGCTTATTCAAAATTAAACATTTTCCTAGCTCTCACGAGCTAGGCTTTACGCTGTCGCCATTTACAATGGCTTAAGAATAAAATTGCTTTCTGCCAACTGATTTTACAGGCAAACTGTCCCAAAATCTGCAAAATTGCAACGATTGCTCCAAAGAAAATTCGGTATTGTTGTCGAATTTACAACAGGCGAATCCGTTGTTTCGAGCGGTGCGATTTTACGATTTCCGAAACTTCCACGCCATCGACCCATATTTGCGTCAACTCCGAAAGCAACGTTTTTCGCAGTCAAATTTCCGGTAAAAGTATAGGCAGATAAAGCGTGAAGTCTTCGCCAAATTCCCCACGAATCATAAGCATCAGTCGCAGCAGTTGTTTGACCTAAACCATCAGTAACAGGAACACTGTGTCCGCTTTCGAGCGAGCAAGTTGTTTGCGAACGACGAATTATTTGCCATTTTCGTTCTGTAATTTGCGATAGTTTATTCCAAACGTCGTTTTGCGAAATAAGATGCTGATTCGTTAAATCGTCCCAATAAACCTGCACAATCATTTTTGTTGAAGAGGGAAGTTGGTCAAGATTTGTTCCCCAATTATACCAAGCCGCCATGATAAATAGGAACATTCCATTGGTTCCCCAACCTTGCCCAAGTCCGCGTCTCGCCATTTCGGGCGATGCTCCTGCACCATAAGAATGTCCGGCAAATCCGACTTTGGTTAAATCCATAATTGCAGTATTTTGTTGAGTTGCCGCGAGAAATCCGCCCCAAAGTTGATTGTAACGAACTGCATGAGTCGTAATTAAACTTGCAGTATATGGCGAAAAAACGACAATATAACCATTTGAGGCAAGCTGCCGCATCAAAGTTTCATAAAATATATAACTGGTTCCGCCAAATCCGTGTGCGAAAAAAACGACAGGAACTTTGTTTTGAGTCGTGGCATTACTCGGAATAAAAACGGAAATCGGTGCAGGTGCGTTTGCGTCCGGATTTGCGATTATTTGTCGTGTCACCGCAAATTGTCCAAAGCTTCCATATTCACCTGCGAGTGGCAAAGTTGTCACTTTATTCGCGGTGCATTGCTGGATTTGTGCAGAAATTTGTAATGTGCCAAACATCAAAAAGCCAATCAAAATAACGATTTTCATAATTTTTCACCAACCATATAATTAGCCGAATCTTCACCGATAATTCGCAATGAATAATAAGTGTTTGCCGGAATAAAATCGCGATCGCCGCTTTCGAGAATGTAAGATTCGCCGGTTTTCGAGAGTGTAATTTCCAAACTTCCGTTCACAATCCAATGCGTCCGACTTTGAAAGTGCATATGCGAACCGTAGCATTTCTCGGGTGCGTCACACCATTGGCTCACCATATAACCTTCATTGTTAAGTAGTAGACGCAGCATCGCCGGATTTGGTTTGTTTACTTCCGACCATTTTCTAATTTCGCTCATATTTCAATACCTTGCCACGATTTGATAGTAAAAACAAAATTTTTACTAAAGTGAGAGTTGGTAACTATTTCTGGAATGTTCATATCGAATACGGCACAATCACCTGGCAAAACGGAGAAGGTTTTAGCTCGAATACGATTGAGAGTTTGATGGAAACGAGTTGATAAACCGGTTGGAAAGTTTAGCAAAAAAACCCGAAGCATAAGACCTTTTGGCTCCACAATCAACAACCTTGTATCTTGCTATGTTTCTGTTTCCACTTTTTGATAGATTATTTCATCTATTACCCTACTTTTCCAAACTATTCCTAATTGAGCTTTCATTTCATCATCCCCTATTCTCCCTGAGTAGATACCTATGAATTTCATATGATTTCGACTGAATTTTACGTTTGGAGTTCCTGGGTCCCCATCTCCGATTGACATTTGTCTTCTTTCCTTATAAATCACAGGCGAACCAGACATTCCTTGTCTGGTTGCTGTATCAACATAGAGTTTAGGAAGGTTGTCAATATCAATTGTAGGTTCACTGGCTATACTTGCCCTCTTCCAAATTGGAAATATATTGCCCACTGTCAAGCCAAACGGATATCCCAAAATAAAAACATCGTCTTTCACGGCTGCTTCTGTATTTTCGTTAAATGGTTCAATAAAAGTTTCGGGCGACATTACTATCATATCATCTGGGATTGTTACTTTGATTGCAACTACGTCAACATTGTGAAAGTAAGTTGGATGTTCAAACCAAAGTCTGTTTCCTTCATCATCAAGTAATTTGACTTCAAAATCAATAAGCTCCAACATTTCTTGATTTTTATATATCTTTACTCGCAATAACTCGGGAGAAACTGCTGAATAACACAACCATTCATTGTTTAGCGGGTTTTTTCCGGTAACATTATGCCAATTCGTTATCAAATAGAAGTCACCCGACCGTTCAATAAAAAAACAAGTACCTGTTGCCAATATTTCATTATTAACAACTGTGCTTAAGTAATATGCAGTCTGGGATATTGGGTCAAAATTTGAGTTAATAGCCATAAAAATTCGCAAAGGACGTAGCCTAAACCTCGTCCAATATTGTTGTAAATCTTACACCTTATAATCTAAAAAGTATAAGTATTCGCCCCAATCATCACGTCTGCAATTGTCTGGCGAGCCGCGAAGGTCATAATTGGTGAATTGCTTTTCGTGTAGCGTTTCAAAGCAACAATCAACATTTTCGCTTCGTCGCCTTCGAGAATTTCGGCGAGAGCCGTTTTTATGGATGTAATTCCTACTCCAAAAATTTACTAATTACGCAGTAAAATTTGTGGTAAAATATCGAAATGATACAAACACTCGAAGCAATTGTAGATAAAACAGGTAAAGTAAATTTGCTTTCGGAAATTAGTTTGAAGGAAGATCGTCGTGCGATTGTAACGATTCTGGACGAAAAACCGCGAGTTTCTGAGACTGCGTTATTGAGCGAAAAAGCTTTGGCTGAAGATTGGTTACGCGAAGAGGAGGACGAAGCGTGGGACTATATTCAGTCGGAGAAATAGTATTTTTATCCTTTCCTTTTTCAGACCTTACAAATTCAAAATTGCGTCCCGCCGTTATTCTCGCCGATTCCGGAAAAAATGATTTCGTTTTATGCCAAATCACGAGTAAGGCATACGCAGACACAAGAGCGATTGAAATTAACGCCGCCGATTTTTCAACCGGCTCATTGCGAATTACAAGCTACGTTCGCCCTGGTAAATTGTTCACCGCAAACGAAAGTCTTTTTGTTAAACAAGTCGGCGAACTTAATGAGGTTTCACGTAAGAAAATTGTAGACGCAATCTCAGATTTGCTGAATGAGAGTTTTGTTTAACTCAGTCCAATATTTAAAACCCGATACAAAAAAAGTCCGAAGCCTTACGGCTCCGGACTTTTCACTTTTAGTTTTTAACTTTTCTCTAAAGAGTATAAGTGTTTGCCCCAATCATTACATCCGCGATTCTTTGGCGAGCCGCAAATGTGTTGATAGGTGAATTGTTTTTCGTGTAACGCTTCAACGCAACGAGCAGCATTTTCGCTTCATCGCCTTCGAGCATTCCGGCGATTGTGTTTTTGGCTGATGCTTCAATTTTTTGAATCGCATCGTTGCAGAAAACTTGTGCCATGTCGATTTGACGGTCGGCGTTGCCTTTGGCGGCTTGCTTTTTCGCACGTAAAACTGCGGTTTCCATCGCGTAGGCTTGCATAATGATGTCGGCACAATTCATCAAAACTTCTTGCTGATTAGCCAAATCCATCATATATTTTTGTGCCGCCGTGCCGAGAATCATCAACGCAACTTTCTTCGCATTACTCGCAAGTTTTGTTTCCATCGCCAACAACGAATCGTCGTCGTCAAACGACATTTGCGGATTCATAATTTCATCTTGCAAGGCTTTCGCGGCTTGCAGAAGGGCGAGTTTGCCTTTCATTGCACGCTTCATCAATTGTCCCGGAATGAGCAGACGGTTGATTTCGTTTGTGCCTTCAAAAATGCGGTTGATGCGTGAATCACGGTAGGCTTTATCAGCCGGATATTCAGCCGAATAGCCGTAACCGCCGTATATTTGCACCATTTCGTCAACCACATAATCCAAACTTTCCGAGCAAAAAACTTTGTTAATCGAACTTTCAACCGCGTATTCGTCGATTGATTGAAGTTTGGTCGCGTTGTCGGTTTTGTCGCCGATAAGCGTATCGATCATTCCGACTGTGCGGTATGTGATTGCTTCCGAAACCCAGGTTTTAATCGCCATTTCCGCAAGTTTATGTTTGATTGCACCGAAAGACGAAATCGGTTTATTGAACTGATGACGCTCGTTCGCATAGCGGACAGATTCGTGAATGGCAAGTTTTGCACCGCCAGTTACAGAAGCTCCGAGTTTGAAACGTCCAACGTTCAAAACTCCAAACGCGATTTTTGCACCATCGCCGACATTTCCGATCAAATTTCCGACAGGAATTTTTGCATCAGACAAAACAACTGCAGTCGTCGAAGATGATTTGATTCCCATTTTGTGCTCTTCTGCAGCAGGACGGCAATTTTCCGAACGCGGAACAAGGAACGCCGAGAAGTTTTCTTTCAATCCGTCAACTTTCGCAAAAACGATGTAAACATCAGCAAAACCACCGTTTGTGATCCACATTTTTTCGCCGTTTAAGATGTAATGTTGTCCGTCTTCGCTCAATTTCGCGACGCACTTTGCACCTAAAGCATCAGAACCAGAACTATTTTCAGTCAAACAATAAGCTGTCGTAATGTCACCCGAAATGATGCCCGGAATCCATTGCTTTTTCATCTCTTCCGAACCCCAATAATAAATCGGCAACAAGCCAATCGACGTTTGAGCTCCGTAGGTTGAGCCGAAACCGCTTCCGCGACCAACCATTTCTGCAATGATGCAGCCCGACACTTGGTCGAGTGCCATTCCGCCGTATTCTTCGGAGATATTCGCACCCAAAAGCCCTAGATCGCCAGCTTTCTTGAGCAAATCTTTGGCGATATTCCACTCGTGTTTTTCGAGTGCCGGCAATTGTGGAACAACTTCATTATCAATATATTCGCGACAAGTATCGCCGATCATTTTGTGCTCATCGGTAAAATCTTCAGGCGTGAAACAATCCGCCGTTGTGCCTTCGCTGATCAAAAACGCTCCGCCTTTGATATATTCTTTTTCCATTTTTGCGTCCATAATTTGCTCCTAAAATCTTTTGTTTAGTTGTTGTCCAACATTTTTTTCAACATTCCAAAGGTAATCGTATCGCTGATATTTTCGACAAATTCTTTGTTCGATTCTTCAACGCTTGCGATTCCGTTTTTCAAAATAACAGGGAAATAATCCAAATCTTTTGCTCCACGATAGGTTGATAAAACACAATATTCGGCACAAAAGCCGGTTATCAAAACCGTGTCTATCTCGTTTTCTTTCAATATCTTATCGCAATCTGTTTTGTTAAAACTATTGCCGTATTTTTTGTGAATTCTAATGCTGTCAGCCTTTGGTTTGAGCGAATCAATAAACTCAAAACCAACAGTTCCAGGCACAACGCCATCGTTTTCATCAACATCTTGAACCCAAATAATCGGCAAATTTTTTGCCTCAAATAGAGGAATTGACGCATTGATATATTCAACCGCCGAGTCCATTTGCGAAACAGTTTTGCCAACGTAAAACTCTTTCTGCATATCTATAATCATTAAAGCTAATTTCATATTTGACGAATGAATGAACACTCATTCATTTTAAATTATTTTTAAGGATAGTATTTAAATGAAAAAAACTCAAGTAATTTTTTAAAGATGCACTACAAAGACACAGAAAAAAAGTGTTGTTTAAGCGAAACGCTCTCATTTCATTAGAATTCTGTGTATCTGTAATGAAATTTCTAATCCAAAAGCTCAAAAATCCCCGCCGCACCCATTCCGCCGCCGATGCACATTGTGACCATTCCGTAACGTGCTTTGCGGCGTTCCATTTCTGGCAAAATAGTTGCAGTCAACTTTGCACCTGTGCAGCCGAGCGGATGTCCGAGGGCGATTGCTCCGCCGTTGACGTTTACTTTGTCTGGGTTAATTCCCAACACTTTCATAACGGCTAAACCTTGTGCGGCAAAGGCTTCATTCAATTCAAAAATATCAATATCTTCTTGTTTCAAACCTGCCATTTTCAATGCTTTCGGAATCGCATAAACCGGTCCGATTCCCATTTCTTCGGGCAGACAACCTGCCGTGGCGAAACTGACGAATCGTGCTAAAGGTTTTACGCCTAACGATTTAGCTTTATCCGCAGACATCACGACGCACGCCGCACCTCCATCTGACATTTGCGAAGAATTTCCCGCCGTTGCCGTCCCTTTAATGTGAAACGCCGGACGAAGTTTTTGCAGACCTTCGATATTCGCATCAAAACGAACGCCTTCATCTTGTGCAAAAACGACTTCTTTGCGAAGAACGCGACCTTTTTCATCGGTTTCGTCAACACGCACAGTGAACGGCACAATTTCGCCGACAAAATTTCCCGCGTTAATCGCTTTCGCGGCTTTCAAATGTGAATTTAAGGCGAATTCGTCTTGCTGTTCACGGGTAATTTCGTAGCGTTTAGCAACATTTTCCGCCGTCAAACCCATTCCCAAATAAAAATCGGGATAAACATTGACGAGTTCGGGATTCGGTCGCAAAACGTGACCTGTCATCGGAATCATCGACATTGATTCGAGTCCGCCAGCGACAATAACTTCCGCATCGCCAAGCCTGATTTTGTCCGCCGCCATCGCAATTGTCTGCAAACCCGACGAGCAAAAACGATTGACAGTCATCGCCGAAACCTCAATCGGCAAACCTGCACGAATTGCCGCAACGCGAGCAACATTCATTCCTTGCTCCGCTTCCGGCATCGCACAACCCATAATTACGTCCTCGATTTCTAACGGATTCAAACCGTTGACACGTGCAACAGCTTCACGAATCGCTGCCGCTCCCAAATCATCAGGACGAGTATTTTTCAAAGTTCCTTTTGGTGCTTTTCCGACAGCGGTTCGAACCGCTGATACGATAACTGCTTCTTTCATAATGTTGTTCCTATTCAATTCATTGTTTCATTTTACTAAATGAGTGAATGTTCATTCATTTTTACAATATACACAAATCTAAAAACTTTTGCCAACAATAGTTCACCTAATCTTCGTCGTAATACTTATCAGGCTCATCAATCTTACCGTCAGCAAGATTACACAATCGTCTATAATTAGGGAGAGCTGCGAGCCACGCATCTTCGCTTGAAACTTCGATAATAATCTTTTTAACCTTCGGACGATTTACTAAATCCTTTTGCCTCAACAAAAACACAATATCGTCGTAGTCTTTTTGTCTTCCGGCAAACATCTTTAAGATCAATAGCCATTCCGGCGAAATGAGTTTGTAACCTTTAGGCATTGCAATCGCATCTACCAAAGCTGCTTTGTAATACTTGGCATAGCCGTCATTTCTGACAATCCAATCGACCGCAACTTTATATTTTCCGACCTCAATCGTGTAATTGCTTCCACCAAAAGTTAGCGGTCCATTTGCTTTGAGCGAAAGGTAATTTGTAGCAATAATATCAACGTCTTTGGTCAAACGCGGCGAGCCGTAAAGATACATAGCGATGCCGCCGACTAACGCCCAATCAACATTCTCAGCTTCAGCTGTTTTACCGATTTCCATTGACGCTTCGAGACCTGTATCTGTTGAAATAGTTGGCTTTTCAACGTTTTTTTCGACTCTTTCGATGATCTCGGAATCGCTCATTTTAGCTTTCTCTCACCAACTTCACATCCTCAGGTCGCGTGACAACAATCGGAACATTTTCGATCACCACGTTGCTTGCATCTAAGCCGTAAGCGGCATCTTCGCGGATGCTAAACCAGCGTTTTAAAATATAATAAGCACGCATGATGAAGTTATCTTTCGCCGGTAAATCGTTTTCGTAGCTCAAGAATGAACTGAGCAAAACGAATCGAATATCGCCGCGAATATTGTGTTTTGCGAGTGCCGGATGTCGGCTCGTCATCTCAACTTCCTGCTGTTTCACAATGTCGTCTAAAGCAAGTTCGAAGAAATAGTTTATCCGTGGCTCAATTCTGAAACCAAGCGTAAATGTAACAAAATAAACATCTTCCTTCGCAATTATGTCAACTTTATATTTGGTTGTGAACGGATGATTGTCTGTTTTAACGTGAACAAACCAATAAACATCGGCACGTTTTGGAGTTCTTTCCAAAATCGATTCAATCGTTTCACGCTCGAGTTTTTTCGGTGAATCCGAAGCCGTTAGGTAAACAAGATGCGTTGCATATTGCGGAATCGACTTGTCAACACTGAGTTCTTTGAGAGTATTAAATAATTTATCGGTGTTATCAAAAACAGTAAGCCGTTTGCGAACTTGTCTGCCCCGAAACCAAATCCACATTATGCTGAAAAGAATAAACCCAACTATTACGGAAACATAACCACCGTGTGTAAATTTCTCCATATTAGCGGTGAAAAATGCCAATTCGATTATTGCAAATAAAGCAGTCAATCCATACACCGCAATAGCTGGATAACGCTTGGAACGCATATAAACAAAGAGCAAAACTGTGGTCATAAGCATTGTCATCGTCACCGAAAGTCCATATGCCGCTTCCATATATTTTGATTCTTTAAAATACAAAACCACGAAAATACAACCAAGCATCAGCAACCAATTAACCTGAGGAATGTAAAGTTGCCCGCGAAAATCTGTCGGATAAACAATCCTTTGACGTGACCAAAAATTAAGCCGCATTGCTTCACCAATTAACGTAAAACTCCCTGAAATTAAGGCTTGCGAAGCCACGATCGCGGCAGTGGTTGCAATTAAAATTCCAAAAGGTAGAATAACTTTCGGGATTATTGAATAAAAAGGCGAAGCACCTTCGAGAGGTTTCCCTACGCTCTGCATCAAAAATGCTGCTTGTCCGGCATAATTAAGCAACAGGCAGATTTTTACGAAACCCCAGCTAATCCGTATGTTTTTTCTACCGCAATGCCCCATATCGGCATACAAAGCTTCCGCTCCCGTTGTGCAAAGAAAAACCGCTCCGAGCAGAAAAAATCCATGTGGGTATTCTGCAAGCATTTTATAAGCATAATACGGATTGATGGCTTTCAAGATCGACAAATCGTTTAATGCATACATCAAACCGATAACACCCAGGAAGGCAAACCAAATCACAACAATCGGACCAAACAATTTTCCAACAATCTGAGTTCCAAATTGCTGAAACGAGAAAATAATGACTAAAATCACAATTACAATAGGCTCAATCGGAATATCAGGAACATAAATTCGCAAACCTTCAATTGCCGAAGAAATCGAAATTGGCGGCGTGATTATACCGTCTGCCAAGAGAAACGCTCCACCAATAATCGCTGGAAATAAAAGCCACGGACCAGCATACCGCCTGACCAAAGAATAAAGCGAAAAGATACCGCCTTCTCCGTTATTATCTGCACGTAAAGTGATGATTACGTATTTTAGTGTCGTTTGCAGAGTCAAAGTCCAAAAGACCGCCGAAAGACCGCCTATAACCAGGATTTCTTCTACCTTTCGGTTGCCCATAATTGCCGAAAAAGCATAGAGCGGCGAAGTGCCGATATCACCAAAAACGATGCCAATACTAACTAAAATCCCCGCAAAAGAGACTTTATCCCAATCCAAATGACCATTATTTTCGTTAGACATATTTGTAATAACTCTGGGGGAATTTTTATCTATTATTTGTTCTTGCAATAATCTACCGCAATTTTTGCTTTGTGCAAAATTACCTGTGTGATGTTAGTTAAAAAGTCCGATTTCAACTTCTTCAATCTGCAAAACTTCCCGCAAAACCTTTGGCTCAATCGAAACTAAAAACCCGCGTTTTCCGCCGTTGATGTAAATTTTGGGCAGCTCTAAAATCGACGATTCTACATAAATCGGCATCTTGTTTTTCACGCCAAATGGCGAAGTTCCGCCGATCAAATATCCTGTCAATTTATTCGCTTTTTCAGGCGACACCGGTGAAACAGTTTTTACGTCAATGAGCCTTGCAAGATTTTTGGTCGAAACCTGTAAGTCGCCGTGCATCAACACAATAAGCGGTTTTTTCACTTCAGTTTCAAAGACTAAAGTTTTGATAACTGAATGCTCATCAATGCCTAAAACTTCCGCAGAATGCTTCGTTCCGCCTTTATCAGCGTAATCAAAAATGTGCGGTTCAAAATCAATTTTGTGGTCTCGTAAAACTCGAATTGCTGGCGTAATCGGGAAATCGGTTTTCATTTCTTTTGGCTCAAAAAATATGTCAATGCCGCGATTACAGATGCAATGCCGCCACCAAGATAAAGAATTTCAGTTCCGCCAGTCCAGCGTGCAGTGTTTCCCAGAAAAATAACGGCAAGCACGATTATCACAACTCCGATTAACTTCGCTTTCAAATCGTCAAGCGTCTTTATATCAAGCCAATCGGGCAGATCGAGGCTTGAATCAATGAAAAGTTCGTAAAGCCCAACGGCGATTATCAAAAATACAGTTGCAAGTAAAAAACCATCAACTATTTCAATGAACTTCAAGACAACAGTTTTTGAATCTACTAAACCTTGCGGAATTTTTACCAAAACTGAACCGATTTCGTAAATCCCGAAAACAAGCAAAGTCAATGTCGCAATTAGTGAACCCACAACCGCAATAAAAACAACGAAACGACTATTTTCGAGAATTTTCTTAATCATTTAATTTCGATATTTCAACAAATAAAACTATTTGCCATAATAATAATTTCCCAATGCAATCAACAACAAAACTATCGATCCAATATCAATAAAAGGCGACTTTTTGAACTTCTGACGCAATATCTGACATTCTTAAACCTCATTGTATCTAAAACAACCCATCAAATGATCGTTCACCATTCCCGTCGCCTGCATGAATGCATACATAATCGTTGAACCAACGAAATTGAAACCGCGTTTTTTCAGATCTTTGCACATTGCGTCGGAAATTTCGGTGGTCGCGGGAACTTCTTTCTGAGTTTCCCAAGCGTTGATAATCGGTTTTCCGTTCACAAACGACCAAATATATTTATCGAATGTGCCGAATTCTTCGACAACTTGCAAATAACATTTTGCATTGCGAACTGCAGAAGCAATTTTCAGTCGGTTGCGGATAATCCCAATGTTTTCAATAAGTTCCGTACACTTTTTGTCGTCATAATTTGCAATTTTAACTGCCTCGAAATTATCAAAAGCCTTGCGGTAATTGTCACGTTTTGCCAAAACCGTGTCCCAACTCAAACCTGCTTGAGCACCTTCGAGAATTAAAAACTCGAACAACCGTCGGTCGTCATGAAGCTGAACGCCCCATTCGGTGTCGTGATAATGAATTGCTAAATCATTTTTTGCCCAATCACATCTTTTCATAAAATGGAACTCGGACATTTCTGTCCGAACAACGCGTAAGCGTTGAAAGTTTTGAATAACGCTCCATTTGAGAATAGTTTGAGCGTTTGAGGTTGCTCACGCAACCTTTCGGACAGGAGTGTCCGAGTTCCCGTATTTGAGAATCAAATCTTGCGGTTTAATATTAACAAAATCCGCGTGTGCTTCAATCACCGAATCGAGCCGCAAAATATTTTCAATCGAATTAACCGTCGAAATTCCGATTGATTTCATATTCGCCCGATGAGCGGCTTCAAAACCGCCAATTGCGTCTTCAAAAACGATTGAATTTGCGGCACTTACGCCGAGTTTTTGTGCCGAAACAAGGAAAACTTCCGGATCGGGTTTGCCGTTTATTATGTCTTCGGCAGTTGTGATTGCGTCAAAATATTTTCGTAAATCTAAGCCGTCCAAAATAAATTCCATATTCGGAATCGGTGCGGCAGTCGCCACAGCCATTTTTATGCCGAGACGCTTTGATTCCGTTAAAAATTCAATCGTTCCTTCGACAGTTTTTCGATGTGGCAGAAATGATTCACGATATAGCGATTCTTTGTGTTCGGCAAATGCGGAAATTTCTTCTTCGGATGCATTGGGAAAAATTGTCGGAATAATTTCGCGGTTAGTTTTGCCAGCCGTTTTCACCAAAAAGTCGTTCGCGTTGGCAATAATGCCGTTTTCGTCGAGCATTTTCTGCCACGCAATCGTGTGAAACTGCATATTGTCAACGAGTGTTCCGTCCATGTCGAATATGAACGCAAATTGTTTGTAATCAATCATTTAATAAATTATTTTGTAAAATCAAAAATATCCGCAACCACTTTCTCCGGCATTTCTTCCTGGGGAATATGTCCGCATTTTTCGTAAACTTTCAACTGCGAACCTCTAATTGCAGCGTGAATTTTTTGTCCGGCTTCAAGCGGTATTATTTCGTCTTCCGCACCCCAAATTAACAGAGTTGGAATCTCGATTTTGCCCAACTCCGCTTCAATTGAGCCTGTCAAAAACTGCTGACGAGCTAAAATCGTAGCTCTTTGTCCGTTGTCGGTTTGAAGCGGTCGATAAAAATACGCAACCTCTTCATCCGTGATTTTCGAATCGTCAAAATAGCTTTTTTCAAGTCCGTCGCGAACGAGTTTATCAGACAACATCGCCAACGCCGTTAATCCCCGATTTACGTATGGAACCTGTAAATATGCTGGCACGAGCGAATTTCTGCCAAGCGATTGAACGCCCGCACTATCGACCAAAATAAGTGAAATCACACGATTCGGATTGTGCAAAGCGACATTCAACGCAACCTCACCGCCCATAGAATTACCGACCAAAACAGCTTTTTCGATGTTCATTTTCGCCATAAATGCAGCGACGATTTCACCCTGTTTGGTTCGCGTGTAATCGCCATCAGGTTTTGCGGAAAAGCCGAAACCTTTCAGATCAATCGCAATTACGCGGAAGTTTTTCGAAAGCGGCTCGAAAATGTCTTTCCAAGTGTAAGTTGATGCCGCAAAACCGTGAATCAAAATCAACGGCATTCCTTCGCCTTTTTCCTGATAATGAATCTTTATGCCATCAACATCGGTAAATCTGCTAAACTCTGCATTTGGAACAGTTGCCTTTAATTCCTCGAACGAAATATCAGTGGGACGCGAATACCAGAACGCAACAAACGCGATGCTCGCAACGAGAATCAGCGACAATAAAATCCTGATAAATTTCTTCATAATCTTAGCGTTTTTTTGAAATAAACAAAGTTTTTTCGATAATCGCGTGCGTCTTTCCCGCCGTATTTTTCAGTTCGATTGTATAGATTTTATCAATTGATTTTGCGGTTGCAAGCTGAGTTTTGATTTCCTCGATATCCGCTGGCGTAATCAAAAATTTTGCGAACAAAGTTGTTTTGCCCGGACGCTTGAAACGAATGTTGGTTGATTTATCCCAAACCAAATAATCACTGCCCAAAATTTTGATGAGCATGACCATATAAATTGGATCGGTCGCGGCAAACATACTTCCGCCGAAAATTGTGCCGACGTAGTTTTTCGTCCACCAATTTAAAGGTAATTTAACGTGAATTTCGTGATAATCATCAGAGATATACGCGATTCGACCGCCGCTTCCGCGATACGCAGGAAAAAGGTTAAACTTAAAACGTTCTACTTTTTTGCTGAAACTTTCAGTCATATTTCATTCTTAACTCGCGATAAAAAATGTAGCCTGCAATCAAAATATCAAATCCCAAACAAACCGCCGGATACCAACTCGGAACAAAATTAAGCGTTGAACCGTGAATAAATATGTCCCAACCAACGTGCAGTAACCAGCCAAAACTTAAAAACCAACCCGAAAATCGAACGCCTAAAACTGCAAAAGAAAGGTAGATCAAAAGCCCGACCAATTCGGTTAGAATCCAACCGTTCGCCGATGAAAAGAACCCGAAAACAACATAAATCAACGCCGCAACGCCCAAACCAATCGCATAAGAAACCTTTTCGCCGCGATAGCTTTTTGCACTTTTAGCGTAAAAAATGAAACCGATTGCGAAGATAATGCCGATGATAATTTCAATAAAAGTTTGCATTTATCTGAAACTAAAATACAATGCAATTGCATAAATTATTGTGCCAAACAAGGCAACAAAAAGCACTATTTTTGAACGAATATGTTTCAAATCAAAGAAAATAGCTTGCTCAATTGCCCGGAAAATACCGAACAAAATCATTCCGACCAACAAAGTTTTTCCCAAACTTGTGTTTAAAAGTTCGTCCGTTTGGAAGATTGAAATGTATGCGAAAATCAAAAAGCAAAGCATTAAACAAAGATTCAAAACCTGCATAACAGCTTTGTTTGTCTTGTTCAATTTTTCTAAATCGTGTTTCCAATCAAACAATTTCCAAAAGAAAATATGAAAGACAAAAAACGCCAGCCACAGAAAACCGCCGATTATAATGAGCGTTTTCATTGCGGAAAACCTCCGAAATTCAAAACTCTTTTCGCTTGATTAAAATGCCGCTGTTCGTGCAACACCAAAATCTCGAAAGCATCGTCAAGCCGAAGATTTAAGGCAACATTTAAAGGTTCGGGAATTTTAATTTTATGAAGTTCTAAGCCTTTGCAAGCCTCAAACATTTCAATCAATTTTTGATTATTTTCGGCAAAATCTTCAAAAATCGCACTTGAAATACTGCGTGTTGCAGGTTCAAAGATCTTGAAAGTTTTCATCTTTCTCGGTTGTTCCGGTTTCAAACTATTTCGCATCAAAGCGGCGATTAAATCGGTTAAAAACGGAATTTTCGAGAAAAAATTGTTGCGATGATTACCGTCAACTACTTTTTGGATATTTGGAAAATAGAGACTGTTTGTAACTATTAAATGTTCCAGACATTGCCCAATACTCCAACTTTTCGGTGATGGTTTGAAGTTTATTTGTTCAGCCGAAAGTTTACCGAATGCCTTTTCCGTTTCGGAAGAGATTTTTTCAAGTTCGGAAATTATTCGGTTCATAATTTTAATTTTTATCAGACTTAAATCTGCCAAACTATCCGGCTAAAAATTGTGTGTAAACGTATCCGATTATCATTAGTGATATTGAGCCGATCTCACCAATTATCAGTCCTTTGGTAAACCAAGTTGTCGAAAAATTTCTTTCTTTAAAAATAGTCTCGGTTCGCCCAGCAAAACCTTCTTTGATTTGGTTTATTGTCGTCAAACTAAAATAAAATAGCGGAATTGCGGTTATTATCATTTGCGTTGTCGGCGAAAACGGGCTGGATTCCATCAGTTTTGCAATAACCAAACAAGCAAAACTGAAAAGCAAGGCGTTGCGATGTACAATGTCAATATACATAGACGATTTATGACTTTCGCTTTTCATAATCGCCGCGTATTTCCAAACTCCTGTCAGCATCCCGATTTAAAGGAACAATCCTGAGAAAAGGACTGATATTTTTACCGGCATATAATTAAAAAAGGTGAACGACATTCATCATTCACCCTTATCCTTTTTTGATAGTTAATTTCTTAACGGCTTACCTTTTTGCAGCATAAATGCAATTCGTTCCTGCGTTTTTCGCATTCCGCATAACGATAAAAATGCTTCACGCTCCAAATCAAGCAAGTATTGTTCGGAAACGAAACTTTGCCGATTCAGTTCGCCGCCGCATAATATTTTTGCCAATTTCGTGCCGACAATTTCATCGTGATCGGAAATATATCCGCCGCGTTTCATCGAAAACAGTGCGAGTTTCAAAGTTGAAAGTCCTTGTTCGCCGAGTGCGAGAATGTCGGTTCGCGGTTGCGGTTGCGAATAACCCGCACGAGCCAAACCAAGCACAACTTCTTTCGCATCGGCAATTTGACGATCTTTGTTCATCGAAATCGAGTCTTCGTGCCGCAAAAATCCCCACGATTTTGCTTCTTGGGCAGACGTAGCGACTTTGCCCATCGCCAACATTTCAAAAACTTTGCGGATAAACGCAAACGCATCGGCATCAGGAGCTTTTTTCGCTAAATCCATCGCCCGCAACGTCATTTCTTTTGTTCCGCCGCCGCCCGGAATTACCCCGACACCGACTTCAACCAAGCCCATATAAGTTTCGCCAGCGGCTTGAACTCGGTCGCCGTGCATCGAAATTTCGCAACCGCCGCCTAAGCTAAGTCCAAACGGTGCCACAACTACAGGTTTCGACGAATATCGCAAACGCATATTTGCTTGCTGAAAAGTGTGAATTATAAGATTGATGTCGTCCCATTCTTCCTCTTGTGCGGCAAGCAGAAGCATCATCAAATTTGCACCGGCACAGAAATTTGCACCTTGATTTCCGACAACTAAACCTTCAAAGTTTTTCTCGGTTTCTTCGACTGCAAACTTCATCATCGCCATTGTGTCAGAACCGATTGAATTCATTTTCGAGTGAAATTCGAGACAAACAACGCCATCGCCGATGTCAATTAAACTCGCTCCCGAATTTTTCTTGATTACACCTGTTCTATCTTTAACCGACTGCAAAATTATTACGCCGTTCTTATCGGAAATTTGCTTGTAACCGTTGCTTGCAAAATCGAAATATGAACGAACGCCGTTTTCGTATTTGTAAAAAGTAGTCGCTCCCGAAGCCAGCATTTTTTCGACATTTGCGGGAATTTTGTCGCCGTCAGCTTTCATCCGCTCGACTGATTCCGTTACGCCGATTGCGTCCCACGCCTCAAAAACCCCGATTTCCCAACCGAAACCCCATTTGATTGCTTCGTCGATTTCAACGATAGTATCGGCAATTTCGGGAATGCGGTTAACGGCGTAACGCGAGATTCTGGATGTAGTTTTCCACAAAAATTCGCCGACATTATCTTTGCCCCAAACCAATTGTTTGACGCGAGTCGGAATATCTTCAACAGCTTTCGATGCGTCTAAACTTGCGAATTTTGTTTTGACTTGCGGCTTGTATTCAAAGGTTTTTAAATCAAGTTCAAGAATAATTCGTTTGCCGTTTTCGTCCTTTGATTTTTTGAAAAATCCGCCGCCGGTTTTGTCGCCAAGCAGTTTCTTTTCAAGCAGCTGCGACATCAATTCAGGCATTTTAAAAGTTTCGCGGTCTTCATCGTCGGGAATCGCGGGATAGAGATTTGAAACAACATGTGCGGTAACATCCAACCCGACTAAATCTGATGTGCGGAAGGTAGCGGATGATGCGTGCCCGATGGCTTTTCCGGTCATTTGGTCAACTTCGGTAGGCGAAAAACCTTGCTTAATCATCTCGTCCAGAACGCACATGATCGAATAAACACCGACGCGGTTGGCGATAAAATTCGGTCGGTCTTTCGCCGGAACAACGCCTTTGCCGAGTGTTCTGTCTAAAAATCCGGTCGTTCCGCAAGCAACTTCGCCCGATGTCCAAGAGGTCGGAATTACTTCGACCAATTTCATATAACGCGGCGGATTAAAGAAATGTACGCCGAGAAAGTTTGACTTAAAATCATCTGAAAAAGGTTCGGCGATCGAAGCAATCGGGATTCCGCTGGTGTTTGAAGCAATGACACTGCCTTGCCGCCGATATTTTTCGACTTCGGCATAAAGTTTGTGCTTAATTTCAAGACTTTCGACGACCGCTTCGATCACAAAATCGCAATCTTTAATCTTGTGCAAATCGTCTTCAAAATTGCCGATTGTAATCAGCGAAGCGTTATCACCGAGCATATACGCGGCAGGTTTTAGTTTTTTCGACGCTTCAAACAATGATTTGACGATAGAATTTTTGTCGGTTACGTTATCGCCTTTCGGGGCAATATCGAGCAGAAGCGTAGGAATTCCCGCATTTGCCAAATGTGCGGCAATGCCCGCTCCCATTGTTCCTGCACCCAAAACGGCGGCTTTTTTTACTTGCAACATAGTTAATTTTCCCTTGTTAAAAAATTGATAAATAAACGAAATTAATTTTTAAAAATTATAACTGAATGAGCGTTCATTCAGCAAGATGTAAGAAATGAAATGTTTGAATAATTATAGGACTATACTACTCAAATAGTTCCACAAACTCAAAAGTTCAGTTTGGTAGAGCAGATTAGGCGTTAGCAGTTTCGCCGCGTTTGTAGATTTGCTGAGAATCAGAATTTTCAGAATTGTATGACTTGATAACGTTTTTATTTAGTAAATCTAAGTCCAAGACTATTTTATAACTGCGGTAAAGTTTTTTGACAAGCGATTCAACCGAAACTCTCTTTGTTCTTGGCATTTCAATTAGTAAAGTCATAATAATTACCTCTGAAAAGTTTATGTGTTTTGCAAGACATTTATAAATTCAAGTTTAACATTTCAACTAAATGCTTCTATATTTTGTTAGATACAGATCAAATAGGTGTTTATAACCAAGTATTTCTACAAAACGATTGACAATTTCTATATATACATTAGAATAACGACACGGAAAAAGTTAAGCCCCCAAAATTTCCCAAAATTTAGGAGACAATTTATGAAAACACTAATTTACACAATAGCTGTATCTCTATTTTTGAGTTTTGCTATTTTCGCACAAGATGCCGCACCAAAAACCGCACCAACGCCAGCAATGGCAAAGTCTGCAAAGCCAAAAAAACCTAGTTTTCGAGCTACAAAAGATCAGGTTATGATGGCTCAAAAGATGCTTAAACTAACTGAAACCGGAAAAAATAATCCTGAGACAAAAACTGCTATCAAAAAATATCAGGCTGATAATGGGTTAAAAACTAATGGAAGCTTAAATCGCGAAACATTAGAAAAAATGGGGATTGATTTGACTGATAAACAAAAAGCAATGCCGATGAAACCAGCAGCAACAGAAAAAACTGCAAAAGATTCGACTGGAAAAACTCCTCGCAAAGCTGTTTTCCGAGCCTCGAAAGAACAAATTATGCAGGTTCAAAAAATGTTGAAGGTTGAAGAAACAGGTAAGTTAGACGACACAACCCGCGAAGCAATCAAAAAATATCAAGACACAAATGCTGTAAAAGTTACCGGAACTTTGAATAAAGAAACTCTAGTAAAAATGGGCGTTGAGTTAACTGATAAGCAAAAAGAGTATTAAATTTAGAAACGTAAACATTGAAAAAAGACTGTTTGAAATTTAGCTTTCAAACAGTCTTTTTTGATTAGTTTAATTATTTTCATCTTTCTTGTCTTCTTTTTCATCTTCGGGTTCTTGGTGAGCAAAAACTTCACCTGTCGTGTTTCCAAAAAGTCGTGAAAAGAGACCGTTTATTACTTCTGAAACTTTTGTTGGCTCAGAATGTTGCGAAACAACAGGGTCAGTTTCTGCAAATGAAAGTTCTAATTTTACTAATTCAGCAGTTACCTGTCTGCAAAAAGAGCATCCAACCAAATGATTAATAATCGGTTGAGATTCAACTTTGCTTAATTGACCTTCAATAAAAGCATTTAACGAGTCTTCGTCAAGATGCGTTTCAATCAAAACTGATGTAGTAGATCGAACCTTCAAAAACCCATCAATTAAGAATGCGATTTGTGAATTATCTTTTTTAATATTCCCCTTGCTGTTCATAAAACCAATTCTCCCAAATATAAAGACGCATTGTAAAATCTATTTTGCGTAACAAAAATTTAATAGGGGAAATTTTTTGCTATTCTTTCTAATTTTTATCTTTTAAGTAAATTTCTATAAAGACTGCTATTTGCTAAGTCTTTTGTTGCCAATTGCATACAAATTCCGATCTCTTCAGATTTAAGCCCAGCTTGAGTTTGTAAATCATTTTTAAAATATTTCAAAACTTTGCCGTAAGTCTTTTCTAGCCACCGCATAACTGTTGATTCGTGAATTTTTGTGTCGGGGTTTTGTTCGCGGTTTACAGATTTTCTTTGAAACCAGCTTCGTAATTCAGATTCAGGTTCTTGAACAAGCCGCGATATTTCACGCAATTTTAAATTATCAACGTGATAATAAAGTAATAAAAGTTTTTCGTGATTTTCGAGATTTGCAAAAGCGTCTTCAATCGCAGAAACAGTTACTTTTCGGTAGCGATCAATTGTTATTTGATCAAGCATTGTTTCTTCGCCACCAAGGTTTTGCTCAGCGAAACTTGCGTGTGCTAAACCTTCACCAAGATTTTCTGTCATTTCGTCTAGCGAAACTTCGTCGTGGCTTGTGCGGTGTAGATCTACAAGCGAATGCCAAACAATCGTTCTCAACCAACCTCGTAAACTTCCTTTTCCGCTGTATGATGCAAATTTTGAAACTCGTTCGCCGTCAACTACGCGAGTGCCATAAAGCTCAACATAGACAGTATCAACAACGTCTTGAGCGTCTGCTTCAGATCTTGCTAAATGCCTAGAAACTCGTTCTAAATATCCGCGATGGTTTTGGTCAAATTCCCACCAAGCACGCTCGTTTCCATTAGAACAAGCCATCGCCATAAATAAATCTTCAGCTTGAATTTCAATAAGAAAAGTCTTTATTTCGTCCGAAGTTGGTTTGTTATTTTCTTTAAAAAGATACTTTCTTGCAGTTTTTTTGAGCGAATCGTTGAAGCATCCATTTTTTACTCCAAAATTCGGCATATTCTCAGAACATCGCGAATAGATTTCATCCATCACGACTTCGCAGTTTTCTAAAAGTGAATCATACAAAGCTAGTTCGGGCGACATTTTTGTCTTCACATTGTAAACGAAAAAAAATAATTTAGCGAACAAAAATCAATTCTTAAATAAGACGTGTTATTGGAGAGAAATTTGCGGACTTTCTTCATTTTGGTCTGCATATTGAAGTTGATAAAGTCGCCAATACAAACCTTTTTCGCTGAGCAATTGTTGATGTGAACCAATTTCACGAAGTTCGCCGTGATGTAAAACAATAATGGTTTCGCAGCGTTGAATTGTTGAAAGCCGATGAGCAACAACAATTGAAGTTCTTGCTTCCATTACACGGTTAACTGCCTGCTGAATAAGCTGTTCCGTCTCTGTGTCGATTGAACTTGTTGCTTCATCCAAGATTAAAATTGTCGGTTCAAAAGCCAAAGCACGAGCAAATGAAACGAGTTGTTTTTGCCCGACGGAAAGTCCGGCACCGCGTTCTTTAACTTCGGTTTGATATTTTTCTGGAAGTTTTTCGATAAATTCGTGAGCGTGAACTTCTTTTCCTGCCCAAACAATTTTTTCATCGTTTATTGAATTATTTCCGAGCCGAATATTGCTTTCAATTGAACCACTGAAAAGAAAAACGTCTTGCAAAACAACAGCAAAATTCTCACGCAAATCATTCAAATTCCAATCGCGAACGTCAACTCCATCAAGCAAAATCCTGCCTTTTTGAATATCATAAAACCGCATTATCAAATTTGTAATCGTTGTTTTTCCGGAACCTGTGTGCCCAACCAAAGCTACAGATTTTCCTGCTTCAACTGTGAAAGAAACGTCTTTCAAAATCCAATCTTCTTTTTTATAGGCGAACCAAACATTTTCAAATTCAATTTTGCCCATGGCTCGTCCGGATTTTTTTGGTTCTTTTGGAGTTTCAATTGTCACCGGCAAATCAAGCAGTAAAAAAATTCGATGCGAGGCGACAATTGCAGCTTGCAGAACATTAAATTTATCTGAAAGATCGCGGATTGGTTGAAAAAGTAAGCCGGAATATTGGACAAAAGCAATGACCACGCCAATTGTCAGAGCTTTTTCGTTTGCTGAAAGATTGGTCAGAATTTCATAACCACCAAACCAAATTACGACCGCAATTCCGATTGCACCGATAAAATCAACCATCGGATAAAAAATTGAATAATAATAAATTGTTTCGAGATTTGCGGCTCGGTAATCGTTGTTAATGTTGTGGAAATTACGTTTTGCTTTTTCTTCTGCGTTAAAAAGCTGGACGGTTGAAGCTCCGGAAATGTGTTCTTGTAAAAACGCATTGAGCTTCGCAGTTCTGGTTCGAACTTTGTCGAAACCTTCGCGTGCGTGTTTGCGAAACCAATTTGTTGCGATAAATAAAAGCGGAACCGTGAATAACGAAACGAGTGCAAGTTTCCAATCCATCACGAACATAAACCCAATGATTGCAAAGATTATGACCAAATCTCCGAGAACATCAATAACGCCGGAAGTGAAAAGTTCATTGAGCGAATCAACGTCTGATGTGATTCTCGTGATAACTCGTCCTACCGGATTTTTGTCATAATAAGCAACTTCTTGACGCTGTAATTTGGTGAAAATTTCTGTCCGAATATCAAACATCACTTTCTGACCAACTCTGTTGAGCAAAATTTCTTGCGTATATTGAAAGATAAAACGGAAAAAAAGCACAAAGAAAAACGCCACCACGAAAAGTGTGAAACCTTCTAATTGCTTGGGAATAATATAATTATCAACCGCATGTTGAATAAATTTGGGTGATAAAGCACCGAGAATATTTAAGACAACAGTCATTGCTAAAGCAACGAAAACCGTTCCTTTATAAGGTTTTAAATATCTAAACAGACGCTTCGCAACTCCGTAATCGTAAGTTTTCCCTATCGCCTCTTCGTCCTGTTTATTTTTTGCATCATCAGCCATAAAATCTAAAATTTCTCAACTAAAACTTAATAATTCGCTTAATTCTTCGTTATTTGGCAAGGAAGTTCTCGCACCAATTTCACGACACTTGAGAGCCGCAACAGCGTTCGCCATTCTCGCCGATTCTTCAACACTTTCGCGATTTAACAAGCCATAAAGCAATCCAACTCGAAACGCATCGCCAGCTCCGGTTGTGTCTTTGCAGCCATTTGGAACATCAAAACCAGGCGTTTTAATAAATGTATCTTCGCACAATAATAGAGAACCTTTGTCGCCCAATGTCATTCCAACAATACCGCAACCGAAACGCGACTTCATCTCAAGTAACGCTTTTTTTTTGTCTTTAATTCCGACTAATTTTTCTGGAAATTCTTGCGAAGAAATTAAAATATCAACTGATTCTAAGAGCTTTGTAATTCCTTCAAAAATATTATCAACATCAATGGAAACTATTGTATTTGATAAACTTGCGGCTTTTGCCAGCTTCAAACAAGCAGCAGTATCGTGTGGCGTAAAATGCAAAATTTTGCCTAGCGAAGCGGTTTCAATTTGAACATTTTTTTCGTCGATTGAGAGCTGAGAATCGCGATCCCAAATCACGGTTCTTTCGCCATTTCTGCGGTCAATTATAATATACGCGATTTGGGTTTTAGCGTTTTTTATTTGTTTAGCGAACGCGACATCGACACCTTCATCGTTCATCGTTTTTAATCCAAATTTTCCGTCACTATCACCGCCAAAATTACCAATATAAGTCGTTTTTAAACCCAAACGCTGGAGTCCGACCATTGTTGTCGCAACTTCTCCGCCAGCAAATTTGTAATGCTCAGTAAGCTGAATTTTCCCGTATTTTTCAGGATATTCAGGCACAACAATCAAGTAATCAACCGCGTTTGTTCCAAAACCAACTGCATCAAATTGTTTATTTCTTGCTAATTTGAAAGGAAATTTCATAAATTAATAGAAAAAATTAACACAATTCCTTGCCAAAATCTTGTCGAAAAGGTTAGATTGACTTACAGAAGTCAAACGATTAGAAAAACTAACGTTTGGTTTATAAATATCAAAATAAATTTGGAGTGTTTTAATGCCTAATACAGCTTGTCCTGAATGTGAAGAGAGTATTTTTGTCGATGCCGAATCGGAACAAGGAGACGTAATTACTTGTGATGAATGTGGTGCAAAATTAGAACTTGTTGGTCTTGATCCAATCGAGTTAGACCTTACAAAAGGCGATCGTGACCGTGATTACGACGATTATGATGAAAATGATTTTGATAGTGAACGCTACTAAATGAATTTTTATTAAACAAATCTAAACGTTAAACAATAAAAGAATATTTTAAACATTTTTAATATTATTTTATTGTTTTTTTGTGTCTATATAAGTTACTATTAAGACAGAGTTTGCGGATTGTTGGTTTTATAAATAACAGACAAAACTTTGAATTAAAATGTTAAAAATTAGATGTATTTGTAAACATTCGATACTTTTTCTCAAGATTCTCGCATTAAAATGTTCTGCTTCTTCTCAAGTTAAGACAAAAAAGCGTCCTCAAAGTTCATCAATACTCCAACAGATTTATCGGAGTCAAATTTAAAAGTGAAGCTACTTAATTTTTCAGGTTATAACATTCAAACAAAAATATTGTGGTTCGTGCTTGTGAGTTTAAGCGTGCCTTCTATTGGTATGGCAGTTTACGAGTCGCGATTTTTTGGAGTTTTAGAGTTTACTTCATTGGCACTCGCAGCACTTACTGTTTTTATAACCAGCTTTGTAAAGTTTGAAATTCCAAATACAAAAGTAACTATTTGGGCGAGAGAGTTTGCAATATTTTTCGGTGCAATTTGGCTTGGCGTTCCAGGAGCGATTTTTTTGGGTTTAATTGCAGTTGTAATCACACTTATCGGCGAAAACATAAGTTTCAAAAAGAAAATCGCGATTGGGTCTGTAAATTTGTTTGCGAGCTTGTTGGCAACGGAGTGTTTTTATCTTTTTTTAAAACTGACAATTGGGTTTAACGAAAAGTTTGTCGGGTTAAATGCGATAAATCCTTATGGATTAATTTTAGGAATAATTGTTTTAGGTATTATTTATTATGTCATAAATTCTGCTCTAACTTCAGTCTTTCTTTCAAAATCGACTGATCAACCATTACTTACTTTCTGGAGTAATCATTTAAAATTTAGATTTCTTAACACCTTATTGGGGCAATTTTTATCTGTTTCAGTATATTTTGCACTAATACAATTTGGCTTATTTTTTGGATTGTTGCTTTTACCAACTGCTGCTTTTGTCTTTTATGTTTTCCGTTTTCATAACCAAGTTTTAGCTCAAAAAACAGCGGAAATAGAAGAATCGAGTAGAATTCATTTGGCAACAGTTGAAGCGTTAGCAATCGCAATTGATGCACGTGATCAGCTCGGAGAAGATCATGTCAGAAGAGTTCAAATTCTCGCTGTTGGATTAGGCGAAGCAATGTCTTTGGGTAAAGATGATTTGAATGCTCTTCGAACTGGTGCATTGCTCCACGACATTGGAAAACTCGCAATTCCTGATCATATTCTCAACAAACCGAGCGAACTAACACCGGCTGAAATGGAAAAAATGAAAATCCATCCATCTGTTGGGGCTTCAATTTTGGAAAAAATTGATTTTAAAAATCCAGTTGTTTCAACTGTTAGGCATCACCACGAAGCCTGGGACGGAACAGGTTATCCAAACAAATTAAAAGGCGAAAAAATACCTTTAACTGCTAGAGTTTTAACGATTGCCGACGCTTACGACACACTTCGCGGAGCTCGTCCACATAGATTGCCTTTATCTAAAATAGAAGCACGAAGAATTTTGCTCGATGGTGCAGGAATTAAATTTGATCCTAAAATGATTGATATTTTCCTCAGACATCTTCATATTTACGAGGCGGAAATAAATATTCAAGGGCTTTCATATTCGCTTGATTCGCCAAGTGAAAACATTGAAGCTGACAGATTTGAAAGTCATACAAAATCAAAACATGGTTATGTCGAACAAATTAAAAGTGCAAACAAAGAAGTTTTCACGCTTTATGAATTGGCGAAAGTTTTTACATCTTCGCTTAATTTAACCGAAACGCTTGAATTGTTTTCATTAAAAGTTGGCGAATTAGTTCCTTTCGATACTTGTGCGGTTTATATTTTTAATCAAACAAAAGGATATGCTGTCGCTCAATATGTTGATGGAGAAAACGATGAATTGTTGGAAGGCAGAAAAGTGAAACTTGGTGAAGGTGCAACCGGTTATGCTTTATCAAACAAAAAACCAGTTAACTCGATAAATCCGATTTTGGACTTTACGTCGATAAATTCTGAAGAACTCAAGAAGTATGTTTCGATGATTTCATTGCCGCTTTTGGTTGAAAATCGCTTAATTGGTGCAGTTTCACTTTATTCATGCGAACTGGAAAGCTATGAAGAAGAGCATATGCGACTTCTCGAAACGATTTCTAAAATTGCTGCCGAAGCAATTTCTAAAGCACTCGTTCACGCAGATACCGAAACAAAAGCACTCACTGATCCAATGACGAATTTGCCAAATGCACGCAGTTTGCAGCTCCAATTTGATATTGAAGTCGCTCGTTCGCGTCGCAATGAAAAACCCTTTCAAGTTGTTATGCTTGACCTTGATGGTTTTAAAAATGTAAATGACAGTTTTGGACATAAAGCAGGAGATTTGCTTTTGCGTGAAATTTCAAAAGTAATGCGTGGGCAGCTTCGCGATTATGATTTTCTTTCAAGATACGCTGGAGATGAGTTTGTTGCACTTATTCCGGAAACAACTGATTCTGAGATTCAAGAACTTGTGCAACGAATTGAACAAGCCGTTTTTCGTTTTGCACTTCCAATTAGTGAAGGTAAAGTTGCACGAGTAGGCGTTAGTATTGGTCACGCGAGTTTTCCAAGACACGGCGAGGCTCTTGATCAAGTTTTAATCGCGGCTGATACTGCAATGTATTCAATAAAAGCGTTGCGAAAACAGCGTAAAAATTTGCAACATCAAGAAGATTTACGAAAGAGCTTTAAGCCGATTCCAAATCCTGACAACAGATCAGTTCCAATCTCACAACCGGAAAGTATGCCTCACGAAAATATGCCGATAATTGTTCCTGACACGGCGATGATTTTTGAGCTTGATGAAAGTCATATCATTTCAGATTCGATTAACTAAAAAAAGAGCGGAAAATTTATTAAATTTTCCGCTCTTTTTATCTGTCGTTAATATCTTTTAAAAGACAAATTTTGCACCAATTTGCAATTGTCTCGGACCACCGAAACGGGCTGTGCTTGGAGCTGCAAAAGGTTCGCCGGCAAATGGAAACGCTGTTGGAACAGCTTGAGTTGGCAAACTATTACCGGCATTTCCAAAAACACTGACGCTATCAACGCCGTAATTTTTATTCGTGTTTCGAGTAACATTAAAAACATCTGCCGAAATATCAAAACGTCTTTTTTCACCTAGATTAAACGATTTCATCAAACGCAAATCAAGATTGTAAAATTTCGGTTGCCGAAAAGCGTTTCTGCCGGAAATTTGTCCATTGATTACCGCTCTATCGTTGTCGTCATTATTATCGTTTTGAATGTCAGAACCAACGACTGCCGTGTATGGAAAACCAGTTCGCGTTACCATAATTCCGCTCATCGAAAATCCTTTACCCAAATCATAAACTCCTGAAAGATTAAAATTATGCCGCACATCTTGTTTTGACGGACCAGCTTCTAACTTCAAATTTTGTGGATTTAATGTCCGTTCTGCAGAAAAATTTCGCTCATTTGAATCATCATCGCGGTTATTTGCAAACGTATAATTTGCTTCAACTTGAAAGCGTTGGGCAAATCTGCGTCGCAAACTAACGGCTAACGCATCGTAAGTTGAATGTGCCGTTGATTCATTAACCGAAAAAATTCCGATTGCGGCGTTTGGTCTGGCATTCGGAAATGTCGGATAACTGGCGGTTGCATTCAAAACTGCTGCAGATAAATTTCGGTCAACACGACGCTGCAAATTCCACGCAGAAGTTCGTGTGTAGCCAATTGTCAACGCATAATCTTTGCCGATTTTTTGCTCCCAAGTTGCTGAACCTTGAAAACTTCTTGGGTTGATAAAGTCTTTATCGAAGCCAAAAACGCGGTTTGCTCGCAAGAAATTTGCGGTTGGCAAGTTTGCGAGAGCGTTTGGAAATGTCAAAAATGCACCAGTTCCGCGGAAATAACAGTTGGTCGGAATTGGTGTTGGCGAAACTGCTGTTCGACACGCACCGCTTCTTTCGTCAATTCTCACGTCTTGCGTGACGAGATTGTTGTTTGTAAAAACACGCAAAAATAATATTGAAGGCGTTCGAGCAGTAAAAAGTCCGCCTGAAAGTCGCAAAACGCTATTTCCTTTGCCGAAAACATCCCAAGCTAAACCGAGTCTCGGTTGATATTGTTTGTAATCATTCGGAATTTTTGTAGTTTCAGCAAATGCGGCATTTGGTCTTGGCGGTTGCGGATTTTGCAAACCTTCCCAACGAAATCCTGCTGTTGCTGTGATGTTTTTGCCAAACTTAAATTTGTCTTGAATAAACAATGCATATTCTCGTTGCGTTCCGCGAGCCGTAATTTCTTCGGGAATAATGACAAACGATTGTTCAAAACGTCGCGGAATTCCGTTATTATAATCTGCCAAACTTTCAAAACGATAAACGCCCTGCAGGTCTGACTGACGCTTTGCCTTAAATTTATTGAAGTTCACATCAACGCCAAATCGTAATCTATGCGAACCGACATCGTAAGAAACCGTGTCTGAAACTTGATAACGCAAAGTGTTGAAAAGTCTCGGACGCGAAGATGAACCGCCAATTCGGGCAATGTCTCGTCCAGATTCACGGATTCTAATTTCTGCACCGCTAGTATTTTGCTCTTCGTTGCGATTGTCAGAAGCTATTTGACCACGAAATTCGTTGATAAATGTTGGTGTAAAAACTGAGGTTAGACCAAGTTTTCCGCCGTTGCTTGAACCTTCGCGGAAAAAATCACGACTCGCGGCACGTTCGGTTAAAACTGTTCCGTTTTCTAACGCTTCAAAATTGCTTCCTTTCAAACGCGAATGTGTAAATTGATAGTTGAGCGAATTATTTTGATTCAAAACAAAATCTGCTCGAACAAAAATTGCGGTCGGATTATTTGTCGAAATTTGTTCGCCTTCGAGAGCCGTTAAAGAACTCGGAAAAATACTTGGCGAAGCAAAAAAGTCAACGAAATAGGGAATTTCGAGCCGACTTTGTTCAACGCCAACAAAGAAAAATGCTTGATCTTTAAAAATTGGTCCACCGACGCTTCCACCATATTGATTTTGTTTGTTTCCGCCATCGTTGCCAAAAGCATCACGTGAGGTTAAGCGATCATTACGGTTGAAATAAAAAACTTCACCGCGAAAATCGTTAGTGCCAGATTTGGTTACTGCATTGACAAAACCTGCTCCGGTTCGTCCAACTTCAGCACTTGCACCACTTCTGACAACTTGAAATTCACGAATTGCCGTTTGCGGAAAAAAGAATGTTGCATCGTTTCCGCCGCGTTGATTTCCTTGTAAAGCATCGTTAAAATCTGCACCGTCAATCGCTACATTAGAATTTATCGAACGCTGTCCGGCAATAACTAAACCTTTGCGGTCAGATTCTTGGACAACTCCGGGCGTTAGTTGCACAAATTCAGTAAAATTCCGTCCGCGAACCGGTAAATTTTCGATTGAACGTTGAGTAATCGCCGTTCCGGTAGAAGATTCTTCTTTATCAATATTTTCCGCATCGCCCGATGTAATTTCTACTTCGGCTTTCACACCTTCGGGCGACAAAACAATGCTCAAACTAGTTGCTTCACCAACCGTCAACGTCACATTATCACGATTATTTTCCGAAAAATTTGCGGCTTTAACCGTGATTCTGTATGTTCCAACCGGCAAAACTAAAACACTAAAACTTCCGTCCGCACGGCTAATAGCAGTTCTTGACGAATTAGTTTCGGTGTTTTTAACTGTGATAGTTGCACCTGCAATTGCACCGCTGTTTTGGTCTGTAATTGTTCCTTCAATCGCCGCACTTCCGGCTTCTGATTGGGCAAAAATAGTAGTAATAAAAATTGTAAAAATAACGCAAAATAATAGCGATTTTCTCATTGAAAAATTCCTTCGTCAGATTAAATTAGTGTGAATCAATTTGAGATTTTTACACTTGTAGGTTAAATCCTTGTAACATAGAAGTTAATTTCTTGTTACAAATTAGATTTATCAATTCATTTTTCACAACAAATTAAAACCTGCGTCTTTGCGTCTCTGCGTCTCTGCGTTAAAATTTTTCTAATGAAAGTTACAATCGCACAAATCAACACAACCAACGGCGACATCGAAGGCAATGTTGCGAAAATTCTGAACGCAATCGAAATAGCGAAGGCTGACAAATCGGACATAGTGGTTTTTCCCGAAGTTGTAACGCACGGCTACACGTCGCTCGATTGGTTTCAAGATCGCGATATTATCGAAACAGCGTTGCAGCCGCTTGAGACAATAATTCCCGCAACTGTTGGAATAACTGCAATTATCGGCACGGTTCGTCCAAATAACGATAAAAACGGCAGACGTTTGTATAACTGTGCAGCGATTATTTCGGACGGAAAACTGCTCGGATTTGTGGATAAAACTTTGCTGCCCGAATACGATGTTTTTGACGATCCGAGATATTTTGAGCCGAACGAAAAACCGAACGAGTTGTTTGAAATTAACGGCAAAAAAATCGGCGTCGTAATTTGCGAAGATTTTTGGAATGATAAAACCTTTTGGAAAGAAAGACTTTACGACGTTGATCCGGCAGAAGAAGCGATTCGCCAAAATCCTGACGTGCTAATCGCCATCAATGCTTCGCCGTTTAATAAAGGCAAAATAAAACTCCGCTGCGATATGGTTTCGCATCGTGCCAAACTTGCGAAAACTCCGATTGTTTTTGTCAATTTAATCGGCGGAAACGACGGAATTATCTTCGACGGTGCAAGTTTAGTCGCCGATGAAGAAGGCGATATTATCTTGCAAGCTCCTGCGTTTGAAGAGTTTATCGAATCTGTTGAGCTTGACGTTCGCAAGCCTGACGCACGCGGAATTACGGGCGATGAAATTGAATCGATTCGGCAAGCGTTGGTTTTGGGAATCCGCGATTATGCAAGTAAGAATCGTTTCATGAAAGCGGTTATTGCTTTGAGCGGCGGTGTTGATTCGACGTTAGTTGCGGCACTTGCGAGCGAAGCGATGGGAGCGGAAAACGTGTTGTGCGTGATGATGCCGTCGCCGTTTTCGTCGGAAGGAAGCATCAAAGATTCGGAAGAATTGGTGCGAAATTTGGGCTGCGAATCACGGATTGAACCAATTTCATCGGCGTTTGAAACATTGCTTGCTCAACTGAAATTTGCGAAGCCGACCAAAGGCGGCGAAAATCTGGCGGCGGAAAATATGCAGTCTCGCTTGCGTGGTTTGATTCTGATGGCGATTTCAAACGCCGAAGGTCGGCTTGTTTTAGCAACGGGAAATAAATCGGAATTGGCAGTCGGCTACTGCACGCTTTACGGCGATACAAACGGCGGTTTAGCGGTTCTCGGCGATGTATTGAAAACCGAAGTTTGGGAAGTTTGCCGACAAATCAACAAATCGGCGGGACGCGAAATTATCCCCGAAAAAATCATCAACAAAGCACCTTCCGCCGAACTCGCACCGAATCAATTTGACCAAGATTCACTGCCGCCATACGAACTGATGGACAAGGTTTTAGAACTTTATTTCGAGCAAAAACTATCGCCCGAAGAAATTATCGCCGCCGGAAATACGCCGAAATTAACCTACGCCGTTTTGAACAAAGTTGAATCGCCCGCCAACGAATTCAAACGCCAACAACTGCCGCCGACGATTATTATTTCAAAAAATGCTATTGGTGTTGGACGGAGAAGACCGATTACGCATAAGTATCGGAGGAATCAGAAATAACGGATTGTGACAGTTCAAAAAGTGTCACAATCATTCACACGAAACCAAAACGCTTACGCTAAGCTGTAAAGTGAGGCATTTTATGAAGATAGAACGGATATTCACGATATTAGTTTTGAGCTTAGGAATTTGTTTTGGTTTACAGGCACAAACGAAAGACGAAAAAAAGGTCCAAAAGGAAGCACGCAAACTTGAACGTGAAGAAATTGAACGAGTTTTAGCAATCTACAAATCGGATAAATGTTCATTCTCTGAATTACGACTCTCATTGTTTAAAGTAAACCGAATAGCAAAAGACGAAAAAGAACTGAATCTCGTTCGCCATACGATTGAAGGTGTTAAGGCTGTTTCGAGGACAGACGGTTTCCAGTTAATTTTTGTTCAAGAAAAAGACACACATTTTTTCGCAAACGTCCGAGTTGATAGGTCGCGACCGAGCAGTTTCAGTTTTGATAAAGAAATATCGCTAGAGACTTTCGATAAAGAAATTAAGGACAAGAAGTTTCTTGAACAATCGCAACCAACGGAAAAGAATTACAATGGCTTCGCATCGTTTTCGATCAACCGCAGCGAAATAGCGGGATCGACAATAGGAACGACGCTTCTATTCGATGAGAAAAACAAAATCATGACAACGGTCTATTTCATTAATGAACCAGCAGATGTTAAGTCCGAATTTAAACTTTTCAACGACATTTCAGAATGGAAAGAATTGAGAGATAAGTTTCTGAATTCTTACACAAAATGTTTGGCTGACAACTTGAAGTGAAAGATTTCCAATACGACCTATTATTCGTGAGTAACGTAGGAAGTTGAAGGTTTAAATCAGAAATTTGTTTGTTAATTCGACAAAATCGACTATCATAACTCCGCAAACTCAAATCCTACGGAGCAATAATGAAAAGAATTCTTACGGCAATCATAATCAGTTTTCTCATCTCGTTCAATGGATTTTCGCAAACTCCGCAGCCATCACCGCCATTTGCTGACGACTCGGAAGTAATTCGTGTTGATTCAAGCCTCGTGCAAATGGATTTTCAGGTTTTGGACAAGAAGGATAATCCAGTCAAAAATTTAACAACAAACGATATAGAAATTTATCAAGACGGAAAATTGCAAACAATTACCAATTTTTCGTATGTTGGATCTCCACAAAATACTTCGAATAGTGCGGTAAAACCAGAAAAATTAGGCAAAAACGAACCTCCGATTCCGCCAAGTTCGGTTCGTTCAAATGGGCAAGGTCGATTGATTACGTTTGTCGTTGATGATGGAAATTGTCAATCTTCGCTCGGCGGAATAAATTCGATGCGAGAAACTTTATTAAAGTTTGTTAATGAAGAGATGCTGCCAAATGATCGAGTAGCAATTTATCAAACTAAAGGCGGAAGTGCTTTGATTCGGCAGTATTCTTCGAATAAAGAGAATCTTTTGCGGCTGATTAAGAAGATACGTTTGTCGTTTCAAGGTTTGAATTGTGGTAGCGGAATTTTCGATTCAGTTGACTATGATCAAAAATTTAATATCGAATCTAAAGCATTAACCGAAGCAGACAAACAAACACGAGATGCGAGAGCGGTTGGTTCAATCGGAGTTTTGAATTATATGATAGATCGACTAAAGCCAATTTCGGGTAGAAAGACAGTTTTTTTCTTATCTGAGGGTTTAGCAATTCCAGCCGGAAGTCAGGCAAGTAGCCTGCTTCAAACGATGAGCGATAAAGCTTTAAGATCATCGGTTGTCTTTTACACAATTGATGTTCGCGGATTGGTAATCCCAGGCTCATTTCAGGCATCCGATTCTTTAAGAGGAATTTCTTCTCAAGGTGGTCAAAACGTAACTACTACGATTTCCAACACTCGCAGAACGGAACTAGTGGATTCGCGGGAAGGATTAAGGAGCTTAGCCTATGCAACAGGCGGCGATTTTATCAAAGATCAAAATTTCTTTACTGATAGTATCGAGACAATTATCGAAAATGAAACTGGCTATTACTTAGCGGCTTATGACCCTGACGATAATAAATTCGATGGAAAAGAGTTCCACAAAATAGAGATAAAACTCAAGAATCCCGATTTGAAAGTTCGTTCACGGGCAGGCTTTTATGGGACGAATGAAAAGCCAAATAAAGTTCAGCCAAAATCAGCCGATAGTCCGCTTTATCAGGCAATTTCGTCACCATTTGATGAAGCTGGAATCGAAATGCGTTTGACAACAATTTCTGAAACCGAACCGAAAAAAGGCGAATTTGTTCGCACTTTGCTTTTTTTAAACGGAAAAGATTTAACATTTGTTGACCTTCCAAATGGAAATAAAAAGCTAACATTTGATATTGCCGCTGTGACGCTTGATGAAAAAAGCAAAGTTGTTGACGAATTTAACCGAACTCATTCGCTGCAAATTCCGGCTGAATCTGTGAAAAGCATCTTGGAAAATGGTCTGGTTTACAATGCCGATATTCCTATCAAGAAAAAAGGAACGTATAATTTTCGGATTGTAGTTCGTGATAACGCTAGTAAAAGATTAGCTTCAGCAGGAGAAATATTAGAAATTCGCGATTCGAACAATGATAATTTTTCAATGTCTGGTTTGATTACCGGCGAAATTGGTAATGATGGAAGTCCAATTTTCCCGACTTCAAAATCTCCCGAAAACGCAATTTCTGTCCCCTTAAACTCAACCAATTCTGCTATCAGAAAGTATCGCGGCGGCGACCGTCTGCATTTCACATATACACTTTACAATTCCAAAAGTGATAATTTAACAACGCAAATTCGACTCTTCAGCGACGGAAAAGTAGTTGTTGAAGGAAGCGAAAAACCGATGCAAGTAAACGATTTAAAGAAATTCCAAGGTAATGGATTTTTGCAAATCACACCATCAGTATTGACCGGAGAATACGTTTTGCAAATCGTTGTCAGAGACAAGAAAACTAATAAAACCGTTTCGCAATGGATCGATTTCGAAGTTGTAGAAAAATAATTGTTGACTTTCATGATAAGTAAGTCTTATTGTTGTATAACAAATTGCTTATAGAGGAAAAAATTATGCGGTTGCTAAAATTTGGATTGAGCGTATTCGTTTTCTGCGTGTTTTGTTTTGTAAATGTGAATGCTGAAACATTGCAATTTAAAGCAAAGATTGGTTTTGATAAAGATCAAGATGCAATTGTAAGCTACAAATTTCTCGACAACGGGAAAAAGGTCTTGATAATCGGGCAAAGATATTTGCAATTTTGGGATGTTGAAAATGCAAAACTCCTAAAATCGATTCCGCATAACATGACATCGCTTGGAAATCGAGGATTTTTCAATTCGATTTTTCTCGCAATCGCCCGAAAAACGGACTGGAATCCATTTTTTCTTGATCCAAACGGTTCGCTGATGATCTCAACTGAAAAAACCAGTGACGGAAAAACAACGTCGGCGATGGTTTGGGATTTAGACACGGCAAAACAACTCGCCATTTTGAATTTACCGGATTCAATTTCTACCGATGATATTTTTGTTGACCGTGAAAAGAATGAGATCATAACCCGCGGTCAGGGAGACGTAAAGTCGGTATTCGCTATTTGGGACAGTCAAACGTATAAGCTGAAATCCACAATCTCAATTGACAATTATTATTGGCATAAATTGATACGAAACAATGAAAAAATTGTTGTTGGATCCGGTGATACAAAAATCTTATGGAACACGACGGGTAAAAACGGACTCAATCTAGCTTTGCGAGATGTGAAGACCGGTGCGATTGAAAAGGAATTTACGGCTGACGGATTACTTCCAAAAACCTCGTATTTACAGACTATTGTAAGCAAAGATGAAAGATACCTGCTCTCGATTAGAGACAAACGAATATTCATTTGGGATATTAACGAAAGTACAAAGCCGAAATTCGAAGTTTCTGCGAGAAATCCAACAGAAAAAGTTGAATTCGTAGATTTGATTGATAACAACTTAGTCGTTTCGGTTAACAAAAAGCTCGTTGTTTACGATCTTGCGGGAGACGGGAAACCGAAGTATGAACTAACTTCGGAAAGAAATAATGACAGTGTAAAGTTAACCGATAAAACAAGCGACGGACGATTTATCGCCGTTAGCGACGACACGAAAGTCTCCGTGATTGAAATAGCGGGAACCGGAAAACCAATTTTCGAGGTTGTCAGAACCACGGAAAAAGAAAGACTAAAAAGTGTCCAATTTATGAACGACGAGAATTATCTAGTTGTCAGCCGTGTAAACAAAAGCGAAAAGAAACTTGAGAAAACGGAGTTTTACGATTTGCAGACGGGTAGTATTAAGCTCGAATTTCCTGGAACGCTTGAGTATTTTCCCAAATTTATACAAGGTCAAAAGTTTTTGATAAGTAGAGGGTTCTTTTCTGACACCATTATTTGGAATATGTTAGCCAAGACGTCTTTTACCATTCGCTTGAAAACCTATACGCCGCCATCGCAAACTCCGGAGGAAAATGTCCTGAATCCGACTTACGACGACTCGATAAAACAGATTGAATTCACATCGGTGAGCCCCGATGAAAAGTCGATTTTGAAATATGGCGGTGATTTGGTCACGATTTTCGATATCGAAACGGGAAAGGAAATTCAGACTATTTTCAATCCGGAAAAGGTAAAATACGATAAAGAAAACAAGGTAAAAAAAAGCGGTTTGAATGACGCCGGCTGGTCAACAGACGGCAAATATGTTTATGCATTTGGGTTACGCGGATTCTTCGGGTATCGAGAAACGATGAGTTTGTGGAGCGTAAGTAAGTAAAAAAAGCCTAATTAAAGTATGAAAAAAGCAACACAGATTTCCTTGAGCATTATGATTGCCCTGGCTACCGTTGTGATCGTTTGTGCTCAAACGACAAACGAAGCGAGAGTTATCGAAGTTACAGGCTCTGCCGAAACTTTGATAACGCCGAATGAATTTACGTTCAAAATCAAGTTGCTCGAACGCATTGAAAATAAGCAGAAAATTACGATTGAAATACAGGAAACGAAGTTGAAAAACGAACTTGCGAATCTTGGTGTTGATGTGCGGAAAGATTTGTCGATTTACGATTTGAATTCAGTTTATGTTTATCAAAAAAAGTTGAAAGATACGCTTGCCAGTAAAGATTATCAGCTGAAAATAAAGGATTTAGCGAAAATTGAGAGGTTGCAGGAAATTGCCGATAAATTAAATGTTTCAAGAATGGATTTAATCGAATCAACGCATAGTGAACTAACCGCTTTCCGCAAAGAAACGAAAATGGAAGCGGTAAAAGCGGCGAAAGCTAAAGCGGAATATATGCTTGGTGCGATTGGTGAAAAAGTTGGAAAAGCTGTGTTTATTCAAGAAATTCCCGAGGGAAACGAAAGTAAACAAATTCCAGTTATTTCTAACCTTTTTAGAAGAAAGGAAGTAAATACTGATGACTCGCAGGCTTCGGATACGGTCTTAACGTTTTCTAAAATTACTCTTCGATACTCAGTTTTAGTAAGGTTTGAAATTCAGTAAATTATCTCTTATAAGTTTTCAATCAACATTAGTGCTAAACTCAAAGCAACGTTTCGCCTAACGAAACTATCAAACCTAAACTGATGAAGAAATTTTTTCAAATATCTGTAATTCTGGTCATCTCGTTGCTTTTTATCGGCGATGCTTCTGCACAAGTTGTTGTAGATAAAACCGTTGCAACTGTGAGCGATGGAATCAGAACAGAGCTAATAACATATTCAGATTTGCTTTGGCAGCTTGCTCTCGAACCCGACACTGCGATTGACCCGCCAAGTTCAAACGATTTGAATCTCGCTCTGAAAAGTCTGATTGACCAAAAATTGATTGGACTTGAATCACAAAGGTTGCCAAATAATTCTATGACAGACGATGAAGTAAAAATAGAAATTGCACGCCTTATTTCATATTTTCCTAATCCTTCAGACTTTGTAAAGAGATTGCAAGTTGTTGGTTTTGAATCGGTTAGCGATGATAATTTTCGCCGGATAATTGAACAACGAATAAAAATCGACAAATATCTCGATTTTCGCTTTCGTTCGTTTGTCGTAATTTTGCCAATTGATGAAGGTAATTATTATTTAAATATTTTCACGCCAAATTTTCGAAAACAAAACCCAGGACTTTTATTGCCAAGTTTGTCTGATAAAAGAAAGGAAATAAACGAAATATTAACGATTAAAAGAGTTGGCGAAGATATTGAAAAGTTTTTAGACGATGCCAGAGAACGTGCGGAAATAATTGTTTTAAGCGAAGTTTAGTAAATTTTTCGGGAAATTTTCACCGTTTGGCTTGACTTAAATCCAAGTAATATTTAATCTTTAGGTTCGTCATTTTTCGTGACGATATTCCGCAGTAGCTCAATGGCAGAGCATTCGGCTGTTAACCGAAGGGTTGTAAGTTCGAGTCTTACCTGCGGAGTTAAGTAAAAAACCTGTCAAAGTTTGGCAGGTTTTTTTGTTTTACTTTTTCTGATAATATGCGAGAAACTCTTTGTTTCCTTCCATTCCGAGAATTGGCGAGTCAATTATTTTCAAAACCTCAAAACCATTAATTTTGGCAGATTCATTTACTTCATTAACAACTCGTTCTTGTTTTTCGCTTTCTCTGACAATTCCGCCATCGCCGACTTCATGTTTTTTTACCTCAAACTGAGGCTTTATCAACAAAATAAACTTCCCAATTTCCTTCAAAAGTGGCACGACTGACGGAAAAAGACTCGTCGCTGAGATAAAGGAAACGTCCATCACAACAATGTCGAAAAGCTCTGTGAAATCTTCCGGTTTTAAGAAACGTGCGTTCGTTGTTTCGCGTAAATCGACACGCGAATCTTGTCGCAATTCCCAAACCATCTGATTTTTTCCGGAATCTACTGCGACTACTTTTTTTGCTCCATTTTGCAATAAACAATCTGTAAAACCGCCAGTTGATGAGCCAACGTCAAGACAGGTTAAGCCTTCGATGTTGATTTCAAATTCGCACAATGCTTTTTCGAGCTTCACTCCACCACGACCAACGTATTTCGTTTCGCGAGTTTTTACCCGAATTATTGCTTCGTTCGAAACTAAGTCCGAAGATTTAACAGCTTTTTGTTCGTTGACCAAAACCGCTCCAGCCATCACCAAAGCACGAGCTTTTTCGAGCGTTTCGGCGTTACCTTTTTCGACCAAAATTGTGTCTAAACGGAGCTTTTTCATCCTTTATTGCTCAATACTTTCCGCCCAAAAATCTTTGATTTCACCATCTTCGGCGGTGTAATTTATCTGAATTGGGTTGCAGCAAACTTCGCAATCCTCAACGTAGTTTTGCTCTTCAATCGATAAATCTAAAATCATCGAAATCTTCTGCCAACAATGTGGACAAGTGAAAAAATGTTCTGTTTCCATTAAGTAAATCTAATTATTCGAATCTTTCTTGTTTCAAGTTTCTAATGTTAGAATCTACCAAAATGAAGACAAAAACAAAAATGTCGAAGTTCGCAAAATACGCTTGGTTCGTAGTCGCTTACAACATAGTCGTAATTCTTTGGGGCGTTTTTTTGCGAGCGTCAAAATCGGGCGATGGTTGCGGTCAACATTGGCTCACGTGTAACGGTGAAGTAATTCCAACAGCACCGCAGTTTAAGACGATTATCGAATTTTCGCATCGAATCACAAGCAGTTTAGCCGGAATTTTTATTATTATTTTGGTCATTTGGGCGTTTGTCACTTGGAAAAATAACAAAAGTGAATGGAAAATGCGGATTTTGAAGACGAGTTTAGCTTCTTTGGTTTTTGTGATTTTTGAAGGACTTCTCGGTGCAGGTTTGGTTTTAACCGGAAACACTGCCGAAACTCTGACGCCGATGCGTCCAATTTGGACTGCCGCACATTTGATAAATACGCTGATTTTGATGGCGTTTGTAACTTTGACGGCTTGGTTTGCAAGTGGCGGAAATCGGATAACATTCAAACAGCCAAGAAAAACTCTCGCTTTGTTGGGTTTTAGTTTACTTGGAATTTTTCTTATCGGTACGAGCGGCTCGATCGCGGCTTTGAGCAGTATGTTATTTCCTTCGGCGAGTTTGGCGGATTCGATCGCAAAAGATTTTGCCGAAAATTCACATTATTTGTTGAAATTACGAATTAGCCATCCGATTTTGTCGATTGCATTTGGCTTTTTTCTTGTTTGGCTCGCGAACTATTTCAAACAAAATGCAGTCGAAGATTTTTGGACAAATCGATTCGCGAATCTGCTAATTATACTCGTCGGAATTCAGTTTTTGTTTGGGTTTATTACGCTGATTTCGCTTGCACCGATTGTTATGCAACTTATCCATTTGCTTCTTGCAGACGCAATTTGGATAACATTTGTCTTGCTTGCGGCAAATGTTTTAGGCGATAAAATTAGAGAATAATTTTTTAACCGCCAAGAAAATAAGAAGCCAAGTTAAGAAAAGAATTTTGTTTAAGTCTTTGCGTCTTGGTATCTTGGCGGTTAATTCTTACAAATCACCAATTCTCACTTTCTCGCGATACTGATTAATTGCGACATAAACTACTTCCGCTTCAGTCACGCGAACGCTTTGTCCGTGGCTGCCAACTCGTTCGGCTTCGACAGAAACGTGAATTGTAATCGATGTATTTCCAACTTTCGTTGTTTTTGCATAAAAGCTCACCAAATCGCCGATAAAAACTGGTTCGTGGAAAATAACTTCTTTCATTGCCACAGTTACAAATCTATCGTGACCTGTTTCACGAACAGCTTCGACACCGCCAGCAACGTCAATGTAGCTTAAAATTATTCCACCAAAAACTGTTCCGTGGGCATTTGTATCTCGCGGCATCATCGTAATGCGAATCGCAACTTCGCGTGTTTTATCTATTTCTTGACTTTCCATATTTTTAATCTTCAAACTGCAATTCTTCAATAATTTCTTTCATAAATTGCTTTCCTTTTTCAATATCATTTGGGTCGAGCGAAACTGCACCAACAACCGCATGACCGCCGCCGCCGTAGCGTTCGCAGATTTCGGCAATGTTATGCACACGTTCGCGTGGTGCCCAAGGATTTGAGCCGACAGAAATTTTTACACGAAACTTACTTCTCGTAAGTGCAACGTTATAAGTAGTTTCCGGGTGAAAATAATATGGAATAAACTTATTGTAACCATCAATTAAAGAATCTGTCAGATCAAAACTAACCACGCCGCGTGAGTAATTTGCACGATTTTTGATGAGCTCGACAGTTTGCCAATGTTGGTCTAACATCGGTTGCAATTTTTCTTGAATCTCTGTGCTTTCGAGAATTTCGTCCAGAGATTTTATTGTTAAACTTTTGATAATTCGCTCAACAAACTTTGGGTCTTTTTCGCTTTCAATAACTTGCATTAGCTTTAACGCAGACGATTTTAATTCAACGCATTGTGCCGGATTTTCATACAACGCACCGTCAATTATGTGTGCCCAATGAATCAATTCGGCGAGCGATTCGTCTTCAAAATCAAAATTAGTTTTTGCAATTCGAGCGATGAATTCCGCACAAGATTTGCTCGTAATATCAAGATATTTTCTACCCGAAGTGTCTGCTTTGAAATGATTTTCATCGTCTGAATTTAAAAAAGCGGATTGGTGATGATCAAACCACCAAGTAACTTTCTCATCAGAGCAATATTTGAAGTCAACAATCACGTTTTCGCCGACTGAACTAAGAGCTTCGCGGTCGAAAAAGTTTCCAGCCTTATGCATCACTGGAAGATAATCAATTTCAGCATTTGGATTGATTTTTGCGTGATAAAATTTTGTAAAAATCGCGGCTGATGAAACGCCATCGAAGCAATTTCCGTGATAAAGTATGCGTAGTTTCATAATTTCAAGTCTTTCAAACGTTACAGAATAGTTTATGCAGATTCGTATTGCAAATGAGTCAGACGCAATGTCTATGGTTAATTTTAATCAGGCAATGGCACTCGAAACCGAAGGTAAATATCTCGAAACAGATGTTTTACGTGGCGGAGTTGGTGCAGTTTTTGGCGACGAAAAGAAAGGTTTTTATGTTGTCGCTGAAGAAAATTTGGAAATTATCGGCGGTTTGATGATTACATTCGAATGGAGCGATTGGCGAAACGCTTGGTTTTGGTGGATTCAAAGCGTCTATATTTTGCCAAAAGCTCGCGGACGAAAAATTTATAGTCTTTTATACAAATTCGTGAAGGAAGAAGCTGCAAAAAATGGTGTTTGCGGAATTCGGCTTTATGTAGAAAAAGAGAATGAAAATGCCCAAAAAGTTTACGAAAAACTCGGGATGGAAGCATCGCATTATTTGATGTATGAAGAAAAATTAGGATAAAGATTTTTTACCACAAAGGCACTAAGAACACGAAGAAAAGAGATGAAAACTAGAAAATATATCTTTACAATTATTTTTTGTTTATTATTTGTTTCGATTTCCGCTCAAGACTTTAAAACGGTTCAAGACGGAATTGAATATGCTGAAGTTACTCGCGGAACAAAAGAAGCTCCAATTCACATTAATCTATTGAAACTTGATTTGAAGAAGGTTCGGCTTGATGTTGTTCACGCACTCGACGCAGCGATTGGTTTGGAAAAAACTTCCTCGATTGCGAGTCGTCATGGTGCTTTTGCGGCTATAAATGCTGGCTTTTTTAAAATGGAAGGCTTGTATAAAGGCGATCCTGCTGGTGTTTTGCAGATTGATGGAAAGTTGTTGAGCGAGAGTTATAGCAATCGAATTGCACTAGGAATATTGAACGGTAAAGAAAAAACAGAGATAGATTTTGGACATCTATATGGGAATTATATCGCTGGTTTTGGTGTTGATAGCGAGTTTACTTTTTCCGGAGTAAATCGAGAAAGAAAAGACGATGAGATTATTCTATACACTCCCGAATTTCATAGAACAACACTGACGAATGCAACAGGAACAGAAATAATTCTCAGTAAATGTTCAAGGCGATGTGAAAAATTTGAAGTCTTTGAATCAAAAGGAAGTTCTTTAATTCCACCTGATGGTTTTGTTGTCTCAATTGGTAAAAACGCAGGTGAAAAGTCAAATAATATTATCTACATCATCAAGAATGAGAAAATTCTTTCCCAGCCTGCGATTGTCGAAAATGTTGAATCTCAAGAAAAAAGCAACAACTTGTTTAGCAAGAAAACTGAAGACATCGTTGCTGGAGTTCCGCAACTAATAAAAAACAGCAAAATCGCTATCACCTGGCAGGAAGAAAAAATCGGTAAGGATTTTGTTGAAACACGCCATCCGCGGACTGCCGTTGCTAAACTTAAAGATGGAAAGTTTTTGATGGTTACTGTTGATGGCAGACAAGCTGGGTTTAGCGTTGGGATGAATTTGAACGAACTCGCCGAATTCTTGCTCGAAATTGGTGCGACTGACGCAATGAATCTCGATGGTGGTGGTTCGACAACGATGTTTCTCGATGGAAAAATTATAAATAAACCTTCAGATAAAGAAGGCGAAAGAAGCGTTAGCGACGCAATTTTGGTAAGATTAAGAAACAAAAAATAGGCGTTGGGAAGTAACTTTTCCAGCAAAATTAGCATCTTAGATTTAGACTCAATATAATACGTAAAGACAATTTTGGAGGATTTATGAATTTTCGTTTTCGCACAACATTTAGTGCGTTTTTTTCGATTTTAATGGTTTTGACAATGGTTGCGTCGAGCGTTTCGGCTCAGATGACGATGCCAGCAGGCATTCAAAAAGTTAATTCTATCGAAGGAATTACAGAATATCGTTTGCCAAATGGTTTGCAGGTTTTACTTTTTCCAGACTCAACCAAGCAAAATATTACAGTAAATATTATTTACAAAGTTGGTTCACGCCACGAAAGTTACGGCGAAACAGGAATGGCTCATTTGCTCGAACATCTTGTGTTCAAAGGAACTCCAAAGCATCCAAATATTCCTGCCGAGCTGACTGCACACGGTGCGAGTCCGAACGGAACAACTTGGTATGACCGCACAAATTATTATGAAACCTTTGCAGCGACTGACGAAAATCTCGATTGGGCGTTAGATTTGGAAGCCGATCGGATGATTAATTCTTACATCGCAAGAAAAGATTTAGACAGTGAATTTTCAGTTGTGCGAAATGAAATGGAATCTGGCGAAAATGACGCTGGCGGAATTTTAATCGAAAAAATAATGGCTACGGCTTATCAATGGCACAATTACGGCAAAGACACGATTGGTGCAAGATCTGACATCGAAAACGTCAAAATTGAAAACCTTCAAGCATTTTATCGCAAATATTATCAGCCGGACAATGCTGTCTTGGTTGTTGCCGGAAAAATTGATGAAGCAAAAACACTCAATTTAATCAACCAAAAATTTGGTGTAATTCCAAAACCGACTCGCGTTATTGAAAAAACTTGGACAACTGAGCCGACTCAAGACGGCGAACGACAAGTGACAATTCGTCGCGTTGGCGATGCCCAATATGTCATGTCCGGCTATCACATTCCGCCGAGTTCGCATCCTGATTTTGCCGCAGTTTTGGTAATGAGCCGAATTTTGTCTGACACACCTTCGGGCAGACTCTATAAATCTATGGTTGAATCAAAAAAAGCCACGAGCGTTTTCAGCCAAGTAATGCAAAATAAAGAGCCGAGTTATTCGATTTTTGGTGCGGAACTAACAAAAACTGCTTCGATGGAATCTGCACGCGATGGAATGATTGAAACTATCGAAAACTTTACGCAAACTCCGCCGAATAAAGAAGAAGTCGAAAGATTTAAGTTATCGTATTTGAAAAATATCGACCTCGCATTTAACGAACCAAATACAGTCGCGTTATTAATGACAGATTGGGTGGCGAGAGGCGATTGGCGTTTGGTTTTCTTGTTTCGCGACAGAATGAAAAAAGTTACGGCTGAAGACGTTCAGCGAGTAGCAAAAACCTACTTGTTGCAATCAAACAGAACACTCGGAGTTTTTGTTCCAACTGAAAAAGCAGTGCGTGCCGAAATTCCAAAAGTCAGCGACGAAGAAATTGCGGCAATGACCAAAGACGTCAAAAGCGGTGAAGCACTCGCAGTTGGTGAAGCATTTGACCCAACTCCGGCGAACATCGAAAGCCGAACGAAACGCGGTGTAATCGGCGGTTTGAAAACTGCATTTTTGGCAAAAGAAAATCGTGGCGATTCGGTAGTTGTTCGATTAAACCTAAGAATGGGCGACGCGAAAAGTTTGATGAACCGCGGCGATGCCGGAGATTTTGCAGGACAAATGTTAATGCGTGGGACGAAGAATAAAACTCGCCAACAAATTAAGGACGAACTCGACCGTTTGAAAGCACAAGGTAATGTATTTGGTGGTTCGACATCAGCAGGTGCATCAATGACAACGACTCGTCAGAATTTGCCTGAAGTAATGAAGTTGATGGCGGAACTTTTGAAAGAATCAACATTTCCGCAAGCAGAATTTGATCAACTTAAAACTGAAACATTAGCCGCATTGGAAAATGAAAGAAGCGAACCGCAGAGCATTGCGTTTAGAGAAATGTCGATTGCTTTTAACAAATATCCAAAAGGCGATGTTCGTTACACAGGAACTTTAGACGAAGAAATTGCCACTGTAAAAGCTGTAACACTTGAAGATGTTAAGAGTTTTTACAAAGATTTCTACGGAACTTCTGCTGGCGAACTTTCGATTGTCGGCGATTTTGACGAGAAAGAAATCGCACCTTTGGCAACACAACTTTTTGGTTCGTGGAAAAGTAAACAACCTTATCAAAGAATTGCCAGTGAGTATTTTGATATTCCCGCGGTCAACAAATCGTTTGAAACTCCAGACAAAGCAAACGCTCTGTTTTTCGCACGTTTAAATATTAAAATGCAAGATGATAATCCTGATTATGCTGCATTTACACTCGGAAACTTTATCTTTGGCGGTGGATTTTTGAATTCACGCTTGGCAACAAGAATTCGTCAAAAAGAAGGTCTGAGTTATGGGGTTAGTTCAAATTTCAACGCAAGCCCCCTTGACGAAAGCGGTTCTTTTTTTGCAAATGCAATTTATGCACCACAAAATGTTGAAAAAGTCGAAGCAGCATTTAAAGACGAAGTTCAAAAATTATTGGCGACAGGATTTACGGCTGATGAGGTTGCACAAGCGAAAACTGGTTGGTTACTAAATCGTAAACGAAATCGTGGTGCTGACGGTTCGCTTGTCGGAGCATTGGCAAATTATCTTTTCATCAATCGAACACTTGCTTGGGACGAAGCCTTGGATAAAAAGGTTGAGTCGTTAACTGTTGAAGAAATCAACGCGGCGATGAAGAAATATCTCAACCCTGAGAAAATTTCCTACTTCAAAGCTGGCGATTTTGCGAAAGGAAAAATGATGGCTATGCCAAAATAGTTTGAACACAAAACTAGAAAAAACGAGTCAGAAATGGCTCGTTTTTTTTGGAGAAAATTGAGAATTAAATTGTTTGCACGTTACTTGGAACTTTCTCTTTTCCAACCATAATATTAGCAATGTCAGTAACATTTAACCCAGAACGCACAAGGCTTTTAATAAGTAAATCAAGGCTCACACTTGCATCACCAGCTTCAATTTTATTCAAACGTGATTGACTTGTTCCAAGTTTAGATGCAAAACCAGTTTGTGTCATATTTGATTGAATTCTGATATTTTTCACGCCTTCGCTTAATGCCAAACGAAGCTCAATAATAGCCGTTTCCTCATTCGATAAATTGAGAAAGTCAGCGACAGAACCAACATTCCAACCTGCATTTTTAAGTTTTTCTTTCTTCGATTTTTCCATAACTACCTTAAGCTGAATCAAAATTCGTTATAAATCTTCAAACGTTTTTGACAAATGTCAATTATCCGTTTTGGAGTTCCTCTTGTTTGTTTGCTAAAAACTTCAAGAATAATAATTGCATCAGAATCAAAACAATAAATAACTCGCCACGTTACGTTTGTGTCAATGATTCGTAATTCGTGACAATTTCTTCCTATCACAGGCATTGGTCTCGATAACGGCATCGAAACCATCTCGCCTTTTTGAAGTTTTCGTAACAAAAAACCTGCTTCTAATCTTGCATCTTTTGAAAATGGAGGAGTTTTAACTTCACCGCTTATCCAAACTATTTCTTTTTGCTCATCATTCTCCACTTTTATAAATTATATCAGATTCGACATAGTTACAAGTAAAAAAAGAATATAACTAATTTGTTAATCTCCATTCACTTCAACTTCTCGCCTTTATAAACCGAAATTTCCGAACCTTTTGCCAACAAAATTGACGCAGGTTTTGCCGTTGACAAAAAGCCAAATCGCTCGTCGTAGGTTTTAGCAAAATCGACATCAATTTCCGCATAGTTTACATTTAAAAGTTCCCATTTTGGATGTTCAACTTTATATTCATCAGTGCGAGTTTTACTGCGTTTTGTGTAACCCCAATAGTGTTCGATGATAAATTCGCCTTCAGAGTTTTCTTTTGGAATTCCGATATTTTCTTTATATTCAACACTTACACTATTTTTACAATCACCTTTCGAGAAATTATAAATAAGTTCGCCTTTAGATTCTTTGTGTGACATTTGCCAAGTTTCATAAGGTTCGCCATAAACATATTTTGCGACCAAGCTAATCGCCATTCGAGGAACGATTTCTTTCACAAAAACCACGCCGCGGCGAATTTCATCTTTAGTTTCGCGTTTTACATAAAAACGTAGATTTACTTCTTCAAAGTTTGTATGAAAAGGAATTGGAACACCTAAAACTTTTGTATTTAAAAACTTAAATGCTACTAAACTAACAAAACATTTGCCTTCAAAGAGATCAATAGTTGTTCCTTTTGGCAAAAGATCACTGAGCGAATTGGCGTCAATTTCGTAATTTGCCATTACTAAATCTTGCCATTTTGCTGTTAAAAATTTTTTCATTTGCTTGCAATTTATGGACAGAAAGGCGTTCTTCTTTTATAGTTTAAGCGAAATCGCTAATTCTGAACACCAAGAGGAAAAAATTGTGAAAAAAGATAATCTGCTAGTTCTAATCATTTTGGCGTGTGTTGCAATTGGATGCACAAATAACTGCAAGAAAAATCAAGACTCGAGTTTTGATTTTAATACTTCAAAGTCGACGAATTCTGTTGCTAATACAACGGCAAATTCGACAAAGAAAATGCCGACAACGACAACCGAAGACGACTCGAAAGGAACGGTTGCTGTTTCGACTGGAGCACCAGCCGGAAAAACTGTTGATAAGCCTGAAAGTGGCAAAACAAATGTTTGGGGGCAAGTTATGTATAATAGCCAACCTGCTGAGAAAATTGAGGTTAAGCTCTGCGAAACTTTGAATAGCTTTAATATGCAATGTGGCGGAAAAACCTTCAAAACCGTGACCACAGCTGATGGAGAATTTTTGCTTGAAAATGTTCCGCCGATGACTTATGGCGGTTTGATTGTAAAAGTCTTTGCTTCAAATTTTTATATCTTCGATTCAACTCAATATGGCGGAATGCCAAAAAAATACGAACTTAAAGCTGACGAAGTTTTCTATGTCAGACCCGCAAATTTATTCAAAGGCGATTTAAAGCCGTTAACTCCAAAAGCAAATTCAAAAACGAACGGACAAGATTTAGAACTTTCATGGCAGGCTTATCCGGACGCTACTTATTATAAAATGAGTTTAATTTGGAGCGGAAAAGAATATAAAACTTCGCCTTATGTTGGTGAAAAAGTTGAGGGCACAACGTTTAAAGCTGATAAACCAATCGAAGACGGACAATATTGGTTCCAGCTTGAAGCCTACAATGCAAATGATGTAAAAATTTCGCAAAGCGAACGTGCTTACAAAATTAACATCACCGGCGGAGCAGCTCCAACTGCAACAAACACGGCAAAATAGATTGCTATTTTCAAATACTAAAAGGACGAAATGCGAAAGTATTTCGTCCTTGTTTATTGAAAAGCATTGGTAAAAATGTTATCAAATGAAGTGAAAACAATTCTCAGATATTTTTAAGGAGATCTGACAAAATGATTCGATTCTCAAAATTTTATTCCACCTTTTTTTTGGCATTTTTAATTTTTACAATTTCTTATATTGCGATTGCTCAACAGCAACCAATTTTAGCCCCAAAACGCGATAGAGAAAAAGGTCAAGATATGCTCAAAGCAATCAAAGACGATATTAAGAAAAATTATTATGACGAAAAATTTCGTGGAATTGATATTGAAGCGAGATTTAAAATTGCTCATGACAAAATAGAAATTGCTGCTTCAAACGGACAGATTTTTGGAATTATTGCTCAGGCAGTTATTGAGTTTGAAGATTCGCACACTAGATTTGTTCCGCCATCGCGATCTAACCGAACTGAATATGGTTGGAAGATGAAAATGATTGGCGATAAGGCATTTGTCACAACAATTAAACCTAAAAGCGATGCCGAATTAAAAGGCTTGAAGATTGGTGATGAAGTTTTAGCGATTGATGGTTTTGGCGTAGATCGTAAAAATTTGTGGAAAGTAAAATATTTGTATTATTCATTGCGTCCGCAACCCGGAATGAAAGTTTGGATTCGGCGTCCTGATGGGAAAGAAGAAGAGCTTTTGATTGCCGCAAAGATTACACAAGGAAAAAAAGTTTTAGATTTAACAGGCAGCGATATTTGGGATTTAATCCGCAAAGGAGAAGATGAAGATTATCTTAATCGGCATCGTTACCTAGAAATTGGTAAAGATGTTCTTGTTTGGAAAATGCCGGAATTTGATCTTCAAGAATATCAAGTTGACGACATGATGGAGAGAGCGAAAAAGCACAATTCAATCATTATTGACTTACGCGGGAATAGCGGCGGAGCAGTTAAAATGCTCAATAGATTATTAGGGAATTGTTTCGAAAAAGATGTAAAAATTGCCGATTGGGTTGGGCGTAAGAAGTTTGATCTGCAAATTGCCAAAACACGTGGAGCTGACAAAACATTTAAGGGCAAAATTGTTGCTTTAATTGATAGTGAATCAGCTTCAGCTTCCGAAATTTTTTCAAGAGTTATGCAGTTGGAAAAACGCGGAATTGTTATTGGCGATCGTTCAGCTGGTGCGGTTATGGTTAGTAGATATTATCCGCGACAACTTGGTGTTGACACCGTTAGTTACTTTGGTTCGAGCATTACAATGGCTGATTTGATAATGACTGATGGCAAAAGTCTCGAAAATATTGGTGTTATTCCGGACGAAATTTTGTTACCAAGTGCATTAGATCAAGCATCGCAAAACGATCCTGTCTTGGCTCGGGCGGCGGAAATTTTAGGAGTTAAACTCGATAAAGCCGAAGCCGGAAAAATGTTTCCTTTTGAATGGACACGTTAAAAAGTTTGGCGTTTATTTTGCAAACTTGCTAAGTAAAACAACGCTATTAATTTCGGTTCCAACTTCGTAAAACACTCGTTTGCCGTCTTTTGAAATTACAAAACGAAAGATGTCGTCGTTTTCCCATTCACGCATTTTTTCATTATTTTTATTTTTTAAATTCAGTTTCCATAAACTAAAAACCTTATTTTCCTGCAAAACTAAATATAGATTTTCGCCATCTTTTGACCAATCAAGAAAAGGAATATTGTCATTTGAAGGCGTCTCGAGTTGTTTGATTATTTCGCCTGTTTCGGCTGAAAGAAGCGTTAGCGATAGATTGTTTTCAGTGTCCGAAAAATAACAAGCGATAGTTTTTCCATCAGGAGAAATTCGTGGCGTTTTTGTCATTCGCGACGTTATTTGCGTTTTATCTTCTCCGTTTATCGAAGTTTTCCAAAGTGTTTCAGCAACATTTTCAGAATTTTTTGCAACGTAAAAAACCGTATTGTTCTCTGGCGAAATTATTACATCAGAAACATTTTCGTTTTCAGTAAGTTGTGTCGGATTTGTTCCGTCAGCATTTGCACGCCAAACGCTCATTCGCCCTGAGCGATTTGAAAGAAAAATTAAATATCGACCGTCTTTTGAGATTGTTGGGGAAATTTCTGCACTTTCGTCTGAAGTTATTTGTTTTTTTCCACTTCCATTTTCGTTTGTTGTCCAAATATCGGCGTTTCCGCCTTCTGCGGTCGAATAGATAATTTTTCCATCGTTAGTCCAATCTGCTCCAAAAGGCAATAAACAAGAGTCGCCAATTCTAGTTGAAATAAGATTTGATTTGCGGAAATTGTCGAGCGATGCCGAGAGAAAACAAGTTAATTTATCCGTTTTTAAAGCAACCAAAGAATTGGATTCGCTGTCAAGACTAATTCCAGCAACTCCTTTAATTCCATTATTTAGAAAGCGTGAATTTCCGTCCGGAAATGAAACGAGCCAAAGTTCATCGTTTAAAGTTGGCGATGTTGGTCTGTATGCGGCAACGACAATCCCTTTTCCATCTTTGAGCCAAGCGGTTTGTCCTGCCCAACTCCAATCTTGTTGCGAAACAATTTGTTGTTCGCCACTTTCTGTATTTATAACTGCAACCCAAACTGAACCTTTATTTTTGACAGTAGCTGAAAGTAATTTTCCGTCTGGCGACCATGCGACTCCGGCATTTGAAAAATCTTCTTCAAATTTCCGAATCGCCAAAATCTTTTCGTTTTTGCCTTCAATATTTGCAATTATCATTGAAGTTTCTTGATTTTGGTCATTTTTTCTCGTAAATGCTATTTGTGAATTGTCAGGCGAAATCGCCGGCGGACTATCAATATTATTGAGAATCTTCTGTGTCGCTCCGCCGAGAATTGAAACTCGGTAAAGTGTTCCAATATTTGATTTATTGAGATCGGAGTTTTCGTAAATTGAATAAAAAATATGTTTATTGTCATTAGAAAAAGCTGCTCCAAGAAATATTCCGTTCAATTTTGAGACAATTTCGATTGTGTTTCCGTCTTCAGTTTGCCGCAAAGACAAATTTTGCATTTCATCTTTAACTTCAACTATTGCAATATATTTTCCGTTTGGCGAAATTACAGCATTTCTAATATCTGTGTCTGAAACCAAAGTTTCGAAAGTCGATTTTGAATCGGCAAAACTCTTTGTTTGCCCAAAATTCCAAAAAATAATTGAACCGATCATTAATAAACAAATTCCGAGAAGAACGACGCTAAGTTGTGTTGAGATAAAAAAACTACTAGAAATTGATTTGTTAAAAGGGATTATTTTATTGTTAGTTTCGGTTTCAAGCGAATTGTGAATCTGATTTTGCTCAGCAATTATATGAGTTCTCGTGCGTTTTTCGATTATAACAATCTCTTCTTCGTTGAAAGTTTCTTCCACATCAACGACAAATTTAAAACCACGACGCGGAAATGTCACGATAAAATCTTTTTCTTTGTTAAATTTTCCGAGAGCTTTTCTGAGCGTGAGAATATTTTGTGACAAAGTTGTTTCTTCAACAAAGGTATCTGCCCAAACTTCATTGAGTAAAAATTCTTTTTCGACAATTTCCGTGCGATGCAAAATAAGCACAAGAAGCGTTTGATAAGCCTTTGGAGTTAGTGAAACCGGTTTATCGGCATATGAAAGTGTTCGCTGATTTGTATCCAAACAAAAATCGTCGAATTTATATAAAGGTAATGTTTTGTTACTCATACAGATTTGAAAACTCTTTCAAAAAAAATTCAATAGAAATTTCAACTAACTTTCAAGACTTTCAAAATGGAAGTTCTTTAAAGTTAATACGGATGAGAGAAGCAACATAGATTGCATTTTGTATAAAGTCTGGAGGACATAATGCAACTGCATTTTAGGCTTTTCTCATTCAAGAACAATGGCATTAAATAATGCGATGCAGAAAGTGTTTTGCGACAAAAATAATTTTTTAAAAGGAAATAAATGACAAAAATCCGAACTGAAGTTTTTATAGAAACTAGCGAAACCTACGTTATAAAACGAAAACGGTTTTTCGTCAGAAATTGGTGCGAAAAATGCGAACGCGAAGTCAGCATGATTCCACCTTCCGAAGCAGCTTTAATATTGTGTCGGGATACAAACACAATTTACTCTCTGATTAATGATAACAAGCTACATTTTTGTTATCTAAAAACAGAAACACCGCTGATATGTTTAAGATCTTTGTCTTTAATTTAGTCTTAGTTTTATAACAAGAAATAAAACAATAGAAAAATAACTTTTATGTTTACGAGACAAATTTAAGACGGTAAAACTAAAAAGATAGTTGCCTTAACCGGCAAAAAAAGAGGTAAAGAATTATGGGACTAATTTTAGAAAATTATAACGGGCAGAATTCAATCGGCAATAGAATTGAAGCATTAAAAGCTTTGACTAAACTTTTACTCCATGAAGTTGAATCGCTTGAAGAAATTTCACCTTCAAAAAACATCTCGAAAGAAGGTTTAGAAATTAATTTACCAGACAAGGTGCAGCGTTACGAAACAGATTTGATATGCAACGCATTGCTTTCAGTAAATGGAAATCAGAGTAAAGCGGCAAAAATACTTGGTGTAAAAAACACAACGCTTCACGCAAAAATCAAGCGTTACGACATCGATTCAATTAACGTTGTCGGACAGATGTTGCCGGAAAAATCTTTAGAAAAAGCTGCTTGAACGCAAAAAACTGAAAAATGCACAAAATATTGAATGGACAAAGTTACTAATGTTTTGTCTGAAAACAGCTTGAAACTTAGTAAAAATCCAAAAAGTTAAAGGTAGAAATAATGTGATGAAATAAAAATCAGATTTTTCTCAAGTAATATTAATTTTCCTAAAAAGGCACAGAAATTGCATTTTTAGATTGTCAGAAGAACAAACAAAATCTTCAAAGTATTCAGTAAAATGAAATATTTTCAAAAAAGTGGATAAATAAGCGAGGCTGCCTGACCAATGCGGACTTTTACAAAACTACACGGTCAAACAGCCTTATAAGGTCAAAACATCAACCTCGGTTTGTTGTTGAAGAATAAAAACTTGTTACGAGCAAGCTTTTAAGCATTTCAACACTCCGAGTATACATTAAAGGAGTTTAGGTATGTATACGAGAGTCAAAATATTACTGGCTTCAATTAGCATTCTGCTGGTTTCTGCGGCGATTGCATTGGGTCAACAAACAGGCGGAAAGATTGAAGGGAGATTAAAAGATCCGCAAGGTGCGGTTATTCCAAACGCCAATGTCACTGTGAAGGGAATCAGTGTTGGTTTTAATCGAACGGTTCAGTCTGATGACGAAGGCGTGTTCAGAATTCAGCAAATTCCTCCGGGAAATTATAAAATAACCGTTGGAGCAACTAGTGGATTTGGAGAAAAAGTTGTAGAAATCTTGGTTGTGGTTGAAAAAACAACCGCTGTAACTATTGAGTTGAATGTTGGTTCACAAGTAGTTAATGTTGAAGTAGGTAGCGATCCGATTGGAATAGTTGTCGATACTACAGACAGTAAAATTCAAACAAATATTTCAGCAGAATTGATTGATAAACTGCCAAAATTCCCAGGTTTTGCATCAATTTTGAAAGTTTCTCCATCAACTAGACCTGAACCGCTTTCAGGCGGATTTCAGGTTGATGGTGCAAGCGGATCGGAAAATTCTTTTGTCATTGATGGACAAGAAGTAACGGATTACAGAACCGGAACGCTAAACATTTCAAACAGTATTCCGACCAATATCATTCAAGAAGTTCAGATAAAATCAAGTGGTTTTGAGGCTGAAAATGGTGGAGCAAGTGGAGGTGTAGTCATAGTTAGCACGAAAGGCGGTACAGACCGTTGGGCAGGTGAATTTGGAACGCAATTTGATATTTCTAAATTTCAAGCACAAGGCACAAGTGCGGACGGTGTTTTTCAGCCGACTGCTACAACGCAACGGATTTTTTCGATTCAGCAACCACGCGACGGCGGAACAAATTCTTATCCGAGTGCGACTGTTAGCGGACCTATTATTAAAGGTCGCTTATGGGCATTAGGAAGTTACGCCCCACAGATTTTTTCTGTAACTCGCAATGTGAATTATTATCAACCGGATCCAACGAATTTAGTTATAAATCCGGCATTTTCAAACACTGACAGATATGAAGCCAAAAACACGTATAATTATGGATTTGGCAGAATTGACGCTTCGATAACAAATAATATTCGAGTCTTTTCGTCTTATTTATGGAATCCGCAGGTTCAGGAAGGTCAGATACCTTTTTCGGCAATTTCAATTGGCGGAAGACCTGTTTCGCAAAATATCGGCGGAACAACGTTCACAGGTCCGGCTCTATCGGCACTGCAAGGCGGACGAATAAACCAAAATTTTTTTACGACGCAAGGAACCTGGACTCCGACCGGAAAGTCAGTTCTTTCAGTTAGATACGGTCGTGGATTTGCAAATCAAAAACTAGGCTCATATTCGATACCAAATGAAACTCGGTTTAGGTGTCAAGGCTTGGCAAACTCGGTAGCATATACATCAGGCTTGTCTGGTTGTGCATTAGGATTTGCAAATAATTCGGGTAACTTTGGCAATATCTTAGACGTAAATGTGAGAAATACATTTAACGCTGATTTTTCTTATATTGCTAATTTTGGTGGTTCGCATAACTTCAAAGTGGGATACGAATTTGCCACAGTGCAAAACGATGTTTTGCAAGGATTTGCTACTACTGGTTCGGTTCAACTGCAATATGGTCGAGATTTTAGTAATTTTGGCGTTGGCGGTTCATGTCCTGCAATTGCAAACTGTATTGGAGTTGGCATTCTTACTCGTTTCGGCACACAAGGTGCAGGAAGAGGAAAATACAACGGAATATATTTACAAGATAAATGGCAACCCTTCCGCCGACTGAGCCTAAACCTTGGTGTTAGAGCCGATAAAGAAGATTTGCCCGCTTTTAATGTAGGAGACCGTGGTGGTCAACCGATTAAATTTGGATTTGGTAAAAAAATCGCACCTCGTCTAGGTGGTGCATATGATCCGTTCGGCGATGGTAAAACAAGAATATTCGGTAGCTTCGGGCTTTTTTATGATCGTTTAAAATTTGATTTACCGAGAGGTTCTTTCGGCGGTGACACTTTCAGACGAGATTTTTTTCCGATTTTGTCAACAAATGCACGATTTGATTTCTATACAACTGCTCGAATCTTAGGAAATTTCCGCGACCCGATTGGCGGCGGAAATCCTTCGACAGCAGGCGGATTAAGTATTTTTCAAACAGATTTCAGAATTCCGGCAAATATACCTGCGGCACAATTTACCGCTTTAGGTTTGCCGATTGGCGGAGTTGATCCTGATTTGAAGCCTTTCACGCAAAGTGAATTGACTATAGGAATTGAAAGAGAGTTGTCAAAATTGTTCGTTTTGTCTGCTAGATTTACCCGAAAGAATATAGAAGAAGCAATTGAAGACCAAGCAAACCTTGGTGCATTTGAATCTGAATCATATATTATTGGAAATCCGGGTAAAGGATTTGCTTTTCAACAAAGACAAGCGGCAGGTTATACCAGGCAAGCAGAGGCACAAAGGTTATTTCGTGCGTTTGAGGTTGTGTTGAACAAACGACTTTCGAATAACTATTTCTATAGTGCAAATTACACTTACAGCCGATTGGAAGGTAATTATTCCGGTTTGGCAAGTTCTGATGAAGGCGGAAGAACATCTCCGGGCGTTAATCGCTTTTTTGATTATGTAAATAATGGGTTTACCGCACTTGGTCAACCAGATAACGGACTGTTGGCAACAGATCGACCACACGTTTTTAAAGCATTTGGTGGTTATTCGTATGATTGGTTCAAGAGTAAAAATAATACAACAGATTTTTCATTCTTTACCACAATTCAATCAGGAACTCCGCAGACAACGTTTGTCGGTATTGTGCAAACATCTGTAGTTCTTTCAAGACGTGGTGATTTAGGAAGAACACCAAGATTTTCGTCATCTGATTTCAGCATTACACACAAATACAAGTTTGGTGCTGACAACCGTTACAAAGTGATTTTAGACGTTAATTTTAGCAACATCTTCAATCAAAATGGAGTAACAGCTCTAAATACTGGAAGATACCTTAATACTGGAGGTTTAACAGGAAATGACCTTGACCCATGTTACGACATTGACGGAATTCGTCCCGCAACATGTGCCGCTAATTTACCAGTTAATACGCTTTTAACTACTGCAATTAACAACGTATTAGCAGGGCGAGCTACATCATTATTGACTGATTTAGATAACCAACCGGGTAACTTGAACCCACTTTATAGAAGACCAGCAAGTTATCAATTGCCAAGAACTGTTAGGTTTGGATTTAGATTTAGTTTCTAAACCTTTAATTTGAGAAAGTCATTCATTATTTTGGATGACTTTCTTGTTTTTTAAATAACTTTTGGATTGAGTCGCAATTTGCGGTTTGGTCTAAAACTAATATTCTAAATTCACGCTTAGAATGTTAGTCTAGCGGCTGCCTGAAGATTGACCTTTGGGCAGCCGTTATTTTTATTTTCTGATTCTTCAGTTTGATTATACTTTTTCGTTCGTGATTTCTAAATCCGATTTTGTGTCGGCATTTGTATTTAGATATATGTAGATTTTATTGCCGACAATTGAATATTAATAATTCTTATAAATGAGTAAGGTGTTTTATCCCACAAACACGTATGATTTATCAATTTTTGTCACTAGAATTTAACGAAGAACAACTTCTGCGTCTGTTTGTTTAGCGATTGGTTGATATTCATCGTTCGATCGGAGTTTTTGCAAACGCTGAAATGATTTGATTTACAGTAAATGGCTTTGGTTTATGGAACAATCTCGAAACGGTTTACGATGCCGGAACAGGTGTAATTCCGAATTTTCGCAGGCAAGGAATTGCCGAAAAAATGATTCCACAATTTCAGAAACAAGGAATCAAACAGTATCTAAAGCCAATTGCAAGATTGCTACTGTCCGTCAGCTAAAACAGACGGCAATTCATACAGGAAAAGGCAGTTCATATTTCAGAACTTTTCAATTCAAAAAATTGGTTTTGCACTAAATATTTACAGCATAAAAAAATATGTCATACATCAAAGTCTGGCTGCATTTTGATTGGTCAACAAAAAGACCGAAAACTATTTTTGTCCGATGACATCAGGCAAAAAGTTTTTCAGCATATTCTGGAAAATGCTAGACAAAAAGAGATTGTCTTTTTCAATCTGCCAACTAAACGAGTTCATCGTTGCCCGAGTCGCTTTCGAACAACTTTTGCCGCGACTGTTTTGCATCGCGTTAACTCACTCGATTTTTAATATAGCATCAAATTAAGAGTTAAATTCAACTACTTATGAGGTATTATGTTATGAATATAATCTGCGATATACAATCTGTAAGTCGTTTTAAGAGAGATGCTTCAAAAATCTTGAAACAATTAAAGAAGACTAAACAGCCAGTGATTTTAACCGTTAATGGCAAAGCCGATGCCGTAATAATGGATGCGGAAAGCTATCAAAATTTGGTTGAAGCAAAAGAATATGCCGAAACGGTTGCAGTTTTGAAAGAGCGTATCGAAGAACTAAATAGCGGAGTTGAATTTCAAACAATGGAAGAAGTTTTTTCTGAACTTGCTAAAGAATACGGCGTTACGCTTGCTGACTAAATGAAAAATTACATAGTTGAATTTTTGCCAACAGCAAAACAAGATTTGCGGACATCATTTCTTTGGGGCGTAAATGTTTGAGAAAAAACGCAAGCCGGAAAGTGGCTAAACAAAATAAATTCAGCTTGTAAGATTTGAAGATTCAGACGATGAATAAATAAATTCCTCGACGGAGTAACCCTAGATTTAATTCGTCCAGCCGTTGATAGTAACAAAGAGTTAATTTGCTCTTTTGACTTAATCGCATAGCGTGAAAATGAACGTCGGGAGTTTATTCGGAGTGTCGTAACTTCAGACGAAGGAATTTGTTAAAAGTGGTAGCGAGATTTATCATGGCAAACGTTCGGTTGGGAATATTGACTAATACCAAGTTCGTTGAGGGAGATTATGAAATTATTGAATTCAATTTTTATTGTTACGATGCTGATGTTCATTTCAGTTAGGATTTCTTATGCGGAAATTCCTAATTTTGACCGTGCTGTTTCTCTCGAAACCAAAAGTGAAACTACTGCAAACGCAAGTCTTGGTGATATTGACGGAGACGGAGACCTTGACATCATTTTGGCGAAAGGTCGCCATTGGCAATTAGATGAACTGATTCTTATTAATGATGGAAAAGGCGGTTTTGATAAACGCTATAATCTCGGCGGCAAGGTTGACCGCACATATACTGCCGCTTTAGTTGACCTGAACGGTGACGGAAATCTTGATCTTGCCGTCGGTAATGACAAGCCTGATGAGAAAGTCATTTATTTTGGTGATGGGAAGGGAAACTTTAAATTCGCCAGCTCATTCGGAGATGCAAAATGGGCGACTCGCAACATAACCGTCGCAGACCTGAATCGTGACGGTCATCCCGATATTGTATTAGCCAATAGAGGTGAAAACCTGACTGCTAACTATATGTGTTTGAATGACGGAAGTGGAAAATTTCCGATGTGCAATGTGTTGTCCACTGAATCCGCTACCACGATTGCCGTTGGGGACATTAACCGCGATGGCTTCCCGGACTTAGTTATTCCGCATCGTGATGGCGGACAGGGTTATTTTTTTATTAACGATGGTAAGGGCGGGTTTGCAAACAAATACGCATTTGGCTCAGCAAAAACCGAGACTCGTGCTGTTTCTCTCGGCGACCTTAATGGCGATAAGCGTCCTGATATTATCATTGGCGATCAAGTCAATGGAGGTGCTCTTATCTTCTTCAACAAGGGTCGATTGAGATTTTCCGAGCCTGTTAGCATTGGTCAGAAAACCGATTCTGTTTATTCGATAGCAGTTGCCGATTTAAATAATGATGGACGTTTGGACATCGTCTTGGGAAATCAGAAAGCACCCGGAAAAGTCATGATAAACAAAGGAAAGGGACAAAAATTCGAGGTTGTTTCTTTCGGAGACAATCAGGGAACGGTTTACGGGCTTGCACTTGGCGATGTTAATGCAGACGGATCGCCAGACATTGTAGCCGCTCGGTCTGACGCTCCAAGTATGCTGTATCTAAATTCGTTAAGTGTAAAATCTCGAAGATAACTCAGATGATGATGTTAGCGGTCAGAATGGCGGAAAAGGCGAAGGAATTTGTCACCACCGGATGCGAGATTTATCGCGGGAATCTGCCTGATGGGGCGAAAGAACATTCCGAATAAAAGTAATGCTGATTGGGGAAAATATGAATTGCCGTCTGCTTTAGCTGACGGATATTTGAGAGAAAGAGATTCGGCTTTAGCCAAATAAAAAAGAGAAATTCCTTATTGCTTCAGCACAAATTAAGCTAAAGCAGTAAGGATGATTGATATTTCCATAATGTTCGGCTAAAGCCTGTTATTATTCCACTTACAGTTCCGTCAGCTAAAGCAGACGGCAATTCATGAAAAACGACTTTAGCCTAAATAAAAAATATGTCCTACATAAAAGTTTGGTTACATTTTGTTTGGTCAACAAAGGACAGAAAACCATTTCTGACCGACGACATCAGACAAAAAGTTTTTCAACATATTCGGGAAAATGCCAAAGAAAAAGAGATTTTTATTGATTTCATCAACGGCTATGTTGAGCATGTTCATTGTTTGATTTCTTTAGGTTCGGATCAAACAATTGAAAAAACAATGCAGTTGATAAAAGGCGAATCATCATTTTGGATCAATAAAAATGGACTTTGTAAAGAAAAATTTCAATGGCAGGATGATTATTTTGTCGTGTCGGTGAGTGAAAATGTCGTTGATAATGTTCGGGATTACATTAAGAATCAAGAAGTTCATCATAAGGAGAAAAGTTTTGATGATGAGTTTGAAAAGTTTTTGAAAAGAGCAGGTTTTCAGAGATTTGAAGACAAGAATGATTGATTTTTTAATTGAGATTTTTGATCGAAAATTTATGAATGAAGTTGGTTTTAATGAATTGCCGTCTGCTTTAGCTGACGGAAAACAAGGTTAGGTCAAAAAAGGCTTTAGCCGAATTTCAGATAAAATAATTTTCCTTTTTGCTTTAGCTAAAGCTGTAAGGATGATTGATTATTTTTATTATTTCGGCTAAAGCCCGAATCATTTTTATTCCTTTCCGTCAGCTAAAGCAGACGGCAATTCATAAAGCAAGATGGAAGCAAGATTTATCACGGGAATTTGCTTCTTGGGGCGAAGACAGATCATTAAACTTAAAAGAGGCTATCTGCGTGTTAGAGAGCCTCTTGGAAAATACTCGCTGCTAAAAATTGGTCAGATATTGATGATTGTCTTGCCGTTTCCGCCTTTTGACTCGTGTGCTTGTTGTGCGTTTGCGAGCGAAAGTTCTGTGCCGACATTTGGACGGATTTGTTTTTTATCAACCATTTGGGCGATTTTTTCCAATGCCTCGCCGCGTGGTTGAGTGAAAATAAACTGGGCACGCACTCCGAATTGTTCGGCTTTTTCCTGATTTGGCGGAAATGCGGTGGCGATTAGGATTCCACCTTTTTTCATAACTTGCCACGAATCTTCCTGCGTCTGTCCGCCGAGAACGTCCAGCACGACATCAACATCTTTCACAACATCCTTGAAACTCGTGGTTTTGTAATCAATTACTTCATCTGCTCCGAGCGATTTGACGAGTTCGATGCCATCGCCAGAAGCAGTGGTGATGACGTAAGCACCTAACGCTTTGGCAATTTGAATCGCATTTGAGCCGACTCCGCCTGCTCCGCCGTGAATCAGAATTCGTTGATTTGGTTGGAGTTGCGAGGTTTCCATCACCGTCAACGCCGTTTGTGCCACCATCGGCAGCGAAGCCGATTCAGGAAACGAAATCGTTTTCGGTTTTAATGCGACTTGATTTTCATCAACCGCGACAAATTCGGCGTAGGTTCCGCCACGAGCAAATTCGGGCATCGTAAAAACTTCATCGCCGACTTTGAATTTGGTGACACTTTTGCCGATTTCTTCGACAATACCCGCACAATCCCAACCCAAAACAAATGGAAAAGTCTTCGGCAGATTGTCTTTCATAAATCCTTGCCGAATTTTTGCGTCAACCGGATTAAAAGATGTTGCGATAACTCGTATCAGTACATCGTTTGGTAGAATATTTGGTTTGTCCGCGTCTTCATAGCGAAGCACGTTTGCATCGCCGTATTCATGAATTCTGATTGCTTTCATATTTTTCTGTATGTGTAGATTTTCGGAATTGCCATCACTAATTGCGGGGCGACTGAGCTTATGTCAACAACGGAAACGCGACTGCACCAGCCGGACTTGCCCAATTTTTGACGAGTTCGGCAACAATCGCGTTGGTGCTGGTCAAATCCACGCCTGCTTTTTCCATTCTTCGCCAAGACATTTCTTCGGCAATTTGGTTTGACGAACCGCACGCATCGCAGACGACTTTGATGTTAAATCCTTCTTCCAAAGCACTTATCGCCGGAGCAACCATACAAACATCGGTAGTTACGCCAGCCATTACAAAGTTTTTCTTGCCCGTGTTGCGGCAGGCATTCGCGAAATTTTCATCGTCCCACGCGTTGACGACACCTTGCCGTTTTACTCTCGCGGCAAATGCTTCGGGGCAAATTTCCGCTAATTCGGGCATCAATGGACCTTGCACATTGACATTCGTTTCCTGGCTCGAAGTCAAAACAACAGGCATTCCCGTTCCTGCGGCAAATTTTGCCAAAATAATCACGTTTCGCTGCAAAAGTTCAAGCGGTGTCGTGCTTGCCCAAGTGTTTGTCCCTACTTGATGATCAATCAAAATCATCGCTGTATCTTCGATATTAAAGTTTTTCATAATGTAATCTCCCACGATTCGGCTAAATCAGCGAATCGTTTTTTTCGTTCAATATAAGAATGTATTAAACAAACGGATTTAAGAATTGAACAAAACGGCTATTTTTGAGATGAGTTTTCGGCGACATTCCGAAAGTTTTTTTGAAGGTGCGGGTAAAATGCGATTGGTCGGCGAATCCTGCATTCAAAGCGGCTTCGGTCAGCGAATGTTCGCCTTGGAGTGAGGAAATTATAACTTGTTTGATGCGTTTCCAAAGAATATATTGCGAGAATGGCGAGCCTGTTTTTTCGGCAAAAAGATGTCTGGCACGTTCAGGCGAAAGAAACATCAAATCGGCAATGTCTTCGAGATTAAGGCTTTCTGCCAGATTCGTTTCGATAAAATTGACAGCTTTTGCAACTCGTTCATCCGCAAGAGTTTCGCTTGGCTGAAACGGTGTGGGCAAAATCGTTTCAAAAATCTCCTCGGAAAGCTTTTTCAATTCGTCTTTCGATAAATTTTGATTGCCTTCCGCATTGATTTTCTGCCTTTGCGAATCGGTAAAAAATCCTTCGATGTCCAAAAACTTTTGACCTGCCAAAATTGATTTGAGTTGCCAACCAAAATAGCTGTCCGCATCAATAAAATAAACGATAACGCTCGCATTTTCAGCCTGACACGAATGCGTCACATTTTGATTGACAATAAACCCCGTTTTGTTCGGATAATAATTCCCGCCAATCGTGCAAGCAAATGAACCTCTGATACTAACCACAATCTGAAAGCAATGATGCCGATGGACTTCAACATTTTTCGCTCCGTGTGCGGCGAAAGAAACAACGCCAGAATTAAAATCGTGAAGCATTTTGCTATTTTAACGCTAATTGAATCAGTTTGATATTGTGAAAACCAAGAATGTCATAAAAATCAAAATTAAACGGTAATTGAGATTGATACTGCTGAATGTGCTAAACTCACCCAAATCTGCCCAATGTGCGGACAGCATTTCTGCTTAATGAAAATCGCCCAAGATGTCCCCGAATTTGTGAAAGAAGAGCAAAAGATCAAAGGAGAAATAGCATTAGCAGGCGGAATGGCGGAAAAGGCAGAGGAATTTGCGGCAACGGGAAGTGAGATTTATCACGGGAATTTGCCTGATGGGGCGAAGAGGCATCATTGATAAGCTATTACAAAAAATAAAGTATTTAGGCTTTTGAATGGTATCAAATGCCTTATTTTAATTTTAAGATTCAAGGTTATGACAGAGGAAGAAATACCTGACAAAAATATTTTTATGATGTGCGAGGCGTTAAATTTTAATGCTCTTTCAATTCTATCCAATGAGTATATTTTCAGAAATTGTCGACCAGAGGAGTTAGATATTTGGAAGGCATTTCCGTTTGACGAAGGTTTTAATGATGAATATGACCGATTTATGATCGACTATTTTCAAACAACTTACGGCGGGAAAGAAGATTTATTTTTTACCAAAACTCTTTTTGTTTGTGATGAAAAAGATAAGCCGATTGCGACTTGTTTGATTTGGAAAGCATACGATGAATTTAATACAATTCAATGGTTTAAGGTGTTGAAAGGTTGTGAAGGAAAAGGCATCGGCAGAGCTTTGCTTTCGATAATTATGAGAGATTTAAAGCAAGAAGATTATCCAATATATCTTCACACGCAACCCGCAAGCTATCGGGCGATCAAACTTTACTCTGATTTTGGTTTCTCGTTGCTGTCAGGCGAAAAGTTTGGTAACAGGCAAAATGATTTAGATGAATGTTTGCCGATTTTGAAAGAATTTATGCCGGAAAAAGACTTCCTCAATTTGGAAATCTCCGAAGCACCAAAATATGTTGAAGAGATTTTGAGTAATCAGAACAGCGTTCAATTCTAAAATTGAACATTTGCTTCAAAAAGAGTAAATAACTTGTCGCCACGGAAAGTGAGATTTATCACGGGAATTTGTCTGATACTGAATTATACAAAACCAGCAAAAATTAAAACCATAATAAAATAGTTAAAGATATGAATAAAGTAATTGTATTTGGAGCCACAGGACTTGTCGGCAAACAAATTGTAACGGAAAATTTAAAGGTTCAGAACGAAGTGACTGTTTATACACGGCAAAATGAATTTCCAATTGCTGGTGTGAAAGTTGTCACAGGCGAATTGAATGATGAAGCCAAAATTTCGGAAAATCTAAAAGGCTATGATGTTATAGTTTCGGCAGTTGGGAACAGAAATTATGAAGACACAACGCAGGTTGTAACCCCTTTAGTAAAAATCATTGCCGAAAATATTTCTCAAAAGCAACGATTTATTATTGTCGCAGGTTCGGGCTTAACTCTTTTTAGTTTCAACACATTAAGACGGGATTTAGCTGGACAACCCGAATTTTTGAAAAACCAACGGGCTGACCATTGGGACGCCTATTGTTTTCTTTCACCACTAGACATTCATTATTTAGTTATTTGCCCAACGATGATGGTTGAAGGCGAGGCTGATGGAAACTATCTTTTTGAAGAAAAATATTTCCCGAAAAGCGAAAGCAAACAAATCCTTGCGGGCAATGTCGCTCATTTTATTGCCAAAGAAATTAATGAACAACAATTTAATCAGACAAGAATAGGACTTGTTGATAAAGCCTAAAATATGTTTCCCAACGCTGATATTCTTGAATTTTTATTTGCCACAGTCGCTACTATTGTGGCAACTCTAACAGGTTTAATTGGAGCCTTTTCAACCTTTCGATTACAAAATATTGATACTGAAGTCAATTTTTTGAAAGGCTTGGTTATCAATAAAAAATTTGCCAACGACCAAACAATAAATGATTTTATTAAAGGTGAAAAGTATTATTTATTAGAAAAAATTTATGACCCAAACCTGGAAGGCATAGAACTATTAAGGAATTTAGTTATTGACAATCATTTAGACAAAAAGTTAAACGAACTTCTAATTGACATAGATAACATCCAAAGAAACCAAGTTTTGCACGACCAAATGAGAGTGCTAACCGTCCGAAGTTTTGCCATTTCAATGTGTTTTGTCGTAATGAGTTTGGTATTGTTAGTTTTTACAAATGCGTTGCTGATGACGGGAAACCTGTTGTGGGTTTTACTGACCATTTATCTACTGCTATTTTGCTTAATACTTTTTCAATTTCTACAACAAATAAAGAAAATGATGTATTGATATTAGGTCTCAGTCATCCTAACCTATTTTCTAAAGTTGCATCGCTCTGTCCGGGAGTTTATTTGGATTCACCCTTTTCTGATTTTTCTACGATGAGAGAGACAGTCAAACGCACCGGAGCAGATCCAAAGATAGCATTCGGAATACTCCAAATGGCAAAAACATACATTTCTAATGAAGAGGAATGGAACTCGATTTCTCCGATAAAATTGATCGAGCGGGCAGATGATAAGTATCCCGAACTATATTTATCGTGTGGTCTTTATGATAAATACGGCAATTTTGAGGGAACGGAAGCCCTTGCAAATATCGCAATAAAAAAAGGAGTAAAAACCAAATGGCATCCTCTGTATGGCGGACACTGTGCGATTGATGTTGCTTCTTTGGCAGATTTTCTTGCCGCTAATCAATGAATTTTGGGAAGGCAGTATCAGTTAAACCATTTTGCAACAGCAAATAGATATTTTTATGAGCAATAATCTTTTAGATTTATGAAAAGAAAAAGTCATCGTTTTTGACGGTGCGATGGGAAGCAATCTGCAATGGCAGAATTTGACGATTATTGAAAAAGTTCACACGGGATTTTTAGATGTCGGTTGTGATGTGATTGAAACTAACTCTTTCGGCGGCAGCGAGATTTATCACGAGAATTTGCCTGATGGGGCGAAGGAGCATCATTAGGAGTTTTTCTCAACGATTGTAATTGGATGAAGTTTCGGCTTCGACCTTGTTTGTTTGTAGATTTTAAGCTAAATCATTTATATTAGTTACGGCATTTAGAAATCCCAACATTTAAATTCGGCAATTCAAAGATAAATAATGCAAGGTAAATATAATTTCATAAAACTTGAAAGAATAATTCTTCGGAATTTCTCCCTCTACAAAAAAGACGGAAAAGTTTATGAAGTTAATGAAGAAATTAACGAAGGAGTGTATTGTTTAGCCGGAGCTAATGGTTTGGGAAAAACGACTTTTTTGAACGCAATTAATTTTGGCTTAACCGGAATTGTTCTAGAACCAAATAAGGAAGTCTATTCTCCAAGCGAAATTGTAATAAGAAATAAGCGTTATACAGAAAGATATTTTATTGGAAGAATTGATAAAAAAGATGAAGATAAAGCTGAAATTGAGATTCTATTCAAGGTAAATGGAAAATATTTCAGAATTATCAGAGGCTTTTTTGAACGAGATGTCCTTCGATTATTGGAAGTTTACAGCACAGATAATGACAAACGAATTTCTCATTTCAAAAGCAAATCCGAAAGCCCAAAAGAGTTAAATAATCAATTCCAAAAATTATTAACATCTGAAATTGGCTTTACAAATTTTGACTATTTTGTTTTTTATCAACTTTACATTTTAACTTTTGATGAGAATAGACGAATGATTTTTTGGGATGATAGAGCTTCCTCTCAGGCGTTAGCTATTGCTTTCAATGCAGACCCAAAAGATGCTGACAAAATATTAGATTTGACGCGAAAAATGGAAAAGCACGAATCAAATGGAAGAAACTTAAGATGGCAGTCAACACAAGCAAAGAAAAAGGTTGAAGAACTCACGCAAAAAACCAAAGGCAAAAAGGTTTCTGACATTGAAGATTTAGAGAATGAATACACGGAACTTTACAAAGAATTAGAGGAGTTGGAGAGAATTTTTAGAAATATCAAAATTGAATATGATTCGATGTTAAAAAAACAAAGTCATATTAATTCAGAATTAATGCAACTAAGGATTGAACACACAAGATTGTTTTCCAAATATTCAAAACCACGCTCCAAACTTATAGAAAATACAGACATTCAACTTTCAATTAAAAATAAAGAATGTCTGCTTTGTAGTTCCGAAGGTTCGCATATAGCTGAAAGTATCGAAAGAAGCATTTACAAAAATAATTGCCCATTGTGTAATACAGCAATTAACGATTCAAATAGTGCAGAGTTAGATAAAATATTGAAATTGATTCAAACGAATGATGAAAAAATTTCAGCTAAGAATGTAGAATTGGACAATCTGATTTTAGAAACTGAAGGGAAAAAGATTGAAGTTGATAAAACGGAGATTGAGGTTAAAAAAGCTAAACTAGATATTGAGGAATTTACTGAAGATAATCCTGATATTTCTCTCAAAGGAACAGGAAATAACAGTGTTGACGCTCTTATTAAGCAATACGAAAAACAATCTGAACTGGCAGCTCAGGAATCAAAAGAGGAATATTCTAAAAGGGACAGTCTGAAAATAGAGTATGAAAAACTCTTAAAAAAAGTTGAATCTTCATACAAAGAAGCCGAAACAGTTTTCGTCCCTATATTTAAGAATTTAGCCAAGAGTTTTATTGGACTTGATTTAAATATTAGTCCGAAAAGAAGTGATAAGACAATTAAATTAGTTTTAGAAATTCATAATTTGGCAAGAACTGAATCCTTCCAACTTTCAGAAAGCCAACGCTTCTTTTTAGATATTGCTCTACGAATGTCGTTAGCAATTTACCTTTCAGATAGTAAAGACGGTGCAACTATGATGGTTGATACGCCGGAGGGTTCGTTGGATATTGCTTATGAAAGTAGGGTTGGAAGAATGTTTGCTGAATATATAATCAACTACAATCAAAATTTGTTTATGACAGCGAATATTAATGCTTCACAACTTTTGCTTTCATTAGCTGAAATCTGTGGAAAGAACAAAATGAAATTTAGAAGGATGTTGGAATGGACAGATTTGTCTGATATTCAAAAAGAAGGTGAAAATCTATTCCAAAAAGTATATAAGAACATTGAGGATGCCTTAAATAAAAGAACAAATCATGAGCAAACAAGTAACGCCTGAAGCCTTTTTTGATAGCTTATCATTGGCACATAAACTAGATAATTTTTTAGATGGATTCAAGTTGGAAGAAATTCATCTATTTTCTTACTTCTCTTCGATTCTCTTTTTATACAGAAAGAATCCTGTTAGCGACTGGCGATACAGATTTACAATTAGTGAAACAGGTTACCCTTTTTCAGAAGCGATTTTTGAAGCAGTAACCAGACATCAACAAAATGGATTATTTGAGGATGACGGAACATTTAACAAAATCACCGCGAGAGGAGCTGATGAATTTAATAAGTTCAAAGTTTTACCAACTTTTTCAAAGCGAGAAGAATACTTAACCGCAGCTTGCACTACAAGTATTTTGGTTCCCTACTCTCAGACATTAAGAGCTTTGCTAAGTGATCCTGAAATTGCAAAAGCGAAAGAAATAAACAACAAATCTTGGCTTGAACAAAGCAACATCTATCAAAAATTTGATGAAATAAGCAAGGAAGTTGGGGTTTCAGCCGATGATTTAATAATTCCGGCGGTGACTTGGATTAATTTCATTAACGAACAAGAACGAATAGAGGGAAAATAGCATCTCATGTCAGACCAATTAGTAAATAATATTCGTAAAGAAAATTACGCATTGCAGATTTATACTGCAATGAATAACAACCCAGATGTAATAAAAATTACTACTGAACTTATTTCATTCGTCCAAGATGTTTATAGAAGTCTTGAGCCTGACCATTTTGAAGGGCAACTTGTTATTTATACAACACTTGACGATTCGATATTGCTTGACGAACCTCAAGGAAGTGGTTTCTTTGATAGGAATCTTTTGATAAACAGCGACTGTAAATTTCTAGTTATACAACTTTTCCAAACTGATCGATTGCCATTAATATGGGAGAACGTAAATCCTGAAAATATATTCGACTCAGACAAAGCAATTATCTATTCTTATAAGGATTGCGAAGAATTTTTTGTAGCAAATAAAACCAAAATCGATATTATTAATCGTTTTGATTCTGCAAGTATTTACGCATTGCAATACCACTATTTAAGTGAAGCACTTCTAAAATATAAGGCAGAAAAGATTCGTTATTCATCTTGCACAATCTTTCGTAAAAGTTGGTTTGATACTGCTACAAGAATTTACTTTAAACAAAGACCTGAAGAAATAATGCAAGAATCATTAAGTGAGTTTTTAGACAGTTCACTTCGGGGAGTTGATGTTGTCAGAGAATATAATAATGGTGCGAGCAAACCTGTTGATATTAGAGTTTATTGGAAAGAAGCAAACCGAGCGGCAATGTTAGAATTGAAGTGGTTAGGTCAATCAAAAGATGGGGAAGGTAATCTATCAACAGCCTACGCAAACGGCAGAGGAAATGATGGGCTTGACCAAGTGAAAGAATACATGGATTTAGAAAATCAAGATACTCCTTCATGTATTACAAAAGGTTATCTTGTAATCATTGATGGAAGAAGGAGCGGTGTTGCAGCAAATTTAACAACAATTGACGTAGCTAATGGAATGCACTATAGAAATCAGGAAGTTACATTTAATCCTGCTAAAAAATTTTATGACACAATGACTGGCTTTGAAAATCCAATTAGAATGTTTGCTGAACCGATTTGCAATTAATGGCTTGATAAGATGAAAGAAAAAATAAATGAAAAATTTTGTCTTAAAGACAGCGGTTACTCAAACTACGAGGATACAACCGAATTAGCACGCCATAGATGGTATTATTACAAAGAAGGATTTTCGCCAAATATAGTAGAAAAAGCTGTCGAATATGTGGGGCTTGCAAAAGACGATGTAATTATTGACCCATTCAACGGAAGCGGCACAACGACCTTAACATCTTCAATGCTTGGTTATACGTCAATCGGGATTGAAGTAAATCCATTTACGTCTTTTCTGTCCGACACAAAAACTAAAAATGCCAATGTTTCACAATTAGATAAAATTGAAAACAAACTAATAACGTCAGTTGAAAATGGAAAAACCTCTCCGTTATTGAATTTCTCAACATTTTCTCAGACCGATAAACTTGATAAATGGTTATTTAATGAATCAGTCCTGAATTCTTTTGAAGGTGGTTGGTATCAAACAGAATCAATCTCCGATTCTAATGTCCGTAAATTAATTCGCCTCGCTTTAATTTCTTCTGCAATGCAAAACTGCAATGCAACGAAAGACGGTAAATGCCTACGTTATCGTGACGGTTGGGGGAAAAATAACTATAACAAAGAATCTTTTATCAAATCCTTAAAACAAAACCTTTCAAATATTAAAACTGATGTTCAAGAAACGCCGATTCAAGTAAATTCAAAAATTATTAAAGGTGATTGTAGAGAAATACTACGCAAATCAGACGAAATAACAGAATTTAAATTGTGCATAACGTCTCCACCGTATTTGAATACTTTCGATTATACGGACATTTACAGACCTGAGTTATTTTTAGGAAAGTTTATTAAATCTCCTCAAAAACTATATGATTTGCGATTAAAAACAGTAAGGTCTCATATTCAAGCAAAATGGAGAGAACCTAAATTGAGTGATTTTGGCTTGCTTTATGAGCAAACTGTGAAACATCTTATTAAAAATGGCGAAAACCTTATGCACAAGAGTATTCCAATGATGATTCAGGCATATTTTGAAGATATGCAGAATATTCTTAAACTGTTGAAAAATAAAGTTACAAAGCATGGACAAGTTTGGTTAGTTGTTTCCAATTCCGCCTATGCTGACTACGAAATTCCGGTGGATTTAATAATTGGAGATATTGCTTCAAAGATTGGATGGTATCTAAAGGAAATTGGGGTATTACGTTATGTTCAGAAACGAAAAACTAAATATAGCCCGACAATAACTGAACTTAGAGAAAGCGTTATTATTTTGGGCAAGTCAAAAAATTAGCTCTTCCTTTTCAAAGTATCAAAGGACGATGTTTCGGCTTCGTCTTTTTTATTCTTAGAAAGTGTTTTGTAAAAAAGGTGATTTGCCCGAAGGTGCGAAGGCTCATCATTGATTTAGTCTAAGATTTATTCAAGTTCGGAGTTTTTCAGATTATGAAACGGATACTTTTTACTTTTGCTTTGATCTTATTTGTGGCTAGTAATTCGTTCTCTCAGATAAAGAATTTTTTGTTTGTGGGAATGGATAGAGAGCAGCTAAGGAATTCAGAATATTGGAAACCCGAACTTTTTGACGGTGTTCAAATTGCCTATTCGTGGAATCAAATAGAGCATACTAAAGACGAATATGATTTTAGTTTGATTAAAGAGGATTTGAAGTTTCTCAAGAAATCGAAAAAAAAGCTGTTTATTCAAATTCAGGATGTTTCATTCTCAATTCAGCGTAATTTTGCACCGAAATATTTACGGGAAGACCCGATTTATAATGGCGGAGCAAACAAAACATATACATTCAAAGACTACGACGAAACAGAATATACTGAGGAAGGATGGGCGACGAGAAGATGGGACGCGGAAGTGCAAAAAAGATTACATAAACTTTATGCTGCTTTGGGAAAAGAGTTTGACGGAATTGTTGAAGGGATAAATACCGGGGAAACATCCGTAGGATTTGGAAGCGGCAAATTGCATCCGCCCGGCTTTAGTTGTTTGCGATACAAAGAGGCAACCACGGAAAATTTATCTGCTCTTAAAAAAGCGTTTCCAAAATCAACCGTTATTGTTTATGCCAATTTTATGCCCGGCTGTCGTGTTCCCGGCTTAGCCACTACTTTACTAAAAGAAGTGTATGAATTTGCTTGGGCAAACAACATCGGTGTTGGCGGTCCCGATCTTTTTCCGTATAAAAAGGAACAAAAAAGTTACCCGCTTATTAAAAGCAGTTATAAAAAAGTGCCGAGCAGTTTGGCTGTTCAAGATGGTAACTATAACTACATTAATCCAAATACCAATAAGCGAATAACGGCTGAAGAAATATACCAATTTGCCGAAAATGAGCTTCATTTGACATACATCTTTTGGGGAACGGAGAATCCATATTTTCAGTCCGAAACACTACCTTTTTTGAAAACCAACAAAGCAAAGATCATCAAATAAGATGTGAGTTATAAACTGTCGGAATTGTGGAAAAGGCTGCGGAGTTTAAGGCGATTGGGAGCGAGATTTATCACTGAAATTTGGTGAATGCGGCGAAAGAGCATTATAGACATAAGAGTTTTCGGAATTTTGTTTTGATAGTTAGCATTTTATTGTCACAAAGTTCAGTTTCGCGGTGTTCCAATATTAGGATCCAACAAAAACCTAATGAAAATTGTAACCATAGCTTTTCTAACACTTCTGGCAATCACTAATATCTCAGCCCAATGTAGTTCGGAACTTAAAAACTACTCTACTGGTTTTGATAGCTTAGAGTCTGCTTCGTTTTCGTTTTTAGACAATGAATTAAAGGATGTCCGTATTGTCGGATACGGCGAAGATACTCACGGGACTGCTGAATTTACAGTTCTTGCCGAAGAACTGATGAAATATCTATCGGCAAAGCACGGCTTTAAAATTTTGGTATTAGAGACAGGGTTTGGCGAAGGTGCGTATCTGAATGATTATGTTCAAGGCAAGCGAGATGATCTGAAAGTGATTCTTGAATCTCATAATTCCACCTGGCGATATAAAACAAAAGAATTTCATCATTTGATGAATTGGCTGAGAAAATATAACCAAGAAAATAACGACAAAATATACCTTTACGGCAGCGAAATGCAATATGTAATTTCCGACGTAAATCGAATAAAGGATTATCTGAAAACGGTTGATTCAAAATACAAAATAGACGGATTCGAAAAGCATCTTTGGGAAAATATCAGCGACGGCGAAAAATCCGACTATTTCATTTCATACGCCAAAATAAAACGCTACTTTATTGAAAATAGTGAATCATTCAAAAAACAAACGTCGGAAAAAGCATTTAACCAGGCTTTTCGTCACATTGAAGTTTTGGGACAGTTTGTTACGGCGATCAACCAAAACGCTCAACAACGAAAACACGATTTTCGAGATATTTATATCAGCGAGAATATTCAATGGATTTTGAATTTTCACGGCAATAAATCAAAAGCACTTTATTGGGCACATAATGCACACGTTGGCGATTGGGTTTCAAATGGTATTGTTGACGTTGCCGGGCATCAGCTGCGGAAAGTTTATGGAAGCTCGTATTTCAATTTCGCAACTGATTTTGGCACAGGCGAATTCATCGCATTTCCGCATAACGCAAATGAAATAGGCTGGAAATTCCATACATTTCGTATTGAATCTGTCTTGGAAAACACCTTCACAAATTGTCTTAAAAAGCTTGGAAAGCCAAATGCGTTTTTAAACATTCGAAATGCAAAAAAGAACACATCACTTAAATTAATATTGGAAAAACCTTTGACGGTAATGTCCGGTGCCGGTGCTCAGGCAAGAAGGGACGCAACAGAAATCGACGATCTTGGAAATGCTTTTGACGGCATTCTCTATTTGGATAAGTCAACCAAAATAAATTGGGCGGAATGAAGTGTTTTCGGATGACAGATTACGCGTCGCCGTCTTCGAACGAGATCACGGAATAAATAGCCAGCGAACAAGTGCCGACGGACAGCAAAAATTTTCATCAGAAAAAAGGAGAATTATGAAAAATTTGGAAATAATTTTTAGGCAACAAATCGAGGCAATTAGCTCTTTTGGGCTAAACTCTGGGCGAAAATAAAATCAGCCTCGGAGGTATTGGAGTATTTGAAAACGGCGAATCCGCAATTGCTCATTTTCTGGTTGAAGAAGCGTAAAAAGCAAAAGAAGTTTTCACAAAAGTCGGGATGAAAGTTTCGAAAACAAATAATGTCATCATCTAAAAACTAAGACAAGACGTTTCGGGTCAATTAGGAATGTTATGCAAAAAATTAGCCGGATCCAGTGTAAATATTTTGACGCAATACAGCTAACATCCAAATCAACTAATCCTCATCGCCGATAATTACGACGTGGCAAAAAAATTTCTGAAGAATGGATGAAAGAATGATGGTAAATTTTATTAAACAACATTCCCCAAGTTGCGAACGTGCCTGATTAAATCTCACACAAATAAAAATCTTTACAATTCCAAACTAACCGCTTGCGTAGTCACTTTACTTCATGTATCTTACGTGTAGTTAAGTGGCTACATATATGAATTTAAGACGAGACGTTTTTCAGGCGATTGCAGACCCGACCAGACGGGCGATACTTTTATTGGTCGCGGCACAATCAATGTCAGCAGGTGCGATAGCTTCAAATTTCGACACCGCGAGACCGACCGTTTCCAAGCATCTGCAAATACTTACCGAATGCGAATTGGTGGCTCAAGAACAACAAGGCAGAGAAATTTACTATCACTTAAATCCCGAAAAGATGGAAGAAATCGACGAATTTGTCGAGCAGTTCCGCAAAGCCTGGGAAACTCGGTTCAGCCAACTTGACGATCTATTATCAAAAATGAAGGAAGAAAAAAATGAACAATAATTTGCTATTCGATTTTACCATTGACAAAGCAGCTCAAACGGCAACTATAACCAGAGAATTTGCTGCCGAACATTCGCTCGTTTGGGATGCTTTTACCAAGCAAGAATTACTAGATCAATGGACTGCACCGAAACCTTGGACATCAAAAACGAAATATATGAATTTTGAAGTAGGTGGACGTAGATTTTATGCAATGGTCAGCCCTGATGGACAGGAGATGTGGTCGATTCAAAAATATACTTCTATTACTCCAAAAACCAATTTCAAAATGTTCAATGCCTTTGCGGATGCAGAGGAAAATCCGCAATTACCGGGTTCTGATTGGAATTACAATTTTAGCGAGCAAAACGGCATAACTACTGTGATTATAATTATTTACAACGAATCTTTAGAGCGGATGGAAAAGATGATTGAAATGGGCTTTGTTGAAGGCTTTAAAGCGACTATTGATAATTTGGATGATTTATTGACAACTTTATCCAATTAAAAGATAAAATTAAATAAACGAATATGAAAAAAACAATAACCATACTACTTACAATATTTATGAGTATAGTCGCCGCAAATGCCTAAGCAACAGACCCTTGGACATATGCATAAAGTGATGGGTGACTATGTTGGCGAATTTAATATGGAAATTTCAATGTGGATGACCGAAGGAAAACCACCTCAAATTATTAGTGTTAATTCAAGTCATAAAATGATTTTAGGTAATAGATTTCTTGAAATGACACAAACAGGGAATATGATGGGAATGGATTACCAATCCCTTTCCACTATTGGCTACAACACCATCAACAAACAATTTAGCCTAACTACATTAACAAATATGGGAACAGGAACGTTGTATTTGAAAGGCTCTTGGGATGCCAAAAATAAAATAGCCATACTAAAAGGAGAAATCACAAACCCTATTGATAGTAAGCCAATAATGGTTCGTCAAAAAATCAGTTTTATTGATAAAGACAATCTACTAATTGAAAATTTTGATACCTACAAAGGGCAAAAAGAAAAAAAGAGCATTCAATATAAATTAGTTCGGAAGCAGTAAAAACATTGGCGGTTTAAGTAAATCAATGAGCGACATAGAAAGATACATTGCAGAATTCGACCCTGAAATTCAAAAGAGACTGACAACTTTGCGTCAGATATTTTTTGAGATTTTGCCTGACACAGAAGAAAGCATACGTTACAAAATGCCAGCATTTAAAGTTGGTAGTTATCATTTATATTTTGCTGCATACAAAAAACACATAGGTTTTTATCCGATTTACGGGCTGAATGAAATTGAAGATGAAATTTCCGTCTTCAGAGCAAAAGGAACAAAAGACAGTTTACACTTTCTACACAGCAAACCTTTGCCAACTGAATTGATTAGAAAGATTATTGAATTGAAATCAAAGAAATGAACAATCTAAATAAAATTGAAATAGCCGCCAGAAACAAAGCGAACTATCTAAAAGCAAAAGAAGCATTTAACAACAAACGAGTTGATGAGTGCATTCTTTTCTACTCGCCAAATCACGAAGTTAAATCAAAACAAAGTCAAAAAGGACGCGAAGGAATTCAAATTTTTTTAGAGGGTTTGCACCAAACTTGGACGGACATTCAGATTATGGTTGAACACGCCGTAGCAGAAGATAATTGGGTAATGGGCAGAAGCGTGGCGACCGCGACACATTCAAAAATAGTTTTGGGTATTCCGCCAACTAACAAAATGATTACTGCAACTTTTTGGGATTTGCATCTTTTTGATGAAGAAGGTTTGATTATTAAAACCTGGAATTTAATGGACAACTTAGCAATAATGCAGCAAATCGGATTGTTAAAATAAGTCGGACGAAAAATTAGGAAAAAGATTATGACAAACAGAGAAATTGCCGAATCATTATCGGCAGGAAATTACGAAAAAGTTACGGACAAACTCGCGGATAATATCGAATGGAATATGTATGAAGAGTCCGATATTATCAAAGGCAAACAAGCGTTTATAGAGTTTTCCGAAAAAATTGCGGCGTATTTTCGCTCGATAACGACCAAATTTGAAATGGACGGCATCATCGAAGACGAAAACAAAATCGCTATTTACGGACGAGCCGAATTTATTCGCGACGGCAAAACCGTCAACTCGGTCAATTCGTGCGACGTTTACGAATTCGACGCGGACGGAAAAGTCTCTAAAGTTCATTCGTATTGCAATTCCAAAAGACCGGACTGATAAACAATATTCCCAATGACGGAAAAAGCGAAAGAATTTTTTGGAAAATAAAATGATAAATGTAATCGTTTCGTATCGTATCAACACCGAATTCGTCGAAGAAAACAAAGCAAATATTCGTCGGTTTCTTGAAGATTTCCGCAAGCTGAATACACAAAAGTTTCGCTACGAAGTTTTTACCAAAGAAGATGGCGTTACCTTTGTTCATTGTTCGAGTTATCACAACGAAGCAGTGCAAAATGAAATCTTAAACGTGCCTTCGTTCAAGGAATTCCAGCGATTGCGTGATGAAAGCGGTTTGGATGGAACGCACAAACTTGAGGTTCTAAATTTTGTAGATTCGGCAATGGGAAGCGAGATTTATCATTGGAATTTGCCTACTGGGGCGAATGAACATCGTTGAGAAGGTATTGCGAAAAATAAAGTGTTTAGGCGTTTGAATGGTATCAAATGCCTTATTTTAATTTTAAGATTCAAGGTTATGACAGAGGAAGAAATACATGACAAAAATATTTTTATGATGTGCGAGGCGTTAAATTTTAATGCTCTTTCAATTCTATCCAATGAGTATATTGTCAGAAATTGTCGACCAGATGAGTTAGATATTTGGAAAGCATTTCCGTTTGACGAAGGTTTTAATGATGAATTTGACCGATTTATGATCGACTATTTTCAAACAACTTACGGCGGGAATGAGGATTTATTTTTCACCAAAACTCTGTTTGTTTGTGATGAAAAAGATAAGCCGATTGCAACTTGTTTGATTTGGAAAGCATATGATGAATTTAATACAATTCAATGGTTTAAGGTGTTGAAAGGTTGTGAAGGAAAAGGCATCGGCAGGGCTTTGCTTTCGATAATTATGAGAGATTTAAAGCCAGAAGATTATCCAATATATCTTCACACGCAACCCTCAAGTTATCGGGCGATTAAACTTTATTCTGATTTCGGTTTCTCGTTGCTGTCAGGCGAAAAATTTGGTTACAGACAAAATGATTTGGAAGAATGTTTGCCGATTTTGAAAGAATTTATGCCGGAAAAAGACTTTCTCAATTTGGAGATCATTGAAGCTCCTAAAAACATTGGGAAAATTTTGAGTAATCAGAAAACTTTTCAATTCTAGAAGGGCACAATTTGATTTGCCAGAGCAAAAATTAAGTTCAACTCGTAGTAAAGAACTCTATGAATAGAATTCTCGTCATCGGTTCGAGCGGTTCGGGTAAATCAACGTTCGCCAACCGTTTGGGCGAATTGTTGAGTTTGGAAGTTATTCATCTCGACAGTCTTTTTTGGAGTTCCGGTTGGGTGGAAACTCCGAAAGATGAATGGCGAACAAAAGTTGCAAAAACTCTACACGGCGATTCTTGGATAATTGACGGTAATTACAGTGCCACGATGGATTTGCGTCTTCCAGTTTGCGATACGGTAATTTTTCTCGAAATACCGCGAATAATCTGTGTTTATCGCATTCTAAAAAGAGTCGTGATTTACAAAAAAGGAAGCCGTCCCGATATTCCCGAAGGTTGCGATGAGAAATTCGATTGGGATTTTATCAAAATAGTTTGGAATTATCCGACCCGCTCAAAACCGAAAGTCGAAGTGTTACTCAAAAACTTGGCAATCAACAAAACAATAATTCGGCTTAAATCAAAAAAGGAAATCGAAAGATTTTTGACTAAATCAAAGTGAATTGCGAAAGAACATCATACTCCTCATAATGTTTAACAATTATAAGCATCACACCTAAAGTGCAGAGCTAAACACTCTGCACTTTTTTGTTGACTTCTTTTTTAGTTAAGTGTATAGCTATTACATACAATTAAAGGGTATTAAAATGTTTATATCAATAGATGAAAATGACAACAAAGCAATTTATCAGCAAATCGCTGATGAAATCAGACTCTTAATTGTGCGAGGTGAATTGACAGAAGGCACAATCTTGCCTTCAGTCAGGCAACTTGCGAATGATTTGGGCGTGAATCTTAACACCGTTGCAACCGCGTATCGGGAATTGCAAAATGATGGATTACTAACAATCAAGCACGGTGCCGGAGCAATAATTACTTCAGATACTTCCGATAAAAAAAGTGACGAAGAGTTACGCAAACCGTTGCGTTCGGCACTCGCTCAACTCTTTCTTTCGGGCTTAAATTGGGCAGAAGTGATGAATTTGGTGATTGATGAAATGCGTGGCATTTTGAAGGCGGTGAAATAAAATGATGGATAATTTATTTTTATTTATTGTTTTTTACTTAGAAATAATTTTGTTTTATTATTTGCCGATTTACAATGGCAAAGGAACTCTGTTCGGCACAATTATCAAAGATGAAGCGTTTGAAAAAGATGGCAAAACAATTCTCAAAAATTATCGCTTCGGCTTGATTGCTTTTGCGTCAGTGTTTTTTGCCGCAATGCTTTTAACGAATAATTATTCGTCAAAGAGTCTGCCATATCTATACATTCTTTTTACATTCGCACTAAGTATGTGGTTTTTTGTTTCGCTCAGAAAGGCTTGGGCTTTACGGAAATCAAATATTATCACTAAATTCGCGGTTTCGTTAAAACACCGAAAATTAAGAGATTACACGCATTATTCCCTGGAAATCGCCGTCATTGTTTTTACCGCTGTGCCGTTTGTAATTTTGTATTATTTTTTTCCTCAACTTCCCGATCAAGTGCCTGTGCATTGGGGGCTGAACGGTCAGCCTGATCGTTGGGAAGCGAAAAGTTTGATTACAGTTTTTGCTCCGCTTTTGGTTGGGTTATTTGTGCAAATTCCGGTATTTTGCTTAAAAACCGAAACTATTAAAGCTCGAATGAGAGTTCCGCTTGAAAATGCCGAAAAGATTTTATCCCTCAAAGAAATGTCGCTTTCGGCTAACTGCAACTTATTGGATTGGCTGCGTTTAATGGTTGCGGTTTTGTTTGCGAACATCGCTTCTTCAATCTTAGCGGTTTTGGCGACTGAATCCGTTTCGATTTTTATTAATATTTGGATGTGGGTAACTTTTTTGCTTTTATTGGTCGGAATCGGCTATTTCTTCTTTCAACTTAAAACAATAAGTCGAGAAAGAAAGGAGATTGCCGGACAATTTACGTTTCAAAATCAGGCTGAAGCCGAATCTTGGAAAAGCGAAATTTTTTATTATAATAAATCTGACTCCTCGTTTTTGGTCGAAAAACCGAGCGAAACAGGTTATACATTTAATTTTGCCAACCGAAAATCTTGGTTCTATTTGGCATTGTTTGTCGTTCCCGAACTTATCGTTTTAATAATTTTTGTCGGAAGTTCTAAATAAAATTTATGTTTAAACTAATACTTTTTCTAATCGCATCAACTTTCGTATGCAGCGTTTCATTGGCTCAAACAGATAATGTCGCTAAATCCAAAACCTTTATCGAACTTCTCTCCAAAGAAGATTTTTCGACTGCTCACAGCTATTTTAGCGAAGAAATCAAACCTCAATTTACGTTGGAAACTCTTCAAAAAACTTGGGAAACGATCAATTCTCAAGTTGGGAAATTTAAGCAACAAGGTGAAGTTCTTGATGATAAAAATCCTGTAGTTATTATCTGCGAATTTGAAAATTTGAAACTAGATATTCAAATTTCATTCGATAAGGAAAGCAAAATTAATGGCTTGTATTTTGCCCCAACAAAGGCGAAAGATACCTATCAAAAGCCAAGTTATGCCAACGCGGACTTGTTTGAAGAAAAAGACGTTACAGTCGGAACAGGTGAGTGGGCTTTGCCCGCAACGCTGACAATTCCGAAAGGCAAAACTAAGTTTTCTGCCGTCGTTTTGGTTCACGGCTCAGGTCCAAATGACCGCGATGAGACGCTTGGACCAAATAAAGTTTTCAAAGATTTAGCGTGGGGATTGGCTTCAAAAGGCATTGCGGTTTTGCGTTATGACAAAAGAACCCGTGTTCATGGTGCAAAATTTGGGAAAGTTAAAAATCTTACGGTAAATGAAGAAACTGTTGACGATGCAGTTTTGGCAGTAGAACTTTTGAGACAAACACCAAATGTTGATAAGAAGAATATCTATGTTCTTGGTCATAGTTTGGGCGGAATGATGATTCCGAGAATCGGAGCGAAGGACAAAAATATTAAAGGTTTTATCATTTTCGCCGGTGGAACTCGTTTTTTGCCTGACGTTATTTTGGAGCAATACAAATATATTTTCTCGCTTGAAGGCGAATTAACTGCTGAAAAACAGGCGACTATTAAGAAAATCGAAACCGATGTGGCAGCTGCCAATGCTTTAAAACCTAGCGATATTGATTCGGGCAAAATCTTTATGGGAGTTCCCGCTTCCTATTGGTTAGATTTGAAAAATTACAATCCGCCAATTTCGGCTAAATCATTGAAACAGCCAATGTTAATCTTACAAGGCGAACGTGATTATCAAGTTACAATGACAGATTTCCAGAATTGGAAAGACGCACTTGGCAAAAAGAAAAACGTCACTTTCAAAACTTATCCGACTCTCACGCATTCATTTATGGAAGGTAGCCCAAAACCAAGCCCGAAAGATTATGAAAAAGCCTCTAATGTTAATGAAAATGTTGTCAACGATATTGCGAATTGGATAATAAAATCGACGAAATAAATTGCATAAATAGTTTAAAAGAGTAAGGTTTTTGTTGCTATAGTAAGCAATATTATCATGAAAATATCTTGATTCAATGACTAGATTGTAGATGTAACAAGCTATTATAATTTTTCAAAAAAACTTAGCTTTTTCTGCCATACATATCAGCACCGACAGCAAGCACCAGAATCGAACCTTTTACGATGTCTTGCATATAATCTGCTACGTTTAAGAGCGACATTCCATTGTCCAAACTTGTCATAATCAATGCT
>JANORS010000022.1:0-51818 GCA_031415455.1 Acidobacteriota bacterium | reverse complement strand
TTCCGACCTGCACGAATGGCGTAACGATCTGAAAGCTGTCTTAACGAGGGACACAGCGAACTTGTAGTACCGGTGAAGATGCCGGTTTCCCGCATCTAGACGGAAAGACCCCGTGCACCTTGACTACAACTTGATAGTGATTTCGGGTAAGTAATGCGCAGCATAGGTGGGAGGCTTTGATGTCAGGCTTTCGGGCTTGGCGGAGCCATCGGTGAGATACCACCCTTTACTTATTTGGACTCTAACCTCGACCCGTAATCCGGGCCAGGGACATTATCAGGCGGGTAGTTTGACTGGGGCGGTCGCCTCCTAAAGAGTAACGGAGGCGCTCGAAGGTTGGCTCAGGCTGTTTGGAAATCAGCCGCAGAGTGTAAACGCATAAGCCAGCTTAACTGCGAGACATACACGTCGAGCAGGTACGAAAGTAGGAGTTAGTGATCCGGCGGTCGCTTATGGAAGTGCCGTCGCTCAACGGATAAAAGGTACGCCGGGGATAACAGGCTGATCCTGCCCAAGAGTCAAATGGGGCTCCCCGCACAAGTGATTGTGCGGTAAACAGTGGCTCATATCGGTGAAACCCTTTCGCAAAAAGGGCAATACCGAGGGAAGAAAGTTTGTCGTGGAAACATTTTTTGCAAAACAGGCAAGAAAAATCAATTTAACTTTGTTGCAAAGAACATTAGTTTTAGGCTCTTTGTTAGGTGATGGTTATTTGATGCCGACTACATCGGGCTATTGCTTTCGTGTCAATCACGGATTGCAACAGCAAGAATATGTAGATTGGAAATTTAATTTATTGTCTGATTTTGTAAGAACACCGCCGCAAAAAAGCGGTAGATGTTACTATTTCCGCACTATCACCCATTCCGATTTTGTTCAATTTAGAAGTTTTTTCTACGTTGACAATCGCAAAATCGTTCCGGTTGAATTTCTTTATAAAGAATTTACGGAATTGAGTTTAGCAGTTTGGATAATGGATGATGGCGCAGCAGATGGTAAGCAATTAAGAATCAACACTCAATCATTCACTTTTAGTGAAAATGAAGCGTTGATAAGTTTTCTACGAGCTAAGTTTGGAATAGAAGCGAGGTTAAATCAAGACAAAGGTCGCCCACGTTTGCGGATTACAGCCGCGAGTATGGAACGACTTAAAAAATTGGTTAAGCCACACATAATTCCGAATATGCTATACAAATTTTCCCTGTAACGACTTCTCGAAAAATGACTCGAGAGATGGAAATTTCTATCTTATAATAAAGATAAATTTACAATTTTCATAATACGCCACCAACTCGAAAGAGTTGAAGGTATAGTCTGCGCTATAAGTAATTATAGAGTGTCACATCGACGGCAGGGTTTGGCACCTCGATGTCGGCTCATCACATCCTGGGGCTGAAGAAGGTCCCAAGGGTTCGGCTGTTCGCCGATTAAAGTGGTACGTGAGCTGGGTTCAGAACGTCGCGAGACAGTTCGGTCCCTATCTGGTGTGGGCGCAGCAGAATTGAGAGAATCTGTCCTTAGTACGAGAGGACCGGGATGGATTGACCTCTAGTGTACGAGTTATTGTGCCAACAGTATCGCTCGGTAGCTATGTCAAGCATGGATAAACGCTGAATGCATCTAAGCGTGAAGCCAGACTCAAGATTAGTTCTGCCAGTGAGACTCGTGGTAGACCACCACGTTGATAGGTTGGAGATGTAAGTATAGTAATGTATTTAGTTGACCAATACTAATTGTCCCAAGGCTTGACCATAAAATTTGCTTGCTAGCAAAAACTTGATACTTGCTTTTATTATTTTATTGATATACATTTTTCGGTGATTTTGTCGGCAGTGTTACACCCGTTCCCATCCCGAACACGGAAGTTAAGCCTGTTAGAGCCGATGATACTGCATCTTTCAGGTGTGGGAAAGTAGGAAGTCGCCGGATTTTTTTAAAAGTTCATTCAATTACAACGTTGAATGGACTTTTTTATTTTTATGTATAAGGTATATAATTTTAATTCATTTTTTATATTTTTGTCATACTTAGTTGTAGCGTCTGGCATTATAACCTTATCAATAGCTACCAGTATAAATGTATATTTAGGCATATTTTTTATTATTTTAGTATTGTGTAGTTGGAGTCTAGAAGATACTAAATTACAACTAACTGAAAAAGCATCTTTATTTTTAACAATATTATTTGTGCCTTTATTTTTTGTCATTTGGAACTTACAAGGAAGTAGTGCCACTTTTGAGTTATTATCAATCAACCTTTTATCTTATTTAGTGGTGACGATTGGAATAATCAAACTTTTTCAGCAAAAAAAAAATCGTGACTGGATTTTTTTATATTTAATTTCTTTTTTTGAAGTTCTGCTTGCTGCAGGTAGTAGCGTAAGTTTTGTATTTCTTTTTTGTTTTGTTTTATATATTCTAACTATTGTAAGCTCAATAATCGCCTTTGAATTATTAAAATCATCTCAAGATGTAAAAAGTAGCAGCAGTTATAATAATAGTATTACTGTTAAATTTAATTTACAGCTAATGATTATTTCATTAAGTTTATTATTTTTTATATGTATCTTAGCTATACCTATTTTCTTTTTTCTGCCAAGAATCTCTGTTTCTAGCATTGGAAATGTACAAAGCCAACTTGGAACTGTTGGTTATTCTAATTCGATTGAACTTGGAAAAATAGGGTCTCTTCAACAGAATTTTCAGACTGTTATGCGTGTAGTTGTTGAAGACAAGATTCAAATTCCAATAAGTTTAAAAAAATGGAGAGGAATTGCTCTTGATTATTTTGATAATAAATCCTGGAGAAAATCTAATAACCGTGATCTTCCTTCAATTGAATTACTGAAAAATTCAGATAATCAAGTTGTTTTAAAAACACTAAGTAATCCCCAAAATGAGATTTTACAAAACATCGTATTGGAAACTATCGATTCACCAACTCTTTTTTCACTCTCAAATCCGATTGAACTGGGCGGAAATTTAGGTCTAGTTTTTCAAGATTCTGAAGGTTCATTTAGTATGTTAGATGATAATGAAAGAGTCGGATATACTGTTAAATCAGATGTATCCTTACCCTCAGAATTTGATTTATCAAATGACAATTCAAAATATTCAGTATCTTTTTTTCGATATTTACAACTTCCACAGATTGATACTAAGATTAAGGAACTTGCTGAAGAGATTGTTACTAACAAAAATGCTCAGAGTAGATACCAAAAAGCCAAAGTCATAGAAAGCTATTTACAAAGTAACTATGCATACACTCTTGATTTGAAAGTTACTGGAAGCGAGCCACTTGCCGATTTTTTATTTGATAAAAAAGCTGGTCACTGCGAATATTTTGCGACTGCAATGGCAGTTATGTTAAGAACACAAGGTGTGGCTACAAGAATAGTAAATGGATTTCAGTTTGGAGAATACAATCAAACAGCAAATGTTTATGTGGTTAAACAAAAAGACGCACATTCATGGGTTGAAGTTTATTTCCCCCAAAATGACATTTGGATTCCTTTTGACCCAACTCCTTCCTCTGGGCTTTCATCGGATGCATCAAGTTCGAGTTTTGTCGGTAAACTTTCAAGTTATGCTGAAGCACTTGAAACTTTTTGGATTCAATATTTTGTAAGTTATGACAATAAAGGGCAACAATCGTTTTTCCGTAAATTAAAAGTTCAATTTATTATCATTCAAACAGAAATATCAGCGTTTATTAAAAATATTCAACGTGAACTTTTTAATTGGTGGAACGATTTAAGTGGTGAAAAAGGATTTGAAGCACGATTTTATGCCATAATAAAAGCAATTGGTTTCATTATTTTAATTAGTATTTCTCTTTTTCTACTTCTTTTTATTGGGAAAAAAATATGGCGTTTAAATATTTGGAAAAAGTTTCTGAGTTTGTTTCAAAAAAATAACGAAATACCAATTATTCTATTCTATGAAAGAATGACCAAAGCTCTTGCAAAACAAGGATATATTCGCAAAAATTATCAAACACCATTGGAATTTGCTTTAGATTTGAATATAAACGAAGCAGTTAAAATTACAGAAAATTATCAGCGGGTTAGATTTGGAAAACAAACGCTTTCGAATATAGAAATTAACGAAATCGAAACTTGGCTAAAATTAATAGAAGCAGAAAAATGATAAAAAAAGTTGGATTTATGAGTTTGGGTTGTCCGAAAAATCTCGTTGATAGCGAGGTGATGATGGGGCAACTCAAAAATTCGGGCTACGAAATTGTTTCCGATGCGAGTGAAGCGGAAACAATCGTTGTAAATACTTGTGGTTTTATAGAATCTGCAAAACAAGAATCAATCGATGCGATATTAGAGGCAACTCAGTTAAAAAGTGATGGAAAAGCCAAGCGAGTTATTGTTGCTGGTTGTTTGGTCGAACGTTATCGCGATGATTTGATGAAAGAAATGCCAGAAGTTGATGCTTTTATTGGGACAAATGAAATCAATCGTATTTTGGAAGTTTCTGATGACAAGATAGACCCGAGAACTCTTCCTTTGTATTCAATCGGCAATAAAACTGCCACGTATCTTTACGATGAAACTTCGCCGAGATTTCTTGCAACGCCTTCACATACTGCTTTTGTGAAAATTGCCGAAGGTTGCGATCGACCATGTACTTTTTGCTCAATACCGGCGATGCGTGGAAGTTTTCGTTCTCGTAGATTTGGTTCAATAATCAAAGAAGCCCAAGATTTAGCTAATCAAGGCGTAAAAGAAATTGTATTGATTGCACAAGATTCGTCGCGATATGGCGAAGATTTAGGCGATGTCAATGCACTAGCACAATTGATCAATGAGCTTTGTTCTATTGAAAAACTCAAATGGGTTCGCGTAATGTATGCTTTTCCTACACATATTTCTGACGAATTTCTTGCCGCGATTGCCAATAATCCGAAAGCTGTAAAATATTTAGATATGCCGCTTCAACACGCTTCACGAAATATGTTGAAATCGATGAAACGTGGTGGAACGCGAGAAAGTTTGGAAAAACTTATCAAAAGAGTTCGCGAAAAAGTTCCTAATATTGCGATTCGAACAACTTTTATTGTCGGATTTCCGGGTGAAACTGAAGAAGATTTTGAACAATTGATGGCTTTTGTGCAAAATTGCGAGTTCGACAATGTCGGTGTTTTTACTTATTCCGATGAAGAAGGAACTCCGGCGTTTGATATTCAGCTGAAAGTTGACGCAAAAACCATGAAATCGCGTCGCTCACGTTTGATGAAAGAGCAGGCTAAAATCAGTAAACGCAATAATCAAGCAAAAATTGGTAAAACGTTTCCGGTAATGTTCGAAGGCGTTTCAAAAGAATCAGATTTACTTTTTCAAGGACGGCTTGAAGGTCAAGCTGATGACATTGACGGTTATATTTTAATTAACGATTTACCTGAATATCTTGAGCCGATTATTGGCGAAATTTACAATGTGAAGATAAATGAGGCTCACGAATACGATTTAATCGGGCAGATTGTTTAATGCAAAAAAATATACTCGACAAGCTATCTCTGGCAATCACAACATTTGGAGTCGGTTATATTCCACTCGCACCGGGAACTTGGGGTTCTGCGGTTGGTGTTGGAATTTATCTTTTAGTTCGTTATTTTGAGCTCAACACAATTCCGACATTCGTTTCAAGTGGACTTTCAATTGAACAAGTTGGAGTTTGGCAGAATGAGTTGAACATAATACTTTTTGTTTTATTTTGTCTGCTAGGAATTTGGGCGGCAACTCGAGCTGAACATTTGCTTGGCAAAAAAGATCCGCAACAAGCTGTCGTTGATGAAGTTCAAGGGCAACTTCTGACATTTATGTTCGTTCCATTTGCGATTTCTTGGCATTTAGTTTTAGCCGGATTTATTCTATTTCGTATTTTTGACATTTGGAAACCTTATCCGATTGACGCATTACAGGTTCTGCCTTCTGGAATAGGTGTTTGTGCCGACGATCTTCTTGCTGGAGTTTATGCTGGAATTTGCCTCAATTTGATTTATGCAATTTCTTTAAGTCTATGATTTACAATGTTTTAAACGGTGATGGATTAGCAAACAACTTCATTCTTCAAGGCGATATTGTTGTTTGTCGCGAAATTTTAATTGAGGGAAGTTTACAATCCGAAAGTTTAGATGAATTTTGGAAACTTCGCGAAAACTTTCTTAAATCGACATTTGAAGCTAAAAATTATTCGTCGCGAGTCAAAGCTGAATTTGAAAAATTGTATAATCTCAAGCCAAATGATGAAGTGAATTTTTGGTTTGGAGACGATGTTTTTTGCCAAGTAAATATGTGGTTTTGTCTTTGGTTATGTGCAGATTGTGATGCCAAAATCTATCGAGTTTTTCCAGATTCTAACAGTTGGAGCTGTAGTTTTAGTAATTTGAATAAATGTTTTGAATCTCGCAAATCACTCACAAGCAATGATTTTTCGCTAGGGAAACAATTATGGAAGTTGTTTAGAGAAAACGATTTTGAAGGAATAAAAAAAATTAGTGAAACAAAGACAGATTGTTTTAATAAGTTAAGTGAAATTTGCAACGCTTTGCTTGAAAAAAATCAAAAGCCAAAGACAGTTTTACTTGAAATAATAAAAGATGGAGAAAAAGACTTCAGCAAAATATTCTCTGAATTTCAACAAAAAGCTGGAATTTATGGCTTTGGCGATACGCAAGTAAAAAATATTCTCAGAGAAATTACGTTACAAAACTAATCTTTTTTCTCAAAAATCCAGCCTTTTCTCCAAAAATAAATCAACAAACCAATTGCGACTATTCCCATTAATCCAATCGTAAAAAAATAACCGTAACGTGTTTTTAACTCCGGCATATTTTCGAAATTCATTCCGTAAATTCCGGCAATAACAGAAAGCGGAAGCATTATTGTCGAAATAATCGTCATTACTTTCATGACATCGTTTGTTTTATTGGTTATTACAGAAAAATGAATATCCATCAAGCCAGAAACCAAATCGCGATAACCTTCGGAAAGATCTGAAATTCTTTGTAAATGGTCGTGAACATCGCGAAAAAATGGCAATAAATTTTCGTCAATGTGTGGAAGTCCGCCATGTGAGAATCGATACAAAACTTCTAATTGTTTTGAGGAAACTCTTCTCAAACGGGCAACACTTCGTTTGAGATCCATAACTTCCTCTAAAATATCATTATTGCCACGTTTTAATTTAAAAACTCGTTCTTCAAGAATGTTGATTGCATTTTCAAAATCGTCAACAATCGGCATATATAAATCAACAACTTCATCAAGTATTTGATGCAAAAGATATGCGGCACCACGTTGGCACGAGTAAACATTATCTCTAATTCTGGTTTTTACACTATCAATGCTGCGAAATTTTTCATCATGATAAGTGACAATAAAATTCTTTCCTAAATAACCGTCAAGTTCTTTAGTTGCAAAGTTTGCAGAGTTTGTTTCGCTTCTAACGCCGTGAACAATAAAGAATAAATAATCGCTAAAAACTTCAACTTTTGGTTGATTACGAGTTTCTCTTGCATCTTCAATTGTTAATGGGTGAAATCTAAAAACATTTGACAAAACACTGTCTGCTTCAATTTTATCGGCTTCAGTTGGGACAAATAAATCGAGCCAAACCAAATTATCAGGATTTTTTAAAAGCACTGGTAAGTCTTGAATTGAAAAACTCTCTTCAACTTCAAGTTTTCCTTTTTGGTAAACAATTATTTCCATTTTTTTTTCTTCAACCTTGAACTGAAAAATAATAAAACTTATCCAACAAATGAGCAAATTGCATATTTGCAAAAAACAAAATTACAGATTTATCGTATTATTAAATAGATATGGAAACGACTCTTAAAGTTGAAAATGTAACCAAACGTTATGGCGATTTTGTCGCGGTAAACAATATTTCATTTGAAGTAAAAGCCGGCAGAATTTTTGGGTTTTTAGGACCAAACGGTGCAGGGAAAACAACAACAATTCGGATGATTGTAAATATTACAGCTCCGGACGAGGGCGAAATAAGTCTCTTTGGAGATAAAATTTCGCCTCAAGTGCAAGATAAAATTGGTTATTTACCCGAAGAACGCGGTCTTTATAAAAAAATGAAGATCGCCGAACAGCTTCGTTATTTTGCTGCACTTAAAGGAATTTCGTCAAAAATTGCTGATCAAAGAATTGATTTTTGGCTTGACAGAATTGGGCTTTCTGAGTGGAAACTAAAAAAAGCTAATGATTTATCGAAAGGAATGCAGCAAAAAATACAATTTATTTCTGCTGTCATTCACGAGCCTGATTTAATTATTTTAGATGAACCTTTTTCCGGACTTGACCCGGTAAATGTTGAAACTTTGATTGAAATTATTGCTGAACTCAAGGCAAAAGGGAAAACAATAATTTTTTCAACGCATTTAATGGAAACAGCTGAGCGACTTTGTGATGACATTATTTTGATTAACAAATCTCGTAAGGTTTTGGGCGGAACATTAAGAGAAGTTAAAGAAAGTTTTGAGAAAAATATGATCTCATTGCGTTGTTTTGGAGGCGATAAAATTCTTGAAGATAAGTGTTTTGTAGCTGAACTTAGAAAACATGCGGATGAAGTTGAGCTCACACTTGCAGAAAATGCTGATCCGCAAGAATTGCTCAAGGAACTACTTTTAAACGGAGCTAAGGTTACAAAATTTGAACTTGTTGAACCAAGTTTAAACGATATTTTTATTGATAAAGTGAAAGAAAAAAATGCGTAAATTTTTTGCAGTTTTTAAGCGTGAATATTTTAAAATAGTCAAATCTTGGTCGTTTTTGTTGGGAACTTTGTTGGTTCCAATTATTGCTTCTATGTTCGCGATTATTCCGGCTTTGCTTTTTTCTTTAAATGGAGACGCTGTGAGGTTAATAATTGTTGACCAATCAGGTACCGTATCAACTCGCGTAAAAACAAACTTGTCGCCTGAAAAGCTAGCTGAAAAAGCAAAACTTGCAGCTGAAGATTCACTGAAAAATATCACTCAAGGTCAAAAAGCACAACTCGAAAATTCGGCAGAACAATTTGGTGGAAACTTTGCTTTTGAAGATTTCGATTTTCAAAATCGGCAAATTGAAGATATTCGGACTGAACTTAATGAGCGAATAAAGAAAGATAAACTAGATGCTTATTTAATAATTCCACAAAATATTGATGGCAAAGATATAAAAGTTGAATTATTTGCACGAAATACAAGCGACATTATTACCAAAAAGATGCTTGAAGAAGCAGTAAACACGGCATTTAGAAACCAAAGATTGGCAAAAGCAAACATTGATGAAGCAAAACTGGAGCAAATAAACAGAAAAGTAGATTTTGTAACTACAAAAGTTAGCGAAAAGGGTGAAGAACTTGATTCAGATATGGGATTTTTCGTTGCATTTGCGGTCGCTTTAATGATGTATTTGGTTTTAACGATTTACGGACAAGCTATTATGGCGGCAGTTATTGAAGAGAAAGAAACTCGAATTGCCGAAGTTCTTTTTTCATCTGCAAAGCCTTTCCAGATACTTATTGGGAAACTTGTCGGTGTTGGAATGGCAGGACTAACGCAACTTACCGTCTGGCTAACTTCAGCCGCACTAATCGCGGCTTATGGACTTGCAGTATCAAAAGCTAGTGGATTTGCAATGCAACTTCCAAGTATTTCTCCGTTATTTATCGTTTATTTTGCGTTATTTTTTATACTTGGTTTTTTTTCGTTTGCCGCAATTTTTGCTTTAATCGGATCAATTGCTCCAACATTGCAAGAAGCAGGACAATTTGCATTAATTCCGGTTTTATTTATGTTAGGCGGATTTTATGCAATGTTTCCAATCACACGCGACCCAAATTCTACACTTTCAGTTATTTTGTCGATTATTCCTTTTGCTTCACCGATGACAATGCCAACTAGAATTATTACAGAAACTCCACCGTTTTGGCAGATTGGTTTAGCTATTTTATTTAATCTGATTGCAATCGCGTTTTTTGTTTGGATTGCTTCGCGGGTTTATCGAATCGGAATGTTGATGTATGGAAAACGAGCGACAATTCCGGAAATTTGGAAATGGATTTGGCAGGCTTAAAAATAATGGCAATAGAAATTGAAAAAAAATATCGAATTTCTGATGAGCAATTAGACGAAGTTTCTGCCTCGCTTAAAGATTTTGGTGCTGTGTTTGTCCGCGAAGATTTTGAAGAAAATATCCTTTATCGTGGCGGAATTTTGGATACAAAACCAAGCGTTTTTAGACTAAGAAAAATTGGTGAAAAAGGTGTTTTAACCTACAAAGAACCGATAATTAGTGATCTTGCAATCAAACAACGACTCGAACACGAGACCGAAATTTCTAACATTGATTCAATGGAAAAAATTATTGCCGGACTTGGACTTTCGCCGATTCTTATTTACGAAAAGCGTCGCAAAACCTGGCATTTTAGAAGCGTTGAAATTGTTTTAGACGAACTTCCATTCGGGTTATTTATGGAAATTGAGGGCTCAATTACGTCAATCGCCGAAGCTGAAATGATTCTTGAAATTGAACATTTTGAAGCTGAACATCAAAGCTATCCAAGTTTGACAATGAAACACGGAAAAAATATTAACGATGTTTTTGAATCAAGATTTCTATGATGAATAGAAAAAAAGTTGTATTATCAAAAAAAGTGGTGCATACTTCACTCGAATTCCACAAAATTATCAGATTAAGGAGATAGATTTTTATGCAAATTATCGGACAATTGATAGTAGGTTTAATAATTGGAGCAATTGCTAGATTTTTATTGCCAGGCAAAGAAGCAATTGCAAGTGGCATTATTGGTTGGGTAATTACAGCGGCATTAGGCGTTGGTGGCTCGCTCATCGGTACACTTGTTGGAAAGGCACTCTTTAAAGATAACTACGCGGCTGGTTGGATAATGTCAATACTTGGAGCAATCGCTTTGTTGTTAGTTTATCGAATGTTTACATAAATTAATTGAAATTTTAAAAGAAAGTCTAACCGATTATTTGGTTAGGCTTTTTCTATTAAAATTTTTAAATAAATCTGGAAATTTTTTTATATTAAATATTTCTATTACATAGGAGAGGATTCTATCTTTTTCTGAATCGCAAATTTAGCGAAGCAATTATTTATTAAAAATCGTTGTTTCACCTTAACCGAATAAGGCAACTCCGTAGTGATGCGGAAAACGCAAAGCCGTGAGTCTCATTTTTTGAGATTGTCTGGCTACCGAAGTGAGGTTTTTATGCTCGCAAACATATTCTTTTTAACGTTAAATCACGTTTCCAATCAAATTCCACTTGTTATAAGTGTGGTTACAAAGTTTTTTGTTGTAACTATTGCTTTTACAGGCTTTGCAATGTCTCAAGACCTTCAAATTGGCACAAAGTATGTTGACAACAATATACTTACAGGCATAAAAACGACAACAAGGCAACGATTTGCAAACGATAAGGTAGCACCGAAACTTTCAGAAACTTATGAAATGGAACGAAAGGCGTTTGATTTACTAAATCTAAAAAGACTTGAAAAAGGTGCTGAGGCTCTAGTTTGGAGCGATAATATTGCGGCAGTTGCAAGGTTACATTCAACTAATATGGCTAATTATAAATTCTTTAGTCATAGTGGTTTAGACGGTTTAACTGTTGACGGAAGAGCCGACTCACTTGGGTTTAAAAAATGGCGTGCGATTGGAGAAAACATCGCATACAATCGTGGGTTTGATAACCCTGTTGAATTTACTGTCGAACGTTGGATGCTTTCAGATTCGCATCGTCAAAACTTATTAGACAAACGTTGGAAAGAAGCGGCAGTTGGTGTAGCAAAAGCTGATGACGGCACTTACTATTTTACAGAAGTGTTTATGTGTAAATAAGTATCAATTGAACAAGACCTAAAAAAAGCCGTCATTTTCAGACGGCTTTTTTAGGTTTATAAAATTGCATCAATTGCTAATGAAACTTGAGTAAAAATCTCCGGTTCATTTTCCGGATCAAGTCCGCCATAAGGCTCACCTGTCGGTTTTCCGGTTTTGTCTAAGATTACGAAAGATGGTAATTGATCAATTCCAAATTTTTTCATCGTAAATGCACCATCGGAATCTCGCAAAAGTATTGACGATAATTTGTTTTTTAAAGTAAATGCTTTTAATTGATCGTTAGATGCATAATTTTTTGATTTTGAATTTTCAGAATCAGTTGAAACCCAATAAACCACAACATTTTTTGTAGCATATTTTTTTGCTAACTTGTTTGTTGTTAGAATTTGCTGTTTAGAAAGTGGCAACCAACTTGCACCAATGGCTAAAACAACGACTTTCCCTTTAAGTGTCGGTAAAGAAACAACTTCGCCGTCTAAAGTGTGCAAACTGTCATTTGTTGAAGAACTTGTTTGTTTCTGTGCAGTTGCAAGTGCCGAAAAAACAAGTATTGACGCTAATGTTAAAACTAAAAGTTTATTTTTCATCATATTTTCTGCCAAATAAGGCATCGACTGTTTAGATGCAAGTTTGAGTCCAAACTATTGCTTTCGATTTAACACAACATTATCAATTAAACGAACGTTCCCAAATCTTACAGCAACAGCAATTAAAACCTGCTCATCTCCTATGTTTTCGACTGGTTCGAAGTCGATGTTATTTACAATTGCAACATAGTCGAGATTAGCTAGAGGCTCATTTATAATTTTTTCACTAACAATTTGCTCCAATCGTGAAGCATTTCGTTCGCCGTCGCGGAAAGCAATTTTTGCCGCTCTTAAAGATTCATAAATTACGGAAGCCTTTTGTCTTTCTTCTAAAGTCAAAAAAGCATTACGCGATGACATTGCAAGACCATTTTCTTCGCGAACAATTGGGACAATAACTATTTCAGTTTCAAACCCAAGATCTCTTGTAAATTGTTGAATTAAAGAAACTTGCTGTGCATCTTTTTGACCAAAAAATGCAAAATCCGGACGAATTGAATTGAATAAAATTGTGACAACAGTCGCAACTCCGCGAAAATGTCCTGGACGCGATGCACCTTCAAATTTTTCAGAAATTCCATCAACATAAACAAATGTGCAAGCACCTTTTGGATAAATTTCTTCAACAGCAGGAGCAAAAACGTAATCAACTTGATATTCGGCAAGCAATGCAGCATCAGCAGTTAAATCTCTTGGATATTTTTCAAAATCTTCGCCTTTGCCAAATTGAGTTGGATTTACAAAAATTGAAACAATAACAACATCACACATTTGTCGGGCTTCACTGACAAGTCGCAAATGTCCTTCGTGCAAAGCACCCATTGTTGGCACTAAACCGATTGTTTTATTTTCACGCCGAAGTTTCCGCGTTAATGATGCAATTCTTTGTCGGCGATTGATGATTTCCATACTAATTAATTTAGTCTAAAAGATCTCCAAGTTCAGTCTTTACCTCTTCAGTCAGACCGTAAGATTCAGTTTCGTTTGGATAAATTCCATTTTTAACGTCATTTGCCCATGTTTGAATCGCTTCGGTCATTACATTTCTAACATTAGCATATTGCCTAACAAAACGAGGTTGTCTGCCAAATGTCATTCCAACTAAATCATGCAAAACTAAGACCTGAATATCACAATTTGCACCGGCACCAATTCCGACCGTAGAAATAGTTAGTTCTTTTGTAATTATTTCTGCTACTTCATGCGGAACGAGTTCTAAAACAATTGCAAATGCACCTGCTTCTTCAAGTAATTTGGCATCTTCAATCAAGCGTTTTGCTGCGTCTGCCGTTCTCCCTTGAACACGATAACCGCCGAGTTTATAAACACTTTGCGGAGTTAAACCGATGTGTGCACAGACGGGAATTTCTTCATCAACCAGTCTTTTAACTAATTCAACGCGATTTCTTCCACCTTCGAGTTTTATTGCTTCTGCACCGCCATGTTTCATCAAACGAAGTGCATTTCTCACAGTTTCGTCTGCGGAGATATGATAAGTTCCGTAAGGTAAATCGGCAATTACCATCGCACGTTCAGTTGCACGTTTAACAGCGATCAAAGCGGTTTCAATCTCTTCAAGCGTAACGGGAATTGTATTTCCATAGCCGTGAACTACATTGCCGATACTATCGCCAACAAGAATCATATCGCAGCCAGCTTCATCAACAATTCTCGCGGTTGGATAATCGTAGGCGGTTAAGCAAACTAGCTTTTCGCCATTTTCCTTAGCTTTTCTAATTGCCGGAAGATAGACTTTCTCGGGTTTGTCAGGTTGTAAATATGCCATATAAAAGGTTTGTTGTGATTATAGAGAAATTGCTCCAAACTGCAAACAATTTGGAGCAATAAAAGTAAGATTTAAAACTATTTACTTTGTGAATTGTCCAAAGACACTTCCTTTTTTGATAAATGGCTTGAGTTCTGTCCAAGTAAAAAAATATTCTCCAAGTGGTTGAAGTGCAAGAGCAACATGCGGAAACTCATAATTATATCTTAACGTAATGCCTTTATCAGAAATTGAAAAATCATCTAAATCTTTTGCCGTGTATTTTGCTGAAGCAAAATAAGTGCTGGCATCAAAATCAGCTGAATCAGGATCTTTTTTATAGTCATCGGTGGCTTTCTTCATCTCAGCTTTTTGCAATTTAGAAACTTTTGCAACAAGTCCGGGAATATTGGTGAAAACGGCTTGTGGTGTGATTTTTGTCCCAAGTTTGGTATCAATTACTACTGATTTACTATTTATACTCGGATATGCACCCGAACCTTCAACCCATAATAAGACATATAAAATGCCATTTTTGTTATATTTTGTTTCAAAACTTGCATCATCAAGCCACGAAATCTCAGTTTGTTCTTCTTTAATATTTAAACCGAAATTCTTCTCGTAACTTAAGATAGATTCAATCTTTTTCCCGGTTGTTCCTGAAACAATTGGACGATCGATTGTAAATTTTCTCTTATATTCGTTTTCCGTTGTTTTGGGACGATTATATGTGACTTTTTTGGATGTAACTTTTACAGTTTGGCTAAATCCAACTGTTGAAAAAGCTAATAATATTGCAAAAAATAGGGTAATTTTCGTTTTCATAATTTTTCTGTAAACTCCATATTTGGCGATGCAAAAATGCAACGCAATTTTCCAAGAAATGTCTTTTTATACTTCATTGCTTCAAACATTTCTGCCCAACCATGTGTGTTTATCCATAACCAGTTATAGCTATTGATTGGTTTAATCACACCATAAATAGGTTTTTCAGTCTCTTTGGCAAACGTTCCAAAGAGACGATCCCAAAAGATAAAAACACCACCATAATTTTTATCTAAATATTGTTCGTTAGTGCCATGATGAACACGATGATGCGATGGTGTGTTGAAAATATATTCTAAAACTCCAAGAGTTTTGATAAAACTCGTATGTATCCAAAACTGATAAATTAGATTGAAGCCGTGAACTGTTACACGCATCCAAAGCGGAAAACCGAGAAAAGCCAACGGAATAAAAAACATCCAAACCGCGGAATTACCAAACCAGCTTTGGCGAACTGCAACACTCAAGTTATATTTCTCACTTGAATGATGAACAACGTGAAAATTCCATAAAAAACGCGATTCGTGGCTGTATCTATGAAGGAAGTAATAGCAGAAATCATCAAGAAAAAACAACAAAACCCATGACCACCAAACATCTGCCGGAAATTTTAATGGTGTTAACTCATAGCAAAATTGATAAACCGTCCCAAAAATAAGTCCAAAAATTGCTGCGAAAAACAAACTAACAAAACCAACTGAAATGTTTGTGAAAGTATCTTTTCGGTCGGAATACTCAGTAGATTTGTTAAAAAAATCGTAGGCGATTTCAATTGCAGTTAGCAAAATAAAAATTGGCAGAGCGATTATTACCGGATTTATCATATTTACCAAAAAATCTTCGATGCAAATGATTAAAAGAAAGATACTTCTGATTTTTAAGTTGAACGTAAAATAATTTCACCAAAAACTTGCGTCTGTAAAAGGCTGACGCTTTCTGATTTAACAATTTCAAGAACTGCGAGAAAAGCTAGAATAAGTTCGCCTTTTGAATTTGTTTGGTTAAAAAAATCGTTTACGAGCAATTCTTTGCAGTCTTTTAATAAATCTTTAAGTTTTAAAATCATCTCGGAAAGTGACATTTCAGATCTGGCAATTTCTAAGTGAACTTCATCTTTGTGACGAGCAAGAATTTTTTGAAAAACTTTGAGCAAATCGAAAACTGTCGCATTTACTTCGCCATTACTTTCATCAGATTCAATCTTTCCACGTGTAAAAGTCGATTGTTCGACAGTCGACTTTGTCCACAACATTTCCGCCGCATTTTTAAACTTTTGATGTTCGAGAAGTCGATTTACGAGTTCGAGTCGCGGATCTTCAATCTCTTCGTCTTCCTCAAATAAAATCTCTTTTGGCAAAAGCATTTTCGATTTAATCTCAATCAAAGTTGCCGCCATTACAAGAAAATCGCCCGCAACTGAAATGTCGAGCGTTTTCATTAAATTAATATAACGTAAATATTCGACCGTGATTTTAGCAATCGGAATATCGAAAATGTTAGCTTGTTCTTGCCGAATCAAATACAACAACAAATCGAGCGGACCATCAAATTCGCCGATTTTAAGCTTTAATTCGTCTTTTGATTCCGCGAAAATTTCTGGGATTTCAAGGTCAAAGTTGAACGTAAGTTGTTGATTGTCAGCAAGTTCCATTAAAAATCATCTTCGTTGTAAGCGTATTTTTTGAGATCGTCGAGCCGAACGTATTGCAACGAATGTTCGTGCGTTGCTTCCAAAACTACTTTTGGAGCAAAACCTGCGTCCAATGCTTCACGCCAACGCAAAACGCACAAACACCATTTATCGCCAGGCTTTACGCCCGGAAAATTATATTGCGGCATCGGAGTTGATAGATCGTTGCCGACAGAGCGTGTAAACTCAAGAAATTCTTCTGTTGCGTAAACACAAACCGTGTGGCGACCTGTATCATCTATTCCGGTTTTGCAAAATCCATCACGATAAAAACCGGTTAAAGGTTTCATACAGCAACACTTAAGTTCGCTGCCAAGAACATTTTTCGGTTTTGGTTTAACACCATTTCCATTGCCGTTGCCATTTGTGTAACTCATATTTTTTTATACTGAAACTTCCCAACAATTACGCACTTTCTCAAATTCACTTATTTTTGCTTCGTTTTGAAGCGTCAAACCAATATCGTCTAAGCCGTTTATCATACAAAATCTTCGAAATTCTTCAACCGCAAATGTTGAACTAAATCCGTAATCGTCGGAAATAATTAGATTTTCTAAATCAACACTAAGCTCATATCCGTCAATTGTAGTACTTTTTTGCACTAATTCCTCGACAAGTTTTTCGTCCACAATTACTGGCAATAAACCAATTTTGAAACAATTATTATAGAAAATATCAGCAAAAGCAGAAGCGATAACGACACGGAAACCAAAATCTTCCAACGCCCAAGGTGCGTGTTCGCGGCTACTTCCGCAACCAAAATTTTTACCTGCAAGAAGTATCGAAGCACCTTTATATTTTGGAAAATTAAAAGGGAAATCTGGATTTGGCGTTCCATCATTAAGAAATCGTTGGTCGAAAAATAACGCTTCTCCAAATCCTTTACGTTCAATTCGAAGCAAAAATTGCTTTGGAATTATCTGGTCAGTATCAACGTTTTGGACGTAATAAGGAACTACTAAACCTTTGTGTTTGATAAATTTTTCCATAAATTAAATACCAATTTTATCACGAAGTTCGAGTTCCCGTGAATTCATTTCGCCACTATCAGTTTCGTGATCGTAACCGCAAAGATGCAAAACTCCATGAAGAATTAACTGTTTTAGCTCAAGTTCGAGAGTTAACCCATTTTCCTCAGCCTGCTTTTTCGCTTGGTCAACACTAATTGCAATATCGCCAATATTTTCGTCAAGATCAAAACCTTCAGCACCGCGTGGAAATGATAAAACGTCGGTTGTTGAATCTTTACCGCGAAATGCGGCGTTTAATCCACGCATTTTCGCATCAGTAATAAAAGCAATATTAAACGAATAGCCTTGAGTTTCATTGACTTGCAAATTTAACCGCTCAGCAAATTCTTCGAGAGTTTTGCAATCAATTTTGATTTTAGTTTGTTGATTAATAATTTCTGGCATGTGTGAAACTAATTATTCGGACTTTCGGCAAGATCATTAGCTTCATAAGCTCTCACAATCATCTGCACCAGCTTGTGCCTGACAACATCTCGGTCATTGAAATAACAAAATCCAATTTCTTCAATACCAGCAAGAACTTTCTCAGCCTGAAGCAATCCACTTTTTTGACCGCGTGGAAGATCAACTTGAGTTTTGTCGCCAGTGACGACAGCTTTCGAACCGAAACCGATTCGCGTTAAAAACATTTTCATTTGTTCGTTTGTCGTATTTTGAGCTTCATCGAGAATAATAAAAGCATTCGCGAGAGTTCGCCCACGCATAAAAGCCAGCGGTGCAATCTCAATAATTCGTTTTTCGAGCATTTTAGTTACTCTTTCTTGATCGACAAGATCAAACAACGCATCATAAAGCGGACGCAAATATGGATCGACTTTATCTTGCAAATCACCAGGCAAGTATCCAAGTTTTTCGCCGGCTTCAACCGCCGGACGTGTCAGAATAATCCGCTCAACTTGTTTAGAAAAAAGACTTTGCACTGCCATCGCAACTGCTAAATACGTTTTTCCGGTTCCAGCCGGACCAATTCCGAATGTTAAATCCTTGTCCGCGAGAGACTCGATATATTTGCGTTGATTAAGCGTTTTTGCGGCAACAGTTTTCTTGCCAGACGGATTAAAACGTCCTTTGAGAACGTGATTCCGTAAGCTATATGAACGATCTTCGGCGATTTGCTGAAAAGCATCGCGAAGCTCTTTGTCCGTGAAGCCATTTCCCTCGGAAAAAAGCTCACCAAAATCACGCAAAATAGTTTCTACGGTTTCGACATCTTTTGGTTCGCCATCAATTGTGAGGTCTTGCCCACGAGCATTAACTCTAACAGCAAGAAGACTTTCCAGATATTTCAGATTGGCATCGTTAACGCCAAAGAGAGTTTCAATGGCTCGTAAAGGTAATTCTATTTTTCGCAAAAAATACTCCGTGTTTTGAAATAAGTCTAAGTTAAAATACTATCGCAAAGTTTATAGAAGCAAAAGGCAAATTATTGGAAAATCCGCAACAGAAGAATAATACAAATTTTTACCACAGATGCACTCAGATAAACGCGAGATAAGGACGAAGAGATTAAAATAGGAACTATTGTAAGTATTGATCTATCTTGCATTTATCTGAGTTAATTTGTGACCATCTGTGGTAAATATTCTTTCATTCTTTTTTAACCAATTCCTTCAAGTTTTTTGAATATTTTTCTAATGTGTAGTCTGGGATTATTGGAAATCAGTGAGCATAACGGCATCGCGATATTGCTGTCCAAGCGAAACAGCAAGTTGTTTTCCGCTTTTCGACCAAGCGAAATTGAAAATTTTATCTTTCGGCATTGATAAAATCGGTTTTGGTTCGCTTTCATTAAAGGCTTGTCGCATTATTCGGGTTCCGCTATCAATTGCCGCGATAAATTCAATCGCTTTGCTGTCTGGAGAAAAGCGGAAATTTGGTGAGATTCGGTCGATAGGAATGTATTGCAAAGCAGATTTAGTTTCAGTTGAAACAACTACTAATTCTGAGTTATGTTTTTCGTTGTCATTTATGGTTCGCTGTCTCCAATTTGGACATGCTAAAAATTTGCCGTCCGCCGAGATTTGCAAATACAATCCGCACTGAACTTTTTCATCTTTAAGCCAAACTTCTTCTTTTTTATCGAGCATATTTAACCTCATAATTTCAGATCCTAAGGGAGTTCGGAAAATGTAATAAAGCCAATTTCCATCAGGCGAAAGCTGAGGCGAACGGCGATTTCCATCGCTTCCGTTTGTAACCTGCGAAAGATTTCCTCCACCGACATCAATTTTTTCAATGTTTGAAAATTGTTTCCGAACTGCAGTGTAAAAAATTGATTGTTTGTCGGATATGGCTGTGCTTAAAGAAGTCTGTTTTTCGGCTGTAATCTGCCTTTTAGCTTGGCTGTTTGAATCGATCAACCAAAAGTTTTCGACTGAATCATATTCTAGTTGTGTGGAAAAAAGTATTTCTGATTCGTTTGTCCACGCCAACGAATTTTGACCGAATTTATTTGTGTTTCCGGTCGTAAGTTGTTTTTGTTCGTTAAGGTTAACGTCAGTTGTCGTAAACAGATTTGAATTATTAGTTGTCTGCAAAGCAAGAATTTTTTTACCGTCACGCGACACAATCGGTTTTTCAAATGAACTCAAACCTGTTGTTAGCGGTTGAATGTCGCCACTCGGATAATTAACTTTCCACAAGTGATAAGTTCTGCCATTTTCAGTTGCGGAGACTATTAAATTTTCGCTATCAGAAAGCCAATGAGCTTCATTTAATCGGCGTATTTTCGAAATTTTAATCTCTTCATTTATACCTGTTTCAACGTCAACCACAAAAAGCTGACTTGCCAAAGTTATAAAAGATTGAGTCGAGCTGAGAATTTTTTTACCATCGGGCGACCACGAAAGCGAGCTGTTATTCGTTACAGAGTTTTGAACAGGTGTTAATTGTAAAACGACTCGTTCCTCGCGGGTTTCCAGATTTCTAATAGTAAGTTTGAGACCTTCAGGAAGTGCGGCGTTGTAGTAAGCAATAAATTTGTTATCTGGCGAGAGAGTAAATAAACCTTGATTTTTTTCAACTATCAGCTCGGTATCGCCACCAAAACGAGATACTTTGAGAATCTTTGAGCCAGCAAAATATGCACTATTGTTACAAAAATATAAAAAATTTCCATCAGCAGAAAATTGTAATGAGCGAAACGAAGGAACATTCGGAATCTCCAGCTGAATGTCTTTATTTGAAGCAATATCTTTCAAATAAACCTTGTTTTGCCGAATGTATGCCAAAAAATTTCCGTCAGGCGAAAGCGTTGCGGAAGCTAAATCGCTTGTGTTAGTCAATTGCGTAAATTTTACTGATTCTATAGGTTTGCGGAAATAAGCGGCGATATTTGGACGCAAATAATGATAAGCGAGGAAGCCGCCGATTAGAATTGCGAGGGCGAAAGCAATCAAAACCGACGCGGTGACATGCGGACGCTGCGACACGGGGATTTGTGGATTATTGGTTGTGGATTGATTCTGTTCGGAAAATTCAGCGGTTTTCAACTCAGCGTCTCGGTTTCTCACTAACTCCGCGTCGCCAACTCGTCTCTCAATCTCCGCGTCAGAATTAATCGTAGCTGTAATCCGGTAACCAAGCCGTGTTTTATTCTCAATAATCGGTAAACCATCAGCATTATTGCCCAATGCTTTCCTCAAAGTGTAAATATTTTGCGTTAAAACTCCATCTTCAACAAAGGTATCTTTCCAGACAGTTTCAAAAATTTCTTGTTTATCGACAAACTCGCCTTTTTTTTCTAGAAGCAAAGCTAACAACTCGGTAGCCTTTGGCGAAAGCAAAATTAAATTATTTTTTTGCCAAAGTTTACCTTTTTTGCCATCGAATTTGAATTCGCCAAATTCATATAAGTTGTTGATTTTATTATCCATAGGGGCTTTGATAATTTCTTTGATAATTTTTGAGCGAATCTTTGAAGACCTTTGCCGCAAACTTCGCATAAGTTAGCTGTCAACCAAATACAGCGGAAGCAAAAATTACTTTCGTTAGATTTTACAACAAAAAATAAATTAGGAGAAAAATATGTTCAAGAAAAAAATAACGTTAGTTTTTATTACTTTAATCGCAACGATTTTTGCATCGTCAGTTTTCGGACAACCGAAACCAAACTCAAAAGGCAAAGTGATTAGAGCCATTAAAAACAAAGTTGCTGCTAAAAAGGTAAAACAAGTTGCTAAGCCTGAAGAAGTCAAATCCGTAATACCTGAAGAGGTCGATCCAGAAGCGACAGAATCAACCATAACAACTGAAACCGCCACAACAAATGATGATTCGACAACGAAAAACCGAAAAGGGAAACGAATTGGAAAGACTGTTCGAAAAGTTGCAAAGGCTGCGATTCCAAATCAAAAGACGGCTAAACCTAATAAGACGAATGAAACGCCCAAGTCGGAAGAAAGTTTAGCTACGGACTCGGTAACTATTTCGGATGGTGAAACTTCTGCTGCGGTCCCATCTGAAACTTTAAAGACTGAATCAACGGAAGTAGCCACAGAAACTTTACCTAATGCCGAAATTACTCCAACTGAAGAATCAACAGAAAGTAGTTCATCTGAAAATAAATCTGCGACAAATTCAAACAAACGTAAAAAGATACGCCGAATGGTAGAGAAAATAATCGCAAATCATGAAAGTAAATCGACAAAGAAACCAGCAGTAAAAAAGCCAAACGAATAGTTTGAGCTTTGGCAACAGACAATCTCAAATAACAAAAAGCTGCTGATAAGGAAATAATTTTCCGAAAAACAATAAAAACCAAAAAGTAAGGAGATAACAAAATGAAAAAAGTAACGTTCACAATAGCAATAGCACTCGTCCTGAGTGTTTTCGGATTAACAATTTTTACAACTGAAACAAAAGTTGAGGCAAGTTCATTTGAAACATTCGGTTTCACTTTTGGTGATAGCTGTAAAGACGTTAAATTCTCGGCAAAAAATCAACACGCCCAAAATGGTCAAATCGAAATCCAAAAAGTTACCTATTTTAATAAAGCAAACGGAAAATGGCAGACCGAAGATGTTCCAAATTTAGTTGTAAATCAAGGCAGTACATTCAAAACGGGCGGCGATGATTTGGCTGATTCAGAAGGTGAGCAAATTACAAAAGTTAAGTTCATTTACCGTTGGAAATCGGATGGAAGAAATGCAAATTGGTCGGGTGAAGTTACTAGCAAAGAATTCGTTCCGGAATTCCCAGTTTGTAACGCAAACCGAACATACGGAAACAACACTTGGGTCATTGGCGGATAAAGCTCTAATTACACAAGACAACAAAATCAAGTTTTTGAATGGCAAATTTGCCTTCAAATAACAAGTTCGAATAAGTAAAACGGGTAAAATTCCCGAAATAAAAACAAAAAGGAAGTAAACGAAAATGAAAAAATTAATTTTAACAATCGCAATCGCATTAGGTATGAGTCTTTTGGGACTTACATTCTTGAAATCAGAAACGAGAGTTGCGGCAAGCACTAGTGAAACAAGCAGTTTCACTTTTGGAGATCCATGCACGAACGTTACTTTTAGCGGCAAAAACCTGCATAACCAAAACGGTCAAATCAAAATGAATGCAGTGAAAGTCTATAATCGTGCTAGCGGTAACTGGCACACAATTGATTTGCCTGGCAAAATCTACAATCAAGGACAACTATTTACGACGAAAGCCAATAACATACCTGATTCTGAAGGTGAAGATTTAACAAAAGTTAAATTCGTTTACCAATGGAAAGGAACTGGAAGAGGAGCAGCGTGGTCAAGCGATGTCAACAGCAAAGAGTTTAGTCCGGCAAGCCCAACCTGCAATGCCAACAAAAGTTTTGGCGGACCAAACTGGGAAATCGGCAACTAGGTCACTTCAACCTTATATTGTGGGCGATAGTCGGACACCATCGCCTACAATAAAAGGACGTGGAAATCTAGAAATTGAAACCATCGGTTGCCGCGGAAAGACCGTTCGCGTTGAAAGTAACGAAGTTTGCAAACAGCGGATTGGCTCAAGAGTTGAGACCATAGGCTATATTTTGTTGCCGAAACAGATTTCAACTCTCGGGATAACAAAGGGCGGAACAATCAAAGCGGTTTGATTCCGATTAGTTATACGGATGTTTCGGGGATGTTTCAAGAGTCGAACTACATTAGCGACCATACGCGGAAAAAACAGATTAATTTCTGAGAACTAATTGAGAAATTATTGAGGACTTACGCTCAGGATTATTCTATTATTTTGAGTGTATTTAAAAGAAGAAAGGAGAAAAAATGAAAAGATTTAGCATAACTATTACAGCAGCCATCATTGCAACCTTAGTATTGTCAATGCTCGTACTTGAAACGGTAACAACCGAAGCGAGCAGCAACGCCACGCCGAACGCAACTCCGCGAAAGCGATCAACTCAACCGGCAAAAGTTAAAGTCGCCAAACCCCGAAGCACCGGAGTCATTAATGGTATGGATGATTGGGTGAGACGTCCAGGCAACGGAGCAATCAATGGCGATGATGATTGGGTAAGAAGAACTTCGCGAAAAGCCAGCAATTCTAATTCATCGTTCAAAGCACCTAAAGTAAAGGCTAAGAAAACCCGTCGCCCGAAAAGCAATTGAGCTATGCTCTCAGCCGGGGCTGTGATTATGAGCCGCCCAAAAAAACAAACGCAGTATATATGAAAAAAATACTTTTAAATACATTCGCTATACTTGGTTTTTCGTCGGCTGTGTTTTCATTGCCGGGCGATTTAGACACGAATTTCGGCATTTCCGGCGGTTACATTGTCTCAGATTATTTTTCTCAGCAAGTAGATGAAACGCCGCGAGACGTTGCCGTTCAATCTAATGGAAAGGTTATCGTTGCCGGGAGACGTTCGGTCGGCGTAAATCTTTTCGATTATTTGGTTGTTCGCTACAACGACAATCTCAATATGACGCTCGACACATCGTTCAGCGACGACGGGATTTTTACATTGGATGAGTCGGGTGCGGATGCACTAAATGCAATTGCGATTCAATCGGACGGAAAAATCGTCGCGGTCGGGGCTGGAAGAATCGTCTCGCAAGCGTATGTTTTTCGTTTGAACACTGATGGAACACTCGACACAACTTTCGGTATTGGCGGAATTGTCGAAGTCGGAAGTGCTGGTGAGGCATTGGCGGTTGCGATCCAGCCGGCTGACGGCAAGATTGTGTTAACCACGGCAAATGGTGTAAACCGAGAGTCAATTATCGTTCGCTTAACGACAACAGGTGCACTCGATACATCATTTAATTCAGCGGGCTTGGTGTATTTGCGAACGACTGTGAACCACTTTGATCCTTATGGTTTAGCAATTCAGGCAGATGGCAAAATTGTCATATCCGGCGATACAATTACGACCCGAAAAATGGCGACAGTTCGGCTGAATTCAAACGGCTCATTCGACAACACCTTCGGAACCGCCGGATTTGTAGAAACTGATCCGAATCTTGGCGATTCTGCGGCGAGAAGTTTGATGATTCAAAGCGACGGGAAAATCGTAGTCGGTGGTGCTCCGCAAAGCTCGGCAACCTCTTTATCGGCAGCAGTCATTCGTTACAATTCCAATGGTTCGCTCGATACCGGATTTGATGGCGACGGGATTAAGACATTTCCGCGAACTCCCGGCGTTAATAATTCGGTGAACGGACTTGTTCAGCAATCCGATGGCAAAATAATGATGAGCGTGGCGGTAGATTCGGGCAGCACTTTGGTCGAACGAGACTTTTCGCTGGCTCGCTTGAATTCCGACGGTTCGTTTGACAATTCGTTTGACGGAAACGGTTTAGCCAAATCGCAATGGTGCGTTGATATTCAAGGATTCGCTTTGCGAAATAATGGCTCGATCGTTGCAGTCGGCAGGCAAGAACGCCCAACGTCAACAACCGGCGAAAGCGGAGTTTGCGTGCAAAAATTTACTCAGAATGGTCTGGTTGACGCAACTCTTAATTTGGCAGCGGGGACAGGACAAATTACATATAAATTTACATCGGTCGAAGCAATTGCGGGATTGTCTGATGGAAAAACACTCGTTGCCGGATACGAATCAAATTACGATGCCTTCGGAAATTTCGTTTTTGACCGTGCAAAACTGATCCGCCTTGATCGCTTTGGAATGCTCGACACGACGTTTATGGATGACGGTGTTTTTACCTGCGATCCCGTAACAAGCGTGTCTTCTTATTTTCACGGCTTAAAAGTTTTTAACGACGGCAGTTTTTTTGTCGTTGGCGAAAGCGGTTCACTTGATGGTGCAGTAATTGCAAAGTTTACATCAAGCGGAGGGCTTGATAATTCTTTTAGTAATGATGGCATAGTGAATGCGGGGCTCAATTTGAAAAGAGCATACGCACTCGCAGTTCAGCCGGACGGAAAAATTCTCGCTTGTGGTTCAGATGGTTCTGGAACCGCGGTTAGAAGCGGCGGAATCGCTCGCTTTTCTGCAACGGGAGTTTATGAATCATCAACTTCGACAGGTTTTGGACCGATAGCCGGAGAGATTTTTGATTGCGGTTTGCAATCCGATGGAAAAATAATTGTCTCGGGTTATGGAAATGATGGAGTTAGCGATTTTACGGGAGTTTCGAGACTCTTGACCACGCTTTCGCTTGACACCTCGTTCGGATTGAGCGGAGTGTCTGCAATCGATATGTCGCCGACTTTAAATGATCGTGCGACAGATATGGTCGTTCAAACTAATGACAAGATCGTTTTGAGTACGATGGGGCTAAACGCTGCGAACAATCGGGATTTCGCTGTATTTCGCCTCGAATCAAATGGAGCCCTCGATACAAATCTAGCTCCGGAGTTTGGCAACAACGGACTTTCGATAATCGACTTTAGCCTTCCCGCACCTGTGGATGACGAGGCAAACGCGGTTTTGGTTGAGCCAACCGGAACAATTGTAGTTGCCGGAGTTAGCACTGATGCTGCCGGCAGTAAATTCGCTCTTGCGAAATTGAACGCAACCGGAACTCTCCGTTTTAGTTGGGGACCATTTCTCGGAAGAGCTTTAACAACTTTTCCAAACAACAACGCAACCGTCAATGCTTTGGGAATCAATTTCGACGGAAAAGTTCTTGCAGGCGGCAAAACATGGAACGGAACGCGTTACAACTGGGCAATCGCACGGTATCAAAATGAAGCCGCTCCAACTGCTGCAAACGCTTCTCTGAGCGGTCGGGTCACCACCGCTGGTGGAAGAGCTATTTCAAACGTAATGCTTCAACTTTCCGGCGGTGAGCTCACGGAAATTAAATACGCACGAACAAATCCTTTTGGTTATTATAGTTTTCAAGATCTGCCGGTTGGGCAATCGTATGTTCTGACCGCCGCTTCGAAGCGATTTCAGTTTTCGAATCAAAGCAGAGTTGTAAATCTCGATGAAAATCTAACCGACGTAGATTTTGTGAGTGAAGGAAAATACTAATAGATTTTATTGAAAAAATGATGCAGGGCAAAAATTGGAGAAAAAGGAGAAAAGCATGAAGAAGGAAAAACTAACAATAATCGCAACCATTATCGCAATATTGGTAATTTCATTGTTTGCGTTTCAACCAACTATAACTGAGGCGAGCAGTAATATTTCGCCAACAGCTACGCCAAATCCGCGAAAAATCAGGAAATTACCGAAACAGTCAATCGAGGTAGAAAACGACGAAACACACATTACTCGTAAGCCGATAACAAAAGTCAAAGCTAAGAAACCTGGTGTCCGAGAAGGCGGAATTAATGACACAACCTTTAGATCGAGAAAGCGAAACGGAGCACCCAAGAAACCGGCAGGCTTTCAGGAAGTTTCAGGAATTGGAATGGAGGTTACGCTTCGAAAAAACAAGAGCACGACCCAAGCCCAATATAATCCGAAAGAACTTCAGATTGACCAAGTTGTCAATAGAAAATCAAACAAGAATAAAACTTCAATCGAAACTCGTAATGCAAAACAACGATTGATGAGGAGAAAAAACTAAATCGTTATGAAAAAAATATCTCTAATTTTATGTGCCTTTACTTTATTAAGTCTGTGCGTTTTTTCGCAGGGTAAACGACAAGACATCGTTGACGATGGCTACACCTGGTTTGAAGCAGGAAATGGACAAGCACTCGGCGGAAATAATATTCCGTATTCAACGGGTTGGTATTTAATTTCGAGCGTCAAAGTTTTAGGCGAATATCCGAATCGTTCGGCGTTTAAGTTGGTCGTTTCAAAAGCGGGAAAGGTTGTCGCTACGACACGTTGCGAAACAGGCAGATACAGCAATAAAAATGGTGCTTATGACGAAAGTTATATGGCAACTTCGGAATGCTGGAAAAGTGATACATCGAGTAAAGAAATTGGTGTTTTTGACGTTAATGTTTTCGCGATAAACGGCGATACCGATGAAGAAAAACTCGTCCGCAAATATAAAATTGATGTCAAAACGGTCAATCGGGTTCGTTCCGGGCAAGAAGCGGGACTTTCGCCGCCGCTTTATTACATCAATCGACACGATGAAGCTCCTGCAAGTTGGGTGTTTTTGCGACCGCGTGAATATTTTGCTTACGACCGATGGCAAAGTGGTTCGGAAAGACTTGGAGCAAATCAGGTTGAATTTACCTACAGCCTTTCGCCTTCAGATAAAGGTAAACAGATTCCGCACGGATATATGCGATGTTCGGTTAATGGAAAAAGGCTTTCGATGCCCGGACCCGAAGGTTTCGCAGATCAAGCATTAAGCTATGTAACGCGAAAATACGGAGCAATTTATCAGGATCGAATCGCACCAAAATATCAACGCGGCACGGAATATCAAGATGAAATAAATTTTAACCAAGTTCGTCTGCTTGCACCGCTTACTTGGGGAGAAAAAGCGAATCGTTGGGGTGAAAGGCTTGCCTTGGATGATTATCCCGGAAATTGGGAATGCAGTTTGATGAATAACGGAGTTGTTTGGCGAACGTGGCGATTCACGGTAGCGAACGGAAAACCTGCGATTCACCCCGAACAAAAAGGGAATATCAATCTTGGCTATTTTTCATATTTAGTTGATATGGAAATACCAGCAGGCGGAACCGATTTGGATAAACGTCTAAACGGTCCGTCATCGTCTTCCTTCTACGGTCAACCCTGGACTTCACCGGAAGGCAAAACGATGGCTAATCGAGTTCCAAAAAAGGGAAATCCGTTTCCCGTCGCTTCAAATTCACCAAACGCGGTTCAGCAATGGTGGGAGAAGTAAATTAAATGAATAACTAAAAGTGAAAAGTGAAAAATTATGAAAAATCTAAAAATATCAATCATTGCGTTAATTTTGGCTTTGCCTTTTGTTGTAATCGCCCAACCGAAAGCAAAAAATGCTTGGGGTAAAGACGTTACGATCATCGCAAGTAAAGGTAACGAAACGGTTTCTGCCAATGGTGATTTGGCGAAAGGGAAGATCATTGAAGATCTGAGTTGGGCATCAAGCAGTTCGAATGCTTGTTTTCCGGCAACTCAAAATCTAAAATATCGCGGAAATCACGTTTTCTTTGCGACGACAATTCCAGCTCGTTCGATTATGAAAGTTACGGTTGTGCCAGACGATGAGTCTGCAAATATGAGTCTTTACGCTTATATGATGGGCGGAACTTCGTTCGATATGGTGCCGGATTTGGCTCGTTGCATTACTTGCGAAGCCGACCAAAAATGGGACAGACCTTGGAAAGGAAAAACTCAAGACCACACACGCTGGGTTGAATTCAATAATCCGACACAAAATACATACAACATTTTCATCGGAGTTGCCGGACCGAAAGATGTAACAACTGGGAAGTTTAAGGTTGAGATCAAATTAGAATCATAATCGGGAAAAAGCAACCGGAATTGGGAGTTGTGACATTTACCTCCGAATGCCGGACGGAAATTCGTTTTCTTCCGGCATTTGACTGTTTAGTTTTCACTTTGAAACGATTTTCACAATCTCGTTTTGCGTAGCTTTATTGGGTTGTGATAATATTTCTGTTTTGGATTTCATACCTTTTTCGTCTATTTAGAGAGGAGCATATTAAATAAAATGGCAAGCAATCAAGCGATTGGAAAAGTTGTACAAATTATTGGACCAGTAGTTGACATCGAGTTTTCGAGCGATTATTTACCACCAATTTATCAAGCGTTGAGAATCACATCAGAAGGTTTCGATGTTGAAGTTAAAGTCGATACGATTTGCGAAGTGCAACAGCATTTGGGCGAAGGTCGTGTTCGGGCAGTTTCAATGTTGCCGACTGATGGAATGGTTCGCGGCATGCAAGCGATTGACCTCGGCGGACAAATTACTGTTCCGGTTGGAGCAGGAACGCTCGGTCGCGTAATGAACGTCATCGGTGATCCGGTTGACGAACTCGGCGAAGTTAAAACCGAAGAACGTTCTTCAATTCACCGTCACGCACCAACATTTGACGAACAATCAACTTCGCTCGAGATGTTTGAAACCGGAATCAAAGTTATTGATCTCGTTCAACCGTTTCTTCGCGGTGGAAAAATTGGACTTTTCGGCGGTGCCGGAGTTGGTAAAACAGTTCTGATTATGGAACTTATCAACAACGTTGCGGTTGGAAGCGATGGTTATTCGGTATTTGCAGGAGTTGGCGAAAGAACTCGTGAAGGAAACGATTTGCTTCGCGAAATGGTTGAATCGGAAGTTATCAAATATGGCGAAGCTTTCAACAAGCACATGGAAGAAACTGGCGAATTTGATTTGAGCAAGGTTGATAAATCGAAATTACCTGAGTCAAAAGTGGCGTTGGTTTACGGACAAATGACAGAACCTCCGGGAGCGAGACTTCGCGTTGCGTTGTCTGGTTTGACGGTTGCTGAGCATTTCCGCGATAAAGGAAACGACGTATTGTTTTTCGTTGATAACATTTTCCGCTTTACACAAGCTGGTTCAGAAGTTTCGGCGTTGCTTGGTCGGATGCCATCCGCGGTTGGTTATCAGCCGACACTCGCTTCAGAAATGGGCGAAATGCAAGAGCGTATTACATCGACAAAAACCGGTGCGATCACTTCAATTCAAGCTGTTTATGTTCCGGCTGATGATTATACTGATCCGGCTCCGGCGACAACATTTGCTCACTTGGACGCGGTAACAGCTTTGTCGCGACAAATTGTGGAACTCGGAATTTATCCGGCGGTCGATCCGCTCGCGTCAAACTCGCGTATTCTTGACCCGCAAATTGTTGGTGATGAACATTACAACACTGCTCAAGAAGTTAAACGGATATTGCAACGCTACAAAGATTTGCAAGATATTATCGCGATTCTCGGTCTTGATGAATTGAGCGATGATGATAAATTAACCGTTTCGCGTGCGAGAAAAATCCAACGATTCTTCTCACAACCGTTCTTTGTTGGTGAACAGTTCACCGGTTTGAAGGGCGAATATGTAAAAGTTCCAGACACAATCAAAGGTTTCCGCGAGATTCTCGAAGGAAAATGCGACGATATGCCTGAGCAATCTTTCTACATGGTTGGAACAATTGAACAAGCTCGCGAAAAAGCGAAGAAAATGGCAGCAGCTGCGTAATAATGGTTAATTGTTAATTATCAATGGTTAATGAAATCATTCGATTTTGTTTGCCGATAACAATTAACAATTAACAATTAACAATTATCATCTTATGATTAGACTCGAAATAGTAACACCCGAACGCCGAATCTTGGACGAAACTGTTGATATGGTCACAATTCCGACTGCGACGGGCGAAGTTGGGATTTTGCCGAATCACGCACCTTTAATCTCGGGTTTGAAATCCGGTATTTTGACTTACACACAAGGTAACACGACAAATAAAATGGTCGTTTCCGGTGGCTTTGTCGAAGTTGGGACAAATTCGGTTTCGGTTTTGGCTGATATGGCTGAAACTTCTGATGAAATAAACGTTGAGCAAGCCAAATTAGATCAGACTGCGGCTGAAAAAGCCTTGGGAAGTTGGAGCGGTAGCGAAGACGATTTAGCAATCGAACAAGCCAAACTCGAACGCTCGCAAGCGAGAATTCAACTAGCTGCGGGAAGATAATTCCAGATTACAAATTCCAGATTACAAATTTAAGGCGACAGAATGCAAATTCTGTCGCCTTTTTTTGTTGATTACGGAACGCGGGCTGCCAGCCTGCGAGTGCATAACTTGAAAGTTCCTACCAAGTTCGAAGTTGTTCAACGCCATTCGAAAGCTCTCGCGTTCGGGCAGGATGGCAGCCCGCAATCCATTTTTGTCACTTCGTTTTAACGTCTTGAAATGAATTCATAAACAACATTAATTGACAGTAAATATAGGCTGTGACATTATTCTCATATTACCCCAACCCTAAAATTCGTAATAGAACGATTTATTTGGCGGCAATAAATTTAAATATTGCACGCTTGTGTTGGTGAACAGATATTTATTTAGAATGGAGATTTTATGAAAACAACTTTTACAGGGTTTATCCTGTCTTTATTTACTATCGGGATTTTGTGTATTTCCGCTTCTTCAATCAAAGCCGCAACGTTTGTGGTCAATGATTTTAATGATGTTGTAGATGCAGCGGCTGGAGACGGCATTTGTGCAACATCTGGTGCGGTTTGCACATTACGTGCTGCTATTACCGAAGCAAATGCTTTGGCAGGTGCTGATGTTATTACGCTTCCTGCTGGAACTTACACAATTGGAATTGCTGAGGCTTCTGACAATGCTAACGCCAATGGCGATTTCGACATAACTTCGGATATTGCAATAAATGGTGCTGGTTCAGCATCTACTTTTGTTGAGGCAAATGTTGCTTCTGGTGTCGCAATTGGACGCGTGTTTCACATTCGTGGACTTGCTGCTGCAAATACAATTATTGCAACCTTAGATGGTTTGACTGTTAGGAACGGTCGTTATCCAAACAACACTTTTGGAGCAGGTATTAGAATTGACCAAGGAACAAATCACAATGTCACGCTCAGCAATTTAATAGTTTCTGGCAATTTGAATAGCACTAGCGGAGGTGGTATTTCGATTTCAGGTGCTACAACACCAACAATTACAATCAGTAATAGCACAATTACTGGCAATGGTGCAGGGTCAGCAGTTACGGGAACGGGTGCTAACGGAGCTGGTTTACATGTAAACACTATCGCGACAGTCAATATTTCTAATTCAACAATTTCAAACAATGCTTCAAATAATGCGATTGCTACTTCTACTGCGAGCATTTTTGGCGGAGGAGTTTTTATTGGTGGTGGAACAACAACAATTACGAATAGTACAATTAGCGGAAATTCAGTTGCGATTACTGGAGCTGGAAGCACAGGAGCTTCTTTCGCAGGTGGCATCTACAATCAACAAGCTATTTTAAACATTACTGATTCAAATGTAATTAATAACACAGCTTCTAATTCGATAACACCAGCATCTTCTTTCCATGCGGCAATTAGAACCTTAGCTGGAACAATCGCCGCGACAACAACCATCACCAACTGCACAATCAGCGGGAACACCGCGGGCGGAGATGGCGGTGGCGTTGTAAATATTCCGACATCCACTTTGAATTCGACAACCAATATTATCGGTTCAACCATCTTCGGAAATACTTCAACGGCAGGTGCAGGTGGCGGTGTCTTGAACTCCAGCGGATCTACGACAGCAACTTCGGTCGGAGCAGTAAACATTACCAATTCAACTATTCGCAATAACAACGCGGTATTCGGTGCCGGAATCATGAATCAGATATCCGGTTCCACGGGAGTTGGAGCGGCAACAACTACGCTGACAGGTTCAACCGTTAATGGCAACGTTGCTACCGGAAACGGCGGCGGAATTTACAATATTTCGTTTGCGACAGCCACCGGCACGGCAACCATTAATTCAACTAACTCAACCATAAGCGGAAATCGCGGTTCGAACGGCGGTGGAATAACTAACGAAAATGGTGCAGCAGCTGTAGGAGCAACATCAAATCTGAATTTTTCAACCGTTGCTTCAAATACTGCTACAACAAGCGGCGGCGGATTAAATCAAGGCGGCGTTGGAAGCACAATCAACTTGAAAAACAGTATTGTTGCTGATAATTCTGCCACAACGTCAGGACCTGATATTTTCGGCACGATTACGTCGCAAGATTATAATCACGTAGAAGATATAACTGGTGGTGTTTTCTTTGCATCATCCGCAAGAAAAGGGAAGGAAACTTTATCGTTTTTTGCATTGCCGAATGATGTAACTGGATCTGATCCGTTACTTGGTGTGTTAGCAAACAACGGCGGAACGACTTTGACGCATTTGCCGGCAATTGCAAGTCCGGTTGCTAACACAATTCCGAGCGGTGCAAGTGATTGCGGAATCCTCGTTACAACTTCTCAAAACGCTGTAACTAGACCACAAGGTGTTGGTTGCGAAAAAGGTGGAGCTGAAAGATCAGCACCATCAGCCGCAACAGCCGCAGTTCGCGGAAGACTTGTTTCAACATTCAACAGAAGCCTTGCAAATGCAAATGTTTCAATTACAAACACAGCAACGGGAGAAGTTCGATATTCGAGAAGTAACCAACTTGGATATTTCAATTTCCAAGAGTTAGAAGTTGGTAATATTTACGTTATCGAAGTAAACAGCAAGAGATTTAGATTTGAAAATCACACGTTTACCTTAAACGAAGATTTAACTGATTTAGTCTTAACGGCACAGTAGTAATTGTTAATTATCAATTGTTAATTGTTAATTTTAAGAGAAGGGCGAGCAGCAATGTTCGTCCTTTTTTTGATGGACGCGGCTTTAACGGAACGCGGGCTGCCAGCCTGCGAGTGTCAACCAAATTACGCAATAAGAAGTTTCACCGCAAAGACGCAGAGAACTCCAAGTAAACCTTTTCAATTTCTAGCTCTTTCTTGGTCTCATTGGATTCTTTGCGGGGAAAGACGATTTTCTCTAACCCCTGAATAATCTCTATTGCGTAATCTGTTAAAAGCCTGATAGATCAATCTTTATTGGGTTTTCAAGATTTTATCTCATTGTCTTTGTCTCGTGTTTATCTGTGTGCATCTGTGGTAAAAATGTATTTTTCTTCTATTGCGGGTTCTAGGTTTAACGGAACGCGGGCTGCCAGCCTGCGAGTGTCACATTGCAAAACACGAAGCCATTCAAACTGCGGCTGAGATTGATGCTTCTCTAGCGGAAGGCATTCAACCCGCGGCTGAGTTCGATATTTTTCCGGCGGAAGCCATTCAAACTGCGGCTGAGGTCAATACATCTCTGGCGGAAGCCTCTCAAACCGCGGCTGGAGTCGATACTTCTCTGGCGGAAGCCATTCAAACTGCGGCTGAGATTGATACTTCTTTAGCGGAAGGCAACGGTTCAGAGGTTTTACTACATCAAATCAATACTTTCACACGGAAAGTTTTATCCGACTGATGTTTTGTTGGACTTTCTTTGAATCGACAAAATGCACAGTCACACAATTTCCCCTACAACCACCCCACAGGAGTTTTTATGGCTGATTATATACCTACAAATGAAACAGATATAGATGCTTGGTTTCTCAATTTTAACAACAAAATGATTGCCAGCGGAGCCGATCATGGTTTTAGCAGTGACGAAATACATCGGGTCTCAGACGATTATTCTGTGCTTCACTCGCTCGTTCAAGGTTCTGAGACAATGCGTGTCAACTCAAGCGAATACACCGCTTACAAAAAAATCATCCTCTATGGCGGAGCAAACGATTTGGCTCCGGGTTTTCCAATCTTAAACGTTCCTGTAATTCCGCCTTTTGCGACAAGTATTGCCGCCGGAATTATCAAAAGAGTGCGGGCGATGGTTGCGAGGCTCAAGGCATCACCAAATTATAACGAGGCTGTCGGGCAAGATTTTCAAGTTATTGGCACAAGTCAGGCATTATTTTCGTTAGATACTGCGAAACCTTTGCTTAAGATTAAACCGCTTCCAAACTCGCTGGTTGAAATTGGTTTTGTCAAAGGCGAAAGCGATGGTTTAGAACTCGAACTGCAACGCGGAATTGAAACAACGTGGACAAGAGTCGGGAAATTTATCAAAACTCTAGGCGAAGACGATACGCCACTCATTACCGCAAACACGCCGGAAGTCAGACGCTATCGAGGTCGATTTCCTCAAGGTAATAAACCAATCGGCAACTTCTCAGACATTGTGAGCATTGTCACAACACCATAAACCAGATTACGCTTTAGAAAGTTTTAAGAGAAATTGCTCTAAAAAAGGAAAGAATTTTTACCACAGATAAGCTCAGATTAACTCAGATAAAAACAAGATAGATCAATCTTTATTGGGTTTTCAAGGTTTTATCTCATTTTCTTTATCTCGTGTTTATCTGTATGCATCTGTGGTAAAAATTGCAGTATTCTTCTATTGCAGATTATAGGATAAAAAAGGTTTACACCGAAAGAACGACGGCTGAAAGTTTCGAATTTTCAGCCGTCGTTCTTTGATCATTGAAGTATATAATTTTAACTGATTGACAACACATCTATCATATATATAAAAATTCACACTTAATAAATGTTTTTCAAGTATTACGACTGAGAAAAAAGTCAAATAAAAAATACGTTGACAATATTAAATTGTTATGACACGATAACGAACGTTAAAAAATACAATTTATCCCTTTTCGCAAACTTTTAAGCACCAAATTAATGGTAGTTTCCCCAGAAGAGTTTGTTTGTGGTGAAAAAAAATCTATTGGAGAAGATTACTATGAGAAGTTTGAGAACTTTCGGTTTGTTGGCGATTATGATGGTCGCTTTTGGAATTATTGCATCGGCACAAGTAACTGTCACTAACCCGGCTAACACTACACCAGGACTTGCTGCAACATATACGGATTTGGCATTGGCTATTACAGACTTAAATGCCCAAACCGCCATTTCGGGTCCGGTTACAATTACGCTTACCGCGGGTAATCCGCAAACAGCACCTGCGGGCGGTTACTCAATATCGGCATTGCTTACAGGAGCATCTGCGGTTAATACGGTGACAATTGACGGAAGTGCAAACACCATTACAGCTGGAGTAGGCGTATCTACCACGACTGATGCCATTTTCAAACTAATAGGTGTTGACTTTTTAACGCTTCAGGGATTTACGATGCAGGAGTCAGTAGGCAACGTCACCACGACGACACAGATTGAGTGGGGCGTTGCTCTTCTTTACGCGACGACTACAAATGGTGCCCAAAATATTACAGTTCAGAACAATACGATTACTCTTAATAGAACGAATGCAAATACATTCGGTATCTATGCTAATGCGACTCATACTGCAACTAGTGTTGGAACGTCAGCAACTGCAACTGGGACATTAGGCGGCAACACGGGATTGAAGGTTTATGGCAATAATATCAGCAACGTTAACCAAGGAATTGTTGTGGTCGGTCCCACGGCAGCAGCCGATGCGAATACTGGTATAGATATAGGTGGCACTGGCGGTGTACAAACAAATACAATTACAAATTTTGGAACGACAACTACAGCGAGTTACATAAATGTTTCAGGAACGGTTAACGGTATTCTCGTAAGAAACTCAAATGGTTCTAATATTTCTTTTAACACTGTAACGAGTTCTGTTGGTGGGACAACCGTCGGAACATTGAATGGTATTCAAATACCTGCCGCAAGTACAACACCTACCGGAACTTTTACCAACACAATTAACAGTAACAATATTTCGTTGCAAAGTGGATTACTTACAGGAGCAATAAATGGAATCAGCTATCCATCAGGCTCAGCGAGTGCAACCAGCACCTTAAATATAAACAATAATAACTTCAACACTTTCGGGCATACTGTTGCCGCTTCAGGAACGATAACGTTTATTAACGATACAAGTACAAATCAGTTTACAACTATCAATTCTAATACATTCACAAATATGTCAGTGAATACTACTGGTAGTGTAACCTTTATTTCACAATCTTTTACTGCTCCGTCAACAGGAACTAAAGCTGTAAATAACAATTCAATTGTTACGGGATTTACCAAAACAGGTGCAGGTGGAACTGTTACTTTTGTTGCCGACAATGGTTCTACGGTAAGTGGTGCGGTTTCAAATTGCCAAAACAACAATTTTTCTAATGTAAGTCTTACCGGAGCAACCGCAATTACTGGTATAAGCTATACAGACGGTGGAAGTGCTCCGACTAGAACTGTAACAGGAAATACTTTAAATAATTTGACAACCGGAGCGGCAACTATAAATGCAATGAACTTTACATATTGGAATGGCGTTTCAATTCTTTCCAACAATACTGTAACAAACATTACAGGACAAGGTGCTATCACAGGTATTACAATTGGTTCTACTGTAAATACAGCTACGAGTGCAACAATTAGTTCAAACACAGTTACTAACTTAACTTCAACTGGGACAGGCGGAACCGTTATTGGTATCTCTAGTTCAAATACATCGCCGGTTGTGAACCTCAGCAGTAACCTTCTCAACACCTTATCAACCACAGGCACAGGTGCAGTTACAGGTATTTTAGTAAGCAGTTCAACTTTAACGACTGTCAGTAAAAATAAAATATATAACTTAGAAAACACGAATACTCTGCCAGTTGCGAGCGGAATTACTGTTTCAAGCGGTTCAACTGTTACGTTACAAAACAACTTGGTTGGCGATATTAGAACGCCGAACAGCGGTTCAACTAATTCGTTATTCGGAATTAACATCAGCGGCGGAACAACTGTGAATGCTTTTTTCAACTCGGTTTATTTGAATGCGACCAGCGTTGGAGCAAACTTTGGTTCAAGTGCAATCAACGTTGCCTCAACCACAACCGCAACATTACGAAACAATATCTTTGTTAATAATTCAACTGCGGCAGGAACAGGCTTTGCAGTTGCACATCGCAGAAGTTCAGCCACGCTCACAACTTATGCGGCGGCTTCGAATAATAATGACTTTTTTGCTACAACAATTTATACCGACGGTGTAACTCCGCAAGTATCAATCGCCGCGTATAAGGCTCTTGTTGCTTCGCGTGATTCAGCTTCGTTTGCAGAAAATCCGACTTTCGTAAGCACAACAGGCTCAAGTTCGAACTTTTTGCACATAAACTTACTTACGCCAACGCAACTTGAAAGCGGAGGAACAACTGTTTCCGGTATAACAGACGACTTTGATGGCGACACAAGAAATGTTACAACGCCTGATATTGGTGCTGATGAATTTATCGGAACACCGCTTGATTTAACAGGTCCGTCAATTACTTATACGGCTTTGGTAAATACATCAAGCATAATAGACAGAGGTTTGACAGTAACCATTACTGACCCAAGCGGTATTGCCGGTGGTACGCTTGCTCCGAGAATTTACTATCGCAAAAACGCAGGAACATACTTCTCTTCGCAATGCATGGGAAGCAGTCCAACTTATACTTGCACGATTGTCGTCGCGGATGTGGGTGGCGTGGTTACTACCGACATAATCGGTTATTTCGTAGTTGCACAAGATACGCCGGGAAATCTTAGTGCAAATCCTAGTGGAGGCTTTGTCGGAACAAATGTTAATACAGTTACAACTCCGCCAACAACACCAAATCAATACACCATTATTAATGGTATTACAGGTTCGCAAAACGTTGGAACAGGTGAAACATACACATCTTTAACCAACACAGGCGGTATCTTTGAAGCAATCAATGCTGCTGAAGTTACCGGAAATGTAACCATCAATTTGACATCAGATTTGACGGCTGAATTAGGAACAATTGCTCTTAATCAATTTGCAACCGGTTTTTCAGTTACAATCCAACCAAGCGGCGGAGTAACTCGGCAAATTATTGGCAGCAATTCTACAACTGCTTTAATCGGGCTTAACGGTGCTGACAATGTAATAATTGATGGCTTAAATACCGGCGGAAACAGTTTGTTGATTAGAAACACGGGAACAACTCCAACAATTCGCTACATCAACGATGCTTCAACGAATATTTTGAGAAACTCAACTATCGAAGGTGCGAGTACAACGGCTAACGTCAATATTAGTACCGGCACAACAACAGGAAATGATGATATTCAAATTTTGAATAACACAATCAGAGACCGTTCAGATGCTGTTGGTGTTCCGTTTAATGCAGTTCATTCAGTTGGAACAAACCTGACAGGCAACAGTAATACAAATATAACAGTTACAAATAACCAGATATTTAACTTTACTCAAGCCGGTTTCCTATCAGCTAACAGCGAAAACATATCGTTCACGCAAAATACGATTTATCAAACTGCTCCAAGAACAACTGCTTTATCCGGAGTAGCTGTAAATAGTGCTCTCGGAACAAATCTATTCTCGCGAAATGTAGTCAGAGATTTAACGACAACACTTGCAACTAATGGAATGGTGTTCAATGATGCTCGAGCAACAACTGTTTCGCGTAACTGGATTTACAATATTCCAAGTACTTCCGGTTCTACCGCTACATTGACAGGTATTGTTTTCAATGGCGGATCAGGAACTGCCGCAAATGTTACAGTTGCTAATAACTTCGTATCAATTGTTCCTGCGTTTACGAATGCTCAAATTACCCGTGGTATTCTTGATTTTGCTTTTACTGGTAACACATTTACAAGTTTCTACAATAGTGTTCTTTTAGATGGAACTGCATCAGGAACAACAAACTCGTTTGCCTGTGGAAGACTTTTCTCAGCACCAACTGCATTTACTTTCCAAAACAATGTTTGTTTTAATAACAGAACAGGCGGAACCGGAAACCATTATGCTATGAGTGACCAAAGTGCGAATACCGGAACATTTGTTTCTGACTACAATATGTTTGTTGGAACAGGTGCGACAGCTGCTAACTTCTATGATTATGGTACGTCATCAACCGGAACGCCTGTTTCATATACAGCTTGGCAGACCGGACCACCAACCAGAGATGCAAATTCAATTCAAAGTAATCCTGGAATAGGGAACTATACAGTTTTGTTAACTTTTGTAAGTCAAACTGACTTACATACTAAATTAACGAGTCCTGGTGTTGATAAAGGAATAGCTGTTTCGGTATTAGATGATTTTGACGGATCGATTCGATCGGTAGTTGGATTCGCCGGTGGAATTCCTGATATTGGTGGTGATGAATTTGTCGCTCCTTCAGCAGCAACAGCATCAGTTCGCGGAAGACTTATTTCGGGCTTTGGTCGAAACTTGGCAAATGCGAATGTGTCGATTACAAACACGGCGACAGGCGAAATTTTACGAACGAGAAGTAATCAACTTGGTTATTTTAACTTCAGAGAATTAGGGGTTGGTGATATTTATGTGGTTGAAGTGCAAAGTAAGAGATTTAGATTTGAAAATCACACGTTTACTTTGAATGAAGACTTAACCGATTTGGTTTTGACGGCACAATAATAATTATCAATTATTAATTGTTAATTTAAGAAAAGGATGAGCAGCAATGTTCGTCCTTTTTTTAGTGTAATGCGATTTTTTCGGAACGCAGGCAGCCAGCCTGCGAGTATGAGATTAAAAGTAAAAAGGCAAAAGTAAAAATTAAGAGTTGCTATAAACTATTTTGCTTTATTAGTTTAGAAGTTTGGTTTCTGAATTTTATAGAAAATACTAACACTAAGCCAATTGTTTTTGATACAATCACTTTAGCCTAAATAAACAGACCTTTTCTATCTCCGAAACGTCAAAAATATAAGGCAATAATCTACTACACAACTATCGGGAGTTTATCAAAAATGCAAATAAAAGCGGTTTATCTTAAAGGTTTAGCGGTTTTCGTGTTGGTGTTGGTTGCCTGTTTCGGTTTTTCGACCAAGTTTTTTAATAAAGCAAATGCGGCTTCTGCCGGACCTTCGGCTTCGCATACCAATGCACCGGGCGAAGCTAACTGCACTTCTTGCCACACTGAATTTCCGACCAACAGCGGCAGTGGAACTATGACTTTCACCGGATTGCCCGTAAATTATCTTCCGGCAACGCCTTACACAGTTACTGCAACCGTAAATCAAGCTGATGCTGTTACTTTTGGGTTTCAGCTAACGTCGCTCGATTCGGTCGGCAGACAGCGTGGAACTTACACAATTCCGGCTGGCTCGCCTGTTCAATTACAAACTCGCAACGGAAACGTTGGTGGAAATCCGCGAGTTTATATCCAACACACCGTCGATGGAATAATCCCGATAGCTTTCGGTACCAAATCTTGGACGTTTACATGGACTTCGCCAGCAACAAGAACCGGAAAAGTTTCGTTTTATTTGGCTGGAAACGCTGCAAACAGCGATGGCTCAACCGGTGGCGACAGAATATATACAAAGAGTTTTGATACATTTTCAGGCACCGCAATCTCAAGTTTTGATGGCGATGGAAAAGCAGATATTTCTGTGTTTCGACCGTCAAACGGAATTTGGTATAGCTTAAATTCCACCAACGGATCATTTGTCGGCACGCAATTTGGCACGAGCAGCGATAAAATTGTTCCGGGCGATTATGATGGCGATGGAAAAACAGACCAAGCCGTGTTCCGTCCGTCAAATGGAGTTTGGTATTTAAATCGGAGCACGACAGGATTTACCGGAATCCAATTTGGTTCAAGCGGAGACGTTCCGGCTGTTGGCGATTATACCGGTGATGGCAAATTTGACCTCGCTGTTTTTCGTCCGTCAAATGGAGTTTGGTATATTTACAACATCGCGAACGGTGCAGTTACCAGCCAACAATTTGGAATCAGCACAGATGTAATTGCTCAAGCAGATTATGATGGCGATGGAAAAACAGACATTGGAGTTTATCGCAAATCGAATGGAACTTGGTATTCGTTAAGAAGCTCAAACGGTTTTTTTTCAGCTGTGCAGTTTGGCATTTCAAATGACTCGCCGGTTCAAGGCGATTATGATGGCGATGGCAAAGCTGATGTTGCGGTTTATCGAGGTTCCACAGGTTTTTGGTATATTCTGAAAAGTAGTGGCGGAGTTACTTCAACTCAGTTTGGTGTTTCAACGGTTCCAAATGATCTTCCTGTTCCGGCTGATTATGATGGAGATGGACTTTATGATATTGCTGTTTATCGAAGCGGTGTTTGGTATGTTTTGAATAGTTCGAACAACTCTGTTTCGGGTGTTGCTTTTGGCACAAGTGAAGATTTAGCAATTCCTAATGCATATCTCGCTCGTGGTGAATAATTTTAATCGTGCTAAAACGAAATCAGTTTTAGCACAAATTATGCGTTAGGAAGTTTTACCGCCAAGACACAGAGAACTCCTAGGAAACTTTGAATTTATAACTCTTTTTTGGGGTTCTTGGAGGTAAAAGATAGCTTTGGAAAACATCCGAAAAATCTCTATTGTGTTATCTGAGATTAAATCAGATAAAAGTCTAATAGAATATTCAATAAAAAAGACAAGAGAATTTAGTTTCACTTGTCTTTTTTATTGCTTTTAAATCTAAAACGAATTAACGTTTGTCGCTCATTTCTTTTAATTCTTGTGGTTCACGCGGAAGAAATCTTCGCGGATTTATTGATTTATCACCGAGTCTGACTTCGAAATGAAGATGCGGTCCGGTTGATCTTCCGGTTGAACCAACGAGTGCAACTTCTTGACCGCGAACAATTGTTTCGCCGGCTTTTACATCAATTCTTGAAAGATGTCCGTATCTTGTAGTAAGTCCGTTTCCGTGGTCAATTTCGAGCATATTGCCATAACCACCGCTCCAACCTGATTTCAAAACTATGCCATTTGCCGGTGCAATAACAACATCACCTTTTTCACCGTCGATGTCTATTCCCGAATGAAACTCGTAGCTTCTGCCACCAAATGGATTTCTGCGAAATGAAAATTCGTTATTAATTTTTCCGGTTTTCGCCCAAATTGAAGGCATATTCTCAGGTGGTGAAACTCTCTCAATTTCACGGATTTGATTTTCGATAACTACTTCCTCGCCAGCTTCTAGGTTAGTTAAGCGGAATGAATAATCTAAAGGTCCACCGACATTGTTAATCGCAGAATTGTTTTCTTGTTGAGTTAAAGGTCGGCTGTAATTAAAAGATTTAATTTCCTTTGGAGCCGTCATCGTGACTTGCTCTTGTAGCACATTAGTCGATTCAATATTTTGAACAGTTTGCGGCGAACTTGAATTCACCATACTTCTAACAACTGCAAAAGAACTCGCACCAATTGTTAATGCTAAAAGTGCAGAAACTGTTGAATTTACGAATTTCTTCGAAATCTCAACTCGTCTGATATAAATATTTGAATGATTAGAATGCGTTAAAAGAAATGTATAGCTTCCGTTTTTTGGTTGCATTATGCTGATATGCTCCTTGAAATTATGATTTCGCAACAAAAGCAGTAAATAAATACAAGTTGCGTGGAATCACGAAAGTAAAAGCCTACACAGTAAAGGCACTAACGCGAAACCATTGGGAAAATCGTAAAAATTCAAAATCTTAACGACTTTCTTACTGGGGGTAAAATAAAAAATGTTTTTTAAAAAAAACTTTTTGCGTTCTGTGATTTGAGTGAATTGTAACTTATTAAAATCACAAAGGCAAGCATTCAAAAGAATTCGGAATGCTTACCTCTATCCAAACCAAATCATAATTGAAAATTATCAATTCTCAGATTTTCGTTTTTCAATAAATGATTTGTAAATCAAAAAGGCTACTCCAATAAAGAGTGCTATAAAAACGAAAACAATTAATATTTTTATAGCTGAAGTCAAAAAACCGATAAAAGCAACGATTGACCCAACAAAAGCTATGATATTTTTTAGAAATGTCACAATCAAGGCGAGAATTACAAAAACGCTTCCCCACTTTGAAGTGGTAATTAACCAAGTCGGCATAAAAATTACTCCTTTTAACTTCCGCAAGGTCGCTTTAAAATTAAACGTCTAAAACAACCTTATTTCCATAATAACAAAAATACCAAGTCTATTTCCAATTTCGAGTTTCGTTTTGTTTTATTTCTTGTTCAAAAGTGGCAAACCCGCCAGTCCGAAAATTGGTTTCGTATGAATGTTCAGCGTTTAAATTACCACGAACATTTTGATTGCCAAAAGTGTTTTCTCGATCTTTCTTTTTCAAATAATAATCCCACAAAACATAAAAACCACAACCGGCAAGCATAATTGGTAAAATCCCACGAAACGGCAATTTAAAACCTAAAGTGTAGGCGAAAGATAAAACGCCTAAAACCGCGAGTGCAATTCCCCAAGTTTTCGAACTTCCGGTAAATTGTCTGACCAATATATCTTCGGCATTTTCGACCGAAACGCCTGAGCGAATAGATTGAGCTGTTTTCCAGGCATCAAGTGCGGCAAAAGCCCACATTCCGATAAATCCTAAAACAAAAATAGGATTTGGAACCGTCATTACAGCCATTTGAAAAAGTCCAACAAAAACACCGAAATAAATTAAGGCTTTAGAAGTTTGCCCATTATAAGCCGCTCCAAGCCCGGGACAAAGCATAGACAAAAATGTTGCAAGAATCGGCGAAGATTGCTTTTTTACAATAGGAACGTAGCCTGGATTTTGAAATCTTTGTTGAAGAAGTTGAACTCCAGTAACAATACAATCTTGACAATAAGGAAATCCTTTAATTCGGTGATCGCAGCCGGCACATAAAGACTTACCGCATCCGCTGCAATTAACGACAGCTTTGTTACTAACGTGATAGGCACAATTCATTATTTATTTTCCTCATTCACGTAAGTTCCCTGAACCGGTTCACGACTCGCGGGATTAATAAGTAGTTTGTCGCCTAAAACAATTTTCGAACTCTCTTGATATGTTTGCTGTGCAAGGTCAAAACTTTGCTGATAAACACCTGAAACGGAGCCGTCAGCTGAAGCCGTTTGAGTAATTACAAAAAAAGCGAATGCTAACATAATGGCAACAGGTGCGAGTTGCGGAACAGTAATTGGAATCGATAAACCTCTAATCCATTCGTCAATTTGTGAAAAAATTGACGCTTTCTTAGTTTTGGCTTCAATTGTTCCGATTGTTTGTTGCAAAATTTTGTTATGCAATCCTTCAGGAAGTGCAATTTCGTCACTTTTAAATGAAACCAATGTCGCCAGCGAACGAACAACTTCGCCCGGTAAATTTTCGCAAGAATTACATAAAGCTGCGTGGCGTTCCCATCGATGAAAAACTGTCGCGGGTAAAAATCCGTCTAAATAATTAGTCAAATTTTCTTCAAATTCTTCACAACGCATTTCAAACTCAGGCATTGTGCGAGCAAGGATTTTAGCTTCAAGTCGTGATAAAGAAACTTTTGGTGCTGGAATTTCTCCACAAGCAAGCATTGAATGTTTGACAGAATTAAGCAAATCATGGCAAATTGGGCAACGCAAAACGTGAGCCGCACAGGCTTTGTTGTTTTTACTGTCGAGCGATTTGTCTAAATAATCCGTGAGAGAATTTTCAAATTCTGAGCAATTGATTATTTTTTCGTTTTCATAATTCATATCAGTAAACCCAATCCAAACATTTTATAAACTAAGAATTCTCATTCTCCTTAAAATCTTTGCCAATTCAATTCTCCCACGATTAATTCGCGATTTCACAGTTCCTTCAGGAATGTTTAATGCATCAACAATTTCTTGATAACTCATTTCTTCTATGTCGCGTAAAATAACGCAGGTTTTCAAATCTGTCGGCAATTTATCAATCGCTTCTTGAACTTGCTTGGCAAGCTCGCGACGCTCAATTTCATTCTGAGCATTTCCGCCAACTGCTCGTAGATGAAACGTATGGTCATCGACATCTTCCGCATAAGTGTTTTGCGGATTTCTTTGCCGGTGGCGATAGTCATCAATTATCAAATTTCTAGCGAGACGCATCAGCCAATTAGCCAAATCGCCGTGCTTCGCGTCGTATTGCTCAAGCGTTTTATAAATGCGAATGAAAACTTCTTGTGTTAAGTCTTCAGCCGATTCAGTACTTGATGTAAAACGATATGCGAGATTAAAAATCCGACGCGAAAAGGTTGAGACAATTTCTTCCCAAGCCGCTCCGTCGCCTGCTCGACAACGTCTTACAAGGTCAACACCCTCATTTGTTGCTAAAACTCTACTTGCTTCCAACTTAGTTTCTCCAAAAAGCTATCGCTCTTCGATAAGCAACAAGGCGTTACATCTACCTTGTCAACATTCTCTTACGCTCATTAAAAAATTAAAGTTCCGAAAAAGTTTAATTTTAGAAATATGAATTGTGCATAACTTTGCAAAGCTACATACTTCTATTGCAGTTTACCAAAAAAATACTGTATCTTGTTGTCAGCATTATCTTAAATCACTTTTCAAATAATCTAAACTATTTTTCGAAGTAAAGGTCTGGAAGTAAATTGCGTAAATATCTTAAGTTAATAATTTTATTTTTTGTTGCTATTTTTATTATTTGGTTTTTCGGTCGTAATCTTGATTGGAATCAAGTTAAGTCAAGTCTTCAAAAAGCAAACATTTCTTATATTGCGGTTGCGACGTTAATTATTTGTTGTGGATATATGTTGCGTGCAATACGTTGGAAAGTTTTGCTTTCGCCGATTACTGAAACGAGTTTGCGTGAGCTTTTTGCAACGACAACTGTTGGATTTGCGGCGGTTTTTTTTGTTGGCAGAATGGGCGAAATTGTTCGCCCAATGTGGTTGCCGATGCGTGATAAAAGAGTTCGCCCAAGTGCAGCTCTGGTGACGTTGTTTTTAGAACGCATATTTGATTTAACCGCTTTAGCTAGTTTTTTTGCGATAAACTTGTTGTGGTTTGAATCACCAAAAGGTCGCGAAGCAGAATTTGAATGGATTAGAATTGTCGGCTATTTATTATTAATTGGAGTAGTTTTTGGAATCATCAGTTTAGCGATTTTTCAATCATATTCGCCAAAGATTATCATTTGGCTTGAAAAAAAAGCATTTCTAAAAAACAAACTTGGATTAATTTTCTTAAGTATTTTTCGGCAACTTGGCAATGCTTTAGCAATTTTAAGAGATTGGAAACAACTTTTTAAAGTGATTTTTTGGACAATTGCACTCTGGTTAGCAATTTCTGTCCCAACGTGGCTAGTTTTACAAGCGTTTAATTTGCCGCTTGATTTTAGCGATTCGCTTTTTATTATGGGATTTGCTGCAGTCAGTTCGGTTGTTCCAACTCCTGGCGGTGCAGCCGGAGCTTTTCATACGGCAACTGCCGGAAGTCTGATATTATTAAATGTTGACCAAGATACTGCGACGGCAACTTCAATAATTATGCACTTAGTTTATTTTGCACCGGCAATTTTCTTCGGATTTTATTACTTTATGCGGGGTGATATTGGCATAGAAAGTTTAAAAAGTCTCTTTTCGGTCGAACACACGACGGAAGAGTTAGGAATGGAAAGTGAAAAGGTGAAAAATTGAAAAGTAGTTTATTAAATGCGTAGTTTTTTAGTGAAAGTTCTTGCTAGTTTGTGTTAATACTTGATTTCGGTTTTTAAATCCAAAATCCAAAATCAGAAATCCAAAATCGTATGCGTTGCCCATTTTGCGGACATTTAGAAGACAAGGTTGTTGATTCACGTGAATCGAAAGACGGCGATTTGATTCGTCGCAGACGCGAATGTTTAGAGTGCAGTCGCCGATTTACTTCGTATGAAAAAATCGACGAAATTCCTTATATGGCTGTCAAAAAAGATGGCAAACGCGAGAGTTTTGACCGCAAAAAAATAATGAACGGACTGCTTCGTGCGTGCGAAAAGCGTCCAATTTCGATAGTTCAACTCGAAGAGATCGTTAATTTTATCGAACGTCAAGTTCAAGACTCGAGTGACCGCGAATTATCAACACAAGATGTCGGGAAAATAATTATGCAACGCCTTAAATTGCTCGACAAGGTCGCTTATGTTCGATTTGCCTCGGTTTATCTAGAATTTGAAGACGTTTCCGAATTTATGAACGAACTAAAAGTGCTGGTTCAAAGCTCTAAAAAACTTCCGAAAAAAAAGAAATAATCTAATATTTCGGCACAGAAGCATCAACTTCATTCGACCAAGCCGTAATTCCGCCGTGTAAATTGACCAAAGTTCCGGTAAATCCGGCATGTTGCAAATCTTGAATCGCCCGAGCACTTCTGCCGCCCATTTTGCAATGAACAACCGTCACGCGAGTTGCGTCAATTTCTTCCATTCTGTTGACGATTTGCCCAAGTGGAATAAGTGTTGTGTTTGGAATTTTAGCAAAGTCGTATTCGTTTTGTTCGCGACAATCAATTAATTGAATATCTTCGCCTGAGTCTAAAAGTTCTTTCAATTCGGTAGCAGTAATTTCTCTCATAATTTCCTTAAATAAATATTTTCGAAAATACATTGTAAATTAAAATTGAAAAATTGATAAAAGTGGAAATGTGAAAATGTGTCGGGTTTGTGTAGTAATTTGCTAAAAATTATTTACAATCAATAAAAACAAGACTATTATCTGATTAAAAGTTCTCGTAAGCTAATATTTCTGCCCAGAATTAAGGAGCTACTCAATGAAACGCACTAACAATTTCCTGCTAACGCTTATCTTATTTTTTGGTATTATTTCTGCAAATGCTGCTGGTGAGGTTGACTCGTCATTTAAAGGTTATCTTGCCAAGCTTGGTGCTGGAAGAGTTAGTAAGTCTGTTATACAGCTAGATGGAAAGATTGTCGTTAGCGGCTTCCAAACGATGGTAAACGGTCTTTTTAAAACCAATCTTTTTCGATTAAATACTGACGGAACATTAGATACGACTTTTATTAGTTTGACTCCAGTTTCGTTTGTGGCTGGTTCGGGAATAAACCTAGATATTCAGTCGAATGGGAAAATTCTTGTCGGTGGTATGGGTCTCGCTAGGCTAAATGCTGACGGTTCTCTTGACACAATTTTCAACGGCAATCCTTCAGTTAGCAATGTTGCAATTGTCTATGATATGAAGGTTTCTTCGGATAATAAAATTGTTTTTTCTGGAGTCCTTTCGAACGGTATTAATGTAGTAACCCGATTGAATGCGGACGGAACTTTAGATTCAGAAACTACATTTACCGGATCAGTTTTTAGAATAGCCATAGCACCAGATGGGAAAATCGTTTTTGTCCAAGGTGCATTTAGTCCTGTCAGACGATTAAATCAAGATTTGACGTTCGACAATTCATTTACTCAGGTAAATATCAATCACACAGTTTATGCAATAGCAGTTCAGTCGGATGGTAAATCTCTGATTCAAGGCATTATTACTCAAACCAACGGCACCAATTCGCCCAATTTAGTAAGAGTTAATATTGACGGAACAATAGATGCTTCTTTCGTTGGCAATGCTTCAACGGGAAGTAACAGCATTTACGCATTAACAATTTTGCCAAACGGTAAAATTTTGAGCGGAACTACCTTAAGAAATTCGGATGGAACAAGAGACAATTCTTTTGTGGCAACTTCGATACAAGCTATTTGGGATGTCGAGGTTCAATCCGACGGTAAATTTGTTACTGTCGGCGAATTGCCAATGGGAAGCACTGTCGCCCAAAGTTTGGTTGTCCGTTATAATTCAAGCGGATCGGTTGATACGTCTTATCAAGCAGCGGTCGGTAGTTTTAGTTATGGAACAAAAGTATTAGTTCAGCAAGATAATAAAATTCTCGTCAACGGCGATTTTAATTATTCAGGCGGAATTGTCCGTAACAATCTGACAAGATTAAACGCAGACGGAACAGCAGATACAACATTTAACACTCAAAGTAATTACAAGTTATATGATGTTTTCCAAAACGGGAAAATAATCGTAACTAGTGGCGGCGTAAACGTGATTCGCCTAAATCCCGATGGTTCGCAAGACATTGCATTTCCGAACACCATTATTAATATCAATGATATTAAAGCGTTGCCCGATGGAAAAGTGTTAATTGCCAGACCTAACAGTTTGGAGAGATATAACGCTGATGGCACTCTTGACTCATCGTTCATTGTTCCAACAGATTCCAATATTTACAAAATCAAACTTCAAGCAGATGGAAAAATTTTGATTGGCGGCAGTTTTACTCAAGTTAATGGAACAAGCCGTTCCAAAATTGCACGGCTTAATTCGGATGGAATTCTAGATACGAGCTTCAATAGTCCAGCGGGTGGTATAAATGGTGTCGTTCTAAATTTTTTGATTTCGAGCGAAGGAAAATTTGTCATCAGTGGAAGTTTTTCAGGTATTAGTTTTAATACGCGAGAAGGTTTAGCTCGGCTCAATACTGATGGGAGTTTGGATTTGAGTTTTGTGCCTCCACAGAGTTTTAGTCTCGATGACATAAACGTTCAAGCGGACGGAAAAGTTTTGCTTGGCGGTTCAGTGATCCGTTGTCGCCGTCTTAATACCAATGGAAAAATTGATCTCAGTTTTAGCTGCATACCCACTTCATACAATTCCGATACTCCTCGAATTAGAGGAATTGCACTGCAATCAGATGGAAAAATCATAGTAACGGGAGATTTCTTACAGATCAACGGTATTTTAGCTCCAGGAATCGCCAGAATTCGAGGTAATTCCGGCACAACGTTTGATTTTGATGGCGATGGCAAGGCAGATATTGCGGTTTATCGACCGTCGAATAACAATTGGTATCGTTTAAATTCATCAAATGGAAGTTTTGTTCAGTTAAATTTTGGGATTTCGGCAGACCAGATTGCACCGGCTGATTTTGATAACGATGGAAAGTTTGATTTGTCGATTTTCCGACCTGGAACGGGAACTTGGTGGTATCGAGATGTCGCGAATGGAAATTTTCTTGCAACACAATGGGGAGCAAGTGGCGATTTGTCGCTTCCATCAGACGTTGATGGTGATGGAAAAGCAGATCGAGTTGTTTTCAGACCGTCAAATGGCGGTTGGTATCGTCTGAAAAGTGCGACAGGGCAATTTGATGCGACGCAATTTGGATTAAATGGCGATGTTCCGGTGATTGTTGATTTCGATGGCGATGGCAAATCAGACATTGCAGTTTTCCGACCATCGAGCGGAACTTGGTATTGGTTGGAGAGTTCAACCGGACAATTCCGCGGGACGCAATTTGGACAAAACGGCGATTTGGCAGTTCCGGGAGACTAC
>JANORS010000021.1:0-170237 GCA_031415455.1 Acidobacteriota bacterium | reverse complement strand
ATATGAAAGCGGTGCATCGCAACCGCCGCTTGATGTGATTAAGAACTTGGCAAAAGTCTTGCAAGTTTCATCGGACGAACTGATTTTCGGCGAAGACGAACGCCAACCGTCCGACGATTTGAAACTCCAATTTGAAGCTGTCTCCCGTTTTCCCGAAGATGAAAAGAAGATTGTTAAAGCTCTACTCGAAGGAATGATTCTCAAACACGAAGCTAAACGCTGGGCGAATGTCTGAAAAACCTGTCAAACCGAAAAACACATTTTCTAACTATTTTTTACTTTCTAAACAAATTTAGAAAGCAGTTGGCAAAAGCAAAAGGCGTGAGGAAACTCACGCCTTTTTATTATTCAGTTTTCCTTTCCTTTATAACAAGCCGAATAGTTTCTAAAGCACTACCGGTAAACTTAATATAATAAACACGCTTTACGGTTTTTGACTTTATGTTCCAACCAATTTCATCCGAAAAAGGTTTTTTATCAATTCCCACAACCCAATCTTCCTCGAATTTTGAATTATGAATGTTTGGAAAATCTAATTTATATTTTCCAAAAGTAATCAATACGGTTAAATACTCATCGCTTCTCATTTCCGTTGGAATAATAAAGCCAGTAGAAGTTTTCTCCGACTCAATCCATTTGTCATTAAAACGGAAAAAGACCTTATAATTCTTCTTGACTTCTTTTCCATCAATCTCGAATCTAACAATTTTTGTTGAATCAGATTGGGCATCTTGTGCATTCGCCTCGTAAAAGAAGCCTAAAGAAAGAAATAATCCTAAAATAATTACTGATTTCATATCTATTTTCCTATTTTCAAAAAGTTACTCAACTTCATTGTTTGTTTCATTGTTCCGCTTGAATTATAAAAATAAACGGTTTTATTACCAGCCCCAACGACAATTCTATTGCGACTTCCGGCATTTCCTATGTCAACTGCGGAGGGCGGTTGGACAAACTGGGCAGGTGTTCTGATTACTCCCCCAATACTCGTTGTTCCTCCGCCAGAACTACTAATTCTATCTTTGGTTTCTATCTGTCCGCTTGGATGAATATGAGCATCGCCATCAGAATCTGATGGCATCGAAATTGTAGCCGTTCCATCTTTAATTCTTGGATCAGAATACGGTCCATCTGGAGCAGCGGTTATCGTAGTTGTTCCATCTGTTGTCTCCCAAGATACACCTGCCTCACGAAAACCTCCCGAAGCTGATTCAGTTGTTTTTGTATCACTCTTTAATGCAGGCAATCCCGATGTGTCAAATGTGGCATTGTTGCTCCTATTAACTGCGTCGCCAATAGCGGTTACGACATCGGCATTCGGAAGCGTAAATTTGGAATCGACTGTTCCGGTGTAATTTCCTTTTGTTTTCTCAATTTCCTTTGCTTTGTCTTTATCCAAAACAATATGGATTTTCTTATCATCAACTCCGTCAGTGCCGATTTTCTTACCATCTAAATTGTAAAAATCGCCGGCAATCATTCCGCTTGGATCAGTGAATCGAAGCGGATTATTGTAAGAGTAGCTGTAACGATTCCAACTTTGCGGACGAAATGCGTTTGCACTTGCGGCTAATGGGTCGGGACTTGTGAACCTGCCGAGCGAAAAACCATACATCCTCGCTTCCGCAAAATCCAAACTACTTTCGGAATCCCTTTGGTAGCCGGTGAATTTTTGACGAATCGAATCCGTGTTATTTCCTGCTCGTGCGATTTCCTCACCAAAAGGCATAAAATCTCTCCTACTCACAACTTTGCCTAATGAATCTGTCGTAATTCGCGGACTTCCGAGATGATCGTTTGTCAAATAGCTAATCTTTGCTTCCGTTTGAGAAGCAGTAATTGTTGAATACTCTGCCACCATTTTACCGCTTGCGTCATAAACAAAAATAGTTGTTTCTCCATTCGGAACTACCTTTTTAATTCGTTTTCCATCGCCATCGTAGAAATAATCACCTAACGTTGCTCCCGAAGCGTTTTTGGCTTTGACCATTTTGTTTTCCGCGTCATACATATAGCTTTGATTACTCGCATCTATCTTTGTGTTGCCTGCGTCATCGTAGGTCGTTCCGACTAATTTGTTATTTGACGGGCTAGCCGATGGATTGCAAACATTTACAGGACAACCTGAAAGCAAATTGGTTGTATTGTTATTGTTCGTTTCAAATTCACGATTACCATATCGGTCATATTTGAAGACTTGATTCCAATTGGGATTGGCTTGTCCTACAACTGTTTCAACTGCTGATTTTAGACGGTTTAGCGAGTCATAGGTGTAAGTTTGAACAAACGGATTCGCCACATTTGGAGTTGTGATCGTCTGACTTTTTACATTTCCATTATTATCCGTTCCGCCGTAATCGAAGTTTAATTTCAGCAAATTCTGACTCGTTGCCGAACTTCCAAGTCCAATCTGAATCGGTTGTAATCTGCTGTTAAAAGTTGTGTTTTCGAACTTACCATTTCCAAGTCTCAAGTTCGAAACTGCCCCCGCACTTGTGTATGTAAAGGCGTTCGCATACATCCGCAAACCTTAAACATTAGACTTTGAACTCTGAACCATCGCCAAATCGCCGTCAATATCCAAAGTATTTTTGACAACTCGTCCCGATGGATAAGTTTCTTCAATCAACGCACCGCTCAAATTGTATGTGTAAGCGGTCGTGTAATCGTTATTATCGGTTCGTTGTTTATGGTTTAGCACTCTTCCGAGTATATCAAAATTCGTGTATTCGGTGGTCGAAATTCCGTTTGTTACTTTTGTGAGTTTACCTTTTGCATTCGTTCCGTTGTCGTAAGTGTATGCGACATTTGGCGTTATGTTGTCTGAGTAATTTCGATTCTTAACTCGATTCAAAACGTCGTAAATGTATGTCGTTGTTATACTTCTCGCGTCAGTCTTGCTCGTCAAATTTCCGCTTTCGTCATATTTGTAGCTTATCAAACCGCTTTCGGGATTCTTCGCCGAGAGCAATCTCGACAAGCTGTTATAGGCAAATGTGCGTGTTTGAACGCCTTGATTTACTTGCTTCAAATTATTCAAAGTGTCGTATTGATAGCTTGTTTTCAAAGCATTTAGCGACAGATTCCCGAACGTAATCGCTTCCGTATCAGCGTCCGATTCTTTCACTTCCCAAACATTCAAAAGCTGTCCAAGAGCGTTTGTTTTGCTGATTCTTTGCTTGCCTGATTGGTCGGTGACAAGCGTCCGTTCGCCTTCAATATCGGTCTGAACCTTGCCTGTCGAGTTCGTGTTTGTTCCCTAAGGTGCGGGCAGATTTGCTCAATACTGATTTATTGAACCATTTCTAAAGCTCTTAATCATAAGCAAAAGTTCATGTTTGTCTGCTCGTTCCTTCTTGATGCGATTAATTGAATCTAAATTACCTTAATACCCATTCAGGAACTAAATTATCTGAGTCGCCTGGGTAAAAGGTCTCGAATTTTCCATCACCATCTTTATCTTTTATTTTATAAGCAACAATCTGTCCTTTCGGCTTATTTGCATTTAGATTTGCGTCAAACTCAGTTCGATTCGCAAATATTACATATTCATAAATATTATTTCCAATATGTCTTACTTTGAGTGCACTTAATTTCAGCTCAACGTTTGGATAGTCTCTTTTTTGCTCTTCACTTAGAGAGCCAATTGAATATCTATAATCACCGAGATTAACCAATGTTGTGGTCACAACATTGACCGACTTACCAGTTTTAGTTTTTAAGTGATTGACGAATTTACTGTTTTTTTGGGCTTTTTCAGGCAATGGTATATGCCAACCCTCATCGTTTATGAGTTCTTTATATTTTTTTAATTCTTCATTTGTTTTTGATTGAACTATTGTTGGAGTGTTTTCCGCGATCATTAAAGTATTAGATCCTAATGATTCGTGTTTATTAGGTTGACTCTTTGGAAGGCATCCAGATGTGCCAAAATTTAATATTAGCAAAAACAACAATCTTTTCCCTCTTATTTTCATTTGTTAATCCTTTATGGTTTTGGGTTCAAAACTCTATGTTCTATTCTATCCCCATCAAAATCTTCTGGTCCTCGAACAGTATCAAAAGCGGCGTTAGCTGATTTTAATGCTGTTCTGGGATCGTCCCGATTGATAAATGCTTTCGTCAAAGCAAAAGCCGCGACCTGTTGCGATGGAAAGTTACTTCCACCTTCGCTTCCATTATTTGTAGAATAAAAGTTTGTATTTTTGTTAGAAGACAACTTATCAAAGGCTTCTCCAAAATTACAACTAATTACGGCAATATTATCAGCCTTTGCAATGACCCCATCTGCGGTTGCATTGCCATAAGTTTCTTTCAGTCGCTTTTCATCTGTCAAAATATCTCTTTTATTTCCACCTGAACTAGATTGAAACTCAATGCCAATTCCCTTATGTATTTTTTCAGTTTCAAATGTAGGCACACTATGTCCAACAAAAACTACGTCTCTTCCTTTCGTTGTTATTGACTTAAGAAAGTTCTTAGATGTTGCCGTTCCATCGCCCAGTCTGAAAATATTCAAAATTACACCTTTAGCTTTTGCTTCTTTTCTCAACTGAGTCCAATGCTTCTTTGCTGCTTTGTCTTCATCCAATAAAATATAAAGATCAACAACTCGTTTTGGCTTCATTCCGTCTGGGTCAGTTAATGCAAGCGGGTTATTAATTACATAGAGATACAGATTCCAACGTTGTGGATTAGCTGGGTGTTCTTTACTCGTATAAATCGGATCGCAACCTGTAAATCTCCCCAAACTAGCCGAATACATTCTCGCCTGAGCAAATTCAAGACCGCTTTCTTGGTCGCGTGCGTAGCCTGTAAAACGCTCTTTCACGTTATCATTTTTGTAACCTAATTGCGGAGTTCTTTGAGCGGTGTAAAGGTCTTCACCATAAGGCAAAAAGTCGCGGCGGCTTGTAACTTGACCGTTTTGATTAGTTATTACTCGCGGGCTTCCTAATTTGTCACTCGTAAGATAACTCGTTTGGGCTTCATTTTGTGTAATTGGGTTCGTTGAGTATTCGGCAATCATTTTACTTTTCGCGTCATAGACAAAAATTATGATTTCAATCGTTGTTGAGCCATTTTTCAGTTCTTTTTTAACACGCTTTCCATCGCCATCAAAACTATAAATTGCATCAGGCTCGCTTGTTGAATTTGTCGGCTTAAAGTATTTGTTTTGTTTGTTTTCCGCGTCATAAACAAATCGATTATTCAAAGCGTCTTTAGTCAAATTTCCACTTTCGTCATACAAATAATCTACAACATTATCACCGTCTTGGTCAGGTTTGAGTCGATTATTTGAAGTCAACGCCTCAGGATTTACAACCTTCGGCAAACTTCCTGGTTGAAGTGTAGTAGTTAAGTTATTGGTCGTATCAAATCTACGATTTCCATACTTGTCAAAATTGTAAGTTTGCTTCCAAGTTTGATTTCCACCAATCATCTCAACTGCTGATTTTAGACGGTTTAACGAATCATACGAATAGTTTTGAGTTGCGACAAACCCTTGGTTTGTTCCAACTGTCGGAACTGTAATTTGTTGACTTTTCACGTTTCCGTTGTTGTCCGTTGTGCCGTAATCGAAGTTTAGTTTGAGCAGATTCTGACTCGTTGCTGAACTTCCAAGTCCTATTTGCGTTGGCTGTAATCTGCTGTTAAAAGTCGTGTTTTCCCATTTACCATTGCCAAGTCTTAATGAACTTACAGCACCTGCGGCATTGTAATTAAAACTATTTGCGTAATTTTTCAATCCTTGATTTGCCTTAGCACTTTGCACTTGTGCCAAATCGCCGTCAAGATCTAAAGTGTTTTTAACTATTCTTCCACTTGGATAAACTTGTTCAACCAATGCTCCGCTTAAATTGTAAGTATAAGTCATCGGATTATAAGTTACACTATCAGTTTTCTGTTGACTGCCTGTTATTCGCCCCATAATATCAAAGCCTAAATATCTTGTTTCGGATATTGCATTTGATACTTTGGTTAATTTGCCTTTACTGAATGGAACATTGCTTGCCTCGTAAGTGTATGTAACATCGGGAGTTGAATCGCTGTAATCTCTTAGAGTTACCCGTTTGAGAACATCATAAACATAACTTGTTCTTATATTTCTCGAATCGGTCTTGCTCGTCAAATTTCCAATTTCGTCATACACGTAATTGATTATTCCGCTTTCAGGATTAATTGCAGATTTTAATCTCGACAGCGAATCATACGCAAAACTTCGAGTTTGAACACCTTGATTTACCGCTATAAGATTATTCAAAGTGTCGTAAACATAATTCGTAGATTGAGCTGGAACGCCATTAGCATCAAGTTGTCCAGTATCGTTCGGTTCGTCAACTCGCGTTAATTGACCCAAACCATTGGTAACACTTCGGCGTTGTTTGTTCGCTTGGTCAGTTACTGTTGTTATATTCCCGTCAATATCGGTCTGAACTTTGCCTGTCGAATTCGTGTTTGTTCCCCACGGTGCGGGCAGGTTTGCTCCGGCGAAAGTTTCAGTTTCGGCGTGTTTTCCGGTGTTTATTGACTTGCTTCGCGTCCAGCCCATCGATTCTTCGTTGGTGGCTTGACTGGCGGTTGCGGCTCGATACGGGTTTGATGACAAGCTGTAAGAATGTGGATTTCCTGTCTCATATCGCGTTTGTACCTTTATTCCGTGGGCTTCATTATACGGATCTTCCGTCGCCGAATTCTCGATACCTCTTGTCAAACGCACTCGTCCCAATTGATCAAAATGCTGAACTACAATCTTTTTTCCATCGCCTTTTGTCGCAATATCCGACCGCGAAATTACACGCCTCGCAACGTCATCATATTCAACCGTTGACCAAATCTCGCTCGCCGTCCCAACCGCCGCTTTCGTCTTTATCGGGCGACCAATCGCATCATATTCCGTCTCGCTGACAACATTTTCCGCCGCAGTATTTCCTATCGCCGTGACCTTTTTCGGCAATCCTGTGGAGAAATCATATTCGGTCTGTGCGGTCTGCTCGATTACCGTCCCAAAAGCAGATTTGACCTCAGTCGGATACAAACCCGTGAAGCCGTTGATTGCTCCATAAGTGATTTGAGTTTGTGTGCCTTTTGCATCAGTCGAAAGCGTCGGATTGCCGTATTGGTCATACTGCACGGTGGAAGAAATCGAATTTGAAGCTGTTAAAGGATTTGAATACGCTTGATATGTTCCGTTTTTGTATGAGTCCCAGACCTTGGTTTCAATCAGGTTTCCTTTGTTGTTCGGGTCGTCATAATAAAACTCACTTCTTGAAACCACAACACCATTTGCGTCTTTTATTTCGGTCGCTTTGAGAACATTCTTTAGCTTCGGCGAACTCGGATTTACATACATATTCGGGCTGTTACTCGTTGAATCGGTTGCAACTGGGGTTGGATTATAGTATTCACTGGTCGTTGTTCTCTTTAAAGTCGCGTTTGAAGGGATTCCCGTAACCTTACCGACTATAGGATCGTTTCCATATGTCTGATGTGGAATAGATGCGTAGTCTACCCAATCATATTCTTTCACTTCCAAAACGTTGCCGTTTTTATCGTAGGTAAAGTCCTTAATCGCGGTTAACGATGGTTGTCCGTTTGCATTCGGAATCGTCGTGAATTCTGTTTTGACATAAGGATTTACCGCTTGTCCTAGACTTCCATTTATCGAAGGAGCGGAGTTTTCTTGCCAAATTTTTTCTACTCTAGTGCCGTCTGACATTTGTTCCCGATAGACCAAACTGCTCTCCCAAGTTGATCCGCCCTGCGTCTTCTGAATTGTTCCAGAACCATTTGGACCAAAGACGCTGCCACCGAGCGGACTCGAACTATAATCCCACGATTCCGTTTTTTGAGTGGAAACCCCATCGTATTCCGTAATAAACTTTAGATCTTTTTTGATAACCGCATTGCTTGTTACATCAAAACTTCCAAGTGTAATCGAACTTCCTTCTAACTGATATGTGTATTCTGATTTAACACCAGTAGGTAAGACGATGGATTTCATTTCGCCCCAACCGGTTGTGTATTCTCCTTGTGCTGGCTGAGTTGGTGACGGATTCGCATTGTATGTAAATGTATATTCTAGCGAACTTGCTTGTGTAGGTAAGATTATCTTATCCACATATCGAAACTGATCGCGAAATTCCTCATTCCTCGTGTTAGGATTTCCTCCCAAGCCCAAATTAGCTATGTATTTTCGATAAACCCAATAGTTTTTCCACTTAACTGTGGTCAAAAGGATTTCATTGTTAGCTACAGACTGATATACCTTTGTATCGCCTGTGAGAATTTCTTGCCCATAAAAAATAAATCTGCCAAGCTCGTCTTCAATCCGTGTTCCCGTAATCCCATTATAAGTTGCGGATTTTATTGCTATCTTATTCCCATTAGAGTCGGTGATTCGCTGCGAAACAGTCTGGTCATCTTGAGGATTGGCTTCAACAATTCTTCCGTCTGGAAAGTACATTGTGAAACGCAGATTATCGGCTAAGTTTGCTCGGTAGTGAACAAAGAGCCGAATCCTGGAACCGTCTGTTGAATACTGGAACCGTCTGTTGAATAGTAGTTCATTCCGGACGTAATTCCCGAATGAAACGCGGAACATTGAGCTGTTATAGTTTGAACCTGCGATGTTATTGTGTTGAGCGTTTCAGCAATGAAAAGTCCATTAATATTAATGGCGAAAAAACCATCTTGCTCGCCGAAATAATTTCCAACTCCGTATGGGCGGAATGCGATCTTTGAGCCGTCGGGCGTTGCAACTTCTACCTTAAATCGATATGGGTTTTTGGCATATTCGGCTTCGTTGAAAGGTTTACATTCTGCACGTTCTTCCAAGTTACTTCTACCAATTTGAATCAATTGGTAACCTAAATGAAAATTCCAAGGATCTTCATTCGGTGTAACTAATTCACGCATATAAGTTACGTCACCAACTTCATTCGGGACACCATCAGTTCGCCTTTCCTGTTGCGAACCCCACATTTTGCTGTTGTAATTTAGGCTGAGCCCAAAGCCTTTACTTCCTCCGCGACCAATAGGTAATGAAGCCAAGGGCAAATTGACGCCAAGGTTTCCGTTAGTTAGGTTAACGTTTTCAATATCACCGATTGCATAAGAATTACCAGCCTTAAATCCTGTGTCAGGTCGTCGATCCTGCCCGAAAGCATTCCCAAACACTCCAATCACCAAAATTCCAATTCCGATAAGTTTTACTATTCTTGAGTTTTTCATCTTCTTAATCCTTGAGTCTTTCGTTCAGAGTCCAAACTTTAGTTTGTCTTCGCCACGCTTTGCGGGCGGTTCACGCTTAAGCGTGGACTCTGAACTCTTTCACGTTTTGCCAAGTCGCTATCTCTCCGTGTTCTGATTTGCACTTTTCACTATTCGTTATCTTCGGTAATAAGCTGGAACTGGGATGTCGTTTGTCGTTCCCCATTGGACTGTTCGGGTGGTGTTATTTGAGCCGCTTTGTCTGATTGACCAGATTCCTGTTGTGTTATTCCACGTGGCGATGTCAACTTTTCCGTCTCCGTCGTAGTCGTTTTGGACGGCTATATCGCCCGCTGTTTGCCACGCGATTGTTTGGGTTTGGTTATTGCTTGAGTTTTTGATTATCCAATTATTACCGCTGCGAACCGCGTAATCGGCTCGTCCATCGCCGTCATAATCACCGCTGACTTGGGTGTTGTTTGAAGTGCTGACTGCCGTCTGAAAACTGCCGACTGCCAACTGCCCATTGCTACTGTTACTCGAGTAAAATGTCTTGTTCGAATCTCGCCAAACTCCGATGTCTGCTCGTCCATCGCCATCATAATCGGCTGGTGCGGGCAAGTCGGTCGCTAAGCCAAACTGTTGCGAATAAAAGGAATTTCCGCTGCCTGATTGCAAGATATACCACGTTCCGACTCCATTTGGTGCCGGTCGATAAACCGCCGCGTCCGTTTTTCCATCGCCATCGTAGTCAGCGGGAGCGACTTTATCGCAATTATTTGGAGCTGGTTGAGTGCATTCCGCACCGAATTGGAGCGAGATTGATTCGCTCGGTGAACTGCTTTTGACTATCCACCAAAAACCGTCGGAAGGTCGATAAATACTGAAGTCTGTCTTGCCGTCACCATCGAAATCGCCCGGAACTGGAATGTCGCCAGACGTTCCCCATTGAGCAAATGTCTGCGTAGAATTCGGTCCGCCCAAGACATAAAACGTCCCATTCGATGGTCGCCAAACCGCGAGATCAGCTGGCGGTGCGGCTTCTGCTCCAGCATCAGAAACATTTAGAAGTCGCGAGCCAGCATATATGTATTCCTTTGATAACACAAGAGTTGCAGTCGTGGTGACTGGGTTTAGAGCGTTGGACGTGTGAGCGTTTGGCGTGAGAGCGTTTGCGGAAGTTTCATCCTTCATCCTTCTACTTTCATCCTTGCTAAACGCAAATCCAAAAACCGAAGCCACCAAAAGCGTCATCAATCCAACCGCAAATATCCGCTCCATCTTCTCCAAACTCCGCCAAATACTCGTTTGCTCTTCGACTCTCGACTCGACAGACTCGACCGACTCAATTGACTTGCTTGACTTCTTCTTCGACATATTTATTCCTCTAATTTTTGCTTTCTAGCTATGAATGAAAAAAACCACAAAACATTACATCTTTTTTTCAACTTATTTTCAGACAAACAAAAACTCTTCGTCTTTTTAAATACAAAAAAGCCGAAAAGTTGAATATTCTTTGGGAGAAATTATTCATAACGTTTATTGAGTCAGACTTTTACACAGACGGAATGCTTTGTCAATAAAATTTGTTGAGATTTAACATATTTTCAAAATCTAAAATAAATGTTTTGCGACTAAACAAATGAAGCATTGTCAAAAGTATCAGCAAAAGTTACTATGCTTAAAGAGACATTTTATGGAAAACGAAATTGAGTTTGAAGGTTTAGATAATTTTGATGATTTTGCCGATTTTGGCGAGCAAGAAGGCGAATTCGAAAACTTTGAAGCCGGCGATTTTGATCTTGAAGATATTGAGCCGATTGAAGTTAGAACCGCGATTCTCATAAAAAATAATTTAACAGCTTTGCTTTGCATTAAAACTGCAGAACGCGGCGGAGCAATTTGTAGAGTTGATCCGCGAGAGGCAAATCCGGCGGTTCAAGTTTACGACGATGCCGAAAAAGCTCTCGAATGGTATAATAAAAGTCTTCGCACGAGCAAAAAAAATGGCTGGCAAGTTGCTTATGACGGTTTACCGATGTTTGGTTAAGGCAGATTACGCTTCTATGCGTGATTTTTTAAATTAATGCTTCTTGCAATCGACATTGGCAACACATCAACCAAATTCGGAGTTTTCGATGCCGATAAATTGCTAAAAAAGTTTACGATTCCCACAATACGTAGCGATTCCTCCGAAAATCTTTCCCAACAAACTGTTACAAATCTTTGTTTTCCAATCAAAACCGCTATTATCTCTTCAGTTGTTCCAGAACTTCGAGAAACTTATAAACAATTCGTCAAGCAACTTTCCGGCAAATTACCAACTTTTGTAACTCATAACTTTGGGCTCGAAATTAGCTACGAAAACCCGGAAACTCTCGGCATTGATCGAGCAATTGCAGCATTTGCAGCAAGCGAAAAATACGGTAAACCTTGTGTTGTCTGTGATTTCGGGACAGCAACAACGATTGATGTTGTTGATTCAAGCGGAAAATTTATCGGTGGAGTTATCGTTTCGGGAATTGGACTTTTAGCAGAATCTTTGGCTTCGAGAACCTCAAAACTTCCAAAAATTGAAATTAAAAAACCTACAAAAGTTATTGGTAACTCGACAATTTCGGCAATTCAATCTGGAATTTATTTTGGTTATATTAGCTTGGTTGAAGGAATAATTGAAAAAATTTTCGCAGAGAGCGGCGAGAGAATTAATGTTGTGGCGACAGGTGGTTATGCAAAATTGATCAGCGACGGAACAGATAAAATCAATATTTTAGACGAAAACCTAATGCTTGAAGGTTTGCAAATAATTCACAAAAAAATATCAAAAAGTTGAAATATCTAAAATAAAAAACTCGGTTCCTTCAACTTTCATAAAAACACCATTTTTGTAAGGTTCTGCCAAAAAACTTTCCGCTGGATAAGTAATTCCTTTTAAAATGCGGTCGCCGGAATAATCGCTTCTCGCAACAAGTTCGTCTGGGAACCATTTTTCAGCTTCTAACTCTAAATTTCCGAGCGGTTTTTGTTTGTCAGGTTGTGCCATTAATTTGTCATAATCTTCTTGTTTGAATAACAAAATGGCACGAATTGTTTTCCCATTTCCGTTTGGCGAATTTTCAATTGTCGTTTCTTGCCAAGTTACATCTTCAGGATAAAAAGGCAATCTAGCAATTTTTTCAAATTCATCAATATCATCTTTTGTCTCAGAAATAGTAACAATTGGTTTTTGAATTGCTTCGTTTTGTGCAGATTTTAAAGGATTTTCGCAACCTGAGATAAATGTTGTTGCTAAAAATATCCCGAAAAAAATTAGGGTAGAAAACTTCATCACTTGATTTTAGAAATATTAGTAGCATTTTGCAATTTTGTTTTTCGCGTTTCGTGTCGTAAATTTGAAAAATGCTACTTTTTCGACGAATTCGGGCGTTTATTATCCGCGATTTTCAACTCGCGGTTTGTTATCAGCTCGAATTTTTCATAAAATTAATGTGGGTTCTTGGGATTGTCACGACTTTTTTCTTCATTTCGCGGATTTTTACTTCGCAAGTTTCTGCTTATGAACAATGGCAACAACCACTTCCGGCGTGGCTGACTGGAATGGCGATGCTCAGTTTTTTCCTAAGCGGATTTTCAAGTCTTGCAAACGCAATGCGTGCCGAACAGATGCAAGGAACGCTCGAAAGCGTTTTGCTCACACCAATTAACGTGCCAACCGTTGTGCTTTCAGCGTCTGCTTGGGCTTATGTTGAAGCAACGTTTTATTCTTTTTTGTATCTCTTTTTTGGTTGGCTATTTTTCGATGTTCATTATCGCGGAAGCTTTTTTCTGGCGTTTATTTTTCTAGTTTTAACCACCGCAGTTTTGGCTTGTCTCGGAATTTTGTCCGCGAGTTTTGCGATGGTTTTCAAACGCGGCGATCCATTTGCGATTCTACTTGGTGCCGGAACTGCGATTTTTTCGGGCGTGTTTTTTCCAAAAGAAATGCTCAACGAAGCACTCGGAAAAACTGGCGGAACAATCGTTTCGGCAATCAATCCCTCAACGCATGGTTTAGATGGAATTCGGCAAGTTTTGATTCAAGGAAAAACGTTTTCGGAGGTTGAAACTCCGTTTTTTACACTTCTAATGTTTCTCGTTATTTTGCTTCCATTTTCGCTTTGGATTTTTAGCTCGGCAATCACAAAAGCCAAGAAAGACGGCAGTTTGATTCAATATTAATGGATTCTTACAAACTATTTTATTCACCATATTATTACGCCGATATTGGCGAAGGACATGTTTTTCCGATAAAGAAATTTGAACTTGTCCGCGATATTTTGGTCGAAGAAGGAACACTTTTTCCGCACGAAATAATCGAACCAAAGCCTTCTGAAATCGAAGATATTTGTCTCGTTCACGACCGCGATTACGTTTCGCGACTTATTGCTGGGCAGCTAACAACAAAGGAGATTCGCAAACTCGGACTGCCGTGGTCAGAAAGTCTTTTGCGGCGAACTTTTCTCGCCTGTTCGGGAACGCTTCACGCCGCGAGAATTGCTCTAAAAAGTAATATTTCATCAAATCTCGCTGGCGGAACTCATCACGCTTTTCCCGATCGCGGCGAAGGTTTTTGTGTGCTAAATGATGTCGCCATTGCAATTAGAGTTTTGCAACGAGAGAATTTGGCGAAGCGTTTTTTGATAATTGATTGCGATGTTCACCAAGGAAACGGAACGGCTTTTATCTTTCAAAATGAACCTGAAATATTCACGTTTTCGATGCACGGAGCGAAGAATTTCCCGCTACATAAAGAAAAATCGACACTTGATATTGAACTTAACGACAAAACAGGCGACGAAGAATATCTCGAAATTTTAAACGAAGCCTTGCCGCGAATTTTCCATCATCAGCCCGATATTGTGTTTTATCTCGCTGGTGCCGATCCTTTTGTAAACGACAAACTCGGCAGACTTTCCATCACAAAAGAAGGATTGAAAAAGCGAGATGCGATTGTTTTGAAGTTCGCAAAAGATTTTGATGTGCCGATTGTGACAACAATGAGCGGCGGTTATGCTCAAGATATTAAAGATACGGTCGAGATTCACGCGAACACAATCCGAGTTGTTAAAGATATTTTTTGCAACAAATCACAGGCAATTGCGATATGAAATTTACGATTTTTCCGCTTGGCGATAATGCATTGACGATTTCTTTTGGCAATATTATATCGCCAAAAACAAACGATCAAGTCTTTCAACTTGCTGAATTTATTGAGAAAAATCGGTTCGCAGGATTTATCGAAACTGTTCCGGCTTATTCGTCATTGTCGATTTTCTTTAGTATTCCAGAAGTGAGAAAAAATTATCAAACTTTCAAAACGTCATTTGAATTTGTGAAGAATTTCGTTGAAACTTCTCTCGAAAAAGTGTCGGATGTAAAACCTACAAAACCTCGACTGATTGAAATTCCGATGTCGTTTGAGAAGAATGTTGCACTCGATTTAGAAGAACTTTCAGAACACAAACATCTCTCAATTCAACAAGTTATCGAGATTTTCACTTCTAAAACTTATCGTGTTTTTATGCTCGGATTTCTTCCTGGATTTGCTTATATGGGCGAAGTTGACAAACGCATCGCGACACCAAGAAAACAAACGCCGCGTTTGAAAGTACCAAAAGGAAGCGTCGGAATCGCGGGGAATCAGACCGGAATTTATCCGCTCGAATCGCCCGGCGGCTGGAATATTATCGGCAAAACTGAGCTTGAAATGTTTACACGAAATGAGGAAAGCCCAACACTATTACAACCTGCAGACTTAGTAAAATTTATTGCCGCCTAACTCTCAACTTTTTATGTCTATCACTTTTCAAACAAATTCTATTCTTACAACTGTCCAAGATTTGGGCAGAAATAATTATCGCAAATTCGGCATCAATCCAAACGGTGCGATGGACAAACACGCCGTTCGTTTGATTAATATTTTGCTCGGAAATGACGAGAACGAAGCAGTTTTAGAAATGCACTTTCCAGCTCCAGTTATAAAATTTGACGAAAATGCCGTCATCACACTCGGCGGTGCGGATTTTGGTGCAACAATTGACGATAAACCAGTCGAGAATTGGCGAATTTGTTTTGTTGAAAAAGGTAGCACGCTTAAATTTACCGAAAAACGCTTTGGTGCGAGGTTGTATTTGTCTGTCAAAAGTGGTTTCGTGGTGGAAAAATGGCTCGAAAGTGCGAGCGTAAATCTTATTGCGGGAATTGGAAAATCTCTCAAAAAGGATGATGTGTTGAAATTCAAATCAAATTCTCAAGTCGCAAATCATCAATCGAAAATCGCTGATTCCCTGCTTCCAATTTATTCAAAATTTCCCACTGTTCGCGTTGTTGCCGGAGCTGACTTTGAAAAACTAAATGGCTTTAGCGAACAGAATTTTCTCAAAACCACATTTTTTATTTCAAAAGATTCAAATAGAATGGGTTTTCGGCTAACTGGCGAGCCGCTTTATTTATCTGACAACACTGAACTTATCTCGTCAGCCGTAAATTTCGGAACGATTCAACTGCTACCAAACGGGCAGTTAATTATTTTAATGGCTGACCACCAAACGACTGGCGGTTATCCAAACATCGCAAATGTGATTTCGACTGATTTGCCACTTCTCGCACAACTAAATCCGAATGATAAAGTCGCTTTTCATCAAGTTTCGATTGCCGAAGCCGAGCGTTTGACGCTGCAATTTGAACGCGATTTAGCATTTCTAAAAACTGGCATCACTTTTCGAAAATAGTTCCAACTGTCTTATTAGTGTTTTTTCGTGTAAATTCGTGGCTAACAATTTTTATGAATTCAATCGACTTAAATTGCGATATGGGCGAAGGTTTTCCGCACGATGAAGATCTAATGAGGTTCGTTTCATCGGTCAACATTGCGTGCGGATTTCATGCTGGCGACACAACTGTCATGCGAAAAACGGTCGAACTCGCTGTAAAAGCTGGAGTTGCGATTGGAGCACATCCGAGTTTTCGTGATTTAGAAAATTTTGGACGAAAAGAAATTGAGATCTCACCTGACGAAGTTTTTGACATTGTTTTCTATCAAATTTTGAATATGAAAGGAATCTGTGAAGATTTCGGCGTGAAAATGCACCATGTAAAACCGCACGGTGCTTTGTATAATCAAGCCGCAAAAGACCCGAAACTTGCTGCGGCAATTGCAAAAGCTGTGAAGCAATTGGACGAAAATTTGATACTTTACGGACTCGCCAATAGCCATTTAATTACCGAAGCTGAGAAAATTGGACTGCGAACCGCGAGCGAAGTTTTTGCGGATAGGACTTATGAAGCTGATGGAAGTTTAACGCCGCGTTCGCAAGAAAATGCGTTGATTACGGATGTCAATTTATCGCTTGCACAAGTTTTGGAAATGGTGCAAAACCAGCAAGTTGCCGCGACAAATGGCGAGATTGTAAAGATTAAAGCCGAGACAATTTGTCTTCATGGCGACGGCGAAAATGCTCTGGTATTTGCGGAACAGATTCATCAAATGTTTCAAGAGAATAATATTTTAATTAAATTTAGCTGAAGCAAAAATGAAAAAATCATACACATCAATCATTCTCGGAGCAGCGTTTTTGATGGCGACTTCAGCCGTTGGTCCCGGCTTTTTGACGCAAACGACAGTTTTTACCAAGCAACTCGCAGCAAGTTTCGGCTTCGTGATCTTACTCTCAATTATTCTCGACATTTTCGCACAGCTCAACATTTGGCGGGTTTTAGTCGTTAGTGAAAAGCACGCTCAAGATGTCGCGAACGAGACGATCTTCGGGAGCGGGTATGTTCTCGCGGCGTTGATTGCGTTTGGCGGTTTGGCGTTTAACATCGGCAACATTGCAGGTTGCGGACTTGGGTTGAACGTCCTTTTTGGAATTTCGGTCGAGAGCGGAGCATTGATTAGTGCGTTGATTGCGGTTGTGATTTTCCTCGTCAAAGAATTTGGCAGTGCGTTAGATTGGTTTGCGAAAATACTCGGTTTCTTGATGATTGCGTTGATTATTTATGTGGTTGTTAAGGCAAATCCACCAATCGCGGAAGCTGCGTTTCGGACTTTTGTACCGGAAACTATTTCGCCGATTGCGATTGTTACGCTTGTCGGCGGAACTGTCGGCGGTTACATCACATTCGCGGGCGGACATCGTCTGCTTGATGCCGGAATTCGTGGCGAAAAACATCTCGGCGAAGCAAATCGCGGAGCAATTACGGGAATTTTATTGACCGCAATCATCAGATTTCTTCTCTTTCTCGCCTCATTTGGAGTTGTCGCATTAGGTCTCGCGATTGACGACAAAAATCCGCCAGCTTCGGTTTTCCAACATATTGCGGGCGATGTTGGCTACAAAATTTTCGGCGTTGTGATGTGGTGTGCGGCGATAACCTCGGTCGTTGGAGCAGCTTACACATCAGTTTCTTTCATCAAAACGTTCCACGCAAAAATCGAAGTTTACAATAAATATTTCATCGTTGGCTTTATCGTAATTTCGACAATAATTTTTCTCACAATCGGCAAACCTGTCACGGTTTTAATTGCCGCAGGAACAATTAACGGCTTTATTTTGCCGATAGCTTTGGCTTTAATACTGGTTGCTTCGCGGAAGGCGAGCATCGTCAAAGAATATAAGCATCCGATGTGGTTGCAGGTTTCGGGTTGGCTCGTTGTGTTGGTGATGACAGTTTTTAGCGTCCAAACTGTTGTCGGCGAATTGACTAAGTGATTGCAGAATTCTAATCTTTAGTTTGAACATAAAAGAACAAGGGGCGAAAAAATTAAGAATGAAAATTGTAGTAATCGGAAGCGGATTTGGTGGACTTTCTGCGGCAGTTCGTCTGCAAGCACAAGGTCACAAAGTCACAATAGTCGAAAAACGCGACATGGTCGGCGGTCGGGCATACGTCTATAAACAAGACGGATTTGTCTTCGATGGCGGACCGACGATCATAACCGCACCTTGGTTGATTGACGAGATTTTCGAAAGTGCGGGCAAAAAAACCGCAGATTACGTCAAGCTCGTGAAGATTGATCCGTTTTACAATATTCGTTGGGAAGACGGAACTATTTTCCATTACAACGACGATCGCGAACGTCTGCTGGCAGAAATTGGCAAAATTGATCCGCAAGGAATTGAAGGTTACAAAGCTCTTTCGAAAGATTTAGGTGAGATTTATCGCGTTGGTTTTGAACTTATCGATCAGCCTTTTACGAAAGTTTGGGATATGGTAAAAGTTGTTCCCGAGATGATAAAACTTCGTTCAGATCGTTCGGTTTACAAGTTTGCGAGTAAATATTTCAAAAACGAAAAGCTTCGCGAGGCATTTAGTTTTCATCCGCTTTTGATTGGTGGAAATCCATTTACCGCAACGTCGATATACTCGATGATTCACGAACTCGAGCAGAAATTCGGCGTTTGGTTCGCGATGGGCGGAACCGGTGCGTTGGTGCAAGGACTGGCGAATTGCTTTATGGATATTGGCGGCGAAGTCTTTTTAGAAGCCGAAGTTGATCAAATTTCGATTGCTGCAAACGGTCGTGCAAATGGCGTGAAGATGAAAAGCGGCGAATTTATCGAAGCTGATGCCATTGTCTCAAATGCAGACGTCGGTTTCACATATCTCAATTTAGTACCTAAATCAGTTCGCCGAAAATATACGGACAAAAAAGTGAAATCGATGACATATTCGATGTCGCTGTTTGTTATCTACTTTGGAACGGATAAAAAATACGACGATATTGCACATCACGAAATTATTTTGGGTAATAGATACAAAGGTTTGCTGGACGAAATCTTCGTTGATAAAACTCTCGCCGACGATTTTTCTCTCTATCTGCATCGCCCAACCGCGACTGATCCGAGCCTTGCTCCTGAAGGTTGCGATAGTTGGTATGTGCTATCTCCTGTACCGAATCTTGAAGGAAAAACCGATTGGAAAGAAGCATCTGAGGCTTATAAACAAAGGATTTACGCATATCTCGAGAAACATTATATGCCCGACCTTCGCAAGCATATTGTCACCGAAACTGTAATCGATCCACGACATTTTGAAGATACGCTCAACAGTTATTTGGGCAATGCTTTCGGCGTTGAACCGACACTTTTTCAATCCGCGTGGTTACGTCCGCATAACATCAGCGAAGATGTCCCGAATCTATATTTTGTCGGTGCGGGAACTCATCCAGGTGCAGGACTTCCGGGCGTAATGTCGAGCGGAAAAATTGTCGGGAATATGATTGGCAAAGCGGTTTAATTTTTCTGACGGAACGCGGACAGCCTATCTGCGTTTCAGTCTTAATCTGAAATGCCTTTGCCTACCTTTTGTGTTACATTATTTCAAACCCAAGGAGTAATTTAACTATGCAATTCGTACGATTCTTCAAAACAATCTTTGTTTGTTTAATTTTTTCAGTAATTTCGGCAAACGCGGCAATTAAAACTTGGGATGGTGGCGGAGCTGACACCAATTGGACGACGGCGGCAAATTGGGTTGGCGATGTTGCAGCTGTCGCGAATGACGATTTAGTTTTTCCGACTTCTGCGACTGCCGCAACGATCAATAATAATTTCTTTTTTTTCACAACTTTCCGCTCAATAACCTTTCAAGGCGGAACTTACACAGTTAGCGGAAACCCATTAAATCTCACCCAAGGATTGACTGCCGATGCCGGAACGCATGTTATCAACACAATTATCGGCTTGAGCGGTTCGCAAACAATTTCTAACGGACAAACTGCATTTACTACGCTCGCGGCAGTTTCGATTGGTTCAAATACGTTAACTCTTGATGGAAACGGGAATTGCGGAATTGGCGTAATTTCGGGTTCCGGGCAAGTAAAGAAAACCGGAGTTGGCGGAAGTTTGATTGCTACTGCGACGAATTTTAGTGGCTCATATACTGTAGATAATGGCTTTTTTATCATCGACACCAACACTCCAAATAGCACTTTAACAATCAACGCAAACGGTGCAGTCGGCGGAACAGGCACAATTTCAAACGTTGCGATAAACGCTGGAACATTGAGTGCTGGAACTATTCAATCGCCAACCGGAATCCTGAATACAAAAAATATTTCGTTCACAAATCTCGGCATCGCGGCTTTCAAAATTGGCGGAACAACGCCCGGAACTGATGGTCACGATCAATTAAATGTTACCGGAACAGTCGCTCTCGGCAGTTCTCAACTCGCACCAATTGCTTGGAACGGTTTTGTTCCCGCAATCGGCAATTCGTTTCTAGTTATCAACAACGATGGAACCGATGCCATCAACGGAATTTTCAATAATTTGCCCGAAGGTTCAAGGCTTGCGGCGTTGGGATTAGCTTTTAAAATTAGCTATGTTGCTGGAACCGGAAACGACGTTTCGCTTACCCGAACAAGCCTCTCCAAATTTGATTTTGATGGCGATGGCAAGTCTGATATTTCGAGTTTTAGACCTGCGGGCGGCGTTTGGTCAGAACTTTTGAGCGGCACTTCTACTACTGCAAACCAAAACTTTGGACTTAGCACAGACAAGATTGTGCCAGCTGATTTCGATGGTGATACGCGGGCAGATATTGCGGTTTTTCGACCATCGACAGGAACTTGGTATCATCTCAGAAGTTCGGATAATGCGTTCGTTGCAACGCAATTTGGTGCGAACGGCGATATTCCAATGCCGAACGATTTTGATGGTGACGGTCGTGCAGACACGGCAGTTTATCGACCATCAAACGGCGTTTGGTATCAGCTTCGAAGTCTCGGAAATCAGTTTTTTGCACAACAGTTTGGTATTTCAACGGACAAACCTCAGCTTGGCGATTTTGACGGCGATGGACTCGGCGATGTTGCTGTTTGGCGACCTTCAAATGGCGTTTGGTATGTGTTTCAAAGCCAAACGCAAACCGTCAGCTACTTCAATTTTGGGATTTCGACTGATGTTCCAACAGTTGGAGATTTTGATGGTGATGGCAAAACGGACTATGCAGTTTTTCGTGCAAATGCAGTCGGCGGAAACCCGGATTTTTATGTTTGGAGAAGTTTAGACCAGTCTTTGCAAGCCGTAGATTGGGGAATTCCGAACGATATTCCGGTAATTGCCGATTATGACGGAGACGGAAAAGCAGATTTTGGAGTTGTCCGCCCAACTACACAAACTTGGTATCTTTTGCGTTCCACAAGCGGATTTTCAGCAACAAATTTTGGTCAATCTGGCGATATTCCGATACCTGCGGCTTTCAATTAAGATTCAATTGTTTGAAGCTATTTTCTTCTCAATTCGTTGATTCGCTTCAATAGTTGCGGTAACAATCTCGCGGTTTGAAACACCGAACCGGTCGCGAAATACTTAGCAAAACCTTTGAAAGTTTTGGTTGCATTAGCTGAATAAGGCATCCACCAAGCATTCGGAAAAAGCAAAACTGAGTTAACGTGAATGTGCTGCGGCTGAACAAGTTCCATCAAACCAGCCTCGCCGTGCGTTCGTCCGTAGCCCGAATTCTTAAATCCGCCCCAAGGCGTTTGTCCAATTCCGTGCGTGTATAAAACCTCATTAACACAAACGGTTCCGGCTTCGATGCGTTCGGCGACTCTTTTTCCACGTGAAGTATTTCGCGTCCAAACACTCGCTGTCAAACCAAATTCCGAATCATTCGCGAGTCGAATTGCGTCTTCTTCAGTCTTGAAAATTGCAATCGGCAAAGTTGGACCAAACGTCTCTTCCTGCATCGCGAGCATCGAATTATCGGCGTTGGCAATTACGGTCGGTTCAAAAAATTCACCGCCGAAGTTGGTGTTTCGCTTGCCGCCTGTGAGAATCTTCGCACCTTCTTTTTCGAACGCCGCAACGTGGTTTTCTACAATCTTTAACTGCCTTTCGCTCGATAAAGAACCGATTGACGAACTCGCGATATTACCGTAATTTTGCTCAAGTTGCTTGGTTTTCTGGACGACCAAGGCGGTGAATTTCTCTGCAATCGACTCTTGCACATACAATCTTTCGACCGAAGAACAAGATTGTCCGGCGTTGCAAAAAGCTCCCCAAACTGCGGCTGAGGCGGCAAGTTCTAAATTCGCGTCTTCAAAAACAATCATCGGATCTTTTCCGCCAAGTTCGAGAACGACAGAAGTCAAATTCTTAGCCGCAGCTTCAGCAATTCGTTTGCCAGTCGCGACACTTCCGGTAAACATAATCTTGTTTGGTGCAGATTCTACGAGAGCCGCTCCAGTTCGTCCGTCGCCTGTAATTATCTGCACGACATCTTGTGGAGCTCCGGCTTTCGTGAAAATTTCACCTATTTTTTGACCAACCAATGGCGTGACTTCCGAAGGTTTGAGAACGACCGTATTTCCCGCCAGCAAACTCATCGCAACTTCCCCAAGCGGAATCGAAAATGGATAATTCCACGCCGGAATAATACCGACAACGCCTAGCGGCTGATAAACTAATTTCGACGAACGACCAAGCAAGCCGTAAAGCCCAATTCCAACCTTTTTCGGCTTGAGCATCTTCGCGGCATTCTTGGCAAAATACTGCATCAAATCTAAAACCGGGGCAATTTCCATCGACAAAGATTCGGCGACAGGCTTGCCCATCTCATTCGAAATAAGCAATGCAATTTCGTCAATCTCCGCGAGAATCACCTCACGAGCTTTCATTATCAACTTCGCTCGCTCAGCAAAAGTCGTTTGTTTCCAAGACTTAAACGCCACACGAGAACGCTCGACAACCGCCGAAACTTCATCAGCAGAAATCTGCGAAACTCGCCCGATTTCTTCGCCGGTTGCGGGATTGTAGGAAATTAATTCTTCGTTCACGGCTGACATTTCTGCTTTCATAATTTAATAAATAATAGCTGTAAACCGATTGAGTCGCGTAGCGATTAACTGAATTTTGCCGTGGGTTTCAACCCACGGAATGCAATCTCAATGTGTTTGTCGCGTAGGCGACGATTGAATATCGACATTCTGTTCAATTGTCGCCTACGCGACAGAGCTAAACTGTCCATGTTCAGTACGGTAAACACACTACTAAAGTCGAAATTTCGCGACGCGACCAATACAAATTTGAACATCTAACTCAACATTTTCTCAATCAGATCATAACTAGCTTCAATTGCTTCACTTAGCTTGCTCGCATCAGTTCCGCCGCCTTCTGCCATGTCGGCTTTTCCGCCCCCGCGACCGCCGATAATTGGTGCAATCTCACGAATAATGTTTCCGGCTTTAATTTTATCGGTCAAATCATCTGAAACGCGGACAATAATTCCAACTTTTTCGTCCTCAGAACGCCCGATTACAACAACGCCCGATTTCAATCTTGCAAGCAAAGTGTCGGAAAGTTGTCGGGTTCCGTTTGAGTCCAAACCTTCAACAATTTTTGCCAAAACTTTAATTCCGAGAACTTCTTTTATCTCATCTTCAGCAGAATTACTCGACATCGCTCCAGTCGCGATTTTGAGTTTCAAATCATCGATTTCCTTGCGAGTTCGTTTCAATTCTTCCTGCAATTTTTCAATCGCAGACGGCAAATTATCACGCTGAGTTTTCAAGAAATTCAACGAATTTGCGATTAAAAGTTCAGCTTCGCGGAAGCGTTCAAACGAATCAAAACCCGTAATCGCCCGAATCCGACGCACGCCCGAAGCGATTGCTTCATCAGCCGTGATTTTGAAACTTCCGATGTCGCCCGTTGCGTTGACGTGTATTCCGCCGCACAGTTCGCGGGAAAATTCGCCATTTCCGACCGACAAAACTCTCACTTTTTCGCCGTATTTTTCGCCAAACAAAGCCATCGCACCTGTCCGCATCGCTTCGTCAATCGACATTAGATCGGTGTTTACTTTGCTGTTTTGCAAAATCTGATAGTTTACCAAATCTTCAATTTCCTTAATTTCCACGGCAGAAAGCGATTGATAATGCGTAAAATCGAACCGCAAATAGTTGGGCGAAACGACCGAACCTGCTTGCTTGACGTGCGTCCCTAAAACCTCTCGCAACGCGGAATGTGCAAGATGCGTCGCCGTATGATTCCGCCGTGTTGCATCGCGTTTTTCAACATCCACATTTGCTGAAACAACATCGCCAACCTTCATTGTGCCGCTTTCAACCTTCGATTTATGCAGCACATATTCTTTGACAGGTGCGAAAGTATCGAATATGCGAGCGGTGAGCGGTGAGCGGTGAGCAGAATTTTCTTTACCGCTACCTGCTAACTGCTCACTGCTAACTGTCCCAACATCGCCAACTTGTCCGCCGGATTCTGCATAAAATGGCGTTTTGTCGAGAATAATCAAACCTTCTTCGCCGGTCTTTAGTTCAACAACTTGCTCGTTATCTTTAACTAACGCAACGACTTTCGCATCAGTTACGCTCGTAGAATCATAGCCGACAAACTCTGTGCGGACATCAGAACGGCGTTGCAAAGCGGCATAAATCGGATTTATTTTTTCGGCTTGCTTGGTTTTGCCGATTTCGGAATTGGCTTGGAGTTCTGAAAGTGTTTTATCAAAATTAGAATTAAATTCATCTTCTGTTATATCAATGCCATTTTCTCCTAACTTTACTCTAATCAAATCTTTTGGATAACCATAAGTGTCATAAAGTCCCGTCAATTCAGAAAAAACTGAACTTCTAGCTGCATTCAAAAGTGAATCAACGTATTCTTTTCCCAAAACAGCAGCCCCTGATTTAATAATTTGTTCTTCCGATGTTTCTTTTGTGGTTCCAAATTGAGCAGCTTGTTTTAGTAACTCTTCGTTCGTGGTTCCAAATTGAGTAGCTTGTTTTAGTAACTCTTCATTTGTGGTTCCAAATTGAGCGGCTTGTCCTATAATCTTCCCTAGCACACTCTCAGAATTTTTGATGAGATTTTCAAATTCCTTTGAACCAACCGTCAAAGTATTACCAAACCGTTCTTCCTCAAGCCGCACCATTTTGTCAATAAAATCTTTCTGCACAGCGAGTTCGGGATACGCATCTTTCATTTGTTCGACGACAAATCCGCAGACTTGGTGAAAAAACAGCTTGTCAAAACCAAGATGCTCTCTGCCGTGATAAATCGCCCGACGCATAATTTTCCGCAAAACGTAGTTTCTGCCTTCGTTGCCGGGCAAAATTCTGTCGGCAATGGCAAACGCGGTCGAACGTGCATGGTCGGCAACAACTCGCATCACAAAACCTTCCTGCGAATCGTAACTATAACTTTTGCCCGATAATTCCGCAACAAACTCTACAATCGGTTTAATCAACGATGTTTCATAATTCGTTTTGTGACCTTCCAAAACCGCCGTCAAACGTTCCAATCCCGCACCTGTATCGACCGATGGAGCGGGCAAGTTTTCCAACTTAAAAGTGCCATCAGGATTTTGGATTCGGTTGTATTGCATAAAGACGAGATTCCAGATTTCCATCGTCGTATCGCCTTCACCGTTTACCCATTTCGCCACGTTATTTGCTTCGTCATCACCCAAAAAATAATGGATTTCGCTGCAAGGTCCGCACGGTCCGGTGTCGCCCATTTGCCAAAAATTATCTTTTTTATCAAACGGCAAAACGCGGTCAGGACTAGCACCGTTTTTTATCCATAAATCGCGTGCTTCATTGTCCGCACCAACCCCAAATTCATCATCGCCGCCAAAATACGAAAACCAGAGTTTATTTTTGTCCAGTTTCAGTTCGTTGACGAGAAAATCCCACGCGAAACGAATCGCGTCTTCTTTGAAATAATCACCGAAAGAAAAATTCCCAAGCATTTCAAAAAAAGTATGATGCCGTGCAGTTTTGCCAACTTCGTCTAAATCGTTGTGCTTTCCGCCTGCTCTGATACACTTTTGCGAAGTCGTTGCACGCGAATACTCACGTTTATCCATTCCAAGAAAAACGTCTTTAAATTGATTCATTCCCGCATTTGCGAAAAGCAAAGTTGGATCATTCGACGGTAAAAGCGGCGATGAATGAACGATTTTGTGTCCGTTTCGTTCAAAATAATCGAGAAATGCTTGTCTAATTTCGTTTCCGTTCATAAAAATTAACTAAATCGTTTATAATCAGATAGAATTTTAACACGCAAAACTATTGCAAGGAAGCGTTCTTTTATCTATGAAAATTAAACTTTTAATTTTAACAATCGTCATTCTTCTCGGCTCGCAAATCGCATTTGCACAAACTACCAAACAAGTTTCGGCAATTCGCAAAGAAGTTGACTTAATCAACAAATCTGCGAAAAAGTTCACAAAAACAACAAAAGATGTTGAAGGAATTTCGCTCGAAGGCACAGAAGCAACCTATTTTTCTTCAGGCAAAAGTTTGAGAAAAATTACTGCAAGAAGTTATGGTGAAACATATAAAGCAACCACCGAACTTTATTATCAAGCCGATAAATTGATTTTTGTTTACCGAAAATTTCAATCTTACGACACACAAATCGGGATGAATCCGCCGCCGAAAGTTGTTTCAACCAAAGAATCCAGATTTTATTTTGTTAATGGAAAAATGATTAAGTTTTTGAACGGCAAAGTAAGCGTAAAAAAAACGACTAAATTCTGGGAAGATTCATCTAGCGAAACGACACAAATGTCGCAGAAATTTCTAGATGCATATTTATCTGAGGATTAATAAAAATTTTAACTCTTTAGATTGCTAGTTTTCATCAAGTAGTAAAGTTAATTTGCGGAAATTTTTCTTGCAAACTATAATCTCAAAAGAAAACACAGCATTTATAGTTAATATATTTTGTCCGCAAAACACTTTGCCCCAACAAGATGCAACAACTGAGCAACATTTGATAATTAGAATTGTTCAGCACAACTTTCAGCCAAGAATCTTTGAGGTCTTTTTTCTATGTCAAAAAAAATAATCTTGCTACTAATTTTCTGTTTCAGCTTAGTGAATTTGTCTGCACAAACTGCAAAACCAGCAGTCGCAGACGAGTTAAATAGTTATCTAAAACCAGTCAAATGGCGTTCGATAGGACCTTTTCGCGGCGGACGCTCTAATAGTTCGGTCGGCGTAATCAGCGATCCCAAAACATATTATATGGGAACGACAGGCGGCGGACTTTGGAAAACCGATGATATGGGAATAAGTTGGCGAAATATTTCGGACGGATTTTTTAAGACCGCAACAATTGGTGCAATTGCCGTTGCTGAAAGCGATTCAAATGTCATTTATGTCGGCACTGGCGAACACGCTCCACGAGGTGTGATGACCCATGGCGGAGATGGAGTTTATAAATCAACCGATGCCGGGAAAACTTGGAAAAAGATTGGTTTAGACGCAACTCAGCACATTTCGCGGATAATTATTCATCCGAAAAATCCTGATATTGTTTACGTTGCGGCTCAAGGTGCATTGTATTCTTCGTCAAAAGAACGCGGACTTTATAAATCTGTCGATGGCGGAATGACTTGGAAAAACACGCTTTTTGTTGACGAAAAAACAGGTGCAGTCGAGCTTTCGATGGACGCAAACAACTCACGAATTCTTTATTTAGCGATGTGGGAACACGGTCGCCTTCCATGGAAAGTAATTTCCGGCGGTGCCGGAAGCGGTTTGTATAAATCGACTGACAGCGGCGAGACTTGGGAGAAAATGACTGAAGGATTGCCTGAAGAAATGGGCAAAATGTCGATTGCGGTCAGTCGAACAAATTCTGAAAAAGTTTATGCTTTGATCGAAAGTGATTCTGAAAAAGACGCTGGCGGTTTGTTTGTCTCAAACAATGCCGGAAAAAGTTGGAGTCGAGTTTCAGACGACAACGAACTGACGCAAAGAGCTTGGTATTACATCGAATTATTTATTGACCCAAAGAATGAAAACACAATTTACGTCCTTTCCGCACCCGCTTTGCGTTCAAATGATGGTGGCAGAACTTGGGAAAATCTCAGCGGAACTCACGGCGATTATCACGATTTGTGGATAAATCCCGACAACTCAAACAACTTTGTAATTTCAAACGATGGCGGTGCCGCAATTACGTTTAACAAAGGAAAATCTTGGAGCGTGCAGAGCAATATGGCGACCGCACAGTTTTATCGAATCAATGTTGATAACCAGTTTCCATATAACATTTACGGTGGTCAACAAGACAATTCTTCGGTGAAAATTGCCAGTCGTGAGTTTGGGAGTGGCGGAATCGGAACATCAAGTTGGACTTCATCAGCTGGTGGCGAAAGTGCATTTCTCGCGTTTAATCCTGATAAACCAGACTTCGTTTTGGGCGGAAGTTATCAAGGAACGATTGAAGTTGTCGATGTCAAAGCAAAAGCCGGAACGAATATTATGGCAGCTCCGATTCAATATCTCGGACGCGACGCGAAAGATAATAAATATCGTTTCAATTGGAATGCACCGATTATTTGGAGCAAACACGAACCAAACACTTTTTATCATGGTTCACAGATATTATTGAAAACAAGCGACTTAGGCAAAACTTGGAAAGAAGTTTCGCCCGATCTTACCCGTAATGAAAAAGCTAAACAAGGTAAAGGCGGCGGACCTTACACGAATGAAGCTGTCGGTGCAGAAAATTACGGAACGCTTGCTTATGTAATAGAATCGCCGCTCGAAAAAGGCGTAATTTGGACAGGAAGCGACGACGGACTTGTACAAATAACGCGAGACGGCGGAGCGAGTTGGAAAAATGTCACGCCGAAAGGTTTGGAAGAATGTTTGATAAATGCGATTGAAGTTTCGCCGTTTGATAAAGCCACGGCATATATCGCAACAACTCGTTATAAATTTAACGATCATCGTCCGGGACTTTATAAAACAACTGATTACGGAGCAAATTGGACAAAAATTGATAGTGGAATTCCCGCAAATGCGTTCACTCGCGTTGTTCGTGAAGACGAAGTTCGTAAAGATTTATTATTTGCTGGAACCGAACTCGGCGTGTTTATCTCGTGGAATGGCGGAAAAGATTGGTCGCCGTTTCAACTCAATTTGCCGATTACGCCGATTACGGATTTACGTATTCACAAAGGAAATTTGATTGCGTCAACTTCAGGACGTTCGTTTTGGATATTAGACGATTTGAGTTTGATTCGCCAATATAAAAAAGATGTCGCTCCGTTTTCAATTTATCAAACGACAAGTGCTTATCTTGTAAACAGTTACAGCGAATTAGACGATAGTGACGACGATTTTTCCGGTGCCAACAGATTTCGCGGAGTAAATCCGGCAAACGGCGTTGTTGTTTATTACAATTTGCCTGAATTGAAAAAAACTGACGAAATTACGTTAGAAATTTCCGATTCTGAAGGAAATTTCGTCCGCAAATTTTCGTCTTCGGCTGATAAAACTTTCAAAAAATACGATGGCGGACCACAAAGCGAACAGACTTTAACGAAGTCAAAAGGCTTGAATCGGTTCGTCTGGGATATGCGTTATCCGACAATGCCAGGCGTTGCAAATGTTTATATCGAAAGCAGTTACGCCGGACACAAAGCAGTTCCCGGGAAATATACAGTAACTGTAAAAATGGGCGATAAAAAGATTTCGACCGATGCAGAAATACTTGCTAATCCTAATTATCCGACTGATGCGGCAACTTACAAAGAATATCACCGGACAATGATGGGTATGGAAAATGAAGTTACCTCTATGCACAAAATGGTAAATAGTCTTTACGAAAAACAAAAACAACTTGATTCATTGCTCGGTTCATTGCCGTCGAGCGATAAATTTAATACGGTTAAAAAAGAAGGCGATGCTCTTTTGAAAAAAATGAAGGCTTGGGACGAAGATATGGTTCAACGTAAATCGAAGGCTTACGACGATGTTGAAAACTTCCCAAATAAATTTACCGCCGACTATTTGTTTATGTTAAATCAAACCGAAAGTGATATTCCGCGTGTGAATCAGCCGAATATTGATTTGATGAACGAAATGAACGGCAAATGGAATGTTCTAAAATCGAGAGCAAACGAAATGCTCGACAAAGATATTCCGTCGATAAATAAATTGCTCTGGGATGCCGGAAAAGGTGCAATTTGGAAAGAATAATATTCTGACTATTTTGAAGATGAGGTAAAGTGAAGAGATTCATTTTACCTCTTTTTTGTTTCTAAATTTCTTCAAAATCAATTAGGCTTTTAGTATGCAAAAAATAATCAATACATGACACGAAAATAATAACCAAAAAGCATCAAAATCGCCAAGAAAATCGTTAATAAAATTACAGGAAGAAAGCAAATTAAAGTAAACAGAAATGAAGTCTTGACACCGTTCTCAGTTACCAAATTTATTTGTTTAAGTGAAAAGAAAGCGAATAGTGGACTAATCGCCAATGAAATTAATATTATACCTATACTACAATAAAATAAAAGCTGTTCTTTCTGAGTAGGTTCGTACGAATTACCACCCATAAAACTAGTGTTGCTAAAGGCAGCAACTAGAAAAAGATAAAAACCGCCCACGAAAAGAAACGCAGAAAACAACGCAATTAAAAAGGCTTTTAGATAAAAACTTGATTTGCTAGACATAATAAATTTTTCTGCATTTTTATTGAAATTACTTGCAATGAAAACTAATGTTTTTCACTTTTACTAATTTTTAGAATAATATAATGTATTATTTTTCCTAAATTTCTTCAATAATCGATTCTCCTGCTGATGAATCGCCACTTGTCCATTGCCATTTTTCGTTAAGCCGAAGTTTTCCGTCAGCCAATATTTCAGGTGTTGAAACACACTTTCCAGTCATTAGTTCGCCATTTGTATTAACGTGCTGATAACGCATTTCGAGCGAATCATCTTCCAAAACCTTGGCAATCAACTGTCCAAAAACTATTTTTCCGCCAGAATATGTCGCAGTTACAAGGTCAAGGTTGTGAAAATAATAAAAGACAGTCTCGCTTGAAACTTCACCTGATTCGGAGTTTGAAACTGATTTGAAAATTCGGTTGTTGTAGTTAATTCTTTCCATCTTTAGAGTTCTTCCTCAAAGTCCATCGTCTTTATTTTTTGCATTTCGTCTCTCACCAATTCATAACCAAACCCTTGTCGCATTAAATAATCGAAAAACTTTTTTGAATCTTCTCGAGTTTCCGGTTTTCCTTTTAAACGCAGACGTTTGGCAGCTGCTCGTTCGATCAAATCTGCTTCGGTTGTTTCTTCAAAAGCTGTTTCGAGAATTTTTTCGACAGTTTCGCGATCAAGTTTTTTGGTCGCGAGTTTTTGCTGTAAAACTCTTTTTCCGATTGGTTTTTGGCGAATCTTTGAAGCCGCAAAATCTTTGGCAAACTGTTCATCATTGAGGTAATTGTATTCTTTTAATTTCTCGATAACAGAATCAATAATCTCCAGATTTGTCCACGATTTTTCGAGCAGACGCTCGCGTAACTCTCTGACAGAACGCGGTTTATAAGTTAGCAGATTTACCGCTCGATCAAATGTTTTTTGTCTCGCACGCTCAACGTTAACGATTTCTTTTGGCTCTGCATCTTCGTCTTCATCGACTTTTGGGCGTTTCCAATTTTGGCGTTTAAACATAAAAGAAGTTTCTCGCAAACTCGCCGATAAGGCAATCACAATAATTCCACTTTCGGCTTTAGACAAATTATGTTTTTCGAAACTAAACTCGTTATCAAATGAATGGAATTTTAATAATTGATAAACCTGTCGGATTTACATCGCACGATGTAGTCGCGAAACTCCGTAAAATATTGAAAACAAAACGAATTGGGCACACTGGAACGCTTGATCCTTTTGCGACTGGCGTTCTTTGTATGCTTGTCGGCAAAGCAGCACGGCTCGCACAATATCTCGATAAAGACGTGAAAGAATACATCGCAACGCTGCAATTTGGATTTGAAACTGATACGGGCGACCTGACCGGAAGCCCGAAAGATGAAGGCGGAAGAATAAAGGATGAAGAGATTGCTGAGATTCTTGGAAAAATAAATTGGGAAGAAATATTTTCTGACTTTCGTGGTGAAATTTCGCAAATTCCGCCGATGTATTCAGCAAAAAAAGTTGATGGAAAAAAACTGTACGAGCTCGCGAGAGAAGGAATAGAAATCGAACGTGAAGCTGTAAATTTAACAATTCATAAACTCGAATTATTCGAAGAAACGCCAAATTCAACCACCGAAATCCGAATTCGCGTCTCTTGTTCAGCGGGAACTTATATTCGCACTTTGGCGGAAGATATTGGAAAAAAAATCGGTGTTGGCTGTCATCTTTCGGCTTTACAGAGAGTTCGTGCGGGAAAATTTGCAATCGAAAAAGCGATAACTTTGGAACATTTTGAATCAATTGTCGAATTTGGCGAGCTCAAAGGTGTTTTAGTTTCAATGAATAATGCAATTTCACATATTCCTGAAATAAAACTTTCGGCTGAAGATGTCAAAAAAATTGAAAACGGTTCTCAGCTCGAAATGCCTGTAAACGCAATAGAAGGAACAGTTAGATTAATCGACCAAGTAAATAATTTAATTGCAATTGGACACTTGGAAGATAATATTGTTCACCCGCGAATCGTTTTAGTGTAAAATCTGCGTGAGGAAACTTATGAAAAAAAGATATTTGGCGGCTGGGACGGCATTTGGAGCAATTGGCGGTGCAATTGCGTGGAAAATGATTACGCGACCAAAAGAAGTTCGTTGGGAAACCGATGCAATTCATCACGCTGAGCATTCGCAATTTGTGGAAGTTGATGGTGCAACCGTCCATTATCAAGAATTTGGCGAAAAGCATCAGCCAACTTTACTTTTTATTCATGGCTATACGGCTTCAACTCACACTTGGCATTTGGTTGCTCCGGCTTTTGCCGAACAAGGTTTTCACGTTATCGCGATAGATTTGCTCGGTTTTGGATATTCCGATAAACCGGCATGGTTTGATTATGCAATTACATCGCACGCCAGAATCGTTTCAAGATTTATGAACCGACTCGGCATTGGTCGTGCGACTATTATCGGAAGTTCTTATGGCGGTGCAGTTGCCTCGACCGTTGCACTCGACTATCCTGAATTTGTCGAAAAACTAATACTTGTTGACGCAGTTTGTAATGACGAAGTTAAACAAAGGAGCGACGTTAAATTGCTGACCGCGAGCGGAATTGGCGAACTTGCGTCTCCGTGGCTAGTTGATTCTAAAGCCTTTGTTCGCAAAAGAATGCGTGAATCAATGGCACCCGAAAATCATCATTTGATTACTGAAGAATCTGTCGAAGCAATTCATCGTCCGCTTGCCGCCGCAGACGGGCACAATTCGGTTTTAAAAACGATGCGAAACTGGCACGCCGAACGAATTGAACACGACGCACATCTTATTAATCAGCCAACTTTAATAATTTGGGGCGAACAAGACGCGACTATTCCGATTCATAACGGCTACAATCTTCACCAAAATATCTTAAATTCAAAGCTCGTGATTTTTCCTAATTGCGGACACATTCCGCAAATTGAACGTCCAAATGAGTTTGTTGCTGTTGCTTTGAAATTTTGTAAAGCCAAGAAATTAAAAGCATTAGTGTCTGAATAACTATTCATCACACAAAATTGCGTGACGCAGTTTTGTGTGATGAACCTAAAGGTATTTTTAGTGATTATTAAAAAAAACGATAATGCCCAATAATCTTCCATTCAAAAAGTCTGTCTTCTAAAGCCGCACCGCCGCCGATGTTGTGGATTATCGAATAAGTTTTGGTCGAGTCGTTGTAAACATTTGAAACCAAACCGATATGAGTAAGCCCTTTTCCGTTTAAATCCCAAGCAACGATGTCGCCGGGTTTGTAATTATTTGAATCAGCAGAAATCGGCAAAGATTTTCCTTTTCGTGTAAAAAATGTCTGTAAGTTCGGCACTCTACGATGGTCGATATTTGAATCTGCCTTTTTTAAACCCCATTTCTTTGGATAAACACTAAAATTAGCTTTCATATCTTCATGAACTTCTTTCTGCAAGTCAAAATTTGCCTTCCGCATTGCACGAATCACAACATCGGTGCAAACGCCTTTTTCAATCGGCACATCGCCCATCGGATAACTTAAAACCGTGTAAGCCGGATCATAAGATTTGGTGAGAGAAGTTTGTTCAACTGCATTTTCGAGCATCTTTTTGATCGATTCGTTTTTGATGTCAGATAGTTTTGGTTTACCAAAAGATTGCGACAAGCCACTCGGTTCACTTTTTTGTGCAAGTGTGGAAACGTCCGATTGGCATGCGATTGCGAATAACAAAAAGAAAATAATCAGTGGTTTTAATTTTGACATAATTTGCTCCAGCCCTCGAAAAGTCTAAACGATTCTTTGATGTCAGAAGTTTCAATTTGAGTTGCTGAATTTAGCAAGCAATTCATTAGAATATTGCGTTATTTACTTATTCAAAATTTTTCGGTTTCAATTACTTCTCAAACATTATTATAAACCCATAATCCGCAATAGAAGAACAATACAATTTTTACCACGGACGCACACTGATAAACGCGAGATAAAGACGAAGAGATAAAACTTCGAAAATCCCACAACAATTGATTTATCCTGTTTTTATCAGAGTTAATCGGTGCTTATCTGCGGTAAAAACGCTTTCGTTTTTTGGAGCTATCTATCTTAATTTTTCGATTATTTCTCTAATGAGTAATCCTGGATAAATTACAAATAATCGCATATTTCAAGTCAAACTAAACAAAATTCGATTTTTATGAAAAACTCAAATTAGTTTGCATATTGTTACTTGAAAAACTTAAAATAAAAAAATAACTTCAAATTGACTGACAGAAAATTATGTATCAAATTCATACTGCAACACTTTTATTCTTTATAACCGTATTTGTAGGAATAGCATCCGCACAAAAACCAACCGTAGAATCGAAACCGGATTGCGTTTCTATCGAAACCAAATCACCGAATGCCGAAGGACAAATACCAAGTTTTCCTCAACAAACACGGGCTTGTGATGTTAAATCGAAAACAGCTTTTGAAGTTACCGTGGTTGCCAGTGGTTTGAACAAACCTTGGGCAGTTGAGCCTTTACCAACCGGTGATTTTTTGATTACCGAAAAAGCGGGACAAATGCGAATAGTCTCGGCAAAAGGCGAAATCAGCGAACCGCTTCAAGGTGTTCTAACCGTCAAGCAAGGCGGAATTACCGAAGATAGCAAATTGGGCGGATTGCCGCCGATTTCAGCACGAGGTCAAGGCGGTTTGCTTGATGTTGCATTGAGTCCGAACTTTAAGAAAGACCAAATGATTTTTTGGAGTTTTTCGGAAGACCGCAAAGACGGCAGCGGAACAAGTGTTGCAATCGGAAAATTAAGCAAAGACCGCAAAACGCTTGAAGACGTAAGAGTTATTTTCCAAGCTTTGCCCGCATACAACAGCGGTTTGCACTTCGGTTCTCGGATTGCTTTTGGAAAAGATGGCAAACTTTACGTCACAACAGGTGACAGATTTGACCGTCCGAATCGTTTGAAAGTCCAACAGCTCGATAATCATTACGGCAAAGTTATGCGAATCAATCCTGATGGCTCAATTCCAAAGGACAATCCGTTTGTTAACAAAGAAGGGGCAAAACCTGAAATTTGGTCGCTCGGACATCGCAATCTGCAATCCGCTGCCTTTGATTTACAGGGTCAGCTTTGGACAGTCGAACACGGAGCAAAAGGCGGCGATGAATTAAACCTCATCAAAAAAGGCGAAAACTACGGCTGGTCGATTGCAACTTTTGGAGAAGAATATTCAGGTCAAGCAATTCCGGATGCTAAAACGCAGAGAGAAGGCTACGTTGACCCTGTTTATTATTGGGATCCGGTGATTGCACCTTCGGGAATGCAGGTTTATTCAGGTTCGTCATTTCAGGAATGGAAAGGAAACATTTTCGTCGGAGGACTTGTTTCAAAGCGGCTCGTGCGGTTGATTATTAAAGACAACAAAGTAATCGGCGAAGAACATCTGTTAACCGACCGCGGAAAACGAATCCGCGATGTAAAACAAGGTCAAGATGGTTTTCTGTATATTGTAACCGATGAAACGAACGGTGAGCTTCTGAGAATTTCGCCGAAAAAATAGACAAGAAAATGGGTGATGAGAAAAATAACTCATCACCCGTAATTGTTGAATATTGAACTAAAAACTAAATCTCTACTTCATCGATCTGAGCTTTTTGCAATTTGCCTGAATAATCGATGTAAAGCGATTTCCATTCTGTGAAAATATCCAAAACCTGCGTTCCGGCTTCGCGGTGACCGTTGCCTGTGCCTTTGGTTCCGCCGAACGGCAAGTGAACTTCGGCACCGATTGTTGCTGAATTTACATAGCAAATTCCGGTGTAAAGTTCCTGCATCGCATAAAACGCTTGGTTCACGTCTTGAGTGTAAATCGCAGACGATAAACCGTAAGCAACGTTATTAACAATCTCGATTGCTTCGTCCAAAGTATCGAAAGGAATAACGCTTGTCACAGGTCCGAAAATCTCTTCTTGTCCGATGCGGTGATTCGGCTGAACATCGGTAAATACAGTCGGTTCAATAAAATAACCTTTCGCGTATTCGCCGTCAGTCAAACGATTTCCACCGCAGGCAAGTGTCGCTTTATCTTCATTTTTACCGATTTCGATGTAATTCAAAATCTTTTCCATTTGCGATTGATTGATCACGGGTCCAACCTGAACATCTGGATTCAAGCCATCTCCAACCTTCAAGGTTTTCGCTTTCGCAACTAACTTTTCACAAAATTCTTTGTAGATTTTACGATGAACGACCAATCGAGATGAAGCCGTGCAGCGTTGTCCGCTTGTGCCGAATGCTCCCCAAAGTGAACCTTCAACAGCGTTGTCAACATCGGCATCATCCATGATGATAATCGCGTTTTTTCCGCCCATTTCTAAGCTGACAATTTTGTTCGTAGTCGCACATTTTTCGGCAATGATTCTGCCTGTATCGGTCGAACCGGTGAAAGAAATAAGTCGCACATCTTTGTGAGCAACCAAGGCTTTTCCGGGTTCGGCAAAACCGTTGACAACGTTGATAACGCCTTTCGGAATTCCCGCTTCTTCGCACGCTTTGACTAAATTTATCGTCGAAAGCGGAACGTCTTCGCCCGATTTGATAACGACCGTGTTCCCGCAAACCAACGCCGGAATCAGCTTCCAACTCGGAATCGCCATCGGAAAATTAAACGGCGTAATCAGTCCGCAAATCCCGACAGGTTGCCGCACGCACATCGCAAATTTATTTGGCATTTCCGCCGGAGTTGTAAATCCGTGCAAACGCCGACCTTCGCCCGCCGTGTAATATGTGCAGTCAATCGCCTCTTGCACATCGCCGCCGGCTTCCTTCAAAACCTTGCCCATTTCACGAGTCATATCTCGCGTCAAACGTTCTTTGTCGCGTTCCAAAATTTGTGCAAGTTTGAACAAAATCTCCGCCCGTTTCGGTGCTGGAGTTCGCCGCCAACGAGTCGCCGACGCTTTTGCCGCCGCAACCGCTTCGTTCACGTCTGCCTCATTCGATTTAGGAAAACGACCGATAATGTCATCAGTATTTGCCGGATTCAGGTTTTCAAACCATTCGCCAGACGAACTTTCTTTCCATTCGCCGTTTATGTAATTGTAGTAATTTTGTGTCATATGATTTTTAGTTTATTTTTTTAGAGGCTTTTGGTAAATCTTTTCTAGAATTCAACTCAACTATTTTCTTCCAATCTATCTCTCCGTCATCTTTACAAAACTCAGTAATAAACTGAAGCGTTAGTTTGTTTAAAACTTTTCCGTAACGTTGTGTAAATTCATCATTTCTTTCTTTTGCTTTATGACCTAAGGGTTCAATAATTTGAGTATAAAGTTCGCCGTCACCAGAAATAAATTCCCAAAACACCTGACCGCAATACTTGAAATAATCACCTTTATCTGGTTTACTATCTCGACCATAACAGCACCCATTTATAGCAATAATATTTAAGTTAGAATTACTTGTCCGCAAAGTTCTTTTTGCGGTTAGAAAATCACTTCTTAGTTTTGGAATTTGTTTGCTATTTCCCCAATTAGGTCCGGATTTTATTGAAACAATGTAACGAACATTTTCATTGTCAAACTCAAGATCAATACTAGGAATACCAGATTTTCTGCCATCATAAACTTTTTCGTTGATGAAAATTGCCAACCCTTCAAGCCAATCACCAAAAATAGTTTCTTCACTTGAGCTAATTCGGGCATCTGCTAAAGCTTTTACCAATTCTGCCGCGGTTACAAGATGTTTGGCTTTGAAAAGGTAAGGGTTTTTGCGTTTTAGAACATCCTTCAACTTCAATCTGTTTAAACTTTCAAGTCTTTTACTATGAAAGCTACCAATATTTTTTTCAACATATTCGGTAACTATGGCGAGGCTAATTTTTTTCATAACATATTGGCAAACAAAGATAATTCGCGTTCTTCAAGTTCAGTTTCAATCATTTCAGCATATTCACAGACAATTTCAATTCCGATAGCGTTACGTCCAAGATTTTTCGCAGCTTTGAGTGTTGTTCCTGAACCTGCAAACGGATCTAAAACAGTATCGCCTTCTTGAGTAAAAAGTTTAATAAACCATTCAGGTAATTCTTTCGGGAAAGCCGCACTATGATTTTTGTTATTACATTCGGTGGCTAAATGCAAAACATTTGTCGGATAAACTGTCTCGCGTTGAAGCCAATTTGAAACGTTTTTTCCAAATCCGCTTCCGTTTCTTGCATTGTCTCGAATTTTATCAGTTTCACTCAAATTTTTGAGACGGCTTTTCGCCCAATCGCCAACTGGAACTCTAACTGCATCTTGATACATATTAAATTTTCGCTCTTTATTAAACTGCAAGCATCTTTCCCAAGAATCTCGAAATCGGTTCGACCATTTCCCTGGAAAAGAATTTTTTTTATGCCAAACAAATTCTTCTGTCCAAAGCCAACCTTGCTTTCTCAACGCCAAAATCAATTCAAGAACATATGTGCTTCGTTCGCCATTTTCGACATTTTCTTTAATGTTTAGGATAAAAGTGCCTGTTGGCTTCAAAACCCGTAGTAGCTCAGCAGAAATCGACAAAAACCAATCAACATAATCTTCGGGCTTTACACCTCCGTACGTTTGTTTTCGGCGGTCAGCGTAAGGGGGAGATGTGATGATTAAGTCAACTGAATCTTGTTCCAATGATTTTAAGGCTTCTGCGGAATCACCTTGAATAACTTTTGTTTTACTATTGATTAGCATTTAATTTTTCACTTATTGTTTCGTCAATTGCAATATCAACTACTTCTAAAACTGCATCTGAAAGACCATATTCTATAAATTTTGTTGTTCTTTCAATTTCATCATCATTTAATTCTCGACCAACTAATTTGCTCGCTCTCCATTGAACAAATTCCTTATCAATCCAATAAATAAGTTCATTCATTGGAATATTTCTATATTCTCTATATTTTGACTGCTCTGTCATATTGCTAAAACTAACTTCTCGCAAATTCGCTTGCTTCTTTGATTGTGGTTAATTCTCTGATTAAAATCTATTGAATCGTAAATTGAACAATCCTATTTTGGTATGTTTTCGAAAATCTGTCCACGCTGAGAATGTTTAAAACTACGGCGTCGCCTTTTTTCAGTTTCTTTTCAATATCTGTAAATGCTTTTAATGTAGCAACTTCCGTGCGGTTTAGTCTTTGGATAATGTCGCCAGGTTTGAGTGCAATTCCGCCGTTTGAGTTTGTAATTTCAGACAAAATGCTATCAACGGAAACTTCTTTTACCAAAACACCTTTTTTACCTTCAATGCCTTGGAGCTTCGCGATTGCGGTCGTAACTTCGGTAAGCGTTAAGCCCAAAAGTGAAACTTCAACAATCGGATCGCCGAGTTTCTTCTTGACCACATCATTGTCAAAAATCTTATCTTTTGTTGGTCTTTCCGCGAGTTTTATTGTGGCAATTTTCTTTTCGATATTTGTCCCAACTTCACGAAAATACGTTACTGGATAATCTTTTCCAGGCTCGCTGCCAGCAACTTTTGTAATCAAATCTTGAGCGTTTTCAACCTTTTTGCCACCAAATTCGATGATAATATCGTTGACCAACAAACCAGCTTTTCCCGCCGGACTTTCTTTATCACGCATTTCTGTAATGATTGCACCTTTTGCTTCGGTTAAGCCATAAACTGCTGCATACTCTTGCTTTACCGAGTCTAAAACAACCCCAAGATATCCTCGTTTAACCTTTCCATTTGCCAAAATTTGCCGAAAAACATAAAGTGCTTCGTTTGAAGGAAGTGCGAAGCTGATTCCGCTTGCATCACCGTTTGTGGTCGCAATCTGCGAATTTATTCCGACAACTTCGCCTTTCATATTGAGCAATGGACCGCCAGAATTCCCACGATTTATTGCCGCATCTGTCTGAATAAATTTTTGAAACTGCTTGAATGCGTCTGTTTGGCGTTTTATTTTTGAGATAATTCCCGCAGTTACTGTTTGTTCGAGACCAAATGGCGAACCAATTGCCAAAACCCATTCGCCGACCTCGATTGCATCAGAATCGCCAAGTTTAATTGTCGGCAACTCTCTTCCTGTTTCAATTTTCAGAACCGCGAGATCGGTTTCATCGTCAGTTCCTATAATTTTAGCAACGAATTTTTCACCATTTTGCAGACCGACTGTAACCTTCGCCGCATCTTCTACAACATGAGCGTTAGTAATAATAAATCCTTTGTTATCAACAATAAAACCGCTTCCAACCGATATTTGTGCTCGCCGTAAATCTTTATTTGTGCGATTTTCGAGTTCGTCAAATCCTTCTCCGCGAACATTTATATCAGGCAACTTTGATTTTGCATCAATATTAACTACTGCCGGTTCAGCTAGTTTTGCGACTTCTGCAAATGTTGCGGAAAGTGTTTTTGCCGGATTTACGATTAGTTGTGCGATTGTCGAATTAACACACGAAATTACAAAGGCGAAAAGTAAAACTGTTGTAAGATGTTTCATAAAATTGCTCCGAAACTGAACGAATAAAGTAATTTTGAGTATAGCGAATTAACAAAGATCGAAGCAAATTTTCAATAGCCTGAGATATTTATTTCGGCTAACAGACAATTGCAAGCGTCAAAGAAAAAGAAAGACTTTTTTGGAATAAATTTATGAAAAACATACTAATTACATCACTAATAATTGCAATTTTTACATCAATTGGTTGTTCAAACAGCAATGCTCAAAATACTGTGAAGACCATGAATGTTCAGTATGCAGTTCGTGAAAATGTTGCCGCAAACCTCACAAGCCTTGATATTTACGCACCAAAGAACGCGAAAAATTCTCCTGTTATGATTATGATTCACGGCGGTGGCTGGCGAAATGGTGACAAATCAAATCGCGGATTTATTGAAAACAAAGTGCCGTTTTTTAACGAAAATAGATATATTGCCGTCAGCATAAATTACAGACTTTCGCCCGCAATAAAACATCCGGCACATATCGAAGATGTTGCCGAAGCAGTTGCTTGGATTCATAAAAATATCAATAAATATGGTGGCGATAAAGATAAACTTTTTGTTATGGGACATTCCGCTGGGGCACATTTAGCGGCTTTAATTGCAGTTGACGAACGCCGTCTGAAAGTTCACAAATTAAATTTATCCGCAATAAAAGGTGTAATTTTGCTTGACGGTGCAGGTTATGATATTCCAAATCAGATGAAAGGAAATGAATTTTTTAGCGGAATTTTGGGCGATATGTATGAAAACGCATTTACAAACGATGAAGCAGTTCAAAAAGATGCGTCGCCGTTATTTCAAATAAAAAAAGGGACAAATATTCCTCCATTTTTAATTTTTACGGCTGGCGGAAGAAAAGCATCGGTTGGTCAATCAGAAAATTTAGTAAAGGCGTTGACGAAGGTTGGTGTCAAAGCACAGGCTTTTGACGATTCTGACAAAAATCATATGACTATTAATAAACAATTTGGTTTGACAGATGAATTAACAACGAAAATGTCGAAGGAATTTTTAACAGCGATTTTGAAAAACTAAGGCTTGAGCAAAACTTTCATCACGCTTTTTTTTGATGCTTTTGCGAAAGCGGAAATTCCATTTTTGAGACTAAACTGTTCTGAAATAAGACTTTCAACATCAATTTTATTTTCACTCAAAATTTGTAAAGCAACAGCAAAACGTCCGCATCGCGAACCGACAATTGAAATTTCATCAACGACAACTTTCCACATTTCGAGTGAAGTTTTGCCATTAAAAGTTGATTTCAAAACCAACTTCCCGCGAGGTTTGGTGAGATTTAAAGCTGTTGCAAAGCCAGATTCGCTGCCGCTGGCTTCAACAACAACATCAAACTTAGCAAGTTTTCCGACATTTTCAAGTAAAACGCCTTCGACATCTTTTGCACGCGAAATTTTATCTTGGTGTTTACCAATCAGCGTCACATTTTCACTTTTCAGAGCCAAACTCATCGCACAAAGAATGCCAAGTTTTCCATCGCCAATGACCGCAACTCTTGTATTTAGCTCAATTGAAACTTGTTTGGTTATTCCATATGCAGCGGCGAGAGGTTCTGTAAAAACTGCTTGTTCGTCAGAAACTTCATCTGGAACTTCGAGCAAATTACGTGTCGGAAGCGTGAGAAATTCGGCGTGACAACCGTCTCGATTGTGAATTCCGAGAACAGTTCGCGTTAAACAATGTCGCGAATCGCCTTTTAAACAAAGCTCGCAAATGTTGCAACCGACGTTAATTTCACCAACCACACGTTTTCCAATCCAAAATTTATCAGCAGATTCTTCAACAATTCCGACAAATTCGTGTCCAATTGTTCCTTCAAAATTTGCGTAGCCACGCACAATTTCCAAATCTGTGTTGCAAATGCCCGAAGTCGTCACGCGAATAAGTGCTTCGTTTTCAACATTTGGAATCGAAATATCTCGTAAATTTAATTGATTATTTTTAAAGCGAAGTGCTTTCATGACAAATTTAATCGCCTTCGAGTTCGCCTTCGAAATCTTCGTCTTCGTCAAAATCGAAGTTTTCTAAAACTTGGCGGGCTTCCATCGAACCATATTCAAACGCTTTCAGAGCGAGACCGTTGCGAGCAATATCTTGATAAATTGGATCTTCGAGCGAAGGAATAATTTCTTCAACATTCATCAAAGCAATTGTTTCCATCGCAATCGCACGAATCGCCGGATTTTCTGCCTGGCGAACAATTTCACACATTTCACCGACCGAAAATCTTTCAGTCATCATATCTGCAAGCGTGTCAATTTGATCGTAATCGCGTTCTTGCAAAGCACGTTCGGCGAGTTGGATAAAAACTTCGGCAGATTCGGTTTGGGCTTGCAAAACCTCAATGCAGGTTTCTGCAAGTTGATTAATTTCGTTCAACTTTTTGACACTTTTTTTGACTTCGATTTCTTTCAAACGCTCGTCAAGTGCGACTAATAAACGACTTAACTCCCAATCTGCGTGCGTGTCATAAGAAAATTTCTGACTTTTTAGAGGTAAAGACATTGCACCGACTAACATTTCTTTAGTCATCGGTCGCAAACCTTCCCAAACACTTTTAACTCTCTCACCGAGATTTTTAATCATCATCTGCTGTAAACTAGTTTGCTATAACTACAAACTTTTGTAAATAAACGAGTGTTAATTTCCTCTCGAAAGCTGTTTTTGAATTCGATCTTCGATTTCTTTTCGAACTTCTTCGCGAACTTCTTCTTCATCTTCAGCGTCAAAAGTTTCGACTAGTGCGTATGGATTTTGGTTCAACAGACGCAACTCCCAAGATTCACTATTATTTTCAGAAGCTCGCGAAAACCACGCAGCATTTATCTCGCTGTCAATAGTTTCAACATCGCCGAAAGTTTCTGCCGAAAGTTGTTTTTTTAAGTGTTGAGATAGCAAAACACGGCGTAATTTCCAGCCGTGTTTTTCGTAAAGCGAAAATATCGCAGTTATTTCTTCATCCGTTATCATTTTTTTTCTGATCCTGGTTGCTGCATTTCTTTCGGAACTTTTGGTTTGATAACATTTATTTTTGCGGTGTTTGTATTCGTATTTCCGCCTTGAATCATTCCTGCATTTGGGTTGGATTTATTAGCCGCAATTTGATCTAAAGAAGCCTTGCTTTTTCCAACTTCTGCTTGCGGAAATGTTCCGGCAAAAAGATCACCAACCGCGAGTTTCCAACCACCGTCTTCCAAAACAAACGGTAAATCTTCCCATTTATTTTCTTTTTCGTTTCTCACTTCAACAAGTCCGTGATTTCCATTAACTCGCGGATCGCGAATTTCTGGAATGCTGTCAGAAAAAGTTGTCGCAGTAAATCCATTTTTTAAAACTTCCTCAGCAGTTTTATTTTGTCTCTGCCCAGCAGATTCAGCCATTCCGAGCGAGGATTTTGACATCATTTGCTTTACACTTTCAATATCTCGGGCTTTTACAGCAGTAAAAAGCATTGTGTAGGCTTCAGTTGGCGACTTTGCACCGCCAACACTAACTTTAGTAATCGGCTTTTCAAATGTTGTGTTCGCAATTGTCGTGTTACTTGAGGTTGGTTGGCAACCAATAAATAACGAAATTAGCGAAAAAACGATCGCCGAGACAAAAACTTTTGATAATATTTTCATAAAATTACTCCATCAATTAGTAAAACATAGACTTTAGCATTTACAACGAGAAAAGTTCAATTTAATATCGTGAAAGATGAAAACTTTGCAACAAAATTTTATAAATATTTGCTCAATTTTTTGCGTTGTGTTGGTAATTTTGTCTTGTTCGAGTAAAAAAGAAGAACCAAAAATTAAATACGATACGCCGATTGAGAAAAAAATTGAGAAAACTCCCGAGAAATCACCCGAAAAGTCGCCTGAAATGATACCTGAAAAAATTGTGAAAAACGCATTTTATACAACTTTAGAAACTACGCTTAAATCACGAAATCAAACATTAAGCCAAATATGTGATGAAAATGACTCAGTTTCGAGTCGGATTTTGCGTGAATATGGTGCAATTTTTGTTGCAGCTTATGGAGTTTTACCACCAAATAACTGTGTTTTTACAAGTTCCGCTGAGGTTGAAGCGTTTCAATCGACAATTCAAATTTCGTCTGAGGAAGTTAATAAATCGAAAATCGAATTGCAATCAACCGCAATGCAAAATTATCTTGCAGCTCGCGATGAAGCTCAAAGAGAAAATTTGGATATTAGACCTCGCGGCGGTGCAGAATCGGCTCGCAGAGGTTTCGACGACACAGTTCGTTTATGGAAATCGAGAGTTGATCCAGCCTGCGAACATTGGCTTGCGAAAGGTCGTTTAACAGCTGACCAAATCGGAAAATTGAAGTCGCTTGGCATCAAAGAACAAGTTAAAGAAGTTCTCGAACTTGAAAAAAGTGAGATTTTCTTCAGCCTAAATTTTAGTAAATCGATACTTTCATCTGTTGCGGCACCTGGAACTTCGCAACATCTTTCGCTTTTAGCACTTGATGTTGAAGAATTTGCAGATAAACGTGTTCGTGAAATTATGGGAAATCACGGTTGGTTTCGAACTGTGCAAAACGATGCTCCGCATTTTACATTTCTCGGTCGCAAAGAGTCAGAATTAGATGGTTTAGGCTTGAAAAAAATTGAAACGAAAGATGGTGAATATTGGATTCCAAACTTATAAAATATGAAAACTTGTCCAAATTGCAAAACAACTTATACCGACGATTCACTAGCTTTTTGCCTGCAAGACGGCTCTCAACTTGTCACATTTTTTGACGAGCCAGAAACTGTAATTTCTGCCAGAAATCAATTTGGCGTTAATCAGCAAAGCAATTCTAGTTTTAATAATACGCCTAATAACTGGTCAAATCCTGAACTTCAAGAGCCAAAAAAGTCGCGAACAATGCTTATTGTTTTTGCAACAATTTTTCTGACAGTTTTGCTGATTGGCGGAGTTGGAATTGGTGTATGGATGTTTGCAAAAAACAATACGCAACCGCAAGTTGTTCAAAACACAAATGTTAATGTCGCCAAACCTAACGTAAATATCGCTACGCCAACTGCGACACCAACGCCGAAACCGACAATAAACCCGACAGAAGTTACTGGAATAAAAAAAGATGTAGAAAATGTGATTATGGATTGGAAAACTGCTTCTGAAGACTTTGATCTCGAGACAAACATTAGCAATTACGCCGATACTGTCGATTATTACAAAGGCGGAAAGGTCAACAAAAGTAAAATAAAACAAGATAAAGATAAAGCCTATAAACTTTACGACACAATTAGTATCAAACTTTCGGACATCAAAATCACGCCTGATTCAAGTGGCGAAAAAGCAACTGCAGTTTTTAATAAAGAATGGGATTTTGCGAACGAGGAAAGAGTGAATCGTGGTGAAGTTCAGCAACAAATTATTTTTTCAAAAATTGGCGGTAAGTGGAAAATTGTCAGCGAAAAAGATTTGAAAGTTTTGTGGACTGACAGAGGCGATCAGCCAAATGATGCCAAAGATGATTTAAGTGTGCCAGATGAAGAAAAGTAACATCACATTTCGAGCGGCAAATAATAACGATTGTGAGCAGATTAAATTACTTGTTTACAATGTTTTAAATGAATATAAGTTAGTTCCAGAGCCATCGGGAACAGATTCTGATCTTAATGATGTTGAGCAAAATTACTTTAAATGTGGCGGAATATTTGAAGTGTTGATAGATGAAAACGGTGAAATATATGGAACTGTTGGACTTTTTCCGATTGACGAAAAAACTATCGAACTTCGAAAAATGTATTTCAAAAAAGAACTTCGTGGATTAGGATTTGGAAAAATAACTCTAAAGCGAATGATTTTAACCGCAAAATCTCTGGGTTATTCGCAAGTTTATCTCGAAACGGCAAGCGTTCTCACAGAAGCAATTGGTCTTTACGAAAAGTTTGGATTCAACCCTACTAGCGAAGGAATGCACACGGAACGTTGCGACAGAGCTTATGTGTTAGATATTTCGACAGTTTTCTGAGGTCGCTTGAGCAATCCGAAAAGATACCAAATAACGCCGTGAGAACAATAAATAAGCGAAATTATCAGCAACACATATCGCGAATAAAGCCACATTGACATCACAATTGCTGCCACGAGCAAAATAAAATAGATACTTCGCTTGCCCATTCCGGCAGATTTGAAACTCGAATACTTGAATGTGCTAACCATCAAAAGTCCCAAACAAGCAAGCAGCATAATCATTAAAATTGAATAAACATTACCGATATTTTCGCCATAAGTGTAGAGCGGCATTGGCGAAAAGTGAATAATTGAAGCAACTAAACCGGCAGCTGGCGGAATTGGCAACCCAACAAAATTCTTTTTATCAACTTTTTGCGAACCTTCAGCCATAACTCTCGGACGCAAACTTTGCAGATTAAAACGTGCCAGACGAAACGCACCGCACATCAAATACATAAACAAAACAAACACCGCGAGTCCGTGAATCGAACTTTGCTCGCTAAAACTATTTCCTATTGCCCAACTATAAACCAAAATAGTTGGAGCAATGCCGAATGTTAAAACGTCTGCAAATGAATCGAGTTGAACGCCGATTTCGGTCGTTGTTTTCGTCATTCGAGCGACTCGACCATCTAAAGTGTCAAAAATTATTGCTAAACCGATATAAATTGCCGCGTAATCAAAATAGACAGCAGCTTTAGCAGGATCAGCGGCGATGATTTGAAATCCGCGAAGCGATGCTAAAACCGCGAGAAAACCCATAGCGATATTTCCCGCCGTAAAGGTCGAGGGAATTAGGTATAAACCTTTGCGAAACCTTGAGTTGTTTATTTCTTCAGGCATTTTTAAGCAATATTTATTTTGGCAATAATGGTTTCACCGCCGACAACTTTATCATCAACCTTAACTAAAACTTCGACATTATGCGGCATCAATAAATCAGTTCGCGAACTAAATTTAATCAAACCAAACTTTTCGCCGCGTTGCATTGTTTCGTCTTGCTTTCGCCAGCAAACTATTCGTCGTGCGACAATTCCGGCAATCTGCGTGACAATAACAGTCGCGTTTTCGCCAACAATTGTCAACGAATTTCGTTCATTGACAATGCTTGCTTTGTCGCTGGTTGCAGGTATTTTTTTACCAAAAACATAATCAACCTTCGTAATTTTGCCGGCAATTGGCGAACGATTTATATGAACATCGAGCGGCGATAAAAACACGCTGACAAACTTACCTTCAACGCGATCTTCAACGCGAGTAACTCTGCCATCAGCCGCTGAAACAATTATATTTGCATCATTTGGAACTTTTCTCTGTGGATCACGAAAAAAATATGCCATAAAAGCCGCAAGTGCGACGAAGACAGCAACGACCGCCCAGAATTGTAAAAATACAAAAATTAGTGCGATTAAAATTGGAACAATTGTAAATGGATAACCTTCTTTGACCATGAATCTCTTTTAATCTAGCACAAAAAAGCCCGATGCGTGAAGCATCGGGTAAAATAAGAGGAGGACTATGAATGAACAAAACTAACTTCTAACCGGATTCTCTTTCGCAAAACTATATGCACACCAACCCGCAAATATGTGCACAATCCAACCAAGCGTTCCGGCAGAACCAATCCACGAGAAGCCCGTTAAAAGCAACCAAATAATTCCGACGAAAATTCTGCCATTATAAATTTGCCCAATTCCGGGCAGTAAAAAACTTAAAATTCCAGCTATAAAAGGATTTCTCATATTAATAAATTACCTCCGCAAAAAACATTCTTAAGCAACTTGCTCAAAATATTTATACGCCGTGACTTATATTAAAGTTCGTTTTAATTTAGATTTTTTCAACTTTAACAATTTTTCCGCGAAAGATTTTTAACGCCCGACTAACTGCTGGATGTGTGTTTGCAAATTTCCACAAATCTTCTTCGCTTGGGTTTTCGGGCAAAATGGGTATTTCTGTTGAGATTTCGACATTTTCAAAATTAGGAATTTGAAAATCAATTTTTTCAGATGTTTTTGAATAAGTAAGATTAGAAAGTTTTTCTGTGTTGCCCGAAACACCATTTGCAGACAAAACTTGAGCAATAATTTGCGAGGCGTTTTTGATTATCGACAATGGTTCAGCTTCTCGAATCAATCGCTCTTCAAATGCCGCATCCATTTTTGAATCTTCAACGTGTTCTAAATCTTCAGCAGAAATTGGTGGCAGACGAACTGTTATATTCGCCATAAAATCTGCTTTTGCTTTTTGGAGAATATTAGAAGCAGTTTGTGTTTCAATTACTTTTTCAGCAATTTCCGGCTCAAACTCATCATCATCGAAAGACCGATAATTGTCATCAATCTCAAATTTGGGAACTTCAACTTCAGTTTTTTCAACTTTCGTTTCAAAAGGTGGAGATTTTATTGGAAAAGGAACATCTTGAGGTTTAATTTCCGACTTCGGATTATAGACTTTTTTTGTCCCAATCGTCTCATTGATTTTTAGAGTTTTTTTTTCCGCAGGTGACTCGTTTGAGTCATTATTTTCTAACTGTGCAAGCCTTTCAAGAATCTTCTCAATCTGCACAACTCGTTGCATTTCAATGAGTTTCACGAGTCCGACTTCTAGAATATATCTTGGCAAAGAAGCGTTTCGGAGTTTTGTTTCGGTGTCGCTAAGCGAATTAAAAAACCTAATTAAATCGCTTTCAGAAAACGTTTCGCCAAATTTTAATAAATCTTCACGACTTAGAATCGCAGAATCGAGTAATGTTTCCGAGTTTGACGCTTTGGCGACCAACATATCGCGAAAAAGCGAAAGCAAATCACGACAAAAGTTTCGCAAGTCTTGTCCGCGATGAATTAATTCTTCAACAGCTTTTAGAGATTCTTCAGCTTTTTTCTCAGACATTGCAACAACAATCTTTGTCAAAATTTCAGTGCTGGCAATTCCTAGTGCATTCGTAACATCTTCTGTGACAATGCTTTCGCCCGAAAAACTAATCACTTGATCGAACGCAGATTGTGCGTCTCGCATTGAACCTTCTCCGGCTCGTGCAACTTCACGCAAGGCTTTTTCGTCAATTTTAACGCCTTCTGTGTCTGCGATAAGTTTCAATCTATCGTAGATTTTTTGAAGCGGAATTGTGCGGAATTCAAATTCCTGACAGCGAGAAGTAATTGTTATTGGAACTTTGTGAAGTTCGGTTGTCGCCATGATAAACATCACACGCGGCGGCGGTTCTTCTAGAGTTTTGAGAAGTGCATTAAATGCAGCTTTCGAAAGTTGATGAACTTCATCAATGATGAAAACTTTATAACGATCGCGTGCCGGATTGACGTTGATACTTTCAATGATTGTGTCGCGAACATCATCGATTCCCGTGTGCGAAGCGGCATCAATTTCCAGCACATCCATCGAACGGCTCTCGATAACCTCTTTACACGAAGCACAATCATTACAGGGAGTTACGGTTGGTTTATCGCTCGAATGACAGTTTAGAGCCTTGGCAAGTAGTCGGGCAGTTGTAGTTTTTCCAACTCCTCTCGCACCTGAGAAAATATAAGCGTGATGCAAACGGTCGAACTCAAGAGCATTACACAACGTTTTGGTAATAGCTTCTTGTCCTGTTACTTCTTCGAATGTTTGTGGTCGCCATTTGCGGGCGATTACTTGATAACTCATAGTAAATCGCGATTGGTAAATCATGAATAGATTTACAGTTTACTAAAAAATTGGTGGCTTCAGACTTAACCACAACACACGCTGAAACTGTTACCGTTGCTCTGTTCCCAGCCTAGCGGAGTTCACAATACAAACGTTGTGTGGAGCCTGAAGCCATATACGATTTAAGATTTCGGATTTGGGATTTCAGATTTAAAATCCAAAACCCCAAATCACCAATCCAAAATCAAACTGGCGGAAAGGGTGGGATTCGAACCCACGGAACCCTTTAGAGGTTCACAGCATTTCCAATGCTGCCAATTCAACCGCTCTTGCACCCTTCCAAATACATTTTAGATTTTCGATTGCGGATTTTGGATTGAAATCACCAAATCTTTTAAAAATCTAACATCAAATGTTTACTGACTTTAGAGGCAAAAAAACTGCGATCCGAAATCTAAAATCACAAATCGAATGGCGGAGAGGGTGGGATTTGAACCCACGGTACCCGTAAAGGTACTCCAGTTTTCGAGACTGGTGCACTAAGCCACTATGCGACCTCTCCAAATAAAGACGAGTCAGCTTCCCTCTTCGATTTACGTTTTTCCTTAAAAAAACTGCTGATTAAATCTCGGCACTCATCTTTGAGAATGCCTGAAACTATTTCCATTTGATGATTCAAAGAACTCGATGTGCAAATCTCAAAAACGCTCTCAACTGCTCCGAATCTTTCATCGACTGAGCCATAAATTAGACGTTTTACGCGTGCCTGCACTAATGCTCCGGCACACATCGCACAAGGTTCTATGGTCGTATAAACACTACATTCAGTCAACCGATAATTTCCGATTTTTTTTGCAGCCTCACGTAGAACAACGATTTCCGCATGAGCCGTCGGGTCACAATCAGTCCGCGTTCTATTGCCCGAAACCGCCAAAACATTTCCGCTTTCGTCAACAACACAAGCCCCAATCGGAACTTCATCGTTCTCGACCGCGAGCCTCGCAGCATCAAGTGCCACGTGCATAAAGTGTTCGTCTTTAAGAATCATAATCAATTATTAAAATTTGGATAAAAGAATTTTTTCTATCAAACAGGACTTTTTTCTTGCATCAAAAACTGAACGTGATAAACTTTTTTTTATTAGCTGATTTCTCGCCCTAAACATTATTCTTCAGGTGATATGAAAGACGATTTCCAGTTCGGTGTCAAAAAAACCGAAGATATACATACAAGTCAGGTTGATACATCGTTTTTGTCATTGACCGATGCGGTAAAGGTTCGTCAAAGTCCGAAAAAAACAAATCCAGTTGCGATACCGCAGAAATTGTCCACATCTGAGTTTAACATGGCGATGGTTCATTTTTATCGGGGCGAAGTTCAGCGGTCAAATGTTTGGCGTGGTCGGCTTGATGCGACAACGAATTGGGCAGTAATCACTGCTGGTGCAACACTTTCATTTGTTTTTAGTTCGCCTGATAATCCGCACTTTGCAATTCCGATTAATTCTATTTTGGTATCAATATTTTTGTTTATGGAAGCTCGCCGCTACCGTTATTACGAGGTTTGGGCTTCGCGTGTGAGAGTTTTGGAAACCGGATATTTTGCTCCAATGCTTTCTCATCAAACAATGCCGCCGGACAAAGAATGGGCAGAACATTTATCGGCAGATTTGTTGAAACCGCATTTTACAATCAGCGATTGGGAAGCAATCGGCAGACGTTTACGCAGTAATTATATTTGGATTTTTGTGTTGCTCGCTTTGAGTTGGATGTTGAAAGTTTATCTTCATCCTTTTCCCGCGACAACGGTCGAAGTTTTTGTAAACCGTGCAACTGTTGGACTTGTTCCAGGCTGGCTTGTAATTGCGAGTGGAATTTTATTCAATTTAATTTTATTTGTTCTGTCCGTTGGCACACTTCAATTAAAAGATGCAGCCAGCGAAGTTTTAGCCCACGACAAATTTGAATGGCATCCGCTGAGAGAAATGTCAGACTTAACAGGCTTATCAAATTTGAGAAAAAAGAACACTATTCGCCGTGCAAAAAAAGCGAGACATCGGGTTCGTTCCGTGAAACAGGCGGAAGAAACAGAAAGTTAATTAGTTATAAATTTAGGAGAAATTATTTTATGGCAAACGAATTAGAAGAACGCGGAAACGCTCTAGAAAATGAATACTTTCATCGTCAAGAAAGAGAGCTTTTAGAAAAAATGAAGGCAAAAATGGCGAGCGAATCATTGCTCGAGTCAAAACTTAGCTGCCCAAAATGTGATGGCAAGTTAAAAGAAATCGGTTACGAAAGTATCAAAATTGACGCTTGTGAAAAATGCGGCGGAGTTTGGCTAGATGCCGGCGAACTCGCTCAAATTCTCGGAAAAGATGAAGCAAAAACCGGTTGGTTTAGTCGTCTTCTAGGATAATTAAAAGTGCTATTATGAAAAATTTTCGTATTATTTTTATACTGATATTGGCATTTTCGTTATCAGCATTTGCACAAGAAAAAGTTAAGTTTGAAGACTTCAAACTTAAAAGCAAACTGATGAATCGCGAAATGCCTTATCGTGTTTTGTTGCCTTCAAACTATGACAAACAAAAGGATTCGCGTTTTCCGGTTGTCTATTTGCTTCATGGTTTGTTCGGTCATTTTAACCTTTGGACTGAAAAAACCAAACTTGCCGAACACGCGACAAAACACCAAATAATTATCGTCAATCCGGAAGGCGACAACGGTTGGTATTCAGACTCCGTAAGCAATCCAAACGATCGTTACGAAACTTATATAACCGAAGAGTTGATTCCCCAAATCGACAAAAACTTTCGCACATTCTCGGATCGAAAAAACCGATTTATGTCTGGACTTTCGATGGGCGGTTATGGAAGTTTGAAGTTTGGACTAAAATATCCTGAAAAGTTTGCACTTGTCGGTTCGTTCAGTGGTGCGTTGGGTGCGGCTTCAATTGTTATAGACGAAAAAAACCAAATGCTTGGCAAAAGTATTGTGAATATTTTCGGCGATGTAAGCAGTCAAACTCGAAAAGATAACGACATTTTTCTGCTTGCCAAAAATATTTCTGCGGACAAAATAAAAGAATTACCTTTTATATATCTTGATTGCGGAACGGAAGATTTTCTTTTTCAAAACAATCGTGACTTTGCAAATATATTAGTTGATAAAAAAATTCCGCACGAATTTAGACAACTTCCGGGCAAACATGATTGGAAATTTTGGGATTCGCAAGTTCAAGAGTTTCTCCAACTTGCTGAACAGATGTCGAAAAAATAATTATAATGCTCAATTTTGCAATGCAAACCGCTCGCGAAGCTGGACAAATTCTTCTCGAAAAATTTGGCAAGAAGATAAATATTTCGTTCAAAGGCGACATCAATCTTGTTACCGAAGCGGATTTGGCTTCCGAATTTCACATAATTGAAAAAATAAAATCTTATTATCCGAGACATTCGATTCTCGCGGAAGAGTCTGGAAACGCTGTAATTGATGGCGAATCATCTTGGAAATGGATTATTGATCCGCTTGATGGAACAACAAATTTCGCACACGGATATCCATGTTTTTGCGTAACAATCGCACTCGAACACGAAGGAAAAATTGTTGTTGCAGCAACTTATGATCCAACTCGTGATGAGATGTTTTCCGCAGAATTTGGGCAAGGAGCAAATCTTAACAACCGACCGATTCGCGTTTCGGATGCGGACAAACTAGCAAATTCACTTATCTGCACTGGATTTCCATACAACTTTGCCGAAAAACCTTCATTTGAAAAACATTTGAAAGATATGTTGCTCGCCTCGCGTGGCGTTCGTCGCGATGGTTCCGCCGCGATTGATATGGCTTATGTTGCTTGCGGAAGATTTGATGGATTTTTTGAGCAAGGTTTGAGTCCTTGGGATGTTGCTGCCGGAGTTTTATTTATTGAAGAAGCTGGCGGGAAAGTTTCGTATTATGATGGTTCAAAACACAGCATTTATTCACCGCCGATTTGTGCTTCAAATGGCTTGATTCACGAAGAAATGCTGCGAATTTTAGCTTAGTAAAGGAATCGGTTCTTTTCTATATGAATTGCCATCTGCTTTAGCGGACTGCAATTGCTAAAGCTCAATCCTATTCGCCAAGCCTTGTAATTTTCCCAGTTAGCCAAAATGAACCGCGAATTATTCCGCCAAGCTTTGGTTCAATTTCAAAGAAGTTTACATCAGCCACAACATCAATTTCGCTAATTTCAGTTTCAATCAAAAGCCAATAGAATTTTTCGCCACTCGTCGCGTTTGTTTTTAGTTCAAACTGCTTAATTTCGCCCGAGAAAACTGCATGAGCTTGTGGCGGAATGTCTTCTTCGTGTCGATGAAGTCCGGTTGCGACAAAAGATTTTGAAGCAATTTTCGTTTCAGCAGACTGACTTTCAAGAAAGATTTTGGTATCTTCAAAAACCCGTAAATCATTAGAAGCAAAAGCATTTAACTGAATTTCGCAACGCTTTGGATATTCAAATCGATTGGCAAAAATGTTCGGCGAATCGAATACAAATGGAATATTGCCGTTTACAAAACTTGCGGCATAACCACCGTCCATTTCTGAAGTATCGCGTTCAATAATTTGCGTGAGCAAAACTTCGCTTCTACTTTTTGCTGCAAAAAACGGATTAAATCCAAGCAATTCGCCGCGAAGATCCATTTGCAAATAAATTTCAACTCCTGAAGCGTCAAAAAAAACTAAATAAGAACCTTTTTCACAAGGAAATTCTTTAACATCTTTCGCCCAAAGTTCGACCAAACCATTTACGTCTTCATTAGATTTCACCGGAAATCCGACATCAGATAAATTACTCATAAACTATTTTTTGGATTTGGCATTCGATTTTTTCCAAAACCCCAACGAGCTGGCGTCGGAATCCACGAGGCACCAAAAGCTCTCACGCCAAGCCACATAAAAGGTGCAATGAATTTATTTTTCGTTCCGCCTTTTGCGGCAACGCATTTATACAATTTTTTATCCGCACGCCAACGCTCTTTCCAGCTTCCGCCTTTGAAATACGAAACATCGTGCTCAAAACAACAATCCGCGTAATTGCCGTCAGGAAAACTCGTGCAATTGTCACTAGACGTTCCATCGGGCAACAATCGTTCACTTTGCGGAGTCGAATTCTGAGCAAATGCACTTAACGTGAAAATGCCTAAAATCATCGCAAAAAAAACAAATTTTTTCATAAAATATTCCTAAGCAGAAATCGCTTTATTATGATCTGCATAAAGCGAAAATTTCGCCGTTAATTCTGCAACGTCTTGTTTCACTTGAGTTTGCACAACTTCCGAATTGGGTTCACGAATCAAAGACGCAATCAGTTTGCCGATACTTCGCATTTCATCTTCCTTCATTCCGCGAGTCGTCAAAGCCGGAGTTCCGAGACGAATTCCGCTCGTGATAAATGGTTTATTTTGGTCAAAAGGAATCGTATTTTTATTGACCGTGATATGAACCGAGTCCAACGCTTTTTCGGCAACTTTGCCGGTAATTCCCTTTCCGTCCATAAACACATCGACGAGCATCAAGTGATTATCCGTTCCGCCCGAAACAATTCTGAGTCCTTCATTCTGCAAAGTTTCGGCTAAAACCTTTGCATTCGCAATAACTTGCATCTGATATGTTTTAAAATCTTCACGCAAAGCCTCACCAAATGCGACAGCTTTTGCCGCGATAACATGCATCAAAGGTCCGCCTTGAACGCCCGGAAATACACGTCGATTGATGTCTGCCGCAAATTCTTCGCGACATAAAATCAAACCGCCGCGAGGTCCACGAAGAGTTTTATGCGTTGTTGTCGTGACAAATTCGGCGTGCGGCACAGGCGATGGATGCAACCCGGCGGCAACTAATCCGGCGATATGTGCGATATCCGCCATCATTTTTGCACCAACCGACTTCGCGATTTCGCCAATTCTCGCAAAATCAATCGTCCGCGGATAAGCCGAAGCACCGCAAATAATCATTTTCGGACGAGTTTCTTCAGCAGTTTTTTGCAACTCATCATAATCAATCAACTCAGTTTCGCGATTTACACCGTAATCAGCAACCGTATAATTCAAGCCCGAAAAATTCAACGGATGTCCGTGCGAAAGATGTCCGCCGTGGGAAAGATTCATCCCAAGAATTTGGTCGCCGTGTTCCAACGCCGCCATAAACACAGCCATATTCGCCTGTGCTCCCGAATGAGGTTGGACATTCGCATGCTCGGCACCGAAGATTTGTTTCGCTCGATCAATCGCCGTTTGCTCGACAACATCTGCGAATTCGCAACCGCCATAATAGCGTTTGCCCGGATAACCTTCGGCGTATTTGTTAGTAAACACCGAACCCGCAGCTTCCAAAACCGCTTCCGAAACGAAATTTTCCGATGCGATAAGCTCTAATCCGCCCGATTGACGGCTGGTTTCATTTTTAATTGCCTCGCTGATTGTTGAATCAACTTCCGATAGTTTTGCGTTAAAAAGATTGTTCATTATGTTAGCTGTTTCTTATATTTGTTGAATGATTTGGCAATCAATTACTATTTTTAATGCGGTTGTGTTCATTTGTCCAATCAATCATTGTTTGTTCGGTCAGATTGTTTTTGTCCCAAAATTCATCCATTGCAGAAGTCGCTTTTACAGCAAAATAGTTTGCAAGTATTTGCTTTATTTCCAGCAGAGTATTGTCAGAAACGTTGTTTGCGTATATTTTCAACAATTCTTTTTGCACATTGCTTAAACTTGCCATCATTTCATCTCCTAAATTTCAAACCACAAGATTTACAATTCATTTAGATTTTAATTGCTTCGCTGATTACTGAATCAACTTCCGGTAGTTTTGCGTTAAAAAGATTGTTCATACTGATTCCTAAAAATAAAATGAGCGGTCATTTAATTAAAACCTATGACCAAATTAACATTATGCCAAAGTTATATTACTGGGTTTGCCGAATCTCAAAAACTCCGTGTTCTTTCATATACGAAGTCAGTTCTTTCGCGAAATCCTCAGCTTCTCTTTCTTCAACGATTTCTTTGTCAATTGGTATTCTATTTAAGAGATTTTTTGCTTTAATGTATGAACCTCGAAGCGAATCAAGTCTGGGTTCACCAAGCAAAATATAAATTTTTTTGATGTCCTTATTTTCTTTAAGAAATGTCGTTTCGCCAACTAACTTAGCCGCTTTGTTTTGCATGGTCTCAGCCTGAGCATAATCCATTGTTGTCGGTTCTAAGATATGCCAGTTTTCATTCTTAAATGTGTGGTTGAATTTCCAGTTATTTCCTTCAGAAACAAATGTTTGCGGTCGCAAATATTTTGCTACTTCTTGAGTTGCAAGCGGTTTACTGTAAACTGTCCAAACCTCTTCATCCGAACGACTCTTCCTTTCTTTTTGTGGAGTCTGGGATGTTATTACACGATAAAATATTTGATTAGCTTCGTATTCTAAATCTCCGGTAATACCAGCAAGAACATTTCCGAATTGAATACTCAAACCTAAATCAGGAACTAGCGAAACAAATACATCCTTAATATCTTTAAAACCTTGTTCAAATAATGAAGGCACAAATCTTTCGTTAAGTTGTAATATTGACGTTTCTAAATTTCTGATCACGGAACGATAATGATCTCCATCGAAGTTAGCAAAGACAGACGAAAGTCTGTCGAAGTGAATTTCAAACTTACCAACAATTTGTTTTATTTCGTCGGAAAATAACAATACTCCGATGTTCAACATTTCTCCGGCAGCCGGATTGTGAACATACTTAATTAAACAATACGTGTAACTAAATCTTTTCATAGCAAGCTCCTTTGCAATTCAAAAACAAGTTGATCCTCATTACTAACAATTGATGTAAAATGACGGCATACTTCATTTGTATGGTCTCCAAATTCAATAGGGACGAACGAGCATAATTCTTCGAGTTTCTTATTAGTTATTCGTTTCACTTTTTGAACAAAAGGTTGCCAATCTATCTGATTCGCTTTCGACTTCAAACTATTGGCGAATATATGCTTTCTATTCCCTGTTAAATTTAATTTAGAAAACTCCCAAGGTTCTGTCTTAGCTCCAAAAATTGGATATATAAAACTTAGCGACTTTTCAAAATCAAACGCAATTATTCTTTCACCTTTAAAAGCACAGTTTGGGTTGGTTTCTAGCCTGTCAGAATTTTGAATTACCAAATCCAAGCCATAAATCATAACAGCTTGTTCAAATTGCTCTTTTTTAAGATACATGTCAGATTTTACGGAAACAAAGCCTTGACTAAAATATTCGCAACCAGCTGCTAAACCACTCACGATTTTTATACTACTTTCCAACAATATTTTACTTGTAGATTTAACAAATTCATCACTTAAATCAACGATAAAAGGTTCTGGCGTTTCAATACCTAATTCCCTTGCTATCAAATTGCCAAGAACCTCGCAATATAAGGCACTCGGAATAATCTCGGGAAGCCCAATCACTTTTACAAGTAAAGACTTTCTACTGGGAATATTTTCCTCAACATACTCACATTCAATAATCAAAGGATTTGTTCTTCCGTTCGACTTAATAGCAATAAGTCCAAGTGCATCATATCTTGTAATCAAAGTGAGATCTCCTTATGATTTTGTTCTCAAACAAACTTCTATTTCTTTATTTTATCGTAATATCCTCAAATATCTTCAATCGCCGAAATTTCATCAATTCTCCTCTGATGCCGTCCGCCTTCAAATTTTGCATTAAACCAAGCCTTTACAATTGCCGGAATCGTGCCTTTCGGAGTTGTTCTCGCTCCAATTGCAAGAACATTAGCGTCATTGTGCTGGCGGGCGAGAGTTGCAGTTTCTTCGTTCCAAGCGAGTGCCGCACGAACACCTTTTACTTTGTTTGCCGCAATCGAAATTCCGATTCCCGAACCGCAGACGACAATTCCGTGTTCGACTTCGCCATTTGCAACCGCTTCGCCGACGGCTTTTCCGAAATCAGGATAATCTACCGAATCGAGCGAGTTTGTACCTAAATCGATATATTCAACGCCAATTTCATCGAGCGTTTTTTTGATATTTTCTTTTTCTTCGAAGCCCGCGTGGTCGCTACCGATTGCTACTTTCATACTATTCAAGTTTACGAAAATGAAACGCAGGCAAGCTGCCCGCGTTCCGAATATGTTTACGAAACTGCATTTGCACCAGCTTCTGCAACTGCGTGATCGTCTTCAACCGTGCTACCCGAAACTCCGATCGCTCCAATAACTTCGCTGGCTTTATTTTTAATTACTAATCCGCCGGGAAATGTTATCAAGCCACCGTTTGAGTGTTCGATGTTGTAAAGCGAACCGCCTGGCTGCGATAACTTTCCGATTTCACCAGTTGGGAAATTGAAGAATCGGGCAGTTTTTGCTTTTTTGTGCGAGATGTCGATGCTGCCGAGCCACGCATCGTCCATTCTCGCAAATGCCTTCATATTCGCACCGGCGTCGACGACGCAAATATTCATTTTTACACCCATTTCTAAAGCCTTTGAATGTGCCGCGGCAACCGCTTTGTTTGCTTGCTCTAAAGTAATATCACTCATTGTTTACTTAGATCTCCAAAATTTATTTTCTAACAAAACTATTTTACATCAAAAAGCTCAGCAGGATTCATTTTAAATTGCAATTGTTTTGCAGTATCTCGTCCGCCGTCGCCGCCTTTTCTTTGCATCGAAATTCTGCCGATTTTTAGATTTCCACGCGAGGTCAATTCAACGTTTCCTTCGCTGAAGAATTTGATCGCGTCATCAATTTTCACGAGTTTCCAACGATTAACAACTGATTCTTTTTGAGCGACAAACAACCACGGAGCGAAAAATTCACCATCGCCTTTTAATAAATCTGAAATAATTTCTGCTTTATTTTGTGTGAAAAATTCGACGATTTTTATTTGCGTTTCTTTCTCTAACTCGTTGAGAAACATTCGGTTAGCCTCTCGTGAAGGTTTGTTTGGCGGCGTTTGCCCAACAAACAATCTCAACGCTTCTTCAACATCTTTCGGCATTTTCCACATCTTCGCGTATGTCGTAAGCCAGCGTTTATCAATCTGATTAAACCCATTGAGCGAACTTACAAGTTTTATCGAAATTCCGTTTGTAAATTCGGTCGGATTCGTTTCCGTTTTCGATTTATATCGAACCTTGACCTCAACATCGGCTTTGTAACCATGCGGTTTATAGGCGTTTACCGAATGAATCAGCGAAAGATTAAAACCCATAATTTCAAGCCATTTCTTTGCATCAGCGTCCGTTTGCCAAGCAATAAATTTATCGCGAATATTATTTTCATTCTTAAATCCATCTTTCGCTGTTTTTGAACCAATGTCTTTTGCAGCTTGTGTTGCCTGTGAAAACGAAAATGAGAAGACGCAAAGCGTTAGAAATACGAGATTTAAGATTTTGTTGGTGAGTTTCATAAATTTAGACGAACAATCGCAATCACGAGAATTATGCCTAATAAAATGAGCGAGCCGATTGTTTGGTTTTTGGAGAATTTCATCGAATCAATAGCTCCTCGGCAAATCAATCCCAGAATAATAATGTTTCAAAATGCGGTCATATTTATAGCCTTGTTTTGCCAAGCCGTAAGCTCCCATTTGGCACATTCCGATTCCGTGTCCGAGTCCGCGACCTGTAAACGAATAACTCGCAACTCTTCCGTTTGAATCGTAGCGTTTGTTCAAAACGAATAGTTGTTCTTTCAAACGAAAAGCTGAACGGATTTTGCCGCCTTCGAGTTTAAACTTACCATTTGAGCCGATGATTTCTATCTCAATCGCACGTCGTGAAAAGCCTTTTTTCGTTATATTTACGTCATACAAAGTGCCGAAACCTTTAACGTATCGAGCGAGTTTTGATTGAGCGTTTGAAGCTGAAAGACTCGTGTTCCAGAGCGTGAATTGCGAAGTTCTTTCGGGCAAAGCGGTTGTTGTCGAGGGTTTTACCTCTAAATAAACAACTTCGCCAGCAGCGTTTGTTTGATAATTAACTGTTTCGCCGCCGATTAAAGCCGTTTCCTTCACTTGATAAAGTGTGTCGCCAAATTGACGGAATAGAAACACGCCAGGATTTATCACAAGTTGGCGTTCAGATTTACCGTTTCGCAAAACTAATTTTCCATCAACACTAGATTTTGTAACACCTGTTTGCAATGTTGGAAGCCATTTTTTCTTCGCGTAAATCGAATAAATTTGCCGAATCAAACGACTTCGTGACATTTTTTGGTTTGGGCGAAATGTCGCATCAGGATAAAGCGAAAGCCAGCCATCACGAAAAAGCATCGCCAAGTTTGAACGCATATTGTCTGGAATTTCATTCGCATCGTTGAACGAAAGTTGATACGAAATATCGGCATCAACCATCAAAACATCAGTCAATTCTTGCGTGTAGAGCATTGAAGATAGATGCTTTGCGAATTCGATATTTTTTGAAAATTCGCTCGAAATCTGCGGAACGGCTTTGAGAAATCTTTGTGATAGTTGTCCAATCCAGTTGGCAGTTTCACCGTCTGTCGGAGTTTGCTCAAACCATTCATCCGTAAAACGGCTTGCGTTTAACTGAAATCCATTCGTATTAAACTGCGACATTATCCGCACTAGTTCGAGATATTTTTCGTCTTTAATCTTCGCAGCTTCGCGATTCGATTTTATGAGCAAAGAATCAAAATATTCTCTGCCTTCAATAGCACATTCAACACCTTTCAAGTAAGGTGCGTCATAATCGGTGTAAATGTTTTTTACATTTTCGGTTCTTCCGCCGCAAGTTGAAGTATACATTGCTCTTATTGGTTTTCCGTTATACAAAGCAAGCACGCCTTTTGTTTCGGCGACAGCTTGATTTCCCATTGCAGTTTCCGAATTTGAACCTTTGTAAACTTGCGATTGAGTTGTTGGAAAAACATCAAAACCTTCATTCGCGAATTGTCCGATTTTGCTTACGGCATAAGTTCTCGCGGCTACAGCTTGTGCTTTTTGAGCTTCGAGCGATGGGAGACCGAGTTCATTTGGTACAACTCCGCGAACATAATCTTCCAATTTCACAACGTTTATCACGCTCAAAGTTCCGCGTCCGTTGACAAACATTTCGAGCTTTCCGCGATAGGCTTTTCCATTAAAACGAATCGGCGTTGTGCGTTCGTTTGTCGAACTAATTGTTAACGGTTTGAGCGACGTAAAACTCGCAGAACTTCCTCCGCTGACAATTACCTCTCGAAGATTCGGATTAAGAATGTCGCTTGTTAGCTTTACCATGTTCGAATTAATTGCTGTGTTTGAAGGAGTTGAGAGTATAAGACTTCGAACCTGAGAATTAGAATTTAAACTTATTTGTTTTGAAAGCGTTAGAGCATCGCTTGAAGGTTGTTCGAATTTTTCGGTAATAATCTCCGTATCTTCAAAGCCTTTTTCTGCAAGAAACTCTTTGTAAGAAGTTGATTCTTCAAGCGATTCCTTAACTTCACCAAACCGAACCCGGTAAGAATTAGTCTTAGAATCAATCTTTACAGTCGCCGTTTCGTTGAGCGATTCCTTAACGTCTTTCACGATTTGATCAGCTTCTTCTTTTGTTACAATATTTGGAATTTCAAAATAAAAACGCTCAAAAACCGGCGGACGATATGCACGAGCCGAAACTGTCAGTTTTGAAACCGGCAAATATTTGGGCTGTTCGTCTGGCGAAACAGAAACCAACTGCGAATCAGCAGATGAAATTGAAACCGATCGAGCATTCGATGTCAGCGACACACGAATTGTCGGTTCTTCAATAAATTTAAATTTGGCTGATACGCTTGAAAAAAAAAGTAAAAATAGAAGTTGAGCAGAAAGAAAATTGCGTAGTTTCATCTTGGAAGTATATCAAAAAAAGAAAGCAAACGATAATTAGCTTATATAACCTGATTTTCACTTTGAACTGTGATCTGATCCAATGCCTTTTTACTAAAAACTCCAACAACAATTGCCGCAATTATCGTTGCTACAATTCCTACAATTACAATCCAAGACTCTTGTGGTTGCGAAAAATTGAGTTCCGCAAGACTTGAACCGACAAAAACAATCGCCGCACTTCGCGGTAGCATTCCGAGAAACGTCCCGAGAAGAAAAGTTCTAAGCGAAACTCCAGCAGCTGATAAGGTAAAGTTAGTGACTGCAAAAGGCATTGCTGGCGAAAGTCGAATCAAGGTAATAATTAGCAAAGTGCGAAGAAAGTTTTTATTAAGCAAAGCAAAATGAATCGCTCGAAATTTCGGTTTTGATTCAATAATTGCTTTCAAATTTTCTCGTGCATATCTTTTTGCAAGATAGAACATTATCGTCGAAGCCCCAATAATTCCTAAAATTTGAGCAAGAATTCCGAATTGGAAATCAAACGCAAATCCGCTGACAATTCCCAAAACATTGGTTGCAAGTAGTGCAAATCCTGAAAGAACCGACATACACAAAACAAAAACAAAAAAACCTAGTTCTCGTTTATCCTGTAACCAAGGTGCAATTTCATAAATCATCAGCAGTAAAGTCGCGGAACCGATTGCGGGCAACACCATAGCAAGTCCAGCCATTCCGCCAAATTTTCCGTATTCGTCTCGAAGATTCTTTAGTTTCTGAATCATTTTATTAAGCTAATCCGAACATTTGATATTTATCAGATTTTAATTCTGACGAAACATTATTAAAAAATCAAGTATTAATATCACTTTTCCAAAGCGTTGAAAATAAGAGGATAAGTAGCATACGATTGCCCGCGATGCTGCGGACGAAATGCAAAAAGTGTGATTTTACCTTTTCCGACATTCGCTTCCGCCAGAGCGGTTTTGCCGTTGAGATATTTTTCACCAAGAAGCCAACCGGAAAGCAAAGCGTTCTTATTTGCATACGTTGCAATCGATTTGACCTTTGTATTGTCGGTAATTTCAAATGCTGAGCTATTGATAAAATACGCCGCAACATTCTTACCAAAACCTCTTGAAATCGGCTGTGTATTGTCGACATCTAAGTTCAAAATACCTCCGGGACAATAAAATTCGCTGCGTTTTAGTCCATCCAAAACATTCTTCATCGGCAAGCCAAATTTCTTGATTACGAGATCGCAGCCATTATCAAAACAAATAAGTCGTCCGCCATTTTCTACGAACTTCTTGAGATTCTCGATGCCCTCGAGTGCAATTCCACCCGTGTATTCATCAGGATAAACGTCTTTTTTCAAACCGTTTTCAATTTCATTTTCAGACATCGAAGGAAGAATTATCGTATCAACATCCAATTTATTACCACGAAAATCAGCGTCGGAAAGTGATTTGTAAGGAATTTGGAAATTATCGAAAACCAAACGTGTCCAACCTTCGTCCATCGATGTAGTAAATCCTCGATACAAACCAATTTTCGAGGCATTTTTTAAAGGATTCGGTAGTTTTGCAAACGCAGAATTCACAGGTTCAAGATTCAGCGTTTTGCGGACTTGATTGATGTTCGTCATCAACTCAACTTGACGTGCGGAATGCGGATATTCGACGATTTGCGAAATTGGATAAGTCTCAATTCCCATCTGCAATGGCAATGTCCAACCCGCAACATCATAAGGAACTTCAGCGTCGCCATTTGCGTTAAGTCTTTGCGGATAAACCTGTTTTGCGAATAAGGCTTCGACATTATTTCGTTGTGGTTGATCTAGAAACACCAAAAAAGAACCAAGTGGAACTTCGGTGTGAACCTCGGCAGAACCAGCAATTGAAGTTTTCAATTCGCGATTCATTTTGTGAACTTCAATTCCCTGCTCCATCAGAATTTCGATAAAACGTGAGACGATTTCTTCCTTACCCTGACCGGCAAAGATCACGTAAGCCATTGGCTGTGCCGGATTTGAACCAATTTGCGAGGCGGTTCGGTTTAGTTCGTAAAAGTTACGAAGATAATCGACTCTAAATTTCGCCGCCAGTTTTAGAAGCGACCGAGAAGCAATCATTTCAACTTCCGCAATATTATTTGGTGCCCAAATTCCAGGTTTCCAAGGTTGTGGATGAGAAGTTGAACTCTCAAGCGGCGAATTTAGTCCTCTCGCTCGTTGATTTTTCATCTTTTCTTCGGTAATTTTTACTGGAGTCATTAGATTTGCACTCGCAGCTTCAGATAAAATTCCGATCGAATTATGATAATAAGGAGCGGAGCGAAATCCGCCGTGCCACCAAGTATCAAAGGTAGTGTTTGTGGCAACTCCAGCAATTCTATTTGCCTGCAGATCAGCTGCCATTTTGTAGCCGATAACTCCAACTTCACGTAAAATTAATGGCGGAATGTTTGGATTCGGCGGATCAAAAAACGGCGGAATTATGAACCTCGCACCATTTTGTCCCATTTGATGAACATCGTAAACAATCTGCGGAAACCATTCTTTCCAAAAGAGTTTTGTGATCGATTGAGTCTCTTTTAGATTCAACATAAACCAATCGCGATTATTGTCGTGTCCAGCATAATGATGGTAAAGTTCCGGCGGCGAAGTTCCTTCAAAAAAAGTTCCGAGCGTTTTGCGATACCAATTTGCAACAATGTCGATTCCATCTGGATTCGAAGATGGAATCAGCATCAGAATCGTATTATTTAGAATTTCGAGCGTTTCGGCGTCTTTTGCAGTGGCGAGATCATACGCAAAATTCATTGACATTTGCGAGGCAACTATTTCCGTCGAATGAATCGAACAAGAAATTGCTACAATAGTTTTGCCATTTGCAATTAATTTCTCGACTTCGTTTTTATCTTTAAGGTTTCGCGGATTTGCCAGTTGTTTGTTAATCTGTTTGTATTTTTCAAGGTTGCGAATGTTTTCTTCGGACGAAATAAACGCAGTTATCATTGGTTTTTTCAAAGTTGTTTCACCAATAATTTCGACTTTCACACGGTCGCTATTTGCGTCTAGCTTATTGAAATAATTAGTAATTTGAGTCCAATCTGCTATTGTTCTATCATCGGTTGGGTGGAAACCAAGAACATCTTTCGGGCTTGGTTGGGCAAAGGAAGTTAGTAATAAGCAATGAACGGTTAGCAGTAAAACGATGATAATTGTGGCTTTAGCTTGATATTTACTCATAAATTTATGCAAAACGAAAAGTTGATATTTCCTATTGAAGAGTCTAACAAATCTCGCTTAATCGGCAAACTTAGATATTTGCGTGGAATGTCTGCCGCTGGATTGATGTTTATTTTTATCGCGTTGCCAGTAATGGTAATTGCTAAAATTTTTCGTCAACCTCAAATATTATATTTTTGGTGCGATTGGGGAGCAAAAATTTGGTTGCGTGCCTGTGGTTCTAAAGTTTCAGTCATTGGAAAAGAAAATTTAGACCCAAATGTTTCCTATGTTTTTGTTGTCAATCATCGTTCGTATCTCGACACAGCTACAATGTTTTCATATACGGGAAGACGAATGGGTTTTATAGCAAAGAAAGAGTTAGCAAAAGTTCCAATTGTTGGCTGGGTTATGCCATTCGTTAATATTTTGCCAATTGATCGCTCAAATTCTAAACGAGCTTTTGAAACAATGGCAACAATCAGAAAAGTGTTAGATAAAGGTATTTCAATTGGTATTTTCGCAGAAGGAACTCGAGCAATGGAAGGTGAACTGCTGCCGTTTAAAAAAGGTGCATTTTATCTAGCGATGGAAGCAGAAGCTCCAATTGTTCCGGTTGCGATCAAGCATACAGATTATTTAATGGGTAAGAAAAAAGGAATCGCCAACGCCGGAACTATTGAAATGGTTATACTTCCGCCGATTGAAACAAAAGGAAAGACTATCGAAAATGATCTCGATAGTCTTTTAAATCAAACTAGAAATGCAATTGCGACAGAACTAGGAAAATAGTTTTAAGGCTTTTTTGGAATTGGATTTGGTGTCGGAGTTGGTGTAGTTTCCGGCTCATCATCCAAAATTCTAACTTCTGATCTACCTTGTCGATAATTTGTGTAAGTTACCTTCATTTTCATTTTGATAACCTGACCGCTGTCAAAAACAAGCTCATCATTGGTGTAAGAATATGTCGGAAACCAGTATTTTCCGTCAATATGTTCACGCCAAGTTTCAACAATTGGAAAACGCTGTTTACCTTCAGGAACGCCTTTTCCTTTTGATTTCACAACTTGTAAGTCTCGCATATCAACCCAAACTCGACCTGTAAAAAGTCGCAGTTTAGATTTTTTTGGATCAGGCAAAACTTTTGGCGAAACCTCAAAAACGTATAAATCAAGTTCGTCAATTTTTTCATTTCCGATATATTGAAAATTGTATTGTGAGACAAACGCAGGTTCTAAGGCAAAAGGATTGACTCCGCCCAAATCTTCTATGTCTTCAAGCGTAATTTCTAAATCTTTAAGTGTTGAAATTGGGAAAAATAAAATCTTTTCTTTTCTGGTGCCATCTTCAGAAAAAGCCATAAAAGATTCACGCCGATATTCGCCGGTAATTTGTCCGCCAAAACCAACAGTATGAACTAAAGCCTTGCGGTTGAAAACATAATTCTTCAATGCTTCGCGAAATTCGCCTTCTTTAGTCGTAAATGTTTTAACGATTTTGTCTATTTCAGGCTGACTCAAATTCTTTTTAACAATAGTCTGTGTTTGTGAAAAGCCGCTAGATAAATAACCAAAAATAACAATCGCAAGAAATAATGAATTAGATAATATTTTTTTCATACTTTTAAGATGCACAAAAATCCGACAAAGTTTGTATTATAATAGAACAAAAAAAGACGCAAAGAACAAATCTTCACGTCTTTGTTAGCTTTCTAAAATAAACTTAATCAACAAATTCAACATTAACTAAATGCGGAATAATTCCTTTCTCGTAACCTTCTTTGAGTAAAAGCCGAACACCTTCGCGTCCTCGATCACCATAATCAAGCGTTAGATTATTAACCCACATTGCAACAAAACGGTCGGCAGTGTGCGGATCCATATCGCGTGCAAATTGCATTGCATATTGGAGTGCATCTTCGCGATTATCAAGAGAAAACTGAATGCTATCTTTCAAACATTTCGAAACTTCTCTCATTAAATCTTCGCCAAGTTCTCTTCTGATAACATTTCCGCCCATTGGAAGCGGCAAAGTTGTTTTTTCAAACCACCATTCACCCAAATCGAGCATTTTATTAAGACCAATTTCTTTATAATAAAGTTGACCTTCATGAATCAAAAGTCCAGCATCAACCTTACCTTTTTGAACCGCGTCAATTATTTCATCAAAAGGATAAACTTCGTATTCAAAGTCTTGATTATAAAGGCGTAACGCGAGAAATGCACTTGTCAATTCACCCGGAACTGCGATTTTTAATTTGCCAATATCTTCAATGTTATGGCGTTCTTTGGCAACAACAATTGGACCATAATTGTCACCTATTGAAGCTCCATGTGGCAATAAAATATACTTATCAGCAAGATAACAATACGCATGAAAACTTACTGCCGTAACATCAAAAACGCCTTTCAATGCGTCTTCATTAAGCGTTTGAATATCTTTTAATGTGTGTTCAAACTTTAAATTGCCTGTGTCTAATTTGTTCGTTGCTAATCCGTAAAACATAAAAGCGTCGTCGGAATCAGGGGAATGTGCAACTGTAATTGTCTTGAGATCCATACTAAATTTAATACTCTAAAAATAAATTAACTACCAAACATTCGATTTTACCGTTTTCAAATGAATGTGTAAAAGGCAATTTGGCAATTTAACTAAGAATCATTTTGATCAAACCTTTTGTGTCGAAATTATAAACTTTTTGGCTATATTGCGATTCAACTTCTTCAACTTTTAAGCCATCAAGAAAAATAGGTTCGTCCGATTTTATTGTGTGCGAAGGAATAATTGCAAAATCACCTTTAATTTGATCTTTTACCGCGATAAAGTCTTGCCCGGAAAGCAATCCGGCAACGCCAACATCCCCACCAAAATAAGTGTTCGGAACTCCTATAACGTGTAGATTTGTCTTTTGCGATTGATTCAAGCGTTGAATTGTTTCATTCATTATCGGTGCAAATATTTCACCAGTGAGAATAGTTCCATTTAATTTGCTAACTTGTTGCGAAGTAAGTGATTGTTTGTTTAACTTTCGCCATAAATTATCAAACGAAGCTCGAAAACTTCTCACCATTCCAACGCCATCTTCAATTTGCGGATACTTTCCGTAATGCTTTCGAGAAGGAATTGGCAAACCTGCTTTGAGATAAATTTCATCACCAAGAAACGCAAAAGTGACGCCTAATTTTTTTCGAAATTCTTTTTGAATCGGCTCAACTTGGGCAACAATTTTCCGGCAAAATTCCGGCGTAACACGAGCAAGGCGTTCGTCTTTATTGTATCTGGTTAAACCTAAAGGAACGATTGCGGTGCTTATCACTTTTGGGTAATTTGCGGCAAGATCTCTAATTGTTTTCTCTAAAATGTCGCCATCATTTATTGTCGGGCACAAAACAACTTGAGCGTGAATTTCAACATCGTTATCCATCAAACGCTTCAATTTATCAGAAATGTCGGCTCGTTTTTCGTCCACGCCAAGCAGATAAGCTCTTGTTTTTAAATCAGTTGCATGAATAGAAACATATTGCGGAGACAATCTTTGTTCGATAATTCGCTTCATTTCATCTTCAGTTACGGAACTCAAAGTTGTGTAATTTCCGTAAAGAAACGAAAGGCGAACATCTTCATCGCGAATAAAAAGCGATGGGCGAGCATCTTCAGGATTTCCTTTACAAAAGCAAAAAAGACATTCATTTGCACATTGACGCGGCACAATTTGTTCAAACATCAAGCCAAAATCTTCGCCTTCCTCGCGTTCAATTTCAAGTTCCCAAGTCTCACCATTTTGCTTTTTAACGTGCATTGTGAGGTCAGTTTCACCAGCCGTTTGAAAGCGAAAATCAAGATAATCTCGCACAAATCTGCCATTGACGCGAACAATACGGTCATTAATTTCTAAGCCGAGTTCTTCAGCTAAACTTTCCGCTGAAACTTCGCTAATCAAAACGCCAGGTCTTCTTAATTGTGTTATTGCCGGTGTAACTGCAAATTCATACATGATTTTATGGAACTAAAAGCCGATTACGACTTTCTTTAAACTGTGTTAAAAAATATTTAACGCATAGGATTTAAATCCTAGAATCTTGTTAAGAGGTAAAAACAAATGAACATAAATAAGTTCCCCTCTTCCCCAAAAGAAAAATCTGTCAGCAAAAAGAAAATATTGCTTGTAGATGATGATAACGCAATTCGGCGGTATATAGAAGTTGTTTTAGAAAAAGCTAATTTTGACGTTATTTCAGCAGAAGATGGGTTGGCTGCGATGAAGATTGCGTTTGATCAAACATTTGACGCAGTTGTGGCTGATGCACTAATGCCTAATATGGGTGGAATTGATCTTTGCCGAATGCTCAGAAGCAATCCGCAAAAAAGTAGTTTACCATTTGTCATAATGAGCGGTTTTGATAAAACAGAAAATTCCGGTGAAGAAAAAAACATAGCGAATGCTTATTTGCTAAAAAACGTTGATTTAAAAGATAAGTTGATCTCAGTTTTATCTGATTTACTTTCACCAAAAGAACTTAAAATTGCATAAAAATCATTAAAAAAGGCAGTCGCAAAAACTGCCTTTATCTATTTAAATGTGTTAAAGCTTTTACACTTCAAATGGTGTATAAGTCAGTCCTTGCGATGCTGCAACTGCTTCATAAGTTAATTTTCCGGCGTATGTATTTACACCTTCTCGCAAACCTGCATCATCACTAACAGCCTTTTCAAAACCTTTATTTGCCAAAGACAAAGCATAAGGCAAAGTTGCATTTGTTAATGCAAAAGTCGAAGTTCTCGGCACAGCTCCAGGCATATTAGCAACGCAATAATGCAAAACATTTTCTTCGTAATATGTTGGGTTTGAATGAGTTGTAGCGTGTGTAGTTTCAAAACAACCACCTTGGTCAACAGCAACATCAACCAAAACCGAACCTTTTGGAATATCTTTCAGCATATCGCGTGTGACAAGTTTTGGAGCAGCTGCACCAACAACTAAAACTCCACCAATAACTAAATCTGCGTGAGAAATTGCCTCGTGAATTTGATAACGAGACGACGCAAGTGTTTGAACTTTTGAGAGAAAAATGTCGTCAAGTTGGCGTAATCTGTCTAAATTAATATCAATAATCGTAACTTTTGCACCAAGTCCAATCGCCATTTTTGCCGCTTCGGTTCCGACAACCCCACCGCCGATAATAACAACATTTCCAGCCGGAACACCCGGAACTCCACCAAGTAAAATTCCTTTTCCGCCATTCATTTTCTCTAAATAAGTTGCTCCAACTTGAATCGACATTCTACCTGCAACTTCTGACATTGGCGTTAAAAGCGGTAAACGACCTTGTTTATCGGTGATTGTTTCATAAGCGACGCCAGTAACTTTTCGTTCAAGCATTTGCTTTGTTAATTCAAATTCCGGTGCGAGATGTAAATATGTAAAAAGCAGCTGATTTTCACGCATTCGCGGATATTCAGGAGCGACCGGTTCTTTTACTTTTACGATCATATCGCCCTCTGCCCATATTTCATCGGCAGTTTCGAGCATTGTTGCTCCAGCTTTGACATACTGTTCATCGCTAAATCCTGAACCATCACCAGCAGTTTTTTGCACAAAAACAGTGTGCTTTGCATTAACTAATGCGTTGACACCGGCTGGTGTTAGCCCAACACGATATTCATTATCTTTAATCTCTTTTGGTAATCCGATTTTCATAAATTCTCCAGGTATTATTTGCTCATAAGAGCGTTATATTAACTACGTTTAGGATAACCAACTAAGCATTTTTGGTCAATTAGCGAGAAATTCTTATTTGATTTCGTTATAGATTTTGTAAAATTCACAACTAAATCTAATTTATTTCAATAAACCCTTGCTAAATGCTGTGGAATAATGCAATATACTCACTTTTGCTCTCAGCAATCTGTGATGATGCGTCCATATAAAAAACTTAAAGCGACGTTTTTTGTATAGTTTGAGAGATTTAGCTAGGCTTTTAGAAGTTAGTTCAATGATATTTATATTAAATTATCAACGCTATCGGGCGTGTCGCTTTTCTTGGTATAATCTGCCTTATTTCGCCTGTCTTACTTCTTTCAAATCAGTAATTTAGAGAATAAAAATGAGTACAAAACTTTATGTCGGAAACTTGTCGTTTCGAATTTCGAGCGACGAATTACAAGATCACTTCGCACAAATCGGACCTGTAGAATCTGCAAACATCGTAGAAGATCGCGAAACAGGCAGATCACGCGGCTTCGGATTTGTTGAAATGTCAACAGCTGACGATGCCACAAGTGCTATCGAAAAATACAACGGCACCGAACTTGATGGACGAAATTTGGTTGTAAATGAAGCTCGCCCACGCGAAGAAGGCGGTGGCGGTGGTCGCGGCGGAAATCGTGGCGGCGGCGGCTATCGAGAATCACGTTATTAAAAATAATTAAATTAAATGAATAAAAGTGTCTCTGATGAAATAATTGAGGCACTTTTTTGTTCAATAAAAACGACTTCTCATGCTCGCAAACTATTTAATTTCCTTGTAAAATCAAAAACTTGTTGAATTCCTTTATAACAAATATTTATATATGAAAAAAACTATTTTTATCTCCGGTTCGGGTGGTATCGGTGAGGCTGCGGCATTATTATTTCGAGAATGGTCAGAGTTTGAAGTTACAATATTTCTTGGCGATGTAAATGAAACTAATTTGCAAAAAGCTAAAGACTTCATTCTCCAAGGTTCAAACAAAGTATCAAGCGTTGAGACCGTATTGATGTCGAAAACTGACATCAATGAAGCAATGAAAAATGCTTTCGAACTCAGCGATTGTTTGCTCGATTGCTCGCCAGGTTCGCAAGCACCGCGAATGGCTCAATTTGCGAAAAATTTCAAAATGCATTACGCCAATTTAACAGAATATGTTGCTGAAACTGACGCGATTATTGAAATTGCCAAAGGTGCAGAAACTGGTTTTATCTTGCAAACCGGACTTGCTCCCGGATTTATCAATGTCCTTGCAATGTCACTTTATCAGTCATTTTCCGCCTCATATAACGTCGAAAAAGTTGAAAGAATTGCGATGAAAGTTGGTGCTTTAACGGCACACGCCCATAGTCCGCATTTTTATGGTTTTACATGGTCGCCAATCGGCGTTGCAACTGAATATGTTAAAAATTCGCGTGTTATCCGCAATGGCGAAATCACAGATTTACCTGCACTTTCTGACCGAGAAACAATTATTATTGGTGGCAGAACATACGAAGCAGATTTAACTTCGGGCGGAGCGGCTGATTTGCCTGATTTCTTCAAATCAAAAACTAAGTCGCTTGATTACAAGACCTTACGACATCAAGGACACTACAAATATGCAGATAATGTAATTGCAGATTGTAAAAAAGATGCTGATTTGGTCTTGAAAAGATTTCTTCAAGAAATTCCGGCTGTTGAAGACGATTTTGTCTTAGTTCACGCTTCAGTTGAAGGATTTGATGATAAAAATACTCGTCGAATGATTGAAAAAGCATATTATATTGAACCAATCGAAGTAAATGGACACAATCTGCGTGCTATTCAAACAACAACTGCGGTTCCATTACTTGAATCCGCCGTTATGCTTTTGACCAATAAATATAAGGGCGTTGTGTTGCAGAGTGATATTTCACCAAAAGAATTTATGAGTGGTAAATTTGTCAGCAAAATCTACGGAAACTAATAAATTTAAATTTTCAGACTAAACGAGTTTTACTTGCGTCTTAACTTTTGTAAAGACCAAATGCTAATTTATATTTTAAGGAAAAACTATGAAATTCAAATCACTTATACTTTCAACTGCTGCAATACTTACATTTAGTTCACTTTCATATTCGCAAGTTGTTTCGCCAACAGAAACTCAAGATTCTGTTAAACAAGAAACTAATGAAGGCAAACGCGGATTTAAACGAAATAATAAAGCCGATAAACATCGTGGTCGTCATCAAGATGGGCTTAAAGAATTACGGAAATTAAATTTATCTGAAGACCAAAAAGCACGTGTGAAATCAATAAAAGAAAGTTTCAAAGCGAAATCTGCACCAAACCGCGAAGAAATGAAAACCTTGATGATCAAAAAGCGTGAAGGTATTATTACTGCTGAAGAACAAACTAGGATGAAAGAAATGCGTAGTCAAATGATGGAATCTTCAAAACAAATTCGTGACGAAATTCAAACCATTTTGACAGTTGAGCAAAAGACACAACTTGAGCAAATGAAGTCAGAAATGAAAGAAAGACGAGCTGATAGACCAAGTAAAACTCCGGAAAATTAATCTAATTTCAGCTTTATTGATTTAGTGGCGTTTGTGAAAACATACGCCTTTTTTATTTCAAAAAATCATTCTCAAAATAGTCTTTTATTTCATCACGGACTTGTCGAAAAATTGTCAGTCTCTTTTCTTCATCAAATTCATCTGCAGCTGGTGGATCATCAAAAGAATGATGAATTAACTTTGTTTTCGCAGGAAAATACGGACAATTTTCTTGTGCATTGTCGCAAACAGTTAAAACGTAATCAATTTCTTGTCCAATAAATTCATCAACAGATTTAGACCGGTTTGTTGAAATATCAATACCAATTTCGGCTAACACTTTAATGGCTTCACGACGAACTATTGAAGGCTTTGTGCCAGCACTAAACACCTCATATTCGTTAGAACCAATATGTTTAAGTAAACCTTCCGCCATTTGGCTTCGAGCAGAGTTTCCAGTGCATAAAATTAATACTTTTTTCATCAAATTTCCTCAACAATTTTCTCTGTTTTAATCAACCAACCAAAAACAATCGAAGCAGTTAGTGCTCCAAGTAACTGAGCAACGATAAACGGAGCAATGTCATTTGGGCGAATACCAGCGAAGGTATCGCTCAAAGAACGTGCAATAGTTACTGCCGGATTTGCAAAAGAAGTTGACGAAGTAAACCAATAAGCTGCTGTTATATAAGCCGCAACCATAAACGGCACTAATTTGGGATGAAACTTTGAACCTAATTTAATCACCATTATCAACCCAAATGTCGCTATAAATTCGCTCAAATATTGTGCGTAACCGGTTCTGATTTTTGTTGAAGCAAATAGTGTTGGGAGTTCAAACATAACGTTAGCGACACCAACACCAAAAATCGCACCACAAATTTGTGCAAGCAGATATATAACAGTTTCTTTAAACGACAATCTCTCTAATATTGTGACAACGGGATTAAAATGTGCACCTGAAATAGCTCCAAAAGACAAAATTAGAAAAACCAAACCAGCAGCAGTTGCCATCGTGTTTCCAAGAAGTGCAATGGCATCGTTTCCTTGCGAAAGATTAACGCCCATGATTCCAGAGCCTACAACTATCGCCAAAAGAAAAGCGGTTCCGATAAATTCGGCTACAAATCTTTTTAGTAAATTCATTATTTAATATATGGAATAACAACAAATATATATTCCTGTTTTAGATATGTTCTAATGCTTTTTGCAGATCTTCGAGTAAATCTTTTACGTCTTCAATTCCAACCGAAAGTCTAATTAAACCATCAGTTACACCGGCTTTTAATCTTTGTTCTAATGGTAAAGCAGCGTGAGTCATTGAAGCAGAATGCTGAATAATTGTCTCAACACCACCAAGCGAAGTCGCCAAAGTGCAAATTTTTAAATTATTAACCAAAGTCTTACCGTTTTCGACGCTTCCAACGTCAAAAGCTATCATTCCGCTAAATCCTTTCATCTGTTTGCCTGCAACTTCGTTAAATTCCGGATAATATGTTGCTGAAACTTTTGGGTGTTTCGATAACATATATGCAATTGCAGATGCGTTTGAGTTATGACGTTCCATTCTTAATGCTAAGGTTTTAATTCCACGTAAAACTAACCATGCAACTTGCGGTGCGATATTTCCACCATAAAGTTTTGTAGTTCTAAGTCGTGATTTTTCAACTATTTCTCGTTTTCCAACCATTACACCAGCAGTTAAATCGCTGTGTCCACCAAGATATTTAGTAGCTGAATGAATAACAATATCAACCCCAAAATCAATCGGTTTTTGATTAAACGGTGTCGCAAATGTGTTGTCTGCAATAGTGATTATTCCTTTAGATTTTGCAATTTCTACAACCGCCGTGAGATCAGTTATCTTTAATAAAGGATTTGAAGGCGATTCAATCCAAAACAATTTAGTGTTATCTTTGCAAGCATTTGCATAATTTTCAGCCTTCGTTGCATCAACAAAAGTTAATTCAACACCAAATTTTTCCGCAATTTCTTCGAGAAATAAAGTTGTTGTTGAATACATCGAATCTGGTGCAACAATATGATCGCCCGATTTTATTACCGTCAATATTGATGCCGAAACTGCTGCCATTCCGGAAGCAAATCCCAGTGCCGATTCCCCATTTTCAAGTTCGCAAATTGCTTTTTCAAAAGAATCTTGGGTTGGGTTTCCAAGTTTTCCATAAAAATAGCCGGGTTTTAGGTAGTTATGAATCGCCGAGCCTTCATCTGCGTTAGCAAAAGAAAAAACAGAAGCATTATAAATTGGCACTGAAACTGAGCCAAAGTGTTGTGTTAAATCTTCTCCAGCGTGAACAGCAAGTGTATAAAATGATTTTTTTTCCATAATTATCGACTTATGCTAACGGGTTTTGCCAACGGAGTGCAACATGAAGACGCAGCTATATCTTTATCTTCCGTGTTTTCCAAAACAACGAAAACTTCCCATTTATTTCCATCAGGATCGCTAACCCAAGTTTTATCTTGAAGAGCGTAACAACAATCGGTCTGCATTTCTTCAAGTGTGATTAAACCACTTTCAGCCCAACGTTTACTCATTTCCATAACTTCGCCACTTGTTTCAACCTGCAAACCAAGATGCGATAACGAACCACCTGCTTCAAATGGCATTTGATTCATTGTTAGGTTTAAAGATGGGTTTTCGACATTAAATTTTGCATAGTCGCTCCTCAATTTCATTGGTTTGACTCCAAACATTTTTGAGTAAAACTCAACACTTGACTCTACATTGCTAACGTTTAAAGAAATATGTGTTTTCATAAAAATTACCTTTTTTTAATTTCATAAATGCAATTACATATATGTTAAGACGAATGTATATTTTCGTTTATTCTTTGTCAAGCAAAAATGATTTTTTATTAAAAATTTTTCAGCTAAATTACTAATTTGATAATATTTCCAGTTTTCTCTTGCAAAAATGTTACGAAATATGGAAAAATAGTATTTAGCAGGGCTTTACTTGTGGCATTCTGCAAATCTTCTGAACAGTTTATCTTCTACAAACCCAAAAAGAGTTCAGCAAACTAAATCAAGTTTGACAGCATCTTTGTATCCATAATTTGCTTAAATAGTTTTTCGCAAATTAGGTTTTGAAATTTCGTCTAAATCGATGTTGCAAAATAATTTTTCAATTTTGCAAAAACAGGAGAAACTAATGAACTACAACACAACAAAACAAACAGCTTTCGCAGAAAAATTGGTGGTGCTTGATCCTGACCAAAAAAGTCCGCGTGCCAAAGAATTTGAAGATGAAATAACGAAACGCATAGTTGGACAAGAACGTGCGGTTCGTCGCCTGAGCGGATTATTTCAAATTTATCTTGCCGGAATGAACAATCCTACGCGACCAATAGGAACAATGTTATTTTTGGGACCAACTGGTTCGGGAAAAACACGTGTTGTTGAAGCAGCAGCCGAAGTGCTTTTTGGCGAGCCGCATGCAGTTGTAAAAATTGATTGTGCTGAGTTTCAACATTCGCATGAAATTGCAAAACTTATCGGGTCGCCTCCGGGATATTTGGGACATCGCGAAACTTCGCCGATGCTAACTCAAGAAAATCTTGATAAATCGCACACTGATGAAACTCGTCTGACTTTTGTTTTGTTTGACGAAATTGAAAAAGCCTCTGATTCTTTGTGGCAACTTTTGCTAGGAATTTTAGATAAAGCAACGCTCACATTGGGCGATAACAGACGAGTTGATTTTTCGCGTTCGGTGGTTATTATGACTTCTAATCTTGGTGCGAGAGAAATGTCTGAAATGATTTCTGGCGGAATAGGTTTTGCTTCATCGAAGAATTCAAAAGCACCAGACGACAACGAAATTGACACCAAAATTTATCGAACGGCTTTAGAATCAGCGAAACGTAAATTTTCGCCTGAATTTATGAACAGAATCGATAAAGTGGTTGTTTTCAGGACTTTGAAGGAACACCATCTTCGTCAAATTCTCGACATTGAGCTCAATTCTGTGCAATCTAGAATTACAGATTCTGCTGGAACCAAGTTTATTTTCGAATGTTCTGATGAAGCCAAAGAGTATTTACTTCGCGAAGGAATTGACCTTAAATACGGTGCGAGACATTTGAAACGCTCAATTGAAAGATTTCTAGTTTACCCGTTGTCAAATTTGGTCGCTACGGCTCAGGTTGAAACCGGAGACTTTGTTAAGGTTGATTTTGATGCTGAAAACGAAAAACTTGTTTTTTCGAAACAATCTGGCGGGATGATTGTCACCGAAACTTTTGAAGAGAAAGTTGAGGAAAAACCCGACACAAAATCAGACGGAGTTGGTTTACCGCTTCCAAAACTTCAATCAGCTAGTGGAAAAAGTAAATCTAATAGCGAAAAGAGCGAAATTTAGAGTTTCATGTTCATAACTCTCCATTCGACACGAAGCATTTATGTTTCGTGTCTTTTTTTATTTGAATTTAGTCCTGATCTTTACTGCTCGCTCAATTACATCAACATTTTCCAAAATTTTGAGCTTTAAGTCTTTATCCAGGTTCGGATTATCCGTGAGAAATTTATTGACGATTGCCAACGCTTGTTCACTTTTTTGTCCGCCAATAAACGCTGAAAGCCAACCGTTGACGAAGAATATTTTGCGGTTTCGTTTCAGATTCGGTAATTCTGCCAATGCTTTTTCGAGATATTGAATTGTCAAATCTGAATGTTTGGTGGAATTAAACGGAACGAAACCGGATTCAATCCAACTTTCACTAATTTCTTTGTTGGCGACAAAATCGTTGAAATATTTCGCCTTATTTTCAGCCGCAGCAATTCCCGCTTTCGCGGCATATGCGTAACGCTTCGCATCGTCCGAAGTTTCGGTTTTGACCAATTCAGCAAGCAAGTTTTCCGCATCTTTATCTCCTAGAATCAAAAGTTTTGCCACAATGTCGAATTTATCTTTGGTTTTTAATGCGAATGGACTTTGGTTTTTAGCTTTTGGTTTTAGAAAATCTTTTAGCAAGTTTCGTGCGTTTTCAGAGTTTGCGACATTCAAAAATGCTCGATAAAAAGTTATTTTTTGACTTTGCGTTTCTGCCGTCTGCATTTTGTTGATTAAAACACTTTCCAATTTCGGCGATAATTCATTCCGTGTTTTATCGTTCAAATAATACGCAAATGCTGTGTTCACTCTACTTAGAATCGCCGAAACAATCATTTCGTCTTTTTCCGTGCTGACATTTTTTATCGCCAATTCGACAAAATCTTTCGGATCAAGTTCGGCTTCGCGGACAGAATCCCACAAACTTCCATACATCATCGAACGCAGAAAATCGTCCTTTTCATTTTGGACATTGGCAAGAATATAATTGCGGCTTTTTCCGTCGAGCAGGAAAATTCCGTAGCCGTAATCTTGGTAATTCGGGAAAATAAAATCTGGAGTTTTGTCATTAGTCCGTTCGTTACAACACGTCCAAAATTGAGCGATAAAACTGTTATCTCTTGTGTTTACACCTTCAGACTTACTGCTTACTACTGTTTTGACCTCGTTTCTTTCTCCGAATCTCAAAAGAACATTGGTCATAACTTGCCAAAATCCGCCCTCTTTTAAGCTACTTTTCTGAACCAAATAATTTTCATAAAAAGCATCTGTCCGCGGATTTCCAACATGAACATTTTTTACTCCAAGAGTTATAATCGGCAAGCCACGCTTCGTTACCCAAATATTCGCCCAATCTTTCAAATCTTTTTTTGTCGCCGTTTCAAATTCCTTCACCAAATCAGTCCATTCCGCGTTCTTAAACTCGTTTTTTTTCAAAAAACTTCTGACCGCCGTTTGAAATTCTTTTTCGCCCAGATAGAACTCGGCTTGACGCAAAAAGCTCGGTGCTTTGCGATAGACGATGTTGCCGTAAGCGGACTTTGCCGAACTTAAATTGGCGATTTCTTGATAGATCGGCGTGGTGCCTTTGGTTGAATCGGTGAGATATGCGAGTTGTTTGTTGCGTTCGTAAAAGGCTTTCCAGGCGTTGGCTTCGGGCATCACTTTTTCGAGCGTTTTGTATGCCATAAACTCCGCAAAACCTTCTTTAAGCCATAAATCGTCGAACCATTTCATCGTTACAGTATCGCCGAACCATTGATGTGCGGCTTCGTGAAAGATTAAATTTGCTCTTGAAATGATGTCGTTTTTGGTTGGCTCAGACGGGAAAATTATCGAAGATTCACGCAAAAAAGTCGCTCCCGCATGTTCCATTCCGCCAAACGGAAATTCAGGGAGCAAAACTAAATCGTATTTCGGAAACGGAAATTTGTAATCAAAATAATCTTCGAGATATTTGATACATTCACGATTCAAGCGGAAAACTTCAGCGGAATGTTGTTTGAATTTTTCGGCTTGCGATTTGCGGACGTAGATTTTAGATTGATGAGGTGAAAATTGTTTTTTTATTTCAGTCCCAAAATCTAATAAAGGTTTCTTGTTAATGTTAGAGTTTGCATATTCACTATCAAACTTATAACCCTCAAACTCTTCAAAATTTCCTGCGGCAAAGGCGAAAACATAAGTTGAAATTGGTTGGGTTTCAAAAAAATAATCAAAATTTCGGGTCTCTTTATACTTATTGAATTTTTTTGCTTCTTCCTTTGAAGCGGGTCCGATATTTTTCTCCCAGTTATTTGAGTCGATCGGTGTATTTGAAGCAACTTTCCAGTCCTTTGGTGAATTTATGAACAGGCTAAACCTTGCCTTCAAATCCGGCTGATCAAACACCGGAAACGCTGTGCTTGCATCACTTGGGACAAAAAGCGAATAGATATATTCCGAACCGTCTTCTTTATCAATGTAGCGTGTGATTGCCGAACCGCTGCTTGAAATCGGCGATGTAAAGTTTAGTTTGATGATATTGTCGCCTTGCGTAGCGTTTTTGATAACAAGATGTTCGTTTATTTCTTCAAACTCGGCAGGTTTGCCGTTCAACTCAACATCTTTTATCGAATAAGTATCTTCTTTACCTTTAATCTTTCGCCAATCGAGGATTATTTGAGAATTGAGAATTGAGAGTTGAGAATCATTCTTCGTTTTCAATTCTCCATTCTCCATTCTCAATTTTACATTTATCTCAATCTCACCTTTCAAAATCGGCGACATTTTCTCCAGCGTTAAATTCAATTTATAACGCACATCGCTGTAATGTTTCGCCCGCCAAATCGCGAGTTCGTGTGAAACGCCTGGTTCGATCGGCGGTTGTGTTTGTGAAAAAGTTGTCATTGAAAATACGAAAAGCAGAAATAGAAAGAAAATTATTTGTTTACACATGAGTTTTGGATATTCGATGGCAAATTTGAAATAAATAAGGCGACAAAACTATGATGAAATCTTGTCGCCTAAGGTTCGTCGGAACAGAAATTTACTTTTACAAAGCAAAATTAAATTTTACAAAACCGATAGCTTTTACCGGCAAACCGTCTTTTAAAAACGGCTTAAATTTCCATTTTTTTAGAGCGTCAGTTGCCGCACGTTTTAAAACATCAGGTCCGCTTGAGTTTTGGATTGTCGAAACTTTTCCGGTTTCATCAACAATTACATCAATCTGCACAACGCCCGAGAGTCTCATACTTTTAGCAATTAAAGGATATTGCGGCTGAATTAAAGTGACGGCATATTCACGCAAAGAACCGATTTGAACCGGATTTTCTCCATCAGAATCGCTCATCGGACTACTAACTTTTTCAATTTTTGGTTCTGTTGGCTGACTAACAGCTGCTTCTTCTTCAACTTTTGCGACTTCTTTTTTCAATATCGGCTCTTCAGTCGATTTTGGAACAATAATCGTTTTAGTTTCTAGCGGTTTCAGTTCAATTTTTGGAGTTTCAGTTTCAGATTTAGCGGTTGTTTCAACAATTTTTGGTCGTTCAACAACTGCAACCGAATTGTTATTTGCAATATTTTTTTCAGGTGACACAAAAGCGACAGATTGCATCGATTCATCGACAACGCTGACTACTGAACTTCGTGAAGTCGCCATTTTCTCGCGAGCGTCGATAATCTTTGTTTTCCAACGACTTGCATCATATTCATCGCGTGCAATGTTGCTTCTCGCAGCTGAAGATTCTTCGATTAAAGCCATCGAGTCTTCAGTTTGCTTAATGCTTGCTCCCAAATCTTCGGTTTGCTTTACAACTAATTCAAGCAATCCACGCATTTTATCAAGGTCAGCGTCAGCTTCTTTTGGTAATTTTGCATCAAGAACATTTAAACCGAGCGATTTATATCTTTCAACTTGGAGTTTTGAACCACGAACAATTTGAGCAGCGGCTGAATTGTAAATTGCGGAATTCTTTTTCGATAGCTTTTGCGAATTATATATTTCTGTCAATAATTCTTGGGCTTTTTTGTAATCGCTTTGCTCAACATAAATATTCATGAGCATTGAAAGTGCAACGTTTTGCACATAATCATCTGGCGATTCTTTGCGGATTGCGTTTAATTCGAGAATTGCAGAGTTGTAGTTTTTCGTCGCTAATAAAACTCTCGCACGACTTAACTGTTGACGCAATTGTGCGTCAGGTTGGGCAAAACTGCTCAACATAAGTAGAAAAACTAGAAAACTCAGAGTCCCGATTTTTTTGACAATGAGCGGCATTTCAGTACCTCCTTGGGGTTGGACTTTATTTTCCGCGTGAATAAAAGCGACATTTCACTTCAACTCACTTCCTAAACTTTTTTGTCCTCAAATAATTTAATTTAGACGCTTAAGGGCGAATAAACCTTTTGTTTAAATAAATAATAGCACATTAAACATTCATTCGAAAATGTATTTGGTTTTAGTTTGCCAAGCTGCGAACAACTTGATCGCGATATTTGTTAGCTTTTTGTTTGATTAATGTTTCGTTTATCGTCAGCAACTTGCGGTCAAGCATCAAAATTTTTCCATCAACAACAACCGTTCTCACATCTGTCGATTTTGTCGCGTAAACAAGATGCGAATACATATTGTAAAAAGGCGTTTGGTGCAAACCATCGAAATCTACAATCACAATATCGGCTTGTTTTCCGGTTTCGAGCGAACCGATTTTTTCTTGCAAATCTAAGGCACGTGCTCCGCGAATTGTCGCCATTTCAAAGGCTTGCTGAGCGGACAAAACTTTCGGATCGAAGTTAAAAACCTTGTGGAGTTTTGCCGCAGAATCCATTTCTTCCCAAAGACTTAAGTCGTTATTTGAAGCCGCTCCATCAGTTCCTAGACCAACGTCCATATCGCGTTCTAACATCTGCGGAATTGGTGCAACGCCAGCCGCGAGTTTCATATTCGACTGCGGATTATGTGCGATTCCAACACCGAGCTTTTTCATAATATCAAGCTCTTCATCGTTAGCATAAATTACGTGTGCGGCAATTGTTTTATCGTTCAAAACACCAATTTTGTTGAGATATTCAATGGGACGCAGACCATTTTTATTATCAGCAACAAACTTCAATTCTTTGCGGTCTTCGGCGAGATGAATCACCATCGGAGCGTTCAAATCGTCAGCAAGTTTTCTCGCTTCTTTAAGATGTTCTTCGCTGACGGTATAAGGTGCATGCGGTGCAACTGCGGGAACAATCAACGAACTTTTCTGCCATTTTTTGACGAATTTTTCGGTATAAACTTTTGCATCAGCAAAGGTTTTGTTATCAGGAACCGGAAAATCAATCAGCGTTTCGCCCAAAACTGCACGCATTCCAGCTTTCGAGGTTTCATCGGCAATTGCATCTTCAAAATAATACATATCGCAAAAAGTTGTCGTGCCGCCACGGATAAATTCTGCGAGTCCGAGTTGCGTTCCAACTCTTACGAAATCTTCGGTAACGTTTTTCCCTTCTGCCGGAAAAATATATTTCGTCAGCCATTCATTAAGGTCAAGGTCATCGGCAATCCCACGAAAAAGCGTCATCGGAACATGTGTGTGTGTGTTTATTAAACCAGGAATTATCACTTTTCCGGTTGCATTGATTATTTGCTTCGGACGCAGATTTTTCATCACCTCAACACGCTCACCAATCTTAACAATTTTGCTTTTTTCGATAACAATCGCACCATCTTCAATAATGCGTCGGTCTTTATCCATCGAAACAATTGTCCCTCCGACAATGGCTAATTCGGCATTCCAACGCTGCGGAAGCGGTTTTTTTGTCTGTGCAAAAGTGTAACTAGAAAGGAGAAAAAGAATTGATAAAAAAGCGGTAGATAAAAGTTTCAAGGTTTCCATAACTGAAATTACTACATTTCAATAGATAAATGCAAGAAACTCAATTTGTTACACGGTAAATTATTTCAAAAATTTTGTATCAAAGGCTTTCGGCAATAAATCTTTCATTTGCAAAACCTCGGATTTTCCTTGTAGATTTGCGAAAATTACCGGAACATCGCCACAGAATTCCCAAATAATTTGGCGACAAGCTCCGCATGGCGGCGTGAGTTCTTCGGTGTCGGCGACAACGCAGACGATTTCAAATTCGCGTTCGCCTTCAGAAATCGCTTTGCAGATTGCAACTCGTTCGGCACAAATGGTTAGTCCGTAGCTCGCACTTTCAACGTTGCAACCAGTGAAAATTTTGCCGCTTTTGGTGACAACAACTGCTCCAACACGAAATTTGGAATATGGAGCAAAAGCCAATTTGCGGGCTTTTATCGTTAGTTCAATTAAATTGTCGTGGTTATTTTCGTTCACAAGTGAATATTAGTTCTTAGTTTCCTCGCGTAATTTTTCACGGATAATTCCACATAAAACATCAACTCCAACTTGCGTTTGTCCGCCTTCGGGAATTATCAAATCCGCGTTGCGTTTTGATGGTTCGACAAATTGCTGGTGCATTGGACGCACGGTTTTTTCGTATTGTTCGATTGCTTGTTCAAATTTCCTGCCACGTTCCGCAATATCGCGTCGTAACCTTCTGCAAAGTCGAATATCATCGGGTGTATCGACAAAAACTCTCACATCAAGAATATCTAAAACTCGCGTTTCAGCAAAAATCAAAATCCCTTCAACAATGATAACTGCTGTTGGTTCAATATGTTGCGACTTGTTGCTTCGGGTGTGAGTTTTGAAATCATAGATTGGCATTTCAATGGATTCACCTGATTTGAGACGCTTTAAATGATTGACCAAAAGGTCGCTATCAATCGAATCAGGATGATCGAAGTTAGCTTTTCTACGTTCATCGAGCGGCATATCAGACATATTTCGGTAATAAGAATCTTGCTCTACCAAAACAACTTTTTCTGCACCAATAGAGTCAACTATCGCACGTGCAATTGTCGTTTTACCCGAACCGGTTCCGCCGCAAATCCCAATAATCATTTGTGTTAGTCCTTAGTCTAGAGTCCAGAGTCTGAAGTCAAAAATCAACAATCAATTTCTTGACTGAAGACTTAGGACTAGAAACTTTGGACTTAATTATCCCCAATTCTCGACAAAACTCTTTCCAATAATTCCCTGAAAGTGTCAGCAATTTTCGCACCGGTTTCCATTACTTCTTCATGATTAATTTCTTCATCGCTAACACCAGCGGCAAGATTTGTGATGCAAGAAATAGCCAAAACTCTCATTCCCTGATGGCGTGCTGCGAGTGCTTCGGGAACAGTTGACATTCCAACTGCATCAGCTCCAAGCAATCTATACATTCTGATTTCAGCTGGCGTTTCGTAGTTTGGACCAGTTAAAGCACAATAAACTCCTCGTCTTAAAAACGGTGTAATTCCCTTTTCATCACACATTTTTTTCGCTTCTTCACCGACAATTGCTTGAATATCTCGCGAATAAACTTCGGTCATATCTGGAAATCGTGTACCCAATCGAGAGTCGTTTTCGCCAATCAACGGATTTACGCCCATTAAATTAAGATGATCGCGAATGAGCATCAAAGTTCCTTGCTTGAAGTCAGTTCTAACGCTTCCGGCGGCATTTGTAAGAATCAAATTCTTGACTCCTAGCACACCAAAAGTTCGCACTGGCAAAACAACTTTTTGAATATCGTAGCCTTCGTAATAATGAAAACGCCCTTGCTGAACCGCAACCGAAACGCCGTTTACTTCTCCCAAAACAAGCCTTCCAGCGTGTCCTTCAACGGTTGAACGTGAAAAATTAGGAATTTCTTCATAAGGAATAATCACCGGATTTTTGATCGAATCGGCAAATGCTCCTAAACCACTTCCTAAAACCAATGCTACTTTAATTTCTTTTGAATATTTTGAGCGTATATAGTCCGCCGCTTCTTGTGCTTTTTCGTATGTCATTATTCTTAAATTAACAATTCTATTTAACAACCTAAACAAATTTTATGGTTTAAACTCTTTTTTCTTTTTCTTTTGTTGCTCACTCAGATTTGCTTTTCGATAACTTTCCTCTAGCTTTATTAACTCGGTAGACTTATACAATGAAAGTCGAGGATAACCATCAATAAATGAAACCGTGGCACCATAATTCGTGCAAGCATATCCCAATGATACGAAAGGCGACTTTTTGTTTGTCGGCTTCGGAATCCATTTATTTGGGTCAAATTCCAAATTGTCAGAGATACTCTCAGCAAACTCTTTGGATGATTGCCACTCAAGTGAAGTGTCATAAATTATTGAAAAACTTGACACAGTTTGTGATTCCAAATCGAAACCAATTGTAACAGCATCCAAGCCATTTCTGAGACTGGCATTTGCAATTCTTTCGGCTCTATGTGAACAATTGGATGTGATTTCGTTGCGGCAATTTGGATAATTATTGAAAACCAACACTTTAGACATAGCTAAACTCAAGCCGCGAATTGGTGGCAACAAAGAAATTGGTAATGAACATTTTTCGGGTAGTTGGTTTGGTTTATTTTGTTTATTCGATTCTTCTGGTTTTGAAGAATTCTCTGTTTTTGATTTAGGTTGAACCACTTCTTTCTTGGGAATAATAACACTCTCCCTAAGCATAAAAGGGACTTCATCTTCTTTTATTCTTTTTGGCAAGTGTATTAACTTAATGCTTTTGTCTTCAACATAGAGTCTGACGCCAGAAGAATCCAAGATTTCAACTTTTGTGTTTTTACAGACAAATATTGATTGCGAGCTTGATTTTTCATTTGTTGTCAACCATTGATCTTCCATCAAGCCCCACTGAGACGAAATCTCAGATAATAGACTTTTTGGATTTTGAACTGAGTAAAATGCCTTTATTGCATATATTTTATCCTTATGAAACTCAACCCACAAATAGTCTAAATGGGAAGGCAGATTCATCGTATCGCCTTTAGCTGCAAAGTAACTGAATCCTTCGCTACCATCAAACTCACCCAAAGACCGAGGTAAAGTTTTTATTTCAACGTTAAAGACTTTACCAACTTCAGCTAAAGTCATTCCAATTTGTAAACCAAAAACAGTAAACTTTTGGGCATCACACTCATCTTTAGCTGAATCAGATACTATTTTAGGACGTGAGTAAACTTGCCCAAATGTATGAAATAAACTTGTTTGGACGGTTATGAAGATTGTGAAAATAAGTATTGTAAGTTTCATAACTTTATTAATTCTTGTGATAAAAATTGAAATTCAAGCTCAAAAAAAATTTAATTTAATTCTCTTTCTTATATGGAATTCCAAGTGCTTTCGGTGCTCGCGAAGTGCCGATAAATCCTGCCAACACAATAATCGTCAAAACATAAGGAATAATTTGAATAAATTGAATTGGAATATCTTCGCCGTTAAATTTTGCCCAAGGTGTGCCAGGCAATTTTATTGTTAAGGCTTCAGTAAAACCAAAAAACAGGCACGAAAACAATACCGGAATCGGCTTCCATTTTGCCAAAATTAATGCCGCGAGTGCGATAAATCCACGTCCGGCAGACATACCGCGGGTGAAAAGCGAACTCTGCCCAATCGAAAGATATGCACCGCCAGCCGCTGCCAAAACTCCAGATAAAATAACCGCCGAGTAACGCAACCAAATAACATTAATTCCTGCCGAATCCGCCGCCGCCGGATTTTCACCAACTGCTCGCAAACGCAAGCCAAATGGCGTTTTATACAAAACATACCAGCAAATTGGAATAAGTAAAAAAGCTAAAATTGAAGCATATGAAATTGTGTTAAAAAATTCTGGAATGAGAAATTCTTTATCAACCTGCGGCGTAGAACCAGAGGAATCATAAATAGCACCACTAATAAGTTGTGGCAAACCGAGCATTAAAAAATTAATCGCAGTTCCAGCTACAACTTGGTTTGCTTCAAAATGAATCGTCGCAACTGCATAAACAAGTGCGATAAAAGCACCTGCAAGCAATGCTGATAAAAACCCGAGATAAGGGTTACTAAATTGATAAGTTGCAACCGCAGCAGCAAACGCACCGGTCAACATTAAACCTTCAAGTGCAATGTTAATAACGCCGGCACGCTCAGAAAACAATCCGCCAAGTGCCGCAAAAATCAAAGGCGTTGCTGATCGAATCGCCGCAAAAATTAAAGATAATGTTAATAATTCGCTCATAAAATTTGTAAACTTGAAACGTGAAAATGTGAAAAAGTTTTCTTTCAAATCTCAGCGTCATAAATAGACTTCATGTAATTCGCAATTGAACCGCTCTTTTCCCGTAGCGTTTCATGTTCTAAGTTCTCAAGATAGCCTACTTGAAATGAATAAATAGCTGAGTTCTAATCTCACCCGCCGAGCTTTTTGCAATATTCAAAAAATTCAAATATTCTTTCCTCGAACGTCGTTCGAAACCTTCTGCGATATTGCTCGGAATTGACACTGACGACCGCCGCATTTGGTGTTTTAAACCAAAATCACTCCGCAATCCAGACTTTTCCGTAATCAGGTAAATTTCTTTGAAGAATTCAATCGCTTTCTGCCAAATATATAAATCTTCAAAACATTCAATTTTCTTTTTCACTTTTTCACTTTCTCGAATATTTTTGTAAACAAGCTACAAATAAAATCGCAATTGCCTGCAAAACTGTACTAATATCTTTTGAGACATATCTTGTAAATGCGTCAACAAAAATTTCGCCACGCATCAAAACGCCAAAAAACAAGGCGGCAATAAAAACACCGAGCGGATGATTTCTTCCAAGAAGTGCAACCGCAATTCCCAAAAAGCCGAGTTCTGCAGAAAATCCATCGTAATAGTTGTGTCTGTATCCCAAAACTTCGTTTATTGCTACCATTCCAGCTAATCCACCGGAAATTGTCATTGCCAAAACTATTTGTTTTTTTGGAGAAATTCCGCCGTATTCAGCCGCAGTCGGATTTTCGCCAACAGCACGAAGTTCATAACCCCATTTTGTCTTCCAAAGAAAGAAATAAACAACGAAACACATGATTACAGCAATCACAAAACCCAAATTGAGAGGCACATCTTTTGGTATAAAAGAAACAAATTCGTTAAGTTGTGCAAGGTGTGCGGCTTTTCCAATTTCTGCAGTTTGCAAAATCGGATCGCCCGGAATTTTGAAATGATATTGAGTAAAATAACTGACTAAAGCAATCGCGATGAAGTTGAGCATTATTGTATTGATAACTTCATGCGAACCAAATTTCGCTTTCAAAATTCCCGGAATTGCTCCCCAAATTGCACCAGCAACTATCGCCATCAAAATACAAAGCGGAATTAACAAAAAACTCGGCAAACTAACCCACGACCAATCTTCCGATTTACCAAAAATACTGACAACTGTTCCGCCAAATTTGATTCCAAACCAAGCCGTTGCAAATGATGCAACGTAAAGTTGTCCTTCAGCTCCAATATTTAAAAGTCCGCAACGAAAAGCGACAGCCACAGCTAAACCTGTAAATATCAACGGTGTCGCCATAAAAAGCGTATAACTAATATCTTTTATTGATCCAAAAGAATTAGAAATTAACAGCCAATATGTTGTGATCGGATTATCGCCAATCAACAAAACAATTATTCCGCCAACAACAAATGCGGCAAAAACCGCAATTAATGGACTCAATATTTCACGAAGAATTTTCATTTTATATACGCAAACCTTTGCTCGAGAGTTTTAGCTTAAATATTATTTATATTGATAACTGGTAAAAATATACATTCCAAATGGTTTTGTGTCACTTAGAATTGAGCATAGGTTTAATTTTTAACAAACTAAAAATAGCATTATTAAATACTTGACAAAGAGACACTCAGATTTTATTATTTGAACAGACTCATTAGGAGCGATATTTTATGAGATTTGATAGATTTACAATTCGTGGACAAGAAGCTGTCCAATCAGGCGTCGAAATTGCCGAAAAAGCAACACATCAACAAGTAGAACCAGAACATATACTTGCGGCAATGCTTGAACAAAAAGAAGGCGTCGTGCGTCCAATTTTTGGAAAGATTGGTGCAAATATTTCTGCTATTTCTGCAGAATTGTCTAAAGTTCTCGAAAAATTCCCGAAGGTTTCCGGCGGGCAGCAGTATTTTTCTTCGCGAACCAATACGATTTTTCAAGTTGCACAGACTGAAGCGGAAAAATTGACCGACGAATATTTATCAACCGAACATCTTTTGCTTGCAATAGTTGACGAAAAATCGGGCGATGCAGGAAGAATTTTACGTGCGAATGGAATCAGCCGCGAAGATTTGGAAAAAGTAATTGTAGATATGCGTGGAGGTTCGCGAATTACGGATCAGAACGCCGAAGAAAATTTTCAAGCACTCGACAAATATTCGATTGATTTAACTGAGCGTGCGAGAAAAGGAAAACTCGATCCGGTAATTGGTCGCGATGACGAAATTCGCCGCACAATTCAGGTTTTGTCCCGCAGAACAAAGAATAATCCGGTTTTGATTGGCGAACCTGGAGTTGGTAAAACTGCAATTGTTGAAGGTTTAGCACAAAGAATTGTCAGCGGCGATGTTCCTGAAACTCTTAAAAATAAAAAACTCGTTTCACTCGATTTAGGTTCGATGCTCGCAGGTGCAAAATATCGCGGCGAATTTGAAGATAGACTCAAAGCTGTTTTGAAAGAAATTGAAAAGGCGAACGGACAAATAATTTTATTTATTGACGAGTTACATACGCTTGTCGGTGCTGGTGCGGGCGAAGGTGCTATTGACGCTTCCAACATGCTAAAACCTGCACTTGCACGCGGAATGCTGCGATGCGTTGGAGCGACAACTCTCAACGAATACAAAAAATATATCGAAAAAGATGCGGCACTTGAGCGTCGTTTTCAGAATGTTTACGTTGGCGAACCAAACGTTGAAGACACGATTTCAATCCTTCGCGGTCTGAAGGAAAAATACGAAGTTCATCATGGAGTTCGTATCAAAGATTCGGCAATTGTCGCCGCAGCAACTCTTTCAAATCGTTATATTTCTGATAGATTTTTGCCTGATAAAGCCATCGATTTAATCGACGAAGCCGCGAGCAAACTTCGTATAGAAATTGATTCATTGCCGGTAGAAATTGACCAACTAGAGCGAGAAATTTTGCAGTTAGAAATCGAACGTCAAGCCCTCGGTCGTGAAGAAGATGATAAATCAAAATCACGTTTGACGGACATCGAAAAGCGTATCGCAAATTTGCAAGAAAAATCTTCGGCGATGAAGGCGAAATGGCAGTCTGAAAAAGAAGAAATCGAGAAGATGCGAACCGCAAAAGGCGAACTAGAAACGCTTCGTTTAAAACTCGAACAAGCTCGCCAAGCCGGCGATTTGAATCTTGCGGCGGAATTGCAATATGGGAAAATTCCTGAACTTGAAGCAAAGCTAACTGCTGAACAGACTAGACTTGCGGTCTTACAAAAAGACGGCGTAATGCTCAAAGAAGAGGTTGACGAAGAAGATGTTGCGGAAGTTGTCGCGAAATGGACAGGCGTTCCCGTGACGAAAATGCTGCAAAGCGAAATGCAAAAACTCGTCACGATGGAAGAAAAACTTCGCACTAGAGTTATCGGGCAAGATGAAGGTTTAATCGCGGTCGCGAATGCAGTTCGGCGTTCGCGTGCGGGTTTGCAAGATCCAAATCGTCCGGTTGGTTCATTCATCTTTCTTGGTCCAACGGGAGTTGGTAAAACAGAGACAGCAAAGGCTTTAGCGGAATTTTTATTCGACGATGAACGTGCGTTAGTTCGCCTCGATATGAGCGAATATATGGAGAAACACGCGGTTGCGAGAATGATTGGAGCTCCGCCCGGATACGTCGGTTACGAAGAAGGCGGACAACTGACTGAAGCTGTTCGACGGCGTCCATATTCGGTAATTTTGTTTGACGAAATCGAAAAGGCACACAGCGACGTTTTCAATATTTTATTGCAAATACTTGATGACGGACGACTTACTGATTCGAAAGGCAGAACTGTCGATTTCAAAAATACGGTTTTAATAATGACATCGAACCTCGGTTCGCGTGAAATTCAATCGGCTCAAGCAAATCCTTTGGCGGATAGAAACGTTCGCGATGATGTTCTTGAGGTTTTGCGTAATTACTTCAAGCCTGAGTTTCTTAATCGAATTGACGATATTGTGGTTTTCAATCAATTAACAAAAATTGAGATTGAAAGAATTATCGATGTTCAACTCGAAAAATTGAGAAAAACACTTGCCGAACGCGGAATTGAAATTGCTTTGGACGCATCGGCTCTAAAACTTTTGTCAGATGAAGGTTATGATCCAAATTTTGGTGCGAGACCTTTGAAACGTGCAATTCAAACATTGATTCAAAATCCGCTGGCGGTTAAATTATTAAAAAGTGAGATTTTATCAGGGCAAATGGTAAATGTTTCAGCTGAGAATGGTGAATTGGTGTTCAAAACAGAAAATGCAAAAGGTCAAGCATAAATAAATAACCAGACATCATTAATCTGTTCAATATGTCTGATTTTCCTTGTTGCGATTGGTTTGTTAAAATAAAATCTTGCAATTATATGACGTGGTTTATGAAAAAGAAGATGAGCGAAGAAATAAATAACAATAGTGAAATTATCAACGAAGACGAAATTAGGTTTGAAGACAAACGGCGTTTTAACACCGAAGGCGACCGCGTTACGGTTGAGTTTGAAGAATCGGCAGAACCTTTTAAGTCATTCGAAATAATAAAGTTAGAAACTGATTTGAAAGCTGAAACTGAGCGACGGCAAGCAGCGGAAAGCAAGCTTGTTGGTGTTCAAATTAAGTTTGACGAAGAAAAGTTGCGGCTCGAAAAAGAAACGACCGAAATGAGGCAGCGTTTGATGAAAACTCTCGAAGAACGTGCGAAACAAGGGCAATCTAATTTTATTTCGACACTTCTTCCGGTTTTGGACAATTTAACGCTTGGAATTGAACACGCTGAAAAAGATTCTTCATTCGAAAAACTTATCGGCGGAGTAAAAGGAACAGCGAGAAGTTTTGAAAATGCACTTCGCGAAGTTGGCGTTGAGCAAATTCCTGCGATCGGTACAAAATTTGATCCATTGCTTCACGAAGCTATTGATATGGTTGAGGTTGACGCAGAAAAAGACGGCGAAGTTGTAGGCGAATTTCAACGCGGTTACAAATTTGGCGAAAAATTGCTTCGTCCGGCGAAAGTGCAAGTTGGAAAAGGCGTTTGAAGTGAAAGGCTAAAGTAAAAAGTATGAAAAAAGTCTTGATTTTGCTTTTGCTTTTATTTATTTTTGCTTGTCAAAAAGTTGAGGAAGAAAAACCATTGCCAGTTTCAGCGATTGAGACAAAAACTGAACCGCCCCAAATTGCTAAAATTCCAAGCGTTTCGCAAGTAATTGTTGATGTTCCTAAAATTGCCAATAAATCTCCAAAAGAACTTGATGCAATTTTTGGCAAGCCGAAAGAGACAAAAAAGACTGCCGCAGCCGGCGAATATCGTTTATATAATTTGCCGAATGAAACAAAAGGTTTGGCGGTAAGATTTTTAGATGGAAGAGCTTTGAGTTTTAATTTGATACTTTCAAAGCCTTTCGCCACATCGCAAGAAGCACTTTTAGAGGGTTTCGGCATAAATGTCGGCAATGTTTCGCCGATAAAAAACGCTGGCGAACCTCTTTCTGAAAGATTTCAAGGCAAATTTAATGATGTAAAATTCGAAAAAGTGTCAGCTAAACGACAAGAAACAGGTAAAGGGTTTATTTTCGTTCTCGCTGAAGTTGATAATTAGACTTATGTTTTAGTTGAAAGTTTGAAATTACACCTTGTAAGTTTCATAACCGAAAATGTTACACTGTCTATAGTAGAAATTGTTCATTTTTGCAGAGTAATTGGAGAATAAATGACAGATTTAGACGCATATAAAGACAAATTTAGCGAAAGCGGAAGACGTGTTTTGGAACAAGCGATGACGGAATCTCGCACTCGAGAACAAAACTACGTTTCAATCGAGCATGTTTTATTCGCTTTGGTGAATGAAGAAACCGAACTTTTTAGCACGATGATGCAAGAACTTACGGTTGACCCAAAGTCGGTTAAAGTGTTGATTGAAAGACGTTTAGAACACAGCCGAGCACATGTCGGAAAAGGTTTTAGAATTGCACCCGAAACAACCGAACTTTTCAAAAAATCAATGGACAGAGCTCGTTCGCAAGGTCGCAGAATAATTGACGCGAGCGATATTTTCTATGTTCTTTCAACCGATGAAAAAAGTATTTTGAACGAAATTTTGCAAAATCTCGGTATTGGATTTGAAGAAACTGCTGAACTTGCACGTGTTCAAATTCGTGATCGTGAGAAAGAAGAAGAAAGAAATCGCAAGAAATACGAACTGCCTTCATATCTGAAACATTTCGGCGTTTCGCTCAACAAACTCGCACGCGAAGACAAATTTCCGCAAGTAATTGGACGCGAAACTGAAATTCGCCAAATGATCGAAATTCTTTGCCACAAAGAGCGTTCAAATTCGCCGATGTTGGTTGGCGAACCTGGAGTTGGCAAAACTGCGGTAGCCGAAGGTTTGGCGAGAATGATCGAACTCGAACCTGAAAAAGTTCCGGCGAGATTGCGAAACGCACACATCGTTCAGCTTCAAATGGGCGGTTTGGTCGCCGGAACAATGCTCCGCGGAATGTTTGAAGAACGCATCAAAGGCATCATTGATGAAGTAAAAGAACGCGATAATTTGATTCTGTTCATTGACGAAGCACACACGATAATCGGTGCGGGTTCGGCGATGGGAAGCAGTTCTGATGCGGGAAATATGTTCAAATCAGCACTCGCACGCGGCGAAATCCGCATTATTGGTGCAACCACAATTACTGAATATAAAGAATATATCGGTGAAGACGAAGCTCTCGCAAGACGTTTTAGGCTTGTCAAAGTTGACGAACCTTCAATCGCCGAAACACGCGAGATTTTGTTTGGTTTACGTCCGCGACTCGAGAAAAATTATTCGGTTACAATTTCTGATGAAGCGATAAATACGGCACTCGAAATGTCGCCTAAATATATCCGTAATTTACACTTACCGGACAAAGCAATTGGCTGGCTCGACACGGCTTCGGTCAAAGTGGAAATCAATGAACCGACTTCGATGGTCGTAAAACCAGAGCATATTATCCAAGTTATTTCGCAGCAATCGCAAATTCCCGCTGATATGATTTATCGCGATACGAACGATCGTTTTGCGACAATGGAAGACGATTTGCGTCATCGAGTTGTCGGACAAAAAGAAGCTGTTGCCGCGGTCGCACAAAGACTTCGCGTCAACAAAGGTCCGATGAAAGATAACCATTACAAACCAGATGGCGTTTTGTTATTCCTTGGACCAACCGGAGTTGGGAAAACCGAATTGGCGAAAGCTGTTGCCGAATTTATGTTTGGCGACGAAGAAAAAATGATTCGCATCGATATGAGCGAATACGGCGAAGGCACGATTGGCGTAGAAAAACTGATCGGAATGCCGCGTGGAATTGTCGGCAGCGAACGCGGTGGAATTCTCACCGAACAGCTCCGCGAAAATCCATACACCGTTTTATTGCTCGATGAGGTGGAAAAAGCATCGCCATATTTGATGAATCTGTTCTTGCAAGCCTTCGACGAAGGTTGGCTAACTGATGGACGCGGAAAGAAAGTTTATCTTTCAGACGCAATCGTGATTATGACTTCGAATTTGGGTTCAGAAAGCTTTAAGAAGTTTGAAAAACCACTCGGCTTCGGGAAGAAAACTCTCGGCGACGTAAAACAGATCAAAGGCGAAGTGATGAAAGCCGCTGAAGGCAGATTTTCACCGGAATTCCGCAATAGAATCGATGAGATCGTCGTCTTCTCGCCTCTTGCGATGGATGAAGTCCGCGACATCGCGAAAATCTATCTCAACAAACTCAAGAAACATTCCGAAAAACAAGGAAAGTTCATTGAGATAACCGACGCAGCCTTAGACGCTTTGACGGAAAAAGGATTCAGCAACGCCTACGGTGCCAGATTCCTAAAACGCCACATCGACGAAAAGGTAAAACTCCCGATCACAAACCTCTGGAAAACAGCCTCGAGATTTTCTGTCGATGCAATTGATGGAGAGATCGTGGTAAAACAGGCTGATGGGTTTAGTTTGAACTAAATTTCGAACGAATTAAATATGAAAGACGCTGCTTTCGATTTAAGCAGTGTCTTTTTTGTTAACTTTACGAAATTTTAATAGAAATCGATAAAGGCTTTACAATCTAGTAAACATTTTTGTATCTTCATTGTTACAAGTATAATACAATTCAATCTTATTGATACAATTCCCAAATTGGGGACTTCCACATTATGAAATTAAAAAAGGCAACCATTCACAAATATAAATGTATAGAATCTGAGCAATCATTTGATGTAAATGAAGAAATAACTGTTCTTGTTGGAATGAACGAGTCTGGTAAAACTTCAGTTTTGGAAGCTCTTGCAAAATCAAATTATTTTCAAAAAGATGAAAAGTTCAAATACAACACGACTCACGACTATCCTAGACGTGAAAAAAAAGCATTAGATAAAAGCGGTGAAGATGCAAAGGTTCTAACTTGCATATATTCAGTTTCCGATGAATTACATCAGAAAATAGCGAAAGATTTAGGTGAAGGAGTTTTTACAGAGACCGAAGTTACAACAACAAATAAATTTTCTAACGGAAGGACTTGGAGCGGTATAAAAAGTGACAAAGCAGGTTTCCTTGAAAACAAAACCAAAAAACTTGGGATTTGGAGTAAAGCCTTAACAGACAAACTTTCGGTCGTCAAAAACGGTGTTGGTCTTGATTCCCTTATTGGTGAATAAAAAGACCCCGAATATAAGACGGCGTTAGAATCATTTAGATTGTATTTTAGCAATGAATGGAAATGGGAAAATGATCCGTTGAACGAATATATTGCCCGGACTTATTTACAATCTAACCTTCCTAAATTTCTTTATTATGATGAATATTATGCTCTTCCTTCACGAATTAGTATTGAAAAATTACAAGAAGCAAAATTAGATGACGAAGAACTAAAAACAGCAAAAGCCCTGTTTGAACTTGCAGATATTAATGTTGACGAAATAATTGATGCGGATAATTATGAAGATTTTATAGCCGAATTAGAAGCAACTCAGGCAACAATAACTGACCAGTTATTTAAGTATTGGGAAACCAACAAAAATCTTGAAATTGTCTTCAATATTGATAAGGTTGAAGAAACTAGAGATAGGTCAATTACAAACCCAGCAACAGGTCAACCAATGACGGTTCCAGACGCAAAGATTGTCGAGCATATTTTGGACATCCGCGTAAAGAATAATCGATCTCGTGTAACACTTCCATTGAAAAATAGAAGTAAAGGATTTAATTGGTTCTTTTCATTCTTAGTGTGGTTTTTAAAAATACAGGAAGATAAAACTAACAACTACATTTTACTACTTGATGAACCAGGTTTGAATCTTCATGCAACCGCACAAGCGAATTTGCTCACCTTTTTCAATGATTTAAGCAAAGATTATCAAATACTTTACTCAACTCATTCTCCGTTTATGATTGAGTCTGATGCTCTTCACAAAGTTAGAACAGTTGTCGAGACAAACGAAGTTGGCTCAGTGATTTCTGATAGTATTCAAGAGAAAGATCCGAATACTTTATTTCCTCTACAAGCGGCATTAGGTTATGACATTGCACAAAATCTTTTCATTTCAAATAATAATTTACTTGTAGAAGGTCCGGCTGACTTAATTTATTTAACAAGTCTCTCGAATTTACTGGAAACGGAGAAAAGGACATTTTTGAGTGATAAGATAACTATCGTTCCTGTCGGCGGATTAGATAAAGTTACCACTTTTATTTCATTACTTCGCGGCTCTAAATTAAATGTTGCTTGTTTGTTAGACAGTTTCACCGACCAAAAAGGCAAGAAAAGAGTCGATGACCTTATTCAGTATAAAATCATAAAAGATAAGAACATTAGATTCTTTGATGAATTTGCAAACAATGGAAAGGCAACTGCTGATATTGAAGATTTATTTGAGAAAGGCGAATATCTTAAACTTTTTAATGCGGCTTTTGATGAAGAATATTCAAAAATTAAGATTTCTGACCTTGATTCATCAGTAGATACAATCATCAAACAGATAAAAAAAGTCATTAACAAGGATAGATTTAACCATTACAGACCAGCAAATAAACTTAATCAATTAGGTGTTGATGCAAAGTATTTTTCTGCAAAAACCCTTGATAATTTTGAAAAAATGTTTATCGAGATTAACAAACTATTTTAGAAGAATTTATGAGCGATTTTAATTTTCAAAACCTCACAAATGATGTCAGAGAATTTATGATTGAAGAAATTAATTCTGATATTGAAAAAGGTGTTTTATATGTTAGTTCGAGATTAAATGCGACTGGAAAAGAAAAATATCCATCATTTTTAATCAATGCGGCTAAAAGTGGCAATGATGCAACTTTTCAAAAGGATTTACAAAGTTCTATTCATTTCAACCCAACTTATCTTAGACAAGGTAAGCCAGTTAAAATGCCTTCTAATTCAGCAGAGTTGTTAGCTCAAGGGGAATTCAACAGATTTTATATTCGCGGAATCTGTAGAAAAGCCATTGTGGATGGTATTGAAACAGTTGAAGTTTATCGTGCAAGGCATTCTTCGTGGTCAAGACCCGAATCAGAAATGAAGATTGGCAAAAGCATAAATGCAAAAGATTTACTAAGGGATTTAAGAAATTCTGTTGGAGAACAACCTCAGATGTTACCAGAAGTTAATTCAGGACTTAGCGTAAAATTCTGAAGTAAACTTTCTTTTCAGACGCTCTCGGAAGATTTGGTTTGATTTCATAATATCAATTAACCGTTGCGACCGAATGATGATATGTTTTATTTTGAGAAAAACTAATAATTAAAGCCTGAATAGAGATAGAAAATATGGGTTTTGATTTCAAACGAGTGAATTTGTGTCTGCTAATAATTTTATGTATGAGTTGTGTTAGTTTTGCACAAGAACAGCAGAAATCACCTGCCTATTTTCTTCCAACTCCCAGCGGATGGAAAACGGAGAGTTTTGAATTTCCTCTGGGCTTTGCTCCCGATATTAAATATACCGGTGTTGAAGATATACGTTTCAGCCAAGGTTGGTCTGATCAAAAAAGCGATAATTTTTTTTCGTATTTGTTTATTTGGTATGTGAATGAATATCCGGCTTTAACTGAACAAAAATTGCAGGATTATATGAAACTTTATTTTGACGGATTAGCAAAAACTGTCGCTGAAAGTAATAATATTCCCGCAAAAGATGTTTCGCCAACGATGGCATTATTTGTAAAAGACAAGAATAAATTTCGTGGAAAGATTAATTTTTTCGATTCTTTCTTTTCAAAACAACAATTAATTCTAAATGTTTTGGCAGAAACTACGGAATGTAAAGAAAAAAAGAAGCACGTTATTTTCTTTCAACTTTCTCCACAGAATACTAATCACAAAATCTGGAATGATTTGAAAACCATCACTAAAGGATTTCGATGTAAATAATCATTAACAAAAGGTCATCGTCTTCAATGACTTTCGATGCAGAAGCAAATGATTAATGTCGTAAAAGTTGGCACACATATTTCTTGAGTGTTTCTGCATTTGTCACAACATATGTAGAATTTTAAGTATGAATAGCTTGCCGACTAACCCCGAAAACGTCGTAAAAACTTCATTTCCACCAATCTCAAATCCTGAAACCGAAATCTTGATTCTCGGAACATTGCCTGGCGAGAAGTCGCTTGAGATGCAGGAATATTATGCTCATCCGCAGAACAAATTTTGGCGAATAATTGCTGCGATCACGAATAATCAAACGCCCGTAACTTACAGCGGAAAAACGAGTTTATTGCTTGCAAACAAAATCGGAGTTTGGGATGTTGTGCGTGAGGCGAAGAGAATTGGAAGCCTCGATTCAAATATTGTCGGCGAAGTTCCGAATAATTTGGAAGAGTTTTTGGCGAATCATAAGCGGTTAAAAGCTATCGGCTTTAATGGAGCAAAAGCGGCGAAACTTTTTGATAAATATTTCGAACGGCACGAAAATATTAGATACGTTGCTTTGCCAAGCTCAAGTCCGGCGAATGCGAGAATTTCGTTTGATGAGATCTGCGTGAGGTGGCAAGAAATTCTATCTGAAGATTTGTTATTGTATAATTAGTTTTGAATAAAGAATTCCAACGAAAACTGCAATTCCAAAACTTAGCATTGTCCCGATTAAAACGTATTCTGTTAGTTTTCTGTCTTTTGACTCCTTTAAGTCACCGAAACGAAAGACCGATTTTGCGGCGATGAGAAAGCCGACGGCTTCCCAATGATTAGTGATTATAAAAACGAAGACAAATAATCTTTCTAAAATTCCGATATATTTCCCAGCACTTTCGAGCGACTCATCATCTTTAGAATTCGTATGCGGCGTCCATTTTGAGATGATTATTTTGACAGCAATAGATGTAGGTTTAGTGAGAAAAAAAGCAAGTGTAAGGAAAATCAATATATTTTCGTTAAAAACTGAGGTGAGATTTAATTCAATTTCTTGATACCAAATCCCAATTATCACAAGCGAAATAAAATGCAGCACTTGATCAATTAAAAACCAACTTCTTTTTGTGGTTTCAGTTTGAAACTTTATTTTTATTGAATCAATTACTAAATGAACAACAATTATCAGCAAAGCCCATTTCCAAAAACTCCAATCCCAGACAAATAAAAGTGATAAAACGCCGTGAATTACTGAGTGAGGATATAATTGCCACGCTCTCAATTTCTTTTCTTCTTTGGCTTTTACCCAACTTTCGGATTGAAACAGAAAATCGCCGATTAAATGAGCAAGTAGAAGTTTTATAATCAGTATCATAATAATTCCTTCAATTTCATTTTATACATTGCGTTGAGTTCCATAATTTCTGCAAAATTTGCCTGCTTTAACCGCCGGCTAACTGCACTTTGTTTGATTCCAATAAGATTACCTAATTCATTCTGCGATATGTTTGGAGTTTCTATCATTAAGTTGACTATCTCGGCAAAGTTTTTTGTCCAATTGTCCATTACTATTAATCCAAGTTTTATATAAAGATTTATTTCCGAATCAAAATCAGGTAAGCCCGATTTTATGGCTAGATTCTGTTTTTCTTTTTTAAGTAACTCAAATTTATCACCGGAACGCACAAAGGCAATTCCATTTGATTCAGTAATTTTTGCGGCATCATAATTTTTATCACCAATTCCGATTGCAATTCTGACATCAGCCTTACACTTAGATTTTATTGCAGCTTTTATCTTTATTGCATTAATTAAAGCCTGAGCCGCATCAACTATGGCAAGCTGAAAACTATCTCCGCGATAAATTTCCCAGTCTTTTGGATTTGAACCTAATTTATAGAGTTCTTCTTTTAAAGTGCTTAACCAAATTTCTGTTTCAACCAGCTTTGAATTGATGATGTCGCCTGTAATTACTGCTATCATTATGTTTACCGCCAAATAATTTGCTTTCACTATTTTAAGTGATATCTGATTATATGGCGTTTTTTTGTAATATTCAACATTATTACATTATTTTGTAATATATGCGATTATTACTGTATTGAGTAATAATTTTTAGTTTTACATTTTAAAATTTTGCTAACTGACTTACTTAAAAATACTTCCGAAAACTTTCTTCAATAAATCCGTCGTTCGCCCGATTGGGTCTTTGCGGATTTTCTTTTCTTCTTCGGCGACCATAAAAAACAAACCGTCGAGTGCTTTTTGGGTGACGTAGCCGTCTAGATCGGTCGCGTCTTTACCGAGAATTCCTGAAAACGCACCGAGTTTGCCGACCATTCCCTTGTATTTATCCGTTACGCCTGTTTCAGTCGTGAATTTTTCAACGATCGGACGAAACTTTCCACGCAGATTTTCTTCAGTCGTTTGACGGAAGAATTGAGTCGCGGAATCTTCCTGCTTGCTGAATAAAATATTCTTCGCGTCAGTAAAAGTCATCTGTTTGATCGAATCAACAAATACATCGACCGCAACAGGAACTGCTTTTTCAGCCGCATGATTCATTGAAGCAATAAAATCATCAACTTTCGTGCCTTGTCCGGCAAGTCTCATTCCCTTTTCAAGTTTTACTAAAGTTGAAGGAAGCGGAATTTTAACGCGAACATCATTGAGAAAACCATTTTCCTTGCCGAGTGTGTCTATTGCGAATCTCACACCTTTGCTGAGTGCTTCCTTCAATCCACCGGTTACTTCATTGTCGGTAAGTGTTGTATTTGGCTGCTTTACGACAACAACTTTCGGCTTTACGGCGACTGGTTTCTTAACCGTTTTCTTCTTTTTCGTTTGCCCGATTGCCACGACTGAAACTGTAAAAGCCAGCATCGCGACTAATAGAATTCTCACAATTCGCATCATTTTTCTCCTCGAAGCGTTTTATCAAAAAACACCAAACTTCTCTTTATGACTCTCTCGTTTCTATTTCGCTTTTCCTTGATTCGCGACTGCATCTTGAGCCGCTTTGATTGCTTCGGCATCGCCCAAATAATAACTTTTGATTGGTTTCAGGTTTTCGTCTAATTCATAAACTAACGGAACTCCGGTCGGAATGTTCAATTTCACGATTTCTTGATCGGCAATATCATCTAAATATTTAACCAACGCACGCAACGAATTCCCGTGTGCGACGATGACAACTCGTTTCCCTGCTTTGATTTGCGGAATAATTTCCGCTTCAAAATATGGAACAACTCTGGCGACTGTATCTTTCAAACATTCGGTTAGCGGAAAGTTTTCAATGCTTGCATATTTTGCTAAATTTCCTTCATAACGAGAATCTTCTTTAAGCATCGGCGGCGGCGGAATATCATAACTGCGTCGCCATATATGAACTTGTTCTTCGCCAAATTTGGCGGCAGTTTCAGCCTTATTTAGACCTTGCAAATCGCCGTAATGACGTTCATTTAGCTTCCAGGAATTAACAATCGGAATCCACATTAAATCAAGTTCGTCGAGAATTGTCCAAAGAGTACGAATTGCACGTTTCAAAACCGATGTATGTGCAATATCAAATACGAAACCTTCTTTTTTGAGCAATTCGCCCGCAGCTTTCGCTTCGATTCGCCCTTTATACGAAAGGTCAACGTCCTTAAATCCAGTGAACCGATTTTCATTGTTCCAAGTGCTTTCGCCGTGTCTGATTAATACTAATTTATACATAATTTGCTCTTCTAAAAAATATAATGTGCGGAAGATTTGTCAATTTGCGTCAAGCAGACCAAATACGATTTCGATCGATAATTTTGAAATACAAGAAAGAATGATGTCCCATTTGACTCTTCGGCGTCAATCAGATATTCGACAAAAACACCTTTTGGAAACGCTTTTCTTATCTCTTTATTAGGGCTGATCCTGCTATTCAAAACAATTCGCGAATCATTAAAGGTTATCGAATCAGATTTCTGATAGTCAAAATTAAATAGAAACTTCTCGTAGTATTCCGCAAACGACATTTTAACCGTATATTCTTGTTCTTTGGTCGGCGGTTTTGCCCAATAATATTTTCGTTTATCAGCGATCATTTTCGCGAGCCTTGACTTCGAAACATTCTTTTTCAAAGACATATCTAATGCAAACGGTGCAAACCACAGTCCTTTTACGGGATTTACGAATTCGGATATTTTTTTGAAATCCCGATCTTTTAATGCAACAACGATTTTTCCTGCGGATTCTAACACCCTCTTCTTTTCGATTTGTGCCGAGGTTGAAAATATCAACGCAAAATGAATGAACAATAACAAAAGCAGCTTCTTCATTTAGTTTCTCCAAATCCTTGAACGCTCGTGTCCAAACACCCTTGCACTTCACCCACTAAATAAAGTGAGCCTGTAACGCAAGTCAAATTCTCAGGAAACTTCTTTGCTATTCGTAACGCTTCTGAAACATTCTCGGTCAACACAAATTCGCCTTTTGTGAATTCCGACAATTCCTTAGCGGTTGCCGAACGGGAATTTTCAGGTTGTGTCAAAATTAACTTATCAGCCATAGGAAACAATATCTCCGCAATTTCGGCGATTTGTTTATCTTTCATGGCACCGAAAATTAACGTAATCGGTTGCGAAACGAATTCTTCCAAATACGCTCGCAAGGCGTTCGCACCTGCGACATTGTGCGAACCGTCGAATAAAATTCCTTTGTAGAATTCAAGGCGTCCTTTGAAAGCTGTATTCTCCAATCCGCGAACAATTTCATCAGTCGAAATTGGAAAATTGAATTCACATAGAATTTCCGCAAGTGAGATTGCAACCGAAGCATTTGTAATCTGATGTCTTCCACGCATTCCAACGTAGTCGAAGTCGACAGTTGAGTAATGAGAAGTTCTAGTTGTAAATGAAGCGATTAACGGCTCATAAATTTTCGGATTCGGCTTAGAAACTTTTATATTCTCTGTTGCCCAAACTGGTTCAACTCCTACTTCACGACATCTGCCATCAATTACTTTTTTACATTCATTATTCTGCGGTGCAACTACGACCTTCGTATCAGATCGAATAATCGCCGCTTTCTCGCCCGCAATTTCGATCAAAGTATTTCCCAAATACTGCTGATGATCTAAATCAATAGGCGTAATTGCAACTACTTCAGCATTTGCGGCGGTCGTTGCATCTAATCTTCCGCCTAAACCTGTTTCCAAAATTGCAAGTTCTACGTTATTTTCGGCAAATGCATGCAACGCAATCGCGGTGATTTGTTCAAAAAACGTTGCGTAAAGTTTTTCGGCTTCGGTTGTTTCGCGGACAATTGTTGAATATTTAGCAAAATCTTCTTGCGAGATTTCATGTCCGTTGATTTTGATTCTTTCGGTAATCGAAACAAGATGCGGCGAAGTAAACAAGCCTGTTTCGATGCTCGCTTGACGGCAGATTGAATCAAGAAAAGCACACGTTGAACCTTTGCCGTTTGTTCCAGCGATCTGCACTTTCAAATATTTTTCGTGCGGATTTCCTAATGCTTTCAATAATTTGCGAGGATTCTCCAAGCCAAGTTTCATCGCCGTAACTTCGTTGCCGAGCGAAAGAAGATATGAAACTGATTCGTCGAAATTCATACGATAATTTTACTTCAAAATTAAATAAGTTTCCGTCCAGATTTTAACTTTCGTGATATTCTGCAAGAAATTTCGCCGCGAGACGTTCAAAAACCACGAACGCTCGTAAAGAGTTATCAAAAACACAAAAGAATTTGAATCATATTTCAAGCAAAACGGAGAACACACGATGAAACTATTTAAAATAATCGGAATTACAGCAATCGCAATAGCACTTCAATTATCAGTTTTTGCACAGGAAACGCCTGCCGGGAAAAAGTTTGCCGAAACCTTTTGGAAAGCAATTTCGGAAGGACGAGAAGTCGCCGCGAAGAGTGCATTAGATTCGGTAAAACGCCGTGAACCGAATTTCGATGCATCAAAAATGGAAACGGCACTCTCGGAATTGAAAGGAAAAACTGTTTCGAAAAGAGAAGCTGGACGCGACGCAACTCGTGCGAACGTTGATGCACGCAAAATGTTGGAGACGCTTTTTGATAGCAATATACAAACCGATAGTTTTGCGGAATATGACAAGATTAAAGCAACAATCGATGAATCGAAAAAGTTGACCGACCAGATTCTTGCGATGGATCCGGCGGTAATCCAAAAACATCTCGATTCGGCATTGGAAACTGTTGAATCACACATCTCGAGAAATCCTTACGATTATGCAGATACTGTGAGAAAAATCAACGAAGCCCAAGACGCGAGAGATGCTGAGGCAATGTATTACGAATTGCTTTTGAATCAGGAATATTGGGATGCCGCCCGAAAAGTGTTTCCAAGCAAAAACAATTTTGGAAAACTTTACACCGAAATCACTGCCGTAATCACTAAACTCGGCACACCTGAGCAACGTGCCGAAAATGCGGCAAAAACTTTGACAGCCAAAATTGACAGCGAGCGAATGCCAAAAGCCGAAGTGAAAGATGCCAAACTTGAGAAATTGTTTGAGGAAGTATTCAATGCCGAAACTCGTGGCAAAAAGCTCGAACGCACGTTTCTGCGAGCTGTCATTATTTCATCAGACTATTACATCAATCGACACAAAATCACGGGAATAATTCTTGGACGTTTTCGAAATGGATCGATTGCATTTAAAGATGGTGCCGATGGCAAATGTAAAAACGGGCAATATAGCATTTATCAAGAATATGTGGGCGGAAAATTTGCAGAAAAAGCCGGTGGTTCGTTTGACGGGAATCTTGGCGAAATGCGTTGTGAGAATGTAAACGCGAAATAAAAAACAACTTATAAAAACGAGAGGAATATATGAAAATACTTAAAATTATGGCGATTGCAATCTTCGCCTTCGCACTTCAAACATCGATCATTGCCCAGGAAACTCCTGCCGGAAAAAAATTTGCCGAGAATTTCTGGAAAGCAATTGCTGAGGAGAAGGAAAATGCCGCCAAAAATGCTTTGGATGCTGTAAAACGCCGCGAACCGAATTTTGATGCTTCCAAAATGGAAAAAGCACTCGCGGAAATGACTTCAAAGAAATCGGGCGAAATTTCGAAAGCCAAAGATAACCTAACTTCAAAAATCGAAGCGGGAAAAACAATCGGGCAAATTTTCGATTCTGCTTTTAGAATCACGGCTTCGACCAAAGAATCTGAGGTGAAAGAGTTTATCGAGGATAAAAACAAAATGACTCAAAGCATTTTGGCGATGGATCGCACGCTGATTCAAGGAGATTTGGATTCTGCGGCGAGACGTTTGAATTCTTCAACCTCGATTCAATCTCGCCGTGTTACCGAATTGGCGAAGCGAATAAATGAATCGATTGAGCAAGACAATGTTGAGCTGATTTACTACGATTTGTTGCTCCATCAGTCTCGCTGGGACAACGCACGCAAGATATTTCCGAGCGAAACTGAGTTTGAAACGCTTTATAATTCCATCTCAAGTTCAATCAAAAGTTTAGGCACAGCCGAACGAAGAGCTGCAAATGCAGTGAAAAATCTTAACGCGAAGATTGATGCCGAAAGACTTTCGCGTTCGCCGATTAAAGATGCGAAAATTGAAAAGTGGTTCAAAGATGTGTTTACAGACACAACCGCGATGCGTGGTAGAAACTACACTTTTCTGCGAATCGTGGTTCTCAATAACGAATACGACATCAAACGAAATGCGATTACCGGAATCGTAGTCGGTCGTGCGAGAGGTGCGGACATTGCTTTCAAAAAGGCTGATGGAAAATGCTTTCACGGCATTTACGCGATTTCGCAAGAATATGTTGGTGGTGCGTTTACAAATGCGACACTTTCTCAAGATTTCGATCAGAGAGAAATGCGTTGTGAAAATGTGAATAAATAGTCGAGTTAATTTCATACAATCGGTTAAGGCTGAAATACGCTTTAGCCGATTTTTTTGCGAAAAAAAACACATTCACACAATTACTATAAAACAAATTTTTTCTAACTTAGATTAATATTTGCTTGTATTATTGAGAATTGGTAAATTTAATTTATGAACAATATATTCAAAAAACAACACATCTTATTGGTTTTAATTATCATTTTCGGTATGGTTTCTAGCTTTGCACAAACAAAAAAACCTAGTAAGCCAAAGGTTAAAAAACCAGTTACTCAAGTTAGTTCAAACGGATTGCTTTATAAAATTAGTGGCAAAACATTGGCTAAACCTTCGTATTTATATGGAACAGTTCATATTATTTGCCCTGTTGATATGTTTGCGATGGACAAATTATCAAACTATTTTGACCAAACTGAAGGTTTAATTTTAGAACTCGATATGGACGATGCCGAAGTTATGAAAAAAATGGCAACAGCATTGAATATGCCGGAAGGAAAAAATTTGAAAGAGCTTCTCACTCCGGAAAAATATGCAAAAGTTGATGAAATGTTCAAAAGTGTTTTTGGTGTTCCTGTTGAAGCGTTAAAAGCCTTTAGCCCAATGGGTTTATCGGTAATAATCAGCACAAGCCCGAAATCTATTGGCTGTCAAACTCCTGCATCCTATGAAGGTAAGTTTATTGAAATGGCAACAAAAGCTAAAAAAGACATTGAAGGACTTGAGTCGGTCGAGGTTCAAATAGCAACACTTGCCAAAACGCCGATTGAAAAACAAGCCGAAGATTTATACAAACTCTCAACTGATCCACAAAAAGCATTCAGCCAATTTAAAGATCTGATTTCGAGTTATAAACTGCAAGATTCAGAAAAACTTTTTGAAACTATGACCAAGTTATCAGCTGAAGATCCTGAAGCTATGACGAATCTTTTAGATGAAAGAAATGCTGATTGGATTCCTAAAATTGAAACTGCAATTGCTGAAAAATCAAGGTTTATCGCAGTTGGCGGCGGACATTTAGGCGGGAAAACCGGAGTTGTAAAACTTCTCAGAAAACAAGGTTACACAGTTACAGCAATAAAGTTTTAGTTGATTGAAAAAAAACTATTTAGCCGCGAATTACATTTAATTACGCGGCTATTTCTTTTTTAGTTAAGGCTTTTTTGTTGATTTTCCCAACTGATGTTATTGGTAAATCTTCTAAAAACTCAATAGATTTTGGCATTTGAAAACGTGCAACTCGGCTTTGAAGCCATTCGAGCAGCTCTTTTTCGTTAAGATCGCTTTCATCGACACGAACGACAAAGACTTTTAATCTTTGACCAAAATCAACATCATCAATTCCGATAACGGCAACTTGTGTAACTTCTGCGTGTTTCATCAAGATATTTTCAAGCTCAATCGGATAAACATTTTCGCCGCCTGAAACAATCATTTCGTCGTTTCGTCCGCACAAAAAAATGTAGCCAAATTCATCTTTATAACCCAAATCGCCTGTTTCAATTGCCTTACTTTTTGCATCTTTAACAGCCCAACTGCTTGAAATACAAAGCCTTCCGACCTTACCGACTTCGGCATGGTTATCGTCCAAGTCTAAAACTTTGAGTTTAACACCCGCAATCGCACGACCAATTGTGTTTGTCGAATTTCGCAAATCTTGCGGCGTTGCCAATACCGAAAATCCTGCTTCGGAAGTTCCATAAAGATTAAACAATTTGTCGCCGAGTTTATCGAAAGTTTCCTCGACCAAACTTGGGTTCAAAGCCGCACCGCCCGAAATTACGCAATCCAGCGACGAGAGAGCGTTTGCGTCTTTTTGCAACATTCTTTGCAACATCAAAGGCACTAAAGTTACGACCTCAATCTTGTTATTTTGAATCAATTCGCAACCTTTTTTCGCATCAAAACGATTGAGCATAAACATTTTTTCGCCCAAGATTAGTCCGATAAAAACTGCTGAAATCCCGAAACCGTGATAAACAGGCGTCGCGATGTAAACCGAATTATATTTGTCCAAATTAAGCTGTATGAGCAAAGCGAAAAATGGATTTAGAAAGTTGAAAATCGACGCCTTTCGTTTGGCAATTTTTGGCGTTCCGGTTGTTCCGCCTGTCAAAACAACGACATTTGTTGAATAGGTTTTATCGATTTTCGCTTGATTTGCAGAAATATTTTTCGCTAAGTTTTCGACAGAAACTGTTGTGTGTGAATAAGTTATCAACGAAATATTTTCGAGATTCAGCTCTTTTATCGAATCAGAAACTTCGTCGTCGTAAACAAAAAACTCGAATTTGTGGAGAGAGTTTAGTGCTTCAATTTGGTCAATCGTCATTTCCGGGTTGAGCAAATAAATATCACATCCGAGCCTCGAAACGGCAAAAATTGCACGAACAAACGAGATGTTATTTCGGCATAAAAGAGCAATTTTTTGTTTCGGTTTGAGGGTATAATCAGCCTGTAAAATACCTGCAAGCTGTTGTGATTGCTGATATAAGTCGCTGTAACTAATTTGTTCTTTTTCATCGACAAAGGCAATTTTATTTCCGTGAAGTTTGTATGCTAGCCGCAAAAGCGTCATTAAATTAACGCCTTCGGTCAACGCCGAAATCGCAAAGTGAAACATTCCTACCGGCGTAAGCAAGCGAATCTTAATTAGTTTTCGTAGAATTTTTAGCATTTTCAAACTCAACACTAATGATTTTTCACCGATTCTATTATGGCAAGTTCGTTTTCTAAAGTTTCGGTAGTAATTTCATATTCCCAATGCTCTTTGTCTTGAATAAACTCTTTCCAATTATCTTTGTGTTTATTGAAATACTCTGTTCCGTTTAAATTGTCGAGATACAAAATTGCTTCCATTGCATCTTGTTGGTTAAACCATAAATCAGGTTTTGCCAGATAATAATCAAGATACGAATTTAGATAATCAACACACTTAGGAGTATTGAAAAAAGCTAGAACTAGGCAATAAACTCGACCCGCATAACATACTTCGCTTCTTAATAAATGAGTTCCGATTATTTCTATAAATTGTGGTTCTCCTTTAATCGCTGCAAAATACGCTCCAACCTGTCTCGTCCGCCAATTAAAGTCTCCAAGATTTTTTTTAATTACTTCGTTTGTTATCTCGCATTTTATTGTCTTCAAATCGTCAGCAATCTTGATGTCTTCTTTTCCGACTCGCATGTAAAATGGCTTTACCCATTTATCAAGAAACTCTTGCGAAAGTTTAAAATCATTTTTATACGGCACTAAATCATCAAACGGCGTTGAGTGTTGAACGACTGTACCTGCTGAATGTAATTTTATCGCATCAAATTGTTCATTTTTCATAATATCTGTTTTGATATGCGTTCCCTTTGATGAAATAAATCTTGGCATCAAAACTTCAAATGGATAACGAAATAAAACAGACGCAAGTTGTCCGAAAATCAACCACCACGGCGAAAACTTTCTTCTTTTTGCGTAAATCGATTTGCAGATCATTGACGAAACGTGTTGCGGCGACATTGCCGGAGCGTTTTGATATTCGGCGGTTGGCTCGATCATTCGAGTTCGCACCAGCGGTAAATAAATTGAAGTAGTTTTGATTCCGCAAGCATTTAATTCGGGCGACACACACCGAAACCATTGGTCAAAAGCAGTTTTCGATGATTGATAAGCTGACCAAAAAGGTGCAGGAATCAGCAATACATTCACGGCTGAAACATTGATAATTTGACCCTTGTTTTTTTCTAAAATTGGTATCAAGCCCAGTAATAATTGGACCGGAGCGAAGTAATTTAAAGCCATTGTGCGTTGGAAATCGTGAAATCTGTCGAGCGATTCTTTGATCGAACGCAAAATTGATTTGCCCGCATTATTGATGACAATATCGATTCCGTTTGGAAGTTTGTTTAATTCAGCAATAAGATTTTCAACACTTTTATTATCGGTCAAATCACACGGGAAAATCGAAACTTTTCCGCCTTTTGTTTCAATTTCGAGTTTTATTTGTTGTAATTTTTCTTCGGTTCGGGCAACGAGAATAAGGGTTGCACCGCTTTCGGCAAGTTGATACGACAATTTTTCGCCAATGCCGAAGGTGGCACCAGTTATCAGGATTGTTTTCCCTGCAACGGCATTTGCGAGTTTCGCTTCATTCAACCAAGTCGGCAGAAAAAGTAAGCACTCAAGAAATCCGTAGTTATTTTTTGAAAACATTCCACAAATTTAACACTAATCGGTGTTATCGCAAGTTGACGGCAGTTTGCCGCGGAATAAAGATTGAATTTTTTCGGAATTCGTTTAAGATACTTGAAATGGAAAATCTATATGAAAAATCCGCTATTGAATTATTACAACTTATTGAAACCAAACAAGTTTCGAGCCGCGAAGTGACACAGGATTTCATTGATCGTATCGAAAAAGTAAACCCTAAAATTAACGCCGTAGTTGTAAAACTCTACGATGAAGCGTTGAAAAAAGCCGACGCCGCAGACGAAAGTTTGGCAAAAGATATCAAGCTCGGAAAGATTCACGGGTTGCCGTTTACAATAAAAGAATGCTTGGATCATCTCGGAACTCCTTCAACTCTCGGTGTTTTGGCTCGAAAAAGTGACCGACCAAAAACCAATGATTTATATGTTGAAGCGTTGCAAAATGAGGGCGGAATTGTTTTAGGGAAAACCAATGTTCCCCAACTGATGGTCTTCATCGAATGCACAAATCGCGTTTACGGCACGACTAATAATCCGATCAATAATAAGTTTTCACCTGGCGGAAGCAGCGGTGGCGAAGGTGCGATTGTTGGAGCAAAAGCTTCGCCGATAGGAATCGGAACCGACATCGGCGGAAGCGTTCGTTTTCCGGCGGCGTTTTGCGGTGCTTGCTCGATCAAACCTACAATGTGGCGAACCTTCGACCAAACTCGTTTTGGTGAAAAACCGCTTTCTGGTCCGATTACGCCTGTCACGGGTGTAATTGCGAATCACGCAGAAGATTTACCGTTGATTTTGGACATAATGAATGATGCGGCGGGAACTCGTTGGGAAACGAAACCATTGCTAAATTATAAGGATGTTGATGTTTCCAAACTGAAAGTTGGGTATTACACATCTGATGGTTTTCTTGAACCGATGAATGCGGTTAAACGCGGAGTTTTGGAATCCGTTGATAAACTAAAATCGCTCGGAACTGAGGTCGTTGAATTCCAACCGCCGAAATTTGAATTCTGCGAAGAGATCTTTTATCGAATTATGACAACTGATGGTGTCAAGAATTTCTATACGATTCTTGACGGAGAAAAGCCCGTAAAACAATTGAAAGATATGATGATGATGGCTTCTGCATCGAGCTGGAAACGCAATGCTGTCATTAGTTTAGCGAGCGTTTTTGGTCAGAAGCATCTTCCGCGTTTGCTTTCATATTTCGGTGGCAAAGATGAAGAGTTTTTACAAACTTGGGCGAAAGAACGCGAAAATTACCAACGATTGCTCGAATCCGCAATGGACGAAGCTGGAATCGACGCGATTTTGAGTCCGATGGCGGCATTGCCAGCATTCTTGCAAAACACGGTTGATAAAATTGGATTGGGCGGAAATTACGCAATTCTTTACAATGTTTCTGGATTTCCTGCTGGCGTAGCGAGAGTAGGCGAAGTTCAAGAACATGAAGCAGTTACAAGAAAATCGTCGCTCGATTTAGTTGAAAGAAAAGTTGCACAAACCGAAGCGATGACAGCCGGCTTGCCGTTGTCTGTGCAAATTGGGGCAAAACCTTGGCGGGAAGATATTGTTTTTAGCTTGATTAATGCCCTACACAAAACTCAAAGCAATTGAAGACAATACATTTTTAACCACAGATTCACACAGATAAACACAGATAAACACAAGATATAAATGCATGATAGAACTTTGTCAGCGTTGTTCGATTATGCTTTTAACTGATTTTATCTGCGTTAATATGAGGCAAAACAGATTTCGTTTTTTTTATTTTTTTCATTAAGTCAAGGAAGTTTCACGTCTGGATTCATCATAAAATCTAAAATTCTAACAATAGAATCTTTCATTTCCCGGCGATCGACTACTTTATCGACCATTCCATGTTCGAGCAAAAATTCACTTCGTTGAAACCCTTTCGGCAGTTTTTGACGAATTGTTTGTTCAATTACACGTGGACCTGCAAAGCCGATAAGTGCTTTAGGTTCAGCGAGATTAACATCGCCGAGCATTGCAAAACTTGCAGTTACGCCACCTGTTGTCGGATCAGTAAGGACCGAAATAAACGGTAAGCGAGCTTCTTCGAGTTGCGAAAGAGCCACGGAAATCTTCGCCATTTGCATCAAACTGAGAGTTCCTTCCTGCATTCTCGCCCCGCCAGAAGCTGCGAAAACAATGACTGCACCACGAAGTTTTATCGCACGTTCAATTAATCTCGTAATTTTTTCGCCGACAGCTGAACCCATCGAACCGCCGATGAAAGACATATCCATAGCACCGGCAAAAACAAGGTGTCCGCCAACTTTTCCTTTGCCAGAAAGCATTGCTTCTGACATTCCGGAAGATTTTTTTGCGGCAACAATTCGATCTTTATAAGGTTTCGAATCAACAAAATCGAGCGGATCAGCTGATGTTACTTCCTCATCCAAAATCTCAAATTCACCTTCATCAAAAAGAACTTCGAGCCGTAACTTTGCCAAAAAACGAAAATGATAGCCACAATAAGTACAAACTTGGAGTGCTTCTTTGAGTTCGCGTTTGTAGAGAGCGTTTTCACACTCTGGACATTTCACAAAAACGCCTTCGGTTGTTACCGTGCGTTCTTCATCATGAACTTTTTCATCGAGTTTCGGCTTTTTTCTTGAAAACCACGCCATAAATTTTTATACTTTCGCGAAAGTCAACCCTGTTTGACCTTGATATTTTCCGCCACGATCTTCGTAGGAAACAGAACAATCATCATCTGATTGAAAGAATAGTATTTGCCCAATTCCTTCATTTACATAAACTCGCAATGGCAAATTTGCAAAATTACCAATTTCTACCACAAGCCTTCCAGTCCAACCTGCTTCAAGCGGCGTTGTGTTGACGAGCAATCCGGCTCGTGCGTAAGTCGATTTACCGAGTGCAACGCCCGTTACATTTCGCGGCATTTTGAATGTTTCTACCGTCACGCCCAATCCATAATGGTGCGGCGGCAAAAGATAATATTGCGAACCATCTTCGGCAGTGCGAAGCGGCGGTTCAATGAGCGAACCTTCATCGAATTTCTTCGGATCGATCTCAGTTCCTCGAATCGGTGAAAACACACGAAAACCATCATCCGCAAGCCGCATATCGTAACCGTAGCTAGATGCACCTGCAGAAATAATCTTGTTACCATTTACTTCGCGGAGCAATTCCGGAAGAAACGGCGTAATCATTTGATTTGATTCGGCTTGTTCGCGAATCCATTTATCAGATTTAATTGACATATTTTTTGAAAACAAAAAAGGCGATAAGCAAATTTAACCTATCACCTATTTAATTTCAAAACTTGTAACCAAATTTAAGGCTTATTCTATCTTCAAATTTCCGTCGCCAACTGTAAAAGCCAAGACTGCACCGCCGTTTCCGGCTTTTCCGACAACTGATTTTTCTGTAAATTTTGTTCGATCGAGAGGAAATAGGTTTGTCATCAAATTTTCAATTACGCCATTTCGCAAGATTTTTGCTGAAATTTGGGCATTAGAATTTTGCGGAAATTTTACATTCATTGTGCCGCTTGCAAGTTGAATATCGGCATTTCGTCCACGCCAACTGCGAGAAGCAATGTTGACATTCACCGTTCCAGTGCCGAAAACCGCACTTATTGAGCCACCTGTTAAATTTAATATCGCATTTGTTTCCAATGCTTTAAGTTGAATTGAACCTTCAATTCCGGAAATTTTCAAATCGCCGCGACCAGCTGTAATATTGACATCGCAAATCGCCGGAATTTTTATTGTGTAATTTATTTTCCAAGGTAAGTTGAGAAGTGCTTTTGGAAATTTCTTCGCTACTTTTTTCATATAATCTTTGTCGTGAGTGCCAACACTGATTATTTTTATAGAATTAAAAGTATCATCCAAAATATAACCGTTTGTTTTAGAAAGTAACGCTAAATCGGCTTCGTTTGCAGCTTCAACTTCAATTTCCGCAGTTATTTCTAACTCGTTTCTTTTCCAATTTTCAACTGAAATTGAGCCATTCGGTGCACCAAGAATTGTTAAAGTTCCACCAACCCCAAATGTCATTGTTTCGGTTTTAATTGTAGTTTTCTTAAGCATTGTTTTTTGCGAAAAACATACGAACGAAAACATAAGTGTAAAGAAACAAAGCGATAAACATTTGATTTTCATATTTTTTTGCTAATAAACTAAAAGGAGAGAAATTTTGAAAAGCACAGAAAAGGTAAACCTAACGGCTCAAAAATGCAATGCTTCCGCGTTGGTTCGAAACATTTATCGTTGCACTTCCATCACCTGCACTACCGACAACACGCCTGCCATCGCTGACGAATTTGAATCCCGTATTGGCAAAACCGCCGAGAGAAATATTTCGAGTTGATGGTGCTGTTGCCGTCAACTTGAAACCTATATTTGTTGGAATTCTGATATTAATATTCCCGCGAGTTGAGGCAAATCTGTAAATTCCACCAGACTTTATATCACCATCGAAGAAAATATCACCGATGATGTTTTCGGCAGAAACCGTTGTTGCACTTATGTTTGTCAGCTCAATATCACCTTCAGAAGTAATGTGTGCACGCACTAAACCGCCGCTGACATTGCTTACGTTGAGATTTCCCATTCGTGTTTCAATATCGACCGAAGAAGAGAAAGGAACGCGAATCAGAAAATTTACATTGCCAACATCATTACGACCTTGGTTATCTTTTACTAGATTTATCACAATTGTTCCGCTCAAATTTTGGGGAACAATATTAGCCGCCGGAGCTTCCATTTCGGCATTAATTTGGATTTTATCTTTGTTCCAACCTTCGACGGTTACGGTCCCCGAGCGATTCGTCAGCTGAATACGAACATTCTTTTGGGCTACATAAGTTGTAGAAAACTTCTTTTGGGCAAAAGTTTCACTTGCGGCAATTCCAAAGAAAAAAACTACGCTCAAAACTAGAATCGTAGTTCTAAATTGTGAAAATATAAGTATCATTTTTATAAACTAAAAACCTAAAGTTCTGAAAATCCTCGTAATAGCTCCATTTTTTCCGAAAGTGCCGAATCGAGCATTTCGCCAGAAAGTTCATCTTGCGGATTTTCTTCTAAAACAACGCTGTATTCATATACAACTTGATCAATTTCTTTCAAATTTCTTTCAAACGCTTCACGAAAGTGAGCATTCCACTGAGCTTTTCTGATTTCAACACGTTGATTCCAATATGAAATCATTGCTTCTTGCTCTCTTATCCGCTTTTCGCGAGTTTCGCGTTGCGTTTCGATAATTCCAATTCTACCAAGCAAACGCTCGACCAAATTTGGCGACATTGTCGCGTTTGCAGTTAGATCACTTGATGTTGAATAATTTCTAATTCCAACAATTGTCAGCAAACTACTGATCACTGCAACAAATAAAACGGCAGAAACTGTTTGTGAGAAACTTAAACTTAAACTTCGCCGATAAAGTTTTTCAAACCAACCAATATTCGATAATTTCTCAGCTTCAATCTTCGCAAGTTCGGGCTTTACTTCGGTTTCTATGGCGTTATTGATGCGACACCAAAGAGCTTGTGAGTTTGGATTTAACTCTTCGCTAGTTTCTTTTATATTGCAAGAACCCAAAATTGAGGAAAAATCAACAAAAACTTCTTTGCACTCTTTGCATAATTCTAAATGCGTTTCAATTTCAAACGAACCTACCACGTCAATCTCTCGATCGATGAATTCACTTAATAATTCTTGGCATTGTTCGCAATTCATAAAAATTTGCCTCAACAACGAAGCATCACGAAATAAGATTGTCTGAGTGTCTTTTTGGTTGCCTAACTAAAAATTTAGCGTTTCTTCTTTAATATTCCACGAAGTTTGAGTCGAGCTTTGTGAAGTTGAGATTTAGAAGTTCCAACTGAAATGCCCATTTTTCGTGAAATTTCTTCGTGTTCAAATCCTTCAATGTCGTGCAACACAAATACAGATTTGTAACCTTTTGGTAGTTGCTCAACCGCACGATCGATATCAATTCTATCAAGCACCGGATTTTTTGAGCGTGCAATATTGCTTGTATCAGCCAACTCAGGAATGTCACCGGTTTCAGTAGTTTTTTCGTTTTTTACACTTCGCTTTCTAAAATGCATCAAAACTTGATTAACTGTTAATCGATGAAGCCATGTTGAAAACGCCGAATCGCCACGAAAACTTCCAATTTTGCGGAAAAGTTGAATGTAAACTTCTTGTGTTAAGTCTTCGGCTTCGCTGGCATTTTGCAACATTCGCATACAAAGATTAAATGTTTTTCGATGATAGCGATTATAAATTTCTTCAAAAGCAACAATCGAACCTGCGGCAACTCGCTGCAAAAGTTCCAAATCAGTATTATCAGAAGTTGATTCTTCAGTAAATGGAGTTGCAAAAATAGGAAGTTCTAAGTTACTTTCAGCTTGAAAAACCACATCTTCGCTGGCGATAGAATTTAAATTCATTTCGGCTCCTAAAATATTTTCTTTACTTTTTATAAAGTTGGCTATGTTTATGATGTCAGTCCTTGCAAAATTAGTTGCCTAACTCGAAAAATTATTTTAATCCTAAATGCTATTTGAAACAACTTTTATTTTGATAACATAACAAATCTTATAAATACCTACCTCAATAAATTTTGAAAGTTAACTACTTACCCCACTTAATTAATGGTTCTAAGTAAAAAAACCGCTTATTTGAAAGCGGTTTTATCTCAAGTTATAACTAAGTTTTATTGCTCGCAAACTCTGTAAGCGGAGTTATAATTTGAATTACCCGGAAATGTTGTAATTCCCTCAAAGCAAGTTGAACTGACGGCAAAACCGTTAAATTCCGCTTCGACAGTATTGCTGTCGCCAATCGTAAAATGAAGTGTTTGGTCGGTCGGCAAAGCTAGTTGATCCCACATTCCGGTATAAGTTGGAGCAATCGGGACTGTGATTGATTTATCTAAATTTAAAGTCATCGAAAAACTTTGCTGTGAGCTCGGATAAAGTTCGCATTCGTAAAATGATGTTAAATTAGTACCTGTGCAGCTTGTAACTAATACATTTGCAGTAGTTAGCGGATTGTTGGCGTATCTGCGAGCTGGCGAAATTGATGCAGAATTGTTATTTGGATTTATTTCGCCGGCAGTGGTTGTCGTAGCAGTCGAAGTAAATGTTGGTGTTGTGGTTGAAACCTGAAATTCAAAGGTAAAAGCAATTGACTTTGTTTGATTTGGTAATAATGTTCCGACATTGCATTCTAATTTGTTGGCAATCTTGCTGCAACCGGTTTGAAGTCCGGCTAATTTGCCTAAAATAAACCTACTCGGACTCGTATTAGTCAAAGGAAAATCTACGACAACTTTCACGTTATCTGCGTTTTGATTTCCGATATTGCGAACACGGCTAGTGTATTGATAAGTCGATTCAACCAAAGGTGTTGACGAACCTTGCCACGGCAAAACCCGCAAATTGGGTTGGGCAAAAATTGTTGTGGCACCGATTGCCATAAAAGCGAATATAAACGATATAGCGACGACATTTTTTAACATATTGATTTTCATTTGTATCTCCTAAATTTTTTTGATTACAAGCTCACGCGTGTCCTGTATCCAAAGAACGTTTGCCAAAAAAAATTCTTGCAACTTTTTTTAGAATTATGGCAAACACAATAAAATCAACAGTTTGAGGCTCAGTTATGTAGTTTTGTTAAAGTTTTTACTCGCTAACTGAAGATAGTTTTCTTAACTTTTTAATTAAATCTCTGTTTTTTTTGTAATAAAATATTTCATAAATCCAAAAGTTGTTTCAAGTGAAGATGTTTTGGTTGGATTTGAACTAAATTTGCAAGAGATTTTATAGTTTGACTTGAAAATGCTGAGATTATAAACTCTAATTTTTCAAACTTGGTGAGTTACAGCAACTTGCGACCACGTCACATAATCAGCTAAACAGCTTGAGTTCACAAAACGAAGATTTATATAAAACTCTGTGCTATTTAGTGCAGAGTTTTTTCTATTAAATTAATTCGATAACAACAAAATTTATGTCTAAATTAAATATCATCTTTGCCCTAATAATTGCACTATTGATTAATGTCAATCACAATTTTGCCCAAGAAATTACTCGCCAAGAAATGCTCCGTGGTTCAATAACGCCCGAACGCGATTGGTGGGACGTTTTGCATTACGATTTGTCAGTGTTATTTATGCCCGACACCAAAACGCTCAAAGGCTCGAACGTAATTACTTTCAAAACCTTAAAACCCGGCAACAAAATGCAAATTGATTTGCAAACGCCGCTCAATATGACAAAAATCACGCATGGCGGCGTTGAATTGAAATTCGAACGTGAGGGCTTTGTGTATTGGGTTACATTGGACAAAGAATTGCGAAAAGGAATCGAAGATAAAATTGAAGTTTATTGGGAAGGCAAACCGACGGAAAGCCTCAGACCACCTTGGAGCGGCGGAATTACTTGGGGACGCGATGATCTCGGCGAACACTTTATCACCACAACCTGTCAGGGAATCGGTGCGAGCATTTGGTGGGCGAACAAAGATCACGGCTCGGACGAACCCGACCGCGGAATGAATATCAACATCACGGTTCCTGAAAATTTGGCTGCGGTTTCAAATGGACGGTTGAAGAATATTGACTCGAATATTACGGATAAAACGAAAACGTTTCGTTGGGAAGTTACAAATCCGATCAATAACTACGGTGTTAATGCCAATATAGGCAACTACGTCAATTGGTCTGAAAAATATAAAGGCGAAGGCGGCGATTTGGACATAAATTATTGGACGCTTCCGCATCAAAAAGAGTCTGCAATCAAGCAATTTCGTGAAGTTCCGCGAATGCTTAAAGCCTTTGAACATTGGTTCGGCAAATATCCATTTTACGAAGACGGCTTTAAATTGGTCACGGTGTCTTACCCAGGAATGGAGCATCAAAGCTCAGTCACTTATGGCAATTGGTTTCGCAACGGTTATCGTGGGCGAGATGTAAGTTTTACCGGAATTGGGTTCAAATTCGACTTTATTATCGTCCACGAAGCGGGACACGAATGGTTTGGCAACAATATTTCGATGAAAGATGCTGCCGATATGTGGATTCACGAAGGCTTTACGAATTATACGGAAAACATTTTTGTTGAATATCATTTCGGTAAAAAAGACGGCGAAGATTATGTTATCGGCAGTCGCAAAAATATCCGAAACGAAAGCCCAATTATCGGGACTTACAACTCAAATCGCGAAGGCTCGGGCGACATGTATTACAAGGGCGGAAACATGCTCCACACGATTCGGAGCATCATAAATAGCGACGAAAAATGGCGTGGAATTCTGCGTGGTTTGAACAAAGATTTTTGGCATCAAACCGTTACAACCAAACAAATCGAAGATTATATTTCGAGCAAATCCGGCATCGATTTAAGCAAGGTTTTTGACCAATATTTGCGGAACACAAAAATCCCGCTTTTGCGATACAAGATTGAACGCAAAACGGTTTCATTTAAATACGAAAATGTTGTTGGCGGCTTCGCCATGCCGATTCGCGTGAATGTAAACGGAAAAGAATTTGCGATTACGCCGAATGAAACGATGCAAACAAAAGACTTCGGCGAAGATGTGAAATTTTTTGAAGTAAACCGCAATTTTTACATTGATTCCAAGCCGATTGAATAGCGAACCACTCGACATTCATTGAAGTTTTAGTTAATCTTAAACTTTCGATCGTGGTGAGTTACAGCAACTTGCGACCACGCTAAATAATCCGCTAAACAGCTTGAGTTCAAAACTTTAATTTTTAAGAAACTCTGTGCTGTTTGGTGCAGAGTTTTTTTTGATTTATGGACCTGAAACTTAGCAGAGTGATTTTGTTCGTTGATGATATTAACAAGACGACCGATTTTTACGAAAACATAATTGGACTCAAACTTGTCGGCGAAAGAAACGATGAATTTGTAAGTCTTGATGCGGGCGGATGTCAGCTTTGCTTGCATCAAATTCCGAGCGAATATCTCGATTCAGGCAATAAATACGAGGCTCGCGAAGATAGTTATACGAAGGTTGTGTTTTATTCCGATGATGTAGAACGTGACCGTGCGGAATTGATCTCGAAAGGCGTTAGAATGAAGGAAATCGTTAAGTTTGAAGGAATTGAGTTCTGCGACGGTTGCGATTGCGAAGGAAATATTTTTCAGATAAGTAGTCGGTAATTTGAGATTTCGGCTTTTGAATATAATGAAAACGGTATCGATATCAATTAGAAAGCTTTTTGTCATAGCTTCCCTTTTATTACTGCTGATTGGCGGGTATTGGTTATGGACATATTTAACCAGTCCAACCGGAAGTCAAAAAGTCAATTTTATAGCAGCACAATCGCAAAAATTCAAGAGCGGCAACTTAAATTTCACGGTATATCGTGCAGAAACCGGCGTAAGTGAAGACGTAATATATCACTTACACGGAAGAAATATGGATGATTCTATTTGGAACGATGACACCTATTTTACTTCTTTAGTTCAATCGTATTGGCAGAAATCATCAACAAAACCGCCAACTGTTGTGGTCGTTTCTTACGGAAATGTGTGGCTGTTAACTCCAAAAAATTCCAAAGCGGAAAGTGGTTTAATGGACGATTTTGTTGCCCGTCTGCCCGAAATTGAATCAAAAACAGGTAAACCACGAAATAGAATTTTACTTGGTGAGTCAATGGGCGGATTAAATGTGTTGATTTTGGGGTTGAGCCATCCCCAATTGTTCTCGAGAGTTGCGTCCCTTTGCCCGAGAGTTTATTTAGACTCACCGTTTTCTGATCTTTCTACTCTTAGAGCTGCAGCGAAACGCACGGGGGCAGATCCAAAAATCGGTTTTGGCATATTACAATTAGCCAAGACATATATTTCGAATGAAGATGAATGGAATGCAATCTCGCCAATAAAATTGATCGAACGGGCGAACGCTCAGTATCCAAAACTTTATGTTTCGTGTGGTCTTTATGACAATTATGGAAATTTCGAAGGCACCGAAGCTCTCGCAAAAATTGCGGCAAGTAAAGGCGTAAAAACTATATGGCATCCATTATACGGTGGACATTGTGCCATTGATATTTCTTCGCTGGCGGATTTCCTCGCCAAGGAATGAAAGTTATATCTGTTAAATACCTGAAGTTAAATATTTTATGAGCAATAATTTTTTAGACCTATTAAAAGAAAAAGTCATCGTCTTTGACGGTGCGATGGGAAGCAATCTGCGATGGTTGCGATTGCGAATGGCATATTTTTCAGATAAGTAGCAGGTAGGAATGAGGTGACGTTCAAATTGTTTGTTTGGATTTCGTTTTCTTAATTAATGTCGCGGGGGTTGGAATGCCATACACATATTTCATTGTTGGTTCTGAGTTGGAAATCGCTAAACTTCATACCGTTGTCGATGTTATGAACTTGATGGAAAAAAACAACAACTTGCTCGGTGGCGAATGTTTTACGCTCGAATCGGTTTCCATTCTTGGTCAGATTTTTCTAGGTAACGAAAAAGGAAATCCATTTAACACGAAATATTGTTGGGCTGATGGCTCGCAATTTTATGTTTTTGACCAAGAATTATGTCAAAAAGTAGCCTCGACTAAATGGGATGATATTTTGGACGCATCAGTTCCTTGGTCTGAGTGTAATTATTGGAAAAATCATGAACATAATCGAATGGATTTAGCGGGAATGATTATTGATTTTTCAAACCTATGCAAACAAACGAATAACGAAAAGCAATTGTATTTTTTGCTTTCAAATGAAGATTAATTTATGAGCAATAATTTTTTAGACCTATTAAAAGAAAAAGTCATCGTTTTTGATGGTGCGATGGGAAGTAATCTGCAATCGCAGAGTTTGACGATTGAGGATTGGGGCGGAGCGAATTTTGAAAATTGCTCTGAGAATTTGCTTTATACGCGACCTGACGCGATTGAGCAGGTTCATGTCGGTTTTTTGGAAGTCGGTTGTGATGTGATTGAAACCAACTCTTTCGGTGGCGGAACGGTCGTTTTGCAGGAATTCGGGATTGCCGATAAAGCGTATGATGTCAATAAGTTAGCAGCGAGTTTTGCCAAGAATATTGCGAATCAGTATTCGACTAAAGCGAAGCCACGATTTGTCGCGGGTTCAATCGGTCCCGGGACGAAACTTCCGACGCTTGGGCATATCGGTTATCGAGATTTGAAACAGGCTTATGTTGACCAAGTTCGAGGGCTTTATGACGGCGGCGTAGATATGTTTGTCGTCGAAACTTGCCAAGATTTGTTGCAAATTAAAGCGGCTTTGTCGGCGATTTTCGACTTTTTTGCCAAAAATAAAGTGCGAATTCCCGTGATTACGCAGGTAACGATCGAGACTTTCGGGACGATGCTCAACGGCACGGAAATCTCCGCCGCGTTGACCGCACTCGAACCGTTTCCGATTGACGTAATCGGGATGAATTGCGGAACCGGTCCAAAACAGATGGCAGATTCGCTCAAATATCTGTGCGAAAATTCGCCGATTCCGGTGTCGGTTTTGCCGAATGCAGGTTTGCCCGAAGTGAAAGACGGCAAGCAGCACTATGACGAAACACCGGAAAGTTTTGCGGCTCAGGTTAATCATTTTGCGACAGATTTTGGAGCAAATATCGTCGGCGGATGTTGCGGAACTTCGTATGAACATCTGAAATTGGTCGTGGATATGATGGAAAAAGTTACGCCGAAAGAGCGAAATGCCAAACTTGTTCCATCGGCTTCTTCGATCTATTTTCAACAGCCTTATACGCAGGATAATTCGTTTCTGATTGTCGGAGAACGAGTTAACGCATCGGGTTCAAAGAAGATGCGTGATTTGCTCGAAGCCGAAAATTGGGACGGACTCGTCAATCTCGCGAAAGAGCAGGAACGCGAAGGTGCTCATATTTTGGATGTCAACGTAGATTTTGTTGGACGCGACGGCGTTGCCGATATGCACGAATTGGTTTCGCGTTTGGTGACAAATGTCAAAATTCCGCTGATGCTCGATTCAACCGAGTGGGAAAAAATGGAAGCCGGATTGGAACACGCAGGCGGCAAATGTCTCTTGAATTCAACGAATTACGAAGACGGCGATGAGAGATTTTTCAAAGTTTTGTCGCTTGCAAAAGAATACGGTGCGGGAATTGTTGTCGGGTTAATTGACGAAGACGGAATGGCGAGAACGGCGGTTGATAAAGTGAAAATCGCTCGCCGTGCTTTCAAAGACGCGACCGAATTCGGCATCGAAGCACACGATATTTTCTTTGATCCGCTCGCTTTGCCGATTTCTACGGGAATCGAAGAAGATCGGATGAACGCTTCGGAAACGATTTCGGCAATCAAAACAATTCACGAAGAAATGCCCGAAGCGAATAATATTTTAGGCGTTTCCAACATTTCCTTCGGCTTGAATCCTGCCGCAAGGGTTGTTCTGAACTCAGTCTTTTTGCACGAATGCACGGAAGTCGGGATGAATTCGGCAATCGTTAATGCGTCGAAAATTATGCCGCTCAGTCGGTTTACTGAACACGAAATTGAAGTCGCACTCGATCTGATTTATGACCGCAGAAAGTTTGCCAAAGATGGAGACAGTGACATTTGCACATACGATCCGCTTGGCGAATTTACGACAATGTTTATGGGCAAAACGGCTCAATCAATGAAGGTTGATACGACCAATTTGTCCATCGAAGAAAAGCTGAAACATCACATTATTGACGGCGAAAAAATCGGTTTGGAAGACAATCTGAAAGTCGCACTCGACAAATATCCGCCACTCGACATTATCAACACGCATCTTTTGGGCGGAATGAAGGTTGTCGGCGATCTTTTCGGTGCGGGACAGATGCAATTGCCGTTCGTTCTGCAATCTGCGGAAGCGATGAAATCTGCCGTGAAATTTCTCGAACCTTTTATGGACAAAGCCGAAGGTTCGACCAAAGGCACAATGATTTTGGCGACTGTCAAAGGCGATGTTCACGATATTGGCAAAAATTTGGTCGATATTATTTTGACGAATAATGGCTACGACGTAGTAAATCTCGGTATCAAACAGACGATTGACCAGATTTTGGATTCGCACGAATTACGCAAAGGCGATGCGATTGGGATGAGCGGTTTGCTCGTCAAATCGACGCTGATTATGCGTGATAATTTGATTTTGATGAACGAACGTGGAATTGATGTTCCGGTAATTCTTGGCGGTGCGGCACTAAATCGAAAATATGTCGACAGCGAATTGGTTCCGCTTTACAACGGAAAACTTTTTTACGCCCGCGATGCGTTCGACGGCTTACACGCGATGGACGATGTGACCGGGAAAGACGAAGCGGAGACAAAGAGACGCGGAGACGCGGAGAAAGCGAAAGCTGCGACGGAGGGTTCTGATGATGTAATTCAGACGGTAGTTGATGCAGAAGATTTGGTCGGCGAAGACGCGAAACTCGGAATGGTTGCGGCGAGAGTTAATCAGACTAAAACAGTTTACGATGTGAATCACACGACAAAATCAGAGATAAAACCTGCCGAAGTTATTCCGACTGCTCCGTTCTACGGCTCGAAAGTGGTCGAAATTACCGACCTGACCAAAGTTTTCGATTTCATCAACGAAACCGCACTTTTTAAAGGTCAATGGCAATACAAACAAGGCAAATCATCAAAAGAGGATTATGCTAAGTTATTGGAAACACAAGTTTATCCAAAATATAAGGAAGTAAAAGCAAAATCAATCCGCGAAAACTTGTTGGAAGCAAAACTGGTTTACGGATATTTCCCGTGCCGTTCCGAAGGCAACGATCTGATCATTTTTCAGGACGACGAGAAAACGGAAAGATTGCGTTTCACATTTCCGCGTCAGCCAATTGAACAACGCGGCAGTAAAAATCTATGTTTAGCAGATTATTTTGCGTCTGACAAAACCGATGTCGTCGCGTTTCACCTGGTCACAATGGGACGCAAAGCGAGCGAACACGCCGCCGAACTCTTCAAAGCGGATAATTATACCGATTATTTATTGTTCCATGGTTTGTCGGTCGAATCAGCCGAAGCACTAGCGGAAATGTGGCACAAACGCATCCGTGAAGAACTCGGCTATGCGAACAATGACGCGAAAGATTTGGCAAAACTCTTTCATCAAGGCTATCAAGGCTCGCGTTACAGCTTCGGCTATCCGGCGTGCCCGAATCTTGAAGATCAGTCGAAACTCTTTGAGCTGCTTCAGCCTGAACGAATTGATGTCGAATTATCAGAAGAGTTTCAATTGCATCCAGAACAATCAACTTCGGCGATAATTATCCATCATCCTGAGGCGAAATATTTTAATATTGAGTAATGACGAAAAGAAAAAAGATTATCTTAGTATTTGGATTCGTTCTTACAATTTGCAGCACATTAGTTCTCCGAGATTGTCTTACAATTGATAAGTGTCTTGATAATGGTGGTAAATGGAATGAAGAACTGTCAAAATGTGAATTCAAGTAAAATTTATCCCGAACAATCAACTTCGGCGATAGTTATCCATCATCCTAGGGCGAAGTATTTTAATAATTGAGTAGCGAAACTTTTGATGTATAATTTCAAACTATGGAAACAGTTTTAGAAAATGAAACGAAAATCAAGGAAGTCTTCAAGATTGCAGTAATGGAAGCACTTGAGGAACGTAAAGATTTATTCGGCAAACTCTTTCGGGAAATTAGCGAAGATATTGCTCTCGCTAAAGCTATCGAAGAAGGCGAAAAAACGCCTAAAGTTTCGCGGGAAGAAATTTTTAAGGCTTTGGAGAAAAAGTCTTGAAAGTTGAATTCCGAGAAAGTTTCCTCAAAGATTTAGAAAATGTTAACAACGCGAAGCTCTTGGCAAAAGTTAAAGCCTCGATTGAAAATGCTGAGTTTGCACGTTTCCCGCTCGAAATTCATAACTTCAAGAAACTAAAAGGCTTTTCGACATATTTCCGAATCAAAATCGGCGAATATCGAATCGGTTTGGCTATGGAAAACGACACGATTACGTTCGTTCGCTTGCTACCGAGACGCGAAATTTATCGTTTCTTTCCTTAGAGAATTGTCAACTTTGACGATAATTATCCATCATACTGAGGCGAAGTATTTTAATATTGATTAGAAGATGCTAAAGCGAAGTTACTATTCAAATTCGATAAAGGGCTTTCTGCGTGAAGATCCTGCTCGCGTTTTTAATGAACTTTGTGCTGAAAATACGCATAGGGTTCTGGAAGACCAGCAGAAAAACGCGTGGAAATCCCAAATCGATATCTTGAGAAACTCGCTCAAGGATTTTGACGAAGGACGAATATATTTTGAGTTTTCAATTCCTCGAATGGGAAAGAGAGTTGATAATGTCGTTATTATCAATGACTTCATTTTTGTATTGGAGTTCAAAGTTGGAGAAAATCAGTTTCCGAAATATGCCATCGAACAAGTAGTAGACTATTGCTTGGATTTGCAGAATTTTCACGAAGGAAGCCATTTTGCGAAGCTCGTCCCAATTCTAATCTCGACGAAAGGTCCGGCGATTGCAAATCAATTTTCCTGTCTCGAAAGACTTTTCAATCCAATTCTATCGAACAAAGACACCTTAACATCATCGATTCGCGAAATTCTCACGTTTTCTGATTCAAAATCAATCGACAGCGTCAACTGGGAAAATTCGGTTTACAAACCCACACCAACAATCATTGAAGCGGCTCAAGCATTGTATAAAAAGCACGATGTCAAAGAAATTTCCAGACATGATGCTGGAGCAATTAATCTTTCCAAAACAACCGATTGCATAAACCGAATTATTGAAAAAAGCAAAGCAAACGGTTCAAAATCGATATGCTTTTTGACAGGAGTTCCAGGAGCGGGGAAAACCCTTGCAGGATTAAATATAGCGAACGAGCGTATGAAAGCGGACGAAGACGAACACGCTGTTTTCCTTTCTGGCAACGGTCCTTTAGTAGACGTTCTCCGGGAAGCACTAACTCGAGATTCTGTCCTCTTTGCAAAGGAAAATGGAGAAACATCGACAAAGAAGAAAGAAAAAGAACGAGCAGTAAAGTTCATTCAAAACATCCATCATTTTCGTGATGATAATTTAAGATCTGACAAAGCTCCCATCGAAAAAGTTGTTGTTTTTGACGAAGCACAACGTGCTTGGACCAAAGACCAAGCGAGTGCGTTCATGCAGCGAAAAAAGGGTATAGACGATTTCGACATGTCCGAACCTCAATTCTTAATCGATGTCATGAATCGCCACCAAGGTTGGTGCACAATTATTTGCTTAATCGGCGGTGGGCAAGAGATAAATACTGGTGAAGCTGGGCTTGCCGAGTGGATTTCGGCTTTAAGAGAACATTTTGGCAATTGGGATATTCATTTCTCAAACCTAATTTCGACTGAGCAGGAATATTTATCGGACGGGCTTCAGCGGAATTGGCTTTGTGCAAAAGGAACAGGGGAAGACTCACTTCATCTAGCTGTCTCCGTCAGGTCGTTCCGATCAGAAAAGGTGTCCGAGTTGGTCCACGCAATATTGGAATTAGAAATCGAAAAAGCGATACGGCTGATACCGGAGATTTCAAACGACTTTCCGATCAAAATCACACGGGACTTAGAGAAGGCGAAAACGTGGCTTAAGAGCATGGCACGCGGCACTGAAAGATACGGTCTTGTTGCGAGTTCTGGCGGTCGACGACTTAGACCAGTCGGGATCGATGTAAAAAATGAGATCTCGGCGGAAAATTGGTTTCTCAATTCTTCCGATGATATTCGATCGTCATTTTTTCTGGAAGAAGTCGCCACAGAATTCGATATTCAAGGTCTCGAAATTGATTGGGTTTGCTTAGCGTGGGACATCAACCTAACACTTGACGGCGACAAATGGCAGTTTCAAAATTTTTCGGGAACTAAATGGAGCCAGATTCATAGCGAAACAGATCGCAAATATCTGATAAACGCCTATCGGGTCTTATTAACGCGGGCTCGGCAAGGAATAATCATTTTTGTTCCGACTGGTAATTCAGACGACATGACGCGTCCGAGCGAAAAATACGATTCGGTCTATGAATATTTGATAAGTTTAGGTATTGAGATATTGTAAAAAATCGGAGAAGGACTAAAGATGAACCTATTCAACCCAACCAAAAGAGCAGATATCACCGCTCGCCTAAACCGTCTTTCGCCTGAATCAAAAGCGTTGTGGGGCAAAATGAGCGTCGGCGAGATGCTTTGTCATTGTCTGGACGGCAACAAAATGGCTCTCGGCGAGATTCCGCCAACTGACCAGAGCAATTTTTTTACCCGCAATTTTGTCAAATATTTAGTTGTTTATGTTGTCCCGATTCCGAAAGGTGCTCCGGCTCCGCCTGAAATTAATCCACAAAAACAAGGCACAAAACCGCAGGATTTTGAAAATGAACGCCAACTTTTAATCGCCGACATCAACAATTTCAGCAATCTTTCAACCGAAGATTTCAAAGGCAAACATCACATTTTCGGCAAACTCACGCCCGATCAATGGGGCAGATTGGGTTATAAACATCTCGATCATCATTTGAAGCAATTTGGTGTTTAGCTTTTGCGAACATAAACTAAAACCTTGCAAGTAATTGATTATATTTAGCTTTCTATATTTTTTTAATTTTTCATTTCTGTAGTTGTATATAAACGCAAAAAAACAATTCTTAAGCGTCAACTTGATTGTAATAATGTAGTATTCATTATTGAAAAAAATTCATATGAAATTAAATAAATTTGTCCGTTCCTTTATGTTCGCAATGTCAGTTTTTTGCGTTAGTGTAACTTCAATAACCAGCCAAACTCCGCAAGCTGCTGCTGAATGTGCTCAAGAAATGATTGCCCATCACATCGGTAATGTTGCACCAGCTCACGTTGGTTGTGCGTTGAATGTGGCAATTTATCTGCGTTCACTTCACGGCTTTGAAGACTCGACTGTTTTGCGTAATGGAGTAACAACTGCGTTTACAAATTGTTATCCAGCATTGCCGAATTCAAACGCTTTGGTTAATAGATTGATTGATAATCTTAATGAAATTAACGATGTAAACGCGACAACTTTTGGTGGTAGCTCTTGTTTGGAAGATATGTGGAGCCATATTGATGGAGTACTTGCGGCGGCAAATGCGTCTGCCGAACGCCAACGGCAAGCAGAAGCAAATGCAAATAGAATTGTAGATAATGCCGGTCGAGATGGTGCGTCAAATCGGGCTGATCCACATATCAAAACATTAGATGGTTCGAGGTATCATTTTCAGGCAGAAGGAATTTTTACATCGTTTATTACTACGGACGGAAAATTTGAAATTCAATCTTTGCAAAAGGGCTTGCAGCCAAAAGCTGCTTCGCAAAATGAAGCCGTGGCGATAAAATACCATAGCACTACTCTAAATTTTGCAGTAAAAACTCGCTCAGTTTATCTTAACGGCAGACTTTTCACACCGACTTTGGGCAATATGAAACTCGCTGACGGTCTCGAATTTACTCAACTTCAGCCTGATATTTTTCAAATTATCACGCCCAAAGGTGATTCAATAATCGTAAAATTTAATAGAAATTTCCTTGACTTTTATTTGAGACTTTCGCCGTTTAATTTCGGTTTGATAAAAGGCGGAATTATGGGAAACGCTGATTTTAATCGAAAAAATGATTTAACCGCCCGAACAGGCGAAGTGATCGCTTTCAAAGATAGAATTGATAGAAAATTGCTTTACCAAGTTTTTGGCGACAGTTGGCGGATTCAGCCTTCAAAATCGCTATTTGTTAATGAAATTCTTTCACTTTATCCGAAGTTTGATGCGAATTTCCCCGCACGACTTGTTGATATAATGAAGTTTACGAGTGCGGAAAAAAAATATGCCGCGTCGCTTTGTCAGAGAAAAGGAATTACCGATCAAGATATTCTCGAAGATTGTCTCCACGATTTGGCTTTAACAAATAATCCAGCGTTTGCCGATTCGGCGGAGTTCGCTCAAAAAGTGAAACGTAATCCGAATCAATATTTCAGAAAAGATTCGCCAAAAAGTCCGGGCTTTCGCGGAACTTATTCATTCGAATTCACTTTTTCGGATGGCAAAAAACAAACGACTCAAGATTATGAAGTAGCTGTCAGCGATGACAAATCGGGCATGCGTTTTAGGTCGAAAAAAGGTGCAACCACACGTTACATAACTAATCACGCAGAAAAATATTATTTAAACATTATCCAATTCGACGACAATATAATTCAACCATTTGCCACAAAATATCCTTTTTCACGAGAATTGGCTCGCGAAGGAAGCGTTGAAACGACCCGAACAGAGTTGACGAAAACTATTGCAGGTTATTCGTGCAGAAAATATATTTATCAAAGTCGGACGGTTTCAGGTGAACTTTGGGTTGCCGAATCGCTCAAACAAACGCAATCAATTGAAATCGAATATTTGATCGGTTTAACCAACGGAGGATTTATCTATATGGCTACATTCCCTAAGTTTTTGTCGCAGAGTAAAGATGGAATGGTTTTGGAAGCAAATCTGAAAGAACGAAGTATTAATGTAAACTTTCGTATGAAATCAATAAATACCACTATTGACGATTCATTTTTTGATTTAACCGGCGTAAAAATAGTTGGTCGTTAATAATTTTGACTGAATATTGATAGAGTTTTCTGTCATTTTGGCGAAGGTGCGTAGTTCGTTTATAATCAGACTTAATGGATAATCAATCAAAAAATTTCTACCTTTCTGAATTTCAGCCAAAGATTTTGGCAAAGCATCATCAAAACCACGAATGGATTTTCGCACAATATTTTGAGCCGATTTCTGAGCGAAACGATGGCAAAGAATATCGTATTTTCTTCTTTCGCAACAAAGATCGAACAGTTTATGGCTACAAAGAGTTTTGGGGCAGAATTGACGGAGATTTTCGGGCAATGGCAAGTAAAGTTATTGCAAATAAAGTGTTTAGAGACACAATGGTTTCTGATGATGAGATACTTTTAAAAATCTGGAAACGTCACTAGTAAAGCTAAAAAGCAATAAATTATGAAACATTTAAGTTTAATGTTCTTTGTGATTGAGTAAATGTGCAAATGAAAGTTCGCGTTTCAAAATCAATAAAATTCCGCACATCGCCCAAAATAGAATCCGACCTTTTCGCAGAATCGCAATTGTTACGCCGGCAGCAACGCCGAGCGATAAATTGTCCGCAATAAACTGCGAGCTTGCTTCGTCAACGCCAATAGCAAAAGGAATAAGTTTGAATGTAATCGTTACGACGCGGCTCACTGATTCGAGCAAAAAAGAACTGTAAAGCGTTGGAAGCGTTTCACTTATCTTGCTCAAAATAAACCAAACTTCAGCAATGCCGATAACGTGAAATGAAATTTCGCAGATAATTATTGGCAGAAAGTTTTTTGACTTTTGGCGGTAAAAATCAAAAATTAAATTTTCAAATTCTAAGGCTTGAATACGTAAAGTTTCTAAAATTCCACGTAAGATATGTCGCTCGTAAAAATATTCGCATATTCCACTGATTAAATGCCATTGTTTGATAATCGCTAAAAAGATGAAAGTTATCATCAACAAAATAAACAAGATAACGCCAAAAATTGGAATTAACCAAAGTTTTTCGACCTCAACACCGACCAAAAAAGCCAACGCTCCACAAATAATAAAAATGCCCGTAACCAAACTGTAAAATATATTTTCAGTCGCCACAGAACTTAATGCGGCGACCAACGGCACGCGATTGCTAACCGCAACCGCTTTCGACGTTCCACTTGCCAAAATGCCGAGCGGAATAATGCTCGAAACAGCTTCGCCGATAATTACGCCTTGAAATGTGTCGCTAAATTTTAGTTTGTAAGGTTGCGAAACGGAAAGTTGCCAAGCAATTGCTCGCACAATTATTCGTAAAAGATGAAGAAAAATCAGCAACGCAAAACCGGCAATACCGATTTTCTCAATGCCTTCAATAATTTCATTAACTCCAACTGAATAAACGAAATACGCAAATAATAACAATCCAAAAATCGTGAAAATTATGGCGAAAGTTTTTAGATGTTTGCGTTTATTTACAGCGGTTGGCGTTTCATTCATTCAAAAAGATGCTAACAATGTTTGAGGAGTTTTTCCAATAATGATTTGTTGATTTATTTAGAGAGTTTTGATAATTTTCGGGCGAAACCATTTTTCAATTTCATCAACTTATAATTTGTCTGATTCAATCGCTAAAACAAGTTCGGTTATTTCAGAAACTTCGCATTTAATTTCATAACCGTTTCGATAAAAAAATTCGTCAACAAGCGAAGTTGCGGTTCATTTGTTTTTGCCAAGACACGGATGATTTTTGATTAGACCAAAGTATAATGTGGCAGATTGCCGAACAAAATCGGCATTTTCAAATGCGGTGGATTGTTGCGGACGAGCAAGTGCCGATTCGATTAAAGCTTGGCTGTCAACACCGAAACGAATTTCGTTGAGCCGTTTCATCAATCGAAAATGTATAATAAGAGCGTCAAAATAATTGAGGTATTTACTCGCCAAGACGCTTCATCTCCGCAAAAGCATCGCCCCATTTATTGTAAATTCGGTCAACGGCTTTTTCTAATTTAAGCGAAATCGGCGGAATAATCTCGGTTTCAACCTTGCCGTTACTTCCAGAAAGCACCGCAATCGAGCCTTTTTCTACACCAATTTCCTGCGTAAAATCATCAGGTAAATCAATTATCCAACCTCTGTCACTTTTTTGTATTGTGATTGCGTCTATAAAATAAAATGTAACCTAAAAATGCCAAGTTGCAAAGACTTTCTGCTAATCATACAATTAACTATTGAGTGATAACTTTTTTTAACAAGGAACAATTTATGAGTGCAACAGCTTTAGGACAAGAAAATTTAAGATCAGCTTTAACGCAATTATCAGAAGAAGAAGAATTATTTCGTGCCTCGGTGCGTGAATTTGCAGAAGGCGAAGTTCGTCCGCGAGTCGAAAAAATGGAACACGATTCTAAGCTCGATCCTGATTTAATCAAACAATGTTTTGAACTTGGTTTGATGGCAATTGAATCGCCCGAAGAATACGGCGGTGCAGGTTCGACCATTTTTAACGCGATTTTAGCAATCGAAGAAATTGCCCGTGTCGATGCCAGTGTTTCGGTTTTTGTTGACGTGCATAACACGTTGGTAACAAACGCTTTTATGAAATGGGGTTCCGACGAGTTAAAGAAAAAATACTTGCCGCAAATGGCGACGGGAAAAGTCGGTGCGTATGCTTTATCTGAGGCATCGAGTGGTTCCGATGCGTTTGCGTTGAAGACAAAAGCCGTTGACAAAGGCGATTATTGGGAATTGAACGGACAAAAACTTTGGATCACAAATGGCAACGAAGCCGAGATTTTTATCGTTTTTGCAACCATCAACACCGAAGCAGGTTACAAAGGAATCACGGCATTTATCGTCGAAAAAGGTTTTGAAGGTTTCGCTGTCGGTAAAAAAGAAGACAAACTCGGAATTCGTGCAAGTTCAACGACTGAGTTGATTTTCGACGGCTGCAAAGTGCCGAAATCAAACGTTTTAGGCGAAGTCGGCAAAGGTTATAAAGTTTCGATTGAAACCTTGAATGAAGGTAGAATCGGAATCGCCGCCCAAATGTTAGGCATCGCTCAAGGTGCGTTTGAATGTGCGTTGAAATACACGATGGAACGCGAACAGTTCGGACAATCAATCAGCAATTTTCAAGCTGTGCAATTTCAATTAGCTGAAATGGCGGTTGAAATTGAAGCCGCAAGATTAATGACCTATAACGCAGCTCGTTTGAAAGACGCAGGAAAATCTTTCTTGAAAGAAGCTGCAATTGCTAAACTTTATACATCGCGTGTGGCGGAAAAAGTTTCGTCAAAAGCAATCGAACTTTACGGTGGTTACGGTTTTGTCAAAGATTATCCAGTTGAAAAATTCTGGCGTGATTCAAAAATAGGTTCGATTTACGAAGGCACGAGCAATATGCAGTTGCAGACGATTGCGAAGTTGATCATGAGCGGAAAGTAATTTCTGACAATGAGAAAGTGAGACGAAGAGACGCGGAGATTTTTATGAATCTTCGCGTTTTTTATCTGCAAACAATCTCTATTGTGATACAATGTTTCACAAATGCGATACATTTCAAATCCACCAAATCCTTATCAAAAATACGACGCTGAATTCATTGGCGAACCGCCGTAGACGAAGCTTGAGATATTTGAGGAAACCGCCACCAAGACCTTCATTACAAAGGCGTTTTCGTCAGATTTCGGCTCTCGGTTTACCTAAACTGCTATCGCGGCTGGATCCACGCTTGCACATACTGCTTCGCACGTCAGTATCACGAATATCTTGGCTTTGGTGCGGGAACAGATTTTGAGACGAAGATCGTCGCAAAAATGTTTATAATGCTGCTCGCCTCAAAGATTCAGGGAGACCATTCTTAGAAGAAGCTGCGATGGCGAAGGTTTATTCATCGAGAGTTGCGGAGAAAATATCCGCGAAGGCGATTTAATTAAACTGCGGCTACGGCTACATGAAAGATTATCCGGCGGAAAAATTCTGGTGCGATTCGAACATCGGTGCGATTTATGAAGGCACGACGAATATGCAACTGCAAACGATCGCAAAACTGATCACAAGCGGAAAGTAATACTGGAACTTAATGGGGAAAGACCTATAGTTTACTCATCAAAATTAGGAACTGGATTTCTACTCGCAAAGAAATAAAACAAATGCTGAAAGAACTTCCAAATTCTGTTGCTTATTCCAAAGCATCGGTCTATGATGGCGATGTTGGATACAAAGTTGGAGTGAACGAGATTGCTTAACATTTTTCTTTATCTCACCCATCACACGCTATTTTATACAAATAGAAAGTAATACCTATTTTTATTTTTCTCAAAAGGAACGGTTTTTATGTTCACCAAGTCATCTCGCGACCTCTACGTAATTGGAATTCTATTATTGGCTTTCTCGATCTTGGGTTTCATAGGTTTTTTCGGCTTTTCGTTTGAATCGGTAGTACATGGAAACGCCGACGGATCGGATATTCTTCAGATCGACGGCGATTTCATACAGCGGGTTCCGTTTATTGCAAACGACATTGTTTACAATCCTCAAGATCAGATGCTTTATGCAAGCCGACCGAGCAGCATCGGAAGTGGCGGAAATAGCATCGCCCGAATCAATCCACTAAATGGGGCAGTTGTTTCTTCAACGTTCATTGGAAGCGAACCAGGAAAACTCGCAATTTCTTCCAATAGTCAAACAATATATGCCGTACTTAATGGGGCGTTTGGAATTCGCCGATATGATGTTGCGACACAAATGCCCGGAATCCAATTTTCTATAGGAAACGACAATGGCAATCCCTATACGGCAAACGACATTGCAATTGCCCCTGGAAGTCAAGACATATTAGCGGTTGTGAGATATAAGCCGGGCACGAGCCCTCCTGGCGGCGGAGTCGCGATCTTCAATAATGGTGTTCAACTTCCATCGACAGGTCCGGGGCATATTGCAGGTGCAGACTATCTGGCATTTTCTAATATCCCTTCTACTCTTTATGGCGGCGGCGATTATTATGGATTAAGGACAATGATTGTCGATAACAATGGTGTGACCGTATTACCGAATTCTAGTACATTTGGTGTTGGACGAATCAAGTTTGACAATGGATTGCTTTACAGTTCGACCGGTCAGGTTGTTGATCCTCAATCGCTTTCGCTTCTTGGAACTTTCTCGGTCGGATTTTCGAACGCATTTGTGCCTGATTCTTCTGTTGGACGTGCGTTTTATGCAGTTCGAGATTCTGGTACAAATTCGATAACCATAAAAGCCTTCGACCTTGCTACTTACATAGCGGTGGGGAATTTAATAATCCCGAACGCTACAGGCGAACCAGTCGCGTTGGTTCGTTATGGAACAAATGGTCTTGCATTAAAGACCTCCGATAATTTATTGTTTCTCATTCAAACTTCGTTGATTCCAACAGGTAATCCACTCCCAACTCCGACATCGACTCCGACGCCAACTACAACACCGACGCCACCCTCGGTCCCAACTTACACGCGTCAGATATCATTGCCGGCAAAAGACATACTTTACAATCCGTCAACAGAAAAGATTTATGCGAGCGTTCGGAGTAGCGACAATATCCGAGGCAACAGCATTACGACAATCGATCCGCTAACTGGTGTCATTGAAAACTCCGTATTTGTGGGAAGCGAGCCGGGCAAAATGGACCTGGCGGACGACCTCAATACAGTATACGTGGGAATCGATGGTGCGGGTGCGGTTAGAAGATTCAACACTTCGACTCAAACTGCGGGTTCCCAATTTTCGTTTGGCGTCGGTAACAACGGTCCTATCCAGCCTCTCGACATTGATATAATGCCCGGAAATGCCTCGACTGTTGCCGTTACCGGATATTCATACGGAGCTCGGATTTACGATGATGGAGTTCAACGATTCCAAACGGGAACCTCGGGTCCCGTTGTGTTCGGATCTGCAGCAACCGTCTATGTAGGAAACAGCCCAATTACACGATACAACGTGGTCCCAATCGGACTATCTTATTCAGGGATAATTCCATCTGCTGGTAATGGATATACGAAAATCGCGAACGGACTAATTTACACCACTAACGGCAGAGTTATTGACACCACAAATGGATCGATCAAAGGAACGTTTTCAGGACTCGGATACACCAGTTCAACGATGACGATTGACCTGCCGAACAACCGTGCGTTTTTCCTTGCAAATTCGCAAAACTCTGGCAGCGTTTATTCGATTCGTGTTTTTGAATTGGATACCTTTCTACCTTTAGGAAGTATTCCGGTTTCTGATACGTTTCCAGATACAGCCACGAGTTTAACTCGTTGGGGCACAAATGGTTTGGCATTCCGAAGCGATTCGGGAAAGATCAACCTTATACAATCTTCGTTGGTTAGCTCTACTGGGATTGTCCCAATTCCGACTCCGACGATTACCCCGACTCCAACTCAATCGCCGATCTATGCACCGACTTTCGTTCGCCAACTTAATTTACCCGCAAACGAAGTCGTTTACAGCCCGGCAACCCAATCGCTATACGCGAGCATTCCGAGTTTCGCGGGTGTCGGACGAGGAAACACAATAACCAAGATAAACCCGGTTTCGGGTTCGATTGATAGCTCCACTTTCATTGGAAGCGAGCCGAGCAAACTAGCGATTTCGAGTGATGGACAAACGCTTTACACAAAACTTGACGGAGCAGGTAATGCGATTCGCAAATTCGACATACTTTTGCAGACCCCTGGTCTTCAATTTACTCCTGATAGCAATTTCCAACTAATTGAAGATATTGAGGTTATGCCGGGTAACCCGAATACGCTGGCTATTGGTGCACGTTATAACGGAGTCGCGATATACGATAACGGAATCAAACGTCCGACGACAAGCACTGGATCGCTTTATAGTGTCAACAGCTTGGAATTTGCCGATTCTTCAACTCTCTACGGTTACGAAAGCGAATCGAGCGGATTCGGGTTGGCACGATTCACGGTGACTCCAAACGGCGTGACTGGCGTGAATTTGGGCGGCAATATGATTTCTGGCTACTCCGTAAATATCAGATATGCAAATGGATTGATTTTTTCAACTTCAGGTAGGGTTGTAAATCCAGTAACACCTAACGTAATTGGTAGTTTTGCTGGCGGTGGATCCGCAATGGCGGTTGACAGCGTTTCGGGGCGAGTATTTTATGTTTCCAATAATATGCTTACTGCCTATGACTCCAATACTTTTTTGAAAATAGGATCGGCGTTTTTACCCAGCTTTACAGGAACACCTACGAGTTTGGTTCGTTGGGGACAAAATGGTCTCGCGTTCCGTACTACGAATTCTAATTCAAATAGCAACGATAGTCAGATCTACATAATTCAAAGTTCGCTGGTTTCTCCTACCGCAATTTTGCCGGTTGGTATTCAGTTCAGCGGAAATTCGTTTTACACCTATGAAAACGCTCAATCGGGTTCAGTAGTTGTAAGTAGGTCAGGAGATCTTTCCGCAGTTTCAACAATCGACTATGCAACCCTAGACGGGACCGCAAAAGCCGGTAGCGACTACACGGCACAGGCGGGAACCGTGACGTTTGCTCCGGGCGAGTCAAGTAAGGTTGTGGGAATTCAAATTCTCGAAGATACTATTTATGAAGGTGCTGAGAGCTTTAGTGTTATTCTAACCAACCCCACCGGAATAAATGTTAGTCTCACATATCCTAGCTCTGCCGCAATTACAATCAACGACAACGATAGTCAGCCAACTATCCTACCGAGTAATACTTCCGTGACTGAGCCAACACTTGGTGCGACAAGTCTAGCGTTATTTCCTATCAATTTAACAAATCCTTCTTTTCAGACAATAACCGTAAACTATTCAACTTCAAACGGTACCGCGATTGCAGGTAGTGATTATGTTGCAACGAATGGAACTTTAACAATCGCACCTTTCGAGACTGTCAAAACTGTTTCCGTATCGGTATTGGGCGATTCTAATGTCGCGGAAGCGAATGAAGTTTTCTATTTGAACTTTAGCGGTGCGGTCAATGGCAGGCTCAATTCTTCACAAGTAAACGCTACAATTGTGAACTATAATCCACAAACTGCAAGACACGCGGCATTCGATTTCGATGGTGACGGGCGGGCAGATTCGTCCGTATTTAGGCAATCAAGTGGAATTTGGTATTTGAATCAATCGCAATCAGGTTTCAATGCATCCCAATTCGGAATCGCAACCGATAAACTTGTTCCAGCCGACTACGATGGCGACGGCAAAACGGATATTGCCGTTTATCGGGATGGAATCTGGTATCAGTCTAAGTCGGCGACCGGCTTCAGTAGTTCCCAGTTTGGGTTTGCAAGCGATGTCCCGGTTCCGGCTGATTATGATGGCGACGGGTTTGCTGATCTCGCGGTTTGGCGATCGTCGAACCAAGTTTGGTATATCTGGAATTCTTCGTCAGGTGTCGTTAGCTCAACTCAGTTCGGGATTGCGACTGACAAGCCGATTCCAGCGGATTACGACGGCGACGGCAAGACCGATATCGCAGTCTATCGAAATGGTATTTGGTATGTTCTTGGGAGCACAATTGGATTTACTCAAGCTCAATTCGGTATTACCTCGGATAAACTCGTCCCTGCAGATTACGACGGCGACCGAAAAGCGGACTTCGCAGTGTTTCGAGACGGCATTTGGTACATCCTTTTGAGCACGACAGGACTAGCTCGGACGGAACAATTCGGATTGCCGACAGACGTCCCGATGACAGGCGATTATGATGGCGATAGCAAAGCTGATGTTGCAGTATTTCGTGATGGAGTTTGGTATTCGCTGAGAAGCACAAGTGGCTTCGTAGCTACCCAATTTGGATTCGCTTCTGACACATCAATTCCGAGTGTTTATGTTCGCTGATCGCTGAATTCGTTTTGATTGATTTTTTGAGTTCAGAATTAGGCTAGCCAAAATTATTTCATCGAACCGATCGGGATCTCTGTTCTCGGTGGGTTCGATTTTTTGTTTTGGGCAGCGACTTGGACGAAACACAGTCGTTACCTTTCGGCTCACCACACTTGCTCTCCAAAGTTAACAAATACTCATCGGCGAGTTTTGTTATTGACGTTTAGAATTCTTTGCCTAGGATTCCCTTGCAAACTCCCCGCAAATGACTCATCGTTTCATAGATGCGACACATTGCAAATCCGCCAAATCCTTATCAGAAGTATTCCGCGGAATTCATCGGCGAACCGCCGGAGACGAAGCTTGAGATATTTGAAGAAACCGCGACAAAAAGCGTTATCACAAAAGCATTTTCGCCGGACTTCGGCTCACGGTTTACGGTAAATTGCTATCGCGGCTGTATCCACGCTTGCACATATTGCTTCGCCCGACAGTATCACGAATATCTTGGCTTTGGTGCGGGAACAGATTTTGAAACTAAAATAGTCGCGAAAATAAATGCTCCTGAGGTGTTGCGTAGAGAACTTCGCATCAGGCGACAGAAGATCCGGCATCTGGATTTTTCGTTTGCCACCGACCCGTATCTACCGATCGAGGCGAATTATCAGTTAACACGAAAGTGCCTCGAAGTCTGCGTTGAATTTCGTCAATCGGTTTTCGTGATCACAAAATCGCCGCTTGTCACACGCGATATCGATCTTCTGCAGAAGCTCGATTCCACCGTTTTTTTCTCAATTCCATTTCTCACCACCGAAAAATCAAAGCCATTCGAGCTTTATACGCCGATTCCTGACGTTCGTTTTCGGGCGATGAAGACTCTGTCTGAAGCCGGCATAAAAACCGGGATCGGAATCGCTCCAATAATGCTCGGTTACAACGATGCCGATATTCCGTTGCTGCTCGAAAAAGCCCGAGAATCGGGTGCAACTAAGGCATTTATGGGGATGATACATTTCGATACGGATTCGATCGAAGAATATTTCACGGCAAAGCTTTACGAAAAAATTCCGACCAAAGCCGACAAAATTCTTAATCATATTCGCCGCGAACGCAATGGAAATTTGCGACATAAAACTTACGCTGAACGTGGAAAAGGTAAAACTGCTGAGTGGGAAATTGCCGCGAGGATGTTCAATTTGCATTATAAAAGATTGGGGTTTGAAGAACATCAAGAGAAAGAAATTCTAGAGGAAATCAGTTTGCCGATTCAACCGAGTTTATTTTGAGAACACCACACAAAGTCTCCGAAAACCAACTAAAACACAAAACCTGCATCTAAACTTTTTTAGAGGTAAGTTGTCGTCTCACCGAATCAGCATTTTTTGTTCGGCATTCACAAAGCACCTTAAGCAAAGCTGTTCACAATTAAGGAAACCGAAAATGTTAAGAAAAAACTTACTTCCAACCATTTTACTCTATTCAATTTTTTTGAGTTTGATAGCACCATTTGCGGCTTCGGCACAAAAACCGATTCGCGGCAAAATTCAAAAAACAAAACCTGTGATAAACCAAATTTCACCAAACGGTTTGCAGTTTCGCTTGAGCGATGGTGAAAAAGATGCTGAAAATCGAGTTGTCAAGCCGAAGGTAATTGCCGATCCACTATCCGAAGGCGAAACTTCGAATCTTCTCAAAAGAATTCCGCCGATAAAAGAAATTCCCGCTGACAAAACTGATTTTGCAAAGCGTGCCGGAAGCTTGCCAGCACCAAAGGTCGGCAAGAAAATCGAGGTAAAATTCCCTGCCAATGATCAAATAAATCTGCCAAATGTTGAAAGAAGCAATTTGCCGCTTGAAGTTGTGAGATATTCGCCCGAAGGCGAAGTTCCGCTCGCACCAGATTTGAGCGTTACATTTTCTCAGCCAATGGTTGCAGTTACTTCGCAAACAGAAGCAGCACAAAATGTTCCGATAGAACTAACGCCGAAAACCGAAGGAAAATGGCGTTGGCTCGGAACAAAAACGTTGATTTTTGATACTGCTAAACGTTTTCCGATGGCTACGAAGTTTACCGCACGAATTCCCGCCGGAACTAAATCAGCGAATGGTCAGAAGCTTAAAAAGACTCTCGAATGGACATTCACAACTCCGTCGCCGACTATCGTGCAAACTCTGCCAAATGTTCCATACAGCAAACGCGATGCTCTGATGTTCATTTCTTTCGATCAGGAGATTGACCCAAACGCTGTGTTTGAAAAAATTAAGGTTCGCAGCGGCAAAAAACGCCTGGATATTAGGCTCGCGACACAAGATGAGATCAAGACAGATTCGGGTGTTGCGTATTACGCAAGAGAAGCACAACCGAATCGTTGGCTCGCGTTTCGAGCAGTAAATTCCGATGGTTCAACCGAAAACGCACTTCCTGCGTCGTCGGAAGTTTTCATCATGCTTGAAAAAGGCACGACATCAATCGAAGGTCCTATCGGCACAAAAGAAGATGACGAATGGTCGTTTAATACTTTTCCCGCGATGAAATTCATGAGCAGTTTTTGTCGAAATGTTAACGATGTAAACAATTGCTCGCCCGAGGATATTTGGAGAATACGATTCAACACCACAATTGATGCTTCAACTTTCAAGAAAGAAATGGTAAAAATCGAGCCGCCGATAGAAGGAATGAACATTTATCCAAACGGCGAACAAATTCTTTTGACAGGCTTCAAAAAAGGTCGAACTGCTTATAAAGTTTCCGTTGATAATTCGTTAAAAGATATTTTCGGACAGAACCTAGAAGGCGAAGCGACCGCGACATTTAAAGTTGGTGAGGCACCGATGAATCTCTATTCTCAAGGCGGCACTTTCGTTGTTCTTGACCCAACTGCGAAGCCTTCGTATTCATTTTATTCAATAAATCACGAAGAAGTTAAATTGAAAATATATAGCGTCATTCCGGAAGATTGGGAAGCATTTCGTAAATTCAAGAATAATCAATACTACGACGAACAAAAACGACCGAAAGCTCCGGGAAAATTGATTGTCGATAAAATTCTAAAAATCGATAACCTTCCAGACGAATTGACTGAAACTCGTATTGATTTGAGCGAGAATTTGGACGATGGATTCGGCAATACACTCGTTGTGATCGAACCTGTAAAACGCCGTGATCAATACGACCGAACCGAAATCTCAGTATGGTGTCAATCAACAAATATCGGACTCGATGCATTTATTGATAGTCAGGAATTGGTCGGATTTGCGACCGAGATGACAACGGGAAAGCCTTTGGACGATGTTCAATTTTCGATTTTCCCGAATGGCGAGCAAATATCCGCAAATGTTGAACCAAAATCGTGGTGGAATCGATTAACGAGTTGGGGCGTTTCAGATGATTCAATAACAAAAACTATCGATGCAAGCGGCGAAGTTACGCTAACCGAAAATGTTGACGAAGCAAAATCAAACTACACAACCGACAACGGAATTCTTCGTCTTCCTTTGCCAAATGGGCAAGCACAACAACAAAATCTACTAATTGCAAGGAAAGGAAAAGACGTGGCATTTTTGCCGGAGAATTCAGATCACTATTATTACAATTACGGAAATTGGTATAAAAAACCGCTGCACGACTCCTTACGCTGGTTCGTTTTTGATGATCGCAAAATGTATAGACCGAAAGAAGAGGTTTCGGTAAAGGGTTATATTCGAATTATTGAAGGCGGAAAGCTTGGCGATGTGAGCAGCACTTTTAACACAAACTCGAAAGTTTATTATCGATTACTGGATTCGCGGAATAATGAAATCCTCAAAGGCGAAACAAATCTTAACGCTTTTGGAGCCTTCGATTTCAAAGTTAAGTTGACTGACACGATGAATCTTGGAAATATTCGATTGGACATGAGCAGAAGCCTGAATAACGGTCTCGAATTTTCGCACAGTTTTCGCGTTGAAGAATTCCGCCGTCCCGAATTTGAAGTCACTGCAAAAGTTAATTCTGAAGCTCCTCATTTTGTTGGCGGACAAGCAGATTTATCAGTTGAAGCAAAATATTATTTTGGCGGCGGACTCGCAAATGCCGAAGCGAATTGGACTGTAACAGCTTCGCCGACCAACTACACGCCGCCAAATCGCGATGATTTTACCTTCGGAAAATGGGTTCCTTGGTGGCGAAGCTATTACAACCCAGATTACGGAAATACTACAACGCAGACTTTCAAAGGCGTGACGAATTCGAGCGGCATTCATTTGCTCAAAATGGATTTCGAATCGGCAAATCCTTCGCGACCATATACGCTTACAGCTTCAGCAAGCGTACAAGATGTGAATCGGCAAACGTGGTCGAGTTCTACGAGTTTGCTTGTTCATTCGGCAGATCTGTATGTTGGAATTCGCACAAATCGGACGTTTGTTCAGAAAAACGAAAATATCGAGGTTGAATCGATTGTTTCGGATATTGATGGAAAATTAACTCTGAACCGTGACGTTGCGGTCAAAGCAATTTTGAAAAATTGGGCTTTCGACAAAGGGTCGTGGACGGAGCAAACAATCGATGAGCAAACGTGCGAACTGAAATCTTCCGAGAAACCTGAAAAATGCAAATTCATTGCAAAATCGGGCGGAACTTACGCGATTTCGGCAAAAGTGATGGATGATCGTGAGCGATTTAATGAAAGTGAGATCACAGTTTGGGTTGCGGGCGGAAAAACTCCGCCGAAACGAAATGTTGAGAAAGAAGAAGTGAATTTGATTCCGAGCAAAAAAGATTTTGTACCCGGAGATGTGGCGGAAATTCTTGTGCAATCGCCATTTTTTCCTGCGGAAGGCTTGCTCACACTTCGCCGCGGCGGAATTGTAAGCACCGAGCGTTTTACAATGAAAGACTCTACAACAACGCTCAAAATTATGCTCGACTCAAAATATCTTCCGAACATCTACGCACAAGTCGATCTTGTCGGTGTCACCGATAGACTTGATGACAAAGGCGAAATTGACCCAAAACTCGAAAAACGTCCGGCTTTTGCGAGCGGTTCGCTGAATCTGCCGATTTCTTATGAATCGCGAAAACTTAAAGTTTCCGCTGAGCCGCAAGCTAAAACTTTAGAACCTGGCGGAACGACGAAAATTGATGTTGCGGTAACAGATTATGTCGGCGAACCTGTTGCAAATAGTGAAGTTGCAGTTGTCGTTGTCGATGAAAGCGTGCTGGCACTAACCAATTACCGAGTCGGAGATCCGGTTGATACTTTTTATTCACAACGCGGAGCAGGTGTGACTGATTATCATTTAAGGAAGGAAATTTTGCTTGGGAATCCCAAGGATATTGCGAATCCGAGCGACAAACAGCGGAAGGTAAAAAAGGAAATAAATTCGGCGTATCGCGATTGGAAAAATAATGATGTGGATTACATTATCGATAAACAAGAGAGAAAGGCGTTCGATTCGTTGCAATTAGATGGAACAGATACATCGATGTCTCGTCAAATTAACGAATTACCGATAAATGGAAGAAGCTTCACGAGCGTGCTTCAGTTGAGTACGACCACTAAGGCAGAACCAAACCCCGAAACCCAAATCGCACTCCGCCAAAATTTCGATGCACTCGCTCTTTTTGCTCCAAATATTACGACAGATTCGGGCGGCAAGGCGACAGTTGATATTAAATTACCCGATAATCTTACGCGATATCGTGTGATGGCGGTTGCGGTAGATTCCGGCAAACGGTTTGGGCTGGGTGAATCGAATCTCACAGCAAAACAACCTTTGATGGTTCGCCCATCGGCACCGCGATTTATGAATTTCGGCGACAAGATTGAGCTTCCGGTTGTCGTTCAAAATCAGACTGAAAACCCGTTGACTGTTGACGTTGGCGTGCGTGCGACGAATGCGACATTAACAGCCGGCGGCGGACGAAAAGTTACGATTGCGGCAAATGATCGTGCGGAAGTTCGCTTCCCTGTTTCGGCAGAAAAAGCCGGAACTGCACGCTTCCAAATCGCAGTTACATCAGGCAAATTCTCAGATGCGGCAGAAGTTTCGCTACCTGTTTGGACACCTGCAACATCCGAAGCTTTTGCGACATACGGCACGACCGATGCCAACGGAGCAATCGTCCAGCCAGTGCAAACTCCGGGCGATGTGTGGTCGCAATTCGGCGGATTGGAAATCACCACGTCGTCAACACAGCTTCAAGAATTAACCGACGCGTATCTTTATCTTCAACGTTATCCATATGAATGCACGGAACAGGTTTCATCGCGAATGATTTCGGTCGCGGCATTACGAGATGTTTTGCGGGAATTTAAGGTGAAAGGAATGAAAAGTCCGGAAGCGATTCAAGCAAGTTTTGAGAAAGACATCGAAATGCTCAAGGGTCGCCAGCGAGATGATGGAAGTTTTGGACTTTGGGGCAAAACTCCGCAGCGATATGAATTTCCGTTTATGAGCGTTCACGCGGCTCACGCATTGATTTTGGCGAAATCTAAAGGCTACAAAGTGCCTGACGAAATGCTTACGAAATCGAAAAATTACTTGAAAAATGTTGAGAAATTCTACACGAACGAGCCTGACCAAGTCCGGTGGACGATTTCCTCCTACGCACTTTACGTTCGCGATTTATTTGGCGACAAAGATGCGTCAAAAGCCAAGTCACAGCTAAAAGAGGCAACGATTGAAAAGATGCCGTTTGAAGCTCTCGGTTGGGTTTTATCGGTGTTGGCTGGCGACAAAAATTCTGTCGAAGAAGTTGAAAGCATCAAGCATTTTCTGATAAATCGCACAACCGAAACTGCCGCAGCCGCGAATTTTGTCACGAATTACGGCGATGGAGCATGGCTGATTATGTATTCAGATCGACGAGCCGACGGCGTTTTGCTTGAAGCATTGCTGAAGGCTGAACCAAATAACGATTTGATTCCGAAATTAGTTCGCGGTTTGCTCGCACATCGCACGAAAGGTGCTTGGTCAAACACTCAAGAAAATGTGTTTATTCTTCTCGCACTCGACAAATATTTTCAGGCTTACGAAAAGGTGACCCCGGATTTCGTGACCAAAATTTGGCTCGGAAACACTTACGCGGGCGAGGAATTATTCAAAGGAAGAACAGTTGATAGCAATCAGCTTAATGTTCCAATGTCGTATTTGACAGAACAAGGTGGCATTTCCAATCTAATCATCGACAAACAAGGAGCAGGTAGGCTTTACTTCCGAATTGGAATGCAATATGCACCAAAAAATCTGAAACTTGAACCCGCGGATTACGGATTTACGGTTTTGCGTAGATATGAAGCTGTCGATGATCCTGAAGATGTGAAGCAAAATTCTGACGGAATATGGACGATAAAATCCGGCACTAGAGTTCGCGTAAAGCTAACAATGGTTGCACAAACAAGACGATATCACGTGGCGTTAGTTGATCCACTTCCGGCTGGACTTGAGATTTTAAATCCTGATCTCGCCGTTACGGAAGCGATTCCCACAGACAAAAATGGTGGAAATTCTTCGCTGCTCGAATACGGCAGCCAAAGTTACGGACGCGGCTATTTGTATTGGCGTTCACAGTGGTTTGAGCATCAAAATTTCCGTGACGAACGTGCCGAAGCCTTTACTTCGCTGCTTTGGGAAGGAGTTTACAATTACACTTATGTTGCGAGAGCAACAACACCAGGACAATTCGTTGTGCCACCTGCGAAAGCTGAGGAAATGTATCATCCCGAAACCTTTGGTAGAACCGGAACTGATTTTGTGAAGGTTGAATAAATACCTAACCGCAAAGGACACAAAGATGTTTATGTGTTTTCTACGCCAAACTTTGCATCCTTTGTGGTTGGGTCGCACTTAATATAACGTGATTGCTTCTGCATTGCGTTTAAATCTGTTCAAATGTTAACGTTAAGTATGCAAAATCGAATCGAAGTTTTCAAACAAATGCTCATTTCAGAGCCCGATAATTCAATGTTAATGTTTGGTTTGGCGAAAGAATATGAAAAACTTGGACAAGCGGACGATGTAATCGCATTACTCGAAAAATATCTCGCAACCGCCGATGATGAAGGCAATGCTTACGGTGCGTTGGCAAAGGCTTACGAGAGCAAAGGAAATCGTGAAAAAGCGAAGGAATGTTACGCGAAAGGCGTAGAAGTTTCGCTCGCACACGGACATCCGACAATGGCTGGCGATTATAAATTTGCCCTCGATAGGCTTGACGATTAATCAGAACACGGAGCGATAGCGACTTGGCAAACCACAAAAAGCCAGATCGCTGTCGCTCCGTTTTCTTATACAAAAACATGAAACAACTTTCAATCTTATTTCTGCTTTTAATGTTGAGTATAAATGCTTTAGCTCAACGTGAACTCGGCGTTCGTCCAACCGACACCGGCGGAGTTGTGCCATACGAACAAGCTGCTTACGACGTAAAAAAATACGACATCTCGCTTTCAATCAATCCGACCGAAAAATCAATTTCGGGTTCGACCATTGTTACCGCAAATATCGTTCAGCCGATAAATGCGTTCGTTTTGGATTTGGACACGCCGTTTACAGTTTCCGAAGTTTCAATAGGCGGTACAAAACTCAAATTTGAACGAAAAGAAAGCAAAATCTGGTCGTATTTTCCGATTACGAAGCAAGCAGGCGAAACAGTTTCAGTAAAAGTCACATATTCGGGCGTGCCGAGAATTGCTCCAAGAGCTCCTTGGGTTGGCGGTTTTATGTGGGAAAAAACTGCGGACGGTTCGCCGTGGATTGCGACTGCGTTTCAAAATGATGGTGCAGATGTTATGTTTCCGTGCAAAGATTATCCATCAGACAAGCCTGAAACGGTTGAATTGCACGTGAAAGTTCCAAATCCGCTATACGTTGCGACCGTCGGAAAATTGCAAAAGATTGATAAAAATTCGGACAACACAAGCACTTATCATTGGCTGATGTCGAACCCGATTTCTAATTACGAAATCGCTCTAAATATTGCACCGTATAGACTTATCGAAGATTCAATGAAAAGTGTTGCGGGTGATATGATTCCAATTAAGTTTTATATTTTGCCAGAAAGCTTTGAAAAAGGTGCAAGTTTAGTTGCCGAAACCAAAAAATATGTGGCTTTTTTTGAAGAATATTTAGGACCTTATCCGTATCGCTCAGAAAAACTCGGAATCGCCGAAACTCCGCATCTTGGGATGGAACATTCAACGATTATCGCTTACGGAAACAAATTCAAATACGACAAAGACGGCTTTGATTCGTTAATGTTTCACGAACTCGGACACGAATGGTGGGCGAATCTCGTCACCGCTTCCGACTGGCGTGATTTTTGGATTCACGAAGGTTTTCAATCGTTTATGGACACGCTTTATGCCGAGAAAACTAAAGGACAACTCGCATATTTGGAAGCGATGAAAAAACGTGCAAAAGCGACTCGGAACAAACAAGCAGTCGCTCCACGAGAGGCGAAAATCGCTTATCAAGTTTATATGTCTGAGCCGGATTATCTGAAAAGTGACGGCGATATTTACGGAAAAGGTGCGGTTGTTTTGCACACGCTTCGTTATTTAATCGGCGATGAAGCGTTCTTTAAGTCGTTGCGAAGAATGGCTTATCCAACAAAGCAGATGGAGAAAATAACGAACGGCAAACAAAATCGTTTTGTAAACACAGACGATTTCAAACAAATTGCCGAAGAAGAATCGAAAATGAAACTTGATTGGTTTTTTGAGGTTTATTTGCGTCAGCCAATTTTGCCAAAACTCAAAGTTGAACAGGTAGAAAATAATGAAGGCAGAATAAGCCTTAATCTAAAATGGGAAACGCCAAACGAAATGCCTTTTGAAATGCCGATTGAAGTTAAAGTCGGCGACAGAACAGAAAAAATTAAGGTGACAAATAATTTTGGTTGGATGCTTTTACTTCGCGGAGAAGAAGTTGTAGTTGATCCAAATGGTTGGATTTTGAAGGCTCAATAATGGCGACCTACGCAGATTTAAAATTTACGCACCGAATATTTATGCAAAATTATCCGTTTTCGCGGTATGCGATTGCGGATAATCCGCGTGTTAAACTGAGTAAACCATTGAATAAATGCAAGTTTGCGATAGTAACAAGTGCTGGGTTGCGACTCGAAACTGATAAACCGTTTGAACACGCCAACAAACTCGGCGATTGCTCGTTTCGCGAAATTCCAAATGATATTCAGGTTCAAAGTTTGATTGAAGATCACAAGAGTTCTTCGTTCGATCATTCTGGCGTAGAAGCTGATAAAAACCTCGCTTTGCCGATAGATCGCTTTCGCGAACTTGTTGCGAATAAGACAATTGGAAGTCTGAATCATCGCAGTTTTTCGTTTATGGGCTCGATAATAAATCCGCGAAAGTTGATTAATGAAACTGCCAAACAAGTCGCTAAATTATTAAAAGAAGATGAAGTTGACGCAGTTTTCTTAACGCCTGTCTGACCTCTGTGCGTTCAGACAGTTGGTCTGATTCAAGCCGAAATCGAGCGAAATAATATTGCCACAGTTTCGATTTCTCTGCTCAAAGAAGTTACAAGTATTATCAAACCGCCGCGAAGTTTGTTTGTGCCTTTTAAACTTGGTTTTCCGCTTGGCGAAGCGAATAATGCTGATTTGCAAATGAGAATTATTAAATGTGCATTGTCGTTGTTGGAGAGAATTGACACGCCAATTTTGGCTGCTTATGAAGACTAATTCAACTTGTTAAGTCACTCAATTCGTTCTCGCAATTTCAGCAAATTATCTTATTCAGTTTGCGTTGGAGCATAAAGCAAATGTGCTTTTTCGTAGCTTTCGATTGATTTTTGATACGCGATTTTAGCTTGATTGATTCTAGTTTGCCGTTTATTTTATAGGATATAGATTCTGTATTGTTAGCAGACTATCTATTAAGAATTCTCAATATTTATTCGCATTTGCTATTCTCGGTTAATTGTTTTGCCTCTAAAAGAGCTTCAGTGTTGGACGAACTTAGCCTTTCATTTAGCCGAAACTCTTCAAACATTTCATAACTTTTCTGAAAATAATCCAATGACAAATTACAGCTATTTGGATTATTTTTTTCCATTTTTCCAACTTTCAAATACAAACGAGCAAGTGGAATAATCGTCTCAAATCTAGTGGTTTTTTATTTACATTTAACCATAAGAGATAAACTATTCCGATGAATATCAACAAACTTTTCCTGAGCGAGTCTGCAATATTTAAGTGCTTCGTCTATTTCGCCTTTTATAAAACTGAGGTCAGCTAGAGCAGTAATTGTAATAGCATATTCTTGCAAAAACTCGAGATTCTGAAAATCTGCTTCGAATAAGGTTTTTTGAATTTCAAATGCTTTGCGATAGTAAACCACTGCGTCAGTTCCGTTGGAAAGATTTGAACTTCCTTGATTGGTTGTGCCGCCAAAAATATCTCCAATTTTGCGATATGAAATAGACACGTCTTTTAACAGTCCAGAGTCTTTGTCAGAATCTTGCAATAAGGAATCTAAAGATTCTGATGCTCTTTTCACCAACAATTCACGCGTTGCGGTGGCACCCAAAACATCTTGTAATGAGTCATGAATTTCAAACATCAATGAATTGGCTATTTTACGAGTTTCGACCAATCGCCTTTCCGCTCTATCTCGTTCACGAGTTGCAACAATTCCTTGCCAAATCGCGATCCCCGAAAGCGAAAGCGACAGGATCAGAAATGAAACGAACACCGAAATAGCCACGCCTTGTTTGTGCCGATGAACTGCCGTTCGAGCTTAAAACGTTTGAGCACTTCGCGGGTGTCCATTCCGCGTTTGATGAGTTTTAACGCAACCTTCTGACCCAAATCAGTCCGCTCAGCAAGATAGACAACTCCCATTCCGCCGGCACCAATTGGTTCGATTATTTTGTAAACGTCAATTATGGTGCCGATATTCGCATCTTTATCTAAACCAAGGTTTACGACAATCGGTTTGTTGATAAATGCTTCGGCATTTTCATGTGAGTTGACGAGTTCGCGAACTTCTTTGCGAACCGATTCATCATATTCTGCCAAAACAATCTCGCGTTCAGCCGACGACAAGTCAAGCGTTTGATTAAAAACTTCTTTAATTTTGAGCCAATCCGAATTTTGCATAAAATGTGTCTCTATTAGTAAACGCGGATTTTTTGAGAAACTTGGTCAAATTATTTTTTGGAACATGGACACTTTTGTCCCTAAGCGTTTGAAAAAAGCTGATGAACCATGATTTCGCTCAAATTGAGGGAATACAAAATTTGTTAGATTGCTCTCGCAATCTTGCAGACAAGATTGTCTGCGATCCAATCTTAACCATTTATCTTTCTAAACAACCAAGCTCTCGCCATTGTCCATTCGCGTTGGACGGTTGAGACCGAAATATCTAAAACTTGTGCGGTTTCTTCGTTGGTTAATCCGGCAAAATATCGCAGCTCTACAATTTTTGCCTGTTGTTCATCAAATGTGGCGAGTTCGGTTAAAGCAATATCTAATTCAATCAGAGTTTCGTTTATTTCAACGGAAATTGTATCAGCATTATCGAGTGAAATTTTTATTCCATCGCGTTTATATGCGTGTCGAGTGCGGGCGTGATCGACCAAAATCCGACGCATTGCCTGAGCCGCAATCGCAAAAAATTGTCCACGATTTTCCCAATCGACCGAATGTTGACCAATCAATTTCAGATATGTTTCGTGAACCAAAGCGGTTGTTGGCAAGGTTTCTGAATCTTCCGTGATTAAAAGCCGATGAGCAACGCGGCGAAGTTCATCGTAAACAATCGGCAATAGTTTATCTAACGCTTCGCGTTTCCCCGAGTTCCAATCAAGTAATAATTGAGTGATTTCTAGAGCCATAAGGTTAATTATTTTGCGTTTTAAAAATATTACAATTATTTTGAACAAGTTTCCATAAAAAATACGCGTTTACTTAATAGAGGCTAAATTTTTATAAAAACAACTGGAAGTTTGCCAAAAGATCAGATAATTATGAGACAACTTAGAAATTTAATAACAATAGCAATCGCAATTTTAATTGTGTATAACTCGACAATTGCCCAAACCCAAAAGTTTGACGTGATGACGTTTACGCCACCAAAAGGCTGGACGGCTGGTCAAAATGGACAGGCGAAAACTTTTACGACGATTGATAAAGCCAACGGAAAGTTTTGCATTATGATGCTTTATCCGAGCGTTACGAATCACGGAACTCCGTCGCAAGATTTCACATACGTTTGGAAAACTCTGGTGCAAGATTCGTTTAATGCGGGCACAAATCCTGAAAAAGAAACTACGCAAGTTGATGCTTTTACTATGATCCAAGTCGGTGAATTGATCGATTACGAAGGCACGAAAGCACTCGCATTGCTGACGACCGTAAGCGGTAAAGGCAGAGTTATCAGTCTTTTATCCATAATGAACGATGCAAAATATTCGCCTGATGTGCAGAATTTTTTGGGTGGAATGGATATTGATATTAAAGAAACGCCGAAGCCTATAAGCAATCAAACTAGCGTCGCAAATTCATCGGGCAACGCCAGTGATTATGAATTTACAGTCCCGCCAAATTGGAAAGCCGAGTATAAATCGAACGAAACGATCTTGCGAGGCATTGACGGCAGCGTCGTTTCTTTGGGTGCGTTTATTGCCTCAAGCGGCTCGCTCGAAAACGACATCAGTCGCAATTTTTTTACGATTTTTAGCGGTTGGAAACCTGTTACAACCAACGGCTTTTCCGCTGATTGGGCAAAACACGAAAAAGGAAAAACCAAGCAAGGTTATGATTATTACCAAATGCTGAAATATGCGACCAAAGATCCGGCAGGAAATACGGGTTATAACGAAATAATTTTATTGCTCGTGAAAATTGGCGATAAGGTCGCGGTAATTTCTGCTGCTCAACCGCAAGCGACAAGTATTGGTGCGGAAAAAGCACTCGATTTTATTTTATACGATCTAAATTTCAAAAATACTACGCCACTCACCTCAACCATCCAAAAGGATTTATTAGGTTCGTGGTCAAGTGCATCAGGCTCGGTCGGACTCAACTACGCATTTTATCCAAACGGAACATTTTCGTTTGGCGGAGCATCACAATTTCGCACTTCGCGGGATGTTTATACCGATAACGTAACTACCACGAGTTTTTCGACAGACGGAAGCTATTCAATAGTCGGAAATTTATTGACAATCATTCATAAAAAAACCAAGCTAGTTAGCAAGTGGAAAATTCGCTTTTACTATACAAAATACGACAAAGATAATTGGAAATACAAACGAGGCGAATTGCCGTTGGATAGCGAATCGGGCGGAACAATCGTTTACAACAAAAACAAATAATTGGAGCGAAATATATGAAAACATTAAAATTAACGACACTTTTGATATTGATTTTATCAACCATCAGCATCGGTTTCAGTCAAACAAAAAAACCGACCCCAAAACCGATTGCAAAACCAGTTCCGGCGGCTACCCCAGTTCAAACTACCGGAAACAAATTTTCCGATTACAAAATCTCGCAAAAAATGTCGTTGGGCGAGGAAGGAAAGATTGAGCAAACGACGTGGGCAAAAGGTGTGCGAACTCGCAACGAACAAAAATTCGAAGTTGATTCGAGTGATCCGAATTCTGCGATGATGGCAAATATGATGCCGAATTTTGTTAGGATTGACCAATGCGATTTGAAGCAAGATGTAACCATCAGCGACAAGAAAAAGGCTTATTTTATTGACTACGATGATTGGAACGGTCTTTCGCCCGAGCAGAAAATTCGCCGTCCAAATCGTAAAGTTGTTATCAAAGGAACGACAACAATTTCCGCAGTCGTAACAGATTCAGGCAAGCGTCAGACGATGTTTGGCTTGCAAGCACGTTGGCAAAAATTTGTGACAACAATCGTAAATTCGGCGGATTCGTGCGACGGAAAAGCTGATATTCGGATGGAAGAAGAAGGTTGGTATGTCACGCTTTCGCTCAATCAAGATAATTGCATCGTCAATATTCAAGGCAGCAAAGGCGGTTGTCGTCCGAAAATTATCATGGGGAAAATGCAAATGCCAGGATTCTTTTTGGAAGGAACTCGCAAAATGTATACCGATGGCAAACTTACAATGACTTCGAGCCTTGAAACGACTGCCCTCTCAAAAGAAACGCTTGACCAAGCATTGTTTGAAATTCCAAAGGATTATAAAGAAGTTGATTCAGAAAGCGAATTGATGCCGAACCCGGGCGAAATGATGAATATGGACGCGACAACGATGATTGGTGACAGCGAAAAACCTTCAAATCTAAAAACTGTTGCGATTGATTTCTTTTCGGGCAATGCTTCAAAGGTTAATCAAGACGAACTTCGCGGCTATATTTCAAGCAAACTTTCTGCCAATGGAATGAGCGGTTTTTTGGTTAACTCCCAAGCTGATTTGTTGACAGGAAAATTCGTAAACGTTATTGGTGTTGAACTTAAGAAAGTTAAAGAATCGGGCGGGGCAAAAATCGGCGGACTTTTCGGCAAGGTTACCGGTAACGATTCTGCCGCAAAACTTGGCGATTCTGAAGCCGAAATTGTAATAACGATTTACGGCAAAGACGGCAAAACTGTAGTCGCCACTGCGACCACAACCGAAAAGGTAAAAGGCAAAGGTGACGATGCCGTGAAAGCCGCGATTGACAAAATAATCGGCGGATTGTTACAGAAAATTAAGTAAGAAAGGAACTCGGACACTCTTGTCCGAAAGCGTTTGCAAAACGCTAACAGTCTTTGATTACGGTCAATTTGGACTTTAATTCGGCACTTTACAACTGCTTTCGCAGATTGTGGGACAATAGTGTCCGAACTCCAGTAAAAAAACATGAAAAACATCATCGCTATTCTTTTACTCGTCACATTATTCGCCAATGTTTTGCTTGCCCAACGCACTCGTCCGGGCGTTCCGGTAGTTTACAAACCGACTGCTGAAAAACTCGAAATCAACGATGCCGCCAATGATTTTGGCGAAAAAGGTTTGCCGCAGCCGGAAATTATCGGCAGTCAACCATCAGACAAACTTGCGACGAAACTTGCCAAAGAAATCTCGCAATATGACGAAAAATCGCTTCCGCTTTTGATGACAACGTTGCAAAAAGCAGGTTTTTATATCATTGACGAAAATCAAAAAATTCTCTACAAACCGATTTACGGCAAAGGAATGGGAATGGCTTTTTACGATTTTGAAGTCGCCGGAATGCTCAAACTTTCGCGGAAAGGAATTGTAACTTCGGTTGGTAATTTGTCGGGGTTAATCGGTAAAGACTTGAAAAAAACTACGCCGACAAAATTGGGCGAATTACTTTTACAAGACTTAAAAACCGCCGCGAATTCTAAAGATGAAACGAAGCGTTTTTGGGCGAGATTGATAATTGCATTCGGCAAAGAATTTCCGCAACCTGTTGATTTACTTACAGCTACGCCTGAAACCGCCCAAATAAATATCATTCAAGCATCGCTTTGGGAACGCCGTTTGATTGGCGATTTGATTGCGTTTGCTACTGCCCAATCAGGTGGAATGAGTTTGAACAATCGCAATTTGTTTCGACCAAAACGCAACGAGGTTAGTTTTAGAAATGCGTCATTTTCAAATAATTTACTAGCCGATCCTTGCGATTACACGCAGGTTGAAACCCTTCAAGTTGATGTTGCGGCAACTGCTTTGACAACGATTCACGGAACAACTTTGGGCTTAGTTATTGATGCAGAAGTCGAGGCGGCTGAAAAAATCGGAACGAAGAGCGGATTGGAAAAAATCGGTAAAGGTTTGGGCATTGCGGGAATGGTTTTGAGTTGGGCAAAACTGATTGCTGCCCTGACGCAAGTTAAGGGAAAGATTGAAGTTGAACAACCGTTACCATTAATCCGCACCAAATTTAGCCGCCAAGATTTGCAAGGCGAAAAACGGACATTAACCGGAAAATTTGAGATAAAGATCAATGACTTACGCAAATTAAATTGCTTTCGTCTTGCCGCAAATATGGTAACGGGACTTGATTTTAATATGCCGACTCCGGGACCGATGGCGGACAAACCTGTTAGTTGGGAACTTGGCGGCGATGTCAGTTTCAAAGGTCAAAACAGTTCAAAAACAGGCGTTTTCGATCCCGTTGTTCACTTAATTGGCACATCTCCGACGCGAGATTTTACCAAACAAGAAACCGATGGAAACGGGGAAAGCAAGATTTTCATCGAAGGCAATAATCAAAAACGAGATTTATCGAATGAAAAAGTTGTTCCGTTGCCGAAAAAAGCTAAAGTGCGAGCCGATATTGCGATGAAAAATATGAAAGATTCAAAGCAAGAAATGGCTGATGTCGGCGGATTTGCACTCGGAACTTTTATCGGCGGCGTAACGCCACTCGGCATTTTGAGTGCAATTCCAGAAATTGGAAATCGTCTAAAAATTCCGGTTACAGCCGTTACCGTTCCGATTCGTGACTGGATTCCGTGCAGCGAAGATTGGGGCGGAATTATCAATATGAAACGCACTTTTTCAAAGACGATTGTCATGAAATCTTCAAAAACAAGTAACGGAAATTCGTCGGGCGATGGCGTGCGGACGATTTTTGAACAAGATGAAGCAGACATTACGCTCAATCCGAGAACGGCAGAAGAAATTTTGCAAAAAGCCGAAAAAAAGCCCGCTGATGTGGTCGGCAAAGGAATTCATTCGGATATTTTCGATGGCACACGCGACGGCGATCCATGTTGCGGAACAACCGAAGGAAGTTGGACAACTCGATTCCGCAGAGGAGAAATCGAAACATATTCCGATGTCGTCAAAGCCAATTTTATCGTTTTTGCCAGAACCACAGAACGCGATTACAGCCTCGAATTCACCAGTTACGGAGATATTTTCCCAGCAACCCGACGCGAATTTTTAGAAGTTGACAGCGATTGCGAGATTGAAAAAAATGAAGCCTACGACCGAAGTGAAGAAAGCACAATAAGCATAGTGCCATCGCTTGCTAGTGGTCGCTACGGACAAAGAGTTGTTGATGAAGGCGGTGAAATTTTATTTGGTTCAAAAGAAATTACAGCCGGAGATGGTGCAAAAATTATTTGGGATTGGCAATTAGCAAGGTGCAAATAAACAAACGTAACGTGGTCTGCCAGCCTTCGAATGGAACGCAGACACTCTTTTTTGCAAGCGTTTGCAAAACGCTGATAGTCTAAACCTAAGTTCAATTTGAAAGATTTTTGAGGTTGTTAGATTGCTCACGCAACCTTGCTGACAGGAGTGTCCGCAAACCGTGATAACAAATAAAAATTATTTTGACCAAGTTTCAATAAATAATCCGCGTTTATATTATAGAGGCTAATTTTATGTTGAAAAAAATCTTTGTGTTGGCGTTTGTGTTATCAGTATTGATTTCTGGTGTTTCGGCGAATACTTTTTGGGAAACTATTTGTTGTCCGCACGGGCGATTCAACTACGGCAGTTGCAGTAAATGACACTACTTCAAATGGAACCGCAACCGCCGGAAATGATCACACCGCGACCAACGGATCGATCAATTTTGCCGCCGGCGAAACAATTAAATATTTCAATGTTCCTCTGTTAAATGATGCAATAACAGAAGGCGGCGAGTTTTTGAATCTGACATTGAGCAGTCCGACAGGTGCGACAATTCAAATGCCGAATCCGGTTCGATTAAACATTACGGAAATAAAACCAGTAGTTCAGATGCCGAATTGGATATTGAGTGTCGCATCTTCCGGGGGACTTTTGAGCGGCAAACATGTTGCCGGAATTGCTTCAAATACTGTAAATAAGGAGCTTTACATTGCAACCGACACCGGTCAATTGCAAAATACCGAAGAACTTTATTTTGATTTAAACAAAGTTAATACGAGCGGAAATCAAACCCAAATCGGTAGATATTTTATTCCGCATTACGATCTTGTAAATCTGGAATTTAACGCGACTGACGGACAAATTTACACAATAGGAACTGACAAAGTCGTTTATCGAATCAATCCGGCGAACGGAAGTTTATCGATATTCAATTCAAATATCGGCGTAACATTTTTCCGCTATGGTTTAGAATTTAACGCCGCAAATGAATTGATATTTATGCCCGAAAACAATCCGAATTCGTTTTATCGAGTAAATTCGGGAAGCGGTTTAACAACTTTGGGCAGCGTAACTGCTGATAATAATTCAAATTACGGCACACGATTTGGCATTCAACTCGATGGCGATTACGTGATTTATCCTGATGGAACAGCCGCGAGCAATCCGCGAATTACCGAAGTAAATAAAACTTCGTTCGCATTTAACTATCTATCCCCAACCAATGTCCGGACGCTATGTTCAGCATTCGGGCATCCAATCGGTGCCGTAAATCCTGTAAACGGAGATGTTTATTCATCGGGCGGAAACTTTGGACTTGGCTCAAGCGTGATTTTATTCACCAACGGAGCATCAAGTTTAACTGAATTATCCGGTGCAACTGTTCCGTTTGTTACAAAAATCGGCAACGATACTTCTGATGGATTAAACAATCTTTCGGCAAAAGGCGTAACCGATATGGATTTTGGTCCACGCCGCGATAATGTTGCCGGACAATGTTTGTATTTCATTGACGATGTTGACGAAACCATCTATCAAACATGTCAAACATTTGCTCCAACTGGTGCAAGTGCAATAGTTAGCGGAAGAATCACAACTACTGGCGGATGCGGAATCGGCAGAGTTTTTGTTACTTTAACCGACACCGAAACTGGCGAAACTCGTCGGATTTTATCGAGCCAGCTTGGATATTATCGGTTTAATGAAGTCGAAGTTGGTAAAAATTATGTGATTGCGGTTGCCGCGAAGCGTTACATTTTTGAACCAAATAATCGAGTAATTACTCCTAACGAAGATTTAACAAACGAAGATTTTATCGCGGGCAATTTGAAATAAAAAACTCTAATTTAATCTCCAAACATACTTGGAGTTAGGCAATTCGATTGATTCGGGTTGCCTTTTTTAAATGCCAATTTAACAAGCAAAAAAAAATATCACGTCTCTTTTGGCAGAAACCTGTAATTTTAGTTAAAATGAGTTATTCAATTATCATATTTTCTTATCATACATAGATTTTACAAATGACAACAGTATCAAAAAAGGTTAATAAAAACATGGCATCAAAAGCTGTAAAGGCAACTGATTCAGACACTTCGACAATAGACAAGTATCAAGGGTTGGACACCAAAACCATGATCGGAATCTATCGCACGATGTATCAATCGCGACGAATTGACGACAAAGAAATCAATCTTAAAGGACAAAATAAAGTCTTTTTTCAGATTTCCGGTGCGGGACACGAAGCGATTTTAGTCGCGGCAGGTCTGGCGATGAAGCCTAAATATGACTGGTTTTTTCCTTATTATCGTGATCGTGCGTTGATGCTTCAAATTGGTATGACATCGCTCGAAATGCTTTATTCGGCTGTTGGTGCCGAGCCAGATCCGAATTCTCACGGTCGCCAAATGCCATCGCATTGGGGACATAAAGATTTAAATGTTCCATCGCAATCTTCTTGCACAGGTTCGCAACTTCTCCACGCGGTTGGTGCGGCAGAAGCAACGTTTCGTGGAAATTTAATCAAAGATATTCAAGATAAAGTCACCGGTTTCAAAGGCGATGAAATTGTTTACACCTCAATCGGTGATGGAACAACTTCGCAAGGTGAATTTTGGGAATCAATGAGCACGGCTTGCAACTTAAAATTGCCCGTTATTTTTATGGTTGAAGATAATGGTTACGCGATTTCTACACCTGTTGAAGTCAACACGCCAGGCGGTTCAATCTCCGAATTATTTATCGGATTTCCAAATTTATTGATTCAAAAATGTGACGGCACAAAGCCGATTGAATCTTATGCAACAATGAAAAAAGCTGTTGCACATTGCCGTTCGGGCAAAGGTCCGGCGTTGGTTCACGCAAAGGTTGTGCGTCCATATTCGCATTCGTTATCTGATGATGAAAAACTTTATCGCACCACGGAAGAACTTCAAAAAGATGCGGCACTTGATCCGATTAAGACTTACGCAGAGTTTTTGATGACTGAAAATATCGCAAGTTCTGAAGACCTTGAAGCGATTCGCAAGGAAGTCGATTTAGAAGTAAATGAAGCCGCGGATATTGCACTTGCAACCCCGCAACCTGCTCCAGAATCAGCGTATCGCAACGTTTATTCAGCGGATGTTGACCCGACTTCGAAAGATTTTGATACCGAAGAAGGTGCAGAACTTTCGGGAAATGCCGGAACTGTTGTCGATTTAATCAATCGTTGTTTGCACGAAGAAATGGCTCGCGATCCGCGAATCGTCATTTTTGGCGAAGATGTTGCGGACGTTTCTCGCGATGAACACATTGATGATCTCAAAGGAAAAGGCGGCGTTTTCAAGGTAACTGCTAATTTGCAAAGAAGTTTTGGCTCAGCTCGTGTTTTTAATTCGCCGCTGGCAGAAGCAAATATTATCGGTCGTGCGGTCGGCTTGGCGATGCGAAATATAAAACCAGTCGTTGAAATTCAATTTTTTGATTACATTTTTCCCGCGTTTCATCAGATTAGAAACGAAGTTGCGGTAACTCGTTGGAGAAGCGATGGCGACACGAAATGCCCGATGGTGATGCGTGTTCCAGTTGGAGGATATTTGAAAGGCGGAGCGGTTTATCACTCGCAATCTGGCTCAACTCTGTTTACGTCAACACCAGGAATTCGAGTTGTCTATCCTTCTAATGCGTTGGATGCAAACGGTTTATTGCGAACCTCGATTCGCTGTGACGATCCTGTTTTGTTTCTCGAACACAAACATTTGTATCGCCAAGTTTATAACAAATCGCAATATCCAAGCTCAGAATTTATGATTCCTTTTGGTAAAGCGAGAACAGTTCGCGAAGGAACTGATGTCACAATTGTCACTTATGGAGCATTGGTGCAAAAGAGTTTTGAAGCCAGTAAACGGCTCGAAAAACAAGGAATTACGGTTGAACTTATTGATTTGCGGACGCTTTCGCCATACGATTGGGACGCAATTGCAACTGCTGTGAAAAAAACAAATCGAGTAATTGTCGCTCATGAAGATTCGATTTCTTGGGGTTACGGTGCGGAAATCGCCGCCCGAATATCCGATGAATTATTCGAATATCTCGATGCTCCGGTTCGAAGAGTTGGTGCAACTGATACTTTTGTTGCATACGCTCCGCAGGTTGAGGATTTTATCCTGCCGCAAACCGAAGATGTTGAAAAAGCAGTTCAAGACTTGATGAAATATTAAGAACACTAAACGGTAACGACTTGGCAATTCGTTACCGTTCTCAGTTTGAGATAATACTTAAAAACTTCGTCTAAACAAATAAGACATTCGGATGAAGAATCTTCGTCCATCGCGGCGGAAACCGTTGTCAAATTCTCCTCGGAAATCGTTAAAGCCTTTGTAACTCGAATTGTCGTTGTAGCCAGCATAAAATGCCGTTCCCGGATTTGGACTCCAACCGAAAAGCAGTTGCGAATTTATTGTTGCATCAAGTGTGTCGTAGTCTATTCTCGTTCTCGCAAAAATAAATCTGGTAAATTGATAGGTTGACCGCAATGAAAAAATATTTGAGTCAAATGCTATTAGTTTCGTGTCGTTTCGCGTAAGTTTTTCGCGTTCATAGCTTAATGAAATCGTCAGCGGATCAGTTGGCGTTAAATCAATTCCAATATCGTAACCAAAACTATTGGCTTTTCCGGGATCAAGTCGCTTGTCTAAAACATCTCGTAATGGCGAAAAAAACCATGGGCTAACTCTTGTAAATCTCTCATTCGCACCAAAATCTAGATCAAATTCGTTTTGCGAAAATTTAATTCCTGCTTCAACAGAAATTCGTTTGTTGATGTTTTTATCTGCATCAAGCCGGAACGACCTTTGAAATGCACCACGATTTTCATCACCAAAAAAGCGTCCAAGCTGATTAATATTTCTTCTCGCACCAAACTCATCTTCGTATATTTTTTCTACGCCAAATCCGAGTCCAAACCTTACTTCAAGTTGTTTTTGAAAGATAAGTTCGCCATTCAAATTGTAGTTTGTTTCCTGCAATCTTCCTCGTTCATCCATCACGTAACCTAAAAAATGTCTCGTCACAAATTTAATAAGCGTTTTCTCCGGTTTAGGTTCTGTCCCAAGTCGAAACCCAAAATTCGCTCCATGTGTATTTGTCCGTCGAGTAAATCCGACATCAGCTCTAAAATCTTTGCTTCTGCCATTTACACCGATAAATAATCCGCGATTTTTTCCGGTGTAATCATAATTTGTTTGATAAGCAATTCCATTTCCGTTGCGATATTCGTTTTGGTTAACGTTCGGATTAAAGAAATTTCGTCCTGATTTTGTTCCAACAACTTGAAAATTAAAGTTTGCTTGGTCGCTAAATTGCCATTTTCCGTCAAACCCTAAAAGAGTGTTATGCCGTCTCGCTCCGAAATGATACGTTGTCGCAATAAGTCCGATATTTGATTGCGATCCAAAGTCTCGCTTGAGCCGTAAAACTCCAATATATGCTTTGGTTTTGGTGTTCGGAAAACGGTCAACTGCTGTTAGTATTCCAAAAGTATTGCGTCCTGATTTTCCGGTTAATTTTAATGCAACATCAGGATCAGCAATATTTCGAGTATTGACAACTTGCAAAGGCGTGCGGAAATAATCGTTTCCTTCGAGAAAAAACGGACGTTTTTCAGGAAAAAATGTCGGAAATCTGGTGTTAGCCAAAATAACCGGTGCATCAGATTCAACTTCTGCAAAATCAGGATTAATTGCCGCATCGAGCGTCACATTCGGCGTAATTTGATATTTAATGCTAACGCCAACATCTTGCTTTACAGGTTTGTTTAAAATTCTCGAAAAATCAGGCGAAGTAAGTGTTGAAATTCTCTGCCCAGATTCGCTAAGTGTAATACTTGGAACAATTTCAATCGTTCTGTCAGTTTTAATATCTTCTAAACCAGTTATTTTTCCGAGCTGTTGAAGATTAGAAATATTGCGTTCAATTCGGCTCCAAGAATCTACTTCATTATTTAAACGATTAATCGTTCGCGAAATATTTATTCCCCAAAACTTCCCTTTTCCGGCAACATACCGCAGCGATTTAAACGGAATTTTTGCTTCAATTGACCAGCCATTTTCCAAAATCACGCCTTTCGATTCCATGACAATATCAACGCTCAAATCTACGCCGTTTTCTGTTTGAATTCCATCGCCTTGAATACCAAAAGGATTGAAAAATAAAGCGTAAGCTCTTCTTCCGTCATCAAAAGTATCAAGAGTCAGCCGAATATTATCTTCGCCTCCAACTTGATCGCGTTTTGCTAATGTCGCCCTTATTTTATCGGCTTCATCAAAGCTCATAACGCTCAAATAAAGATTTTTTTCGTCATAACCCAAATATGCAATCGTCTCTTTTGAAGCCTGAATATTGTCGCCCGGAGTAATCTGGATAAAGTTATTAAAAACTGCCGCAGACTTCCAGATTTCATCGTCAATTTTCCCATCAATTACTGGTTCAGACGAAAATTTTGGAACGACAATTGGTTGGCGTTTTTTGTTTAAATCAGCAGATTCCTGTGATATTTGGGCAAAAGCTGAGATTGCAAAGATTATTATAAATAGAAAAAGTTTCACAAGTTTATAAGAATAAAGAAAATTACAATTAGTTTTAAACGCAAAAAGTGCAAATTTTGTTTCAAATAAGGCTTGTCAGCGTTGCTATACTCAACTATACTTACGTTTGCCAGTTTGTTTGAGTTATAAAATGCAACCAAAAATTCACCAAGGAAAACTTAAAGCTGAAGGATTTCGTTTCGCGATTGTTGTTTCTCGCTGGAATGATTTTTTGACCTCAAAATTGGTCGAAGGTTCGCTCGATGCGTTAGAAAGGCTCGGTGCAGACGAAAAATCTATCGAGATTTTTAAAGTTCCGGGTTCGTTTGAGCTTCCTTTAATTGCTAAAAAAGTTTGCGAAAGCAAAAAATTTGATGCAGTAATTTGTCTCGGCGTTGTAATTCGCGGACAAACGCCGCATTTTGATTATGTTGCAGGCGAAGCGGCGAAAGGAATCGGGCAAGTTGGAATGCAATTTGGACTTCCGGTGATGTTTGGTGTAATTACTGCTGACACGCTCGAACAAGCGATTGACAGAAGCGGCGTAAAATTTGGAAATAAAGGATTTGAAGCTGCAATGTCAGCGGTTGAACTCGTTAATTTATACAGCGAATTAGGTGAATCAAGCTAAATTTCGAGCTTGATTATTGATAACTGAAATTACGTTTTTATTTGTAGTATGGGAACTAGAAGGAAATCTCGGGAATGTGCACTGCAAATGCTTTTTGCGGCAGACGTAACAAAAACGCCGGAGAACATTTTGGCTCGGATGTTTTGGGATCAACTTGGCGAACCCGAACTCGATGAAGCAACTCGTGATTTTGCTAACAAATTAACTTTGGGGACTTTAAATAACCTTGAAGCTGTTGATAAAAGAATTAAATCGAGAGCAGATCATTGGCGAATTGAACGAATGGCAATTGTTGACAGAAACGTCCTTCGGCTTGCTGTTTACGAATTTTTATTTGAACCAACACCTCACACGGTGATAATCAACGAGGCGTTAGAAATTGCCCGAAGATTTTCAACATACGAAGCAACTCAGTTTATTAATGGAATTTTAGACGCAATAAAAAGCGATATAACCAAAGAACAATCTAAGTCGCAGGACGAGTCTGTTGCCGAAGTATCTTTATGATGATTGTTCAATTTTTTAATGGAAAAATTTCGCGAAGATTTTCTCATCGAAGCAATTTCCAAATTGGAGAAATTACAAGCAGATTTGGCATCAATATCTTCGCTTGAAGATTTTGTTGACCAAAATTTTCGCCGGCTTCACACACTCAAAGGTTCTTCACTCGCTTTTGGGCTTGATATTCCAAGTAAGTTTGCACACGAAATTGAAAATCTTTTTCAAACAATTAAAAAATTACAGATTCAAGACGACATTCAGTTTCGAGACATTTTAGACCAATCAATCGAGGCTTTATCAGACCTTTTCAACAAATCATTAAAAAATAAAGAGCTTTATTTTCCTGACGATCTTTTTGCAGAAATAGAATATCTCACCTCAGCTCGAAAAAATATCGAATCTTTTTCGTTGCCACAAGGATTTCCTGATGAATTATTAACCCAATTATCGCCACACGAAATAAAAAATCTTCAATTAGCTGTTTTCAACGAGAAAAGCACTTTTGTGATAGAAGTTGCTCTCAATTATTCTGATTTTGATGATAAATTTAGAGCTTTGAGAAAACTTCTCGAAGAAAAAGGCGAAATTTTAGCAAGTTTGCCAAATCCGAAAGTAACATCAAGTGAACGAATCGGGTTTAGAATCTTATTTGTCACAAAATCAACCGAACTCGAAAGTTGGTTTCCGATGTCACAATTTAATGGCGAAATTGGTTATAAAAATATTGCAAATCCTGATGTAACATTCGACCGCAGAAAGTTAACAATTGATAACGTTTTAGAAAGAACAGTTGTTGGCGGCGAGAAAATTGCAAAACTGCTCGAAAAAGAAGTTGAATTTCAAATATCAACAATACAAATTGAAATTTCAAGAGATTTACTACGAATAATTTCAGACGTTTTGCTCCACCTTGTCCGTAATTCTATCGACCACGGACTTGAACCTGCATTAGAAAGACTTGTTCTCGGTAAGCGTCCGAAAGGCGTTATAAAAATTAGTTTAGAAAGTTTTGATAAGCAAATTTTATTAAAAATAAAAGACGATGGACGCGGAATTGATAAAGACAAAGTGCTTAAATTAGCAATCGAAAAACAATTAATTTTGCCAACTAATGAAATTACGGAAGAAAGAGCTTGGCAAATTGTGTTTACGCCAGGATTTACAACTTCGCAATTTGTTTCAGAAATTTCGGGACGTGGCGTTGGGCTTGAGGCAGTTGAAGCAATTATAAAAAAAATGAATGGCGAAATTAGAGTTCACAGCACTTTTGGTCGCGGAACAGAGTTCGAAATTTATTTACCGACCAATTAATAACTTTAAAAAATCAAAAAAAAGGACGAGAAAAAAAAATCTCGTCCTTTCTTTATTTTCGAATGCCTCGATAATTAAATTATTGCGGCAAGTAGTACCGTGGAGTTGGTCTGTCGGTCGCTGTTCCGAAGGCGGCTGCGGTTGCACCAGCGGTTGAGCGATTTAGATACCAAGTTCCGGCACGATAAACAGCTTGGTCGTATCTGCCGTCGCCGTCATAATCTCCGGGAACCGGAATGTCGCCAGCTTGTCCCCATTGAACTAATTGCGAGCCGGCAAGACTGCGATTGATATACCAAGTTCCGTTGCTCGGTCGATAAACTGCAACGTCGTCTTTCGTGTCAGTGTCGTAGTTTGCAAATACCGGAATGTCGCCGCTTGCTCCCCATTGAACTGCCACAAATGCTCCGCCAGTTGAATTTGAATAATACCAAGTTCCATTTGATGCACGGAAAACTGCAAATTCCGCTTTGCCATCGCCATCAAAATCTCCGGGAACAGGAACGTCTCCGCTAATTCCCCAACGGAAATGTCGA
>JANORS010000020.1:0-156300 GCA_031415455.1 Acidobacteriota bacterium | reverse complement strand
AATCTATCACGACGAGCCAAATAATTATTGGGTCAAGTCGCGGACGCAGATTGACGGGACGAACTGGGCGGAAAGCATCACCTATTCCGATGGTTTGGGGCGTGCGTTTAAGTCTGAAAAGCTAGATTCACAAGGAAGTATCTTCACCGAAACAGAGTTTGACAGCGTCGGCAGACCAAAGCGTTCGACAAATCCGTATCGGGCAAATGAAACGAAAGTTTGGACAACGACAAACTATGATTCACAAAGCAGACCGTTTGAAATTGTCACGTCTGACGGTGCAAAAGTGACAACAGCTTTCGGGCTTTCAACGACCGGAACAGAAATCGGAACGGTTGTCACAGTAACTGATCAAGCTAACAAAAAAAGACGTTCGATCACAAATGCACTCGGACAATTAACGCGAGTTGATGAACCGAATGACGCAGGACAACTTGATGTCAACGGCATTCCGGCACAATCAACAAATTATATTTACGACACTTTGAATAATTTAATCACGGTCAATCAAGGCGTTCAAACGAGAAGTTTTGCATACGATTCGCTGTCGCGTTTGAAGCAAGCAAACAATCCCGAAAGTGGAATAATCAATTATGTTTATGACAATAATTCGAACTTAACGAGCAAAACAGACGCGAGACAAATCACGACAAATTACGTCTATGATAATCTCAATCGCGTTAAAACAAGAAGTTATTTGAACGAACCCGCCGGACAAACAACTCCAAACGTTGCATATACTTACGATAATTTAGCGAACGCGAAAGGCAAACTAATAAAAGTAAATTCGAGCGTTTCGACAACCGAATACACAAGTTTTGACATCTTAGGAAGAGTGCAAAATCATAAACAACGAACCGATAATAACGATTACACAACCGCTTACACATACAATCTTAGCGGTGCGTTGATTGAAGAAACTTATCCGTCGGGACGAGTTGTGAAAAACACACTTGACCAAGACGGAGATTTGCAACAAGTTCAAAGTAAAAAATCAACAGGAACATTTCAGAACTACGCCAACTCCTTTACATACACAAGTGCAGGTGCGTTGAGTTCGTTGAGATTGGGAAATGGAAAGTTCGAAAACACGTCGTTTAATTCACGTCTGCAACCGATTCAGATTGGCTTAGGAAGTTCGGCAACGAGCCAGAATTTGTTGAAATTGAACTTTGATTATGGTTTAGCAGACAACAACGGAAACGTGAAATCGCAAGTAATAACAACGCCGACAATCGGCACAAATCAAGGTTTTGTCGCCACGCAAATCTACGCATATGATTCACTAAACCGCTTGAAATCAGCAGTTGAAACAATTCCGAATCAAACTGGTTGGAAGCAAACGTTCAAATTTGACCGATACGGAAATCGTGAGTTTGATATAACGAATAACAACACGACAACCTTAGCAAACGGCTGTCCGGTAGCAATTTGTAATCCGTCCGCAAACCCAACAGATAATAAATTAGTCGGCACGAATTACGATTCAGTCGGCAATACTAAGATAGATGCAAACGGACAAGTTTTCACCTACGACGCTGAAAATAAACAGACAAAAGTCGTTAATGCACAAGGCGTAACAATCGGCGAATATTTTTACGACGGCGATGGAAAAAGAATTAAAAAAATTGCTCCTTTAACATCTGAAACAACAATTTTCGTCTATGATGCCGCCGGAAAAACGGTTGCCGAATATTCAACAATCTCCGCAAATCAAGCCGATGCAAAAGTCAGTTATTTAACGAACGACCATTTAGGAAGTCCAAGAATTACAACTGATTCAACTGGCAAAGTAATTTCAAGACGCGACTTTATGCCTTTTGGTGAAGAAATCCAGAGAGCGAATTATGGAAGCGATTCGGTGACGCAGAAATTCACCGGCTACGAACGCGATGGTGAAACGGGACTTGATTATGCGAAAGCAAGAATGTTTGGATGCGGCGTTGGAAGGTTTACCAGTCCAGATGATTTTTTGAATGATACTCGCAAAGAAGACCCTGCAAGTTGGAATCTTTATATTTATGTTAGAAACAATCCTCTTAATGCTATAGATCCAAGCGGTGAAATTCTCCAACTGCTAACAACTACTGAAAAAGATGGCAAAATAACAAACCAAATTAGTGATACAAATAGAGCAGCATTATTGGGCTGGCTTAACCACACCTACGGATGTGAAAGTTGTGTAACTATTAATAAAAATAATCAACTTGCAGTTGATATCTCAAATGTAGCCAAAGATGTTCTTGAGAAAACTAAAGACTTGACTGATGCCATAAATGACAAAAATCACATAGCAAACATAATCGGTTATGAGGGAAATGCAAACGTCAATTTTGCACAGGCTCGGCAAAATGTGGATATTGGTAATGGACGAAAAGATGATGCTATATTGGTTGATTTCAAAGATTTTAGAGGAGTTTCAGGAGATAAAGCGGCAGTTGCATCGTTTACGAATTATGCTTTTGTTCACGAAGTTTTTCACTTATTCCCTAGCACCCTTACAGATGCTACTTCAGATAAAGATGTAACTGGTCCAGTTGAAAACAAGGTAAATGAAATTCGCCAAGTCAGAGGTGATTTATTACGATCTACTTATAGTTCCGAATCAGACAATGGCATTTTCGGCTCAATGTGGTTTGGACCTGCCCAAAGAGATAAAAAAACGCAAGAAATTAAGCGAAATGAGAACAAAGGCATTCTTGTAAATGGAAAAAAACTTGTGAATTGGAATTTAAGAATGACGAGTAATTAATGTTATTAAAGGAGTTTTAGAATGAATAAAAATATAGGTAAGGGACTGTTAGGAATAATTTTGGGATTTTCATTATTTTCTTTTTGGGCAAGAACTTCGTTTTGTGAAGAAGATATTTATACTAAAATGGTTTACATTGGTGGAATAGTTACAACTACGGAAATTGAAACCAAGGAAGAATCTAAGGCTCTCAACAAGTTTATTTTGTTCCAAAGAATGGATTGCAAAAAATGTGTTTCTGCTTTCCAAACAGATTCTGATGGAAAGTATAAGGCTCTTCTTGGTGAAGGTAAATATCAGATTATTGTCAGAGAGTGCGGAAAATCTAAAAATATTGATTGTATTGACCCGAAACAGACTCGTATTGTAAGCATAACCACCAAGGGTAATCATCAATTTGATGTAAAATTAATTCATAAAAAAGAGGATTCGATTATAGAAATTCCAAACAATTTGAATGCACCTTAAACTATGCAGGTTTTTGAAGCGACCTTTGGAACTGATATGGTCTCATAAAACAGGACACGAAACTCTCTGTTAAAATAGAGAGGTGAAAAATTTGATAAAGAATTCAAGAAAGAAGTTGTGAAGAAGTGTTTGGATGGGCAATCGGTTACTTTATTGTTTCGGGGTTTCGAGGGAAGTTGAGGTAAATGAGAACACGATTCACAAGTGGAAAAAGAGACTTGACCACTTCAAATCGAGAGGAATTTGAAGCACGTGATTTATATCTTTTATTAGATGGAGAGAGAGATTGGATGCAAGTTAAATGAACTTATAGCCAAAGAAAAGGTTGGGTAAGATGGCGTGAAAAAAGAAAAATTATAATTAAATTTTAGTTGGAGAGGATTAATTTTTAAGACTTAAATTTCTTTTTGTTCTTAATAAACTATAAAAAAATTATTACTTGCTGAGGCAACTAAAACTTGCCTCAAGCCATCAATAAAGTTGCTCTAAGTATTACAGATTTAAGGAGTAACAGAAATGGCAGAAAATCGAGTTTCAATAACAATTTCGGCGGCAGATGTGGTTGAAATAACTAAGGCAATTGAGGTTCTATCGGACAAACTTACACCAATTTTAATCGCACTTACAGCGGACGACAGGCAGTCGATGGCAAAAATTAAAGATGCGACAATTCCATTTATGGAAAAAATTGTGCAATATCTTGAGAGCAATCCGGAGTTTGCTCCGCCTTATCTTGACAAAGATGAGACAAAAAAAGACTTCGCGGCGTTTACTGTTTTGAACGCATTTATCAGACCTTTATCTCAGATAACACGAAATTTAGAAGACACGGCAATGCTTTGCGGCAGTGAAGCCTACGCGAACGGTCGTTCGTATTATAAATCAGTAGTAAACGCTAGCGATCTCAATGTTTTGGGTGCAAAAGCAATCTATGACGACCTGAAAGTTAGATTTGAGTCTCAAAAAGCGAAGTTAAAAAAGGCAAAAGAAATTGTAAACTAGCAATATCTAAGCTAAAACATTTAACAACCAAACTCAGAACTCCAAAATCGGATCTAAAACATTCGATAGACGAGTTCTGAACAACGCTTTCACAGAAAAAATTTCCAACCTCGCAGTTCATTACATCAATTTTGTAGCTAAAACACCCAATAACAGAGCTATCACAAAGATTTTGCAGTAAAATCATTCGTGTTTGATGTTTATAATTTCGAACGTGGAGTTAAAATATTGGAAAATGGTTCATTTGCCTTAGAGAATGTGTTGACAAATAAAAAACGCTGAAGAATTAAATCCTCAGCGTTTTTTTTATTTAGTTTGAGGTTATTTTACAATGCGGCAGCGACTACTTTTTCAGCTGCGTCTTGCATACCGTTTGCCGGAATAATTCCGATTCCAGATTCGCTCAACACTCGTTTCCCTTCCTCAACGTTTGTGCCTTCTAATCTTGCAACCACCGGAATTGAAATCCCAAGATTTTTGATTGCTGCGACAACTCCGTTTGCTACCATATCGCACCGGACAATTCCGCCAAAGATGTTTATTAATACAGCTTTGACAGCTTTATCGGCTAATAAAATGCGGAAAGCATTCTCGACACGTTCTTGAGAAGCACCTCCGCCGACATCGAGAAAGTTTGCCGGTTCGCCGCCAGCGTGTTTGATAATGTCCATTGTCGCCATTGCCAAACCAGCTCCGTTGACCATACAACCGATGTTTCCGTCGAGTTTGATGTAGTTGAGATCAAACTTATAGGCTTCAATTTCTAACGGTTCTTCTTCGTCCAAATCGCGTAACTCAACAAAATCTTTGTGCCGATACATTGAGTTGTCATCAAAGCTAACTTTTGCGTCCAAAGCAATTAAACGATTGTCCGAAGTCAACAAAAATGGATTGATTTCAATCAACGAAGCGTCAATCTTTTCATAAGCATCATAAAGCGAAAGCATAAACTTGGTTGCTAGACCAATTAATTCCGCCGGAATTCCAAGTCCAAACGCTAAATTTCGGGCTTGAAATGCACGTAAACCAACTGCAGGATTAATTTCTTCTTTCAAAATCAGGTGCGGCGTTTCTTCAGCAACCTTTTCGATGTCCATTCCGCCTTCGGATGAAGCCATAAAAACATTGCGTCCACTAACACGGTCAAGTGTAATTCCGAGATAGAATTCGCGGTCAATCGGCAAACCTTCCTCAATTAAAAGAGTTTTAACTAATCTGCCTTCTGGTCCGGTTTGATGCGTAACGAGCGTCATTCCAAGTATTTGAGAAGCAACTTCCTTTGCTTCTGCCGGAGATTTTGCGATTTTAACACCGCCACCTTTCCCGCGTCCACCAGCGTGAATTTGTGCTTTGACAACAACAACCGATGTTCCCAATTCAATTGCGGCTATTTCCGCTTCTTCAGGTGTTCTGGCGACAATTCCTCGCGGAACAGGCACACCATAAGATTTCAAAATTTCTTTACCTTGATATTCGTGTATTTTCATAATGTTTGAAGACTATTCGAATAAAAGTTTAACTTTCAATTCTCGAAAATGCAAAAAGACGAGTTCAAAACCTGTGTCACAAACTCGTCTAGTTTCAAGTAAATAACCTCAAATTTACTGCGGTGAAATCAGCAAACCTTCGATATTATCAGTGACGGTCACAACCAGTGAATTGAATTGTAAGCCTTTGCTATAAGCATTTACGATGTAAGTTTGTCCTGTTTCGACTTCCCTGAAACTAAAGTGACCCTGTTGGTTTGAACGTGCGTATCTCGTTTCACCGCTTATACTTGTAAGTGTAACCGAAGTGTTTTTTGCACTGCGACCAAATGCATTTAAAACTCGTCCGCTAATGCTCGCATTTGCTGCCGTCGGAGCAAGTTGCGAAACAATAATATCGTCTAACCCGACGAATTCATCGCCGCGATTTACTTGAATCGTGAAACGTAAAACAACTTGCGAGGCTGGAACAACTGTTCCGCTCGTAATCGACAATTCAGCACGAGAGCTTGGGTTAGCGGTTGTTCCAAGGTTTATTGCAGCAGTGTTATTTCCATCGTAGGTTGTAAAAACTGTATTTGCTGGATTGTAATCCATCAACGTATTTGCGTTTCCTGCCAAACCATTTTCATTACTAAAAGTTGATCCGCCATCAAGCGAAACTCCCATTACAACCGAATCAGTTTGGTCAGTTCCAGAACCTGAAGTTGGCGTATCTAAGCCAAGACCGATCGAACGATAACTAATTTTTATCTCGCCTGAAGGTGTGAACATGCTACCGGAAATCGCCGGAAAAGTGACAGTTACAATTCGCCTCGGTTGTGTGCAAGTGCTTTGTCCGCCGATTACGTGAAACGCATTGCTTGCAGAATCATTTAGCAATCCGGCAGTCGCGGCTGTGGCGTCAGTTGCACTATTAACGCCGAAAGTTGCACCACCTGGCGAAACAACTCCGACTCCACCAGCAACGCCAGCATCTGTTTGTTGCGGCACAATTCCGCTCGTTCCGGTAGCCGAACTATTCGCACCTGTGTAAATGCAAGTTCCGCCAGCGGGCGTTTGTGTAACAGAAACCGTAGGCGTGCCGAGGCTTGTATTCGTGTCCCAATCGTATCGTCTTATTATTGTCTGAGCAGAAACTAGATTTATAAAAACAAAAGTAGCAAAGAAAACTGTTATGAGTTTTGTAAAATTAGACATATTTATCTCCCGATTTTATTCAAAATGAAAATTGGGGGAAATAGAGGGGAAATTTGTTTGGAGTAAATGCGATTAGAGTATAATGCAACAGTATAATTTAATTTGCAATAGTTTTTTAAAAATGGTTTTAGATAATAAAAATTAACTTGCCCAGTCGCCAATTCCCTCTCTTTCGATATGATAACCAACATTTGTCAGATATTCAGTGACTTCCGTGCCATGTTCGTTATCGCGAACTTCGAGAATCATCTCAATTCCAACTCTTCCGAGTGGAGCGAGCCACAATGCTCTGCGATGGAAAATTTCAATGACGTTTGCACCCGAACTTGCTACATGTTCAAGCAATTTTGCGATTCCGCCCGGTCGGTCCAAAACTGTGAGTTTCAAAATCATATATCGACCTTGACGAACCATAACTTGCTCGAGAATTCTCGCCAGCAAGTTTCCGTCGATATTTCCGCCGCACAAAACACTGCAAACATTATCATTTGGGCTAATCTTTACTTTTTTTGCTAACAAAGCCGCCACGCCTGCTGAACCTGCACCTTCAACAACAAGTCGCGTGTTTTGAACACAATGAAAAATCGCACGAGCAATTTCTTCTTCGGTCACTTCAACTATTTCATCAACTAAATCTCTAATAATTGGCAAAGTTTTTTCGCCCGGACGTTTAACCGCAATTCCGTCAGCAATAGTTGTTGCTGCTTCAACGGCAATTGGTTTTCCGGCTAACAAAGACTTTATTACCGGTGAACACTCTGCGGCTTGAACGCCAATTATGCGAACATTTGGGATTAGTGCTTTGGCAGCAATCGCAATGCCGGAAATTATTCCGCCACCGCCAATTGGGACAACAATTACCGAGACGTTTGGCAATTCTTCGGCGATTTCGCAACCAATTGTGCCTTGTCCGGCGATTATTTTATAGTCATCGAAAGCATGAACGTATGTATAGCCAAATTCTTTCTGTAACTCGAGCGAGTGAGCGACAGCTTCATCAAAACTTCCGCCATGAAGAATTACTTTTGCTCCAAAATTTTTAGTTGCCAAAACCTTTGTCAAAGGTGCATATTCAGGCAAGACAATCGTTGATTCAATTCCAATTAAAGTGGCTGCAAGTGCAACGCCCTGAGCGTGATTACCAGCGGAAGCCGCAATAACGCCACGTTTTTTTTCATCGTCAATTAATGACGCAATTTTATTATAAGCACCACGAACTTTGAACGAACCGCCGCGTTGCAAACATTCGGCTTTTAAGAAAACATTAGCACCAATTTCTTTCGAAAGTGTATTATCTGCAAGAATTGGAGTTTGAATAATAATGCCTTTCAAAGTTTCGCGAGCTGTTTGGATGTCATCAAGTTTCACGTTCATCCGAAGATTGTAACTATAAATTGATTTGGTTGACAATATAACTTCAAACAAATTAAAAAATCGGCTATATTCTAGTAAGTAGTAGAATTTTTTGGAGGATAGTATGGAACTTTTTGGCGTTGGGTTTGTATTTTTGGCGTTTATCGGAATTGCTCTGCTCACGGTTCTTTGGAAAACAGTTAAAATTGTGCCGCAATCAAGCGTTTTGTTAATTGAAAGACTTGGTAAATTTCATCGATTAGCATCAAGTGGTTTGAACATTATCGTTCCATTCTTCGAATCGCCGCGAGCGGTATTTTGGACAAACCAACGTCCGGGCGTGACGTTTATTGATCTTCGTGAACAATATATTGATCTTCCGCCGCAATCTGGGATCACGCGAGATAACGTGATGATTTCTATTGATTCAGTTGTTTATTGGCAAGTTACTGATCCGATTAAGGCTACTTATGAAGTGAATGATCTCGTCGGAAGTTTGGTGCAACTTACATTTACCGGAATGCGTTCGGTTGTTGGTAAGTTAGATCTCGATCACACACTTTCATCTCGTGACCAAATCAACAGCGAACTCCGTCTGATTCTTGACGAAGCGACCGATAAATGGGGCGTTAAAGTAACTCGTGTTGATGTGAAAAACATTACGCCACCGGAAGATGTTCGTATCACTATGGAAAAACAAATGACTGCGGAACGAAATCGTCGGGCGTTGATTTTGCAAGCAGAAGGTGACAAACAAGCCGCAATTACTCGTGCTGAAGGCGAAAAACAAGCGTCAATTACACGTTCGGAAGGTATGAAAGAATCAGCAATTCTAGCTGCTGACGGTGCGGCACAAGCAAGATTAAGAAACGCTACTGCGGAATCTGAAGCACTTGCCAGAATTGCTCAATCAGTCGGCGATTCTGCCACTGCAACTCAATATTTGATTACTGTCAGATATATCGAAAGTTTGCGTGATATGTCGATGAGCAATAATTCAAAGGTTGTATTTATGCCAGTCGAAACATCAACAATGCTTTCTGCAGTTGGAGCATTAAAAGAACTTTTTACCGATACTGGAGAGAAAGTGGAAACTCCAAAACTGCCGCCGACACAACCGAGACGTGAATTGGAACAATAGTTTTTAACCAACATCAGATAGCGGCAGAAACAATTAACACTGAGTCCTGTCGCTATCTTCGATAGCTGTAAATCATTTCTGCACAACGTCCTAGCGTTCCGCAAAGCTCCACACTAGGCTTTATGCTGGCACCGATAACATCGGTTTAAGAATATGAATACTTTTTCCGAACTTACCACACGCCCCGATTCCGAATTATTCTTCAAACGGAATGACACAAACGATGTTCGTCTTGGTGAAATTATTCCAAATGAAACTTACGAAAACGCCGAGATTATAATCTTAGGTTGTCCGCAAGATGAAGGTGTTTCGCGAAACAAAGGACGACTCGGAGCGAACTTTGCACCTGACAAAATCCGCGAACAATTTTATAAACTCAGTAATTTTGGTATCAAGAAAAAGATTTTTGATGTCGGCAACACTATTATCTGCAACACTTTAGAAGAAACACATGAAACGCAGACGAAAATAGTTGAACAAGTTTTGCGTGACGGAAAGCGTCTGATTATTCTCGGTGGTGGAAATGATATTTCTTTCGCCGATGGCTTGGCAATGGCAAATGTTTTTAATGAAAATTGGATTGCGATTAATATTGACCAGCATTTTGATGTTCGTGTCGATGAAATTCGCAATAGTGGAACGCCTTACCGACAACTTCTCGATGGAAATTTCCTCAAAGGCGAAAACTTTTATGAAGTTGCATATCAAACTCAAGCAAACTCACCAATATATTTCGATTATCTTCAAAAACTCGGCGTTAATTGTCTTTCAATTGAACAAATTCGCTCAAATGAATCAGTTGATGAACAGCTTCGAGAATCTCTCAAACTAAAATTTATCCGCCAAACATCAACACTCAACACCTTTTTCGGCTTCGACATGGACGCAGTCCGCTCTTCAGACGCACCCGGAACTTCCGCACCTTCACCAATCGGCTTACGTGCCGGAGAATTCATTACACTCGTAAAACTCGCCGCCAGCCTTTCAAACACAAAAATAATAGAATTTACCGAAGTAAACCCAAACTACGACATTGACAACCGAACAACAAAACTCGTCGCCATTGCAATGCATAGGTTTTGTTCGGCAAAATAAAAAACTCTGCATTTCCAAGTTGGAAAAGCAGAGTTAGTTTTATAAAACAATCCAAAATCTAGAAATTAAATTTTCCAGAAAATTGAATGCGTCTTGCAGCACTATTAATATCTGTTCTGATTTGTCCAAAAGTTGAAGAATTCACAACTGCGTTACCAAATCCATAGGCGACACTGTTAAGAACATTTCTTGCATCAATTCTCAATTCAAAATTCTTACTTTCTGTAAACCTGAATTTTTTAGAAATTGAAGTGTCAAATCGAAAATCTGGCGGAGCAATGAAGAAATTGCGACCAGTATTTGAAAATTGACCAGGAGTCGGCTGTTGAGCAAATAAGGCTCTTTGCTCGGCATTAAAGAAAAATGTTGTTCCATTTTCTTGAACTACTGAACCTAAGTCGCGTGGACAACCTGTACAGTTTGCAGGAGTTGAGACATTATTTGAAAATGTATTTGAACCCGAGTAAACAGTAAATGGTCGCCCAGAAGCGTAATTTGCTAAACCGGATAATTGCCATCCTCCAATTAACCAATTTAAGGCTTTTGGTATATCAGATGCAAACTTCTGACCTTTACCAAATGGTAATTCTGCAATAAAAGATAGATTAAAAACGTGTCTTCTATCAAAATCTGACCAAGCATAATTCAAATTACGATCATCGTTTCTAAATGGAGTGCTACTAGCTGATTGTAATGTTCCAGTGCTGACAATTGTAAAAGTTGGGTCAAACGATCTAGTGTCTTTTGACAAAGACCAAACATAACTTCCCTGAAAACCTAAACCTTTTGTCATTCTCCGTTTCAAAGTAAATTCTAAGGCTTGGTATCTCGAAATGTCATTAGTTTCCAAAACACGTAGAGTTCCAAACTGTGGAAATTTAACAAATAAAAATGGGCTGAAACCGTTTACAGCAATGAGCTGACTAGTTCCAGAAGTTCTGCTTGAAACAGCAATTGCAGCCGAAGCAACATTGCCATTAGCAATATTTGTGGTGTTCGTTGATCGAAACGTTGCAGTTCCGGCATTGTTGTTTGCCATGCCTGTATATAGGGCGTTTATGAGTGGACTGTTGTAATTGATATCCGCTCTTATAGCGTTGAATTCGGTTAAAAATGAATTAAATCCTGCTGGTTGAGCATTGATGTTTGCTTCATTTGCGTTATAAGCCCCAAACAAGCTACCACCACGTTTTCCAATATAATTAATTTCTAAAAGATTTCCGCCAAATAATTCTTGTTGAAAACTAGCTGACCACGAATGAACTTCTGGATACTCAGATCGCGGATCAAAAACTGTTTGTAACCCAGAACCAAAACTAACTGGCTGTCTTTGTATTGAAGGTGTTGTTGTCGGTGTTAAAATTGGAAATCCATTTCTTATTAAGATACCATTTTGACCAGCCGATGGATCTGTAACGCCAACGTTGTTACCTGGAGCACTTTGGAACAATTGAGCTCCATTTACCTGCGAATTCAGACGATCGTAAGATAATCTATAATTTGCACGAATTGAAGTTTTTCCATTACTGAACGGATCCCAAGCAAACCCGACTGAGGGCGAAATGTTGTTGTAATCATTCGGGAATAATTCTCCTTCAACCCATCTAATTGTATTAGTTGGGGCAGCATCAAAAGCAACAAGTTGGTTTGGCACTAATATCGAAAGTCCTTTAGACGTCGGGGAAAGTTTCACTTCATATCTGACACCCAAATCAATAAGAAAGTTTGGTTTTATCTTCCAAGAGTCTTGAATATAAAAATCGAGCTCTCTGTAAGAATGTTGAAACTTCCAAGAAGTACCCGGAGCTTCAAAGGCAGTGCCGCCAGCATTTGAAACAAATGCTTGGCTAAATGTTCCTACTCTTCCTAGGAAATCATTTATTTGACTTCTCAACCTACCAATATCATTCGTAAGATTGATACCTGTTGTCGGTAAACCAAAAGCAGTTGATTGAGCTGGATCAAAACCACCTCCAAAACTCACTCTACCTTCAATTTCCGAACCTGCAACTGACGATCGATTATCTCTGTGCCGTCCAAATCGTAAATTTGTGCCACCTTTAACAACGTGATTGCCTGTCACCCAAGTCAAATTATCGACCAACTGATATGTTGTCAGCGTTCGTGAATTACCAAGTACATTCGTATTTGGGGTAGTGACCAAATTAAAAGTAAAATTGGCTGTTGGGTCAGTTTGAGGTGCAATAAAATCGAAAGAAAACGTGCTATATCCTCCAATTAACTCATTTGTTAAATTACTCTTTGGTGAAAATACGTGATTAATAGCAAGATTTTTTGGAGTTCTGTCGGTATATACTAAAATTGGCGTTCCCGGAAATGCTGAACCGCCTCCATTTACAGAATCACCAAAAGATTGCTGTCTTCCTTGAGCATATCTGCCATATATTTTGTTCGTTTCCGAGAATTTGTAATCCAATCGAGTGACAAAATCGTATTGTTCTTCTTTTTGCGGAACTAAGAAATTGTATCCAGCAATGTTAAGTCCATCACCAACTGCAAAATCGTTAGGCAATGGCATTGAATTTATTATACCAAGCAAGCGAGGATCTATCGTAGCGACTGAATTACCACCAACGTTATAACTTGCGATACAGTTCGTCGTAACTGCCCCGCCACAAGTTGGAAGTAATGGATTCCCTGCCGAATTTACGGTTGCACCAGTTGCACCAGCCGGAATATTTCTCAAACCTGCTCCACTCGCATATCGGAAAAATCCATTCCGAGCTTGTTGGGTGTAAACCGTTCTCGAAACTCTACTTGTTTCGGAAGCGCGAAGCATTTGAAGATTTACAAAAAAGAACGCTTTATCACGGAGAAAACCTGTTTTTGTTCCTTCACCGAATCCGGGATTTAATAACGGACCTCCAAGACTTCCGCCGAAAATATGCTGCAAGAAGTTGCGACGTGGAATACCTAGTAAATTACTTGCAGTTTCATTAGCATTTGTTCCAGGTGTTTGATAATACTCAAATAAATTTCCAAAGAATTTATTTTTTCCGCTTCGTGTAGCAAAAGTTACTTGTGCACCAGTACTGCGACCTAGTTCAGCAGTAAAATTACTTGTTACAATTTGAAATTCTTGAATCGAATCAGGATTCGGACGTAATGGAGTAAAGTTCGATCCTCCAGTACTTGAGTCGTTTATATCAATTCCATCTAATGTAAAATTAAATGACCTGTCACGGGAACCATGAACATGAACTCCACCACCAGTATTAGCTCCAACAGTTGTGCCAGGTTGAAAATTAACTAAATCAAGCGGGTTACGTCCTCTGAGACCAATAATTGGTAAACTCTCAACCGCACGTTGATCAATTGTCGTTCCTATATTTCCAGAAGTACTAGTTTGCACAACTTCAGCTGTCGACTCTACTGTCACAGTCGCAGAAATATCTCCAGCTTCCAATTGTACTTTTAAAGTAGTTGGGAGATTCAGATTTGCGATATTATTATTCGAGACAAACTTCTTAAACCCAGTCTTCTCAATTATAACTGTGTAAGTTCCAGCTTGAATTAGATCGAATGTGAATGCTCCGTCTTCATTTGTTGTAGATGCCAAATCTGTTCCGGTAGCAACATTTTTCAACTTAACATTTGCCCCAGCAACGGCAGCACCCGAGCTGTCTTGCACAGTTCCAACTATACGAGAGGTTGTCCCTTGTGCGACTGAAATACTTACTGCTGCGAGCAACAACACAATCATCGTTAATAAACTTAATATTTGTTTTTTCACTATTTTTTCCTCCAAAATAAAATACTTTACTTTTTTAATGAGTAATCAAAAACTATCTTTGATAACTCAATACAATACCTTTTGCACCGACTGCCCATGCTTGTTTTTTTCCTAAAAAGAATCCAAAAAGATTTTCGGTTGCATTGACAGTTTGTTTGTTCCAGGTTTTTCCCTTGTCATTTGAGAACAAAATTGTTCCGTTTCGACCAGCAACCCAAAGGCGTTTTTCGTCAGGATAAGAAACTCGCCAAAGAGTGTTTGGATATTTTGTTGTTGCGTTTATCCAATTTCTTCCACCATCTTCCGTTCTCAAAATTAAACCTTTGCTTCCAACCGCAATTCCTTCGTTTTCGTTGCGAAAATCAACACTATAAATTGTTGCCTCTGTTTTAGTTACTTGGGTTATCCAGCTTTTTCCGGCATCTTCAGTGGTTAAAATTGTTCCTTTATCGCCAACAATCCAGCCTCGAAATTCGTTTACAAAATCGAGATGAATAAGTTCAACTTTTGTTGGAACAATAACTCTTTTCCAAGAAACTCCGCTGTCTTCTGTTTTCATTAAAATACTATCAACGACAGTTTCATTCTGATTGATTGAACCTACAATCCAGCCACGTTTTTTATCAGAAAACCGAATACTATAAAATTCAACTGATTTGCCGGGAAAACTGTTTTTCGTAAATAAACTTTGCTCACGCCAATCAGAACCATCAATCATCATAAACAAACGGTCGCCCGCGAGAATAAATCCGTTATCTTCATTGCGAAAATAAACCTCATTGATGTTTTCTTTACTATTTATACTTTGCTTTATCCATGTTTTTCCAGAATCAATCGAACGAAGTAACAAACCACCGTCACCTCCAATCCAACCTTGTTCATTATTTATGAATGCAACAGTGTTTAAGTCAGAACTGGAAATACGATTTGGCGAACTCCATTGATTTTGAGCACCAATGGAGAAATTTAAAATTAAAAATAGAAACGAAATTCTAAAAATATTAAAGAATTTCGATTTTGAATAAACCATCTAACCTCCAAGAATGCGAAGCAAACAAAAATAAAAAGGTGACTTTTGACTAAGAAATATATAACTATTTCTATCAAAAGTCACCTTCTTGTAACATAAAACTTATCGTTTTGTGGTTATTGATAAGTAATATTCATAGAAATATTACTTTGTCACACGATAAATTTTGCCATTAAAAACAACGACAACTTCTTCGCCTAAAGCAAAATATTGTCCGAGTTCTTTATTTTGTTTTACTAAATTTAAATACTCTTCCGACATAAATTTGACGTTGATTTCTTGTTGTTTAGAATCAGCACGATATTCAGTGTCAACCCAAACATTTTTTTGATTCAAAAAGTTTTTATTTGCTACAAATTGATTTTGTGTCGAATTTTCAATAAAAATTTGTGGCGATTCTTCACCAGAAGACTTTCCTCCAGATCTTTTTTTGTCTTTTCTGCTGACGATAGTGACGTTTGATTGTTGCGAGTTTTGAGTTACGCTCATATCAACCGCAGCTTGTCCGCTTCTTTCCTGAACTTGTCGTAATGCCGTCGGCGATGGTCTAGAAACACCATCCAACATAAAATTGCTTTGGCTTCCGTCAGTCGCGAGATATGAAGTATATGGTGTAACAATTCCATATTTTGTTCCAAGTCCAACAACTTCATCGCGAAGCTCTTTCGTTTCGCTGTTTGAACGAATTTGTTCCATTAACCAACCAACACGACGAATTGCCCAAAGTCTAGGCAAAAATGAATTTTGTTCATTTCTCAGCGGAAAATCAATCTCAGAATAATTAAATGTTCGCTTTTCGCTACCTGATTTTCCAGTCAAACGAAGCGTAATATTATTCAAATCGCTTTCGTTTTTATAACGTCCAATTAACGTCATCTGCATTCCTTTGAAAAGATCAGTTAATTTTCGCGGATAAACAAAATCAGTTTTAAGGTTTGCAAAATCGAGTTCCAAATTAGATAAAACAGGCGAACTTACTCGTGCAAAAAAGTTTGAAACCTTAATTTCTATATCTTCTTTTGGTTTAACATAGTCAGAAACACCCGAATTTTCACTTCCAAGTTTGTCTAATAAAGTTGTGTTGACATCGTAACCAACGCCAAATGGAAAAATTCTAATGTCTTGAGTTTTCGATTTTGCAACATTAGCAATAATTTTATCAATATTTGTTTCACTAACAGTCGGTAAACCATCAGTCATAAAAACGAGCATTTTTGGTCGTTCGTTTGAGCTAAACTGTTTTAATGAAGCAATTAGCGAATCGTTAATATTTGTTCCGCCAGTTGGTTGGAGTGCTTTTACAAATTCTTCACCGCGTTTTTTTCCGCTGGCATTTGCATCTATCAAACCGTTTTCCATCAAATGTTCTTCTCCGGCAAAACTTATCACATTAAATCGGTCAGAATCGCGTAAAGTTCTGATTCCAAAAAGCAAAGCTGAACGAGCTTTTTCCATTTTGCCTTCTTCAGCCATTGAACCGCTTGTGTCCAAAACAAATACTACGTCTTTTGAAACTAGCTGTTTCTCTGAAATATTATCTTTTGGAGAAAGTTGAAGCAAAAAATAACCATCTTTTCCGGCTTCACGATATGTCAATAGAGACATTCCAAAATCTTTGTCAGAAAGTCCATAAAAAAGTTGAAAATCGTTGTCGCTCGATGAAGTTTCAAACGAAATTAATGCACCGGTTTCGCCCTTATTCTTGGTTTCAATTGCGTGTGATGGTGAATAAATATTCCTCAGTGCTTGGGTTCCAATGATTTCTACTTTTCCCGAAATTGTTCCAAATTTCTGCGGAATTGTATTTTGACCAGTTTTTTGTTCGCCATCAATCATTGGCATTTGTTGCGGTCGGTTCCAGATATTTCTTCCGGTTCCTAGCGGATATTGATAAGAAACTGTGCCAGAATCTGCTTTTAACACTTGAGAATAAGTTAGTTCGAGCTTTTTATCAGAGTTTGGCGGAATTGGAAAAATCGAGGCTTGAAACAAATCTTTTCCTGCATATTCGAGCAATCCCGGATCGCGTTGCGAACGAACAATTGCATCATAAATTCGTCTCGCTTCTTCGCGACTCCGAACTTCACCCACAAGTTTTTTTCCGTTTTCCCAAATCGAAAACTCTACAATTGCCGCAGATTCCGGAATCGGGAAAAAATAAGTTCCTTCGAGTGTGTAAGGCGTGTCGTTGCGAAAAACTTGCTCAACGTGTGTTGTCGCAACTTGTCCATTTATCTTTACATCAATATTAATTGATTTAACTGGCAAGGTGTTTGGCAACGGTCGCGGCACAGGTCGCGGCGGCATACACCGTGCATTCGGCGGGCAACGCGGTATAATTACACCTTGAGAAAACATTGTAACTGAAGCAAACAATATGGTCAGTGAGACAAATAAAAACTTTTTCATAATTAAAACTCCTTAGATTTTTCAACTCATTACGACTTTGACGCACCACTGAACGATTTGCGTTGCTTTTTCTTGCAATTTATTTTGAAACAAATATAAACTTCGTTCGTGAGGTAATTTATGAAAAAACTTTCCATGATAATTTTTACGCTCGTTTTCGCCATTTCTCTCAATGCTCAAAAACAAACTCCAACTCCAAAGTGTTCGATAGATTAATCTAAAATTTTGGTTGAACAGCAAGCGGGCGAAGCGAAAACTTTGGAAAGTTTACCAAGAAGTTTGAAAATTTATACACTTGCCGCCGATTTCTTTTGGAAAAAAGACGAACCTACCGCAAGGAAATATTTTTCGGAAGCATTCGAGCTTGCGGACTCCCGATTTAAGGAAAAAGGTTTCGAAACAAAGAAAAGTCCCCAAAATTTCTCTTATTCAGATAAAGATTATCGCTTTGAAGTAATCAGTTCGATTGGGAAATATGACACCGCTTGGGCTAAAAAACTGACTGATCGCGTTTTAAGCGACTTCGAAAAGGACGATAAATCGACAAGAAAAGAATACGAAAAAGACAAAGAGGTTGGTGAAATTTTAGTTTTTGCCATAAATTTGTATGATCAAAACCCACAGTTTGCTTTGAGTCAACTAAGGTCAGCGATGAAGTATAGTTTGGTAAATGAATGGCAATGGGTGTTATCTGAACTATCAAAGAAAAACCAAAGTCATGCGGACGAAATATATTCTCAACTTTTGCTCAGCCATTCCAGTTCTTCAATTTCGGAACTCCACAATCTTTCAGATTATCCATTCGGAACAGGAATCATAAATAGCATTGGAAGCAACAGCTCAAATGTTATCCCGAAGTCTTTTATACCGAATTCGATTTTGCAGGAACAATTTCTCAATTTGATTTTACGGCGGGCGACCACATTTGAACCAAATACAATCGATACGCCAAAGGAAAGTTGGAAAGTCCCTGATGTAGCCTATCTTTTCCACGCACTGCGAACGTTCGAACCTGTTGTTCAACAAAAATTTCCCGCGAAATCGGATAACTGGAATACGGCAAAAACGCAAATTTACGGATATTTGACTCAAAAATCGATTGACCGGATCGCTCAGACTGATAGCTGGCAAGCTGAATTTCACCTACCTTTCGCAAAGCAAATTGAGAAGGTCGAGAAAGCAGACTCAATTGGCGAACTCACCGATAATTTAGTCTATCAACTAATCACTAAAGCGAGAAAGCTAGAAGATTATTCAAAAGCTGAAACGTGGTTGGAAAAAATTAAAGATTCAAAGTTTCGAGAAACCGTTTCGCTACTTTTTTATTTCAACCGCAGCGGACAAGCAATTTCGGAAAAGAAACTCATCGATGCGAGGAAATTTGCGGCGAAAATTTCTGACATTGGTTTTCGGGCGATTCAATTATTAAAAATCGCGGACGAAAAACTCAAAGAAAAAGTAGGTAAAACAGAAACAACCGAAATTTTGTTTGAAGTTTACCAAACTGCATTGAAAGCCGATACTTCGGTCGCGAAGGCACAAGTTCTTTTTGGACTAGCGTATGTTTACGAGAAAGTGGACCATCAAAATGCTCTAAATTCTTTCAGCGACGGAATACAGGTGATAAATGGATTAGAGAATAGTGAAAACGTTTTTTCAAATAATTTGGTTATCTTAATTAGTAGAGAAAACTTCAATTCTATGACGAGCATCGATTCTCCAGGACTGAATCTAGAAAAGGTAATTACCGAATTGAGCAAAAATGATTTTACAAATACTCTAAATTTTGCTAACTCCTTCACAGACAAGTATTATCGAGCTTTATCAGTGATTGCAATCGCAAAAAATTGCAAAGAAGTTGCGAAACCGGTTGAAAAAGTTGTTAAGACTAAGCCGTAAATTTACTTAAAATTACCCCAAAAATGAAAAAAACAATTATTAAAAAAAATGTCTGGGCGAGACCTGAAATGGATGTAACTTTTCGAGCAGAATTAATGCCACAAAAGACCAGTGATGAGCGAACTTTTCGTGTAAAAGAAGTTTTAAATAATGGTCGCGTTATCTTGCATGGTTTTCTTGGCGAACATCGCGAAAGTGAGTTTGTTAAAGTTAGTTTTTAAAAATTATATTCTCTTCCAACTTCGAAAACCTTTAAATTTTCAATGTTTAAATCAATCAATTCTTGACAAATATCTGTGTAATACATCGGTTTTAGATTGATTACGAAAATAGGGCATTTTTTTTCTTTTGGTTGAAATTTTGTAAGTTCTTCACTCAAACGGTGTGGAGTTAAATGAAAAGAATTTTTTGCTAAGTCACTGAGTTTATTCGGAAAAGCACACTCAATCAAAATCGCATCCAAATTTTCTTGTCCATTTACAACATCCCAAAAATCACCCATTTCTGCGGTGTCAGAAGTAAAAGCAATCTTCGCAGTTTTGTCAGAAATTATAAAACCACTTGTTGGAACACGATGATTAACAGAAATCGGTTGAAAGTTTAAGTGTGCAACTTCAAATTTTCTTCCTTGTTCGAAAACGTGATATTTTAGCACTTCGCCAAATTCATTTTTGAGTTCAGAAAACTTCGGATAAACTGACCAATTAAAAACGTCTCTTTCCAAAATTTCGACAACTTCTTGAGTTGCATAAACAGAAACGGGTTCTTTTAAATCCGCATATAAATCATCAATAAACAATGGCAAACCGGCGATATGATCAAGATGTGCATGACTTAAAACAACGTTTCTTGTTTTCTCTCTCTGTAGAGAAGTTATTGAAAAAGCGAGACTTCCAGCATCAAGCGAAACACAATCGTCAATCATAAAACACGAAAAATGCTGCCGAGGAGAAGCGTTTCCATTTTCGTCAAATGTGCTGTTTAGGAGTTTTATTTTCATCTCGCACAAGTTTGTCCGCGTCCGCCATCAATTTCGTAAGTCACTCCGGTAATCCATTCGGCTTTTTCAGAAGCTAAAAAATAAATCAAATCAGCAACATCACGAGGTTGTCCGACTCTTCCGAGCGGATGAGTTGTTTTTGAATGTTCGAGAAAATTAACATATTTTTCCGCTTCCATTCCTGCTTTTTTGTGCAAGTTAGTTTCTACAACACCCGGATTAACAGCATTTACGCGAATCCCTTTGGGTGCAAGTTCTAAAGCGGAGCATCTTGTAAGTTGGTCAATTGCAGCTTTTGAAACGCAATAAGCAAGCACACCAGGAAAAGCCCGAAGCCCGGTTATACTTGAAACATTAACAATATTTCCTTTGGTTTTTTCGAGATGCGGAATACATTTTTGCATCATAAAAAAAACTGAACGAAGATTGATATTCATCATTTTGTCCCAATCATCAAGCTCGGTGTTTTCAATTGATCCGTTCAATATTATTCCAGCAGCATTCACCAAAACGTCTAATCTTCCAAATGTTTCCGCAATTTTTATAACTATTCTTTCAACTTGTGTTGTTTCGCGAATATCTGCCAATACAACTTCAACTTTCCCATTTTTGGCTAAAATTTCGTCTTTTAAAAGATTGATTTCTGTCTGATTTCTTCCAATTGCAATAACGTGATAACCATTTTCCGCAAAAACTATTGCTGATTCACGCCCAATTCCTGATGTTGCACCTGTTATTATTGCTACCTTTTGCTGCATAAGTTCGAGTAAAATTTCCAATTAATAAATCCAAAATAATTTTCTAAATTTAGCACATAAAAAAAAGACAGCCAAACTTTGGCTGTCTAAAATGAATTTTGAAATTTGTTTACACCAAATCGTGTGATTATTGTAACAAACCCATTATGCATTATTTGGTTGTGTTTGATTTGGGAACAGATTTTCAAATGCCTGTCTCGTTTCGATACGTTTTCGTTGTTGAAATTCATTAACCCAACTTGAAACGTTTGAAACCATCTGTCTTGAGGCTTCCTTTGCTACTTTACTTCTAGATATTGCAGCTTTTTCAGTCTCAACAACCCGCGTTCCCTTTTTAACGACTTTTATTTTTCCTTTTGCATTCATTATAGCTTACCTCTTACCGTATAAATTATTTGATATATTAAAACTTTCTTAGCTTCGATATTATACAAAGCAATTCTGATGCCAAATGTAAGACGTTTTTTAAATAACATTTTGCGAAAATTTTATTTTCGCATTTTGCAAATTTTCTATCTAAGTTTTGCATTATCCAAAAATATAAAACGTATTTATAAAATTAAAGTTCCAAAAATATTGTCAAAATCTAGCAACTACCAACTGAACGTTTAAATCTAAATTTCTTGCAACTTGTGGCATTAATTTTGCAACTTTAAATAAATTATGAATGCAATCGATTTCATTATTATTTATTTTGCAGTTGGTTTACCTTTTGGTGTCCATTTTTATCTCAAACATCGTTTCAAAAAACATTCTATTCTGAAAAGTTTTATTACAACATTGATATGGATCCCTTATTCTTTTAAATTATTTCAAAGTCGTATTACAGATAAGTTAATTAATTGTGAATTCGATGATAAATTAGCTTTAGTTTCAGAAAAGCAAAAAATACTAGAGCATATTTTACTAAAAAATAATTCAGATATACCACTTTTTGAGTTTAGAGAGATTATTGAGCGTTATATTGCACTCTCGTTAAACTCAAAAGAAGATGAAAACTCTTTTGGTGAAAACAAACGCGAACTATTTCGAATCTCAAAAACCCCTAATGTTGAACTTTCAGCAATTTGCCTTAATAGGTTGAACCGACTTAAATTGAAGAATCATCAGTTAAATGCCAGAAAAGATTTGGTTAATTTGATTGAAAAATTATCTGCCGGAAATATTGAAAAAACTAGAATTACTGAAAATTTTCGAGCGATTGCGACAGAACTGGAAGATTATAATTTAGTCGAAATACTTCTTAATGTTTCTTCAACTAAAACTCTCAATAATAAAACAAAACAGCCTAATTTAAATTTAAAAATATCAACAACTTAATAAATTATCGAAGTTTGAAGTAGCTTTAAAGAGTGATATTGCAATATTATGCATTTAAGGTATATCAACTAAATTAATGCTAATTTTGCTTCATTTGTTCGCACTTTTTCTCCTTGTTTCGCTAGGATTTTATGTCTTTGTCGCAAACCCGAGAAGTCGTGCAAATCAAACTTTTGCAGCTTTTATTTCGTTTCTTGCATTGTGGACAATTAAAGATGTAATCTTTTGGAATTTTCACAAAGAAAATGATTTAGCAGATTGGTGGGCGACTGCAAGTTTCATTATTGCTTTACTTATGCAATATAGCTTAGTAGTTTTCGCTTGGGTTTTTCCTGAAAATAAACGAACACCAAAACAAAAAGCGGCAATACTTTTCGCACCTAGTCTGGTTTTAATTCCTTCAACTTTCTTTGGTCTTTTATGGTATCAAGCAGGTTTTGTTGACGGAAAATTTATTATCCAATTGGCACCTTTGGCATTTGTTTTTGTTATTTATGTTTACGCAGTTTTCGGTTACGGCTCATTGGTTTTATTAAAAAAATATCGTGAATATCGCGGAACTGAAAAAGGACAACAACTTGGTGCAATCCTTTGGGGTTTAGGCATTACAGGAGTTTTAAAAACTTTCGCCAATATCATTTTGCCATATTTTTCAATTTACGATTTTCTGCCTTATTCAACAATCTTAGTTCTCCCTGGTGTGTTAATTTATGCCTATGCAATATCTAATTTTAGGTTACTAAAAATATCAACCTCACTTGATCAATTTCGTTTGTTTCCAATTAGTTACAAGATCGCATTAAGCATAGCTACGGTCGCAATTTTGAGCTTTTTATTTTTTCAAATACCAATTGCGTGGATTGCTTTTCATAATGGGATGAATTTTGAATCGTGGAAAATTTATCTTGTTTTTAGTATTATTTCTGCTCTTTTTCCAAATTTGCTTCTTGTTTTATTGATAATGAGAACTATTTCCCGACCACTTGAAAGATTAACGTTAGCGGCTTTGCAAGTAACTAATGGAGAATACGGGACGGAAGTTGAACTTCGCGAAACTAATGATGAATTTAGTCTTTTGGCTCTTTCTTTTAATGGAATGAGCCGGAAAATGGTTGCTGATATTGCAGAATTAAGTCAACTAAATAAACAACTTATCCGAACTGAAAAACTTGCTTCAATGGGAACTCTTTCAGCAGGCGTCGCACATGAAGTTAATAATCCGTTAGCGGCGATTTCCTCTCTGGTTCAGATTTTGCAAAAGAATGAAAACTTAGATCAAGACTTATTAGATAAACTTCGTCTAATTCAAACGCAAATATCACGAATTAAACAAGTTACAAGCGATATGATGGACTTCGCAAGAGTTCGTCCGGTGGCAAAAAAACTTGTTAATGTAAATGAAATAATTGACATTAGTTTGCGTCTAGCGAGCTTTGATAAGACGTTTCAACAAATAAATATTCAAAAAATATTTAGCGAAAAATTGCCAAAAGTTTTCGCTGATTCAGACCAACTTCAACAAGTATTTTTAAATTTTTTATTAAACTCGCGAGATGCAATTGATAAAAACGGCAACCTAATAATTGAAACATACGATAAAAACAATTTTGTTGAAATTCGAATAACAGACAATGGTAAAGGAATTAAAGAGGTGGACTTTAAAAAGATTTTTGATCCTTTTTACACAACTAAAAGTGCTGGTAATGGCACAGGTTTAGGACTTGCAGTTTGTTACGGAATAATCACTGCACACGGCGGAAATATTGAAGTTTTAAAAACTGATAAAAATGAAACCTGCTTTTTGATTTCGTTGCCAATTGAACAATCCTAAAAATTAGTTTTTATCACTTAAACTTGCGGTTTTTGTTGGTTTTTACTATTCTAAAGTTTAGCAGGAATGGAGAGATTATGTTAATAAAATTTGGAATCGGAATTTTGGGTATTTTGTTAATCGGCACTTTTACGGCTGCTTATGCGTTAGGATTTATTTTTAATCCTTCGCCAAAACTTCCACCAAAGGAAAAATCTATGTATGAATTTACAATGAAGGATATTGACGGCAAAGAAGTAAAGCTTGACCAATATAAAGGGAAAACAGTTTTAGTGGTAAACACTGCCAGCAAGTGCGGTTTAACGCCGCAATACGAAGCATTACAAGCTGTTTTTGATAAATATAAAGACAAAAACTTTGTGATTTTAGGTTTTCCGGCAAATAATTTTATGGGACAAGAACCCGGAACTGAAACAGAAATTAAAGAATTTTGCAGTCTCAAATATAAAGTTACTTTCCCGATGTTTGCTAAAATATCAGTCGGCGGAAAAGATCAACATCCATTTTATACACTTCTGACAAATGCAGAATCTAATCCGGGATTTTCCGGAGATATTACCTGGAATTTTGAGAAATTTTTAATCAGTAAAGATGGCAAAACACTCAATCGTTTTAGTCCAAAAACTAAACCTGATGCACCTGAAGTTATTGAGGCGATTGAAAAGGCTTTGAAATAAAACAGTCTTATAAATAATATTAGAGTCTGAGTGTAAAAACTACAGACTCTTTTTTGTTTTAAAGTTATCAGTTTCTTGCATGAGTTTGTTTTTGATAAAATATGTAAATTGTTATGAAAAAACTAATTGTCGCGTTTATATCATTATTTTTTGTAGTTTTACTTGCTTTAGGTGGTGTCTATTTCTGGATTTCTAGTGCAATGAACACTAAAATTGCTCATTCAAAATCAAACCAGTTTATTCAAATACCAAAAGGCTCAAATCCTGGAGAAATTATTGAAAAACTTGTTAATGAAGGTGTTATTGAAAATGGTTTTGCTATGAAAAACTATCTGCGTTTCGTTGGCGATGCAAGCAAAATACGTGCCGGAGAATATCAATTTGATTCGCCAATATCTGCACTTGAAGTCTTAAAAGAACTTGAAAAAGGCGAACAAAAAACAATTAAATTAACAATTCCTGAAGGTTGGACACGTTTTGAAATTTCTAAACGAATAGCAGAAAAATTTCCGACAACTCCGCCAACTGATGATAAAGCGGTAATGACTTTACTTGAAGATGTGAGCTTGATTCGTGATCTTGACCCAACAGCCAAAAACCTTGAAGGTTATTTGTATCCAACAACTTATGACTTTGCTAAAGATACAAAACCGCAAGATGTTATCAAGAGAATGGTTGACCAGTTTCGCAAAACTTGGAAACCGGAATGGAACGCAAAAGCACAGTTATTAAGCAGAACACCACGCGAAATTGTTACTATCGCAAGTTTAATTGAGGTTGAATCAAAATACGACGACGAACGTGCGGTTGTCGCTTCCGTGATCTATAATCGCTTAAATAAAGGAATGATGCTCGGAATTGATGCGACTAATGTTTATATTGCAAAACTACTTGGACGTTGGGAAGGTGTGATAAACAGAAGCGATTTAGAAGTTGAGTCTCCATATAACACACGGAAAGTTGTCGGATTACCACCTGGACCGATTTCTTCGCCGAGTGAATCTGCTCTTGAAGCCGCTTTGAACCCGAAACAAACTGATTACATTTTTTATGTATTAAACGTCGAAAAAAGTGACAGTTCACACAATTTCTATTCAAGTGCATCTGAGTTTGAAAAAGGAAAAGCTGCTTATCAAAAATGGCTTGCTGAGCAAAGAAAAAATTAAATGATAAAACTCCTAGCACTTGACCTTGATGGAACAGTTCTTAATTCGAGTGGAAAAATATCACAAGCTAATAAATCTGCTATTAAACAAGCTGAAGATAAAGGTGTTTTAGTGACAATTGCGACTGGACGACGTTTTCGTGATGCTTTACCAGTTGCGTTAGAATTAGAATTAAATGCACCAGTTGTTTGCCACAATGGAGCTTTGATAAAATTTGCTGAAACCCTTGAGATTGTTAATTTTAATATTCTTGCAACTAATACAGTTCTCGATATTATTGAAATTGGTAAGGACTTTGGCGGCGACGCTTTGGTCAGTTGCAGTCCACACTCACACGGCACATTGTTTTTCGATAACATTTCGTCAACCAACATTCCACTTCAAAGATACATCGAATGGTCAAAAAAACTTCATGGAGAAAATGCCGAAGAATCAGTTCATCAAGTCGATTCCCTTTCGGAAATTGTTAGAAACGAAGAAGTTATACACATTTCTTTTTCAGGAACGTGCGAACCAATGGCAAAACTCGAAAAGGTTTTAAAAAAATTACTTGATAAAAACGTAAATATTTTAGCAACAACTTATCCAAAACTAGACTTTACACTTTTAGACATTCTTCCGCCAAATTGTTCAAAAGCAACAGCACTCGGGCATCTTGCGGAAATAAACAATCTAACTTTTGAAAATATTATGGCAATCGGTGATAATTTTAACGATGTAGAAATGTTGGATTATGCTGGAACACCGATAATTATGGGAAATGCAGATACAATTTTGCTCGGACGTGAAAAGTTTAATAAAACATTAAGCAACGACGAAGATGGCGTTGCTTTCGCAATCAAAAAATTTATATTAGGAGAAAATAGTGGCAAATAGAATTGCAGTAATCAAAACAAACAAAGGAACAATCAAAATCGAACTTTTCGAAACTGAAGCTCCAAAAACAACTGAGAATTTTCGTTTATTAGCGGAAAAAAAATATTATGATGATGTTATTTTTCATCGTGTAATCAAAAATTTTATGGTTCAAGGTGGCGATCCGCTCGGAATGGGTTACGGTGGCGAATCTGCTTGGGGTGGAAAATTTAACGATGAAATCGACAAAGCCAACGGACTTTACGAAGGTGGTTATACAAAAGGCACAGTCGCGATGGCAAACTCAGGACCGAATACAAATGGTTCGCAATTTTTCATTATGCACGTCGATTATCCTTTGCCACCTTTATATGCAAAGTTTGCAAAAGTGATTGAAGGACAAGACGTTGTTGACGTAATTGCAAATGTTCAAGTTGATGGAAATGACAAACCTCTTGAGCAAGTTATGATGGAAAGCGTCACAATTGAAGAAGGAATGTGATAAATATTGCGGGCAGTTATCCAAAAAGTAAAAGGTGCGAGTGTCGCGGTTGATGGCGAAATCGTCGGTCAAATCAATCGCGGCATTTTAATTTTTTTAGGAATTGCAACTATCGAAGTTGAAACTGATGCAAAATATATTTTGGAAAAAAGTATAAATTTGCGAATATTTGAAGATGAAAGTTACAAAATGAATCTCTCACTTTTAGATATTTCCGGTGAACTTCTAGTTGTTTCCCAGTTTACGCTTTATGGAGATACTCGCAAAGGTCGTCGTCCATCATTTATAAATGCCGCAAAACCTGAAAAAGCCAATGAACTTTATAATTTTTTTGTTAGTGAATCGCGAAAAATAATATCAAAAGTTGAAACCGGAAAATTTAAAGCAATGATGGATGTTAATTTAATCAACGATGGTCCGGTAACAATTTTAATTGATAGTGAGAAGAATTTTTAGGAAATTTTATGTATTGTAAAATATTAGTAACTATAGCCTTACTAACTCTATCTATTGGACTTAGTTCTTGCGAAAATAAACCTGTAAAAACCAACACAAAACCAGTTATAAAAACTGGAGTTGCACCAATCGCTGATCCAGAAGTTGCAATTATCGAAATGGAACAAGCAGTTTTTGGGAAAATTAAACTTGAATTGTATTCAAATATTGCACCAGAAATGGTCAAGCGATTTAAAGAACTTTCAAAAGAAGGTTTTTACAACGGAACAACATTTCATCGTGTAAGTCCACAAGTTATACAAGGCGGCGACCCAAATTCGAAAGATTCTAACCCAACAAATGATGGAACTGGAGAATCAGATAAACCTGACGTAATTTCTGAGTTTTCTGATGTTCCTTTTGAACGAGGAATCGTTGGTGCTGCTAGCACTAATGAACCAAACTCAGCGAATTGTCAGTTTTTTATTACAATGCAACGTTACGCGGCATGGGACAAAAACTATACAGTTTTCGGAAAAGTTATCGAAGGAATGAACAATGCTGACACAATTACCGGAGTTCCAAAACAAGGTCAACGTCCGACAGAAGATGTAAAAATCAAAAGCATTACATTTCAAGCAAAATAGTCGAATAAATCGGCTCTAAAAATGTTAAATATTTCAAACGAACTCAACAAAGATATTTTACGCAGACGCACGTTTGCAATTATTTCGCATCCTGATGCCGGAAAAACCACGCTTACTGAAAAACTTTTGCTCTATGGCGGTGCGATTCAGGAAGCTGGTGCTGTAAAGAATAAACGTGCTGAGCGTGCTGCAACTTCCGATTGGATGGCTCTCGAACAACAACGCGGAATTTCAATCACTTCGACAGTTTTACAATTTGAATATCGCAAATTTCATTTAAATTTGCTAGACACTCCTGGTCACCACGATTTTAGTGAAGACACTTATCGAACACTAACTGCTGCAGATAATGCAGTTATGCTAGTTGATGCGGCAAAAGGTTTAGAAACTCAAACTCGGAAACTTTTTGAAGTTTGTCGAATGCGAGATATTCCAATTTTTACTTTTATCAATAAAATGGATCGCCCCGCAAGAGATTCATTCGAGTTGTTAGACGAAATCGAGAAAGAGCTCGGGCTTACAGTTTACGCAGTGAATTGGGCGATTGGCGAAGGTTCAACTTTTCAAGGAATTTACAATCGTCCGACCAAAATGGTTCATTTATACGAACGAAATCCACGCGGACAAAAACAAGCGACCGAGACAATCACCTCGATCGAAGACCCAAAACTTGAATCAATTCTTGGCGAAAAAGCCTTCAAACAGCTGAATGAAGATATTGAAATGCTCGAAGTAGCGGGCGGAACATTAGACCGTGAAGCGATTCTTTGCGGAAAAACCTCGCCTGTTTTCTTCGGAAGTGCGATGACCAATTTTGGTATCGAACCATTTCTCGAATCATTTCTCGATCTTTCAGCATCGCCTGCACCGCATCACAGCAGCATTGGCGAAATTCCGCCGAATTACGAAGAATTCAGCGGATTTGTTTTCAAACTTCAAGCGAATATGGATCCGCGACATCGTGATTGCCTCGCTTTCGTTAGAGTTTGCTCAGGTCAATTCGAAAAAGATATGGCTGTAACAAATGCTAGAACTGGAAAGAAAGTTCGTCTTTCACGCCCACAAAAAGTTTTTGCAAGAGACCGCGAATCTATGGACGAAGGATTTCCGGGTGACGTTGTTGGATTAAATAATCCGGGAGCATTTGCGATTGGCGATACGATTTATACTGGTAAAAAGCTCGTTTATCCGCCAATTCCCTCTTTTTCACCTGAATTGTTTGCACGATTGCGAAATGTTGATACATCTGTGGCAAAGAAATTCCAAAAAGGAATCGCCCAGCTCGAAGAAGAAGGTGCAGTTCAGATTCTTCATCGAAATCGTGGTGGCGGTTCGCAAGAACCTGTTCTGGCGGCAGTTGGCGAATTGCAATTTGAGGTCGCACAATATCGTCTAAAAACCGAATACGGCGTTGAAACTCGACTCGAAAATTTAACTTATGTGGCAGCTCGTTGGGCGACCGCTGGTTGGGATGTTTTGCAAAGTGGCGAGCCTTTATATGAAACTGACATTTACCAAGACCGTTTTGATAGACCAGTTCTGCTTTTCAGAAGCAAATGGCATTTGGCAAAAATTGAAGAAGATCGACCAGATTTGAAACTGAGTGCGGTTGGAGTTTTTGACGTCTAAATTGATTTGTCGGGGCGATTTTTTACAGAAATAATCTCGGCAGCGATGCTTACAGCAATCTCGTTTGGCGTGTGAGAATTAATTAGTAAACCGATTGGCGTGTGAATTTTCGAAAGTCTTTGCGGATCGAAGCCATCTTTTTCGAGCGTTTTGAGCAGTGTTTTCATCTTCGACTTACTTCCCAAAACGCCGAAATACTTGAAATCTTTGGTGAAAAGTTTACGAATCACAATTTCGTCGAATTTATAACCAAGCGTCATCACAACTACAAAGCAATTTTCATCTGATTCAATAAATTCGCCAATCTTTTCATAAGATTCAACAATTTCAAGCCGATTCACAAAGCTATTTTTCTGCAAAGTATTCAAATCAGGACGATCGTCAAAAACCGTAATATGAAAATCCATTTTTGACATTAATTCCGATAGAGCCAACGCACAATGTCCGCCGCCGATGATGTAAAGTTTGTTTTTGAAGCCGATTTTTTCTCGATAAATAAACGAAGTTTCACCGATTTTTTGAAAAGTATAATTTTGCCCTGTTAATTCAATAACTTGAAAAGAATCTTCAGTTATTTCTAAATAAGCTTCAATCTGATTTTTTAAACTGTCAACTATTTTTTGAATTGTCGGTAAATCAAATTCGGTTAATTCTTTAATAAGAACGGTTTGCTTGCCCGAACAAATCATTCCGCTTGAATCAGACGAATTTTTTTGATGAACTTGCTCAATCAATTTGGAATGTGGAATTTGGAATTTGGAATTTTTAACGAGCGAAACTTCCATTACGCCGCCGCCGATGCTTCCAAACATTGTTCCATCTTCCGTAACAGCCATTTTGAAACCTTGTCTGCCCGGCGAACTTCCCGAACTTTCTACGACAACCATCAATACAACTCGTTTATTTTGTTGGATATTCGTTTCGATAAATTGCAAAAGTTCGAAGTCATTATTCATCAAAAAGATTTTACCGTAAATAACGCTTTGAAGTCAGAAATTATTGTGGGTAAAAGCGTTGGATCAAATTCAAAACAAACCGAGGTTTCCATAACTTCAATGGAATTTGATAAAAATATATCTTTTTTTAACTCAACTCGAACGGCTAGATGTCCTAGACTATCTGTCGAGAAAACTACAAATTTAAGTGGATTTGATTGGCTGTCAATACTCATATTGAGAAGTTCAACCGAACCTTGTCTGATTTTCTCAAAAACCTCAAGACCATTGATAAATTCTTTAATTTCATCTTCCGAAAACCAAACTGTGCTAACTTTTCCACCAAATCCATCACAAAAAGTTTCAATACTGCAAGCAAACCCTAATTCATAAGCATCTTCAGATTTAAACTCGACAAAATTGTTCTCATTTTTTATTTTCATACAAACTCATCAAAACTTTCTCAGCTGTAAAAGGAGCATCAAACTTCGGCAAATGACCTTGATTAAACGCTTTAACAGCTTCACGAATCGCAAAATATGCACCTAATCCATACATCAAAGGCGGTTCGCCGACTGCTTTTGAATTCATAATAGCTAAGTTTTCCCGCGAAGTTTCAAGCGGTAAAATGTCGAGTTCTTTAGGAATTGAGTAAATGTCGGGAATTTTATATGTCGAAAGTGCATTCGACCGAAGTTTGCCGTTTTCGTCATAGACAATTTCTTCCATCGTCATCCAACCGATTCCCTGCACAATTCCGCCTTCGATTTGTCCGTAATCAACCGCCGAATTCATCGTTTTGCCAAAATCATGGCAAGTTTTTACATAATAAATTTCGTAAGTTCCACGCAAACAATCAACTGTTACGCCAACTATTACTGTTCCGTAAACGTGATAGGCAAACGGATTCCCTTTTGAAACTGACCAATCAAAGCCGATTCCTTGCGGAGCGTAATGTGCGTGTTCGCTTAGATTTACACGCTTTTCGTAAGCCTTCATCAGCAAATCTTCCCACGATAAATCGGTTCTTGAATTGCCGACAAACACAAACTCATCCCGCAATGAAACTTCTTCCGTGTTCACTTCAAATTCAGTTGCCGCAACTTCTTTTAATCGTTCTAAAATCGTTTCGCAAGCGATTCTGGTGGCGTGTCCGTTCAAGTCTGCCCCGGCAGAAGCGGCGGTCGGCGAAGTGTTGGCGATGCGTAAAGTGTTGGTTGTATGGATTTTAACTTTAGCTGAAGCAATCGAAAAAACATTTGCCGCGACCTGCAAAATCTTTGTATTTACGCCTTGTCCCATTTCGACCGCACCTGTCGAAACCGCAACCGAACCGTCAGTGTAAACGTGGACGAGTGAACGAGCTTGATTCATCAAAGTCTTAGTAAACGAAATTCCAAAGCAAATCGGCTGAATCGCTACGCCTTTTTTGAAATACTTGCTGTTTCGATTAAATTCTTCCGCATTTTGCTTTAATTGATTGAAATTAAACTTGTTATCGGCTTGTGACCAAGATTCAACGGCATCGCTGACAGCAAGTTGTCCGTATGGAAATTCGTCATTTGTTTTGAGCAAACTTTTACGCTGAATTTCATCGGCAGCAACTCCAAGTTTCTCCGCAGCATGTGCGATTGCAGATTCAATAACAAACATTCCCTGTGGTCCGCCGAAACCTCTAAATGCTGTGTTCGGAGGAAGATGCGTTCGGCACGAATAAGCCGTTGCGGTTACATTCGGGATAAAATAGGCGTTTGTGCAATGGAACAATGTGCGTTCCAAAACCGGCAGAGACAAATCTGCCGCCGCACCTGCGTTTTGATAAAAGGTTACTTCATACGCGATAATTTTCAAATCTTTATCAAAACCAATCTTATAATCAGCCGAATATGGATGGCGTTTTCCGGTCATTCGCATATCTTCCATCCGCGAAAGTGCATATTTCACTGGTCGTTTTGTCAATTGAGTCGCAACCGCACAAATGCTTGCCCACGCATTCGCCTGATCTTCTTTCCCGCCAAAACCACCGCCCAATCTGGTTACATCAACTTCGATCTGGTGCATCGGCAAGCCTGTAACTTTTGTAATTGTCCGTTGAACTGCGGTCGGACCTTGGGTTGATGAATAGATTTTGATGCCGTTTTGTTCGGTTGGAATTGAATACGCACCTTGCGTTTCGATATATAAATGCTCCTGCCCATTCGTGTAGGTTTGACCTTCGTAAATATGTTCGCAAGATTCGAAAGCAAGTGACGAATCGCCCAACACAAACTTTTTCGGCTGACCGATTATTTCGCCTTTCGCATACGCAATCCGTTCATCCGTAATAACTTCGAGCGGTTCAATGTCCGCCGTAATCCTTTTCGCGGCGTGTCTCGCCTGTTCGTCGGTTTCCGCGACAACAATCGCCAACGGCATTCCGCAAAAATGAACGTGAGTGTCTGCCAAAAGCGGTTCATCTTCAATAATTCCGCCGATCTCATTCCGCCCGACAATATCTTTGGCGAGAATAACTTTCACTACGCCATCGCATTTTTCACCTTCGGAAATATCAACTGATTTTACTTTACCGTGTGCGATTGGTGAATCATACACACACGCGAAAAGCGTTCCTTCAAGTAAAGGTATGTCATCAAGATAAATGGATTCGCCGCGAACGTGCGATTTTGCGTCAATATTAATCATAAAAATTACAAGTAAACGGCTTCAAACTGTTTAACTTTACTGTTAAATACATTTTACAACTTGTTTCAAAGATTAGTAATAAGCAAAAGAAAATTTACAAAAAATTTTGCGTAAATACAGAGATATTTCTTGCTAAATCCATCAATAAATTCAATAATCTTATTAAACATATTTCGGTTAGCCTCCCATTTGGATGGAGTTTCGCTTAATGAAAATACAAAAAATTTATCGGCATACGAGATTTTTAATATTCAGTCTCGTAATTTTAGCAATAGTCGGATTAGTTGCATTACAGATTTTTTTCATTCCGGCGAAAGCACATGAAACCGAATTTGCACCAACTGTGGTTGTTTTTAGCGAAAACTTCGATGCATTAACAACTCCTAATTTGCCTGTCGGCTGGACTACGACCAATAGTGGTGGAAGTTTTCCTTTTACTACGCTCGGCACTTTTCCGGACAGTTCGCCGAATGCAATTTATGCTAATGACCCTTTTGTCGAGGGAACTTCATCTCTGACTACTCCGTCAATTCCGCTTGGTAATGTCAGACACAAATTGATTTTTCGTCAACGCTATCAGCTTGATTATGAGTTCGATGGTGGAGTATTGGAAATAAGCACTAACGGCGGTGCTTTCACCGATATTATTACAGCCGGCGGATCATTTGTTTCCGGAGGTTACATCACACAACTAGTCGCAAGTGATCTGATTGGAAGAAATTCTTGGACGGGCGATTCGATAAATTATATTACCACCGAGATAAATCTGCCCGCAAACACATCAAATTCAAGTATTCGGCTTCGTTGGCGATTTGCTTGCGATGATATGGAAGGCGGTGATGGTTGGCGAATTGACAATGTTCAAATCACAAACGCTATTTCAGGTTTTAATACCAATTCTATTGCAATTCCGGCAAGTGGTGTCGCTTCAGTTTATCCTTCCGAAATTGAGGTTAGCGATCAACAAGGCTTAGTTTCTGCTGTGCAAGTAAGTTTGACAAATTTCAGCCATTCTTCGCCTGATGATGTTGATCTAATGTTGGTTGCACCAAACGGACATCAGGTAGTTTTAATGTCTGATGTTGGCGGCACAAATCCTGTAACAAATTTGAATTTGATTTTTGATGATGTTGCGAGTGCCTCGCTTCCCGACAATTCGATTTTAACAAGCGGCAATTTTCGACCAACTGATTTTAACCCGGGCGATGTTTTCCCGAATCCTGCTCCGAGTGGCACACAATCGGGTAGATTGCTTTCATCATTAAACGGACTTTCGCCGAATGGAACTTGGAGATTGTTTTTGGTTGATGATACAGGTGCAAATGCGGGAAGTATTTCTGGCGGATGGAATATTTCGGTTGTGAGTTCGCCGGATGTTATCGGAATTCAAAACACCGGAGTTGCAACTCCATATCCATCAACAAGAACATTTGCCGGACGTTTAGGAACTGTTTCAAATGTGACTGTTTCGATTACAAATTTTAGTCATACATCGCCTGATGATGTTGATTTGATGCTTGTTGCACCAAACGGCAGACGAGTTGTTTTGATGTCTGATGTTGGCGGAAACACAGAAGTAGGCGGGTTGAATATAAATTTTGATGATGCTGCTGCTGTAAATTTGCCTGATTCAGGAACGCTAACTTCAGGAACATTTAAACCGACTGATTTTGAAGCGGGCGATGTATTTCCTTCGCCTGCACCACAAGGTGCAACAAGCGGTTCTACACTTGCGGCATTTTTCGGAAGTGCACCGAATGGAATTTGGCGTTTATTTGCGGTTGATGACACAGGAAACAATGTCGGGAGCATCGCCGGAAACTGGAATCTAAATCTAACAACTTCCACAATTGCTTGTAATTTTACGATAAGTCCTTCAACGCAAACCTTCCCAACACTCGGTGGAAACGGAACTTTTTCAATAAATATGCCTTCAGCTTGCTCTTGGGCAGTTGCTTCTAGTTCCGATTTTTTAACTTTAAATTCAAGTTTATCAGGAAACGGAAGCGGCACCATGAATTTCTCTGTGACGCAAAATTTCGGAGCTGCACGCTCAGGATCTATTGTTATTTCCAATGGAGTTACGACACGCACTTTTCAAGTTCAGCAGCCTTCAGGTTGCCCAACTTCGATTTCGCAATCAGCAGTAAATATAAACGCTTTGGGCGGAACTGCAAATGTTTCTGTTTCTGCTGGTGGTGCATGCAATTATTTGGCGACGAGCAACGCAAATTGGGTTCAAATAACCTCGCCGACCCAAACGGGAAACGCCAACGTAACTTTTAATGTTTTACCAAACGTAACTACAAACTCTCGAATTGCAAATGTCTTTATCGGCGGACAGAGTTTTTCAGTAAATCAAGCAGGTGTGACAGGCAGACGTTTTGATTTTGACGGCGACGGTAAAGCTGATTTAAGTATTTTCCGCCCATCAACTGGTGTTTGGTGGAGTTTGAGAAGCGGTCAAATTGGTTCATTTTCGGCTAATCAATTTGGAATTTCAACAGATAAACTAACGCCAGCTGATTATGATGGCGATAGCAAAACGGATATTTCGGTTTATAGAGACGGAATTTGGTATTCAATCAGAAGCCTAACTAATACTTTTCGCGTTGACTCTTGGGGATTATCAACAGATATTCCTGTGCCGAATGATTACGATGGCGATGGTAAAGCTGACATAGCGGTTTATCGTCCGAGCGATGGAACTTGGTATGTTTCACGTAGTTCAAATGGAGCTTTTCAGGTTGCGGTTTACGGATTAGCAACTGATAAACCTATTCCTGCTGATTATGATGGCGATGGCAGATCAGATTTTGCATTATTTCGCATTGGTTCAGTTGGTTCAAATGCTAACTGGTTAGTTTTGAATAGCGGAAGCGGTGCATCTTCTTCAACACAATTCGGAATAAGCGGCGATATTGCAGTTCCCGCTGATTACGATGGTGACGGACGAGATAATTTCGCAGTTTTCCGCCCTTCGACTGGCTTTTGGTATACATCTTTAAACCCGGTAATAAATTTTGGTGCTGTTCAATTCGGAATGCAAGGAGATATTCCGGTGGCGGCAGATTACGACGGAGATGGCAAGGCTGATATTTCCGTTTTCCGACAAGGAATTTGGTATCGAATTGATTCTTCAAATCAATTGATTCAAATTAATTCTTGGGGTTTATCGAGTGATTCGCCGATTCCCGGGACTTTCAATCGGCAATAACGATTGAATTAATATATTTATGGATTTTTTGAGAAACATTATGTTTATTTTCAAATTGAAAAATATTAATTTTAGCTATTTTGTTGTATTTGCAATTTTGACTTGTATTTTATTGCTTATCAACAACGTTTCTGCAAATGGTTTGCCCGAAGATGCTCCGATTTTAATCAGTCAATCTGATTCAACTCGTGCCTTTGCAACAGTTTCAAATCCAAAAGGTAAGACTTCAACAGTTAAAATTATCGAACCTTCAAGAGAAAAAAATATCACTTTTTACCTGACAAACTTAAGAGATTTGTTCGATGATGAAGGAGCGAGTGCTTTTCGTGCAGAGTTTGAGGATTCTAGGCATTATCGTCATCAGCTTGAAATAGTTTCGTTAGAACCGGCAACAGAATATAAAAATGTCTATGCTTTGAATGTTCGTTTGAACCAAATCGGCGAGCTTGGCGATGTTTTGTTGCGTGTTTCGTGGCGTGGAATGTCGAGCAATCGTGTAAGATTTTCAGTTGGATATGAAGGCGGAAAAATAGAAGATGACGTAAATTCTATTCCCACTCCGATTTCAATTTCTCAATCGCCTTTACGTCAACCGCAAAAGAATATTGTTGGATTGCCTTGGAATGGTGATAGAGTCAGATTTATGTCTCAGGCGACATTCGGTGCAAATATTGGTTTGGAAAAACGTCTTAGTCGTCTTGGTTACCGAGTTTGGCTAGAGCAGCAGATGGATGAATTGCTTTTTCTTTCATATACTTATCCGGAATTTCCATTGCAAGTAACCACTCCAATTTCAACCTGTGACGGAAACACTCAACCCACAGACATTCCGATAAGTTGTTTCCGCGATAATTACACAATGTATCCGTTGCAAAATTGGTTTTACCGTGAAGCCTTATATAACGAAAATCAACAGTTTAGAAGGCGTGCTTCATGGGCATTACATCAAATTTTCGTCGTGTCTGGGCGAACAATTAAGCAACCAAGCCGAATGTTGCCATATATTCAAACTCTTGATAAAAACGCTTTTGGAAATTATCGCACTTTGCTCAAAGAGATTACTTTGAACCCGGCGATGGGCGAATATCTTGATATGGCAATCAGCACTTCGCAAAATCCTAATGAAAATTACGCACGCGAAATTTTGCAACTTTTCAGTATTGGGCTTGATATGCTCAATCAAGACGGAACTCCGATGCTTGACGGGCTTGGAAATCGGATTCCAACATATAATCAAGAAAACATCGTAAATTTTGCGGAAATTTTCACCGGTTGGAGTTATTGCAATCAAGTTTGTTTAAATTCTCAACCCGGAATTATTAATTACCGCGATCCGATGATAATTTTTCCTGCTAATCACGATTCAACCTCAAAAACACTTCTTAATTATTCGGGAGCGGTTCCTTTTATTATAGCCGGACAAACGCCCGACCAAGATTTAGATTCGGCTTTGGATAATATTTTCTACCATCCAAACACCGCACCATTTATCAGCAAACTGCTTATTCAACAACTTGTTACAAGCAATCCGACACCGGCTTATGTTGGTCGCGTTTCAGCAATTTTTCGAGATAACGGGCAAGGCACTCGCGGCGATTTGAAAGCCGTGTTTCGTGCAATTTTGCTTGATCCTGAAGCTCGCGGAAATATTAAAACTGATCCTGATTACGGAAAACTACGCGAACCGGTTTTATTTGTTACAAGCGTTTTACGTCAGTTTAATCCAACTGCCAACAATAATATAAGCGTTCCGGCGAGTTGTAGTGGACAAAGTGATGGTGCAATAAATACTCTGACTCAAGGACTTGACCAAGATGTTTGGAATCCGCCGACGGTTTTTAATTATTATCCGATGGATTACATTATTCCGAATACGCCTTTAGCTGGTCCAGAATTTCAAATTTTTTCAACCGGAACAACTTTGAAACGTCCCAATGTTATCAATCAATTTGCACCTGCAAATCTAACAACTTCTGGCGGAATTATTGCTGTTGCCGGTGCGGCATCGAATTTTCCGTGTGGAACTCGGATAGATTTAGCAAGATTACAAACCTCGATTTCGGCTGATCCGACAGGTGCTAATTTAGTTGATATTCTCAATCGCGAATTGATGAATGGTTCAATGAATCCGGCTGTTCGGCAAGAAATTTTGAATGCTGTGCAAGCCGTAACTTCAACAAATAGTTTGAAACGAGCAAGAACAGCACTCTATCTTGCAACAACCGCATCGCAATATCAGGTGCAAAGATGAGTCTGTTGAGTTTATAGAGTCCGTTGAGTCGATTAAGTCTTAAAACTTTCACGACAGTGTGACTAACACGACCGATTCAAATGACTCAACCAACTAAATAGACTCGAATGACTCGACAGACTCGAGAGACCTAAAGAAGAATTATGAAAGAAACTAGACGAAAATTTTTGAAGAAATCGTGCGGAATTTTAACGATGTCGGCAATTGCTACACAAATGCGTCATTTCGGCTTGATTGATGTTTTGGCACGAGAAAGACGCGATGACGATGAAGGCAATGACGGCAATGATTACAAAGCCTTAGTCTGCGTTTTTCTCAATGGCGGTAATGACGGCAATAATTCAGTTATACCAAACTATAATGAAGGTTACGCACAATATGCAGCCGCTCGTCAGGCTCAAGGTTTGGCACTTGCTCGAAACACTTTGCTTCCGATTACGCCGCCAAGTATGGGTGGACAAGTTTACGGGCTTCATCCTTCAATGAGTGCAATGCATCCGTTATTTGCTCAAGGAAAGTTAGCAGTTGTTTGCAATGTCGGCTGTTTGGTTCAACCTCTAACACGAACGACTTATCAAAATGGAGCACCGCGACCTTATCAGATATTTTCGCATCCCGATCAAGTGGAGCAGATGCGTTCGGGCATTTCGAGTTTTAAATCGACTACAGGTTGGGGCGGAAGAATCGCCGATCGCACGGCTACATTAAATCCCGGCGGTGGAATTCCGATGGTTACGTCGGTTGCCGGAGCAACGCTTTTCAATATCGGTGCAAATAGTTCGCCATTGGTCGTTACAGCCGCTCCAACACCGTTAAATCAAGTTTTGTCATTAACAGGTTTTGGCACTGCTGCGGATGAACTTGCCCGAAGAACCGCAATGAACAATATTCGCACAAATGATTTGAATTATTCTTTGGTTCAAAAAGCAAGCAGTTTAACCCAACAAGCAATAAACGCTAGCCAACAATTGAGCGTTGATCCAACTTTAACCGTTCCGTTTCCGACAACAATTTTAGGAAATCAACTCCAACAAGTTGCTAAACTATTGAAATTTAGAACTTCCTTGAATATGAGCAGACAAATTTTCTTTGTCGAGCTAGGCGGCTTCGATCATCACAGCGGTCAAATTAGTCCACAATCAAATTTGCTGAGACAAGTAAGTGATGCCATTAAAGCGTTTTACGATGAAACCGTAGCACAAGGAATCGCATCGCAAGTAACAACATTTACACTTTCAGATTTTAATCGCACATTTAATCCTTCCGGCTCAGGAAGTGGTGTCGGCACAGATCACGGATGGGGCGGACCATCATTTGTAGTCGGCGGAGCTGTTTCGGGCGGAAATTTCTACGGCGGAGCAACATCGAACGGAACTTTTGTTCCTACGTTAGTCAATAACGGACCTGACGATGCCGATGTCCGCGGACGCTTCGTTCCGACAGTTTCAGTTGAGCAATATGCTGGAACGCTTACACGTTGGTATGGCTTGGCAGAACAAGATATGCCGCTTGTTTTCCCTAATATCGGCAATTTTCCTACGTCTAATTTAGGGTTTATGGCTTAAGAAACTTATCAAGATAAATTCCTTCGATGCGAATGTGCGATTTTGCGTTATTGTTAATCATAAAAAATTTGCACTAAATAGAAACATAGAAAACATAGAAAACATAGAAAACATAGATTTTATTTAGTTCTCTTGTCTTGTATTTAACGGTGCGGACTGCTAACTAAAAACCAAATAGCTCGACAAAATGAGCAAAAAACAACTGCCTCGCCAATAATCGTTTATATTCCGCTGTGCCGCGAACATCGGAAATCGGCGAAATTTCAGTTTGCAGAATCTCGTTTGCTTGATTGATTATTGCCTCGTTAATTTCTTTTCCTCTCAAAAAATCGGACGTTTTTCGCAAATACAAAGGCGTCGCAAAGACTCCGCCTATTGAAACGTGAGCGTGTTCTATTTTGTTATCCGCGACTTTCAAACTTATCGCCGTGTTGACCGATGCAATGTCTAAATATGTGCGTTTGCAGACTTTCTCAAAATTGAAAAGTGTAAAATCTTTTTTGAAACGAATTGTTTTGATAAATTCATCGTCCGATTTTGCGAGAGTTTTGTAACCGAGGTAATAATCTTTGAGCCTTAAAACTCGACTGTTGCTAAAGATAATTTCCGCGTCTAACGCCAAAAACCACACTGTCATATCACCAATTGGAGATGCGTTTGTAAAGTTTCCGGCGAGTGTTGCCATGTTGCGAATGGGCGTTGATGAAATTAATTTTAAATGTTTGTAAAGATTTGGAAACAAACGATTAAAGACGTCAGATTCAAGCAAATCAGTAACTACAACCGATGCACCGAGTTCGACAAATTCATCAGTTTCAGTAATCGTCCTTAATTCATCGTCGAACAAAATATGCGTCGCATCGGTGTAAACCATTTCTTCATGTTTTTGAACATAAAGATCGGTTCCACCTGCAACGATATTTGAATCTTTAATTGTTAATTGAAAACTGTTAATCGGCAGATTAATTTTAGCAAGTTTTTCTGAAATATTAGAAAAGTATGCAGGAATAGTTTCGTTTTCCAACGCAGATTGGAGTGCATTTTCATCATTAACAATTAACAATTTATCATTAACAATTTTCCCGCACGCTCGTTCGATAGACTTGTAACCTGTGCATCTGCATATATTTCCGTCAATTGCCGAGATTGCAGATTCGCAAGTTTTCGGCGAATCGTCGATACAAAAATTTGTCAGCGACATCACAAAACCGACTGTACAAAATCCGCATTGCGTTCCTGATTCATCAACCATTGCTTGCTGAACCGCTGTTAGTTCACCGTTTTCTTTATTGATGCCTTCAACCGTTACGATGTGTTTTCCTTGTGCGTTTCCAATCGGCATCAAGCAAGAAGTCATCGTTCGATATTTCACCGAATCGCCTTTCTGCTCTCCGACTAAAACCGTGCAAGCACCGCAATCTCCTTCGCGGCAACCGATTTTTGTGCCTTTCAAGTTCTTGTGATAACGCACGAAATCTAAAACCGTTGTGCCGATTGGCAACTCGGTTTCGATAGTTTGATTGTTAAGTATAAATTGAATCATTTATTGATTGAATCTTCTGCTCATTGATTCAATCGTAATCAAACCAATGAGTAACTTTTAAAATTTTCTAATAAGTATCACGCCAATCGTAATCAGCGTTACGCCTAAAATTCTCACCATACTAATTTCCTTAACCGGAACGCCAAGAAATCCGAAGTGGTCGAGAAATAATGTAATCAACATTTGCCCCGCAATTGCTAAACTAAAAGTCATTGCCACGCCGAGTTTGGGAATAGATGACGCGACTGCCGATACGAAAAATGCTCCCAAAAGTCCACCAATCCACGCAATCGGCGGTGCGTCTTTAGCGTTTGCCAAACTTGAAAGCGGAACGCCTGTCGCAATTAAATAAATAAAGAGTGCAAGCGTGCCAACGGCAAACGAAATAAATGCGGCAGAAATCGGACTGTCAACATACGCCGCAAGTCGTGTATTGACAGCACCTTGCGTTGGCATCATCATTCCCGCGAGAATCGCGAGAACTAGAAATATGTAAGAATTATTCGACATCTAATATTCTTTTTTATCTGATTTTCTCGCCCAATTATCAAATACAGTTTGACCTTCTTCGCGGTTAATATTGATAATTTCAATTTGCCGTTCGTTCAAATCTTTGCCAATTTCGTCGTAGATAAACTGGTCGTCAAAACCAATCGCGGCAGCATCTTCGCGTGTGCAAGCGTAAAAAATTGCCTTCGGTCTCGCCCAATATATCGCCCCCAAACACATCGGACAAGGTTCGCAGCTCGTATAAATAACGCAATCATCAAGCTGAAAAGTGCCGAGTTTTTCGCAAGCATTTCTAATTGCGACTACTTCTGCATGTGCGGTCGGATCGTTTGTTGACGTGACTCGATTGTTGCCTTCACCGATAATTTCGCCGTTTTTCACGACAACACAGCCAAAAGGTCCGCCGTCATTTGCGATAATACCACGTTGAGCAAGTTCAATTGCCCTACGCATAAATTTGATGTTTTGCTCAGCCATTGTTGATAATTATAGCATTTAGTTGAAGTTAACAGACAATCAAACTAAGCGTTTGGATGTGCTTTGTCATAAACATCAATCAATTTTTCCATCGAAACATGTGTGTAAATCTGAGTTGTAGAAAGCCTTGCGTGTCCGAGAAGTTCTTGAATATCACGTAAATCTGCACCGGAATCAAGCAAATGAGTCGCAAAAGAGTGTCGCATACTGTGCGGAGAAATATTGTGAACATCTGCACAAATTTTAATGTATTTATCAATCATTCTGCCAATTGAACGAGTTGTGATTCGCGTTCCTTGATAATTCAAAAAAACTACTGCGTTATTTCGAGTTGAAGGCGGACAATTATTGAGAAAAACAGGTCGAGTTTCGTTTAAATAAAACATTAATGCTTGCAAAGCAGGTTCCCCAAATGGAAGAATTCTCTGCTTTTTTCGCTTACCGGTAACGCGAACGAGCTTTTCACGAAAATCAATATCTTTCAGATTCAAATTGACCAATTCGCCAACGCGTACTCCGGTTGAATAGAGAAATTCTAAAATCGCACGATCTCTTTTGCCCAAATCCGTTTTTATATCAGGGCTTTCAATAAATTTTACAGCGTTTTCAATCGAAAGATGATTCGGTAATTTTCGTTCGATTTTCGGTGTCGCAACTAACTTTGCTGGATTTATTTCGAGATGACTTTCGCGAACAAGAAATTGAAAAAACGTCCGTAGCGACGCGAGTTTTCTGGCAATTGAGGTCTTCTTTTTATTGAGTTCGTGAAGCTTAGCCATCCATTCGCGAATAGTTAAATGATCGATTTCAGCGACAGGAAATTGCTCGCGTTTGTCTATTAAAAACAGAAATTCACGAAACTGTCCAAGATCACTCGCGTAGTTTCGTAAAGTGTGTTGACTAACATTTCGTTCATAACGAAGATGTTCGAAAAATTGTTGAAAAAAATCTTCGAGCATATTTTACAAATCAAATTCGCCGACAACTGGCGTGTGGTCAGACGGACGTTCCCAAGTTCGGGGATTTTTGTCTATCCAACACGCAACACATTTATTCGCAAGTACTTGCGATGTCCAAACATAATCAATCCGCCAACCTAAATCTTTCTGAAAACTCCCTTCGCGATAATGCCACCAGGAAAAATGTCCTCCAGCTTCCTCAAATTTACGAAAACAATCGACAAATCCCCAACGTTTTATGTAATCAAGTGCAATTCGCTCTGTTTTGGTAAAACCTAGGTCTTTAGCTTTTTTAATTGGATCATAAATATCGCGTTCATCGGCTGCAACGTTAAAGTCACCGCACCACAAAACGTTCTTTTCGATATCGCAATAAGTGTCAAAATAAGTCCTTAATCGTTGCATCCAATTCAACTTAAAATCAAATTTTTCAGTGCCTAATTCAGTTCCATTCGGGACGTAAGTGTTGATTATACGAACGTTATTGATAGTCGCAGAAATCAAACGTTTTGGCGATTCTTCCGTGTCGTCAGGAAAATTGTAATGAACGTCTTCAATCTTTTTATTAGATAAAATCGCAACGCCGTTATAACTTTTTTGCCCTAAAAAAACTGAATCGTAACCAATATTTTCGAAGGCTTCTCGCGGGAAATTTTCGTTGACGCATTTAATTTCTTGCAAACAGAGCACATCAGTTTTCGTTTCGCCAAGCCAACGAATGACATCTTCGGTACGAATTTTTATCGAATTTACGTTCCAAGTTGCGATTTTCATTTTGGTTTCAGAGGTGATTCGATAGTTTTGCCAAACATATCATTTAGAGTTTGTCCGAGCCGATAACCAGCTAATGCGATTCTTTCTTGCGAGATCACAAACGCTCGTTTTTTGTATTTCTCGCTTGGCATTTCATTACGAACCAAACCGTTTTGATAGACATCTTTTGTCGCAAACTCGTAACCTTCTTTCTGCCATTCGTCATACTTTCCTAGCTTCAAACGATCTGACATTTTCGCAAAAGAATGTTTTTTTGTGATTTTATTTGCAATTTTTGGCAAATAATCTGAGTCACAAGCATCATTTATTCGCGGAATGTTTCGTCCAATAATTGAATCCCAATACCAATGAAGAGCCACCCTTTCTTTAGCTTCTTTTGGAGAAATTAAGAACAAATTGCCGCCTTGATCTCCCTTTTTCTCAGTTTCTGTCACGCGAGAAGTACAATGCAGAGGTTGATGAATGTCGCCACCAATATGCAAAAGCCAAGCCAAAGCAATCGCTTTTTCGTCATTTGGCTTGGCATCACTTCTGAGCAAAACATCAAAAGCAAACAAACGTTCAACCGCATTTTCTTTGGCAACTTCTAAATCTACCGGAATAATTTTTCCTGCTTCTTCTCTCCAATAATTATCAAGATAATGCCAAGTTCCGCGATGATATTTTTTATAACGAACTTTAAAATCACGATCGCGGACAATATCTGCCCAAGTTGAAGAAATCATAAAAAGCTCGAGTCTTTTTGCATCTTCCGAACGCGAACCTTGCAAATAATAAACATTCAAATCTGAATCTTCAGGTGCAGACATCAAAATTTCAAAAACTTTTTCGCGAGTTTGCGGAGTCATTTGTTGCCAAGCAATATAAGTTGTAAGTTTATGTCCGGTGTCGTCCCACGCAAAGATGTTGGACGAAAAGGTAACGCAAAATAATAGTATTAAAACAAGATTTTTCATAAGATTTTATGTTTCGCTCAAAAGTTTTGCCAAAAGTGTAGCACGTTTTGGAATATCAGAAATCAAAATGTGTTCGAAAAGAGTGTGAGCACCATTGCCGGCAATTCCTAAACCATCGAGAACTGGAATTCCTAATGCTCCGACAAAATTTCCATCAGAAGCACCACCAACTTGTGTTTCCCCAAACTCGTAATTCATTGCGTCTGCGATAGTTTTAGCTTTTTGATAAAGATTTATAACGGCTTCAGTGCGTTCCATAGGTGGACGATTTATTTCGCCAACAATCTCAATTGAAACTCGTTCGTCCAGATTTTTTAAGCTCCTGAGTGCAGTTTCAATTCTTTCTGCCTCGCTCATTTTTGTAAATCTGACATCTATTGTGCATTCTGCTTCAGATGGAATTACATTTGTAGTTGTTCCACCTTGAATTGTGCAAACATTGGCAGTTGTTCCACTTTTGGCATCGTTAAGTTGCTGAATAATTGGAATTTGTCTCGATATTTCTAAAATAGCAGATGCACCTTTTTCAGGTTCAAGTCCAGCGTGTGCAGGAATTCCATGAGTTTTAAGAGTAAATGTTCCGGTTCCTTTACGTCCGGTTTTAGCTTTACCATTTGCTGAAGGTTCGCAAACCAAACAAAACTTCGCGAGTTTTGCTTCACGTTCTACAAATTCTCTACCTGAATGACTTCCAATTTCTTCATCACAAGCGAGCAAAATTGTTAACGAATAATTTGGTTGAATATCTAGAGTTTCAAAAGCACGTAAAATTTCTAACATCAAAACACAATTTGCTTTCATGTCGAAAATTCCGCAACCGTAAAACTTATCTTCTTCAATGCGAGTTGCGTTTCTTTTTTTTGTGTCACGCGGGTGAACTGTGTCTGTATGTCCAAGTAAAAGAACGTTTTCTGCGTTTCCCTCAAAAGCACGAAGTATTAAATGTTCACCAAAGCCTTCGCTAAAAATGCGTTCAATTTTTGTGACACACAAAAGTTTTCTAGCTTCTTTTTCCAAATAATCGACCGCTTCTTTGCTGCCTGAAATATCAAAAGAAGGTGATTCAATTTCAACTAATTCACGAATAGAAGCGAGAATATTTGGTTGTCTGTCAGCAAAATAGCACGTCAGTTTTTCTGTATTCATTACTCAAATTGTGTATCTGTAATTTTATATTTCTTGGCAAATTTTTTAGCTTCTTTTGCGTTTTTAAACACTTTTTCCACAACATATTCTTTCATAATCATTTCGCCATTAATCATAAGAGACATCATTGGTCTTGCTTCTGCTCCAGGATTTGTTGGACACAAATTAAGCACTGCAATTTTTAAAGGTTGTTTGTAAGGCTCAGTTTTAGTCACCGGATAATTAACTATTCGGATAATTTTACAAGGTATTTCATCCTGACTTTCCATCATCGGAGCTTCAACTTTTTGCATTTGCTGATCTTGTGCAAAACTCTTAGTCGAAAAAATAAAAACGAACAAAACTAAAATAATCCACGAATATTTGTTAAACATAATTCTCCTTCAAATCAAAAAAATTCTATCAATTCCCTATTTCAATATTTGCAGTTACAATTATTGAATTATTATTACAAAATGGCAAAACAACCTGCAACAATCTACGTCTGCCAAAATTGCGGACATCAAGAACGAAAATGGGTCGGCAAATGTTCGGCGTGTGGCGAGTGGAATTCTTTTGTCGAAGAAAAGTTTCGCGACACACGGCAATTAACAAAAACATCTAACGCATTGAGTAGTATGCGTGAGTCTAAACCAATTGCCTACAACGACATACAGCCGCAAGATGATGATCGAACGACAAGCGGAATTGATGAATTTGATCGGGTTTTGGGCGGTGGAATCGTTGCAGGTTCACTCGTTTTGATTGGCGGAAGTCCGGGAATAGGTAAATCTACATTAATTGCACAGGCAGCCAATAAACTCAGCGAAAAAGGCTGGAAAGTTTTGTATGTTTCAGGCGAAGAATCCGAGAGGCAGATAAAAATGCGTGGCGAAAGGCTTGGTTTGAGTGCCGAAAATTTGTTTATTTTGGCTGAAACTAATCTTGAAGCAATTCTTGATGAAACTGAGCGTTTGAAACCAAATGTTGTGATTGTTGATTCAATTCAAACAGTTTTTTCGCCAAAAATTGAATCTGCCGCCGGAAGTGTTTCTCAAGTTCGCGAAGTTGCCGGACAATTTATGATTTTTGCCAAGCAATCGTCAACGCCGGTTTTTCTCATTGGACACGTCACAAAAGAAGGTTCGATTGCCGGACCGAAAGCTTTAGAACACATTGTTGATACAGTTTTATACTTTGAAGGCGACAGACATCATAATCATCGAATTATTCGTGCGACCAAAAATCGGTTTGGTGCAGCGAATGAAATCGGTATTTTCGAGATGACGAATGTTGGTTTAGTTGCGGTCGGAAATCCTTCTGAGGTATTTCTGCAAGAACGACCCAAAGATGCAAGTGGTTCAGTTGTAACAGTTTGTATGGAAGGCACGCGACCAATGTTAGTCGAAATTCAGGCACTTGCTTCAACTACAAAATTTGGAAACGCGAGGCGAATGGCACAAGGTTTTGACAATAACCGAATGTCGCTTTTGATCGCAGTTTTGGAAAAGCGACTCGGATTCCAACTTGGAAATGATGACGTTTTTCTAAATATCGCAGGCGGATTAGAAGTCGATGAACCAGCGGCAGACTTGGGCGTGATTACAGCAATTGCATCGAGTTACAGAAATGTCGTAATTCCGCCGGACACAGCCGTTTTCGGCGAAGTTGGTTTAACAGGCGAAGTTCGCGGCGTTTTGCAAGCCCAAGCACGTGCGAGAGAAGCACAAACTCTTGGTTTCAAACGATTAATAATCCCAACGACAAACAGAACCGGACTAGAGAAACTTTTGGGAACGCGTGTGATTGGCGTAAGAACTGTTGAAGAAGCATTGGAGGAATTGTTTTAATGAACTCTAGAAAAATCATCAGCCGACTTTCACTAATTGCAGGAACTTGTGCATTCTTAATGTTCCTGATTGCAGTATTTACAGGCGTTTCACAAGAACAGTTTGAAGTTTCGCAAACAGTTGCGAATTACACAAAGAGTCTAATCGCGGGACAAAACGAACTTCGCCTGACGTTTTCAATCGACCTTGTTTTTATCTGTGTTTTCGTCACGCTTTTTGTTTTTCTTACGCAATATTTGAAAGGTAACGACGCGGTTTTAAATTCGGTAGCGAACATCGCTCTTGGTGCAATGTTACTTTGCGGGTTTCTCGATTTTTATGAAGATTTGCATATTCTTGTAATGCTCCACAATGCAGTTAATAGCTTTCCAATTGAACAAAACGAAATAACATTTCAAATGTTTCTTTCAATGTTAAAATTTTGTGCAAGCTATTTAAGTATGTTTTTGTTAGCTTTTTTGCTTCCGAATAAAACTTTTGTTGAACGTTTATTGAAGATAAGTTTGTGGTTTTTTCAATTACCAATTGGAGTTTTAGTTTATACTGCACCCGAAAATACGCAAGTAATTTTTAATTTAATTCGCTTTGTTTTTATGGCTTCTGGTTTTTTTCTTTTAGCTTATATTTTTTCCAGAGATGATGATAACTGATTTAGCACAAACACTTTACAACGATAATCTTGCTGATTTAAGAGAATTAAATCAAAAGTCAGAGCTTCGAACTCCAATTCATGTTGTTTATGGCGGAGCAGATATTTATAGTGCCGAAACTCCTTTAAAATTTGGTTCGTTAGCGTTAAAGTCGGTAGATATTTACGCTCAAAACTTTGTCGAATTTGCGAACGCAATGTGGCTCAAAGGTTGCGACACTTTGCCGGTTTATAACGATGACATTGAGAATTTGGAGTTTCAATTAATAGAAAACGAGGAAAAAGTAAAGATAAATAACTTTTCTGCGTGGTTTGCATGGACTATATTTAATCGCACAATTGAAAAACTAAAACGCGAACCGATTGAAGATTTTCGAATAGATTTTGAAGATGGTTATGGAATTAGAAGTAATGAAGAAGAGGACTCCCATTCGATTTCTGCTTCAAATCAACTAGCTAAATCGTTCAATAATAAGACAATTACAGCATTTTGTGGTTTTCGGATAAAGTCATTTCAAGCAGAAACTTATAATCGTTCGGTTCGAACACTCGATCTATTTTTAACTAATTTGCTCAAGGAAACTAAGAATGTTTTACCAAATAACTTTGTTGTAACTCTACCAAAAATTAAAAAAACTGAAGAAGTCAAAGTTTTACACGAACTATTAAAATCATTTGAATTAGAAAACAATTTACCAATTAATTCTATAGAAATTGAAATAATTATTGAAACTGCCGAGTCAATTTTTATTATGAGCGATTTGATCAAGGCAGCAAATGGACGTTGTATTGCGGCACATTTTGGAGCTTATGATTACACTTCGAGTTTTGGAATTACCGCGGTTCATCAACATCTCAAACACGATGCCTGCAATTTTGCACGAAATATGATGCAAATTTCGCTTTCCCCACTTTCAATTCGTCTTTCAGATTCAGTTACAACCGAAATGCCGGTAGCAATTCATAAAGGAGAACAGCCTTCTTCCCAGCAACTTAGAGAAAATAAATCGGCAGTTCATAAAGCCTGGCGATTGCACTTTAATAACGTTACACATTCGCAAATCAATGGATTTTATCAAAGTTGGGATTTGCATCCGGCACAATTAGTTGCAAGATATGCAGCCGTTTTTGCTTTTTTTCTTGAGAGTTTTGAATCGCAAAGCAAGCGTTTAAAAAGTTTTTTGGACAAAGCAACAAAAGCCACAATGTCAGGAAATCAATTTGACGACGCGGCTTCTGCTCAGGGCTTATTAAATTTTTTTACGAGAGCAAATAATTGCGGAGCATTAACAGACAGCGAAGTTTTAGAATCAACAGGGTTGGATACAGAAGTCATAAAAAGTCTGACATTTGAGAGAATTTTAGAAAAATTAAACAGTTTGTAAGTGTTTTTCGGGAATTGCAAACGGATTTTCTATTTGCATTTTTTGCTTTTCAGCAACAGCAACAATTAAATTTGCAATAACTTCTTGCTCAAATAAAGTCATATCAAGAAACTTCATTCCAACATGCTTTCCTGGAATTCGATAAAGTATTTTAGCTGTAACAGGAAACCAGTTACCATTTTGTAAAAGTATCTCAATTCTTCCTTTTTCGCCTACATAACTCATTTCAATCCAATCAGTTAGACAGCCACCTAAACCAATCTCACGAATCACAAATGGAGTCGTTTCACCGTTTTCGACGTGCCTTCGAGCCTGTAAAATTAATGGAAATCTGATGAACCTGCGTTGATCACTTGACATGAGTTTTTTAGGTATAATAACACCAAAATTGAGATTTTCAGTGAAATTTAATTCAAATTTTAACGTTGAGAGTTTACGATAAGCGTTAATTAAACTTTGACGAATTTCTTCGCCAAACTTAAGACTATCTTTTTTCTCAGAAAAAAACAACATTTTTTTAAATTGGGTGCTTTAAAATTTAGGGGAAATTTTCAGTAAGTATGCGACAAAAAATAAAGAGCGTCAAGCAATTTGCTTAACGCTCTTTAAATCTATAACTAAAACCTTTTTAGTTATTTGCAGCATCAGTTTTTGAACAATGTAGGTCGAAAGCAGTTTTTAGACCTAAAGCAATAACTTCAGGAGGTCGTCCTTCTAAATCTCGTCGCTCAAACATTTGAACTAATTTTCCATCTTTTAAAATTCCAATTGATGGTGATGATGGCGAATAACCTGTAAATTTCTCGCGAGCAACGTCAGTCGCATCAATATCTGCACCAGCAAAAACTGTTATTGATTTATCTGGTTTTGCTTCGTTTTGCAAAGCCATTGCAATCCCCGGACGAACTCCGCCAGCTGCACAACCGCAAACAGAATTAACAATAACCATCACAGTGCCGTTAGTGTTTTCAATCGCTTCTGTAACTTGTTCCGGCGATTTTGTTTCTTCAATTCCTAATCTCGCAAGCTCGTTTCTCATTCCTGCGATCATCATTTCTGGATATGCCATAATTATTTACCTCTTTAATTTGTGATAATTTCAATCTTTACTTAAAAATCAAGTTTAACATTTTATAATTTACAGTCAAGCTATGGCTTAATATTGATATAAATGCCAGGCTTAATAATATCAAAAAGTTCTTGCATATCTTCATTTGATAAAGCAATACAACCTTGTGTCCAATCTGCTTCGCAGCCACCGCCATGAATATAAATTTCTCCACCAAGTTTTGTTTTTTGCAATGGCATTTCTTTTAAATCAATCGCATTAACAATTTCGTCAAATTCATTTTGATTTATTAAATTTTGCTTCAAACCGCGAGTTGCATCTTCTTTGTTTGGATAACTTACACCAAGTGATAGAAAAAACGCACTCTTATCATTTTTAGTAAAAATATAAAATTCGCCTTCTGGAGTTTTGCCATCACCTTCAATTTCTTTGTCGCCTTTTGGCATTGCACCAAGTGATATTTCGTAGGTTTTAATAAGTTTTTTGTTGTCAAAAAGACTTAAGATTCTTTTATGTTTTTCGACAATAATTTTTGGATTTTCAATTTTAGGCATAATTTTTTGACCAAATGCATCGTCGATATGAATAAGAGAAAGAAATAAGACTAGAAACATTAACACTTTGTTCATATTATTTATTTTCATCTATTTTTATATCTCTTGCGTCATCTCCATCGCCTTTAATTGTAATTCTAAATGTTTTTCTTTCAAAACATACACTTTTTAAACGCTCAGACCATTCAATAATAACAATTGAATTTTCATCATCTAATATTTCGTTTAAACCGACCGCAAATTCAGCGTTATTTTCTATTCGCCATAGATCAATATGAAAAACCGTAAATATTGCATTATAACGATTTACGAGAGAAAAACTTGGACTAGTAACTTCATCAATATCATAATTTAATGCCGACAAAATTCCTTTTGTAAGCAAAGTTTTGCCTGCACCGAGTCCACCAAATAACAACAGAACCTCGCCACCAATTAAGGTTTCTCCAAATTTTTTCCCAAAGTCAAAAGTTTCTTCCGGAGTTTTACAAATTAATTCCCACACATACAATTTCTAACATATTCTTTAAATTTCCCAAAAACAAAAATCACGAACAGACAATTTTGAATGCCTAATCGTGATTTTGGTATTTTTTTAAAATGTAGATTATTTTTTACTAGCTAAAGCCTTTCTAACACCTTCTCCATATTTAGTGCTGGCTTTATCAAAATGTGCAAGCTGGCGATCAATAATAAATTGCGGAACGCCATGCATCGCATTGGCGATATTATTGCACAAAATGTCTTGTTGTTCCGCCGACATTACTTGAAAAAGTTTTCCGGCTTGCGAAAAATCATCGTTGCCGATTCGATGATTATATCGGTCAACATCGCCCGAATTTTTTAGCGGCGGTTCTCCTGCATTTTTTTCTTCAACGATGTTATCAAACGAATTTGGCTCATAATTTAAAGTCTTTCCTCCGTTTCCATCAAACCGCATTTGTCCCGCACGTTGATGATTATTCACTTCATTATGCGGGCGATTGACCGGCAAATGTTGATGATTTGCACCCAAACGATAGCGTTGTGCGTCAGCATAAGCGAAAATTCTGGCTTGTAACATTTTATCGGGCGAAAAAGAAATTCCGGGGACGATATTCGATGGTGCAAAAGCCGATTGTTCGATTTCTGCAAAGTAATTTTCAGGATTACGATTTAGCTCGACGATACCGACATCAATCAAAGGAAAATCTTTGTAAAACCACACTTTAGTTACGTCAAACGGATTAAAATCCAACGTTTCGGCTTGGGCTTCGGTCATTATTTGGATGCAAAAACGCCATTTCGGAAAATCGCCGTTCTCAATTGAATGAAACAAATCTCGCTGATGCGATTCGCGGTCTTTTGCAATCAATTCAGCCGCCTCCTCATTCGTATTATTAACAACACCTTGCAAAGTTTTGAAGTGAAATTTTACCCAAAATCGTTCATTTTCTGTGTTGATAAAACTATAAGTGTGCGAACCGAAACCTTGCAATTCACGGTAAGATTTTGGCAAACCGCGATCTGACATTAGAATAGTAATTTGGTGCAAACTTTCAGGAGACAGCGACCAAAAATCCCATTGCGATGTTGCATCACGTAAATTGGTCTGTGGATTTCGCTTTTGTGAATGAATAAAATCAGGGAATTTTTGCGGATCGCGGATAAAAAAAACGGGTGTGTTGTTACCAACAACATCCCAATTTCCCTCTTCAGTATAAAATTTTACTGAAAAACCACGAACATCGCGTTCTGCATCAGCTGAGCCACTTTCACCAGCAACTGTCGAGAAACGAATGAGTAAAGGCGTTTCTTTTCCAACTTCACCAAACAATTTTGCCTTAGAATATTTGGTAATATCGTGTGTAATTTTCAACGTTCCAAACGCACCAGAACCTTTCGCGTGAACTACTCTTTCGGGAATTCTTTCACGATTAAAATGTGCAAGTTTTTCGGTTAACTGAAAATCCTGCATCACAAGTAAACCGCGTTCGCCTGCCGTTAAACTATTTTGGTTATCGGAAATCGGAATTCCTGAAGCCGTCGTTAATTTTTTATTTTTATCTGACATAAAATTCTCCTTAATTAGAATTACAATTAGAATAATTCTAATTAAACTCGCTGTCAACTAACACAATTAAAATTTCTGACAAATTTTAATTGCTTCTTTTAAACATTCTCTAACATCTGTTGCGGTCATAAGTCTTTGTGTAAATTGTTTTGCCGCAATATCGCCAGCCAATCCGGCAATATAAACAGCCGAAATGACAGCATTAAAGGCATTTTCAATGTTCGAATCTTGTATCGCAAACGTTTGTGCGAGAAATCCGGTTATTATTCCGGTAAGTGTGTCGCCTGCTCCGGCACGAGAAATTCCGGGGTTTCCGGTAGAATTAACTACAATTGTTCCGTCAGGTTTTGAAATTAAAGTTTTTTCACCTTTTAAAACTAGAATTATGTTGTGTTTTATTGCGAATTCTCGTGCTTCTGAAACTCTATCAAATGCAACTTCCCTACCCAAAAGTCTTTTAAATTCACCGGTATGTGGTGTCAGAATCAACGGAATTTTATTAGAACCTTTAATATCAAACGGAGAAAAGGCGTTTAATGCTTCGGCATCTAACACCATCGGCAATTTCCGATTGTTTACAGTTTCAAGAATAAACTTGTGTGATTTCACATCGTTTGCTAGTCCGCATCCAATTCCCACAATATCAGCATTAAACTCAATGTTTTCAAGTGTTCTAACAATAATTTCATCTAAAGTTTTGGTTGCAACAATCGGAAATATATCATCTGGTACTGCAACCGAAACCATCCCGCAACCGCTTGCAAAACAAGAATTTGCCGCCAAAACGGCTGCACCTGAATAATTTTTGGATCCAGCAATAATTAATGCACTTCCGCGAGTTTTTTTATATGAATCAGGCTTAACTTTGGTTGAATTAAGCCATTTGCGGACGTTTTTAATATTAATTTTTTCAACATTCGACATTGAATAAATTTAACATAAAAAAAAGCAAAAAAAAGTCGCTTTCGTTGAACAGACGAAAGCGACTAAAAAGGTTTGGAGAATGTGAACAGGATTTTTAAAGGGATTTCTCACAATTTCATTGTTTGCCACTGTGCTTAACTAACCTTTATATTCCGTTGTTTATGAAATAGTGTGATTCAAGTTTATTTTCCAGAAAATAAGAAAATATATCCTAAAGTTATGTTATCACCAGACAAAATGTCTAATATGCTCTCGGCGGGATTTGAACCTGCGACCTTTCGCTTAGGAGGCGAACGCTCTATCCAACTGAGCTACGAAAGCATTTATTTTTACAATTCTAATTTTTAGACTTTGTATTAGCAAGAGAAGAAAGTGAATAACTAATTCAAGTAAATAATGACAAAACTAAGTAATTTAATTATTTTAAAATAGAATTTGTTATCAGAAATGAATTGCTGTTGTTCAAAGATGATTTATTTGATAAATTTGAAATTCGTTTTATTTTTCAATGAGGAGAAACAATTTGACGGCTGTAATAGATCAAACGGCAGAAACATACGGAATTGAAAATTGGGGAGCTGGTTATTTTGGTGTAAATCGCAAAGGAAACTTAGTTGTTTACGCAGGAGAAAATGATAATCGTTCCGCTGATGTCAAAGAAATAATTGAAGATTTAAAAAAACGTGGCATTAGGTCGCCCATTTTACTAAGATTCCCACAATTACTTGTTGGACAAGTTCAAAAACTACATAAGGCTTTCAAACAATCAATTAAAGAATTTGAATACGAAGGTAGGCATTTGTGTGTTTATCCAATGAAAGTAAATCAAAATCGTGCAGTAATTGAAGAATATTTAAAAGGCGGCTCGCGATATGATTTTGGACTCGAAGCTGGTTCAAAAGCTGAGCTTTACGCTGCATTGGCGATGGAACAATCTGAAGCGAGTCTGTTAGTTTTAAATGGTTTTAAAGACGAAGAATTTATCCGTCTAGCTTTTATCGGTTCGCAATCTGGCAAAAATGTCGTGATTGTTATCGAAAAAATGTCGGAACTTGATCATACATTGCGACTTGCTGAAGAAATTAGCAATGAATTTCCTAATGCAAAACTTCCAATGATTGGAGTTCGCGTTAAACTTTATTCAAAAGGTTCTGGAAAATGGGAAAAATCAGGTGGCGAAGCTGCGAAGTTTGGGCTTACAACTACTGAAATTTTGGAAGTAATTCGTCGTTTACAAGAAGCTGGACGAACTGATATGTTAAAACTTCTTCATTTTCACATTGGTTCGCAACTTACTGATATTAAACGAATTAAGAACGCGATGAAAGAAGCGGCACGAGTTTATTCGAAGATTCGAAAGATTGGTGTGCCGATTGAATATTTAGATGTTGGCGGCGGAATGGCAGTCGATTATGACGGTTCGAAAACTTCGTTCGAATCTTCGGCAAATTATAATGCACAGGAATTTGCAAATGACGTAATTTATGTCATCAAAATGGTTTGCGATGATGAAGATGTTCCACATCCGACAATTATTCAAGAATCAGGACGGTTTTTGTCAGCATATCATGCGATGTTGGTGACAAATATTCAAGACGAAATTGAAACAGTAGTTGAAGACATTAATAAGCCGATAACTTTAGAAATTGATGATCCGCAGGTTGTTAAAGAATTTTTTGGAATGCGTGAATCTGTTAATTTCAAAAATTATCAAGAGTATTATCACGACGCTATAGAAACTCGTGAAGAACTCTTTACAATGTTTAATCTTGGACTAATTTCGCTTGAAGATCGTGCCAAAGGTGAAGTTTTATTTTGGGATGTTTGCGAAAAAGCAGATCATTTTGCACAACAAAAAAAATATGTCTCGGAAGAATTTGACGAATTGCGACGATTGCTTTGCGTGAAATATCTTGCTAACTTTAGCGTTTTTCGTTCGATGCCGGACAATTGGGCATTGGAACAGTTGTTTCCAATTATTCCGATTCACAAAATGAACAAAAAGCCGACTGAATATGCGACTCTTTGCGATATTACTTGTGATTCTGACGGAATTGTTGACAAATTTGTTGATCTACACGATGTGAAACCAGTTCTTGAATTACATAAATTAGATGACGAACCTTATTATTTGGCGATGATGTTAGTTGGTGCATATCAAGAAGTTATGGGAAATAACCACAATCTTTTTGGTGTTCCACATGAAGCACACATCCATATTGGTGATGACGGCTATATTATTAAAAAAGTAATCCAAGGTTCAACAATCGGTGATTCGCTTGCAACTGTTCGTTTTGACGGAACACAATTGCACGATCAATTTCGCAAACTCGTGATGCACAGAATTAAGAACAATGATGTTTTAGCAAAAGAAGGTGACAGACTTATTGAGTTCTATGAAAAGGCTCTTGACTCTTACACTTACTTATTGCCGAGTGAAGGAAAAAAATAAATTTTAAAAGTTCAACTTTTTAGCGATTTTTTTTGATATACTCTTAAAACTAATATTTTAACTTAATTTTAAGGACAATTAATGACAACTCAACGTAAAACAAAAGCTTCGAAATTTTTAACTGTACCAACACGACCTGTTCCGGTAGATCGCGATCGATCAGTTGCTGGACTTCTCGAGAAAATGGAAGGTGCAGGTTTCGGTGCAAAACAATTAGCAGAAGCTCATAGAGTTTGGCTTGATATGCTCGACGATAATTCAACTATTTATCTTTGTGGCTCGGGAAATATAGTTTCATCAGGAATGAGACGTTTACTGGCTTATGTCGTAAAAAACAGATTTGTTGACGTTTTAGTAATGTCTGGTCAGGCTTTGTTTCAAGATATTCACGAAACACTTGGACGCAATCATTTTCAAGCTCATCCGAGTATGGACGATGAAGAATTGGAAGCATCTGAAGTTTTCCGAATCGGTGATTTATTAGCAAATCAAGAAGAATACCGTGAAGCTGATGAATGGATTGGAAGCGTAGTTAATCAACTCGATTTAACACGAAGTTATTCTATTCGAGAGTTTTTGCATCTTTTAGGACGCGAACTTGCTGAAATTGCCCACGAGGATGGAATTTTAACATCAGCTTTTAAAGCTCGTGTTCCAATTTTTTGTCCAGATTTAATGAGTAGCGAATTAGCGATTGGAATTGCTCGTTGTCGTTTTGAGAAAAAAGTTAATTTTACTTTTGATATTATTGAAGACACTCTTGAAATGATGCAAATTGCTCAAAAAACTTGTAATTCGGCAATAATTACGCTTGGTGGTTCGGAAGGACAAAACTTTGTGAATATGACTGAACTTGCTAGTTATATCACCCGAAAATCTGCACGCGGACACAAATATGCTGTCTCAATTTCAACAAATAATTTACCGCAAACGGTAAGAAGTCCATCTATTAAGTCTAATCATTCAGAAACCTTTGGCAAACTTTTGAAAGGTGCGACAACCGCACATGTCGATTGTGATCCATCAATTGCTATTCCGATGATTGTAACTGCACTTTCACAAACAGCTGCTAAATATATGAAAGGACGAAAACGTCCAACATTTGTCTTTGCAGGCAAAGAATTAGGAATTGATGTTCCTTAAAGATAGTTTAACTTGAGACTTTTTGTCTTTGTGAAAATAAAAATTCCGTAAAGCACGCACTTTACGGAATTTTTTCTTTGAGAAGACACTTCGCAGCGTCTGGAGGAAACAAAAAAAACGACAGACTTTCAAACAGTCTCTCGTTTCGTTAAAAACAGTTTACTGTCCTTCTCCTAAAAGCCTACAAGGTTAGCTGACGGGCTAGGAATGAAGAAGTTTCCCGCATCAAAAAGATGCTTAGCCCCATGTTTCGAAATTCGAAACGCTTGGTTCCCCCGTGTTACAAGTCTTATATAGCAAGTAACTTCGGCGACAAATTGTCAATATCGAAAAGATACACTCAATTTGAAAGACACGCAAGCGAAAAATACAATCTTTTCAAAAAAAATCAGTATTTTAGAACTTAAACTTTTTTCTGAGATTTGGTTTTGCTATTATGATAATTGAAAGTTATCTTGTGATAAATAAATAATATGAATTTTGAGCTCAGTGAAGAACAACTACAAATAAAATATAGCATCCGAGAATTTGCAGAAAGTGAAATAAAACCAAACGTCATGGAATGGGACGAATCGCAACATTTTCCGATTGAATTACGCCCTAAACTTGCCGAACTCGGCTTACTCGGTGTGCTTTTTCCCGAACAATACGGCGGTGCGGGAATGGGTTATGTTGAGTATTCAACGATAATCGAAGAAATTTCGAGAGTTTGCGGCTCGGTCGGTTTGTCCGTCGCCGCACATAATTCGCTCTGCACAAATCATATTTATATGTTTGGCAACGAAGCCCAAAAAGAAAAATATCTTGCTCCATTGGTTAAAGGTGAATCGTTCGGTGCGTGGGGTTTGACGGAATCAAACGCAGGTTCCGACGCTTCCGGCACACGCACAAACGCGATTAAAAAAGATAACGGCTGGAACGTCAACGGCTCGAAAAACTTTATTACACACGCTATTTCGTGCCACACGTTGGTCGCGGTTGCCGTAACCGATAAATCGAAAGGCAACAAAGGAATATCGGCGTTTATTTTCGATAAATCAATGGAAGGTTTCCGTCCCGATAAAAAGGAAAATAAACTCGGAATGCGAGCGTCGGAAACGGCTTCGGTTGTCTTTGAAGATTGTTTTGTTCCTGACGAAAACTTGCTCGGCGTTGAAGGCGAAGGCTTTTTGCAATGTATGCAGATTTTGGACGGCGGACGAATTTCGATCGCGTCATTAGCCGTCGGAATTGCTCAAGGTGCATACGAATCAGCGGTTAAATACGCGAAAGAACGTCAGCAATTCGGCAAACGAATCGCAGATTTTCAAGCGATCCAATTCAAATTAGCCGATATGGCAACGCAAATCGAATGTGCCAGATTGTTGACTTTGCAAGCGGCGGCAATGAAAGACGCGGGCAAAAAAGTAACCAAACAATCAGCAATGGCAAAACTTTACGCTTCGGAAATTGCTGTTAAAGTATCTGAAGAAGCGATCCAAATCCACGGCGGTTACGGCTATACCAAAGATTATCCGGCGGAAAAATATTGGAGAGACGCAAAACTTTGCACGATCGGCGAAGGCACTAGTGAGATTCAGCGAATTGTGATTGCGAAACAACTTTTGAAAGCATAAGTTGCTAGATATCCTAAGTATTTTTACGTTGCATCTGTGCAACGCTTCGGGTATTATGTGGTTTCTCTCAAATAAAAATTAGAAATAGGAGTTAAAAAGATGGAAACAGCTACAGCAAAAACCTACAACATGGCAATGGGCTTTATCGGTGAATTAACCCATGAAGCGAAAACGACTCGGACGATTTTGGAACGCGTTCCAGCTGACAAATTTGAATACACACCGCACGAGAAATCAATGAAAATGGGCAGACTTGCTGTTCATGTAGCGGAGATGATCAATTGGGTTACAGTTACCTGCACCACATCTGAACTAGATTTTTCGACAATGGATATGACGCCATACGCCCCAAAAACCAATGATGATTTGTTAGCGTATTTTGACAAAAATGTAGCCGAAGCCTTCGAATCTTTGAAAAAGACTTCGGACGAAGAAATGATGGAAACTTGGACAATGCGAAGCGGCGATCAAGTATTTATGGCAGAATCACGAATTGTGACACTTCGTGGAATGGTTTTCAATCACATTTGGCATCATCGCGGACAACTTTCTGTTTATCTTCGTTTGAATGATATTCCAGTTCCTTCGATTTATGGACCGAGTGCTGATGAAGGTCAGATGTAAAAATGGCAAAAGTAAAAAGTAAAGATGCAAAAGTGATGGGTTGAGGCTTATCACTTTTTCTTTTGGGTAAAATAATGAGAAAATATTGTTTTTCAAAATGACTAATTCCGAATTACTACAAAAATTATTCCAAGGAAATCCGCGTGCAATTGCTCGTGCAATAACCAAAGTTGAAAACGGATCTGCGGACGCTTCCCTTTTGATGAAGGAAATTTTCCCGCGAACCGGAAATGCTCTGATTATTGGGATTACAGGTTCGCCCGGAGCCGGAAAATCTTCGCTTGTTGATAAACTTGCGATGTTTTATCACAATCTTGGCGAGAAAGTAGCAATTGTTGCTGTCGATCCGTCAAGTCCATTTTCCGGCGGTGCAATTCTCGGTGATAGAATTAGAATGTCAACACTTGGAACGCTAGAAAATGTTTTTATACGTTCGATGGCGACTCGCGGAAATCTCGGTGGATTGTCGCGTGCCACGGTTGATGCGGTTGCGATTCTTGATGCTGCCGGATTTGATAAAGTCATTGTTGAAACTGTCGGCGTTGGGCAAGATGAAGTCGAAATAGTCAAAACTGCGGACGTTTCGGTGGTCGTTTTGGTTCCCGGAATGGGCGACGATATTCAGGCGATTAAAGCCGGAATAATGGAGATCGGAGATGTTTTTGTCATTAATAAGGCTGACCGCGAAGGTGTTTTGCGAACAGAGAAAGAACTTGAAAACCTACTCACTTTAGCAATGCGTCCTGATTTTTGGAATCCGCCAATTATAAAAACTGTCGCAACCGCTAATCAAGGAATTGATGAATTAAATCAAGCAATTACAAGCTATTACGAGTTTCAACAAAAAGGTGAAAAGAGTCTTGTGAGACGCACAGCGATTGCAAAATGGCGACTTTTGGAACTTATTCGTGAAAGTTTATTGTCAGAATTAATGAACAAAAATGGGATTGAGGATAAATTAGATTTATTATCTTTAGAAATAGCAGAAAAACGTCTTGATCCATATTCGGCGGTTAAGGAAATATTGAAATGAAAATTGACCATCTCGGAATTGCCACTAAATCAATTGATGAAGCCTTAAAATTTTGGCAAGATTCACTTGGACTTGAAAATGTTCACACCGAAATTGTTGAAGAACAAAAAGTTCGTGTTGCTATGATGCGAATTGGCGAAAGCAAGATTGAATTGCTCGAACCAACGAGCGAAGATTCTCCGATTTCGAAATTTTTAGAAAAACGCGGCGGCGGAATACATCACATTGCGATTGAAGTTGAAGATATTGAAGTTTCATTAGCAAAAATGAAACAAAACGGTGCAAAATTGATTGATGAAACACCTCGAATAGGTGCGGAAGGTTGCTTAATTGCGTTTGTTCATCCACAATCTACAAACGGAGTTTTGTTGGAATTAACACAAAGAATCGAAAAATAGTTTTATAAGTGAGGAACAGATTACCTTGAATACATTAGGAAAAGGATTATTAGTTTTAGGCGTAATATTAGCCATTGGGGTTGGATTATTCGTTTGGAAAACACAGGCTAGCAGTGCTAACGGCTGGACAAAAGTCTCTAAAGAAGAAATGGAAATGATTCTGAAGGATTTAAATCCACAGATGATTAAACAAATCGCTGCTCAACCAGATGGCAAAAAGAAAATTACAGATGAATTGAAACAGCTTCTTGCATTTGCCTCAGAAGCAAGAAAAACTGGTTTAGCCTCTGAGCCAGGAGCAGTTACTCAAATGGACATTATGCGTGCCCAAATAACTGCGTCTTTTTACGATAAAGAGTCGCATAAAGACAAAGGTCCGATGCCTCCATTCGGTTTTATCAAACCTGAAGATATTGATGCATTCTGGGCAAAATCTGACAGCCAAGCCGGATTTGATAAATTCTTCGCAAGCATTATTGATGATGCAAAGAAAAGTAAAAAAATTCCTGAGGGTCAAGAACCATCTGAAGATGAAATCAAGCAATTAAAAGATGTTTACGCAAAAATCACGATTTATGATGCTGAAGCAAAAGCAAAAATGGCTTCAGGTGAGTTAAATGAAGATTTTAAAAAACGTCTAGATTTGCAGATTAAAATTCAACAGGCTAGTTATTTAGCCCAAAAATATGCTCAAGAAAAACTCTCGAAAGAAGTTGAACCAACCGAAGCAGAAATTGCAACCTACATCAAAGAACATCCTGAATTTGATATGTCTGGCAAGAAAACAAAAGCCGACGAAATTTTAGCTAAAGCCAAAGCCGGCGAAGATTTTGCTAAACTCGCTGATGAAAACACCGAAGATCCTGGAAATAAAAATCAAAAAGGTGAAAATCAAGGTGGAATTTACAAAGATGTAGAAAAAGGTAAAATGATGCCCGAATTCGAAGCTGCTGCACTAGCACTCGAACCTGGAAAAGTTAGTGATACATTGGTTGAAACACCATATGGTTATCATGTAATTAAACTTGAAAAGAAAGGAACAAAAAAATCAGCTGATGGTAAAGATCAAGAAACATACGATGTAAGACACATTCTTATTTCAAATATGTATCAAGATAAAGAAAATCCGACTAGCCGTCCACAGCCAGTCAAGGAATTTCTCAAATCGAAACTTGGTGCTGACAAACAAAAGAAAGTTGTTGATGAGATAATCGCAAGAAATCAGATAGTTGTCGCCGAAGATTTTGTTTTACCAGAAGTTAAAGAAGAAGAAATGCCTAAAGCTGGTATGCCACAAGGTATGGGACCTGAAGGTGCAGATGGTGGTCAACAAATTGATCCGAAACAACTTGAAGAGCTCAAAAAACAAATCGAGGCTCAACAAAAGGGCAAACCAACTGGCGGAAAACCAGAAATGCCTAAACCGGCATTACCAAAAGATAAATAACTATGTTTCTAGGAGATTATCGAATAGAGATAATTCCCGATACGGAATTTAGATTAGACGGCGGGGCGATGTTTGGAGTCGTCCCGCGTGTCGTTTGGGAGCGAGTTTGTCCGCCCGATGAATTAAATAGAATTTCGATGAATATGAACTGTTTGTTCATCGAAACTGCGACAGAAAAAATCTTAGTTGAAACTGGAATCGGTGAAAAATGGTCTGAAAAAGATACAAAAAGATATGGAATTTTCCGTAAAAAACCGCTTACCGAAAGTCTATTTGAAATAACCGGTTATAAGCCTAAAGACATCACAATTGTCGTAAATACACATCTACATTTTGATCACGCAGGTGGAAACACGATTTTGGATGAAAAAGGAAAAATCGTTCCTAATTTTCCGAATGCTCGATATTTTGTTTCAAAGAACGAATATGAACAAGCTGAAAATCCGCACGAACGTCATCGGGCGAGTTATTTGCGTGAAAATTGGTCGTGTCTGGTTGATTCTGGACAGCTTGAATTAAAGCCGGATAATTACGAAGTTGTTGAAGGTTTGACGATGGAAACGGTTCGCGGACATTCGGAAACAATGCAATGCGTTCGAATCAATCGCGGCGGTGAAACACTTTACAGTTTTGCGGATTTAATCCCGACACGTCATCATCTGCCGTTTGCATGGGTAATGAGTTATGATTTACATCCCGTCGAAACTCTGGAAGCAAAGAAAAAATTACTGCCGCAAGCATTGGTAGAAAATTGGCTGTGTTACTTTTATCACGATGTTGATTCGCCGCTTTGCCGTTTGAGTGAAATTGACGGAAAATTGAAAACAGTCAAATTTAATGAGTAAATACGAAGTAATTATTCAAGAATGGTTTGAAACAGCCAAAGAACTTGGTCGCAAAATTGCTGAGTCTAAAGGAAGATTAGTTTTAACTTAATAGAATTGAAAAGAAAATAATTTATGGAAAAAGTTAATATCGGAATAATTGGCGGTTCGGGGTTATATCAAATGCCTGAATTGCAAAATGTGAGAGAAATTGAGGTTGATACTCCGTTCGGCAAACCTTCGGATGCGTTTATTGTCGGCGAACTAGAGGGCGTTACGGTGGCATTTTTGCCACGGCACGGACGCGGACACAAATTTACACCGACTGAAGTTCCTTATCGGGCAAACATTTACGCGATGAAATTGCTGGGCGTTGATTACATTTTGTCTGTTTCAGCGGTCGGAAGTTTACAAGAAAAGTATGCTCCGATGGATTTTGCCATTCCTGATCAATTCTTTGATCGCACGCGTGCGAGAGCCGAAGAATCGACCTTTTTTGGCGAAGGAATTGTTGCCCACATCACATTTTCACATCCTGTTTGCGATGAATTAGGCGATATTTTGGAAGCATCGTGCAAAACGGTCGAAGGCTTAAATGTCCATCGCGGCGGAACTTATCTTTGTATGGAAGGTCCCGCGTTTTCGACCAAAACTGAATCGAATGTCTATCGGCAATGGGGAATGGACATTATCGGAATGACGAATTTGCAGGAGGCAAAACTCGCTCGCGAAGCCGAAATTGCTTACGCAACATTGGCACTCGTTACCGATTATGATTGCTGGCACGAAGCTCACGACGCAGTTTCGATTGATATGGTTATCGGTTATTTGACGGCTAACGTAAGAAACGCTCAGCTCGTTTTAAAAGAAGCAGTTAAGCGAGTTAATGCGAAGGAAACACCGAATCAATTTGCGGGCGGAACGAAATCCGCGATATTTACTCAGCCTGACCATTGGAATCCTGAAACGGCGAAAAAATTAGAAGCGATTATTGGAAAATATTCCGTGAAATAAGGAATAAGACACAATTCGCTCGATTAGATATATCCACAAAATTTTGGAAACTGGCTTGCACACTTTCGAAACTTTGTGGATTATTGTTTTAGTATTAAATTTTTATGGAAAATATTAATAAATCTATCAAAGCAAAGAAAATAGGAATTCCAAAAGAGATTTTTCGAGGTGAATGTCGCGTAGCAGCAACTCCCGAAACTGCAAAAAAACTTCAGGCAATGGGATTTGAAGTTCTAATTGAGAGTGGTGCTGGAGCAAACGCAGATTTTCCTGATGAAAGTTATCGTCAAGTTGGGTGCGAAATTATTGAAAACTCAAAATCTCTCTGGTCAAAGTCAGATATTATTCTCAAAGTTCGTCCAACTACTGATGAAGAAATTGATTTAATTCAAGATGGTCAAACTATTTTTGGATTCATTTCCCGGACACAAAATGAAGATTTAATTGCGAAATTGGCAAAGAAAAATGTGAGTGTTTTCTCGATGGAAGCAATTCCACGAATTTCTCGGGCTCAAAAAATGGATGCATTGAGTTCGATGGCAAATATCGCAGGCTACCGTGCGGTTTTGGAAGCTGCAAATGCTTACGGTAGTTTTTTCACAGGGCAAATTACTGCTGCGGGAAAAATACCTCCAGCAAAAGTTTTGATAATTGGTGCGGGCGTTGCGGGTTTGGCGGCAATTGGAGCGGCGAGAAGTTTGGGTGCAATTGTTCGTGCATTTGACACACGCCCAATTGTAAAAGAACAAATTGAAAGTCTTGGAGCAGAGTTTTTAGAGCTTCATTTTGAAGAAGACGGAAATGGCGAAGGTGGCTATGCCAAAACAATGAGCAAAGAATTCATTGATGCCGAGATGGAGCTGTTTGCTCGCCAAGTTAAAGATGTTGACATCATAATTACTACTGCCTTAATTCCTGGCAAGGTTGCACCAATATTATTGACAACTGAAATGGTCGAGAACATGAAAGATGGTTCCGTAATCGTCGATTTGGCTGCCGAACAAGGTGGAAATTGTGAGGTCACAAAACCTAATGAAAGTTATCGTTACAAAGGCGTAACTATTATTGGTTATACAGACTTACCAAGTAGAATGGCGAAGCAATCAAGCCAACTTTACGGCACAAATCTATGCCATTTGCTGAGCGATATGGGCGGTAACGAAAAATATCGGATTGATTGGGAAGATGAAGTTGTTCGCGGTGCTTTGGTTGTTCAAGATGGAAAAATCGTTCCGCCGCCTGAGAAACCTGCATTGGTTTCGGTTCACACGTCCACTACGCCAAAAACACAACACTCAGTACCGATGGCACAAAAAAAGTCTAATGGAATCGGAAGTTTGGTTCTCGTGGGCATTGCTGTTGCGGCTCTAATTCTGCTCGGAGCCTTTGCTCCAGACAAGTTTCTGTCACATTTCACAGTCTTTGTTTTAGCGTGTTTTATCGGTTGGCAAGTGATTTGGAATGTGAGTGCAGCGTTGCACACTCCGCTAATGAGTGTGACTAATGCAATCAGCGGAATCATTATTGTCGGCGGAATGCTTCAGATTTCGGGTGCTTTGACTTCAACTACAACAATTCTCAGTGCAATTGCAATATTAATTGGAACAATCAATATCGCGGGCGGTTTCTTGGTAACACAAAGAATGCTCAAAATGTTTCAACGTTAAACTTTATGTCAGAAAATTTCTTGACCGTAGCATATATTGTATCAGCTGCGTTTTTCATTTTAAGTTTGAGCGGACTTTCAAATCCGGAAACTTCTCGTCGCGGAAACCTTTTCGGAATTATCGGAATGTCTATCGCGATAGTCGCAGTCGCTTTAAGCATTCAATCTGGATTCGGCATTTTAGCGGCGATGTTAGTTCCTGGCACAATTATAGGTGCAATTCTCGCAGCACGAGTTGGCATGACATCAATGCCCGAACTAGTTGCTGTTTTACATAGTTTCGTCGGTTTGGCGGCTGTGCTTGTCGGAATTGGCAATTACCTGCAAGAAAATTTGATGAAAGGCACTGAAGCCACGATTCATAAGATTGAGATTTTTATCGGTGTGTTTATCGGTGCAATCACTTTCACAGGTTCGATTATCGCTTTTGGCAAATTGAAAGCAATCATCTCGAGCAAACCTTTAACACTTCCCGCGAGACATTTTTTGAATTTGGCAATGCTTATCGGCTGCGTTTATCTCGGCTATCAATTCGTTTCCAACGAAAACGGTTTACAGCCGTTGCTAATAATGACCGCTATTGCTGGTATTTTGGGAATCCATTTGGTTGCTGCAATCGGTGGCGGTGATATGCCTGTTGTTGTCTCGATGCTCAATAGTTATTCCGGTTGGGCAGCTGCTGCTGCAGGATTTATGCTTTCAAATGATCTCTTGATTATTACCGGAGCATTGGTCGGAAGTAGCGGTGCAATTTTGAGTGCCATTATGTGCAAAGCGATGAATCGGTCGTTTTTCAGCGTAATTATGGGTGGATTTGGAACTGCTTCCGGCACATCAACTCAATCTAATGTTGAACAAGAAGGCGAAATTACACCTATAAGTGTTGAAGAAACAGTTCAACTTTTAGAAAATGCTCGTCATGTAATTATTGTTCCCGGCTATGGAATGGCGGTCGCACAAGCTCAACACGCAGTCGCAGACATAACGAAAAATTTGCGTGCACGCGGAATCAAAGTTCGCTTTGGAATTCATCCGGTTGCAGGTCGTTTACCCGGGCACATGAACGTTTTACTTGCCGAAGCGAGAGTTCCTTACGACATCGTTTTGGAAATGGACGAGATTAATCACGACTTCCCTACAACCGATGTCGTGCTCGTAATTGGTGCAAACGATACGGTTAACCCATCAGCTTTAGACGACCCGAACAGTCCGATTGCCGGAATGCCAGTCTTGGAAGTTTGGAAATCGAGCTTTACAGTTGTAATGAAACGTGGAATGTCTAGCGGTTATGCGGGTGTGGAAAACCCTTTGTTCTTCAAGGAAAATACTAGAATGTTGTTCGGCGATGCAAAGAAAAATGTTGACGCGATTCTGTTGGAGTTGGCTAAATAATGCCTAATGCAAACTTATATTTAATATTTCGCATCAAAGTTTAAAGAGAGTTTATTTATTATGAAAAAAGTATTTATTATTTTTGCTTTAGTTTTTCTAAGTTTATCAACGGTGGTTTTTGCCCAAAAGCAAATTGAGCCACAAATTCAACGTGATCCAGTTTTAGAAGCTGATTCTAAAGCCAATCTTGAAGTTGCGTTGCATTATTTCAAACTTAAAAAGGCTTACAAAGCAAGTCTTTTGAGGTGCGAAGAAATTATAGCGGCTAATCCGGAATTTTCGCGGATGGACGAAGTTTTATTTGTTGCCGGAATGAGTAGTTATTATCTTTCAAACAGCAAAGGGAAACAGAAATTAATTTTAAAAACAGACGATGAGAAATTACGTTTTGCACCTAAAACGTTAAAAAAAGATGCTTTTGATTATTTATCTCAATTAAAAGAAAAATATCCAAACAGTGCTTATATTGGCGAAACCGAAAAGAATCTGAAACTTCTAGAAGATCAGAAATGAAACTTAACCAAGTAACAATTTATTCAGCAAAACCGACGGAGTCTATTGAGTTTTACAAAAAACTCGGACTCCGTTTGATTGTTGATTCCGCACCAAGATATGTCCGTTTCGAATGCCCGGATGGCAATTCCACGCTTTCAATTTCTTTCAAAGAAGATATTTTGCCTTCATCAAACATCACACTTTCTTTTGAATGTAAAAATTTAGATGAAGAGGTTAAACGATTGCAAAAAATTGGTTTAATTTTTGAACAAGAGCCAATTGACCAAACGTGGCTTTGGCGAGAAGCATATCTCATTGACCCAACCGGAAATAGGATTTGTTTATTTTTTGCTGGCGAAAATCGCCTAAACCCGCCTTGGCGTGTAAGTTAGCGACAAGTTTTCAAATGTATTAGTTTTTCCCTGTATACTCCATTGTATTGGAAAAACCGCCAATTCCGCCAATGCTTTTGACCATTCCCACTTCGGGAGCAAACCATGCGGCGGATTTTATCTTTGGAACCGGCATTTTGTTTCCGCCGAATTTCATATCAGAGTTAATTTCAATCTCAATTTTTACGGCTTTGAAAGTTCCCGCCGGAGTTTTTACTTCATCGTCAAGCGAAACAATTTTATTGTTCAGAGTAACGGTCATCTCAATCGCACCTAATTCCGAAGTTCCGGTTGCGGTATAAACAGTTGTCCACATTTTGCCGATTTTAATTTCGTCTTCTCGCGGCAGAGTCACACCGGAAACGTGCTTTGGCTCAACCTTCATATTTTTCGCGTTCATTCCCGAACCATAATCAGCAGCGGTAAAGCCTTCACTGGTGCATTTCCAAACGTGTTTGACGGTTATGTCTTTCAAAGCTGTAACTTCTGTAAAGGTTGAGTCCCCGGTTTTGTATTCCATCGTTTGAGTGGTTTTGCCACCGACCGTGTTATCGTAATTTCGCTTTAATCCGTTTTCAACAGGATAAAACCGATTCGAACAAGGAGACAAAGCAACCGTTTCGGGAGATTTATTGGTCGCCGTCTCGTCAGTTTTTGATGTTTCGGCGACCTTCTTTTCAAGCGAGTTAATTGCCGAACAGCCAAAGCAAAAAACAATCACTAATCCTATAATACTTGTGTTTTTTAGTCTTGAAATTTTCATGATACTTTACTTACATTCTTACTATCTTTTAACCGATTCAACCCGTCTGTTTTGCAATCGACCTGCTTTCGTGTCATTCGTCGCAATCGGATTGTTGAATGCTTCGCCGCCGATGTTGTCGGTGTGTTCTTCAATCGTCATTCTCCAATCCGCTTTTGCTTTTAAAACACAAGCTCAAGCAGACGGCAATTCATTAAAACCACTGGACTAAATAGTTACGAATTTGCTTAATTGCATAAACGTTCTATATCATCCAGCCATAAATCCCATCGCATATTCTGATAATTGCTTCGGAAAGTCTTTATGTTTCTTTTTCAATTTTGCCAATCCGTCAACGCCAACTTCATCGCGGTCGTTGTAAGTGCTAAAGGCAACTTTCCATTTTTTGCCAATTTTTTGAAGAAAAACCTGAGCAACACCGTATGACTCTATGCCACTTTGTTCTTGCTGCTCAACTTGTGCAAAAGCCCAATTCCCCTGGGTTCTTAAGGCTAAAACTACAAATTTTTCTTCGCTTAATTTCGCGTCTCGTGTAACATCGTAATCACGGATTGCGTCCATCAAAGCTGTTCTTTCGGCACTTCCCTTTTTGGGCTCAAACAATTTTTGCTGAGCAAAAGCGGAAAGTGAAATTGTAATTGTTAATCCGATTAAAATTAATATTTTTATCATCTGAAAATAATCCTAGCTTTTAAAAGAATTGGACTCGTTAATCCTGTATCTCAATAAAATACTTGACGAGATATTTTTCGCGTTTTGCGTAACTGACATCCCCGCCGCCAATTTTGCCGGCAGTCATAATCGCCCAGTTTCCGCCACCTTTCCCGTTTCCGTATAATGAGACAAAAATTTGAACCTCCGGAATCCTCCATCACAAAACCAACGTGGTGCGTTTCATGTAAACCCCCGTCATGTCCTCTAACGTTCGGCACATAATGCATATCACCAGCCTTAGCGATGTATGTGTTCGGAGTTCTCTTTTTGTAAGTTTCACAAAATCTTGCAACAGTATTCCAGCCGGTCTTACCGCAACTTGCAACCGGCGGCAATGGCATGACGCCTGCCATTTTCAATACCCAATAAGCAAAATCTCCGTACCAACTTCGATCAGGTTTATCGGATGAAGAACCTGCCGATGTCCAAATATATTCCTGCACGCGACTTTTATTGGTTTTCCAACTCACCTGTAAATCCGCTTCAATGCAAGCTACCTAAAGTATTGTATCTGCATTCATTAAATTCTTTTGCGTTCATCATTTTCGACAAAACAATAATTACATTTTGTTTTGTCGAAAATTGTGAGCCTGAGTTTTACCTTAGTTTGCACTTGTAAAGTAAATGATTTTCGATAATTACTTTACCGGCGGCAGCACTAACGGATTGTCAGGGTCGGGAAACTGATTACCTGAAATGTCTTTTGAAATATGCAGGTCGTTTCCGTTGGTTTTAAAAAACCCTTCCTTACTTACTCCGATTTCCTGAAAAAAGATGGTTACTTGTGTGCCATCTGAAAAGTAGAAAATCAGATGAACGTCGCATTTATATTTAAAATCATCCCGGCGATCGGTAAAATCGAGTTTCGCCATAAATCCGTTGTTCAATAAATCTCTGTAAGTGCTTGAAGTGTCTGGTTTTAAAGAGTAGATTTCGGTAAACGGCTCAGATTTGTTTTTGTAAGGGTATTCTCTCTTGGCACTATTATCCAGTTTTTGTTTTAAGACAAAGTTTCCTTTGTTGTTTTCCTTAAGGTCGATTGAAGGAGTTTTATATTTGGAAAATGTGGAGGTAAAAGACGGTATTTTACTGATTCTCAAATCAATCTTGGTTACCGTTGCGTCTAGTATTTTCTTTACTGCTGCTTGTCTTGCCGCTTCTTTCAAGATGGCTGGATTCGTTCCCGGGGTAGTTCCGGGCTTGATATTTGGACGTATAACAACTTGTGCGTGTCCATCCAAACAAATTGACATTAATATTGCGAGTAGCAATGCATAGTTTAACAATTTGATGATTTTCATATTTTTTCTTCTTTTATTTAACAATTCAAACGTTTGCGTTTGGTTCTCTTTGACAATTTAACAAAATATTCTAAGTCCTCGGCGAATTTACTTTCCGGCTGTTTTGGTATTCCAAGGACGTCTTGGGGAATTTTTATTGTACATTACTAAATTTCCATCGTTTTGCAATACCAAAAATGCATCGATATTTTCGACGTCACTCGTACCTGAGTTCCATATCGCCTTCTTGTTATAGTTATAAATGACAAAATTTCCGTCTATTTGCATTACCGCTTTTTCCGCTGACTGACCGTTAGTTCCGCTACTCCACAAGGCACTGTGAACAGTCTTGTCCTTTTTTAATCTGTAAAGCACAAGGTTCCCGTCCTCTTGCAACTTAAGCATATAACGTCCGTTTTTTGAAGTCAGCGATTCGGCTCTCCCCAACTGTTCTCTCGGCTTGAGTGTATCTTTTTGTGCAAATGCAGATTCGGCTGAGATAAGCGATGTGACAACAATGAACAACGCCACTAACAATTTATTAATTTTCATAAGTTTTCTCCTTTTTTTTACGGTCAATTTGCACACTGGTTTTGGTTTATTGGTGATCCAGCCGCATCGGGAAATAATGTGTGCCAATTATTCTCCTCGCTTGCTTCAGAAACTTTTTTGAACGGATCGGCTTCAATATAAACGTATCTTCCGAAACCGATCTTTTTGTCCAATATTTCAAACGTTTGCGTTTGGCTTTCGCCACCTTTCAACGCTTTAACCTTGTTCCCGACAAAATAGATTGCCTTTGAACGAGGTTCTGCATTTTCCTTGAAAGTTATCAAAACATAAGAAGCATCGGCGTTTGATTCGTGGCAATTGTTTTTAACGGTCACGATAATTTTCGCCAGATAAAGATTGCTTTTATCTTTAGTTATCTCGACTTTTGAAATTATCAAATCGGGTTTTGCGTGTGTTACCGAAACAAAAGCCATCAATAAAACGAACATCAAAATCAATTTGGATAAGTTTTTCGACATTCGTTTTTTCTCCTTGTTTGTACTTTTTGCCTGTTCGAGTTAGACAATGATCTTTTCTTGGCGTTAAATCCTTTGCAAACAAGTTAATTTTTCTTTATTTTTTCTTTATTCTCTGTTAAGTTATTGAAATAAATAGACAAAGTAGTTTGGAGTTTAATTTTGATGAGCCCCGCATATGATTAATTTTTACGAATTTGGCAAGTTTCGTTTCGATGCGGAGCGGTGCGTTTTGTTCGATGAAAACAATCGGTTTGTTGACGCAACGCCGAAAGCTCTGGAAATTCTTCGTGTTTTAATCGAATCTAGTGAGCGGCTTGTTTCAAAAGAAGAAATTATAAGCCGCGTTTGGGCGGACAGTTTTGTCGAAGAAGCAAATCTTTCGCACCATATTTTTCGGCTCAGACGTGCGTTGGGCGAAAGCGGCGAACAAAAATTTATCGAAACTGTTCCGAAACGCGGTTATCGATTTATCGCCGAAGTCCGCGAAATAAAAGCTGATAATCACACGGAACCGCAGAATGTCGATTTAACGCCCGAAAATTCGATTCCAGCACGGGGAAAGTTGAAAAAATCCGTTACTGCCGTCGGTATTCTTTGCCTCATTTTAGCCGCAACAAGTTTTGTTTTGTTTAATTTGGCTAAATCAAACGGCGACTCACAGTTAAACACTAAACCCGAAACAAAAGTTCCGATGACAATTTCGCGGATTATCGAGGGCGGAAAGAAAGGAGCCGGGACAATTTCACCGGACGGAAAGTTCATTTCATATTCGGAAAATTATGTAGGCACACTTTATATTCGCCAGATAGACACAAAAGTCGAAGCATTGATTTTAGAACCCGAAGAAGGTCGGGTATTTGGGGCGAAGGCATTTTCTCCAGACGGTGCTTATATTTATTATCTTGCCTGGAGCAAAACAGATCTTGAAGGTGGACTTTACCGCATCTCGGTTTTGGGCGGAAAACCAGTCAGGCTTTCAGGAAACATAAACTATTTTTTTACAATTTCGTCCGATGGCAATCAAGCAGCTTTTTTTCGTACCTATAAAGAAAAGAAAGAGACGAGCATTATTATTGCCAAACTGGATGGAAGCGGAACGGAGCAAACGGTTTTGACTTTTGACGATAAAGAAAAAAGCACAGACAGCGTTCCCGCATTTTCGCCCGATGGCAAAAGATTAGCGTTTTGTCTGGCGGAAAGTCCCAACGCAGTAGAAGTGCCGCCGGCTCGAATTGAATTTTTTACAGTTGAAATCGACACCCGTGACGTGAAAAAAATGTCAGATGAAAAGTGGACAAGCGTTGGGATGATGAATTGGATGCCTAATTCAAGCGGTCTAATTTTCGTCGGATATCGTGGACGAACCCGTAATCAGATATATTTTCTGTCTTATCCAAATGGCGAGCTAAAATCTGTTACCAACGAATTGAGTAGTTATTCAAATTACGGAATGGGAATCACAGCGGACGGAACGGCAATGGTAGCGGACGTGATGCAATGGTCAACGCAGCTTTGGAGAGTTGATATAAACGGAAAGAGTCAAAATGCGGTTCAACTTACAGCGGGTGACTTCGATGGTGGTTCTGGATTAACAACTCTTCCCAACGGTGAAATTATTTATACAACACGAAGCGGGTCTGATTATGATCTATGGAAAACACTCGATTTAAATGGAAAGCGTGAGGGAAATCCACTGACGAGCGATGCTTTTCGTGATTCCGAACCGATCGCTTCGCGTGACGGCAAATCTATAGTGTTTTCTTCCGACCGTGAAGGCAACGAACATCTTTTCCGTGTTGATCCTGATGGTTCAAATTTGAAACAACTTACTTTTGGCGAAGGCTTTGAAAGCTCTCCGGATGTTTCACCCGATGGAAATTGGATTGTTTATACTTCATCAATAAACAATCAAAACAGGATTTGGAAAATGCCAGCCGGCGGTGGCGATTCGTTTCAATTAACTGATTACGAATGCCTTGCTCCAAGCGTTTCGCCTGACGGCAAACAAATTTCCTGTAGTTTGCCAAGCGAAAGCCGCGGAAAACACGGACAAATTATCATTGCTTCGTTTGAAACCGGAACAATAGCAAAATCTTTTGAAGTTTTAACCTACGACTATTATTATTGTGCGTTAAATTGGACACCTGACGGAAAAGCGGTAGTTTTTCGCCGAACAGATGACCAACCCGCAAATCTTTGGAAGCAGAATCTGGCAGGCGGCGATCCTATTCAACTGACCGATTTCAAATCGGATCTAATCTTTAGTTACGCTTTCACCCATGATGGTAAAAGCATTATTATTTCTCGCGGATACGGAAAAGGAAGTACAGTGATGCTGGAAAAATTTTTACCAAATCGCTAGTGCGACAAACACAAAAACTCTCTCAGTTTGACAGAAGACCAATAATTTCCGATGCTTAATGTTTTCGGTATTTCAATAATTTATCTAAGGTAGCAAAATAAAATGTCATTAACAGTAGTAGGTTCAGTTGCGTTTGACGCATTGGAAACGCCATTTGGCAAACGCGATAAAATTTTGGGTGGTGCCGGAACGCACTTTTCACTTTCGGCTAGTTTTTTTACAGATGTGCGTGCAGTTGGCGTGGTCGGTGGCGATTTCGGCGATGAGGAATGGGCAGTTTTCAAACGTCATAATATCAATACTGACGACATTGAAATCGTCAAAGAGGGGAAAACATTTTTTTGGAGTGGGCGATACGAACATGATATGAATGTTGCCCACACGCTTGATACACAGCTTAATGTGTTTGAAACATTTCAACCAAAATTGTCAGAAGAATCAAAGAATTCTCGTATTTTATTTTTGGCAAATATTTTGCCGATGCTCCAAAAAGAAGTTCGCGAACAATGTGAAAAAGCTGAATTCGTGGCAATGGATACAATGAACTTTTGGATCTCATCGATGAAAGAAGCATTGCTTGAAACCGTCAAAGTCGTTGATTGCATTATAATTAACGACGCCGAAGCTCGCCAATTAACAGATGAACCAAACATCCACAAAGCAGCAAAAATTATTTTGGGATACGGACTTAAGGCAGTCGTAATCAAACGCGGCGAATATGGTGCAACGCTTTTCACGAAGGATTCCTATTTCTCTTGTCCGGCATATCCGCTAGAAAGCGTTTTTGACCCAACGGGGGCGGGCGACACTTTTGCCGGTGGTTTTATGGGTTATATTGCGAGTCAAAAAGAAATTTCGGACGAAGTTTTGCGTCGTGGAATGATTTACGGTTCAGTTATGGCATCGTTTAATGTTGAAGAATTTGGAACTGAGAGAGTTGATCGTTTAACTTACAAAGAAATCAACGAGCGTTTCAGAATGTTCAAAACAATGACTCATTTTGACGATATTGCTTTTGAAAAAGCCATTTCAGTTTAGGAAGTTGAGATAGTTTAGGAAGTTAAGGAAGAAAATTGTTTTCTTTCCGAAACTTCCTAAACTATTTTTTTCGTAATGGTGACAAAAGTTTACTCCAACTATTAACTAATTTTTTATATTCTTCGCCACAACTCATCGCTCTATCTTTTGGTAACAATCCTTCTTCAACAATATCGCCATATTTTTTTGAGCTATAACCATATAAAGAGCACATTATGTCATAAAATCTTTGTTGCCCAAGTTTATGATTGTCGTAAAAGGCAAGCTTACTTGAATCTTTATCTTTCGATTCAATAGAAAATGCTTGTGCAGCTGCAATTGCCGAATTTGCACCTTCATCGCCTAATTGTTCGAGGCAAATATATGTTGAAAGCCGATCAGCGGCATCTTCCTCACTTCCTGCAATCGGTATTTCATGAACATCAATCAAAGCATGTCCAAGTTCGTGGAGAAAAACAAATCTTGTTGCATCAAACATCAAATCATAGGAAGCACTTTCTGATTTGCCGGAGCTTTGAAATAGTTCAAAAAAGTGTTCCATTAACTCATAACAAACAATAATTGAAGAATTATTCGGATCATAAAATGCGTTTATTTCCCCACATTCATTGGTTTGCAAAGATATATCTTTTGGCAAAGAAATTGCACTATTTAATTTTTTTGAAGCATCTTCTAAAACCTTTTCTTCCCGCAAACGGCGATCAATTTCCGCATATTTTGAACCGTTCAGTTTTGCATATTCAACGACGAAATCGCCAATATCTTGATATTTGTTTTCGCCTGTTGATTTGGTATTATCTGGAGAAATAGAAAATTTGTTTGTAGAAATGTCATTAGAAATTGAGATATTTCGTTCTTTTGTCGATGGACAAACGCAACCCAAAATAAACAAAAACACGGTCACAACTAAGCAAAAATTTAACAAATTTTGACGCAAACTGTTAGACATAAATTTCTCGAAGGTTTCTTTACGTGGATTAGACTAAAATTCTGTTTAGTTGTCAATAAATAGGCGATAAAAAAGGTTGATGAAATTAATCATCAACCAAAAATAACTATTAAAATATACGAATTTTTATTGTGATTTTTCAACTAAATTTACCAGTGTGCGAATAGCAACTCCGCTTGGACCTTTACTTTGATGAGGTTTATCGCTGTCAAGCCAAGCAGTTCCGGCAATATCAAGATGCGACCATTTTGCTTTATCAACAAATTCTTGAATGAAAACTGCACCCATAATTGTTCCGGCTTTTCCGCGAGGTCCAATATTTTTAATATCAGCGATGTCTGATTTAATTTGTTTGCTGTATTCGGCACTTACTGGCAATTGCCAAAAATTTTCACCAGTAGCTTTTCCACAAGCGATAACTTCATCAATAAATTCTTGATCGTTACCCATAATTCCGGTGTTTTGGTCGCCAAGTGCAACAATAACCGCACCAGTCAGCGTTGCCATGTCAACAATTCTGGTTGCACCTTGTTTTTCTGCGTAAGCTACAGCATCAGCTAAAATCAATCTGCCTTCAGCGTCAGTATTCAAAACTTCGATTGTTTTTCCATTCATCGCAGTTACGACATCACCTGGGCGAGTTGCTTTTCCGCTCGGCATATTTTCAACTGCGGCAACAACGCCAATTACAGGAACCGTCGGTTTTAATAAAGCAATCGCTTGCATAGCACCAATAACCGTTCCGCCGCCACTCATATCATATTTCATGGCATCCATTCCTTCAGCAGGTTTAATTGATATTCCACCTGTATCGAAACAAACACCTTTTCCGACGAGTGCTATAAGCTCACCTTTTTTCGCGGTTGATTTTTTTGGCTCATATTTAAGAACAATCATTTTTGGCGGTTGCTCTGAACCGATTGAAACACTCAAAAGTGAACCCATTCCAAGTTTTTTCATTTTGGCTTCATCAAGTATTTCACAAGTTAAACCAGTCTCTTTCGCCATTTTTTCGGCACGTTTTGCCATTTCGGTCGGATGAAGAATATTTGCCGGTTCATTACACATATCTCGTGTAAAGTTCATTGCATTTCCTAAAATTTCCCCGCGTGAAATTCCGGTTTTGAGTGCTTTTTCATCTGCATTTTCCATACATAAAACAAAAGTGTCGATCGTTTTTTCGTTTTTATCTTTAGTTTTATATTTATCGATGCTGTAAAGACTTGTAATTACACATTGAACAGCATTTTGTGCTGTTTCAATTTCGTCAGATTCCGAACGCGACACAAGAACAAAACTTTTGATATTACGTTTTGAAAGAAATCTCGCGGCAGTTCCAGCCAAAACTCCAACTCCATGTGCTTTATAATCTGCTTTTTCACCAACACCAACAAGCAATAAACGATTAGCTTTTGTTTTGCCACTAGCTTTGAAACGAATTAAAGCTGTATCGCCGACATTACCTTTCAATTCGTCATTTTTAATTACATCAGCGACTAATCCGCCGGTTAAATCATCTAAGTTTTTCAACAGTGAAGATGTTAGAGTTTCGCCTTTAAAAACAGCAACTGCAATTGCGTTGACATTTGCGTCTTGAAAATTTGTTGTGATTGATTGGGACTTCATTATTTTCCTCGTTTTGTAAATTTATAACTAATTCTTATTTTAGCCTCAAGTTTACTTTTCTTTCAACTCACGAAGCGTTTCGCGGTCAACTGTTCGCTTCATTTCTGTGTCGCGTTTGTCATAAAGTTTTTTCCCTTTCGCAACACCAACCTCAAATTTTATCTTGCCATTCTTCCAATATATTTTCGTGACAACCAGTGTCATTCCTTTAATCGTCGTTTCTTTTTCTAGTTTTGTAATCTCACGGCGTTTAAGCAAAAGTTTTCTTGTGCGAAGTGGTTCGTGATTATTTCTGTTACCAAAAATATATTGCGATATGTGTGCATTAAAAAGCCAAACTTCATTTTCCTTAATCGCAACGTATGCTTCTTTAAGTTGAATTCTGCCTTCCATAATTGACTTTACTTCAGTTCCAACCAAGGCTACGCCAGCTTCAAATTTTTCAAGAATATGATATTCGAAGTATGCGTTACGATTATTGAGAATGTCTTTTTCTAGCTTTGACATAGACTTTAATTCTGCCTTTCAAGACAAAAACTAGCAAGTCATTTTTTGTTAATACCTTGAAACTTTTTCTTTCTCACCATAATATTAAAAATTATGAATTGGAATGAATCAATTGTAACCGTAAGATATGCCGAAACTGACCAAATGGGCGTTGTCCATCATGCTAACTATTTGATTTGGTTTGAACTAGCAAGAACCGAGTTTTGTCAGGCAAAGGGATTTTCTTATAAACAAATGGAAATTGAAGACGATGTTTTGATGGTTGTTGCCGAGGCTTATTGTCGTTATAAATCTCCTGCTTTTTACGAAGATAACTTAGTTGTTCGCACGAAATTGAGCGAAATAAAATCAAGAACATTGCGATTTGTTTACGAAGTTTTTCGCCCAACTGATGGAGTTTTACTTGCTGAAGGCGAAACGCTTCACGTTTTGACTGATAAAAATAAAAAAGTTCGCTCAATGCCTAAGAAGTATCGTGAACTTCTTTCTTTTGAGCGAACTTAGTTTAATTATTTATTAGTGAAAACTATTTCTTGTTTTCTGCAAAAAAAGTTTCTGCAATAAAATCAATTCCGGTTAGATTACTTGAAGGAAATATTAAACGTGGTGTAAAAGTGTATTTCTTAGTATTCGCCGTTATTGTATAAATTTCTCCAGCTGGAATATTAACAAAACGATAATAACCAGTTGGGTTTGTTCGTGCAAAGCGAATTTCTCCGCCTCCGGTTGGTGTTAATCTGAGGTTAATATTGCTCAATGACCGACCGGTGTTAAAAAGGACGATTGAACTAATCTCCTCTAACCCTATAATCTTTTACAAAACCAACTACAGCATCAATATGGGTTTTCATATAAACATCTTCTTCAATAAAAGGAACTATTTTTCGTATGTTTTGATAAATTTCGCGAGTTCCTTTGCCTAGCTGTTCAGCACCGGAAATTCTCTTTCTAAAATCAATTCCTTGAGCGGCTGAAAATAGTTCGAGTGACAAAATTAATTCAAGATTTTCGCAAACCTGTCGAAGTTTTAAAACTCCTGTCGCACCCATCGAAACGTGATCTTCAACATTTGCAGAAGTTGGAATTGTATCAACACTAGCCGGATGTGCGAGGATTTTGTTTTCTGTACAAAGTGCCGCAGCGGTATATTGCACAATCATAAAACCTGAATTTAATCCGCCGTTTTCTGTCAGAAATGCCGGGAGAATATGTGCATTTGATGATTCATCAGTAAGTCGCATAATTCTGCGTTCACTAATGTTTCCAAGCTCAGCAAGTGCAATAGATAAATAATCAAAAGCCAGTGCAAGAGGTTCACCGTGGAAGTTTCCGCCAGAAACTACATCAATAGATTCATCGTCATTAATAAAAATTAGTGGATTATCAGTGACAGAATTTAGCTCAAGATTTAATAACCAATCGGCATATGCAATCGCATCTCGACAAGCTCCGTGAACCTGCGGAATGCAGCGAAGTGTATAAGCATCTTGAACGTTTGTTGAATCAAATTTTCGTGTAAAGTCGCTTTCTTTTAATATTTCACGAAGATTTTTAGCACATTCAACTTGTCTCGGATGCGGACGAAGTGCATGAATTCTTTCGTCAAATGCCATTGTTGTGCCATTTAATGCTTCAAGACTTAAACAACCGGAAATATCTGCTAAATCGGCTAAACGCTGTGCTTTCCAAGTTTCTAAAAGCCCAATAGCAGTCATTATTGTTGTGCCATTTGTTAAAGCTAAACCTTCTTTCGCAGCTAAAATAACTGGCGAAATTTTTGCTTTTGCTAATGCTTCTTGACCGCAAATAATTTCGCCACAATATTCAGCTTCACCTTCGCCAATTAAAACACACGCGAAGTGTGCTAACGGTGCAAGGTCGCCACTCGCACCAAGCGAGCCTTTTTCCGGAATACACGGATGAACTCCGCAGTTTAATAAATCTAAGATTGTTTCTAAGGTTTCTAGGCGAATGCCGGAATGTCCACGTGCAAGCGTGTTTGCACGAATTAACATAATTGCTCGCGTTGTTGGAATATCAAAAGAATTACCGACACCAACGGCGTGACTTAAAACAATATTTCGCTGAAGTTTCTCTACTTCCTCACGACTAATAATTTTATCTTTAAACGCACCAAATCCGGTCGTTATTCCATACGCAATTTCGCCGTTATCAAGCAATGTTTGCACAGCATTTGCTGCCCGAGTTACTTTCCCTTTAGCAGCATTAGATAAAATAACGCGAGGTTTATTTGGTTCTCCAAAAGCCACAGCAATAACTTGTTCAAATGTTAGGCTCTCGCCATTTAAGATAATTTCACTCATTTATTATTTAACTTTTACAATTTCTGCGATTTCCCCACTTGATAAAGTTTCGTTAACATTAAAATCAAACTCTAATGTAATGAGAAGGAAAGATTCGCCTGTTTCACAATCACTTCGAATCTAAAATCGTCCATATTTCTTTCAGCGATATTGTCTAGTTTAAAATACTCTTCTAAAATAGAGATCTGTTATGCGATTCCTTGCATAGACTTACTACTTAATCAATGACTTTACCACTTTTTATTACGCTTTCGACAAAATTAGAACCAAATTCATAAGCAACTTCGCGGTAATCTTTTGTTTTAAGAATAACTAAGTCTGCCTCTTTTCCAACTTCAAGTGAGCCGTGCGTTTTTCCTAAACCGATTGCAAATGCTGCATTTACTGTTATTGCATTAAATGCCTCTGAAGGTAAAACTTTTTGGTATCGGCAAGAAATTGCCATCGTCAAAGGTTGCGAAGGACAAGGTGCAGAACCCGGATTGTAATCTGTCGAAAGTGCAATCGCACAACCCAAATCAATCAATTTTCGAGCATTTGCAAACTCAGAACTTCCAAAATTGAAATTTACGGTCGGCGTGATAATTCCGATGGTATTTGATTTAGATAATAATTTAATTTCATCGTCAGAAATTGCGTCAAGATGATCAATTGAAGTTGCACGAAAATCAATGGCTAGTTGGCTACCGCCAAGATTTGTAAATTCGTCAACATGAGCTTTAATGTTGAAGCTATTTGCATTTGCAGCTTCGAAAATTCGCTTTGTTTGTTCAAGATTAAAAGCATTTCTTTCACAAAATACATCAACAAAAAAAGGTTTATTCAATTTGTCTTGAAAATCTAAACGATCCTCATCTAAATAACCATAGCGTCGCCATTTATAGAGATTTGGAAGCATTTCTTCGCAAATAATTCTGACGTATTCATCTGGATTATTTTTAAATTCGGGCGGAATTGCATGTGCTGCGAGAAAAGTCGGAACTAGATAAATCGGATGAATTTTGTCTAATTCCTCCCAAACATCCATCATTTTAAATTCCGTAGTTTCATCTAAGCCATAACCAGTTTTAACCTCGACAGTTGCTGTTCCACAAGCCAACATCTTGTCTAAACGTAAAACTGTTTGATCAATTAATTCTTGTTTAGTTGCCTCGCGTGTGTGCTTAACAGTTGAAAGAATTCCGCCGCCATTCGCTAATATATCAAGATAATCTGCACCTTTTATTTTTAATTCAAACTCATCAAGACGGTTTCCAGCATAAATAATATGGGTGTGTGGATCAACAAAAGCCGGTGTAACAACTTTTTGGCAAGCGTCAATAACGTTTTCACTTTGATAATTTTGTAAAATATCTTCTGATTTTCCGACAGCAACTATTTTACCGTTTTGAATGGCAACTCCGCCATTCTCGATTAAGCCAAGTTCTTGCATCTCATTGCCTTTTTTGGCTTTACCATATGAAGCACAAGTTAAAAGCTGTTTTGTATTGTGAATAATTAAATCAACTAGCATATTTTATTGATGCGGAACACCTTGAATTACTTCAACGGCTTGATGTGTATCATGGAGAAATTAAAATAAAATTCCCAGAATTGTGTAAACATCTAATAGTTGCAAACCTTCGACCCAATTCCTTGCCAAAGATGTTCAGTCACTTTTCCCATCCAACCAGCTAAAGGAATAATAGCTAAACAAGCACAGATAATAAGTGCAGTCTGATGTTCCCAAGCCGGAACAAATCGCAAAGCAATTGAGATTGGAACGAAAATCAATAACTAAGCAAGAGAAGGTTTTAACCAAGAAAGTTTTATGCTTGTTTTAGACATAAATTTAAATTTGTCTAGTTATTTTTTTAAATCAAATTTTATCTTATTAATTTATTTGGGTAAATGTGTGTAAACAAAAAAACACGCTAATTGCTCAGCGTGTTTTCAATTTATAATTAATTAATTAATTATGGTTTTTTTGGTGCGTCTTTCATCGCATCTTTAGTGGCGTCAACTGCTTTGTTAGCCATTTCACCAGCTTTATTTGCTGCTGTAGAAGCTGTGTTTGCTGCTGAAGAAGCTGTGTTTGCTGCTTTATTCGCCATTTCACCAGCTTTATTTGCTGTTGAAGAAGCTGTGTTTGATGCTGTATTCGCCATTTCACCGGCTTTGTTTACTGCATTCATTGCTGAATTTGCAGCTACCGCAGCTGTGTTAGCAGCGTTTACTGCTGAGTTTGCCGCATTTGCAGCCTTGTTTGCTGTGTTTGCTGCTGGTTCGTTACATGCCATACCTAAAGCGGCTAAGCCTAAAACTGCTGAAAGAACTAATGTCTTTTTCATGATATTTGTATTCTCCTGTCTTCTCAAAGATAATTTATTTTTTTTCGATGTATATCGAGCGTTATTTCTAACGCACCTTGTCCATCAATGTTTGGGACAATGGACAATATAAAATTCTCAGTCGAGTTAGTCAAACCAAAATTGATTAAAACTAATATATTTTACAAACTTTTTTTTTAAATTAATCATACAAATTTAGAATAATTAATTGTGTTTGTAATTTTTTTTAATAGAAAACACTCTAAAATGTTTATTTACTATAATTTATATTAATTCAATAAAATGAGAATCTTGCTTTTTTTAGCTTTTAGGATAAAAACAATCTCTGATATTTTTTTATTAATTTACGAATAAATTTTGAAGTTTATTTTTTTATGTTAAATTCAAATTTTATGTCAGTTGAAAATATTGAACAATTTATCACCAATCTTTCAAAATCGTTAAGTGAACAAACTTTCGTAAAGTTGACACTTGGCAACTATCGCGGAACTGATGAGCATTTGCAAAAAATACTTATTCGTTTGATTGAAACCAAACTTGGAACCAGACTTTTTATCCTTTATCGTTTCGACACTCGCGACACAGCAAAAAATTATGATTTTAGCGAAGGATTAATAAAAATCTTTGATTTTTTCTCTGAAGGATTTCGGAGCGGGCATCTTTTTACTACCGAAAATGATTTTCAAATTGACATTGGCAAGAAAGGAAAATCGCGTTTAAATACAGGTAAACCAACGTTTAAAACAAAGCCATCTGCTTCGCATAATCGAGAAAAAGAGTTTCACGTTAATCAAACTGCTTTTTATTTGCATGCCTTGGGCTTAACAACTGACACAGGCGAAATTCGTGACAAACAACAAGATAAATGGCGACAAATTAATAAATTTATCGAAACTTTAAGTAATCTTTTTGATAATTCACTCTTAAAAGATTTAAAAGAAATCACAATTACTGATATGGGTTGTGGCAAAGGTTATCTGACCTTTGCAACTTATGATTATTTCAAAAACGCACGCGGCTTAAATGTGAAAGTTATCGGAATTGACACAAAATCTGAGTTAATGACGCTTTGCAATGATTTAGCAAAATCTTGTGAATTCGATGGATTGAAGTTTATAAACGGCACAATTGAAGGATTTGAATTGCCACAAACTGACATTCTGATCGCTCTTCACGCTTGCAATACCGCTACAGACGACGCGATTTTCAAAGGAATTTGTGCGAAAGCCGATTTAATTATCTGTTCGCCGTGTTGTCATCAAGAAATACGTCCGCAAATAGTTGCACCACATTTATTTAGCGGAATTCTACGGCACGGAATTATGCTTGAAAGATCGGCTGAGATTATTACCGATGGATTGCGTGCTTTGTTGCTCGAAAAAAAAGGTTATTCAACCAAAGTTTTCGAATTTATAGCAAGTGAACACACACCCAAAAATAATATGATTGTCGGAACAAAACACAACAAAAATTTTGATAGCTCAATTTTTGAAAAACAAATTGATGAAATTAAAGATTTTTATCAAATTAAAGAGCAGCGATTAGAAACGTTACTAAATTCACAATCTTTAAGTGAAAGATAGTATATTTTTGTTAAAATTAATTTATGAGAAGACCTGAAAAAAATGAATACGCCGGTTTTTATGAAACTTACGTTTCGCTTGTTTTTGAAACTGATATTGTTCTTGCATTAAAAAATCAACACAAAGATTTACACAATATTTTCTCTCAAATCACTGAGGAAAAAGGGCTTTTTGCTTACGCTGAAGGCAAATGGACCATAAAAGAATTGATCGGGCATTTAATTGACGGCGAACGTGTTTTCGCCTATCGTGCGTTGCGAATCGCTCGTGGCGATCAAACACCGCTTGCCGGATTTGACCAAGATCCTTATGTTGAAAATGGAAATTTTAATTCATCTAAACTCGCTGATTTGATAGAAGAATTATTACAGCTTCGTAGTGCTAATATCTTAATGTTTAACAACTTAACGCCAAATAGCTGGGACAATTTTGGAACCGCAAGTGAAAACAAAGTAACAACTCGAGCGTTAGCATATATTATGGTCGGACATATTCAACATCACGTAAACATCTTGCGAGAAAAGTATTTATCTTAATGAAATTTGACGTAATAATAATCGGTGGTGGTGCAGCCGGACTTTTTTGTGCAATAGAAGCTGGAAAACGCGGACGAAAAACGCTTTTAATCGAACATAACGATGCACTTGGTCGCAAAATTTTAGTCTCTGGTGGTGGACGTTGCAATTTCACGAATCGTGAAGTTTCTGCCAATAATTTCATTTCTCAGAATCCACATTTTTGTAAATCTGCACTCGCCCAATATACGCCTGATGATTTCGTCGAACTCGTAAAAAGCCATAGAATTCAGTTTTACGAAAAAAAACTTGGGCAACTGTTTTGTAGAGAAAGAGCTTTGCACATTGTAGATATGCTTGAAAATGAGTGTAAAAAAGCAAAAGTTGAAATTCGGTTAAATTGTTCTGTAAAAACACTTTTAAAAGATAAAATATTTACTTTAGAAACTACTTGTGGCACTTTTACAGCTGAAAGTTTGGTTATTGCGTGTGGCGGACTTTCGTTTCCAAAGATTGGTGCGACAGATTTTGGTTATAAAATCGCAAGACAATTTGGTCTAAAAATAGTGGAAACAAAACCATCGCTAGTTCCGCTTAATTTTGCAGGTTCGCAAATATTTTCAAAACTCGCAGGTATTTCAGTCGATTCAGTTGTGAGTAGCGAAAAACATTCGTTTCGCGAGAATATCTTGTTTACTCACAAAGGTTTATCTGGTCCGGCGATTTTGCAGATTTCCAATTTTTGGAATAAAAATAACGCGGTTTCGATTGATTTATTACCGACACAAAACGCACTTGAAATTCTGGAATCTAACAGCGACAGCAAAAAAAATCTTGATAATTTTCTCAGCGGAATTCTCCCAAGTCGTTTTGCCGAATTATTTGTTGAAAATCATAAACCACTTAATCAACTTTCAAAAAAAGAACGAGAAGCAATCGCTGTAAAAATAAATAACTGGCAAGTATTGTTCAAAGAAACTGCCGGATATGACAAAGCTGAAGTCACAATCGGCGGCGTTTCAACCGCCGAATTATCATCGCAAACAATGGAATCAAAAAAAATCGCCGGTTTATATTTTGTCGGCGAAGTCATTGACGTTACAGGTTGGCTTGGCGGTTACAATTTTCAATGGGCTTGGTCGTCAGGTTTTGCTGCTGGACAAAATGTTTAGATTATTAATTCTATTTGTCCTTTCTAAAGTCTTTAATATCCATTCCAAACTTCTCTTTAACATAATCTTCTTGAGCTTCATTAAGATTTTTGAGCGTCAATAAACGGCGTTCAGCTTTCATAATCATAGTTTTTGTTCGCTCAGAACTCTGTTTAAAATAGTCACGCCCAAGAAGTTTTTCTTCGCGAAGTTTCTCTCGCATATTAAACGCCTCTGATTTTTCCGCTTCTATTTTTTCACGTTTTAATTGGTGTAAACGAACTGTTACTTGTGAGATTTGACGAATTGACTTCACTAATTTATCGCCAATTGAAACGCCGCTGATTAAATCTGGACTGTCTCGATATTCTTCAACTAATTTGTCTAAAAGATTTTGATTTCCATCAGAATATGCGTCGTTTAGACGAGCCATTAAAACATGTCTGCGTTCTCGTTCATCAGAATCAAAGGCTAAATCAGGATGAATCAAGCGTGCGAGTTTGTGATAAGCCTTTTTTGCTTCAGGTGTTGGGTTCCATTTACTATTTGCAGTTTGGGCTTCATCTGCCGCAGCCGCTGAGTTTTCAGCTCGACGACGAGCTTCTTCAACTTTTTTAATTATTTCTTCATCGTCCGGAACTAATTTGAGTTCTTCTTCGGCAATTTGAGCTTCTATCTCATCGAGTTCTGCATAAAAACGTCCAACAACCATAGTGTAATTAGCTTCAACTTGATCGAGTTCAGCCCGAAGATCTGTCATTTCTTCTTCGCGATCAGCGAGCCTTTCTTTTAAACGCTCAAGCATTAAATGTTTTTTATTTAATTCTTTTTCTTCAGGTGATAAATCGTTCATAGCAAATAAAACTCACAATAGCATAGCTAAATGACTAACAAAAAGAAAACGGAAGTCTGAATTTGTAGTTCAAACTTCCGTATTTAATTTATAAAATTCTCGACACGCGAGATATAAAATTAGACTTTATCAGCCTTCTACTAGAACAAATTTACTAATCGCAAGTTCTTCTTCATTCTTAATAATCGTAATGTTCTTTAATTCAACTTCAGTCAACATTTCAATTTTAAAATCAGGGTTTTGGACATACCAAGGTTGACTAGAAAAGTATTTTTGTAATTTTGGGTCTTTAAAAACTTGTCCACGTTTAGCAAAAATTTCATTTCTTAAAATTCTCAAATCTTCAGCAAATAAACCTGTAACGGCATCTTCACCAAGAACCTCAGTCGATAATTTTTCTCTTATTCTCGACTCAACGCTTTGAATTAACTTAACATTTGCTTCCTCAGTAGGATTAAGTTTAACTTTTGTCTGATCTTTCAAAGGTTTATACCAATCTTGCCATTCGAAAGATTGTCTGTCACCAACAGCAGAAAAACGTTTTCCGCGACGAGCAAAAACTTCATTCCGAATTAAACGCAATTCATTTAAATTCAAACCTTTAAGCAACTCTTCTTTAAGCAATACATCCTGAAATTTATCCATATCTCCAAAAGATATTTCAATCTTGCGTGACTCATTTCTTCGGGCTATAAACTTCTCAAGATTTTTTCTTTCAATTTCACTTAAAACTGCATTTGAATAGTTTTGATTTGGTTTATACCAATATCTTTCTCCAAAATATTTTTGAAGCCATTCTTCAGAAAAAGTTTTACCATGAATTGCTTCAAATTCTGCGATTAAAATACTCCATTCAGCACTTGTATATGCAAGAATTTTATCGTCGGGAATATCTTTTTTTATCCAAAATCTCAAATCGCCCGGGCGAACTTCGTTATGTATTTTAGCTTCAGCTTCACGAATTAAATCAATATTTTTTCTTTCGTTTGCTGTCAAAACTTTGTTGGCAAAACTTTTATTAGGCTTATACCAAGACTGTTTTTCAAGATAAGTTTGAATCGAGCGTTCGACAAATATTCGTCCTCGTTTACCAAAAACCAGACCTCTCAAAAGCGGCAAATCAAATTCTGCAACTTTTGAAAGTTCTGATTTTGTCAAAATTTTCTTTGAAAAATCAACTTTCTGCCATTTTACAATTGTATCTTGAGCCAAAGCACTAAATGCAAAGCTCAGACAAATCATTAATGACATAAATAATTTTAGGGGCATATTTTCTCCTGTATTTAGACTTCAATAATTTCAAAACTGGTCGTAATTTTAGTTGTCGGTTTAATATTTGCAGCAACCGAACAATATTTTTCATCTGAAAGATGGATGGCATCAGCAAGTGCTTTTGCCGAAACGCTACGTCCATACACGATATGGTGAACATTTATTGTTTCAAAAGAACGTGGATGCTCTTCGCGGCGAGTTCCGGTCAATTCGATGTTATAACCTGTAACTTCTTGTCGTTTTTTTTTGAGAATTTCTACAACATCAACTGCAGTGCAACCTCCAACTGCAATTAAGAGAAGTTCTAACGGACTTGGTGCAGAATGTCTATCACCTTTAGTGTCAATAGTTATGGAGTTTCCATTAGGTGATATGCCGATAAAAAAACCATCACCAGCGTCTTTAATTTTTGCTTTGTAAACTGACATATAAATTATATAAATTAACAAAACTTTAGTTAGCTAATTTGCAAAATATTAACATAGAAAAGCAAACTTTAGTTATTTTATTGAATCAAATAAATTTGGCACAAAAAATGCTAGCGAACTATTGTAGTTGTTATTAGTTTAAAACTTGTTTTAGATGAAAAGGTGAGAAATGATTATCAAAAAAGCAAAACGAAACCTCGGATTAATTATTGCATTTGGATTAATATTTTTTGGACTTGCGTCGGAATTTTATGCACAAAATTCCGGCACGAGCGAAACAGTTCGAAAAATCAACATTAAATTTGAAGATTTTCGATATAACTTAAACGCTAATTTGAATCGCGAGAGTTTTAGCCGCGAAGATGAAAATGAAATTAATGGTTATATGAATGACTTGGAAGATTCGATTGTAAATTTCGATGATAAATTTCAAAAGCAAAACGAAAAGCCCGAAGATGTGTCGTTAATTGTAAGTTCAACCGAGAATGTTTCTCGTTTTGTTGCTAAGTCAAAATTAGATGCCAAGGTACAAAATAGTTGGAGAGATTTTCGTGGTTTGGTGGAAACTCTTTCGACTAATTATTCATTTCCCACAAATGAAGTATCATCACCTGATCCTAGAATATCTATAAAATCTTTTAATACAGGATTGACCGGCACTTATAAACTTGATGTTTCACGCAGTGATAATGCTCGTGAAATTATTACAGAAGCTACACAAGATTCTCCTCAATATGAGAAAGATTCTGCACTTCGGCATTTTGATGAAAAACTTGATTCGCCTGATTCAATTGCGATTGATAACAGTGGTAATTCGGTTAGCGTTGCTTCTTCAAAAAGCCAAAGAGTGAGTTTTGACGCGAGCGGACGAGAAAAAATTCAAAAAACTAATGATGGTAAAAACGTTCGAATTCGTTCCGAAATAAAAGATGATGAACTGACAATTTCTATCGAACAAGAAGCACAAAAAAGTAATCGTTTGCGGGATTATAGTTATGTTGTAACTTTTTCATCAATTGATAATGGACAAACCTTGCGAGTTATTCGCCGTTTGACTGATGACGAAATCAATCAGACTTTTATTATTACAAGTTATTACGAAAAAACTTCTGAAGTCGCTAATTTAGATCTCTTCGATGCTCCAAATAGTTTTCCGACTAATCAGAATCCAAGAAATCCTCCTGTAAATTCAAAAGGTCGTCGTGGTGACTATGCAGTTTCAGATGGAGCAATTTTAACTGGAATTTTGCAAGACAATGTTTCAACAAAAGTTTCGCAAAATGGTGACCGATTTAGAATTAAGATTGAATCACCGGGCGACTATCGTGGTGCAATTGTCGAAGGCTCAATTTCTGGTATCAATCGCTCAGGTAGAATTAGTGGAAACTCAAAATTAACATTCAATTTTGAGAAAATATTACTCACAAATGGTGAAACTTTTGACTTCGCTGGATTTTTACAAAGTATTACAGATTCAAATGGAAAAACTGTGAAAATTGATGAAGAAGGAACTATAAAAGGTAAAAGTCAAACAAAAGAAAGTATCAAACGTGGTGGAATTGGTGCCGGTGCTGGTGCAATTATAGGTGCAATTTTTGGCGGTGCAAAAGGAGCGATAATCGGAGCAACAATCGGTGGCGGAGCTGGTGCTGGCTCGGTAATTGTTACAGGCAAAGAAGATGTAGATTTAACTGAAGGGTCTTCAATCACAATTCAAGCATCTTCACCGATAAAATAATTGATAATTTATTATTCTTGATCGACGAGTAGCATTTTAGATGTTGCTCGTCTTTTTTTTGCGTGATATTAATTGGTAGATGAAATACATACCTGAGGAAATTGAAGTTTATCGAGACTTGAAATGGCGACGCGAAGAAACTTTAAAAATAGACAAAGCAATTGAAATTGAGTCTTTAATTGAAGATTTGGGTTTTTGTCTGACATTAACTGATTCGCGAACTGTCTCTCCATCAGTTTACATCGCTGTTTGCGGAAGACGCGATGTTCACACGCCACCTAATGTTCAAAAAGATGTCGAAATGAGTTTAGCTTGGACATTAAAAGATGAAGTTTTTATGCGTGGCAAAGTATTTTACGGAAAGGTTTGCAAAGGTCGGTCGATGTTTATTGCCCCACGTTTAATTCCATATTTTAAAGCAATTTATGGTATTTCTGACGAAAAACAATTATCAAACAATGCCCTGAACATTCTTAATATTTTGCGGAAAGAATGGGAAATGGCTACTTTTGACTTGCGAGTAGAAACAGGAATTGAAGATAGAAAGTCGTTGACAAAAGCACTCGAAGAGTTACAAAAAAAAATGTTGGTAATTCCATCAGAAGTTTTATATAAACCAAAGTTTACATATATTTGGACTCTCAGCGAAGCACGTTTCCCAACTCAAATTAATACGAAAATAGAACGTGATAAAGCTTTGATTGAAATTGCACGTGAATTTTTGAAAATTTGCGGCTTAACTTTACTTGGAGATTTGTCAAGATTTACAGGTTTAACTCGCAAAGAATGCGGGTTAGCAAATCATAAATTGGTTGACGAAGGTTTTGCTGAAAGATTAGCAACAGGCGTTTATAAATTGTCAAATTTAAGGTTGTAACTTTAATTCTATTGTTTTTCCATCGCGGACAACAGTTAAAATGTTGCCATTGGAGACTTTTCCGCTTGTTTGTTTAGGTATAATTTTTTGATTGTCCAGCGACTCAACAATATCACCAGATTTTAATCCCGAACGTTCCGCAACTGTGTTTTTCTTGATACTTTTCACAGTTAATTTGTTATTTGCTTCAACAGTTTCGATGCCCAATTCACCTAAAATTTTTTCAATTTCAAAACTCGCCGGAGCAACATTTGATTCGGTTTTTTCAATTTTGTTATTCTGATTTAGACCTTTTGGGACAATCACTCTTTTTGCCTCAGTAACGGCTGATACTGATGATAAGATCTCTTCCTTTTTGATTTTATTAATATGCAAATTATTTACCTTTTTTACTTCTACTTGTTGTTTTAAATTTCGTGGAAGTTCATTATTAACAATATTTATCGACTTAGACTCAGTGTTTTTAGGCGTAGTAGTATTATTTAAAATAGCAATAAGTTTTTCCGGTTCCTCTTTGGATATTTGCTTATTATTATTTGCAATATTGATTTCTTGAGTGGTTTCAGAAGTAGTAATTTTTTGAACATTTTGCTTTGAATAATTACTAAATATAAAAATGCCAACTAATAAAACAAAAGAAATTGGCGTTGCAATTTTAAGAAAACTTCCTAAAAATGATTTTTTAAATTCTTTTTTATTTGCAATTTTTGCTCTGACACTAAAACAAAAGTCGTTTGGAACATCAATTTTTTCGAGATTACCAAGAACACGCCGAAATTCTTTGTCTTCAAGAGTCAAATTTTCATTTAATTTATTCATCATTTGTCTTTTCAAAATAATCTGTCAGTTTGCCACGTAAAATTGCTCTTCCGCGTGAAATTCGCGATTTTGTTGTTCCAAGTCCTAAATCTAGGATTTGTGCAATTTCATCGTAATTTCTCTCTTCAACATCTCGTAAAATAATTGGTAAACGATATTTTTCTGGCAAAGATTCAATAGCTTTGGCAATTGTCAGTTTACGCTCGCGTTCGATTAAATCTTCATCTTGCAAACTTTTTTCATCAATTGCATCAAAATCACTTTCTTCGCCATTGTTTTGGAAAAAACCGGTAAAAGAAAAGAGCTTCCGGCGTTTTCTTTTACGAATTTCACTAATTGCAAGATTTGTTGCAATTCGGTAAATGTATGTCGAAAAAGCATATTCTGTGTTGTAGCGTTCAATGGCAAAATAAACACGAACAAAACTTTCTTGTGCAATATCTAAGGCTTCCTCATAGTCATTTAAAATTCGAAAAACATAGTTAGTTATTGGTTTTTGATATCTTTTTACTATTTCGTCAAACGCAAATTCTTCGCCTAATTTTACAGCTTCAAGCAATTCATGATCGGAGAGTTTTTCAGACATATTTGGAAAATAAACCTCCGTTTGAATTTTTCCAAAGCTTTCGAATGCAATAATTTTCTCCATTTCCGTTTTTAATAAGACGGAAATGCGAAAGCCGTCCAACATTTAAAACACGCTGGACGGCGAAAAAGGTTGCAATTTTATTTTTTTTGAGAAAAACCATTGAATTCTCAGTTTAAGTGAGTTATGTTTTGCCAATTTGACTAAAACTAATTGCCTTCAAAATATGCATCATCAAGTTTTTGTCCGTAAGTAACGGTAGAAATTGTCGCTTCTTCTATTTGCTTTCCATTAGCTAAAAGGGTTGTTCTTGATGGAACAAGCGTGCCTTGAGCGTAATTGAAATTATAAAATTTGCGAACATATTTGATTGAATCTTCGGTGTATTCAATAGACGCAATGCGAACTAGCTTTGTGCTAACTAAAAAACGAGTTTTTCGTTCTTCTTTATCTGTTAAGTCTAAAACATAATATTCAACACCGAGAACTTTTTCACGACCAAATAAATCAACCTTTGAAGCATTTTCCTTATATCTTAATAATGCTTCAACACCACGCCAGGTTTGGTTTTGAAAAGCTACGACAGCTTCTTTTTTTGGTGTAAATATTGTGTCGCCAAAAAGTCCGAAAATTTTAGTTCCATCATAAATTAGTGCAAACTCGGCATTATTATATTTTTGATCAAGCCTAATCTTGTCTTTATCTAAACTCTCACCCCGAATTACTCTTTTCTCGTAAGAAGCATTATTGGTTGAACCATCCGCATTGTTTTGGATAATTTTTCCACGTTCAATTGCAGTTTTGCGTATTTGATTTAGAGTTTCACGCCCTCGAAAACCACCGTAAACCAAAATTACAGATTCAGCGACTTGCTCACCTGTAATGTTTTGTAAAGCAGCAGCTTGTTTTTCATCAACTTTCTTATTATTTACTGGCTTTTCTGCAACTTGTGTTACTTGTGCAAATAGTGAAATAAATGCAAGTAATATAAAACCGCAAACTGACAATAATGATTTCGGGATAACGATCACAAAAATTCTCCAACTAAATTTAATAAACTCTGGAAATATTAACACAAAGTCATATATTTGACATTTTGAGTCTAACTTATTGATGAAATATCAGCTCTTATGGTTGTCTGATTTAAGAAATTGTTTACTTTGACACAATGTTTTAGTCTGTTAAAATACTAATTTTTAATTGAGCTATTTATTACACAAAAAATTTAAGGAACAAAATCAGATGAAAAAAGTTGGAATATTATGTGGGAGAGAACAATCTTTTCCGAATAATCTTATTAAAACAATAAACGAACGAGGAAACGGCGAAGTTATTGCGGAAATGATGATTGTTGGTGGTGTTCGTGAGGAAGAAGCAAAGCGTTATGACGTGATTGTGGACAGAATTTCACATGAAGTGCCTTTCTACCGTGGAATGCTGAAGAGAATGGCTCTTGAAGGCACCTACGTCATCAATAATCCATTCTGGTGGTCAGCTGACGATAAATTCTTCAACTTTTCACTAGCAAAAAAAATTGGTGTTGCAGTTCCGAAAACTGTTCTTTTGCCGCAAAATAGCTACATTAAAGATATTACAGATGAAAGTCTGAGAAATTTAGAATTTCCGATAGATTGGGAAGGAATTGTTGAATATGTTGGATTTCCATCATTTCTAAAACCATTTGACGGTGGTGGCTGGAAAAACGTCTCGAAAGTTCATTCACTTGAAGAGCTTTTTACTGAATTTAACAAAAGTGGCACGCTATGTATGACGTTGCAAGAAGGAATTGAATTTGACCAATTTGTTAGATGTTATTGTGTTGGTCAAGAAGAAGTTTTGATTATGCCTTATGATCCATCAAAACCGTATCTCTCAGGAATGCAATACGTTAGAGTCGAAAATTATTTATCTAAAGAGTTACACGCAAGAGTTGAAAAAGACGTTAAAACCTTATGTTCTGCTTTAGGTTATGACCTCAATACGGTTGAATTTGCAATCAAAGACGGCATTCCTTATGCAATTGATTTTATGAATCCAGCACCGGACGCTGAACTCGCATCTGTCGGCGAATACAACCATAAATGGATAATAAACGCGATGTCTAATTTTATTTTTAAAAAGTTAAATGATGGAATTTCTCCACCTGAATATCGTTGGAATGCATTGCTAAGTCCAACGATAAAAGAAAAAAAGCCAACTAAACCCAAGACATCAACTTCAAATAAAGTCAAAAAACAACCGCAAAGTAATTAGCAAAAATGACGCAGAAACATTTAGTTTTCTGCGTCATTTTTATATCAAAAAATTAAATTCTTTGTTTATTCATCATCAGAATCATCAAAAACCTCAATCGGGATTCTCTGTAAAAAAATATTACGTCCTATTAACATTATTGTCCACGCGATTAATGATATTGTCGAAAGCGTCCAACCAATATTTGTAATTGTTTGAATTTCTGTAAAATTACCGAATAAAATAACAAAAAACCCCACAAACGAAAATCTTAAAGACATTGATTTATTTTTTCTAAATCCTTCTAACAGATTAATTCGTTGAACTTCAGCTTCCATATATTCTTCATTGCTATTTAGCTGCGAAAAATACCCAATTTCATTTGAAGCCCAAATATCAAGTGCCGAGGAACTTTGAACAGAACGTTTTGCGGTTCCAAAATGATGAATTACATGAGCAATTTTTCCTTCACGTAAAGAAATTTCAGCCAAACCGCGTGACGATCTAAAATTTTGTTCATTTAAATCAATCGATTTTTGGAAACAATTTCTTGAACGGTTTAAACTTCCAATTTGAAAATAGCTTTCGCCGATTCTTGCGAGCAATTTAGAATCGTCTTTTGTTTTAATCTCAGCTAAGCGTAATGCTGCATTAGCTCTGTGATCTAATTTCAGGCTTTTTTCAACACCTGCATAAGAACTCAAACAACGAGAAAATTCGAAAATTAACCAGGGATTCTCAGGTGTAATTAATAATGCACGACGAAAAGTTTCTAAAGATTGAAGCAGACTTCCTGTAATTCTTAACTCATTTGCCAAGCGACGCAAATAATCAGATTTTTCATAGTCTTCATAATTAAGAGAAAAATTGTTACGTTTACGATTTTTATTTGAAAAATCTTCAAGTGAATTTTCTAAAACTTCTGCTGAAGGAATTTTTGCAAAAGCAGCTTTCATCAAAATTTCTTTTGAATCAGCAAGATAATCGCGAAGTTCAATTGATCGATTATCTAAAACATCTTCAATAACTTTAGGAAAAAGTTCCTTAACAAAATTACGATAATCTTCGCCGCCGGAAGCAAAAGTTAAATGCGAATCGTTTCCGCGAACAGAGGTTCGATAACGATAAAAAACCGTCCCACTACGTTTTAGAGCTCTAATTGATTGAGTTTCAATTTGTTCAATATCGGAGAATTTCAGTTTTAGCTTCTTTCCATTTAACTTAGACCAGATGTAAGGAAACATACCTTTACGATGTAAGGTTTCTCCTTTGATCACTATTTTATCGTTAAAATAAAGAAATGGAACTATAACAATTGCAAAAAAAAGAAACGAAACAGCAACTGAATTATATTCGATATAAAAAAGTAAACTAGAAAAAAATACTGATAAAAAAAGTGAAACTAGATAGTTATTTGATGAAACACGAATACTCAAGTTCGACAATTTTACTTGTTTTTTTACAACATCTTCGACAACTGCAATATTTGAAGCTTTTGGCAATTAAAAGTATCTCCTAAATCTTAATGATAGTTACAAATAACTAATAGATGTATTTTTTTATGTTTCTATAAAAAAAGGATAGCCTAAAATTAGCTATCCTCAAAACACTCAATGTTTTCAAATATTTTTTTACATAGATGGTGGTAAATCAGGAGTTTCTTCTTTAATTTCTTTTGCTTTTTCAGGATTAAGAACTTGAAGTTTCTCTTTTGATGTTCTTGCTGTTTGCGACATTGGGATAGCTTTTCCATCTGCATCTTTTGCTTCGCTCGCAGCTTTTGCAATTGCAAAATAAATATTTACAGCGTCTTCTTTTTTTCCTTGTTTGTCATACAAAGATGCAAGTTCAAAATTTACTGTGTCTTTTGAAATTACAGAAGTTGTAGAAGTTGATAATGCAGTGTAAATAGCAATTGCTTCATCAATTTTTCCGTCAGATTCTTTAGCTTGAGCCAAAGCAAATTTTGAAAGACTACCAACTTCTCCCGAAGACTTTGATAATGCTTCTAATTCGCTGACAGCTGCCGTGCGGTCAATACTCATTTTATTAACAGCAACAAAGTATTTAGCTATTTCGCTTCCGTATTTGTCAACGACTGCTTGAAATTCCGTAACTGATGCCTCTGCACGTTCTTTTTCAGTTTTAAAGGTTTTAGTTGTTGAACCAGCTGGTTGTGGGGAAGCAGAAACTTGTGCTTGCGATGTTTCGATTGCTTTGCCTAATGCTGTTTGTTCGGCACCTCCGGAACGCTTGCTCCAAGACATTGCAATTCCGATGATTATCGCAAATGCAATAATTCCGAGAACAGCATAAAGCAGTGTTCTTCCTTTCCCTTCAAACTTCTTTCCAAAATCTTCTACCTTGTTACCAAACTTATCTTGAAAAGTGTCTTGATAGACCGTAGTTGGTTTTGCTTGATTGTTGCCGATTGGTTCAACTTCTTGAACTTGTCTCTTTTTTCTAGCCATAATATTGTGAAAACTCAAAACGCTTACATTACCTTAATTTCGATGCAAAAGCAATTAGTGGAGAATCAGATTCTTTGATAGAATTCTTAAATGCAAGCCTTAATTTTAGCTGGCGGAAAAGGTACACGACTTAGACCGCTGACAGTTTACACACCAAAACCAATTGTTCCCGTTCTTAATCGTCCTTTTTTGACTTATCAATTGGAGCTTTTAAGACGTGCCGGAGTTACCGAAATCGTTTTATCATTAAATTATCAACCTGATAAAATTGAACAAGTTCTGGGTGATGGTTCAGATTTTGGTGTTAATTTGCGTTATATTACTGAGCCAAATCCTTTAGGGACTGCCGGTGCTTATAAATATGCGGCAAATAAACTTAGAGAGCCAACTATTGTTTTAAATGGCGACATTCTAACTAGTTTAGATTTTTTGACAGTTATTAAACAACACAAAAAATCTAATTCTGAAGCTACAATAGTTTTAACAAGAGTTAAAAATCCTTCAGCTTATGGTTTAGTTGAAACTGACAAAAACGGTAAAATTTTGGCTTTTAAAGAAAAACCTTCTGCCGAAGAAATTTCACAACTAACAATAAATACAATAAATGCTGGTATTTACATTCTTGAACCAAGTGTTTTAGATATGATTCCAGAAAATGAAACTTGTTCATTTGAATACAAAGTTTTTCCTGAATTGCTAGCTTCAAAAAAATCTTTTAACGCTTATATAATGGAAAATGAATATTGGCGTGACATTGGAAATCCTACAAGTTATCTGCAAGCACATCATGATTTTCTCGCAAATAAAATTACTGATTTTGGAAAGCCTCATCCCAACAAAGCTGATATTGCCACAACTGCAATTGTTGATCAAACATCAATACTTGGAGAAAACTGCATCATAAAACCTAACGCGAAAATTATAAATTCTGTTATAGGAAAAGGTGTTTTAATTGAGGAAAAATCAGTAATTGAAAACTCCGTGATTTGGGCACATTCTAAAGTTGCTGGCTCAACTTATATCCTAAACGCAATTGTCGGCAAAAGTTGTTATATAGGAAAACATTGTAAAGTTAGTGAAAATACTGTTCTTGGCGACAAAACATCAATCACAGATTATTCAAAAATATAATATGCCAGAATTACCAGAAGTTGAGCTAGTCACAAAGTCATTAAATAAACTCGTCAGCAAAAGAACGATTTTAATTTCAGAATTATTTCGTGAAAAACTTATTCCACATCATTCAAAACACGAATTTGTTGAGATTTTAAAAAATGTGATAATTAATTTTGTTCATCGACGTGGCAAAAATATTCTCTTTGATTTAAATAATTCTAAGACTCTGCTTGTTCATTTACGAATGAGCGGAAGATTTATGTTGTTGCCAGTCGAACGAGAAAATCCCAAACACACTCATGCAATTTTCTATTTAGATAATGAAACGCGACTTGTTTTTCAAGATCAGAGGCATTTTGGATTTATGAGAATTTTAGAAAGTGATAATCTTAATACTTCAAAAGAACTCGCAAAACTAGCACCTGAGCCATTTTCTGTAGATTTTAATGAGAAATATTTTGTTTCAACGCTTAATAGTTCAAAAAATAACCTTAAAAGTGTTCTATTAAATCAAAGTAAAGTTTGTGGTTTAGGCAATATATATGCTTCTGAAGCATTATTTATATCAAAAATTAATCCAGAAGTTGAAGCAAACAAACTTAGTAAAAAACAAGCAAAATTACTTTATCAAGCAATAAAATTTGTTTTAAATGAATCAATTGAACAAGGTTCGACAATGAATGTAGATCCGGAAAATATTGATGGAAGTTATTTTGATGGAAGTTATGAAAATAGGTGGAGAGTTTATGATCAAGAGAACAATGAATGTATAACTTGTAAGAACTCAATTGTCAGAATAACTCAAAATGGTAGATCAACTTTTTACTGCACAAAATGCCAAAAAATCTAAACAAATTTAACTTTCAGCTTTGCATAGGTTGTTTCTAAAGATTCAGGAATTGTTCGCGTTTGTCCAATTGATGTCATAAAATTAGAATCTCCAATCCATCTTGGAAGAATATGCATATGGAAATGAGCGGCAACTCCGGCTCCACCTGCTTTACCTAAATTCATACCAATATTAAACCCATTAGGCTGGTAAACTTCTTTTAAAGCCGATTGACATAACTTTGTTAAGTCCATTAATTCATTTGTTGTTTGCTTGTTTGCTTCAGAAATTTCGGAAAGATGAGAAAAAGGTATAACCATTAAATGTCCACTAATATATGGATAAATATTTAAAATTACAAAATTAAACTCGGCACGATGAAGAATAAATTTCTTTTCATCATTTGCCGAGTTTAATAAAATATCGCAAAAAACACAACCAGTTAACGACTCACGAATGTTGTTTTCGTCAGTTTTTACATAATCATATCGCCAAGGACTCCACAATAAATCCACAGAAAATCACAACCCAATTCAGCAGAATTACTTGTTAACAATTTCTTTCAATTCCTTACCTGGTTTGAAATATGCAACCCTTTTTGCCGGAATGCTTACTGTTGCACCAGTCTTAGGGTTACGACCTGTGCGTGCATCACGTTCACGAACTCGGAAGCTTCCAAACCCACGCAACTCAATTTTTTCACCTTTGTTTAAGGCTCCAACGATGCTGTCGAAAACAACTTCTACAAGTTGTTCTGCATCCTTTTTTGTCATGTCAGCTTCTTTTGCAACCTGCTCAACTAAATCTGCTTTTGTCATAATTTTCCTCGTTAGATCATTTTTTTAAAGCAAAAACTTAATCCTCTTTTTCTTCTTCTGGACCTGAACCAAATTTTAAATTGGCAAGCTCTCCAAGAGATGCCATACCACCTTTTGCCTCAGTTGAGTAAACTTTTGTATCGACATCACTGTCGTCTTCACTACCTACTGCTCGTGCTGAAAGTCCAATTTTTTGAACATCTGATTCAATTCTAAGGATTTTGAAATCCATTTCTTGACCAATTGAAACAATGTTTTCTGCTTTTTCAACTCTTTCATCAGAAAGTTCTGAAATATGGCACAAACCTTCAAGTTCATCACCAAGTTCAACAAATACACCAAAACTTGCAAATCGTGAAATCTTACCTTTAACAATAGTTCCTGGACGATGATTAATTATAAAGTCATCCCAAGCACTTGGTGTTAATTCTTTTATAGACATTGAGATACGTCTGTTTTCAATATCAATTTTTGTGATAACCGCTTCAACATCTTGACCACGTTTCAATACGTCTTTAGGATGTTTAATTTTCTTCGAATGCGAAATATCAGAGACGTGAACTAATCCATCTACTCCGTCTTCAATTTCAACAAAAGCACCAAAATCAGTAAGATTACGAACTTTACCCGAAACTTTCGAACCAATTTGATATTTAGAAACAACAGATTCCCAAGGATTTGGAAGTAATTGTTTCATCCCGAGGCTGATGCGTCGGTCGTTTTGGTCAATACCCAAAACTTGAACTTCAACTTCGTCACCATTTTTGACCATTTGTTTTGGACTTTTTTGGCGTTTTGACCAACTCATTTCAGAGACATGAACTAAACCTTCTACGCCAGATTCAAGTTCAATAAACGCACCGTAATCAGTTGCACTTGAGACTTTTCCGTTTATTTTAGCTCCAACCGGATACCTTTCGGCAATAGTTTCCCAAGGATCTGGCAAGAGTTGTTTAAATCCTAATGAAACTTTTTCTTTTTCACGATCAAACTTAAGAATCTTTACTTGGACGTTGTCGCCTGATTTGAACATATCTTTAGGATTCTGTAATCGACTCCAAGACATATCAGTAACGTGTAATAATCCATCTAAACCACCAAGATCAACGAAAGCACCATATTCAGTGAGATTTTTTATCGTTCCTTGAACAATATAACCTTCACTTAGCTGACTTAGTGTTATAGCTTTTTCAGCATTAACTACTTCATCAGTAATAACCTTTCGTGAAATAACAATATTATTCCTCTTTCTGCTGCATTTAATGATTTTTGTTTCAATGTCTTGACCAATGTAAGAATCTAAATTTTTAATTGGTCGCGAATCAATTTGCGAACTAGGAAGAAAAGCTTCAACACCTTCTAAATCAACCGTTAAACCACCTTTGGTTTTTCCGGTAATCTTACCTGTAACAATTGCTTCATCTCGGAAAGCTTGTTCAATAATAACCCACGAACGACGGCGTTTCGCATCGCTAAAAGATAATCTAGGGAAATTATCACCGGATTCCATTGATTTGATGACAACTTCAATTTCGTCACCAACTTGAGCTGTCAATTCGCCTTCAGCATTCGTGAACTCTTCACGCTCGACAATTCCTTCAGATTTGTATCCGAAATCTACTAATATTCCACGCTCAGAGACGCCGACTATTTTTCCGGTTACAGTTTCACCGGCACTGAAAGCCGTTTGCTCTTGTTCGAATTGCTCAAGAATTGCACCAAAGTCCATTTCTGTTGAACTTTGTTCGGTCACAGATTCTATATCTGCGGGTTGTGTTGTTGTTTCTTCAACTAAAGGAGCTGTGATTTCTACTTCTTCAGTTGTTTTAATTTCCTCGTTTGGCATGAAAACTTTTGTTAAAATCCTTTTTCAAAACTATAGCTTGTAATTCTTTTTTTGTGTAAACTCAATAAAATCTTTTTAGATTAATAAATTTGTGAACGTTTGTAATGGTTCAAGCGGAAGTAACCGGAGAACATTCTGTTACGAAACAAAACTAGAATTTACACGTTTAAACGCTTGTTTGTCAAGGTAATACGGTAAATTTATTACAAACGACAAATATTTTTGCCGTTTGTTTTGCAAGAAGTAATGTTGTGATGTAATTCGTTCAATAACTATCTATTAAAGATATTTAAGTTGAGTGTATTAAACGGATAATCTATTTAATCTTCCAAAACAAAAGAAACCTTAAGTGTTACTCGATATTCGGAAACTTTTCCATCATTAATTGACACTTTTTGGTCTTTAACCCAAGCACCTTTAACACCTTCTAATGTTTTACATGCTCTTTCAATTCCTTTGTTTACAGCGTCTTCAAAACTTTCATTTGAAGATGAAATTAATTCTACAACTTTTGCAACTGACATTTAATTCTCCTTAAAAACTTGTTTTATTTCTTGATTTATCTTGATGCCTTTCGAAAGCAAGCATGATTAAAGTATCTACAACTTGAGAAAAGTTTAAACCTGTTCCTGCCCACATTTTTGGATAACCTGAGGCATCAGTTAAACCTGGCAAAGTGTTTATTTCATTGACTAAAAGCATTCCATTATCTTTTCTTAAAAAGAAATCAACGCGAGCAAGTCCTGAACCGTCGATGGCTTTAAAGGCTTGAGTCGCCATTTCCTTTATTTTTTTCGTCAACTCATCAGAAATTGGAGCCGGAACAATAAAATCATTATTCCCGGTTCCAGTATATTTTTCGGTATAATCGAGAAAGGCTTTTGACTCATCGTGGATTAAATATTCACCCGGCAAACTAGCATTTGGCTCATCATTGCCTAAAATTGCACATTCAATTTCACGCATATCAAGACCTTCTTCAACAATAATTTTGCGGTCAAATTCAGCTGCTGTATCAATTCCTTTTCTCAGCGTTTCAATGTCTGTCGCCATAGTGACACCAACTGAAGAGCCTAAATTTGCCGGTTTAATAAAGCACGGAAACCCAAGTTTTGAACTTACTTGTTCAAGAACTGCATCGCTAGCTTTTTCCCACTCATTACGCAAAAACCAGACAAATTTACACATTGGCAAGCCTGCATCTGCAAAAAGAGCTTTCATGACAACTTTATCCATTCCGCATGAAGAAGCAAGAACTCCGCAGCCAATATATGGGATATTTGCCATTTCGAAAAGACCTTGAATTGTTCCGTCTTCTCCAAATGTTCCATGCAAGACAGGAAAAATAACATCAAAATTGGATCTATTGTCTAGTAAGTTAAATGGCTCGTCAGAAAATTTTTGCGTTAAAAAGTCTTGTGTTGTTTGTGGAAAAAGTTTAAATGAGGCGTTGGGGCTGAGCCATTTACCATCACGACCAATTGCTATAGGTGTAACCTCATACTTTTCTTTATCAATTTGTTCTACAACTGTTTTTGCAGAACGAATGGAGACATCATGTTCGCCAGAACGACCGCCAAAAATAATTGCAACGCGAGTTTTTGTCATATATTTAGAGAATTTTCTTGCCCAATACTGAGAGAATAAGTTCAACCGCAAGTTCTGAGGTTCGATTATCGCGATCAAGCATCGGATTTACTTCAACAATTTCAAAAGATTGCATTTTACCAGTTTCCGCAATTCGTTCAAGTGCAAGATGTGCTTCGCGATATGAAAAACCTCCACGAACTAACGTTCCACTTCCTGGTGCATCAACCGGATCAATACCATCAACGTCAAAAGTGACAGAAAAACCACTAGGTGCTTGGGAAACAACTTCAATTGCTTTTTCGATACAGTAATTCATTCCGTAACGATCAATATCGTGCATTGTCCAACAATTTATACCAAGTTCACGGATAAGTTTTTTTTCACCCAAATCTAAATCTCTCGCCCCGATATGTGCAATAAATTTTGGATTAAGTTTTGGTGCAAATCCTTCTAAGTTAACGAATTCCGGCAATCCATACCCTAACAAATGTGCTAGAGGCATTCCATGTAAATTTCCAGAAGGTGAAGATTCCGGCGTATTCATATCTGCGTGTGCATCAAACCAGATTAAACCAACTTCGCCATTGTTTTGATGATAATGAGATTGAATTGCAGAAAATGTAGGTAACGCAATTGAATGATCGCCACCAAGTATTACCGGAATTTCACCGGCTTCCAAAATTGCTTTGACAGCAGGGACAATTTTTGCAACAGAATCTCTCATTTCAGTGAGAAATTTTGGTCTTTCAGATGAATCACCAAGTGGTCTAGGTAAGTCTAAATCATCATAATCATTGACTTTGTAGCCAAGTTCTACAATGTGCTCCGCTAATTTTTGACCTCGAACTGACGCTTGCCTAATTGTTCGCGTACCAAGTCCGCTGCCACGTTGCCCAGCTCCAAATCCTAAAGGCACACCCAATATTCCAACAGTTTTATCTTTTCCCGGAAAATCTTTATCAAACATAAAATCTATAATAAGTTGGTCGGTAAACCATCAATACTTTGCAAATTTTTGGCTTTCCAATAATCAAGTATTTTATTTTCATCTTTATTTTTAGCCCAATCGTTTAAAGTATCACGTTCTGATTTCAATTCATAAACCGGCACACCGTACCCACAAGAAGTTTGAACAGATTTAATATTTAAAAGAATAATTTGGCGTTCACCATGAAAATGTTTAAACTTTGGAGCTAATAATTCCCATTTCACATTTTGTTTTCCAATGATTTCGCCTTCGCCATAAAGTCTTAAAATCAAAGGCTTTTTGGTATAACTGCAAAACATTATTGTCATTCGACCATTTTCTTGAATATGAGCCGAAGTTTCATTTCCACTTCCGGTTAAATCTAAATATCCGACGGTGTTTTCATCAAAAACTCGAAAAGTGTCAATTCCTTTTGGAGAAATATTAACTCTCCCAACAGTCGGAGCAGTTGCAGTAAAAAACATCTTCTGCTCACCAATAAATTTGATGAGCTTTGCATTTAATTCGTTGTGAAACATAAGTTTACGAGCCGCTAGAAGGAATGTATTTTGAAATTTGAGTTGCAAATGCTGAAATATTTCGCGTTTGCATCAAAATTTCTCCAGGACCTTGGAATTCTGCAACCAATCCTTCGCCGCTTTTTAAAGTGCTTAAAAAACCTGCACTGCTTGCTTTGCGAATTTGATATTGCATTTGTGATTCCCAAGCAACTAAATGCCCAGTGTCGATCACATAACGTTCACCCGCTTGTAATTTTTTGGAATGAATTGCACCAAATGAAGATACGAGAAGCAATCCGGTTCCTGAAACTTGAATAATAAATAATCCTTCGCCGCCGAAAAATGACTTTGCACCACCAAATTTTGTATCGACAACCAAACTTGTGTCACCAGCGAGATAACTTCCCGATTGAACAAAAAACGTTTGATTATTCATTTCAATTCCAACAATAGCACCGGGAGTTGAAGGTGCAAGAGTTATTTCACCTGCTCCGCCGCGAGCCGTAAATGTTGAAACGAAGGCAGATTCGCCACCAACAGCTCTTTTCAAAGCACCAAAAACGCCACCTTTCATTTCAGATTTGAGTTCAATATTTATACTCATTGAAACCATCGCACCGGCTTCAGCATTTAAAGATTGTTCTGCTTGCAAAACTACTCTTGCCAAGGCAAAACTTCCCGGATGCAAGACTTCCCAAGTATAACCACGACCAGTTCCGCGACCATCATCATCTATTCGAAACGCACCTTGCGAACTCGATTGATTTTGTGGTGGAGCTTGTTGTGCCGTTTGGGACTGAGCTTGTTGTTGAGGTGCCTCTTGGATTGTAAATCCACAAGCTCCGCAAAACTTTGCACTTGGTAATAAAACAGCGTTACATTTTGGACAATTCATAATTTATTATTTCCTTGATTTCTCTATCACAATTCGGCAGGCATCAGCTGCCGAATCGGCAAAATTTAACATTGAAAGATCATCTTTACTAACAACCAAATTATCTTCCCAAGCCTTTACAACAGGTTTCCAGCAATCGCCAAGCAAAACAAGCGGCGTTGGCGGAATCACTTTCGTTGTTAATTTATTCCAGACCAGCGAAATCTCAGTCACGGTTCCCATTCCGCCTCGAATGGCGATAAATCCTATTGAGCGAGTGATTAAAGCCTGCAATCTGTCGTAAAAATGATCAGTCGCGACCTTGTCAGTCAGAAACCGATTCGGTTCGCCTTTAAACTGATTCATGACAATTCCCAACACTTTCCCGCCACGTTCTCTCGCACCACGTGAAGCCGCTTCCATCACACCGAGATAGCCGCCAGTGCAAATCGTATAACCTTGTTCAGCAAGAATTTGACCAACTTCCCTTGCCTGTTGATATTCCAAAGATGATTCTAAACACTTTGAACCACCAAATATTGTGACAATTTTTTCCGACATTTTCACCTCAGTATTTGTTTTATATTATCAAATTCTCCATCATTTTTCGCGGGTTGTAAGCCTAAAATCTTACACATCAGATTATAAACCTCAATATTCGCAAAAGGTTCTGAAACGAATCCTTTTTTAAACGCTTTGCCGTAAGCGATGAAAGTCGCCTGCATCGATTGATATTTATTGTCGTAGCCGTGTGCTCCACGCGGTCGCGAGATGTCATCGAGACCTTTAATCATATCGTTATAATATTTATGGTTTGTCGTGAGCCAACCTTCTTCCGAAGAGCAAATAATTGGTGCGATTCTGTTGCTATCGGAGTAATTTAAACGAGCCGGAATTTCTTCTTTTAACCAGCAAGTTGTGTGTTCGAGTTTGTTGATTTTCGAATAAATCTCGTCGCGTTTGCCGGGTTTTGGGAAAATCTGGACAATCTCGCTTGTCCAAACAATTCGCTCAGTAAGTTTGTCAAAATCGAAATAATCATCTAGAAAAGTCGCGTTGCGATAATCGACAGCCGCCATTCCGTGATCTGAAACGATAATAACATTTACCTCGTTGTCAATTTTTCTAGCTTTCAAACCATCCATCAAGCGACGAATATCTTGATCTACGTCCAAAACAGCATATTTCGTTTCTTCAGCATCCGGTCCGAATTCGTGACCAACATCGTCAGTATCACTAAAATAAAGCGTCATAATTGTCGGACGCTCTTTCTGCGGTAAATCAAACCACGACAACACTTTATCGACACGCATTTCATTCGGAACTCTTCCGTTATACACGCGAAAAATATCCGGTCTGACACCTTTTATTTCTGTTTCGGTTCCCGGGAAAAAATACGCTCCGGCTTGCTGACCTTGTTTTTCGGCTGTCACCCAAATCGGTTCGCCGAGCCACCAACGCGGATTTTCAACCTCTGCACGCTTCGACATACTAAAAACTGTTCCAAAATCGAACACGTTATTTTCGACAATTCCGTGATGTTCAGGATATAAACCAGTCGCAATCGTATAATGATTCGGAAATGTTTTGGTTGGAAAACTCGGAATCATCCATTTTGCACGAACACCGTTTTTAGCAAGTTCGTTGAGCATTGTTGGTGCGTATTTATCGATATAATCGTAACGAAATCCGTCGAGAGAGATCAAAATCACGGTAGGTTTTAGATCTTTTATTGGCTTTTGCGAAATTACCTGATTCGAAAAACCGACAAGAATACAAACGACTAAAAAACTTCTTAAAATGAAATTCAGACTTTGATTAAAAAAAGTAAACATAGATTTATCGATGAAACTGCGTTAATATTGCTCCATTATATCTATGTTTTGCGAGATAAGCCAAATCAGTTTTCAACGATAGACTGCTCGTGGAATGTGTTAGGAAAATGCTTAATGATAATTATTTTATTTGGTGTTACAGGTTGTGGAAAAACCACAATTGCTAAACTTTTAGCAAAAAATCTCAACTGGCAATTCTTTGATGCTGATGATTTTCATCCAACTGCGAACGTTAAAAAAATGCGAAACGGGATTCCATTGACCGATGAAGATAGAACGGGTTGGCTCGAATCACTTCGAAAACAAATCGCCGAATCTACCGAGGAAAAGATCGACATCACGCTCGCTTGTTCTGCATTGAAAGTGGCATATCGGACTTTTTTGAAAGGCGAAAACGACGTGAAATTTGTTTTTCTTAAGGCTGATAGCGAACTCGTGAAGAAGCGTCTCGATAATCGAAAAAATCATTTTATGAATCCAAAATTAATCGACAGCCAATTTGCGACACTCGAAACGTTTGGTGAGATTGATTTAGAGCTTGATTCAACGATTCCTGCCGAACAATTAGTCGATGAGATTATCAAAACATTTTCGCTTTAACCGATTTTTACTTGCTAACCTAATTGAAGTACTCAGTCACCCGCTAAAACGGGCTTCATTTTGTGCTACATGTACCACGGATTTCGCAAGGCTTCACCCGTGGCTTTATGCTGCCGTCCGTTTCGCGGACTAAGAACAAATGAACTATGCAACAAAATTCAGTTCTTTCACTTTTCACTTTTTCATTCCTCGCCGATGTCTTCATTCCAAACAGCAGAATTCTCAACAATATATTTCGCGAGCATTTCGATACATTCCTGAGAATTTAGATTTATCACTTTCACACCGTTTTCAATTAGCCAATTAATTCCGCCATCAAAGTTTTCAGCTTCACCAATAACAACTGTTCCAATCTTAAATTGCTTGACCAAACCCGAACAATACCAACATGGCGAGAGCGTTGTCACCATTATTTTGTCGCGATAACTTGTTTGTCTGCCAGCTTTACGAAAAGCATCAGTCTCGCCGTGAACAGAAGCATCGTTTTCTTGAACTCGGCGGTTATGCCCACTTCCGAGCAAGTTTCCGAGATTATCAAATAACGCTGCACCAATTGGAATTCCGCCTTCACTAAGCCCAATTTTAGCTTCTCCAATTGCAATTTCTAACATTTTTTCGTAATCAAGTGTTTCAGTTTGCATAAATTTTAATCTGCACGTTCGGCAAGTTCGCTCCAGCGTTGCACATCTTTTTCAAGTTGCAAATTTAATTTCTGTTGTTCACTAAAAAGTTGATTAATCATTCCGGCATCGCTGCCAAACTTCGTAAGTTCTGCTTCAATTTCAGCCAATCTTGCTTCGGTTGTGCTAATTGTTACTTCGAGCGTCTCCAGTTCCCTTTTTTCCTTAAAGCTAAGTTTCGTTGGCGGAGTTTTAGATTCAACTTTAACGTCTTTAATAATGTTAATTGTTTTGGTTTGCGATATTTTATCTGCTTCTTCACGTTCCCGATATTCAAGAAATGTTGAATAGTCGCCTGGATATTCACGGATTTTTCCTTCACCTTCGAAGTTGAAAACGTTATCAATTGTCCGGTCAAGAAAATAGCGATCATGGCTGACGACAATCAATGCACCGCCGAAATCGTCAAGATATTCTTCGAGTGCGACAAGCGTAGGAATATCTAAATCATTTGTCGGTTCATCGAGTAAGAGAACGTTTGGTGAACCCATCAAAATTCGTAATAGATAAAGGCGTTTTCGTTCGCCGCCGGAAAGATTCCCAACTACCGCGTATTGAACCGCTGGCGGAAACAAAAATCTATCGAGCATTTGCGATGCCGTAATCATTGAACCATCAGCAGTTTGCACATATTCCGCAACTTCTTTGATGTAATCTATGACACGCAATTCATCGTTCAAAACGCGGCTTTCTTGATCGTAATAACCAATCGCAACAGTTTGCCCTACTTCCAGATTTCCGCTGTCCGGTTGAACGCGATTAGTGATTATTTCGAGCAAAGTGGTTTTTCCAGTGCCGTTTGCTCCGATTATTCCGATGCGGTCATCACGCTTTAACAAATACGAAAAATCGTCAATCAATTTGCGTCCATCGTAAGATTTAGAAATGTTGTATAGCTCGACAATTTTTGAACCAAGTCGCTGCGAACCAATCGCAATATCGATTTCAGCTTTCGCTCGTTCAACCTTTTGATTGATTAACTCGTTAGCAGAATTAACACGTGTTTTAGACTTTCGGGTTCGTGCTTTGGCTCCACGGCGTAACCAAGCTAACTCTTTTTTAACGAGCATCTTATGCTTCTGCCCTTCAACCGCTTTCAGGGTTTCTAATTCGTCTTTTTTCTCAAGATAATAAGCGTAATTTCCGTTGTATTTTTGCACTTTCCCATTATCAATTTCAATGATTCTATTCGTTACGCGGTCAAGAAAATAACGGTCATGAGTTACCAATAAAAGTGTCCCGACATAACGTGCAAGATAGTTTTCAAGCCATTCAACTGTTTCTGCATCGAGATGATTTGTTGGCTCATCAAGAATTAAAACATCAGGTTTTACAATTAACTCATGTGCGAGAGCGACACGTTTGCGTTGTCCGCCGGAAAGCGTTGACATTTTTGCGGTAGTGTCATAAATTCCGAGTTTTGTAAGAATATTCTTAGCGTTGGTTTCAATTTCCCAACCGCCGTTAATTTCAAGTTCGTGCTGTAAATCAGAGACTAAATCTAGAAGTTTATTGTCCGTTCCGCCTTGTTCGCTCAAGTCATGACAAGCAGTTTCATAGTCGCGAAGAGCTTTCATCACGCCGCTGCTTGATGAAAAAATCGTGTCAATAACGGTCGCTTCAGGATCGTAAGGTGGATTTTGAGACAAATATGCTAGTGTTTTGCTCGCGGCACGAATTACTCGACCAGAATCTGGAGCTTCAACACCAGCAATTAATCGCAACAAAGTCGTTTTCCCCGAACCATTTGCTCCAATTATGCCGATCTTATCGTTTGATTCGATTCCAAAAGTCACTTCGTCAAACAACGGTTTGAAACCGAAGTTTTTACTAACATTTTCAAGTGAAAGAATATTCATAATTACGAAATAATTTTCTGCACACGCCCAACTTGTCCATCCGTAAGCCGAACTTTTATTCCATGTGGATGATTTGGCGAATTAGTCAGCAAATCCTTGACGATTCCTTGAGTTAATTTTCCGGTTCGTTGATCTTGTTTAAGAATAATCGCGACTTTCAATCCAGCGTGAATATTTTTACGTAGTTTTCCGTCCATAATCTTTATTTTACATACAAAAAGCCCACCGAATTTCGGTGGGCTTTGTTGTTTTATTATGATCTGAGAAGGACTCGAACCTTCGACCCAATGGTTAAAAGCCATTTGCTCTACCGACTGAGCTATCAGACCAAATTCGCTACAAAATTACTAGCAACGAAACTTTAGATTTTAGAGAAACTTTTCACAAATTGCAAGTGAAGTCGTGTTTATTTCAACCAATTTTCCATAACAGAGTTTTCAACGATAATTGTTTGATTTCTTTCAGGTCCGGTTGAGATAAGACCAATCTCGACATCAATCGATTTCGACAAAAACTCAACATATTCTCTTGCTTTAGTCGGTAAATCCTCAAGTTTAGTGATTCCGAGAGTTTCACTTTGCCAACCTTCGAGCGTTTCATAAATTGGTTCAATTTGCTCCAAATCTTGTGAAACTGATGGAAATGTCTCGATAATTTCTCCACGCAATTTGTATCCAATACAAACTTTTATTTCAGGTAATGCATCGAGAACATCCAATTTAGTTAAAGCAATCGAGTTAAATCCGTTGATTTCAGTCGCGTAGCGTGTCGCGACCGCATCGAACCAGCCGCAACGCCTCGGACGTTTGGTGACTGAACCATATTCATTGCCGCGTTTGCGTATCAAATTTGCCATATCTTCTTCTGCCTCAAGCATTTCGGTCGGAAAAGGACCTTCGCCAACTCGCGTTGCGTAAGTTCGCACAATTCCTAAAACACCAGTAATTGAATGCGGCGGAATTCCAAGTCCAACTGCCGCACCTCCCGCTGTTGGGTTTGAAGATGTGACATATGGATAAGTCCCGTGATCGACATCAAGTAACGTTGCTTGTGCACCTTCGAGCAAAATTCGTTCGTTTGCCTTGATCGCTTTACTCAAAAAATGAGTTGTTTCGGTGACAAACGGACGCAATCTTTCAGCTAAAGCTGATATTTCTTCGTAAATTTCGTCAGAACGCAGCGGTTCACGACCATAAAGCACAATTGTGCGATTCGCTTCAGCTAAGTTTCGTTCAATTCGCGACTTCAACACCTCGGGAACGAGTGCATCCGCGACGCGAATTCCCCGCCTACCAGCTTTATCTTCGTAGCACGGACCAATTCCACGCAGAGTAGTTCCAATCTTTTCGTTGCCCAAACGTTCTTCGGTCGTGTGATCTAAAGCACGATGATAAGGCATAATCAAATGTGCTCGCGAACTGACTTTCAAACGCTCTGGCGTGATTGAAACACCGAGCGAAATCATTTGGTCAACCTCTTCGAAAAACGCTTTTGGATCAATAACCATACCGTTTCCGAGAACACAAATTTTACCTTCGTGGATAATTCCAGATGGCAAAAGTCGCAAAACGAAAGCACGTTCGCCGACGTAAACAGAATGTCCGGCATTGTGTCCGCCTTGATAGCGTGCGACCAAATCAAATTTATCCGCGAGAAGGTCAACGACCTTTCCCTTGCCTTCATCGCCCCATTGCGAACCGATAATTACGATAATCATAAATCTTTTCACTTTTCACTATTAGTTTTTCACTGAATAGTCATTTGATATAACTGCAAATATTTCTTCGCGGCATTTTCCCACGAATTATCGACGAGCATTCCGTTTCGTTGAATTTTCTGCCACGTTTTGGTGTCAGCATAAGCAAACAATGCTTCGTAAATCTTCTCTAAAAACTTGTCTGCTCGATATTCTTTAAATTTAAAACCGTTTCCAGTGCCGCGAACTGAATCAAAATTCTCGACTGTGTCATCCAAACCACCAACCGCACGGACAATCGGAATTGTTCCGTATCGCAATGAATACATTTGATTTAGTCCGCATGGCTCAAACTTACTCGGCATCACAAACATATCGGCTCCCGCTTCGATTAAATGTGCCAAAGATTCATTATATCCGCGATAATTTCCAATTCGATTCGGTGCAAAATCTCGCCATTTCTGGAAAAACTCTTCGTATTTACTTTCGCCAGATCCAAGCGAAATAAAAAACGCTTCGCTTGCAAGAATATCTCCGGCATTTTCCATAATTAGATCTATGCCTTTTTGCGATGTCAGACGAGTTACTGAAGCAATAATTGGACGATCAAGTTCTTCCGGCAAGTGAAATGCTTGCAATAGTTTACGCTTGCATTCACGTTTACCTTCTAAGTTTTCAACGCTAAAATGTGCTGGTAATTCAACATCAGTTTGCGGATTCCAAACTTCATAATCAACGCCGTTTGTGATTCCAAAAAGAGAATCTTCACGTTGCCGAAGCAACCAATCAAGTCCGTAACCATTCTCAGATGAACGAATTTCATAACTATATCGCCGCGAAACGGTCGATAGCATATCAGAGACAGCAAGTCCGGCTTTTAGCGAATTCGCTGCACCGTCCATATTGAATGAGTTTCGCGAGTATTGATCATTAAATCCGAATTCGTGGAGTTGGTCTAACCCAAAAACTCCTTGATAAGCGAGGTTGTGAATCGAAAAAACGGTTCTAGTATTTCGCCAAAACTTGTCCCAACGTCTTAAATTAGCAATTTCAACCGCCGCAAATCCACTGTGCCAATCGTTGAGATGAACAATATCGCAAGGTTTATCTAATCTTCGGAGCAGAACGATTGCCGCGTGACAAAAGAATGCAAAACGCTCATTATCTTCGCGAAATCCATATATCGAACTTCGATGAAAAAATTCAGGTGCATCAATTAAAAAGGTCGGTGAACCATTCGCTTCGCTATAAAATGCTTTAGCACAATAATTTTGCCCAGCCCAATTTATCCAAAGATCGTCAAACGCAATATGCCAAAGGTGTTCACCTTTCGTCTGCAAATAACAAGGTGTAATCAAAAAAGCATCGAGTCCGATTTGGCTTAAAGCCTTCGGTAATGCACCCGCAACATCGGCAAGACCGCCCGTTTTCGAGTATGGAACAGCTTCAGATGATAAAACGGCTATACGCATTTTAAAAATATAAGATTCAACATCTCTTAGTTTATCTTTCGATTATAACGAGTCTCGCATTTATTTACTATTAACGAATAAATTTCAATAAAAAAGGCAGACTTTTCATCTGCCTTTTAATTTGTTGCTGCAATGTTTCTAGCTTTGCATTGAAGCTAAAAACTCTGCGTTGACTTTAGTTTTGCCCAATCTTTCAAGCACAACTTCCATTTGCTCAACTGGCGAAAGCGGATTTAGAACGCGACGCATAACCCAAATTCTGTTCAAATCTTCTTTCGAAATAAGCAATTCTTCTTTACGTGTGCCGGAGCGTTGCAGATCAATCGCTGGGAACAAACGTTTGTCTGAAAGTCGTCTATCAAGATGGATTTCGGAGTTTCCAGTTCCTTTAAATTCTTCGAAGATAACATCGTCCATTCTCGAACCTGTATCAATCAAAGCAGTAGCAATAATCGTCAAACTTCCGCCTTCTTCAATATTTCGAGCAGCACCAAAGAATCGTTTCGGACGTTGCAAAGCATTAGAATCAATACCGCCGGAAAGAATTTTTCCACTTGGCGGAACAACTGCGTTATGTGCTCTCGCGAGACGTGTAATTGAATCAAGCAAAATAACAACATCTCGTTTATGTTCAACCAAACGCTTAGCTTTTTCGATAACCATATCAGCAACTTGCACGTGGCGGGTTGGCGGTTCATCAAATGTTGAAGAAATTACTTCGCCACGAACCGAGCGTTGCATATCTGTAACTTCCTCAGGTCGCTCATCAATAAGTAAAACAATCAACGTAACTTCTGGATGATTTGTCGTGATTGAATTCGCGATTGTTTGCAAAAGCATCGTTTTACCGGTTCGCGGCGGAGCAACAATTAAAGCACGTTGCCCTTTACCAATCGGCGTTACGAGGTCAATTACACGAGCCGCAATGTTCTCCGGAAGCGGAGTTTCCATTCTCAATTGCTCGTCTGGATAAAGCGGCGTTAAGTTATCAAAGAAAATTTTCGCACGCGAAGAATCAGGTGCTTCAAAGTTAATTGCTTCAACTTTAATGAGTGCAAAATACCGTTCACCTTCTTTCGGCGGACGAATTTGTCCTGAAACTGTGTCGCCGGTTCGTAAATCAAACTTGCGAATTTGCGACGGTGAAACATATATATCATCAGGACCAGGAAGATAATTATATTCAGGTGCACGTAAGAATCCAAATCCGTCAGGCAGAGTTTCTAAAACGCCTTGCGAGAAAATGAGTCCACTTTTTTCAGCTTGATCGGCGAGAAGTTTGAAAATTAGTTCTTGCTTTCTCATACCCGAAGCACCTTCAATGCCCATTTCTTTACCGATATTTGTTAACTCTGAAATCGATAATTCTTTCAACTCGGCGAGGTCAAGCATCGGTGATTTTGTTTGCTCAGATTTCGGTTTGCCATTACTAGCTTGAGCCGGAATTTCTGGAACTATTGAGGTTTCGGTTTCGACAACAACTACTGCTGGTGTCTCTTTTTCTACTTTCTTAACTTTTTTTGCTGGTGTTTTGGTTGCCATTTTGTTTGTTTTTGATTTAGCGAACAAAGAACATTGTTCGCAAATTTTTGCGTGACGAATAAAGCGTCTTTAGATATTTATAAACATTCTTTTGGAGAAAAAATTCTAACTGGAAAGATCCAAAGGGGAAGTTTTTTAAACCCTTAGGCTTTCTCAAAACTCTTACATAAATTTTTGAGATATTGAATTATTACGCAATTTGCAGAATAAAAGCAACTAAGAACTTCGAATTTCGAATAAATTTTTCTGTATTTCTCGCCAAAGATCATCTTTACCGGCAATTGTTTCGGAAGAATATGGCATTACAGTGCTATTTGGCATCGCTTTTCTGATAGTTTCAAGGCTTTCAATTAACTTTTTAGGTTTCAATTTATCTGTTTTTGTTGCAACAACAAGATGCCTTCTATTGTTGTAAAGTAACCAATCATTAAGTTGCAAATCTAATTTTGAAGGTTCATGTCGAGAATCTACTAATTGAATAGATAAAACGAGCTGGCGTCTTAAAGCAAGATATTCTTCTGCCATTTTACCCCAATCACTTCGCATTACTTTCGAAACTTTCGCATAACCATATCCTGGGAGATCAACAAAATAAAACTCTTCATTTACTAAAAAAAAATTGATACATTGAGTTCTGCCAGGAGTATTTGACGTTCGTGCAAGACCTTTTTTATTGAGCAGAGTGTTTAATAAGCTTGATTTTCCGACATTTGACCTGCCGAGAAAAGAAATTTCGGGCAAATTGCCATCTGACCAATGAGCTTCTTCGTAAGCACTTTTAATAAATTCAGCTGAGGTTATTTTCATGATAAAAGTATATCTTAAGAGTTTTTAGCCGCTTCTGCTCTTGCAGCCATCATTTTCTTTATCATCTCACGACGACCGGCAAGCATTTCCTTGGCATTAGGTTGACGCATAATAAGTCTCTCAAGATTCAATAAGAACTTTGGATTACCAAATGCAACTCGAATATCTTCTAAATAAGGCTCGATCTTTGAAAAAACAATAATATGTTCGCCATGAACTTCATCAAACATTTCTTCATCAATCGCTCCGTGGTTAACAAAACTCGCTGCCATATCCCAGTATGAAATTACCATTCGCAATAATCCGCTTGTTTCTGGGTTAATCATCGCTTTCATTACATCTTCTGTAGAATTTGGAAAAAAACTCACAACCCAATTTCTCGCATCACGCATTAGCGGTTCTCGCCGTGTTTCGTAAAGTCTTAAAATTAATTCAGCTGATTCAGATTTGTTCATAGTCTTGCTCAAAAAAATATTAGAATCCTAAATATTAACCGTTATGTTTAGTCTCTGACAAACGAAAACCTTTGATTTTTATGAAAGTTCGGCTATAACTCGTTCAGCAGACTCTAAAGCACCTTCCATTCCGGGAGCTTTTTCCGCTGTGTGTTCACCCGCAAAATGAATTAAACCGACTGCTGATTTCAAATGAGGTTGTAAATTTTTGAGCTGATTTCGGGTGAAATGTGAATAGGCACCACGTGAAAATTCATCATTAGACCAAGATTTAGTTGCAGTTTTATCAATTTTAATAAAAGGTAAAATTTTCTCAAACTCTTTTTTACCCCAATTTTCTCTTTTATTATCGTTTAATGATTCCGGAAAAGTTGAACCTTCACCATCTGTCCAAATTGAGAATATTCCGCGTTCGTCATCAGTATTACCGGCAACGTTAAAAATTCTCTCACAAACAGTATCTGTCCAAATGCTTGAACCCAATTTTCGATCGTCCCACGGTTTTCTTTTTGCTTGGAGGTAAACTTTTGAAATTTTTGTGTATGCTAATTCGTTAATAGCTTTAGATTTAGCATCTGGTAAAGTTGGTGAAAACTTAATTTCTCGCAAGACAGAAAATGGAATTGTGCAAATTAATTTAGTGGCTTCCTGAGTTTGAATTTTACCTGATTTGTCTTGATAACTAACTTTTACTAACTCATCAGAGTGCCAAATTTCTTTTATTTTTGCATTGAGAATAAATCTAACGCCATTTTTCAAAGCATTTTCATAAAGTTTTTGCGGAATTTGATCATTACCACCAGCGATTTTAATAGCTTTTGTTCCAACAGAAGTTCGTCTTTTACTTTCCCAAAGAATTCCGCCTGTCGAAACAGTTTCAATCGAATTATAGTTGAGTGAAATGTTCATTAAGCGAATCATTTCGTTTGAAATGCCACGGCTTCTCAATGAATCAGCAAGTGAAACTTGATCAAATAAATCTATTTTTGATGGATTATTTCTAAGATCAGTTGCCATTTCACGAAGATGTTTCGCTAAAATTTGCGGCGGTAACGCTTGTGCTTCCTCGCCTTTAAAATTATATGGATTGGGAAACTCTGAACCAATTGGATACAACTTCCCTTTTAAAAAAGCTGAATTCCCAAGTCCTTTTTGCACATTTCCGATGCTTCCACCGGTATCTGTAGTGTCTGGAATTTCAGAATATTCAACACCAAATTTTTCGGCGTAATTAAGAAATCGCTTATAACCATTGCCAACAATTTCACCGCCAAGTTCAGCATATTGATTGTCTCTAAATGGTTTTTTGAGTGTAAAAACTCTGCCTCCAATCCTATCTCGACCTTCAATAACTGTCACATCAAAACCTTTTAGTGATAATTCAAAAGCCGCTGAAAGACCTGAAAGTCCTCCACCGGCAATGATAATTCTTTTTCTATTTTGTGAAAAAACAGTGCTATTTTTCAAAATAACAAAAGCACTTGAACCCAAAATAAATTCGCGTCTCGAAATTCTCATACTGTTGTAAACTTATAACATGGTTACTTTTTCTCGCCAAATTTAAATGTTACTCCAATTGTGAAAGTTCTCGGATAGCCTGGAGTTGCATGAATTCTTGGAACAATATCACAAGTTGGGCAGAGTCTTGATTCAAAGTAATTTTGAGTTTCAAAATATTTTTTGTTTGAAAGATTATCGAGCGAAAAATTAAGCTCAGCAAATCGTGTAACTCGTTTATTAATAGATAAATCAATTAAATCGAATCCACTTGCACGAATGTTTACATCTTCACCATCAAGGCGATAATTACTACCGTGACGATAACGCATTGAACCACTAAAACCTTGAATATTATCAAGTGTAAATCCGGCATTTCCTACTAATTTTGGTGCAGAATCAAGATAAACACGCGGATTTGTCTTTCTAAAAAAAGCATTGCCAACGTTAGTAATTCCGCCATTAAAACTTAAATATTTGTTGAGTATGAGAGAGGTTTTTGCTTCAATTCCATAGCTTCGACTTGGGTCTGCGAGTTCGATAGTTCCATCATCAGGAATATAAACTTGTTCGTTTGAACGGTCAATAAAAAATCCACTTAACGTAAAAGATGCTCGACGTGAATTAAATGATGTTCCGATTTGATAAAAATCTGTCGTTGAAATTTTCGGATTATCAGGTTGCTGAACAACTCCTCGAGCATCTTGACTCGTAATTCCGCGTCCGTAATTAAAATAAAATGCTAACGGAAGTTTATCTGATGGTGAATAAGCAATGTTAAATTTGGGCTGAAACTTTCCTTCGCTTTGCTTGCCGGAAAGCTCGGAAAACACTTTGTCTTTGACATCAAAGCTAAAATAATCGTAACGAACTCCAAAATTTAAATTCAAATGACCATCAAATAAATCTAAGTTTTGCTGAACATAAGTTCCATAATTATTTACTTTTGCGTTAGCTTTCGTCGCAATTTCGAAAGGATTTCTGCCAATTGAGCGATCTAAACCAACATTAATTTGATTTGAATGAAAACTACCTCCAGCCGTAAAAACTCCAATTATATTGCCAAATTTAATTGGTTTTAAATATTGTGTATTAAGACCTTCTTGAAGCCGCGAGTCGTGTTGCTGAACTTCATCGCCATTAATTGGATCATTAAGAAAAAAGGTGAAATTCGAATATAAATCGAAAAGTGAACGAGAAACAAATGCATCTATCTTAAAAACGCGACCATTTATATTTTCGTCTCTGAAATAAAACGCGGCTGTTCCATTTTTTACTTTTCCGCCATTATCCGGATCAATTACACCAAAACGATCAAGTTCTCCACTTGAAACTAAATCGAGTGGAATTTGACCTGAAGATTGATATAAATTACGTCCGCCATTAAATTTAAATCCAATTGCACGATTTTCTTTTAATTTTAAAGTGTAGTTTCCGGTAAAATTGTCCCGTATATATTTTAGAGGACTTTTGAATGGACCATCTGTTTGCGAATGTTCCCAAGCAAAAAAAGCTGAATCTTTTATCGGTGGCGAATATGCAAGAAACGAACGAAAAGTTCCAAATTGTCCACCTTGAAGCCGTGCTGTTAATTGTTGTGGAAGAGATTCTCGGGTTCTGATGTGCACGACACCAAGTCCGGAAAAATCACCGTATTCCGCTGAAAATGGACCGTTCACAATATCAACATCTTGAACTAATTCCGGTGAAAGTGACTTTAAACTTCCAAGATAGCCTTGTCCGTGACCTTGTGTTCCTTGATTTTGCTGAACATTATCAGTCAAAACTTTTAATCCACCGTTTACGCCACCATGGTCGAGATTAAATCCAAAACGTCTTATTTCTAAAGATTTACCGCCACCTTCGTGTTGTCCCGCGTTTATTCCGGCATCAAGCGATTGAAAAATTTGGTCATCACGTGAAAAAAGTGTTCCGGAAAATAGTTTTTCGTTTCTTCTTTCAATGCTTGGTTCAAGAGTTGTGGTGTTTATCACGAGTTCTTCGTGAATTGGGTCAATTGAATATGTAACAACAAGCCGAATATCAGTTTTCAATTCGGCTTGGGTCAATGGAAACGATTTTCCACCAATATTTTTACCGCTTATTGTTAAAATCAACGCCTCATCAGGAACAGATAAACTAAAATTTCCTTCAAGATCGGTTGTTGTTTCAATTTTGCCATCAGAGGTTCTGGCAGAAATTTTCACATTTGGGACGAATTCATTTTGTGTAGATACGACAACTCCTGAAACAGTTTTTGTTGATTGTGCAAAGTTCGTAAAACTAGATATTACAATAGATAGAACTATAACAAATGATTTAAATATTATTGCAAACTTCATAAGAACTTTCTCTTTTTAGTATTTTTGAATATAGAATTAAACTGCGTAACACAAATTTAATTTCCGTAACACATTAACTCTATAAAGTTATTCGTATGAAGTCAATTTATAGATTCAAGATTTAACAATTCCGGAAGATGGTAAAGTCAAAAATAGTTTTCCGTGTTTAATTCCTTTGAGGCTGAGCAAAGAATTAGAAAGTTGCGAGATTTCACCAACAATTCCGCGTAGTGCAATAATTTCCATACAATCTTCGTGAGTTACGTGAAGGTGCATAACTGACAAAATTGTATCGTGATGTGTGTGTTGGATTTCTGCCATTTCATGGAGTAAATTTGTGGCGTGATGATCGTAAATAATTGTTAGGCTTCCAAGAACTTGAATTTCTGATTTTAAATCGAGTTTTTGTTGAATCAAAGCATCGCGAATTAAATCACGAATCGCTTCTGAGCGAGTAGAATATCCTTGTTCATCAATTAAACAATCAAAATTTGCAAGCAAGTCTTGATCAATACTTACTCCGAAGCGGATAAGTTCACTCATCAAAATAATCTCCAAAAAAATTTTATGTCATAGCATTTAACAAAGCCTCACGCATTTCACCAGCGGTTTTCCAACGATGCGAAGGTTCTTTAGCAATTGATCTTTCAATTACAAGTGCGACTTTAAATGGAACTTCAACGCCACGCGAGCTAATAGGAATCAAAGGTTTTTCAAAAATTGCCTTTACTGTATCTGAAATTCCAGCTTTCGGAGAAATATCTAGAGCATGAGCACCAGTCAGAAGACTATAAGCCGTCATCCCAACCGCATAAATATCAGACGGCGGCTGAACATCTTTGAAATCGCGGATTTGTTCCGGCGGCATATAAGCAATAGTTCCGGCAACATCACCAACCATTGTCACGCCACTCATTCCAGTTTCTTTAAAACTTTTAGCGAGACCAAAATCAGTTAGTTTTGCGTCTAAATTTGGGTAATTTCCATCGACTAAAATATTTTGTTCTTTAATATCTCGATGCACGAATCCTAGTTTATGGGCAAAATCTAACGCCGAAAGTGTTTGCTCAATAATTTTTACAACTTCTTTATAATTGAGCTTTCCACCACGTTCTTTGCAAAGTTTTGAAGCGTCCATTCCCGCAACATATTCGGTAATTAGATAAACAATTCCATTATGTTTTCCATGTTCTATATAGCCAACAATATGCGGATGTCGCAAACTTGCCGCAACATCAATTTCACGCATAAATCGTTTCATCGATTGTTCGCTAACAGCAACATCAGGAAGCAAGGTTTTAATTGCCACTGCACGACCATCTTTTATCGCCCGAGCCAACATCACACTTCCCATTCCGCCTTGACCGAGAATTCGAATCATTTCGTAATTTGGAATTGGTTGCGGATTTTTTCGAAGAAGTTCGCGGCAGTCATCACAAACAAATGACATTTCAGAAGTCGCAGAATCAGCTTCAGATTTTGATAAAGTTCCACAATTTAAACAAGTTACAGTTACTAAAGAAGGAACAGTTGTCCCAAATTTGAGAAGATTTCCGCTTCCTGTATATTCATCAGAGGTGACTTCAACGGTGAGAATAGTTTCGCCACCTTGAATCAAGTCGCCATTTTTTAAATGAGCAGTTTCAACACGTTTACTATTAACAAAAGTGCCGTTTGTGGACCCTAAATCTCGTAAAAAACACTGTGGCGGAGCGATTTCAAATATACAATGATGCCGTGAGAAAAAACGATCTCCGGGCAAACAAAAATGTGCGGATTCGCTGCGTCCGACAAGAAAAGTGTCATGTTGATCAAACGTGAATACGCGACCAATATGTGGACCCGCAACAACGCGTAAAGTTACTCGCATTAATAAATCAAACTAACTAAATAAAATACTGTATTTAAAAACATCTTATAATACCTTAAATTCTTGGTTAAAAACAGTTGTTCTATAACTTCAAGTTACGCAGCCGCAAAGCATTAGCAATAACCGAAACTGAACTAAATGTCATTGCTGCACTTGCAATCATCGGCGATAACAATAAACCGAAAAACGGATATAAAATTCCAGCGGCAATTGGAACACCAATTAAATTATAAGCAAATGCAAAAAATAAATTTTGACGAATATTTCTGAGTGTTGCTGTTGATAAATTTCTTGCACGCAAAATTCCGCGTAAATCTCCATGAATTAAAGTAATATCCGAGCTTTCAATCGCGACATCGGTTCCTGTAGCCATGGCAATTCCGACATTTGCTAGAGCCAAAGCCGGTGCATCATTAACACCATCACCAGCCATTCCAACAACTTTTCCCTTGCTTTGCAAATTCTTGATAATATTTGCCTTATCTTCTGGCAAAACTTCAGCAAAGATTTGATCGATTCTAAGCTTTTTCCCGACCGCGGACGCAGTTGTTTTATTATCGCCGGTCAACATTATTACTTCGATGCCGGATTTCATCAAACTTTCGATTGCTTCATTTGCCGAATCTTTAATTGTATCGGCAACTCCTAGAAAACCAATAAGTTCTTTATCCGAAGCAACAAACATCACGGTTTGACCATCGTTTCCCAATTCTTCAGCTTGATTTATGATTTTGTCGTTAATATTTAAACCATTTTCTTCCAATAATTTGCGGTTTCCAATCAGATATTTATTGCCGTCAATATCGCCAATTATTCCTTTGCCCGTGACTGATTGAAAATTTTCGACTTTAGGTAATTTCAAATTTTCAGCGGCTTTGAGTATTGCCGAAGCGAGCGGATGTTCGCTCATTTTTTCAAGTGCTGCTGAGATTTTTAAAACATCATTTTCGTCTAAATCTGTAAATGTTACGATCTTTTGCAAACGTGGCTTCCCTTCGGTCAAAGTTCCAGTTTTATCCACAACTAAAGTGTCAATTTTTTCCAACGCTTCCAAAGCCTCAGCCTTTTTAACCAAAACTCCGGATTTTGCTCCACGTCCAGTTCCGACCATAATGCTCATCGGTGTTGCCAAACCCAAAGCACAAGGGCAAGCGATGATTAAAACTACAACAGCACAAGCAAATCCAAAGACAAAATTTCCCCAAAATGACCAAATTAATAAAGTTAAAATTGCAGTTAAAATAACAGCTGGAACAAAATAAAATGAAACTTTATCGGCTAGATTCTGAATCGGAGCTTTGCTGCGTTGGGCTTCGCTGACCATTTGAACAATTTGTGCAAGCATCGTTTCACGTCCAACTTTTTCAGCTTTCATTACAAAACTACCATTTCCGTTGAGCGTTCCTCCAACAACTTTTGCACCCGATTCTTTTAAAATTGGAATCGGTTCACCGGAAATCATCGATTCATCAACCGAGCTTTGTCCTTCCAAAACAACTCCATCAACTGGGATTTTTTCGTTCGCACGAACTCGAATTTTTGTTCCAACTTGCAAATCCTCAAGCGAAATTTCTTCTTCAATGCCGTTATCTAAAATAATATGAGCTGTTTTTGGTGCAAGCCCGAGCAGTTCTTTCAATGCAGAATTCGTCTGACTTCTAGCACGTAATTCGAGAACTTGCCCTAGCAATACAAGAGTTGTAATAACTGCTGCGGCTTCAAAATAGACTGGAATTTCTCCTAAATGTCCTCGGAGATTTGCCGGAAAAAGTTGAGGAAAAAACAAAGCCAATATGCTGTAAATCATTGCAGAGCTAGTGCCAATCGCAATCAGCGTAAACATATTCGGACTCAGATTTTTAATTGAAGCCAAACCGCGTTCAAAAAAAGGAAATCCGCCCCACAAAACAACTGGCAAAGTAAGAAAAAACTGAATCCAGATTGACATTTTGAGTGGTATATTATGTTGAAACCATGGCAACATTTCAAGCATTGCAAGAGAAAAAACAGGCAAAGTTAACGCTAAACATATCCAAAAACGTCGCGTCATATACAAAAGCTCGGGATCAGGTTTATCGTCAAGCGAAACAATTTTCGGTTCTAAAGCCATTCCGCATTTGGGACAACTTCCGTGACCAATTTGCACGATTTCAGGATGCATTGGACAAGTGTATTCAATGTCTTTTAGCGGGCTATTGACTAATTTTTGCTTTGGTTGCAGAAAATTTTCAGGATTCTGCTTAAATTTATTCAAGCAACTAATTGCACAAAAATAATAAGTCTTTTCTTTATAGACATAGTTTCCGGCAGAAAATAGTGGATTAATTTTCATTCCACAAACCGGATCAATCTCAGAACCAAGCGGACTTGAAATCATCACATCATCCTGCATTAAATCTTTTTTTCGACTAATTTGAACAAAATTTGATGAAGTTTGGATTTTTGGCTCTGTTTTTTTCATAAATGTATTTAAACACATCTAAAATACTTAGATTTGTAAAAAAATTATTTAGGAAATTACAATGAGAATTAAAAAGACGATTGAAATTAAAAAGCTAATTGTTCCGGTGACAAGTCCGGCAATTGCCATTCCTTTTCCACCGTATTCTACTGGATTTGAATCCGCATTTTTCATTCCTAAATAACCAACTATCATTGCCGGAAGACCAAGAGGAATTCCACCGTAACAGCAAAGAAGAATTGAGACAATTCCGAGAATCATCGAAACAATAGGCATTGTTTGATTTTGTCCAACTGGATTTAAATTTGCATTAAACTGTTGATTTTGCACGATTTGTTGATTCTGCCAAGGAGTGTTTTGCTGATATTGATTCCAATTATCATTAGTTACTCTGGTAGAATCGGCAAAAATTGTTGGATTGGGTTGTGAATTTAATAAAGACAATTGTTCGCCGTCGTTAAGGCAAAAAAACAATTCATCATCGGCATAAGTATTTTTACAAAGCGGGCAGATTTTCATTTTATTATTTTCTAATTTCAAGATTTGAAAAACTCACAGGAAATCCGCTTCCGGTATAAAGCCCAACAATACCGTTATCATTTCCATCAGAATGTTTTATTGATTTTACGATTTGACCATTGATATAAAACGATAAATTGCCATCTCCATCTTTTACTTCAATTTCATTTGATTCATCACCTAAATTGATTGCTGAAGTTTTAGACCAATTAATTATAACAACTTCAACCGTTTCTTTATGTTTAGAAATTCTAAATCTTCCTGATTTTGAATCAATGAGAAACGCATAATCCTTTTTGCCAGGCGAGTTTTCATCGCAATGAATTAAAATGCCATAACCTAATTCAGTTGATTGATTTGAAGAGTTTGTGATTGTTACTCTTGTCGTTGCATTTTCTGTCCGAAATTTGCTGTCCGGTGTGGTCAACATAAAGTAATGACGGTTATCAATCGCTGACATCTCTAATGAATTGTCATTAAATACACTTTTTCCAACTGCCGCGTCGCTATAAGTCCACTTAGATAAATCATCTTTCAAAACATCGTTTGAAGAAGTTTTAACATCTTTTTTTATCGGAAAAATTGAGCTGTTTTGATTTGAGGCATTTTTGTTTTTTGAAATTTCTGTGTCAGGAATAGTAGCTACTATCAAAGCAATTGCAACAAATACAATTCCAATCAAAACAATAAATACACCTAAAATTCCTATAATCCAAAGCCAAGCTCGTGATTTTCGCCTTGGAGAATTATTCACAGTTGCAAAATTTCTCTGCTGATTTTGGTTGACATTAGCAGTTTCTCCCGGCTGACTCATTAAAACTGTTGCGGCATTTTGATTTGGAGTTAATTGTGTAACCAAAATCGAACCACATTCTAAACAGAAATTAAGTGTTTCATCTGAAAATTTTTGACTACATTTGGGGCAATTTTTCATATATTTCAAAAAATACAACCTTTAAATAAGACGATTACTGATAAATTTTTTGCAACTCACATTTAATGGTTTAATTATCAACGAGATTCATTAGAGCTTCTTTTGCAATTTCGCGATCATCAAAATGAAATTTATCGTTGCCGATTATCTGATAAGTTTCATGACCTTTTCCGGCAATTAAAACAACATCATTTGGTTTTGCTTTTTTTATTGCTTGATGAATCGCCTCGCGTCTATCATTTATAACAAGATATGGACAGTCAGTTTCTTTAAGTCCAACTTCAATTTCCGCAATTATATTTATCGGATTTTCAGTTCGCGGATTATCTGAAGTCAATATAACAAGGTCGCTTCCGTTTCCGGCAACTTCCCCCATAGGAATTCGTTTTGTTTTATCTCGGTCTCCGCCACAACCAAAAACGGTGATAATTCTTCCGGTTGTTAATTCGCGAGCTGTTTTTAAAACATTTAAAAGTGCATCGTCTGAATGTGCATAATCGACAACAACTGCGAAATCTCCATCATGTAAAACTCGTTCAAATCTGCCTGGAGCTCCAACACAAACCGACAAACCTTTTTCAATTGATTCAAAGCTATAACCGAGTTCTAAAGCCGTAGCAGTTGCAGCCAACATATTGTAAACGTGTGGTTTACCGACCAGAGGAGAAACTATTCTGCGATTCTCTTCATTGGTTTTCAAATCAAAAGATGTTCCTTTGATCAATGAAACTTCGATATTTTCAGCAGTTAAATCTGCATTTGTTTCTTGGGAGAAAGTCACAACCTTTTGACCATTGGTTTTTAATTCATTTGCTAATTTTAATCCAAATTCATCGTCAATATTAATAACTGAAACTCTGGGTTTGCTCCCAAGACTTCCATCAAAGAGTATCTTTTTCGCTTCAAAATATTTTTCCATTGTGAGGTGATAATCAAGATGATCTCGCGTTAAATTAGCAAAAACAGCAATATCAAATTGCAAGTCATCGCATCGGTGCAAGTCGAGTGCTTGTGATGAAGTTTCCATAGTTGCCATTTTGCAACCAGAATTAATTGCCTCACGCAAAAACCTGTTTGTGTCACTCGCTTCGGGTGTTGTTCTAATCGCTTCAACACTTTTTTCGCCAATTCTATATTCGACTGTTGTTAGCATTGCTGATTTTTCGCCTGCGGCTTCAGCAAGTGCAAATGTTAAATATGTAGTTGTTGTTTTTCCGTTTGTTCCGGTTATTCCAACAAGTTTAATTTCTTTTGAAGGATTTCTATTTATAACAGCCGCAGCTTGAGCAAGTGCAACTCGTGCATTTTCAACAGTTAGCCAAATCCCATCAAAATCTTCCGGTTGTGGAAGTTCAGAAATAATTCCAACACATCCGCTTCGCATAACATCTGAAACGAACCTGTGTCCGTCCATTGTTAAACCTCGAACGGCAACAAACAGTGAACCTTCGCGAGCTTGTCGCGAATCGTGAGTTACATCTGTCACAATAACTTCACCATTCCCACGAAATGATGTATTTAATCTATTTGCAACTTCTATTAGTTTAACTTCCGGCATCATAATGTTTGCATTATACTTTTTTGATAGATTTTTGGAAACTGAGTTACAATTTTAATCGTTAGTATAAAATGAGGTTACAAAATGAAAGTAGTAAAAATTTTATTTATCGCAGTCGCAATTCTTTTAGCAGTAATGTTAGGACTTTCTGTCATCGGTTTTGTTTACAGTTCTCTTTGGTATGTTGTCGGAATAGGAATTCTTACACTTGGCGGTTATTCCGCATATAAATTCATAAAAATCACAAATGCACCGGAATTGAAGGAAAAACAATCAATTTCTGAATTAGATTACGATAACGAGCTAACGATTAAACAACTTGAGGACTACAAAAGAAAACTTCTAAAATAACCCTGCTAGACAATCTTTTCATTATTAGTTAAATTATTAGTGTTGCCATGCAGTTTTAATTTATTTACTGCAAAATGTGCCGAGGTGGCGTAATTGGTAGCCGCACTAGACTTAGGATCTAGCGTCGTAAGACATGCGAGTTCGAGTCTCGCCCTCGGTACCAAATTTTATTTAGCTTGCAAAGTTTGTAGGCGTAACTTTTAAAAATATGCCCGTTTTGACGGGCTTTATAATTTAATGAAAACAGAAATCATCGAAGTTTCTTCCACAAAAAGAGAAATCAAACTTGAAGTTGAAGCAGAATTAATCAAACAAAACTTTCACCGAATCGCTCAAAAATATTCAAGACAAGTATCCATTCCCGGATTCCGTAAAGGTTTTGCACCTTTAGATATTGTAAAAATGCGTTTTCAAGCAGAAATTGGGAACGAAGTTTTGCGAGAATTGTTGCCTACTATTATTTCTGAAGCAATTACTGAAAGTGGTTTAAACCCAATCGGTGAACCCGATGTTCATTTAGAAAACCAAGAAACCGTGAAACTTAATGGTTCTCAACCAATTAATCTTCACGTTCATTTTGAAGTTTTCCCATCAATCGAAAAAGTTGATTACAAAAAACTTGAAGGAACAAGAAGAGTTCGACCTGTTCAAGAAGAAGAACTTGATCAAATTATTGACGAAAGATTAAAACACAGTGCGGCTTTGGTTCCTGTTGAAGGTCGTAAATCTCAACTTGGTGACACTTTAATAGTTGATTTATCTGGAATAATACTCGGTGAAGCGGAACCAATAACTGCGAATGATTTAGAAATTAAATTAGGTGATGACAATGTGGAACCAGCTTTCACAGAGAATCTGCAAGGTGTTGATCAAGATGAAGTTAAGGAATTTACAGTTGAATATGCTACAGATTTTGCTTCTAAACCGCTTGCCGGAAAAACAATAAATTATACGGCAACTGTTCGTTCAATCGGAATTGTAGAAATCCCAAAAGCTGATAACGATTGGGCAAAAGGCTTAGATGAGGGTTTTAGTTCGCTCAAAGATTTGCGAAAGAAATTGCGGGAAGATGTAGTGTTAGTTAATAAAACTGAAGCAGACAACCGTTTGAAAGATGAACTTTTGCAAAAATTAATCGAAACACATGAAATTGAAGTTCCAACTAAACTTGTTGATATTCAAGCACGTAATTTATTGAATAATTTTGCTCAAGATATGATGCAGCGAGGACTCAATCCTGAAACAGTTAACCAAGATTTTTTGAAAATGGCATATCAAAGCATGAGTGTGCAAGCGGAAAAAGATGTTCGCGGTGCTTTGCTTTTAGATAAAGTTGCTAAACTTGAAAATGTCGAAGTTTCAAGTGATGAAATTGCCGAAGAACTAGAAAAAATGGCAAGTTATTATCAAGTTACCCCTGACGAAATTCGCGAATCTTTAGCACAACAAGATGGCGAAGATGGAATTGCTGACAGATTAAAAAACCGAAAATCGATTGACATTTTGTTTCAAACAGCAAAAATTTCTGATGGTGAATGGTTAGACGAAGCTGCCTTAAACGCTCAGGCAATGAAAGAAGTTGCTGATGATTCGGTAAAACCAAAAGCTAAAAAAGTAAAAGCTGTAGAAGATTCTGATAAAACTGAAGAAATTGCAGAAATATCAGAAGAAAAACTAAAAGCCCGAACTAAAAAGAAGGCTTAATTTTTCAAAACTAAAATAATTTAGTGATGAATGATAACAATAGTTATGACAACAGTTTACATCGTAACTATTAAACATTAACTTAAAGATATTTAGAGGAAAAAGAAGTATGTTAGTTCCAATGGTCGTAGAGCAAACTTCGCGTGGCGAAAGAGCTTTTGATATTTATTCACGTTTACTGAAAGACAGTATTATTTTTCTTGGCACACCTATAGATGATATGGTCGCCAACCTTATTGTTGCACAATTGTTATTCCTTGAAGCCGAAGATCCGGAGCGTGATATTAATATTTACATCAATTCTCCGGGTGGTTCGATTACAGCAGGAATGGCAATTTACGACACAATGCAGTTTATTCGTAATGATGTAACTACAATTTGCGTTGGTCAATGTGCATCAATGGGAGCTTTATTGCTAACCGCTGGTGCAAAAGGCAAGCGATTTGCCTTGCCAAATTCGCGAATTTTGATTCATCAACCTTCTGGCGGAGCTTCAGGACAAGCCACAGATGTTAGAATTATGGCTGAAGAAATTTTAAGAATGCGTGAAATGACTTCAAGAATTCTTGCCAAACACACTGGTCAAACCTTTGAACAAGTTGAACTTGACGTTGAACGGGATCGTATTATGACAGCTCAACAAGCTAAAGATTACGGTCTTGTTGATGAAGTTATTCAACATCGCGAGAAATAATAAATTTTTTCAATATCAATCAGAAGAGTTTGAGATTTGTTTTCTCAAACTCTTCAAACTTTTTTAACTAATTGTAAAATATGGCTTTGTATCGTGCAGATGAAATCTTAATTTGTTCATTTTGTGGAAAATCACAAAATGAAGTTAGAAAACTTATCGCTGGTCCTAGCGTCTATATTTGCAATGAATGTATAGATATTTGTAATGAAATTATTATTGATGACGAGCAGATAGAACCAACCACTGCACGTCCGGCTTTGCCAAAGCCAAAAGAATTAAAAGCCTATTTAGATGAATATGTAATCGGGCAAGATGAACCAAAAAAGCGTTTAGCCGTTGCAGTTTATCAACATTACAAACGAATAGAACTTTCAAAACGCCGCTCTGAAATTGAAATTCAAAAATCAAATATTGTTTTAATTGGACCTACCGGAACTGGAAAAACACTTCTTGCACAAACACTCGCGAGAGTTTTGAATATTCCATTTTGTATCGTTGACGCTACAACTTTGACTGAAGCTGGATATGTTGGCGAGGATGTCGAAAATATTTTGCTTAAATTACTTCACGCCGCTAACAACGATATTGAAAAAGCACAACAAGGAATTATTTACATAGACGAAATTGATAAAATTTGCAAGAAGGACGAAAATCCGTCAATTACGCGAGACGTTTCAGGTGAAGGAGTTCAACAAGCACTTCTCAAAATTTTAGAAGGAACAGTTGCCAATGTTCCAACTCAAGGCGGTAGAAAACATCCGCAACAAGAGTATATTCCGATGGACACCACAAACATTTTATTTATTTGTGGCGGTGCTTTTGTTGGTCTAGAAAAAGTTGTAGAAAGAAGAATGAAAGGCAAATCTGTTGGTTTTCAAGCTGATGTTAAGTCTAGCAGACAGAGAAGTTTAGAAGCATTTGGCAAGATTGAACCTGAAGATATGATGCGTTATGGTTTGATTCCTGAGTTTGTCGGCAGACTTCCCGTTTTGGCTGTTTTACAAGAATTAGACGAAGATGCATTGGTTAGAATTTTGACTGAACCTAAAAATGCTCTCATTCGTCAGTATCAACGAAAATTTGAATTTGATAATATTCGTTTGAAGTTTACAGATGAATCTTTAAAAGCAATCGCACGCCAAGCAGTTCAAAGAAAACTCGGTGCGAGAGGTTTGATGATGATTTTAGAAGAAATTCTAATTGAACCAATGTATGTTTTGCCTTCACAGAAAGAATTAAAAGAAATCACAATTACAACTGAAATTGTTGACAAAAAGCGTTCTGTTTTTGACTCATTGAGTGACGTTCCCGAGATTTTAGAAAAAATTATGGATGAAGCGGCTTAATCTTCTCTTAAAGTATCAACAAAAACTTCCAAAAATTCTTCTTGTGTTTTAGAAAGTTCGATAAATCTTAACGCAAACCCAATTTCTACAACATGATTCACGACTTCTCCCCAAATTAAAATCTTTCGTCCGTCTGTTAAAGGAAAGAAAATTTTAACTTGTTCACTATCATCAACTTCGCCAGAGCAAAGTATAAAACAACCAAGTGTGCTGAGATCGTTGATTGTGCCGTCTTTTTTGCCAATCAAACCTTCCCATTCAATTTGAATATTTGCTTTTAGTCTTTCTGAGTTTCGGCGGTCAATGCCTTTTCTACGTTCAATCATATTACTTAAGAATCACTTCCCTGCTTTTTAATAAAGTAATAATAGACAGGCAATCCCAAAACAATCAATCCTAATCCAACAAACGATTGCTTCGGATCGTTTATCATTGTATTTATCAGTAAAAATCCAGCAACAATCAAAAATAAAATTGGCACAATTGGATAACCAAAGGCTCTGTAAGGTCGTTCAGCATCGGGCATTGTTCGTCTAAATACAAAGACGCTGGCAGTTGCGGCTGCATAAAAAATCCAAGAACCAAAGACAACATAATCAGTTAAAGTATCGAAAGAACCGGTTAAAACTAGAACGCTTGCCCAAATTCCCTGCATCACAACTGCCCAAATTGGAACATTTGAAAAATCTGAAAGTCTGCCGAATTGTTTGAAGAATAATCCATCTTTTGCCATTGCATAAGGCACTCTTGCTCCTGTCATTACTGATGTATGAAGAGTTCCGAGCGATGAAAGCATCAAACCAATTGTCATTATCGCTGCACCAAGTGCCAGTCCAAATTTACTCACAACTGCAAATGCAACCGAAGAATCTTTTGAAACCGAAGCAATTTCATTTGGTGTTAAAACATAAAAATATGCAATGTTGATGAAAACATAAAGCACAATGATTAAGGTTGTTCCGCCGATTAAAGCAAGTGGAATGTTTCGGCTCGGATTTTTTACTTCTCCTGCAACCATTGTCAAATTATTCCAACCATCGTAACCCCAAAGTGCCGCCAACATTGCCGCTCCAACACCAGCAACAACCGAATAATTTGCAGAACCGAAGTTTTTAGAATCAGCAACGCCTTCGCAAGTTCCATTTTGCATTACTTGCGAAAAGTTACCGAATTCCCCACTCACTAAAAAGAATGCTCCTAAGCCGACAAAGAAAATTAGACCAATTTTTACGAATGTTAAAACTGTTGCAATCTGTCCGGTAAAAGTTACTGACAAACAATTAAGTGTTGTAATCAATATGATTAACGCCACCGCAATTAGCTGCAAACTTGATATTTCAAAGCCAAAACTTGTAGTGAACAAAACTTGTTTTAAGTTTCCGCCCATAAAGTCATTTAAGGCAATCATAAACGCAAAAGCAACCGCTGCTTGCGAACCAGTTTTAGCGACAAATATCTGCATCCAACCAAACAAAAAACTCCAAATTCTGCCGTAAGCATCACGTAGAAAATTGTATTCACCACCAGCTTGCGGCTTCATTGCAGAAAGCTCGGCATATGTTAATGCACCAGCTAATGACAATAAACCCGCGGCAATCCAGATAACAATCACCCAAGTTGGACTTCCGACGTTACACGTCATCACGCGAGCTTTGAGAAAAACACCAGTTCCTATAACGTTTCCGATGATAACGGCAATTGCTGCCATAAGCCCTAAACCGCGAATAAGTTCATTTTTAGTAATATTTACTTGCATATTTATTTCTGTATATCTTACGTCAATTTAAATAAAAAAAGAAGACCAAGTGATCTCGGTCTTCTTCGAACAAAACAATATTAATTCAGAAATTAACGATTGTTGTAATTAGCTATAAAGTTATCTGTCGCTAATCCCCATTGAATTGAAACGGGGTTTCCTGTGCTAGACGAGAGATACCAAAGTGCTGGTGCAGGGCTGATGGCTGTATTAGTTGAATAAACAGCAACGTCAGTTTTACCATCCCCATCATAATCTCCCTGTGCTCTTCGTGAAACAGTGTCACCAAATTCACGTCGCGTGAGATAGCGATTTTGTGGAACAGAAAATCCTGCAAGGCTACTGTTAAAATACCAGGCTTTAACTGAACCTTCTGTTACTGATCCAGCAAGGTCAGTTTTTCCGTCGCCATCGAAATCTCCCGGATTCCCAAAGAAAGAGCCAGTTCCAAACGACACTCCGGAATTTATACCAGTTGCGGTTTGAAGAAGCCAATTTGCATTAGCCTGAACGAGAAAATCTGCACGTCCATCGCCGTCATAATCTCCCGGGTTTGGAAATGAACTGAAAGGTGTCGCTTGGATAGGTGGTATAAATGTGATGTTCTGAGCGGCATTATTAGAAGTACCACGATAAAACCAAAAACCAGTTGAAGGTCGGTAAACAGCATAATCGGTTTTTCCATCGCCATCATAATCATCTACTACCGATGGATTATCATTAGTTGTTCCGAAAGCATCAAACTGAAATACGTTATTACTACTTCGCAACGTGTAGAAAAACGCTTGTGCCCCAGTTCGCCAAATCGTGATATCGTCTTTCCCGTCGCCATCATAATCACCGCAAACAATTCTCGGTCTGACATTGTCTGTATTTAGCCCAAACGACAATCCTGTTAACGAATTATTTGAACTATTATTGATATACCACTCGGTAGTTCCAGCCGCGACATTTGAACGTGTAACTCCGACATCGGTTTTCGAATCACCATCGTAATCGCACACTGTCGAATTCCTTCGCTGGATTTGTCCACGTATTTCACCACCTGGATTTGCCGAAGTGTGTAAATTCAAGTAAAGCTGAGCAGTTTTCAAAGCAGTAACTTGAGCTGGCGAAAATGTGCATAAAAAATCAACAACTGAACCTGCGGTTACAGTCGCAGGCGATAAATTACAAACAACCGGACCGTTTGTACCACTACGACCACTGTGTACGTGACCGACAGTCGCGTTTCCAGTCAAACCAGACCAGTTCATAGTCACCAAGGCTTGTGTTCCAGCTGCGTTCAAACTAATTACACCATTTCCTGCGGCGGTCGGAGCGGTTGTAGCAGGATTTTCCTGATTGCGGCTCATATAAGAAATATACGGAGAATCAACAGCAATCTGACCTCGAATTTCGCCACCAGCATTGCCCGTCGTATGAATGTTGAAATACATCCTACCTGCTTTTAAATCATCAACTTGTCCAGCCGTGACTGAGAACGTAGCATTTACAACAGAGCCAGATGTAACACCAGTTGCCGGAGCCAAGTTGAAAGTAACAGGTCCGTTAGAACCAGTAGCACCAGTATGAATATGTCCAACCGTGACATTACTAGACAAACCAGAGTAATAAACAGAAGCGGTTAACTGAGTTTCAGTATCATTCAGCGTGACTCTACCGAAACCAGTAGCTGTTGAAGCGTTTGGCGGAACTTCTTGAGCCGAACTCAAATTTCCAGTGAAATAAGTTGCAGCAAAATTTGTGGCTGAAAATGCACAAACTGCACTTAAAATAAATAATGAACCCAAAAGTTTTTTTAACATACGATTTTTGTCATCTAAAGATGATTTTGACTAGATTTTAAGAAGCTTTTCGTCATAGCTTATTTCGCTTCCGACACATTGTCAATACTTTTAACTCTTATGTAAACTTTAGTGTGCGAACTATTCAAATTAGCAGCGAAGATCTAGTTGACATTTTGCTAAATGTATCAAAAAAACATCAAGTTTGTTTTCTTGATAGTTGCGGAATAAGCCATCTTGGTTCGCATTTGTTAATCTGTGGAATAAATCCTGTGAGCGTTCTCGAAATATCAGATACTAATCCCAATAATGTTCTGGACGTTCTTGACCAAACTATTTCAGACAAAAGCCTTGCGTCAATTTTCACACTTTCTTATGACTTTGGACTCAAACTCGAAAATATTCCGACTAGTTTAATCAACTCATTTGAACCTGATTTATTTATTGCTAGTTTTGAAACTTTGATTATTCACGATTACGATACTTTAGAAACAAGACTTGAGGGAAACGAAAAGAACTTTGATGAAATTGAAAGAATTCTCTCTGAAACGCAGATAGTTACAAATAATTCTGACGAAATATCACAAGTAAGTTCAAATTTTACACGTGAAATTTACATCGAAAAAGTTCACGAAATTCAAGAACTTATTCGAAACGGATATACTTATCAAGTTAATTTAACTCAACAATTATCGGCTGATTTACCAAAAACGTTGACACCGGAATTGATTTATAAAAACCTGCGAAAAAATAATCCAACGCCTTTTTCAGCTTTCCTCAGACGCAAAAACGACATTGTGATTTCAACTTCACCTGAACGTTTTTTTGAAGTAAAAAATGGTCGAATTTCCGTGTCGCCAATCAAAGGAACTCGTCCGCGTGGAACAGATAAAGTACAAGACGAAATTCTCAGCAATGAATTACTGAAGAGTGAAAAAGACTATGCTGAAAATGTGATGATAGTTGATTTAATGAGAAACGATCTTGGTAAAATTTGCGAATTTGGGAGCGTTAATGTAGATAAACTTTGTAATTTAGAAGTTCATCCGAGTTTGTTTCATCTTGTTTCGACACTTTCGGGCAATCTTCGTGGAAACATAAAAATTAGTGAAATTGTCAGAGCTTTATATCCTTGTGGATCAATTACTGGTTGCCCAAAAATTCGTACAATGCAAATTATTGATGAACTTGAAACAGTCCCGCGAGGTCTTTCGATGGGAGCAATTGGATACTCTAACTTCAATGGTGACATAGATTTAAGCGTCGCGATTCGGACAATGGTTGTTCGCGATTATAAAGCAGTATTTAACGTTGGCGGCGGAATTGTGATCGATAGCATTCCCGAACTTGAATATGAAGAATCTTTGACAAAAGCGAAAGCGTTACTGAATGCAATTAATTCTGATTTTTCACAAAACAATTCTCGCAAACTTGCGTAATAATCTTTTTACAATAAAATCACATACGAAAGCTATTTTTTTTAAATTACCCCAAGGAGAAATATGAAATTTTTAATCTCATTTCTGTTGATTTTCGGCTCAATGTTCACCGGTATTTCAGCTCAAGATAAACCAACTGCTTACGTTGGTGCAAAAATAATTCCAATTATTGGACAGCCAATCGAAAATGGAATTTTAATTATCCAAAACGGAAAAATCGTTGCAGTTGGCGATGCTAGAACCTTCAAACTTACCGCAGATGTCATTACAATTGATGTTTCGGGTAAAGTAATTATGCCCGGACTTGTTGATTCACACAGTCATATCGGCGAAGGTTCAGGAGCGGATGGATCGTCGCCGATTCAACCCGAAGTTCGACTTCTTGATTCATTTAATGCGCGATCTTCAAGCATTCAACGTGCTCAATCTGGAGGACTTACGACCGTTAATGTTATGCCAGGTTCTGGACATTTGAATAGCGGACAAACTCTATACGTCAAACTTCGTGACGGAAGAATTGTTGACGATTTGTTGATTACAACAGCTGATGGAAAAATCGCTGGCGGAATGAAGTTCGCAAATGGAACAAATCCTATTCGGTCTGGTGGCGGAAATTTCCCCGGAACTCGTGCAAAATCTGTTTCTCTCGTTCGTGAACAGCTCATTAAAGCACAAGAATATCGTGCAAAAATTGCAAAAGCGGCTGGGGATGTGACGAAGATGCCGAATCGCGATTTAGCGATGGAAGGTTTGGTGGAAGTTCTTGAAGGCAAACGAATTGTCCAGTTTCATAGTCACCGACACGATGACATTATGAGCGTCATTAGACTTCAAAAAGAGTTCGGATTTCGCGTTGTTTTGCAACATGTTACCGAAGGTTGGAAAGTTGCGGACGAAATTGCAAAAGCAAAAATTCCGGCATCAATAATTATGATCGATTCGCCCGGAGGAAAGCTCGAAGCTATTGATTTGAGATTCGAAAATGCTGCAATTCTGGAAAAAGCGGGAGTTCTTGTCGGTTTTCACTCAGATGATTATATTACTGATTCGAGACTTTTATTACGTTCTGCCGCACTCGGTGTTCGTGCCGGAATGTCACGCGAAAAAGCCTTGTATGGTTTAACGATGGCAAATGCAATTATGCTTGATTTAGGTAAAAAAGTAGGTTCGCTCGAATCTGGAAAAGATGCAGATTTTATTGTTCTTTCAGGTGATCCATTTAGCGTTTACACACATGTTTTGCAAACTTTCGTTGAAGGAAAGAATGTTTTTGATCGTTCAAATATTGCTGATTTATTAATTGCAACCGGCGGTTACGGTGCGACAAATGACAAACATATTCATGTTGATTGCTTTGACGATTTTGGAGGTCAAGAATAAATGAAAAAAATAAATTTATCAAAATATTTCGTTTTCCTAATGGTTTTCTCACTGTTGATTTTCAGCATTAATGCACAAATTGCGGTCAAAGGTGAAACAATTTACACATTGAGCGGCGAAGCAATCAAAAGCGGTATCGTTTTGATTGGAGCAAACGGCAAGATTGAATCAGTCGGAAAAGCTGATAGCATTTCAATTCCGGCAAACTATAAAATTGTTTCAGCAAAAGTTGTCACACCAGGATTGATTGACGCGAGAACCGTTGTTGGTTTAAACGGATATTTGGGTCAAACACACGATCAAATGGCACTTGAAAGTTCGTCTGTTATGCAACCCGAGCTTCGTGCAATTGACTCGTATAATCCAGAAGAACGCTTGATTGAATGGCTACGCGGGTTTGGGATTACAACAATTCAAACTGGTCATCAACCGTCAGCGTTAATTTCCGGACAAATGATGATTGCCAAAACATTCGGAAAAACCGTTGATGATGTCACGATTAATCCTTCGTCAATGGTTGCTGTAACTTTGGGCGAAAGTGCTTTGGGAAGTGCCGGAAAATCTCCAGGAACTCGTGCGAAACAGGTTTCAATGTTGCGAGATATGCTAATTAAAGCAAGCAATTACAAGGGCGAACCAAGAGATTTGAAGATGGAAGTAATGCAAAAAGTTGTTAAGCGTGAAATGCAACTGCTCATTACAGCCAACAAATCGCAAGACATCATTTCCGCTTTGCGAATCGCAAAAGAATTCAATATTCGTATCGTTTTAGATGGTGCAAGTGAAGCACATCTAGTTATTCCTCAAATAAAAGCTGCCGGAATTTCAGTTATTGTTCACGCAACAATGCAGCGTGCTGGTGGTGAAACCGAAAGTTTGTCGCTTGAAAACGCTTCAAAATTAAAAGCCGCTGGAATTCTTATTGCTATTCAGAGCGGATACGAAGGTTATGTACCAAAAACCCGCGTTGTTTTATTTGAAGCTGCGATTGCGGCGGCAAATGGACTTTCCTTTCGCGATGCTCTCGCAACAATAACAATCGATGCTGCAAAAATTCTAGGAATTGATAAAACGACTGGTTCAATTGAAGTTGGGAAAGATGGCGATATTGCTCTCTACGATGGTGATCCATTTGAATATTCAAGTCATTGCATTGGGACGATTATCAACGGAAAAATTGTTAGTGAAGTTGTTCGGTAAATAAATAGGATGAACGCAAATTTATAGACGTTCATCCTATTTTTCTGTATTTATTTTTGAGTCGATTATTTTTGACTGGGAAGCAAATAAAATTAATGGAAATTTTGTTTTAGAAACCGTACAAGGTTTGCTCGAAAACAATGCAAATTTATCTGCTGATTTTTTTTAATAATAATTTTTGTGCGGTATGTGCTTATTTAATAGCAATGGCAATTTTGCATTTACTTCCTACTAAATTGGAACCCGTAATTTTTGACGAAATATAAATAAAATACTTTAAATAATTAAAAATATGGCATTAAAAATTAAATCAAAAGATAATTGTAAATGGGACATTTTAAGTCTTGGTGAAGTAATGCTTCGTCTTGATCCAGCCGATAAAAGAATTCACACAACCCGAAGTTTCGAAGTTTGGGAAGGTGGCGGCGAATATAATGTTGCTCGCGGTTTGAAACGTTGTTTCGGTTTGAACGCCGCAATAGTTACGGCTTTGGCGGATAATCCGGTCGGAAGACTTGTGCAAGACCTGATTTACCAAGGCGGCGTTGACCAAAAACCACTCTATTTTTGACTCTCCCGATTTAATAAAGTTTGCTGGGTAGATTTCAATAATTTTAGATTTATTCAAATAACATTTAAAAGAAAGCCCGATAACTAAGCTAATCAAAAAAAATAAAGACATTTATCAGATACTTTTTTGTTTGGCTAAAAATTCGTTTGATTCCGTGTTAATATTTACTCGCATTAAAAATTAACAACCAAATTTAATTAAAATTTTGAGGAATATATGTTGACAACACTTTTTCTGACGCTGTTTTTTCTTTTTCAGATTCCAACAATTTTACCCAAACCTTTAGAAATGCCTAAAGGTGCGATGGAAGCAAAAGAAGACACTCCAATAATTCAAAAACATTCGGTCACCGTCAAAGGTAAATCATTGAGTTACACAACCACAACCGGATTTATGCCGATTCGTAACGCTCAAACAAACGAAATTGAAGCTAAGATTTTTTTCATGGCTTACACACTCGATAATCCCGCGGCAAAACGTCCGTTGATGTTTTCGTTTAATGGCGGTCCGGGTTCGGCTTCCGTTTGGCTACATCTTGGTGCTTTGGGTCCGAAACGAGTAAAAATGCTCGATGATGGATTGATGCCGCCGCCACCGTATGAATTAGTTGAAAATGACCAAACTTGGTTGACGGAAACTGATTTAGTATTTATTGATCCTGTTGGAACTGGATATAGTCGTGCGACAAAGCCTGAGTTTGGTGCAAAATTTTGGAGTGTAAACGGCGATGTTGAATCGGTAGGTGAAACTATCAGAATGTATCTCGGACGTTATGAACGTTGGAGTTCGCCGCTTTATCTTGTTGGGGAAAGTTATGGAACAACTCGTGCAGCTGCGTTATCTAATCATCTTTTCGAACGCGGAATTGCACTCAATGGAATCTGTCTGGTTTCGAGTGTTCTAAATTTTCAGACAATTCGTTTTGCTGACGGAAACGATCTAACTTATCCATTGATGCTACCTTCTTACACCGCAACTGCTTGGTATCACAAACGTTTAGCAGCAAATTTCCAATCGAAACCTTTGAAGGAAGTTTTGAAACTGGCAGAGGATTTTGCAACTAATGAATATTCTGCGGCTTTAATGAAAGGTGATCGAATGACTGCAGGCGAAAAGCAATCAGTTGTTGATAAATTTAGTATGTTTACGGGTTTATCTAAACAGTATGCTATTGAAAATAATTTGCGTGTCGATCTTTCAAGATTTAATAAAGAATTGCTTCGTGATCAAAGTCGCACAACCGGAAGACTCGACAGCAGATTTACCGGAATTGATAAACTTGTCGCCGGAGTAAATGCTGAAACCGATCCATCAATGAACGCAATTCGTCCGCCATATACCGCAGCTTTTAACAATTATGTTCGCAATGAACTAGGTTACAAAAGCGACACAGAATATTTTATTCTCGGTGGTGGAGTTCTTGCACCTTGGAATTGGAATGTGAATAATGGTTACGCAAATACGGCTGTTCCTTTGCAATCAGCGATGCAAAAAAATCCTTATATGAAAATTTTTGTCGCTTCTGGTTATTATGATATGGCAACTCCATATTTTGCGACTGATTACACTTTTGCAAATATGAATTTAGATACAACTTTGAGGCGTAATATTTCAACTTATTACTACGAAGCAGGACATATGATGTATATTGAAAAGGCTTCGCTCAAAAAATTAAAAGATGACGTGACGATTTTTATTCAGTCATCGCTAAATAAATAAAGGATAATACTAATGAAAACAGTTCCCCGAATTTTACTCGTTGTCTCAATACTGATTCTTTCGAGTTTTTCAATTACATTTGCACAAGGAAAAAAAGCTCCCGACTATACAATTTCGAGCGTAAAAATCGTTCCTTATAACTCGGAAAGCGGTAAATTTGAAGAAGAATATACCACCAAAAGTGATCGTTCTTTTTTTAATGATCTTGCAATTTCACTTTTCTTGACCGTTGAAATTAATGGCGAAGCCGGATCGTTTGAAGTTGGACGGAAGATTGAAGTCACCGTGTTGGAAGGCAAAAAAGTTAAATCAAAAACAGTTGAACAAATTGGTTTAATTGGCGATGGCGGCAAGTTTTATGTGCCAATTTGGTTAAATCCCGCAATGTGTAGTGACATAAAAATTACTGCAAAAATTAGTGGTCAGAAAACAGTTTCAACCAAATCGAGAAGTGTTCCGTTTCTTTGCGGAGAATAATTTAATGTTCGGTAAATCCTGAAACTTGGTCAACGGCGTGTGGCAAAATTGCTTTGATAACTTCAAAACATTCTCTGACACCTTTTGGCGAACCCGGAAGATTTATAATTAAACAATTGCCACGAATTCCACAAACACCGCGAGACAACATTGCTCGCGGTGTTTTTTTTGCAGACTCAACCCGCATAGATTCTGACAATCCGCGAGCTTCTTTTTCTATTACTTTGAGAGTTGCTTCAGGCGTGTTGTCGCGAGGTGCAAAGCCAGTTCCGCCAGTTGTAATAATTAGATTTGCAGTTTCTGAATGTTTTTTTAAAGTTGAAACTAAATTGTCAAAATCATCTGAGATTATTAGTTTATCAATAACTTTGGCTCCAAGCTCTTTTAAACATTCGACTAAAATGTCACCCGAGACATCGTTCGAATCATTACGCGTATCGCTGATGGAAATTGCAATTGCTCTGATATTATTTGGCATATTTGTATCTATCTTTGAGCCAACAACGATCCATAACTACAATTAATCCGGCAACTTCCGCACGTTTTGCAGCTTCTTTGTCAATCACACCTTCTTGTAGCCAAACTGCTTTGGCACCAATCAAAATTGCTTCATCGACAATTTTTCCGGCATCTTCAGAACGTCTGAAAATATCAACTAAATCAATCTTTTCAGTTACATCTGCCAAACTCGCAAAAGATTTCTCGCCTAAAACTTCGCTTTCATTTGGGTTTACCGGAACAATTGTATAACCTTGCCGCTGCATATATTGAGCAACTCCAAATGACGGACGCATCGAGTTTGATGATAATCCGACGACGGCAATCACCTTACAATCTTCTAGAATTTTGTTTATTTCTTCAGGTTTATTCATTTTTATCGATTGCTGAAAAGATCGTGCAGAAATTCTTCGCGAGAATCCCAAAGGTAAATCGCAAAAGGAATTAGCCAAATAAAATCATTAGTAACATTCATTATAATTGATTCAGGTGTCCATTTTCCTATGTTGATGTAATAAATAATGCCGATTGGTCCGAGTATTTTCCCGACAAATCCAACCAATGCCAAAATAAAACCTTTTTCCGGACGGCGTGCAATTTCAAAATAAACAACTCCATAAAGACCAACAATCATCCCAACACAAACAAAAATTTCCGGATAATTTGGCAATTCCATCTTTGCATATCGAAACAACCAATTTGGGTCAATACTAACCCATATTCCCCACACAATATTATAAAGCCCCGCAAGTATAAAAGTTGTCTGATGAAGTTTTCGTCTTTTCATTATCGTTTACACTAACATTATCGGTAATAAGGCGAAATCATCAAATAAATAATCACACCGGTAGCACTGACATATAACCAAAGCGGCATTGTCCAACGAGCGATTTTTCGATGGCTGACGACTTCCATATTCAAGCCGCGTCCGATGGAAATAAGTGCCAGCGGAACTATGATAATCGCCAAAAGAATATGAGATATGAGAATAAAAAAGTAAATATATTTGATTAAACCTTCACCACCAAACTTGGTCGAAGGCGTTGAAAAATGATAGAGCAAATATGAAATGAGAAAAATACTAGTCCAAAAAAATGCCAAGAATATAAACGTTCGATGAACTTTAATGTTCTTTTTAAGAATCGCAATCAGTGCAATTACAAGCGAAATAAATGTCAGACTATTAAGAAAAGCGTTAAACTTTGGTAGAAAAGAAAAGTCATATTGCTTGAGATATTGGATGTCTGGCAGAAAAAAAGCAATTGCAACCAGTGCGTTTATGGCAACTGCAAGTGTCCAAATAATTGGTTTGTAGTTTCTAGTTTTTTGATTAACTTTTGTTTCCATTTTTCAAATGTAATTTTTGAGCAATTAACGGAATAATTTTTTTAGGAACTTCGATTGCACCAGCGATATGTCTGGTTTCTGTAAAATGTCCCGCGACATAAATACCTTTGACGTTAGTCTCAAAAGTCTGCTCATCATAAACTGGAACTTCGCCATATTTAGAATCACAGGTTTCGACACCAAGATTTTTTAGCATCGAAAAATCTGCATCTGAACCAATGAGAATAAAGACTACATCATTTTCAAGCGTAACAGTTTCGCCGTTTTCGTTCTCCAAAATTATATCATTTTCGCGAATTTCAATTACGCTTTTGAGGAAGAAAACATTCAAACAATTCTTCTCAAGTTGTTGCTCGAGCGGCTCTTTAACCCAATGTTTAATACAACCTTGCTTTGGATCAGTTTCTTCCCAATCTTTTCTAAATGTTGCAAGTGTTGTGTTTGCACCCTCTTCAGCAAGAAAAAGTGCAGCTTCACCAGCCGAATTTCCACCACCAATTATCAACGCATTTTTCTTCACCCAAGGATATGTTTCGCGAAATATATGATGAACTTTTGGTAGATTTTCGCCTTTAACATTTATTTGACGCGGATAATCCATCGCCCCAAATGCAAACAAAACTGTCAGCGATATATATTCACTTTTTGATGTTTTAACGCTAAAACCTTCGTTTAATTTCTTGACATTAATTACAGTTTCTTCGGTTTGAATATTGAGATTATTTTCGAGAGTAAACCTCGTGTAATATGACAGAAGTTCTTCTCTAGTCGGCTTTGGACGAACGCTTTTCAGAGAATTATCAACAATTTCAAGTTCTTTAGGTGTTGAAAAAACAGTCAAACCAATCGGATAATTGTAAATAGTATTCCCGATAAGCCCTTTCTCTATAACCAGATAACAAAGATTAGCTTTTTTGGCTTCGTAAGCAGCAGTAATTCCAGCCGGACCGGCACCGATGATTATTAAATCAATCATTGTTCATCTTCCATTTTTGAAAGCTCATCTGTAAATTTCTCAATCTGCAGTTTTGTGTTATCCAAGCCACGTTTGCTTTCTATATACTTTTCCCATTCGCTAGTATTTGTTAGTGCTTTAGCAACATCTTCATCTAGCACGTGTGCCATTGTCGCCAACAAATCGCTAACTGCTTCGTTATGCGATAAAAGTGAGTCAATTATTGTGTAGGCAAGTTTCGCGTTTTGTAAATCAATATCTTTCATATCGTAAATTTAATGTTCTTAAACAATGTAAGAAAATAAAAGCCTAACGTCAAAGTCTGAGCTAAAGTGAACCATAAAGTCTAGACTGCAAAATAACTTTTGATAGTGGAAATTAGTTGAGTTAAAAATTATTTGACATTAAACGTGAGATTTCCCTGTTTAGCCAAAGTTTGGCAACATTTAACGCACGATTAACAGTCGCCACAGAAACCTCTAAGTTTTCGGCAATTTCCTCGATCTTAAAGCCTCCGAAAAACTTCTGTTTAACAACTTCAGCCTGAAATTTGTCGACTTCCATCAAAATATCTATCGCTTCACTCAAAGCAATTAATTCTTCTGGTTTTTCTATAAAAACACTTTCAGCAGAAGAAATATCATCTAATGAGACTTTTTGAAGTTTCCCACCACGTTTATCTCGAAGTTTGGTTTTGATGTGGTCAATCAAAACCCGACGCATACTTTCTGCCGCAATTCCGTAAAAATGTGCACGATTTGCCCAATGGACATTCTTTTGAGCTGCTAACCGGAAGTAGGATTCGTTAATTAAATCAGTAGTTTGCAGCGACAAATACGGCGATTCGCCACGTAATCTGCGACGTGCAATTCGTTGTAAATCTTGATAAACGAGTGAAAAAAGTTCTTCAGAAGCTTTATTATTTCCGCTTTCCCACTTTTGCAAAAGTTCTGTAATGTTTTCCATATATGGAAGATAAATTCCTTACTTTAATTAGTTTTTCACACTTTTTTGAAAATTCCAAAGTATTTATTGAGTGCATATGACATTTTTTACTCACACTTGTCGCGTTGTTAAATAAGCAATTAAATAATTCATTTTTTTGAAAATGTATTATGGGAAATTGCTGCAATTACTAAGGAGATATTGTGACCGTCTAAAAAGTATTACAATCATTTTTTAAGGTTATTAGAGAAATTATAAGATAATTAAAGGAGTTTTTTTATGGGCATTTTATATACTGATTACAGAGGCTATAAAACTCGGAAATCCGCCAAAACAGAAGATGGGTTGAAGGTGCAAGTCAATACATTTTTGGGCGAAAAACCAAAATATAAAGGAAAACTATTAACTTATTCTTTTGAAACGCCTTATTTGAATGAAAAAGGCTCAAGCCTCGAAATGCAGAAAAAAAAGTGGTTAATTATTTTGTCGAAAAGTTAGATAAAGATGTTGATCTAGATATGATCGAGATTTTAGGTGGCACTTTTTCAAAGGGTTCAAATACCGAAGAAGCACGTAAAGCCCGGAAAAATGGTTCTGAAGAAATGAACCGTCAATTGTCTTTTGATATATTTGCGAAGGAAAGACCTGCTCGAAAAGTTACAAATAAACCTTTCTTTATGAGCAAATATGAAGTAACTTTGGCTCAATGGCGAGCAATTATGGGCGATTTGAATTACGTTGAAAACACAGGAATCGCCGGTATGAAAAATGATAAACGTCTGATTTTCGGTGTAACTTGGGCTGAAGCCAAAGAATATTGTCTGAAAATATCACAAAAAACCGGGAAGAAATATCGCCTCCAGAGTGAAGCTGAATGGGAATATGCTGCTAGTACGGGAAGCACATCGGATCATGTCTTCGGTAAAACAATTGATTTAACATTAGTTAACTTTTGCTATTCTGGAAGTATTTTCAATTTTCCTGATAGGTCAGTTGCTAAATTTTATCCGAATGCTTTTGGGCTTTACCAAATGCATGGAATTGTAGACGAACTTTGTGAAGATGTTTGGAATCCAAACTATCATAATTCACCGCTTAATGGATCAGCAAGAACAACCGGAACGAGTCCAACTGAACATGTAATTAGCGGCGGAAACTTCTAAAACCGAGCTTTCGAGTGTCGTTCAGCCTCGATAGATGGTGTGGTCGATGGTAAACGCACATTTACTATTAGGTTCAGAATAGTCGGTGAAGTTAGATAATTTTTAGTTAGATTCGTTCAATGATAGAGGTTTTATAATGAAGCAAAAAATAATCGGTGTGTTGATTTCGGGTATGATTTGTTTTTTATTTGCTAATGTGGCAAATGGACAGGAAGTAGATTCTGATGATGGTCAAACACGGGATATTATTCCGGTTTTTGAAACTGCACGGGCAAAAACAAAAAAAGATATCAAGAAAAAAAACGTCAAACCACGAGTTCGAATGAATATTTTCGTAAGTGGCGGATTAAAGCAAACTGCAAATCGGGTTCGGACTAAGAAGATAACTTCTGAGAAAAATGTTCAAGACGGCAAACTAAAGAATACCAAGCCTGAAAATCCAGCAAATCCAAAAAATAATTTGCTAACCAACGTGCGATTTACGAAAGACGAATTTGCAAAAGCAAAAAAACTTGGGATTACGCTTTGGAAATTTGATAAACGCAAATTGGACAATGTTATTCCCGGCGGTCAAACAACTGATACACGCTCGATTACTCATCCAATTGATGATTCTGTGGTTGTGCGTGTTAACCAGAATACTGTTTTTCGCGTTGGTGATAAAATTAGATTGAGTGTTGAGTCACCGACTTCCGGCTATCTTTATGTTGCCAATTGCGAGATTTATGAAGATGGAAGTTACGGCACACCGATGGTCGTTTTTCCGACAAAACGAACTCGCGGAGGAATTAATTTTCTTTCGGTTGGCAACCCAATTGAGTTACCTTCAATCAACGATAAACCTAATTATTTTCTCTTTACTGAAAGCAAAAGCGAAAAAAAAGTAGTTGCCGAAGCATTAGTTTTTGTTGTTACCAAATCTCCAATTACTGACTTTGAAGTTCCGACAGACAATACAGAACTAGCAAAAACTCGTCTTGAGCTTTGGGAAAAGAAATGGACTGGACGAACTGAAATATGGGAAATTGATTCAAAAGAAAACCGCGAATACACACAAGCTGAATATGAATCAGGAAACGAGATTTTGCGAGTGGGCGAAGAAAGTAAAGGTCGTTCGTTAAAATCATATGAACCCGAACCACAAACACTTTATGCAGTTAAATCGCCTTCCGAAGATGGAATGCTTTTCACTCTAATTTTGCGTTACGAGTAATTCACATTAGTTATGCCTTAACTCTGATGAAGTTACAATGATGTTGTTGTCGCTTTCTATCGTGATATTTTTTTTGTCATCGCTCTCTTTAACCATAATTTTTTTGTCTTTATGTAACCGAAGAAAGTCTTGAACAGCCGTTAATTTAGTCTTGTCACGAATCATTCCTAAATCTCGCGGATTTACCAAATTTTTCACAGCTTCTAGTTCGGAAACAGCTTCAGCTGACCAAATAATCCAAAATTTTTCAACTCCGGGTTTATTTGCAAATTCATACTGATTTGTGATGAATGGTTGATTTGCTAATATTTGAGCTTTTCCATCATTCAGCCGTGAATCAGGAAATAAAATCGTCAGCGAAGGACTTCCCTCTTTGTCCAAATTTTCGTTTATCAAATATAAATAACCAGTTTTTGAACTACTAAACTGCATCCGAAATCTCCAACCATTCAAAAAAGTTTGCATCGGAGAAGCAACAAACGGCTCGCGATTTTTTTCAGTCGGTTGCACCAAAAGTGAATATTTGAACTCTCGTAGATTCGTGGCTAGCACCGAATTATTGGAATTGCTGTTTACTTGAGTTGGTGTAATTACCTGAGTTTTTTTATAAAATTTTGTCAAGAAAAATAATGAGCTAAAGCCTAAAACCGAGAGCAACAATAAACCCGATAAACCTAATGTCCAAAATAATTTAGATCTAAACACTGAACGTGATGTCTTAATATTTTTTGAATCATTTTTACCTGAATTCACATTTACTTTCCATGCTTTTAAATCGTCATTGACAGTTATTGCTCCGTTTGAGTTTTCAGTTAGCAATAAAGATTCTGACAGTTGATTGCCAAAATCTGCGGCACTTTGATAACGCGTCTGAGGTTCGTAAGACAAAGCCTTGAGTAATTTATTTTGTGTTTCATCAGAAATTTCTGGACGCAAAATTTTCGGATTTACAGCAACACCTTTGCGATGCATTTCTGTTAACTGCATTATGCTTGTCGGCTCATAAGGACGTTTTCCTGTCAGCATTTCATACGAAATAATTCCAAGCGAATAAATATCTGTTGTCGAAGTAAGATTATCAGTGCCAAGAAATTGCTCAGGCGAAACGTAATAAACTGTTCCTAAAACTCGACCAAATTGCGTTGTCAGCGGAGAAATAACCGAATCTTCAACTCGTGCAACTCCGAAATCAATTATTTTGATAATAATTTCATTAGAACTATATTTAATCATAATGTTCGAAGGTTTAAGATCACGATGAATAATTCCGGTTTGATGAACTTCAGTTAATGCACGACCAATTTTTAATATAATTTCGGCAACCTCACGAAAAGGTAGTCCTTCAGGCTTTATTATTTTATCAAGACTTACGCCGTCAAAATATTCAGTAACAATATATGGAATCTCATTAAGTGAACCAACATCGTAAATATCAATGACACCTTCGCCTTTGACTCGAGCTAAAGATTCCATTTCATGGCGAAATTTTGTCAGTAAATATTCTTGATCAATCATTTCCGGCTTGAGAAATTTAACCACAACAGCTCTATTGGTCAATTTTTTGTCTTCAGCTTTGAAAACAAAACCCATTCCGCCTTCACCTATTTTTTCTGTAATTAAATAGCGATTTTCGAGAATTGTTCCAATTAAAGAAGTGCTAAAACTGGCAAGATGAACTTCGGTTACATCAAGATTTTTGTTGGTCGGAAGTACAGCAAGAGAAAAAACTGACTCAGATTCTAAAATACTCTGGTTATTATCGGCAGCAAGTAATTCTTCAACTTCCTGACGCACTTCAGGTTTATCACGACATATTGCGTCAAGATATGTCTTTCGCAATTCAGGCAATTGATCGATTGCTGTGGCAACTATTTCATTAACTTCTTTTCGGAAATCATTTCCCATATATTATCGTGCAGCAGCACTTTTTATTAGCTAAAACTTTAATTTTATTCAAGTTAATCAATAAAATATGGACACATTTTGAGTTGATTTCTATTTATCAACGCGACATTCTGATAAAAATCGTGTCACAAATATTAAATATAATGTTTTTGTATTTTTTTTTCATTCAATTTGATTTAATTTGACATTTTTTTCAATCGTTTGTCGCGTTTATTAACAGCGACAGGATTTTATCAAAAGTTGTTGGCAGAAACATATGAAATCTTATAAAAATAAAACGATTATATAGATTACCAACTACCGATGAATATGGTTATTATTTTATTTATGAATCTTAAATTTACTTTGAAGTTTTTAGTTGTTTCCTTGTTAATTTTAAATTTAGTTTTATTAGTTTCGGCTCAAAAATTAAAGCCTGAAGCAATCGTTCAAACTGGACAGAGAGGAATATCAGTTCTAAAAATTAGTCCAAACGGTAAATTACTCGCTTCGGCAGGTTCAAATGATGATGACATTTATTTGTGGGACGTTGTTACCAGCAAGGTAATTCGAATTCTCGAAGGACACAAAACCAATGTTACCGACATTAGTTTTAGCCCTGATAATAAGAGTTTAGCGAGTTGCTCAGGTGATAATGAAGCAAAAATCTGGGATTTAGTAAGCGGTGAAGTTAAGGTTGTTCTCAAAGTTGGGAGCAAAAAAGGCGTTGCTTTCAGCCCGGACGGAAAACTCTTTGCAGCGACTGACGCGAGTGGCGATTCTGTAAATATTTGGGATATTGGAAAAGAAGTAATCATTAAAAATATACAAGGAAACAGCGATCCTGTTTTTAGTCCTGATGGAAAAATTCTTTACAATAAAGACCGCGAAAATGTTTACGCTTGGGATGTAAAAAGTGGACAAAAATTGTTTAGTTTTGAGAATCAATCGAGAATTATCTCAGCTAGCCCTGACGGTAAAACAATTGCTGTTGTTGATAATGATACGATTGGTATTCGAGATGCTCAAACTGGAAAAGAACTAATTGAAATTACTACAAATAATAGTGATTTAGCTGTTTTTACTGCCGATGGAAAAGCCTTGATTGCCAACTCCGCTTTTGAAGATTTCAAAATGTGGGACGTGTCAAAAAGAAGTAGTTCAAAAGTCTACTTTGATGAAACAAAAGGTGTAATAAAACAATTTATTGAACCTGAAAATCCTAACGCCCGCGGAGCTGTAACTCCTGATGGAACTAAGTTTATTTCAGGCAATGAAAGTGACGGCATAAAAGTTTGGAGTATTGAAACTGAAAAAGTAGTTAAAGAATTTGCCCAGAATAGCGATAGTATTTATGAAATAAGCATTTCTCGCAATGGTGAAAATCTTTTGCTGAACAGCGGAAAGCCGAAAAATCCTCCAACGTTTTTCAAAACAAATACCAACCGTTTTATCAGAGACTGGAAACCAAAGAGTCGCATAATTGACTTCGGAAGTATTGATTTCAACCCAAACCGTGAAACTTTCCTCATCGAAAGTTTGTATGAAGACAAAAAAAACAAGATTGTAAACTCACAAAGTGGCGAAGAAATAGGTTATTTTCCTGACGAATTCGTAGTTTTTTCACCAAATGGAAAAACATTTGTCACACAACCCGAACTGCTCGGAAAGTTTTCTTTGCGTGATTCAAAAACCGGTGAGTTGATTAGAAAGTTTGATGGAACTGAAAAACAATATGCTTCTCACACAAAATTAGCTTTTAGCAAAGACGGTAAAACTCTTGGTGCAATTGAGTTTAACAGCGTTTATGAGTTGTTGCTTTGGGAAGTTGAAACTGGAAAACTTATTTCTAAGTTAAATATTAATAGTTATAGAGATGAAGGAGATTTTAGAACGCCTTCACGAAATGTTGCAGATCTGAATATTGACGCTAAAATTTTTGCGACAATTAGGAAAAACAGCCAAGAAGTATCTATTGCTGATCTAACCACTGGAAAAGAAATAAAGCGTTTCACTTCAGATTTGAAGATTAAACTGCTTTTTTTTAGTGCTGATGCCAAGTTTATTTTTCTGCAAAGTGATTCTGGCGTAATTGAAATTCGAAATACAGCAACGACACAAATCACTGGGAGAATTACCGAAATTCGAGAAAAGTCTGCCATAAGTTTCACTGACAACGGCAAACGAATAATAATTTCTCGCGGAGAAACAACTTCTGGTGTTGTGCAAAACAATCCGGAGGCAAAAGTTTACGACATTCAAACAGGAGAATTGGCACTGACGATTCGGAGTTTTGACGATGGTAATTGGATTGCATATTCGCCAGATGGCTATTATCAGGCATCGAGCGAGAAAGTCTTTGGGCGTGTCAGTTGGAGAGTCGGGACAAAGGTTTATGATTTTGAAAGATTTTATGAACGATATTTCAAACCAAACTTAATTCGCCAAGTTTTCAATTCTTCTAAGTCAGATTTTAAGCGAAATAGCGTTGCTAAAGGATTTGCACTACCGCCGGAAGTTAAAATTGCATCGCCAGAAAATGTTAAATCTACTGCTTCTGAGAGAATTGCCCTGACCGTTCAAGCAACAGATCAAGGTGGCGGAATCAAAGATTTGCGGCTTTATCAAAACGGCAAACGCCTCTCAGAAAAACAGCGTGGAATTGTGCAACCAAAGGAAACTTCTGTGGTTTTCAATGTCTCGCTGGTATCTGGAAAAAACGTTTTCCGTGCGACTGCTTACAGCGATGATCAAACAGAATCCGAGCCGTTTGAATTAACTATCGAACGAAAAGCTCCAGCCGGAAAGTCAGATTTATACATTTTGGCGGTTGGAATTAACGTCTACAAAAACACAAAATATAATCTGAATTACGCAGGAGCTGATGCTCAAGCTTTGTCATTGGCAATTGAGAAAAAAGGACAAGGAATTTTCGGTAAAGTCTATAAAACATTACTAGCAGACGATTTAGCTACCAAAGAAGGAATCGAAAAAGCCTTCAAACAAATTGCTGACCAAGCCAAACCGCAAGATAGTTTTGTGTTTTTTTATGCGGGACACGGTATCTTGATTGAAACTGATGCAGACGCAAATAAGACTTTTTACCTCGTGCCACACGATGTAACGCAAATTATGACTAACGGTGGTGAACTTAGTTCGAAAGGCATTTCATCTGAACTTTTACGTGATTGGACAACGCAGATTAAAGCTAACAAACAGTTGATGATATTAGATGCTTGTCAATCAGGTGGAGCGATTCAAGCCTTTGCCGAACGTGGTTTGTCTGAAGAAAAAGCCATCTCACAACTCGCCCGAAGTGCCGGAATCGTTATTCTAGCCGCTTCTGGCACTGA
>JANORS010000019.1:0-2067 GCA_031415455.1 Acidobacteriota bacterium | reverse complement strand
ATATGAAAGCGGTGCATCGCAACCGCCGCTTGATGTGATTAAGAACTTGGCAAAAGTCTTGCAAGTTTCATCGGACGAACTGATTTTCGGCGAAGACGAACGCCAACCGTCCGACGATTTGAAACTCCAATTTGAAGCTGTTTCCCGCTTTCCCGAAGATGAAAAGAAGATTGTCAAAGCCTTGCTCGAAGGGATGATTCTCAAACACGAAGCTAAACGCTGGGCGAATGTCTGAAAAACCTGTCAAGCCGAAAAACACATTTTCTAACTATTTTTGAGTTACTAATCTTGTTTAGAAATAGCAAAAGGCGTGAATCGCTCCACGCCTTTTCAACTCGGATAATTCAAAGTTACTTTTTCGGAATTTCCAACGAGGAACAAACCATCAATAAGCATTCCCGCTTTTAAACCACTGCTTTTGATTTTTACTCCGAACTATCTCAAATGTAATTGTATTTGATGTTACATTTGGTGACTTCCAAAATCTTCGTTCAATCGAAAGTGTGTATTTTCCAGCTTTCAGCTTATCGTAAAAATCGCTAAGTAAAATCACTTCACTTTTTGTTTCATTCGGTTTGAGTGAAAATACACCACTTAAACTTCCACCTGTCCCTTTTTCAAAACTCTTACTAATATCTTCATAATAATGAATAGTTTTTCCACTCTTATTATAGATTAATGTTGGTCTATTAAACCCAATTCCATCTTTTGGAACAGCAACGTCTTTATCAGATAAATTCGTGATTTCTACTTTTAGTTTAATTAATTCTCCATACTTGAATTTATTTTTTGAAATTACGCGTTCATCAATTGTTGACATTTCTGCAATTGTTAATCTTTCATTTCCGTCTGAACCATCAACAGTTGAAATTACAACTTTGAATTCAGCCGTTTGCGAGTAATTTACCCCAACAAAACATAAAAGCAGTAATGAAAGACATACCAATCTTGTAAATAGTATTTTCATATTTCCTCCAGCTTCTAAAATAACTTTACTCCCTGATTTGTTTTTGTTATCTCGTAAAGTCCGCCCTTGCTTTTGGGTTCTGCCAAGACTTTATCTATTCCATTGGCTTGTTTCGTTATTTTATCAGCCTTGCTCCACCCCGAATTCCATATTTCATAAGAATTTCCACCTTTTGGTCCAATTTTCAAAGAACTGCTTCCAAGTCCTTCTGCTACTGACGATGAGACACCATAGGCACGAGTCTCAGTTTCATATTTTGTTGAATTTAACGGTGAATTCGCAAACATCTGAGTAGCTTGCTCACTTCCTATATTGATTGGTAATGCACCAATAAAATCAGTTGCATCTGCCGCATGTGAACCTTCATGTGCCAAAGCAATCGCATAATCAGCAATACCGTCATTTTTAGATGTATCAAAATTAACCGTAATATCTCGACCAGTTGGATTGTCAGCCGTAGTATCCTTATTCCCGTCTTGATCTACATCTTTAATAAGTGCAGAAGTTGATGCTGGATTATTATTTTTATTTACTCCAAATGTAACTTTCAATCCATTATCCACACCTGCCTTTCCGTATGTATTTAAGGCTCGTTCAAGTGCTTTGTATCTATCAGATTTTGGATCAAGTTTTTTTAATGCTTCTTGTGCTTTACTTACAGCACTTTCAAACCCTTTGCACTCTTTTTCCGTTCCACCGCAAACATACATTCCACTTGGATCTATCAAAACAAGCGGATTATTCATCACATATCCGTAGCGATTCCAACTTTGTGGTCTTTTTATATGTGCAGAACTCAGCAAAGGGTCAACGCTCGTAAACCGTCCGTGATTTTTGTTATACATCCTCGCCTGAGCGAAATCGAGGTCGGTTTCCGCGTCTCTCTCGTAGCCGGTGAATTTTTGACGAATTGAATCTTGTCCATAATTGGTTCGTGGGATTTCCTCACCAAAAGGCATTTTGAAGACGTAGTTTGATTTATTCCGGTGGCGGTAACTTCTTTTCAAAGAACTTTTTGCGACTAAAGAAAAAAGCCTTTTCGGTGTAAGTTTCAGTATAACTCCGAACTGCTTTTTTTGCCCAATCTTTGGGATTACTTT
>JANORS010000018.1:0-222229 GCA_031415455.1 Acidobacteriota bacterium | reverse complement strand
TCGACATTTCCGTTGGGGAATTAGCGGAGACGTTCCTGTTCCCGGAGATTTTGATGGCGATGGCAAAGCGGAATTTGCAGTTTTCCGTGCATCAAATGGAACTTGGTATTATTCAAATTCAACTGGCGGAGCATTTGTGGCGGTTCAATGGGGAGCAAGCGGCGACATTCCGGTATTTGCAAACTACGACACTGACACGAAAGACGACGTTGCAGTTTATCGACCGAGCAACGGAACTTGGTATATCAATCGCAGTCTTGCCGGTTCGCAATTAGTTCAATGGGGACAAGTTGGCGACATTCCGGTTCCCGGAGATTATGACGGCGACGGCAGATACGACCAAGCTGTTTATCGTGCCGGAACTTGGTATCTAAATCGCTCGACCGCTGGTGCAACAGCAGCCAACTTCGGAACCGCGACCGATAGACCAACTCCGCGTTACTACTTGCCGTAGTAGCTGCTAAATTAAATAGTAATTAATTGGACGGAAGTTTATATTTCCGTCCTTTTTCTTTTTTAAAAATTAAAAAAATTAAACTAAATTTATTGACAAATTAACTTCTTCAACATATTATTCACTCAAGAAAACCTTAACGCGAGTTACAAAGAAGAATGCCTTGATTAATTTTTTAATCAAGAAGAGCCCTATTTTATTTACTGTAAAAGGAGAAAAACATGAAAAACAAATGGCTTAATGCCTTATTATTTACAACTCTTTCTTTGAGTTTTAGTCTTGTCACATTTGGACAAACAACATTCCCCGGAACCGGAACTGGTGCAATTGCTGATGGTGGCGGAGCAACTTGCGGTATATTTGCAGCTCCAACTATTGTTTCTTTTAATGTTACCGGCTTGAGTGGTGCTCCATCTGTTGTTTCTTTGAGTACTACTATGGCACACACTTGGCGTGGTGATTTGGACATTGTTTTAACTGCTCCAAATGGAACAACTCATCAAATTATGAAACAAACCGGATCTACAACCGCAACTGGCTGTGGAAGTGGCAATGATGTTAGCGGAACTTATCTTTTTAACGATGTAGCTGTTGCTAATTGGTGGACAGTCGCCGGAAGTCCTTCACCTGCCGGATCTTATCGAACGTCAGCACCACTAACTGGTGCTCAAACAGTAATGAACACCACATTTGCTGGTATTCCAACAGCTAATGGTATTTGGACATTAAGTTTAAGAGATGGTGGAACTGATGATGTTGGTTCAATTAGTGCAGCTAGTTTGACCCTAACTACTGCTGCTGCTCCAGGAACTGCCAACGCCGATTTTAACGGCGATGGCAAAACCGATTGGGTTGTTGCTCGTGCAACAAATACACCACTTGCCGAAGGCGAAGCACAAAGCACAATTGGCGGATTTGATGCTGCTGCGACTGAAATTAAAGGATTTAGACGACCATTAGTTGAAAGTGATAGTCCGCAAGCACCGGGAATTGCCTGGTATGTCAAAACAAATGGAGCAAACGCAACATTTGGAGCACAATGGGGCGATGCCGCAACGGACTTTATTGTATCTGAAGACTTTGATGGCGATGGTAAATCTGATTTCACAGTTTGGAGAGCAGGTGCACCAAACGTTGCTGCTTTTTATATTTTACAAAGCCAAACAAATACTGTAAAAACTTCATTATTTGGTCAAACAGGCGATGATCCGGCAATTGTTGGTGACTATGATGGTGATAACAAAGCCGATGTTGCTACTTACCGCTGTCCGGCATTTGGTGCGGGCGATGGACAATGCTTCTTTTATTATCGTGGATCATTAAATAATCCGGGAAACAATATCACTTTTGTTCCATGGGGATTTGGCGAAAATGGCGACTTCTTCCCAAATGTTGGAGATTATGATGGCGATGGTAAAAATGATTTCTGTATTCAAAGAACGAATCCGGCACAAGCTGGACAAGGTCAATTTGTCTTAAAGAGATCATCTGATGGAGCCACCGAATTTATCAATTGGGGAAATAATTCAGATTTCATTATTCCCGGAGATTATGACGGTGATGGAAAATCAGATTTCTGTGTCAGACGAACTGTTTCAGGTGCAAGACAACATTGGATTTTAACAAGAACAGGAAATCAAAGTCTTGTAAACTGGGGAATAACTGGTGACACGAGTGTTCCCGGAGATTATGACGGTGACGGCAAAACTGACATTGGTGTTTGGAGAGCTGGAGCGATTGGAGCGACCGGACAGTTCTACATTCTTCAATCTAGCAATGGTGCTTCTTTGAATTCACCTTGGGGAACAACTAGTGATGTTGCAGTTGCAGGTTGGGCTGTTCATTAGAACTGAGATTTTAATTTGCATTTGATTAAGACCAGTTTGATTGAAAAATCATCTGGTCTTTCTTTGTCATTAGTTATCAGCACTTTGTCCTTAGTAGTTGATTTTAGTCCGTGAAACGGACGGCAGTATAAAGCCACGGGTAAAGCCTTGCGGAACCAGTCGGTCGTGTATCAAAAATACCAAGGTCCGTGAAACGGATAACAGAAGAGAAAGAACCATACATTGGTATTGCCAGAACACTACTGAAATGCAGACGCGGTGACGTCCAAATTGAGAGATGACAGAGTTTTTCAGATTGCTCACGCCATCTTGCAGATATGTGTGTCCGCGTGCCGTCCAGACAATGAAACTGTTATCATAAACCTATGTTAAAAAAAATATTAATTCTCTCAGCCTCAGTCGGTGCTGGGCATTTACGTGCCGCCGAAGCACTCGAAAAAACTTTTAAACAGTTACTTCCAAATGCAGAAGTAAAGAATATTGACGTCTTGAATTATACAAATCCGCTCTTCCGCAAACTTTATGGCAAAGCGTATCTCGATATGGTTAATAATATGCCGGAAGTTCTTGGTTGGATGTATGATTCGCTCGATAAACCTTGGGAAAACGAAAAACGCCGACTCGCTCTCGATCGTTTGAACACGCAGCCGCTGATTAAATTTCTAAAAGAATATCAGCCGGACATCGCCGTATGCACACATTTTCTGCCATCAGAGATTATTTCGTGGCTCAAAGCAAAAGGACAAATCACCTTTCCGCAAGCCATTGTCGTAACAGACTTTGACGCACACGCTCTTTGGCTTTGTCACAATTACGAGCAGTATTTTGTTGCACTTGATGAAACAAAAGTTCACCTCGAAAAGGTCGGGATTGATGCAGATAAACTTAGCGTTACCGGAATTCCGATTGATCCAATCTTCGCAGTCGAAAAAGACAAACGCGAAATGCGTCTCAAATATAATTTAGATGTTAAGAGAGTTACGATACTCGTTTCAACTGGCGGTTTTGGCGTTGGGAAAATTGAACAAACCTTGCAAGCACTCGCGGAACTAAAAACTCCAACTCAAGTATTAGCAATGTGTGGCAAAAACAAAGACCTCAAAGCCAGCGTTGAAAAACTCGCTACTGAATTGATGACAAAATCTGATGTGATATTTAAAGCAATCGGTTTCACGCGAGAAATGGATGAATATATGTCAGCCGCAGACATAATCGTCGGCAAACCCGGCGGTTTAACTACCTGCGAAGCATTAGCAAAAGGCTTGGTGTTTGTAGTCGTGAACCCAATTCCCGGGCAAGAAGAACGCAATTCTGATCATTTATTAGAAGAACATTGTGCAATTCGCTGCAACAATCTGCCGACTCTCGCTTACAAAATTGACAGAATCTTATCAGACAAACCACGCTTTGATTCAATGAAACAAAACGCCCTAAAATTTGCCAAACCAAACGCCTCGCGAGACATTGTCGAGAAAATTTTGAATCTGAACATTGAGCGATAGAAACTTAGCATTTTGCTTACTCTGCCAAGTCGCTATCGCTCCGTGTTCAGATTGGAGTTGGTTGCGACAAAATCTTCGTTGACTAAATCGTTGGAAATAATCTTGATACGCGGATTATTTTGGAATTGTAATGCCTTAGTCCGTGCTTCAATCGTATAAAATCTCCCCGCGGGAAGTCCAAGTATTCGGTAAAAACCAAAAGAATTTGACCTTGCGTTGAAAACATTGCCCGAATCATCTGTCGCACTAATCCAAGTTCTTCCGACTCCACTTCCCGTCGAATCCAAAACACGCCCCGAAATTGAACCGACAGCATTTGAGGCTGGCACTGTAATCCGATAATTTACCAACGCGGAGTTTGCTCCGGTTGTAATCGAAATACCAAAATCGAAAACTCCGGATAGTGTTGGAGTTCCTGAAATTGTAGCTGCGGTCGTGCCAAATTTATCAAACAAAGGGCTTGTCAAACTTAAACCAGCTGGCAATAATCCCATCGATAAACTAAACGTGCTCCCACTCGCGGAAGGCGAAAGTGTTTGATTATATGCAGCATTCACCACACCACCTTGAAGTATCGCACGATAAACATTAGAAGATTCAAAAGCTCCAATATCTACCGTAGAATTTGTCGGGCGAATCGCACCTCGTTGGTCAGTTGTTAATGCAACTGCCGGATTATTGGTCGCACAGGTTAAATCCGTCACACAATTTTGTCCAGCATTAAGTGCGGGCGAACTCGAAAGCAAAGCAAAACTCAAACCATTTCCGCCGTAAAAACCTAGCGGCGAAAGCAACGGATTTGTGTTTTGCAAATCAGCCACAATCCAACCGACCGAAGTTCCAACATTGCCGATTATGTTATTACCGAGTGAACTATATGTGCCTGTTGCATCAGGCGAAGCCGCAATTCCGCTATTACCTGAAACAATTGTATTTCGAATATTTGTCGTAGTAACTGTTGCATGAATTCCGCCACCATTTTGAGTTGAAGTATTTCCCACAAATGTCGAATTGGTGATATTTAACACCGTGCCGTTATAAAATATTGCTCCACCAGATCCTGCATTCGCTCGATTATTTGCAAATGTTGAATTAACAATACTGACATTGCCGTTTGCCTGAATTGCTCCGCCACCGACAGTAGTTGAGTTAGAAGTATTTCCGTAAATTGAAGAGTTCGAGATGTTTAAGAAGTTATTGCCCGAGAAATTTTGCATTGCACCACCCGATCCAGTTGCAGAATTCGCAGAGATTACACAGTTGACGATATTCATCGTTGCCGTTCCGGCATTACTTAACGCACCGCCATTGGCACTTGTGTTTCCGTCAATCACTAAATTGTTCAGGGTTAAAGTTGCGGCAGTATTATAAATTCCGCCACCACGACCGGTCGCAACCGAACTAGCTCCATTTCCACCAGTAACGCGAAGATTGCTAATCGTTGCATTCGAACCAGTATTATTGGTAAAAATTCGGCTCAAAGCATTGGCTCTAACCGTCAGATTGTTTGCACCAGGACCATTTACCGAAAGCGTTCCGCCATTCGTTATAATTATGTCAGTTCCCGAAAGCGTAATAGTTTGAGGCGTATTAAAAACACTCGCGAACGCAATAATGTCGTTATCGACCGTTGCATTTGCAGCGACAACCGCTTCACGCAAACTACAATCTGCGTCGCAAACTCCATCTGCCGTATCCGCAATTTTAGTGACAGTAAATGTCGCACCAAAAACAAACTGACTCAACCCAACTAACAACGCAACGCTAAGCAAAATCTTCGCAATATTTTTCATAAATTATTCCTATATATTTGTTATAGTTTTGGGACAATTCTAGACGCAAAAGCTCTCGATAGCAATTCACTCGAGTTCGAAAAGAATCAAAAAGATTTGCTTTTCGCTTAATATTGGGCAAAAATCATTTTAAATTCCGAATATAAATTTATGAAAAACAAATTATTAATCGCCATCATCTTAACTTTGTCTTTAACAGCTTTTGTCCAAGCCCAATCTGCGACCAGTTTGGTAACCAGTCTTTACAAAGAGCATAAGAAAGATTCAGTTGCGGGTTGGAGCAAAACTCGTTTGAGCAAATATTTCACGCCCGAATTTACCAACGCTTTTCACAAAGCAGCCAAAACTGAATCTGGCATCGAATTTGATATTCTTTTCGATACCCAAGACGATTCAGACATTAAAACCTATAAAATCACGAGTGAAAAAGCGAGCGGTAAAAGACTTGAAGTAATTACAGTTAGCTTCAAAAATTTCGGCGAAAGCAAAAAAGTATTGCTAACCATTGATACAAAAACCAAGAAAATTAGAGACATCAATTACTATGGGGAAAAGCCTTCTTTGATGGATATGCTGAAAAACTAATTGAAGAAATACGTTTGAAACAATGCAGATCTTCCGTAATTTGCAATCTTAACTTTCGCCTAAAATTGTCCATTGAAAATTAGTTTTCTCACTGCTAACCGCCAGATGTTTATCGTTGTTATGAATTTCCTGCAAACTTCTGACAACAATTCCCTTCTCTTCAATTTTCGCGGTAATAGCTTCAACGAGAGCATTTGCTCCAGTCATTGTCGTTACGCACGGAACATTATGCCGAAGTGCGGCTTGGCGAATCGCTTTTTCGTCGTAGTGAGAAGTTTTTCCGAGAGGTGTGTTGATTACGAGTGAAACTTTGTCTTGTTTGATAAAATCCGCGATGTTTGGGCGACCTTCGTTGACTTTGAAAACTGCTTCGGAGTCGATTCCAACTTCTTTCAAACGTTGAGTTGTGCCGTAAGTCGCGATAATTTTGAAGCCAAGTTTCGTTAATCTTCTGGCGATAATCACGGCTTGTCCTTTATCTGCATCATTTACAGAAAGAAATGCAGTTCCCGAAACTGGTAATTCCAAACCTGCTGCAACCATCGCTTTGCCGTAAGCTTCGCCGAATGTTTCGCCAACGCCCATAACTTCACCCGTTGAGTGCATTTCAGGTCCGAGAATTGGGTCAACTCCGGCGAATTTTTTGAACGGAAACACCGGAGATTTAACGAAAATCTTCGTTACTTCCAAACTTTCAGGAAGATTGAATTCCGCGAGAGATTTATGACCAGCCATCACCAAAGAAGCGATTGCCGGAAGCGGAATTCCGGTCGCTTTTGAGACAAAAGGAACAGTTCGTGAAGCTCGCGGATTAACTTCCAAAACATAAACGCGATCATCTTTTATCGCAAACTGAATATTCATCAAACCTACTACATTCAACGCTTTAGCTAACCGTCGTGTGTGATGTCGAATTGTTTCCAAATGTTCTTCAGCGATTCGCTGTGGCGGCAAAACCGACGATGAATCGCCTGAATGAATTCCCGCTTCTTCAATATGTTCCTGAATCCCTGCAATCACGCAAGCCGTCTCATCTGCGAGTGCATCAACATCAAATTCCGCCGCGTTTTCCAAAAATTTATCAACCAAAATCGGTTTTTCCGGTGATGCGTCAACCGCCGTTCTCATATATTCGTCGAGCGATTGCTCATCATAGACGATTGCCATCGCACGTCCACCTAAAACGTAACTTGGTCGAACGATGACCGGATACCCGATCTCGTTTGCGATAGCTTTTGCCTCTTCAAACGAACTTGCCATACCATTCGGCGGACACGGTATGTTCAAATCTTCTAACAATTTACCGAACCGTTTACGGTCTTCCGCGAGGTCAATCGAATCGGGGGAAGTTCCGATGATCGGAACGCCAGCTTCATGCAAAGGTAACGCCAAATTCAAAGGCGTTTGTCCACCAAATTGCACAATTACGCCTTCAGGTTTCTCTTTTTCGACAATGTTCATCACATCTTCGAAGGTCAACGGTTCGAAATACAAACGATCCGAAGTGTCGTAATCTGTCGAAACAGTTTCAGGATTGCAATTGACCATAATCGTTTCAAAATCAGCCTTTTGCAGCGAAAAAGAAGCGTGACAACAGCAATAATCAAACTCAATTCCCTGACCAATTCGATTCGGACCCGAACCAAGAATCATAATTTTGCGACGATTTGTCGGTTCGGCTTCGCATTCTTCTTCGTAGGTTGAATATAGATAAGGAGTGAAACTTTCAAACTCCGCTCCGCAGGTATCAACACGCTTGTAAACCGGAACAATTCCGAGATTTTTACGGCGTTCGCGGACTTCGGATTCGGTTGAATTAGTGAGAAACGAAATTCGTCTGTCAGACAAAGCATATTCCTTCGCCGTTCGGATAACTTCAGCAGACACATCATTTAACTCGCGTCCGTCAATTCGAGTTTGCAGCAACATAACTTCTTGTAGCTGCTCCAAAAACCACGGATCGATCTTCGTCAAACGATGAATTTCCGCAACTGAATACCCATTTTGCAAAGCGTAAGTGATGTATGAAAAACGATTTGAATTAGGACGAGCGAGTTTGCGTTGTAAAACGGCATCGGGAACATCTTTTAGCCGAAGCGGTTTTGCAGATTCAAGCGAACGCAACCCTTTGAAAAGACTCTCTTTAAAGGTTCTCCCAATAGCCATCACTTCGCCCACGGACTTCATCTGAGTGCCCAAAACATCTTCCGCTTGAGCGAATTTTTCAAACGTCCATTTTGGGATTTTCGTTACAACATAATCGATTGTCGGTTCGAAAGACGCAGGAGTTTTCTTTGTGATGTCGTTAGGGATTTCATCTAATGTATAACCAACTGCAAGTTTTGCAGCGATTTTCGCAATCGGAAAACCAGTCGCCTTACTCGCCAAAGCCGACGAACGCGACACACGCGGATTCATTTCGATAATCCTAACTTCTCCATTTGCTGGATTTACAGCAAATTGAATATTCGAACCGCCCGTTTCCACACCAACTCGGCGAATACAAGCAATCGACATATCACGTAGGTTTTGATATTCAACATCTGAAAGCGTTTGAGCCGGTGCAACCGTAATCGAATCGCCAGTGTGAACGCCCATCGGATCGAAATTTTCAATCGAACAAATCACGACTACGTTATCAGCCAAATCTCGCATCAATTCGAGCTCATATTCCTTCCAACCTAAAATCGATTCTTCAATCAAAATCTGCGAATTTGGAGACGCTGCGAGTCCACCTTTTGCAATTTCTTCAAATTCTTCGGGATTAAATGCCACGCCGCCGCCAGTTCCTCCAAGCGTAAAACTCGGACGAATAATCGCCGGATAACCTGTGTTTTCAACGATTTCGCGAGCTTCTTCCCAAGTGTGTGCGAAGCCACCTTTCGCCGATGGAATGCCAATTTCGTCCATCGCGGCTTTGAAAAGTTCGCGATCTTCACCAACTTTTATCGATTGAATATTCGCACCGATCAGCTCAACAGAATATTTTTCCAATATTCCGGCGGCATCCAAATCAACCGCCAAATTCAACGCTGTTTGCCCGCCAACCGTTGGCAGAAATGCGTCCGGACGTTCTTTTTCAATAATCGCAGTCACGGTTTCCACCGTTAAAGGCTCAATATAAGTCGCGTCCGCAATCTCAGGATCGGTCATAATTGTTGCCGGATTTGAGTTTACGAGAATCACTGAAAAACCTTCCGCTTTTAAAACGCGGCAAGCTTGAGTTCCCGAATAATCAAATTCGCAACCTTGCCCGATCACGATTGGTCCCGAACCGATAACTAGAATTTTGTGTAAGTCTGTTCTTTTTGGCATGTTAGTTAGAAAAAATTTGCTTGAATGCTATTATACACAAAGCGGATTTAGTTACGAAAAGGCTATTAAGAATATAGTTTAATTCCAAATAACTCAGCAGCTTGAAAAATATGTTCAAAGAAATAAGTGGTTTGTTAGTAAATTTGGCATTAATCTTGCTTATGGTTTCGTGCAGTGAGGTTGCGACCGACAATGTGCAAATTACGAATACAGCTTCGATCGTTTCAAATGTGTCGGAAAGTAACAACCAAACAATTGCCGGTAATTTTGAAGTTGATTCAGAGAAACTATGCATTAGGTTGAGTGAAATCAAGAAGATTCCTTATGATCCTCTGAGCGAAACTGGTGATCCAATTTACAATGGACTGATAAAAAATGGTATTAAATCAATCCCATGTTTGATATAGAAGATTACCGACACCACCGAAATCAAGGATCCTCGCGAAGCACCAATTGTGAGAAACTTCAAAGTTGGTGATGCTGCGGTCTTCATGCTCCTATATATCTCAAATGAAAGTTGGCAGCCTGAAACAATGCTTTCTCCCGAAATTGCAAAACGTTGGAAATCAAAAGGTGTTTATGCATATTTTGATTTCGTAAGGAACAGCAAAAACCGAGAAAAGGTTAAAACTTGGTGGAAAACTCGATATCCAAAACGTTAGCCAAAACTACGATGACTTTGAATTAACTTGTTCAATCAAATCCTGAATTGATCGCAAACTCAAAGTAATCGATTTCTCAAAATAAAGGTTGAAGTTCTGTATCATTCATTTTTATATTAGCGATGAATCCAAATGTTTTCGTTTTTGTTGTATCATTGTTTCTTTAATATCACTTTATGCTTAGATTTCATAACAATTTAACTGACCAACTCGAAGATTTTCAACCACTTAACGGTAACGATGTAAAAGTTTATATTTGCGGTCCGACTGTTTGGAATTTCGCTCACATCGGTAATTTCCGTACTTTCACATTTGGTGATATTTTGCGGCGTTATCTCAAATTCAAGGGTTATAACTTGACTCACGTGATGAATTTGACCGACGTTGATGACCGGATTATCAACGAAGCGGCGAAAGCGAAACAGACAATCGATGAATTTGTGCAGCCGTATATTGTTGCGTTTTGGGAAGATATGGACGCAATCGGCAACGAACGCCCGGATATTGCACCACGTGCGACCGAACATATTGCGGAAATGATCGAGATTATCGAAACATTGCTCAAAAACGGTCGGGCATACGAATCAGACGGCTCGATTTACTTCCGTATTTCCGCGTTTCCCGATTACGGTAAACTTTCGAAAATCAGTTTTTCGGGCAATATTGTCGGCGGAAGCGAGCGGATTGACACCGATAAGTACGAAAAAGAAGACGCAAGAGATTTTGCATTGTGGAAATTTGTTGACGAAGATGAGCCGACAGGTTGGGACGCACCATTTGGTCGCGGTCGTCCAGGTTGGCACATTGAATGTTCGGCTATGGCGATGAAATATTTGGGCGAAACCTTTGATATTCACGCTGGCGGAATTGATTTGCAGTTTCCGCATCACGAAAACGAAATTGCCCAAAGTGAAGGTGCGACCAATAAATTGTTCGCGAAGTATTGGCTTCACGGCGAGTTTTTGAAAATTGATAGCGAAAAAATGTCGAAATCGCTTGGCAACGATTATACTTTGCGTGAAATTATCGGTCGCGGTGTAAATCCTCAAGCAATTAGATATTTGCTCTTCAGCGTTCCGTATCGCAAGCAACTGAATTTTACATTTGAAGGTTTGAAAGGTGCAGAAAATACGATTGAGCGTTTGCAAGATTTTAGACAACGTTTGACCGAAGCAAAAACCGAGTCAGGTGTAAATGATAAAATAAAACAACTTGCGGAACAATCTTTGAGTGATTTTGAAACCGCAATGGACGATGATTTGAACACATCAGTCGCACTTGCGGTTGTGCATAATCTCGTTCGTGAAGTTAATACTGCGTTGGCAAACGAAACTTTACGAACTGACGACAAAGAAGCAATTTTGCTGACAATTAAACAAATTGATTCTGTTTTCAATATTTTTGGTAAAGATTCAAACGAAATTCTTGATACAGAAATTGAACAACTCATCGAAAATCGTAACGAAGCTAGAAGAACTAGAAACTTTGCAAAATCTGATGAAATAAGAGATTTGCTTGCTGAAAAAGGAATTATTTTGGAAGACACAAAAGACGGTGTTCGTTGGAAAAGGAAATAAATTTACAATAAAATGCCATCACAAAGTTTGCCATCGACGCTTGTATAACATAGCTTAACTTCACTAAACACATGAGTTTCACAGCAATAAGTTAAACAAGTTTCGAATGGTTTTGAATAGACATGAAGGCTGACAGCACGCTCATTAAATTCGGGTAAATTGAGAATTTGGTGAATAGGTTCTTCGAGTTCTACTTTAGATGCAAGGCAATCTGACAAATCGAAACTATCGCTTTTTTCAAGTTTGCAAAATTTAGAATCTACATCGTATTCAATTGCACGAAAATTCTGTCCGCGAAGCTTGCCAACCGGCACTGTCATCCAACACATTTGATCTGAATGATTATGAACTCGCGATTGCTGACCAACATCCCAACAAAGCGTCATCAACTCAAAACGCTCATCTTTAAAAATAAGATTTCGAGTGTAAAACTTCTCGCTCCAAAAAAAATACTGAGAAATTGAATCAACATCAATCGGATTTTCGCCCAAAAACTGATAAACATTATCACAAGTGAAATCAGCCTCTGAGATTGAACAAAGTCCTTGAATGAGTTTGTCAATTTTTACCATAAAATCTATTTATAATCTTCCGGCATTATGCTCGAATGTTTAAGTTCTCGGGTTTCTCTTTTGAAACCAGGAATTCTTGAATCGTGGATGTTTATGTTTGGATCGCTGTTGTAATCTCCACGTTCTTCCCAAAGTTTTCCAAAAATCATTTTTCCAGCCGTGGTTTGTAAAACACTTGTAACGGCAACTTCAGCATTTTTTCCAATTAATTTTCTCGCATTATCAACCACCACCATTGTTCCATCGTCAAGATAAGCAACTCCTTGATTGTATTCTTTTCCTTCTTTTAAGATGAATACTTTCATTGCTTCGCCAGGCAAAACAACAGGCTTTAGAGCATTAGCTAACTCATTTATATTCAATACACTAACGCCTCTTAGTTGAGATACTTTATTAAGATTAAAATCGTTAGTTACAATTACTGCTTCGAGTTGTTTTCCAAGTTCAATAAGTTTCAAATCGACCTCTTTGACGACTGGAAAATCAGTTTCAATAATTTGAATATCAAGCTTCGAATTGTTTCGAAGACGTTGTAACATATCAAGACCGCGGCGACCTCTTTGTCTTTTCGAAGAATCAGCGGAATCAGCAACTTGTTGGAGTTCGGTTAAAATAAATTGCGGAATTATCAGCGTTCCACCAAGAAATCCAGTTTCGGCAACGTCCGCAATTCTGCCGTCAATAATTACAGATGTATCGAGAATTTTGTAGTCACGCGGTAGGTTTTTATCACTAAATATTCCACCTAGAACTGATAAATCAAGAAACTCGCCTTTCGCCGAACCAACCATTAACCCAACATAGCCCATAAAAAATGCCATTGTTAAAGTTAAAAACATCTTCATTTCTCCCGAAACTGTCGCAGTTTCTTGGAGAATAATCAAAAGCCCAAGTAAAAAAGCACCGACTAACCCTAAGATTGAGCCAATTGCGGCACCTATTAAGGTTTTAAACGTTGCATTCCTAACGCGACTCTCAAAAGCAACAACAAAAAGTCCAATAATTGCTCCCAAAACTGCTGAATAAATACGTTTTTCCGAAAGTTCAATTGAAATTAAGTAAGATGATTTATCGAGCGGAACTATTAAAAAACCAGCCACTGCGAGAAGTATTATAAATGCGATTCTAAATATGAGAATATCAAATTTCATTATTTGAAAATATTAGCACGAAAACGGCTTAAAATGTTAACGAGCGAACAAAACTTGTCCATTTAGTGCTTTTGCCTCTGACGAAAGTAAAAATGTTACAACTCTTGCGACATCATCATTTTGTACGCCTGTTTTTGTTTCAAAAAGTCCATATTCTTGAAAAGATTCGGACTTTTCCGCAATGATTAAATTAACTCGAAAATGACTCAGCAAAGTAGAACTAAATTCTTGTGTTTGTTGAGTTAATACTGTCATGTCTTCTACAACTTTCCTTGTTATAACTGTAACAATTGTTGGCTTGGGACGAGATTGCATAAGTTTCGCACCTTCTTCAATAATTGTATTAATTAAATAAACCGAATCTTGGTCATATTCCAAACAATTCACAATTAAATCTAGTCTTCCGTATAGTTTTTCGACTTCTTCAATCGCCGATTTTGCGTCAACAAATTCAAAAGCATTTGCCAATGTTCCAAGTGATGTAAGTTCATTTAAAATATTAGCCTGTGACCCGTAACTACCTGGATAACTGAGAATTACATAACAACCACTAAGAGCAAGTTGTAATGCTACAGCACGTCCAATTCCCTCATGTCCGTTAATTATTAAAGCTACTTTTTCAGCGAATCCGTGTGTAGTTGGTGCGGGCATAATAAAACTCCTCAAACGAATTTTAAGTATTAATATTAAAGAAAAAGTTTGCAAGCCAATTAATAAAAAAAAAGGTGGAATATCTTTCAGATTCATCCACCTTAGAGTTCAATTAAATTTCAGTAGGTTTTGATTTACTGTCGAATAAGTGAATTATTCGTTGCTTTATCCGTTGCAAATCCAAATTCGTATGACGTGTAACCCAATTTAGATTGAAGAAAATACCATTCGCTACGACCAGACATTGTATTCGAGCGTTTTACCGCAATATCAATCTTTCCATCACCGTCATAATCAGCTGGAACAAGTTTATCAGTCGAAAGTCCAAAAGGAATTCCATCAAATCCGCCATTTGGTCGTAAAATATACCATGTTCCGTTACTCGGTCTGAAAACCGCAACATTATCGATTCCATCGCCATTGAAATCTGCAGGAATAGGAACATCTGTTGAAAGCCCAAATGAAGTTATCGTTTGCCCGCCAGTTGAGCGATTTACAATCCAAGAGCCGTTGCTAAAAACCGCCAAGTCGGCTTTTAGGTCGCCATCGTAATCAGCCGGAACAGGTTTGTCTGTTGAGCTGCCAAGCGTAACTGCACCTGTGTAGCCTTGTGTAGATTTGAAAACATACCAAACGTTGTTTCTTACGACTGCGAAATCTGTTTTTCCATCGCCGTCATAATCTGCCGGAACCGGAATATCTCCCAAAAGCCCCCAAGTAAATGCTTGAAAGCCGCCAGTTGTGCGATTCACATACCAAATTCCTTGTGATGGACGAAAAACTGCGGCATCGTTTAAGCCATCACCATCATAATCACCTGGAGCAGGAATATCGCTTTCCAAACCAAATTGTTGACCAGTGGCAGAATTTGGATCAGGGTTGAAAAATTCTCCGGGTCTGCCTGGTGCTTCATATCCGTTAAACCAAAAAAGTGGCAAACCATTTCCGCTTGATCGCAAAACTGCGAGATCTGCGGTTTCTTCGCCGTCATAATCAAAGGCGGTTTTTTGCGTTTCAACCGCACCGATATCAACTCCAGCGACACCGTTTAGATTACCGTCTGTGTTCCGCCTGGTAAGTCGTTGATCGGTCGTATTTGCAAGATTCGGATCTCCTGCATCCATTGCTGGACTTGTTCTTTGCAATGGAACGACTGAGCCTCCACCACTAAACGTCAAGCCTCCAAGCAATGGGTCAATTCCTAACTGATTGCCTGTCGTATTCCCGGAAATCGGAACATTTATTGCATTCTTGATAACGTTGTATCCAAGCGAACTAATATTAGCTGAAGCCGAAACATCAGGAAATGAAGGCGATGTATTGTTTGCCAAAATCGAATTCCGGAGGTTAAATGTGCCAAGTAAGAAATTAACTCCTCCACCGGCTGTTACAGCATTATTACCCGTGAAAGTGCTACTCGTTACTATTACCACAGAATTGCTTCCGTTTATTAGCAACGCTCCGCCACGACCACCAGTTCCTGAAGCAGCATTACCCAAAAATGTGCTGTTTGTTATTGATAGGTTTCCAGAAGCCACGTAGATTGCACCGCCATCACCTGCTGTGCAAGCAGTAAATGTCACGTTTGATAAATTTACTGTTCCGGACGTATCTATTCGCAAACCTCCGCCAGTATTGGTTGAGCCCGCAACGCCACGCCAAAATGTCAAATGATTGATTGTTACGTTTCCACTTGTGATGTTAATCAATCGTGTTGTGTTGCTTCCGTTAAGCCAAAGTGTCAATCGAGTTGGACCATTGATTGTTAAATCTGAATTTATCGCAATTTCGGTTTGTAACGTGAGAAAGTCACGTCCATCGCGATTAAATACTACTTGGTCAAAATTGATTATGTCTGCTCCAGCCGCATTATTTGCATCGGTGACAGCTTGACGCAAACTTCCTGCTCCCGAATCATTTATGTTTGTTACGGTAAAAGTTGCCGCTTCACCAATAATCGCAAAGCAAAATAATGCCATTGCCAATAGTGCAAAATTCATAATTGAATTTGTTGATTTTTTGCACACTTCTATCGCAGCGTTAGTCAGATTACTGACAAACGCGATTGAAAATAGTTTCATATTTATCTCCGTTTAATTTTATTTACAGAGGCTTTCTTGTGCCTTGTAATTAATGAACGAAGTCTTAAACTTTTTCTTGCAACCTTTTTCATTAAATGTGTAACTTATTTTATTTGTTATACTTATGAGGATTATAAGTATCACTTTCAATACAAAAGCGTCAGGTTTTCTGATGAAAATCTGACGCTAAATTTCTGTTCTATTTAATAAATTTGTTTATTTTACAAACTTGATACAACCATCTTTAATCTCGATTTTTGAATTATCTGAAATCTCAACTTCACCACATTTTGTGATGATAATTCCCTTCGTCCCGCTTCCTCCAACCGTTGCCGCACCAGATGTTGAACCGTTGAATGTGACTTCTTTCGTCTGCCCATCCATTTTCACTTTAAACGTGTGAACCTGCGAATCCTTGTTGTAATACCTGATGTAAATTGACGCGAATGCGTTTACTCCGAATAGCGAAATTAATCCGATTATTAAAATTGTTTTTTTCATATTTTCTCCGTTTTTTTTTCAAGCCAACTTGTGTCTTGTTTTAAGTGAACGAGAGCGAGAAAACAATCTTGCAACTTAAACCTAACTAATTTCCAAAGCCGCCAATAGACTCAAATTTCTTTCGAAATTGTTCATCATGCCCAACTTGCGTGCCTTTTCGACAAAACCAAGCGTGAACAAGTTCGTGCTTCACAACATTATCTATCTGTTTTTGATTAGCTTTCTGATAAAAAACTTTCTTGACAAAAATGGTCGGTTTATTATTCGGCTCGCAAATTGTATAAGCCAAACCTCGTTCCGTATTTGTTCCGGTTTTCAAAATCGGCTCATCTTTGAGATAAAAAGGTACAGTCGGCATATTGTCAAACAATTTCAAAAAAGTGTCAGCTTTTACTTGTAGTTGAGAGTTTTTTTCAACCTTATTATTCGAAATTAGATCAGGTTTATTGGTTAAAATTTGGTTTGAAATATTTGAGTTCGAAAAAACTTCAACCTTTATATCCTCAGCTTGCGATAAAAAATATTGCCTGATCAAAAACGCGACCGTTAAGAGCAACATTATTGCTAACAAAACGACCAACAGAATATTAAAGAAATGTTTACGAATCATTTTGATTAACTTGATTGTGAACGCAGTGCGTTCACAATTCACTCACATTATTAACGGTGTCAAAAATACGGACTCAACTTAAGATTTCAGATTGAAATAATGCATTTGCAAATTTTTGATTCCGAAATTCAATCAATTGTTTTATTAATTTCAGAAATCTTTGACGCTATCATTTGCTTCATTACTCTAATAAACCCAACATATCCCCGACAATCGCGTCAATCGCCGTCATTTCGTCTTTCAAATATTTCTTTACTTCTAAACGCAATCGTCCAAGATTCATCGGCTCAACTTTTTGCAAAAATTCCTTTGCTTTGTCGTGGCAACTTTCGCTCAAACGGGCAAGTCGCAAATGCCGCTCATCATCCGCCGAAAATCTCGGGAAATAAACGTCCAAAATCTTTTTGTGAACGTGCCTTGCTCCAAACAAACCTCTTGCTTGAAAATCTTTCATCAATTCGTTCGGCACCGCGGAATTAAAAATTGTTGACAAATAGTATGCTTCGTCAAGATTATCTGTTGCATATACATAGGTTACGCTTTCAACCACAAATTCCAAATCAATCTCGCTGCGTTTGACGATAGTTGAATTCGCATCTTTTGCCGATGAATTGTAAAGCACCAAATACGGTTTGTTGAGATTTTGGTCGGTTAATTTATTTTGCCAATTAAGATAATTTTTCGCGTTGATATTTTGATTTTTTTCGGTTCGGCGTTCTTCCCAAAGTTTTTCCGCTTCATTAAACCAGCGTGAAGCATCAAGAAAACCTGCTTGACGAAGTTCGTCTGAAGTGTGAAGTTTAATGCGTTTACTTTCGGCAATAGTTTCAATTGTGGCAGGCAAAACAACCAAATCAGGCTGATGCAAAGCAAACGGCAAAATGCTTTTTGATAACGCCGTCCGATACAAAAATTTACACTCGATTCTGCCGCGAAGTTCGATATTTTTCCAAGGTTCTTTCGCATCCGTCAAAAGCATTGTGCGAATGTTGACAATGCGGTCTTCGTCGAAATCCGGCGGCAAGTCTTGGTTTAATTCAACAAAATAAAACGCTCGCGGAACAATCGTTGCACCTTGTTTGAACGAGTTTTTATAAGGATTCGGCTGAGTTTCCGCCGTTTGTTGTTTTTGCGAAAAAGCGGTTGAATTTCCTTGCCGAACATAATAGAACTTGGTTTCCGTTTCAATCAATTTCGGTTCGGCTTGTTGCCAATTTGCATTATGAGCAGACAACTTTCCACTGAAAAGTCTGCCGTCAAACATTGACGCATCGGCTAATAGCGACCCTGCTGACTTTTCGGCGAACAGCACACAACTCGGAATGCGGAAAAGCGGCGTAACTTTGTCCATGTCCCAAAGTTTTGTCAGTCTAAAACCTTTCGCACGTCCGCTTCGAGTATTGTCGTGATGGTCAGCGGAAAAGAAAGCACGCGGCAAAACGAAGGCGATTTCACCCGAATTTTTGAGAAAATAACTGGAACAGTACGCCAGAAAAATCGCGGCAATTTCCAAATGGGGCATATTCGCTTTACGTTCCGGTCGGACTTCAAATTCGCCCGCAAGTTTGTTCAAAATATCTTGATAACCCTCGTTTTTAATGGAACTGTAAGTAAACCACGGCGGATTGCCAATAACGTAATCAAACTTTTCGGCGAGAAAATAAGGCTTATAAAGATTTTGAATAATAAAATGCCAAATCGAATCGCGTCCCGATTCTTTGACACGCTTCAAACTGCGATAAATTGTGTGAAAATCTTCAATCACAAAATCGGAAATCTGCAAATCTTTTCGCTGATTCCTGAGAATATTTCCAAACGTCTGCAAGCTTTCAGGTTCTTTATTTTTGGTCTGCTCGGCAAGTTCTTCTGATAAGTCTAATGCCTTGTCAAAAAGTGAAATATCGTTAAAAATATCGAGCGTCAGCGGAAATTTATCCGTATCAATTTCCATCGAAAATTGACTGCCGAACATATCCGAAACGCCTTGCGGTGCCAGCAGAGTATTCGCCAAAATAATGTTCAAATGAATCGGCTTCTTGGCATTTCTGATGCTTTTCCCAAAGGCAAGCAAGAGCGTGGTTTTGGCAATTTGCACCGAAAGCGGATGAATGTCAATGCCGTAAATTTGCTCGTTCAAATCTTCGATCTTGACGTTTGGATTGAGAAGTTTGAGACGCGAAATTACTGCTCGTAAAAATGAACCGCTTCCGCAACTTGGGTCAAGAATTTTGTCCGTTTCGGTAAAATCAAACTCACGCACAACTCGTTCACACAACCAATCGGGCGTGTAATACTCGCCTAATGAGTGGCGTGTATCAAGGTCAATCAACTCCTGATAGACGCCTTTCAAAATATCCTCCTGAACGTCTAAAAAATCAAAAAGCGAAAGTTCTTGTGCAATCGTGCGAAAAACTTTTTTCAACGCCCGAAAATTTTCATCCGATTTTACCCAATGAAAAAAATCGTTTTCAACAAAATTGGCGATGTTTAATTTCTGAAAAATTTCACCGTCAATGATCGATTTCATCTTGTCATCATCAATGTAGTCATCGTTTGAAACAACCGTGTAAGCCAGCATTTTGGCGAAAATGCTCAATAAGTGTGAATCAAAAATTTGCTTTCGGTATCTTCAAACGAGCCATAAGCGATGCTCAAAAACTTGTTCCATTGTTCGTAAAGCACATGAACTTCGGGATTTTCACGGACTTCGCGGAAATGTTTGGTCAATTCTCGAAAACCTTGAATAAAAACGTGACTTTGATAGCCAAAAGATTCTTCAATGGTTTTAAGTGTAGCTTTTTGCTTTTCTTCTTTAAACAAAAAACGGTCAAGCCAATAGAAAAAATCTTCAGTATTATTTTCGTTCAGTGTAAACGAAGAACTTTCGATTTCGTTCAAAATCAATTCGTCTTCTTTGAGCGTTTCGATAATTTCGAGCTGCGAAACATCCGGCGAAAAAACTTTCCAAGTAATAAAATCGGATGCAATCAGCGTGAAATTATAACCTTCGCCCGAATTAAATTGACCGAGCAGATAACCTGCAAGTTGTTCTTTGGCATGAGTTAGAGTTTTTTTGAGGTCATTTTCGAACTCAATAATGATTTTGTTATAAAGCGTATCTGCACTGCCGCGATGAATTTTATCTTTTCGCGGAATGTTCAAAATCGAATATTCGGCACCGCTCGAAATCGAATCAATAATCGCTTTTGTTTCGGCATTATCAGCGTAAAGCCGATTGAGCAAATCCTTAAAGGCTTCTTTTTTGGTGAATTCTTTGTTGGCAGATTTTATTTTGCCGATGAATTCTTTGATATGTTCGGTGCGAGTTTGAGACATAATACTTTTGAGATTTAGAAACCAAACCAAAGCCTTAGAGAATTTTCCAACTCTGTCGAATCAGTTTTATCGAGCAAACCGACTTTCTTTTTGATAAGGTTTTCTTTGATGGTAAAAACTCCGCGTTTGACCGCAGTTTCTACATTCAAGCCTGCAGTTTTCCATTCTTGTAGCACAAATTCACCTTTCAAAAGATTGTTTGTTTTGCTTGTTAACGGAAAGGCAATTAAAACAATTTCATTTTTCGAGTAATTCGGCATAAATATCGTCCTCATCATTATTCCAAATTTCGTCTGATTTTGAACTACTTGCCGTTGTAAAAAAATCACTGTCTTCTACAAAATAATCAGTTTCATCCAAAATTGTAACTAAAGCTCGATGATTTTTGGTAAGTTTTATCTTTTCCAAAAGCTGAACATGTCCTTGCGTATCTATGACGGCTTCAACTGTTTCTAACATAATTTTTACCTCAACGATATTCTAAACGAAACCAATCAAACTAAACAAATTTTTACGGTTTCAACCGATTCAACATCCTCGGAAACGGAATTGTCTCCCGCACATGCTCAATTCCGCACATCCACGCAACACAGCGTTCAATTCCCATACCAAAACCGGCATGCGGGACGCTACCGAATCTTCGCAAATCTAAATACCATTCAAACGATTCTTTTGGCAGATTATGTGCTTCGATTTGTTTCTCTAAAAACTCCAAATCCATCGCACGTTCGCCGCCACCGATAATTTCGCCGTAGCCTTCTGGTGCAATCAAATCTGCACCGAGTGCAAGTTCCGGGCGTTCCTTATCTCGCTCAAAATAAAAGGCTTTGATAACTGCCGGAAAGTGTGTGATAAAAACCGGTTGACCAAATTGAGTTGAAATATAAGTCTCGTCAGGAGCACCAAAATCGCCGCCCCATTCGAAATTATTTTCAAGTTCGCCTTTCGCAAAACCTTCTTGAAGCAATTTAACCGCATCATCGTAATGCACACGCGGAAATTCGCTTGCAGAAATCGCTTCGAGCTTCGAAATATCGCGTTCGAGAGTTGCCAAATCTTCGCGTCTGTCAGCCAAAACACGTCCGACAACGAATTTGATTAAACTTTCGCCAAGTTTCATTACGTCCGCAAGATTCGCATAAGCCATTTCGGGCTCAACCATCCAGAATTCTGTTAAGTGTCTGCGTGTTTTAGACTTCTCGGCACGAAAAACAGGTCCAAAACAATAACTTCTACCCAACGACGCAGCAGTTGCTTCATTGTAAAGTTGACCTGATTGCGTTAAATAAGCCTTATCATCGTCAAAATAATCAACTTCAAAAAGCGTGGTTGTTCCTTCACAAGCCGCTGGCGTAAAAACCGGCGTATCAGCCAAAATAAATCCATTTTCGTCAAAAAAATCTCGAACTGCTTTGATCACGGTGTGTCGAATTTTCAAAACCGCATTCTGCTTTTTCGAACGAATCCATAAATGGCGATTGTCCATCAAAAATTCCGTGCCGTGTTCCTTCGGCGTGATCGGATAGTCAGTCGCATTTTGGATAACTTCCAAACCTGTAACGTCCAATTCAACGCCAATGCTCGAACGTGTATCTTCTTTGACTGTCCCGTTTACGATAATCGAAGATTCTTGTCCGAGTGATTTAGCCGTTTCAAACAATTCTTCGTTATTCGGCTTAAACACAACGCATTGGACGATTCCCGTGCCATCTCGCAGTTGTAAAAAGACAAGTTTCCCGCTCGAACGCGAGTTGTAAAGCCAACCTTTCAAGGTTACGGTTTCGCCGATGTGATTTTTTAATTCGTTAATGTATGTTTGGTTCATAAACTATTTCGGTTCTAAATTTCTCGAATTTCTAAGACGTCAATAAAACGTGATAATTCTAAGCTTTTGATTCATCGTCAAAACCATCGTGTCCTGGATGTGAACCATATTTCCCAGTTTCTCGTACAGGATAACCAATGTTTATCGTGACATCTAGATTTGGTTGTAGAAAATCAGCTTTTACAAATTTGTCAGATGAAGATTCTTTATGCTTATTTTGGTAATAATCACCACAATTAGTTCTAATATGGTCGTCGAACATTTCTCTTAAAATATCGAGATTGCAATTATGACATTTTCTACTTTTTTGCATAACTCTTAGTCGTTCACTAATTTCATCGGCATCCCTAAATCCTAGATAGGATAGTTGTTCACAAATGTAAGAAAAATCAATAAATATTTCTTTAGTTAGAACTGTTTCGATCACACTCAAATATTCGTCTTTGTCCGCTAATGCTTTCACAATGAAATCTTCTGGCGTGCAAATTTTTAGACCTAGGTTCGGTAAATATGCTTTGTATTTCGCCCTCTCAATCATGGAATAAGCAAATTCAGAGTGCCCAAGCAAAACATCAAAACCAATTCCTGATTCTGTTTGAAGTAAAATCACCCGATTAGACAGTGCAAATTGTTTTACATCTTTTTTCCGTCCCTCAAACTTTTCTAATAACGTATCGATAAGACTTTCAGCGTCGTTAAACTCTGTCAACTCACCGTCGTCAAATCTAGTCAACAATGCTAACTCGATATTTTTTGTCAATTGTTGCTTGTCCCAAAATTGCGAAGCAATTCCGCCAATAAAGCTAAACTGCCAATCTTGTTCTTCAAAAAAATCTTGGATTATTTTTGCAACTGAAATCAAATCGGTCATCGCGTTTTTCCTAATATTCGGTGAAAATCGACAAAACCCGAAGTCGGAAGAGGTTTATTTAGCCAAATTGCCGAACGAAAGGCATCATCAAATATCTTAATTGATTCAGCCAAATTGGAATTTCGAATTTCGTCACGTCGCAATTTCTTCATTACCTTTTCTACTTCAACCCAATTTACCATCCTTTCTCGCATTTTTTCGCGTTCTTCATCCGTCATAATCGTTATATTTTAACATAAATCTAAACTCAATAATATTGGACAATGATCATGGATTTTTTCTTTGCGGAAGCGTTTTTATGACCCGCGACAAGACTCAAATACTTGTTTGTTGTATAGTTTAGGTTTGATTGTTTGGCGTCGTATTACATTATATATTCTGCGGATGCCGTAAATGGATCTTTAAGTGAGCTAAATGGAAGAGAAGAAAAAGAAGAAAATCAATTATTCGGGTGCTTGGAAAGAAGCACGAACGTTGATTTGGAGTTATCGCAAACGGTTGCTTGTTGGCACGCTATTGATGTTAGTAGGGCGAGCTGCGGCAATGGTTTTGCCGAGTTCGGTGAAGTTTATTGTTGACGATGTTTTCGTCAACAACGACGTTGAATTGTTAAAATGGATAGTTTTAGCAATTGGAGCCGCGGCGATTGTTCAAGGCGTTACTTCTTTTACACTGTCGCAGGTTCTTGGTGTTGCAGCTCAGCGTGCGATTACCGAAATGCGAAAACGAATTCAGGCTCACATCGCACATCTTCCAATTTCATATTTTGATTCAAGCAAATCAGGACAATTAATTTCGCGAATTATGTCTGACGCAGAAGGTGTTCGGAATCTTGTCGGTACCGGAATCGGACAAGTTTTCGGCGGATTAATCTCTGCGGCAGTTTCGCTCTGCGTTTTGTTTTATCTAAGCTGGGAAATTACGCTTATTACTTTGGCTGTTTTAGCTGCTTTAGGCACAGTTTTGGGTTACGCATTCGCAACGTTGCGTCCACTATTTAAAGAGCGTGGAGATATTCAAGCGGAAGTTACCGGTAGGTTGAATGAAAGTTTGGGCGGAATTCGAATCGTAAAAGCATACACGGCAGAAAAACGCGAAGAACTTTCTTTCGCTCGTGGTGCACACAAACTGTTTCGCAACGTTGCAAAAACATTGACCGGAGTTTCTGCAACTCAGGCGTTTTCTTCCGTTATTGTCGGAACAATTTCGATAGTGATGATTTGGTTTGGCGGAAGCCAATTGATTTTGAGAAACTTATCTGGCGGCGACCTGACGCAAGGAATGTCTGGTGGTGATTTCGCAGTTTATATAGCATTCACATTGAATTTGATCGTTCCGATTGTCGATTTGGTTAATATTGGAACACAAATAACAGAAGCGTTTGGTGGTTTGGATAGAATACGCGAAGTTTTTGAAGTAACGACCGAAGACGATCTAGATGCTAACAAACAGCCTTTGCGGACGATTGATGGCAGCATCGATTTTGAAAATGTTTCGTTCGAATATGACGAAAATGTTCCGGTTTTACGCAATGTCAATTTCCACGCTCCGGCTGGCTCAACTACTGCACTTGTTGGTTCTTCCGGTTCCGGAAAATCGACAATTCTCAGTCTAGTTTTGAACTTTATTCATCCAAATTCCGGAGTCGTAAAAGTCGATGGAAAAGACCTTCAATCTATTAAATTACGAGATTATCGAAGCCATCTCGGCGTTGTTTTGCAAGACAATTTCTTATTTGATGGCTCAATTCAAGAGAATATTCGCTTTTCAAAACCGCAAGCTACACTCGAAGAAATCCGCGAGGTTTGTAAAATTGCAAATGCGGATGAATTCATTGTGAGTTTTAACGAAAAATACGACACAATCGTTGGCGAACGTGGCGTAAAACTCTCGGGCGGACAACGTCAGCGAATAGCAATCGCTCGTGCATTGCTCGCAAATCCGAAGATCTTGATACTTGATGAAGCTACATCAAGTCTCGACTCAGAAAGTGAAGCACTTATTCAGCAAGGACTTACACGTCTTCGCGAAGGTCGCACAACTTTCGTTATTGCACACAGACTTTCGACAATTCGTTCTGCTGATCAGATTATGGTGGTTGAAGCCGGAGAAATTGTCGAACGCGGAAACCACGATGAATTAGTCGCTAAAAACGGAAGATACAAACAACTTTACGACAAACAATATAACTTTGAGAAAAACCTTTTCATCAATCCGGGCGAAGATTTTACTTCAAACAAAGTTGAAAAAATGGCAGTTTCACAGCTTTAATTTCTAAAAAATACTATGCAAGAATCACAAAATTACAAAAATCACGCACAGTTTTTTCCACCATTTCATTATATTTTGATGCCAGCATTATTGGTTCATTTTGTCTGGTGTATTGTCCGAACTGTGCAAGAATTTAATTGGGATCGTTTGGAATATACTTTTCTGGCTTTCTTTTTAGTATTTGCCTCGCTGGTCGCCAGATTACAGTCAATGAAAGTGCAAGATCGCGTTATTCGCCTCGAAGAAAGACTTCGTTATAAATCGTTATTAAATTCGACATTAGAAGCAAAAGCATCGCAATTTAAGACTGGACAAATGATTGCATTAAGATTTGCCTCAGACGAAGAATTACCTGGTTTGGTAGAGAAAATAATCAGCGGCGAACTGAAAGATTCGAAAGAAATTAAGATGGCGGTTAAAAATTGGCGTGGCGATTATTTGCGAGTTTAGTTTTGACACGTTAACGGAAATCTAATAATTTGTTTTATTTCAGAGGATTCAACTTTAATAAAATTAGTGTTTGGAACGATTGCATTTACTGAAACTTCTTTCAGAATCGTTCCATTTTTTGTTTTATCAATATTCTGCCGAGGATAAAACTAAAACGAACCTGTGCTAAAAGCCACCAGAGATAAGTCAGCCAATTCAGGTTCATTAAAACCTAAATAAATAAAATCGTCATCGTCTGAAATTGAAATCGGAACGGTCTTGAATGGAATTTTCCATTTATTCTTAACAATCAAAAAATCTTTTTCATCAACCAGCGAGATTTCATTCAATAAGAAATTAGCCGGCAAATTAAATTTTAAATTATTTCCTTGCACAATCGTTACAAACTCATTTTGAGTTACCTCGAGAAATGGCAATATTACAAAACACGAAAAACATTCATTTTTTATAAAATTCGCTTCCGGCAAAGCTAGCGAAGCGGTTTCTCCAACTGACGATTTCAATGTAGTTCGAAGGTTCAACGGAAGACTTTGATCTTTTTGCGATTTCTTTACCTGATCGATTTTAAGACACGTAATCGAGTCGAATCCGACAATAAAATTGATTCCTTTTTTTTCTAAAAGTGAGTTTGCAACTTTTACGAAATCCTCAACCAACATTTTAGGATTGGCTATTTTCAGCTGTTTTAAATCGCCGATTAAGTCTGATTTATCAATAGTAAACGGTTTTATATCAACTTTTTGTGCAAATACTGAACCAACACAACAAACAAGAATAAATAAAATTTTAATGAGATTTTTTATCGATTTGAACTCCAATAATTCTTTGCAAATTCGGAAATCTTTCGAGGTTTTCACAAGCTCTTAAAACGATTCGAAACATTGGGTTAATATACTGGTCAAAATGCGTTTTTCCGCGTTTAGCGGATTGAAACGAAAATGTTCCGATAGCTTTAAGACAACGTTGAATTGTTTGCAGACGAAATTCTTCTGTAAATTCGGCTTCGTCTATTTTTTCTAAACCGAGTCGTTCTCTTTCGCCGAGAAAATATTTTCTCTTTTCGGCTAGCCAATCAGTGGTTGGCAAATCGGTCACGCGGTCTAGTAAAAGCGAAACCAGATCATAACTCGTTGAACCAATTCGTGCGTCCTGATGGTCAATAATTTTGAGAGAATCATCAAAAACCATCAAATTTGCCGCGTGAAAATCGCGGTGTGTAAGAACTCTAGCTCGATTTGAAAGTTCCTTTGAGAGTTCTGAAAACTCTGAAATTAAGGCTTTTTCGTTAGTTTCAGAAAGTTGTTTATTGCGAAACGTTTCACAATAATGCGTCTTAAAAAAGTCTAATTCCCAATTTAATTTTTCTTCATCAAAACGCAATTGCGAAGAAATAGAATTATTTTCAACGGCAATTGGAGTTGCTGATTGAATTTCTGCAATGAGTGTAATTGCTTTGTTAACAAATACTTCGCGTTGGTCTGGATGAGATTTCAACAAAACATCACGCAATATAATATCGCCAAAATCTTCGTGAATAATCACACCAAAATTTTCATCGCTCGCATAAATTTCTGCAACCGGAAGTTTGGCTTGACGAAAAACATTTGTCACATCTTCACACGCCTTAAACTGTAATTTTCCGGCTTCATCGTTTGGATAAACACAAGCGATTGCCATAATTTCACCTAGCGAAACACGAAAATATTCGCGTGTTGAAGCATCGGGTGTTAGCGGTGTAATTTCAGCCTTTTGACCATTTTCGGTCAAAAAAGTTTCAAGTCGTTTTTGAGATGTAGCTTCAACCATAATATTTATTTCAAGGTGTTCGATTATAGTTTGTTGAACGAAAAAGCGAAATGCCAAGTCGCTATTGCTCGGTGTTCTGAATCAAAAATTCCAAGTCGCTATCGCTTTGTGTTCTGATATTAATGTAGGGAAACAACATAATTTTCGCCGACAAACTTCCCTTGCAAAGCCTTCTCAGGAATTTCTTGGCAATTTTCAACCATATCTGCTCTTACAATCGCGACGTTCTCGAAGTTTGTATTTTCCGGAATAATCACGCCATCCGCGATAATCGTTCGGTTTAGGTTAGCTCCTGATTCAACAATAACATTGTCCCAAAGCACTGAGTTTGTTACTGTTGCGGTCTCAGCAATCTGACAATTGTTGCCTTGAGAAACATTTTCTTGCTTCATCATCGCTAACGAAATGTCTAAATAACGCGGAATTGTCGAAAGTTCAAACCAAGTTCCATCGCAAATATGTGCAGCAATTTTTTCGCCAGCGGCAATCGCCGGATTATAAAAAGTAGGAACAATATCAGAATAAATTCCACGCGGAATGTAATCAAAAACTTTCGGTTCTAAAATGTGAATTCCCGTGAACATCAAAGGATTGTGAATGTTCGATTTTGGATTCGGGATTGGAAAGCCGCTGGCAAAACCTTTGACTTCGCCGTTTTGGACAATTACTTCAGTAAACTTTTCGTATTTAGAGTTTTCTTTCAAAATCATCGTTGCAATCGCACCTGATTTTCGGTGTGTTTCGAGAGCTTTTTCGATGTCAATATCAGTAATTATCTTGCCATTGACTATAAGAAAAGTTCCGTCGCTTAATAAATCGCGAGCATTATCTAAAGCTCCGGCAGTTCCCAAAATTTCCGGAGTTTCGAGCGTGTAATGAATCTTTACTCCAAATTCTTCGCCGTTTCCGAGTGCAGATTTTACAGATTCTGGCTGATGATGAAGATTTACAACAATATCTTTAAAGCCAAATTTCGCCACATATTCGGCTACATATCCAACAAGTGGCTTGCCCAAAAAAGGAATTGCAGGCTTTGTGCGATCGATTGTTAATGGAAACAGCCGAGTTCCAAAACCGGCTGCGAGAATCATTGCTTTCATTAATTTATAGGCTGCGAATCAAACTTCAAACGATACTTTTTTCTTTTCATTTTTGCAAATTTGCAGATTTCAAATCCTTCTGTAAACTTATGTTTTTATGCTATAAACTTTTGTTTTTTTATGAATGAGAAAACCTTTGCCATATTCGACACACCGCTCAACAAAAAAATCATCAGAGAACTTGAGTCTAATAATCAAAACTTAATTATTTTTCCTCATTTCGCAAAAATCGCGGTTGAAACTAACAATTTCGAACTCGATTCATTCGATTGGTTGATTTTTTCTGACATCAACACGGTCGATTTTTTTGTAGAATGTCTCGAGAAACGCAACATTAATCTCTTCGAACTCGACGAACTTCGCGTCTGTGCATTTGGTGAAGCAGTTTCTGACAAACTTCGTTTACGACAACTCCACGCCGATGTAATTCCCGCAAAACTCGATGCTCAAACTGTCATTTCCGCCATCAAAGAATATGAGTCAGACTTTGAATCTCAGCGTTTTTTGATTATCAACGCAAAAAATTCAGAAAAAAACCTCGTTGATGCTTTTGAATCTGAAACCGCAAGTTTTGAAGTTTTGTCAGTTTATGAATTAGACAAAATAGAAATCTCGCCACGATTAAAAGCTCTCATAAAAGGCGGTGCAATCGACGAATTTATCTTCAATTCGCCCGAAGACGTTTGCGATTTCGTGGCAATAATCAATGATCGCGATTTAGATTTTTCTGCAACAGATTCCGTCACCGAACAAAATCTCAAAGAAAATGGATTGTTAGTTTAGAGTCCAAACTTAAGTTTGGACTCTGAGCTTTATGAGCGTTCTACTGCCATTGCGACCGAATTTCCGCCACCTAAACACAATGCCGCGACTCCGCGTTTTGCACCGCGACGTTTCATTTCGTGCAGCAATGTCGTCAAAACTCGGCTTCCTGAATTCCCGATAGCGTGTCCCAAAGCGACAGCTCCGCCGTTGACATTTACCTTTTCGGCATCAGCACCGAGTTCGATCATCACGCCTATCGCTTGCACCGAAAATGCTTCGTTTAATTCAAATAAATCGACGCTTTCCATTGTCCAACCAGCTTTCGCCAAGATTTTTTTCACGCCTTCAACCGGTGCGAGCATGATAAATTTCGGCTCGATTCCAGAAGTTGCAGTCGCTACAATTTTCGCCAAAGGTTCAATTCCCAACTCTTTTGCCTTCGCCGCCGAAGTCACAACCACAGCCGACGCACCATCGTTTACGCCCGGAGCATTTCCGGCTGTTACCGTTCCTCCGTCTTTTTTGAACGCAGGTTTTAATCTCGCCAAACCTTCCGCTGTCGTGTCCGCACGAACCGGTTCGTCGTAATCTAAAACAATCGCATCGCCTTTCTTTTGCGGAATCGAGATTGGAATAATTTCGTCCTTAAAACGACCATTAGCTTGTGCATCCGCCGCTTTTTGATGCGATTTAGCCGCGTAATCATCCTGCGTTTCGCGAGTGATTGAATGTTTTTCAGCAACAACTTCGCCCGTGTTTCCCATGTGCCAATTTTCAAACGGACACCACAACCCATCGTGAACTAAAAGGTCAGTCGCAGTCTGATTTCCCATCCGAAAACCTTCGCGAGCCGTCTGCAAAGCATAAGGAATATTCGACATCGACTCCATTCCGCCCGCGACTACAACTTCCGCGTCGCCAAGCTGAATCGCCTGTGCCGCAAGTGCAACCGCTCGTAAACCCGAACCGCAAACCATATTTATCGTCAACGCAGAAACTTCATTCGGAAGTCCAGCCTTCAACGCCGCCTGACGTGCCGGAGCTTGCCCAATTCCCGCTTGCACGACGCATCCAAAAATCACTTCGTCAACTTCCTCGACCTTTACATTCGCCTTCTCAACCGCCGCTTTAATCGCAATCGCCCCAAGCTCCGGAGCCGAAAAACCTTTCAAAGCACCGAGAAACTTGCCCGTTGGAGTCCGCACCGCACTGATAATAACCGCCTCATTTAATTCTGACATGATAAATAATTTCCTTAAAAAATAGTCGTCTCGAAAAACTAAATTATAGCAAAGTTTGGGAAAGTTCTCATAAATGGAAGATTGGAAATATTTTTTGAAAAAAAGTTTGTAACGTTTTGGGCGTTTTTGCATATACAAGTGAAGGCAAAATATTTGAGGAAATTTTTAGTAGCAAATTCAGTTGTTTTTAGTATCTGCCTTCTCACAATTCACTGGTTCATATAGTTGTTTTGTATGAACTTCGGCAGTCAAAAATCAGTGAACTTTATTACTTAGCTAACAAAATAAAAAGGAGAAATTACAATGATTAAAATTAGAACCCGCGTTTATCAATGCCGTATGAGCGAAACAATTACTTTCAAATTTACCCCGAGTGTTGCAAACAATGTGCAAGTTCTTTATAGATTTGGCGTAGGTAATTTAATGCCTGTCACAGCCAATACTTTATCGTTTTCAAATCAGCCTTTACTTGAACTAATGTATGTGTTTAAAACGGCGGCGGGTAATTGCACGGTTGACATTAGCGGTAGTGCGAGTGGCACTGACACCGATAATCCGTCGGTCTTGCCTGATTTGGTCTTTCCCGATCAAAGACGATATCACTTCATACTTGTTCCATAATCAGAAAATATAAAAGGAGACTACAATGAAAATACAGATATGCAGATTTTTAATATTCGCAATCTTTTCTCTTTTGCTTATTGTCAGTTACACAACAGCTCAAACCATTGGCGATTCGACAGCTGAAAAAACTGTAAATTCAAGAGAACCTGCAAAAGATTCAAATGTTGAAAGTGAAATACTTGCTCTTGATGCTGATATAAAAGCAAAACAAAAAAGAATTCTTGAATTAAAACTGCAAAAACTTAAGAAACAACAAGAAGAGGCTCAAAACGAGTTAAAGAAGTTGGAAAACTCTGAGAGTGAAGAAAATAATTCGTTAGGTGCTGATAAAATTGTTAAGGAAGATTCAGTCCCCATGAATATAATCCCAAAACTAGCAACACCAAAAGCAGCAAAGCCAAGAGTACCGCTCACAGATGAAGCAAGTGATGCAAAATGTAATCAAAGTATCTTCAATTCTCAAAATACCTTTGATAGAAAATTATGTGTAATTGCTCGAGCTTTCACGACTACGGCAAATCCTAACATAAATGACAATGTTGATGAGCTTGCAGTTTTATTTATGCATATGGCTCAAATTGACGAGAACATAAAAGGGTTTATAACTCAGTTTGAGAATACGCGAACAGATAAACAGGTTGGAAGCGATTCGACAGCTAAGGGAACTACTTCTCTTGCCGTTAAAGGCACCGCACCAAAATTTATTGGATGGGCAATTGAAAATGGAGCCGCTAGCTCTGATGTTTCAGGCAACAACGTCACAATTAGAGTTAACCCAATAGGATTGCTTGATGCTTTGGCAAACTCATCAAATAACTCGTTGTTTGGTAACATCCTCGCAAGTGCATTAATCAATAAAAATTCACCAGATATCAAAACTAATTTTGATGTTGAAGATCGGGATGACGCTTTTACAAAAATCGCTAAAAAAGTGTCAATAGGTTTAACATTCGATATAACACGCGGAACTGATCCGCCGACTTTTATAGGAAGTAAACAGCAAATCTCTGCAGTCTCGGCAAGGTATGAATTTATCAACAATCGTAACCCTCTTCGGAAAGAATTCAACAATGATTGGAATAGTTTTTTCCGTTCACAAGCGGGCGTACTTGACACTCAGCTGAATTCGGTAACCTCCTTAATAGAAACTAAGACTATAGGCGGTGTTCCAACTGATGTTTTCAAAAATGCCGAGCTGCAAAAGTGGGTTGATGACACTCAAATAGCACTAATGAACATTGCACCGAATGCGGCAGGAGTAAGAGACTTCACCTTAGTTCGTGAAAAAATCGAAGAAAGACTTAAACAGTTGCCGGTTGCAGAGGTGTTAAAAGATGAGGCAGCAAAAGAGGCTTTAACGAATCTTGCGAAATCGGGAGTAAAATTCTCAGCGGCAAGCAAAGAATTCCTAGACAAACTTAATAAAGGAACTCTAGTTACGTTTGAATATACAAATAACCGTAATGCTAATATGCCGGATACGTCGAATTTTAACTTTATTGCCGAGTTCGGTAAGAAGTTGGGTAACGACGGCATCGTTGATATTACCTTTAACGGTTCTTTGACTATGTTCAATAAAAAACCGCTTGCTGCTGATATAAAAAGAATCAAGGATTTTAACTTTGCTTTACAAGCTGACTTCCCTTTCCTAAGTAATAATTTACCGATTGGCAGCACATTATCGTTTTCCGGTAAGTATACTCGCATGCAGAGCGATGCTTTAGTTGCGGAAAATATAACCGCACTTAATACTAAGGGTGATATTGCGGTCGGTCAGGTTAAACTTACTATTCCGGTTACAGACTGGGGAATCAGATTTCCAATATCATTTACATTTGCTAATCGAACAGAGTTAATTAAGGAAAGTACTGTTCGGGCAAATTTTGGCATTTCTTTTGATTTAGATACTTTTTTCGGGAAAAAGAAAATCTTTTGAACAAGTCTTTTTTAGTAAACAGCTCTTAATTATTACCATAGAGAAATTTTATAAATGTCTAAATCTTGTCGTTTCAAAGCGTTAACTCTATTGACTATAGTTTCTACATACGCAAATTGAGCATCGACTTTGGTTAATAGAGCTTCTACTCAAGCAAATGGTGCATTTGGCTTGGTTGATGAAACATTTACTCAAGCAGATAAAGCATCTGCTTTGGATGATGTAGTTTTTACTCAAGCAGCTGATGTATTTACTTTGGTTGATGAAGTTTCTGCTCAAGTAAATGAAGCGACAAACATGTTTGTCGGAGTTTTTGCTCAAGGAAACTATCTATCTGCCTTAGTCAGATACTTATCAAATAAAGCAGATGTCACAAAAACCAACGTTCTTTGAAAAATCCAGATAAGTTAGTTGAATTTTTTGTCGCGAGAAGAAAGTAGCCGGATGTAAAACATCTCGTGTAGCTTCACCGCACAAATCGCGGTGTTGAACTTTCCAGAGGTTTCACCAATGGCTACTTTCTCAAAACCGTTTCACGGCTCAAAAAAAATCTCTACAAAATAAGCTGGATTTTCAAAGAACTTACGCAATAAGAAAAGGAGAAATAATATGTCAATCCCAACAAAATACAAATGGATACAAAATGAAGCCGGTCCCAAAATGATTATTGAAGCATTAAAGGAATTTGGCACCCTTGAAACGCCTGGAACCGTAAATAATCCCCAAATAATCGATTGGGCAACAGAAGTTGGCGGAAATGTTGATGATGTTTATAAAGCAGACTCAATTCCGTGGTGTGGATTATTTATGGCGGTTGTCGCCAAACGTGCCGGAAAAATTGCCCCAAACGCTCCGCTTTGGGCATTGAACTGGGGAAATTTTGGAAAACATATTGATAAAGCAATGTTCGGCGATGTTTTAGTTTTCACACGCCGAACCGCTGAAGGAAAAAAAGCGGGACACGTTGGGCTTTATGTTGCCGAAAGTGCAACCCATTATCACGTTTTAGGTGGAAATCAGACTGACAAGGTCTGTTTCACGCAAATAGCAAAATCAAGACTCTACACCGCTAGACGTCCAATTTATATCAATCAACCAGCAAATGTTCGCAAAATTAATATGTCCTCAGATGGAACTATTTCTGGTAGCGAGGCATAAGGCACTTGGATGGATAGTAATATTTTTTACCTTAGAAATAATACTATCCAAATACTTTGTCAATTTTTAAGGAGATTATATGGATGGTGAACCAACAAAACAAAATTTTATTGAAAAACTACAAAGCTTAACAATTTACTTTCCACAAATTGCAATTAGCGTTGTTCTAACCGCAGCAATATTTGGAATTGGTATAATGTTGTATTCGGGCAACAAATCACCGCAGACTGAGATAAATGGAAATGTATCATCTATAAAGACCATAAATGACGTTCCAAATAGTTCTACCCTAGGTGACATAGGAAAAGGTTACTCAAATGAAGCTCGAGGATTGATTACTACTCTTTTTGCGATTATGACAGTTACTTTGGCTCTAATCTTAATTCTATCTGTATTGTTTAGTTCTTCCCCTGATTATGAAAAAAGATTTGTTTTGGGGAAAGAAGTTTTGACTATTTTTATCGGAATCCTTGGCACAATTGTTGGTTTTTACTTTGGTTCAGCCCCGATCGATAATGGCTCGATCAAGACTGCAACTGTGGCACAGGAAGAAAGCGACAAGAATGCAAAACTTGTCATACCAACGATTTATTTACAAATATACAGTGAATCACAGAGAGACAAAGCCAAAGAATTTCAAGCGAAATTGCTAGAGAATAAATTTCACGTTCCTGGAATTGAGAATGTCGGAGATGATACTGGAACCAAAGCTAATTCGATTAATCAAGACATTGTCAAATATTATAATGATGCCGATAAAGCAAATGCCGAAAAAATTCAATCATTAATCGACCCGACTTTTATTGTTCAGAAAGGAATTACGAAACAAAAAGTCTCGCCCGGAACAATCGAAGTTTGGTTCAAAACACCGGATTCAGGAGCAAAAAAAGATGGCAACCAATAAATCATTCCATTTAGCAATCACAATGGCTGGAGCAGTTTCCGCTGGTGCTTATACGGCTGGCGTAATCGATTATTTGCTAGAAGTTTTGGACAACTGGGAAACTTTGAAAGAAAAAGCTCGAAAAGAAATTGAGAAAAATCCCGATTATCTGCCGACTATTCCGATGCACGATGTCAGAATTGAAGTTCTGGGCGGAGCATCGGCTGGCGGAATGACCGCTTGTATTGCCTCTCTTGCTCTTCGCAGAAAGCTTTATCCGGTTGTAAGTTATTCGCCTTTGGACGAAAAAGGTTACAAAAACCTCACGTATGAGCAAATGCAAGAGCGAAAAAAAGGGAACGTTTTCTACAATTCTTGGGTAACAATGTTGCCAGGCGATATGATTGAAAAGATGCTCGACACTTCGGATATTGCCAGTGTTACTAAAGTTCATGAAAAAACTTTTATATCGGGATTAAATTCATCATTTATTGAGGAAATTGCTGAAGCTAGTTTGAGTGCTAAAAAAGACGAAAAGTTAGAACGTCAAAATTTTGTTTCAGAAGACTTACGAACATTTGTAACGCTCACAAATCTCGATGGTTTCAAGAAAGAAATCAAATTTTCTTCGAGCTATGCGTCAGAATTTTTTACATACGATCATCGCGATGTTGCAATGTTTCGATTTGGTGAAAGTGATATTCCTGCTGGCGATGGAAGCATAAAAGTTGGATTCAACGACAAGCAAAATACTGATTTATTGATAAACGCAGGAATTGCGACTGGTGCATTTCCGGTTGGTTTAGCTTACCGAACATTTTCGAGAGACCGAAAATATATTGAAGAAAACATCTTACTCAAACATATGAATGGTGGCGAAAACATCAAACTTGAAGACGATGATGTCACCCATAACGACCAATATTTAACAACATTTATCGATGGCGGAACAATCGACAATGAGCCTTTTGATCTGACTAAATGTTTACTAAAACACCAAGTAAATAAACAAAAACCTGAATCTTTTGTTACAAGTGGCAACAAAGTTAACGCAAGCGTTTTGATGATTGATCCATTTCCATCTGAAAAACGCGATAGAATTGAGATCAAAAAAAATGAAAGTCCATTTAGTATTCTTGGTGCTGTCGGTAAACTTTTTTCAACGGTCAGAACGCAGAGTATGTTAAAAGCCAGAGAAGTAGAAAATGCGATTGACCGAAAAAACTATTCATGTTTTTTGATTTCTCCACGAAGAAAAATTGGCATGATAGTAATTGACGGCAGTAAAGCAATTGCTTGTGGTTGTTTGGAAGGCTTTGGCGGTTTTTTGGATAAAAAATTCAGGAAACACGACTTTTATTTGGGTAGAATAAACTGCAAATCGTTCCTTCAAAAGCACTTTGTAATTTCAGAAAGTGACGCAAAAGATAACGAAATTTTCGCTAGTTATTTTGCCAAAGAAAATCAGCATATGAAAGACAGATTTACGTTCGAATATGCTGATAAAAAAGATAATGACAAAAAGACAAAGAAATATCTGCCAATTATTCCATATGTCAACTTAATCAAAGACGAAGTGGCGATAAATAATGAAGATTCCCGAGCAGAGTTTTTTGCTAATCTTTATTCTCAACTGAAATTTCCAACTCTCAGCAAAGAAAAGTTTAGAAGTAAGTTTCTAAAATACGAACGCAGAATAATAACTCGCATAAAAATGACTATTCAATCGAACATTAAAGACTTGTCACCGCCAGCGTTTTATGTTGGATTTGGTCTTTTTTTCGGCGGAAAAAAGATTTTCGAATCTATTTTCGAATACGTCAAAAACGAATTAATCCGTTGGGAAATCATCAAACCTTGTATACATTCATTTTTGCTCAAATGCAAGCAATTTGATACTTTCATCAATAAGCATAATTTTAAAAATTTTCTCAAATATTACTTCGCAAAAAAATATTTTTTTTTGCGTCACATATACGAACAAATGCTTTTTGTTTTCCTTCTAGTTAATTTAGAAAAATGAATAAGAAGACTTAACTAGGCAATTGTCTCAAAATTTAATTCACTAAAATAACTTAAACGCAAGCAAAAACAGGGAGAATCTATGCTTATTGCAATGGAAGGAAGTTCGCCAAGTATTCGAGGCGAGAACAATTATAAATATTATGTTTGGCAGGCTCACAATGAAACGAGTCAACAAAGAATCTACATTCCCGGTCCAGCAGCTGTATCTTGGGGTTCAAGTGCAATAAACATCAAATCAATGGCACAGCAGGCTACGATATTTATCCGAGGACACGAAGGACCAATAAATTTAGTTGGTTGGAGTCGCGGTGCAGCTGCTTGTGTTCAAGTTGCTCTCGATCTTAAAAGATCAGGTTTTGGAAGGAATATTGATGCAATGTTTTTGTTTGATCCGGTCGATCAAGATGGTTCAACTAACGATTATCTTAATATGATTCCAAACAATGTGACCAATTGCTATCGCGGAAAAGCTACAAAGAAAAATATAATTGACCGTGGTTTATTTCCAACATGTGCAAACTTTTATGAGCCTGGTGTCAGCTATATTACTCGCGATTTCAACACCTCTCACGGAGGAATTTCCGGAACTGAAGGAGGAACCAAAGGTGATGATGGTGCAGGAAACTGGATGTGGGCACATATGAGAAGACATGGTGTTCTCTAATTTTAACTAGGATTAGTTACAAACAATAAGGACTTCTTTTACGCCAAACTTTGATTTGGCGTTTTTTTGTGTTTGAGTTTTGTTCTCGCATTTGTTCCAATAGATTTAATATTTATGCACAGTAATTTACGTACATTTATCGAGCAGCTTCGGCGGGAAAATGAGATCGTGGAGATTTCGGCGTTGGTTGATCCTTATCTTGAGATTGCCGAGATTCATCGTCGTGTCATTGAAAACCAAGGAAAAGCGTTGCTTTTTACGAACGTCAAAGGTTCGACTTTTCCGGTTGTCACAAATTTGTTTGGAACACTAAAACGAATCGAACTCGCCTTTGGCAAGCGTCCGCAAGAATTTGTGAGAAACGCAGTGGAGATGATCGATATTCTTTTGCCGCCGAAATTTGGTGAGCTTTGGAACTTTCGGCAGATGGCTTTCGATGCGATTAAAATCGGCACAAAAAATGTTTCGAATGCTCCAGTTTTGGAAGTTTGCGATAAACCCGCGAATCTTGAAGCAATTCCGCTGTTGCAGCTTTGGCATGAAGATGGCGGACATTTTGTGACATTGCCTCTCGTTTACACGGAAAGTCTGGTCAATAAAAAACACAATCTCGGAATGTATCGAATTCAAAGATACGATGCGGAAACGACCGGAATTCATTGGCAGATTGGAAAAGGTGGAGGATTTCATCATTATGAAGCAGAAAAACTCAACAAACCTTTGCCTGTAAATATTTTTCTCGGCGGTTCGCCAGCAATGATTCTCGCCGCGATTGCACCTTTGCCGGAAGACGTGCCGGAATTGATGCTTGCTTCTCTGCTTGCTGGTGGAAAGATCAAAACCGCGAAAAATCCGCTTGAAAACGGTTTGCGATTAATTGCGGAAGCCGAATTTGCGATTTGCGGAAGCGTTCAGCCAAATATTCGCCGTCCGGAAGGTCCGTTTGGCGATCATTATGGTTATTATTCACTGGTTCACGATTATCCGGTTTTCAAGGCGGAAGCGGTTTTTCATCGGAAAGATGCGATTTATCCGGCGACTGTTGTCGGAAAACCTCGACAGGAAGATTATTTTATCGGCGATTATTTGCAAGAGCTTTTGTCGCCGCTTTTCCCGATTGTCATGCCTGCGGTGAAAGACCTTTGGAGTTATGGTGAAACTGGTTTTCACTCGCTCGCTGCGGCGGTTGTGAAAGATCGATACGGTCGCGAAGCACTTTCAGCAGGTTTTAGAATCTTAGGCGAAGGACAGCTGTCACTGACGAAATTTTTGCTTTTAACCGACAAGCCGCAAGATTTACGTGACTTTAAGTCTTTGTTCGAACACATTTTAGCTCGAGTCGATTGGCGAACTGATTTCTTCATTTTCAACAAAACTTCGTTCGACACGCTCGATTACGCGAGTGGAAAAATCAATCACGGGAGCAAGGCGTTGATGGTTGGTGTTGGCGATGCAAAACGCGAATTGGTCAAAGAATTTCGTGGCGAATTACCAAAAGGTGTTGTAAAAGCCGAAGCGTATTGTGGCGGTTGTTTAGTTGTCGAAACTGATTCTTATGAAAATGCACCAAATATCGCGGCAGAACTAGCAAGTTCAGAATTTTTCGGCGATTGGCAGGTTGTTGTGATTCACGATTCGGTCGAATTCGCGAGATCAACAGAGAAATTCCTGTGGGCAACTTGGACAAGATTTAATCCGGCGACTGATGTTTTTGCACGACAAACAACGGTCGAAAATCATCATCTTTCTTATGAAAACCCAATATTCATCGACTCACGAATGAAACCTTGGTATCCGAAGGAAGTTGCGGTTCGCGAAGATATTGCAAAATTAGTCGATGAACGTTGGAATGAATATTTTCCAAAATAAAAGAGATTCAGCCGCGGATTAACGCAGATAAAAAATGATAAGAAGAAAAATGTTAGTTCAGAAATTGGCAAACGCAGTTTCTAAGAAAGCAAAAAATATCATTTCATAAAATCTGTGTTTATTTGTGTTAATCTGTGGATAATTTCTTCGATTGTCAAAAATAAATGAAACGAAAAATTGTTATTGCCGCTTCACTTCTTAGCCTTATCGCATTAATCTGCGTTGCTTACGGTTTTTTAATAGAACCAAATCGTTTACTTGCCAATAGCTACGAAATCAAAATCAAAAATTGGAATAAGGCTTTCGATAATTATAAAATTGTTGCGATTTCTGACATTCACGGCGGTTCAAATTTTATTGATGAAGCAAAGATAAAAAAAATAGTCGAACTCGCGAATGAGCAAAATCCTGATTTGATAGTTTTGCTCGGCGACTATATTTCGCAGCAGGCTCGTGATCACACTCTATTAAAAATGCCCATCGCCACAATTGCTGATAATTTGAAAGGCTTGAAGGCAAAAGATGGCGTTTTTGCAGTTTTGGGTAATCACGATGGTTGGTATAGTGACCCAAATGTTAGAACCGAATTTGCACGCATCGGTTATCGAGTTTTAGAAAACGAAATAATTTACATTGAGCGAGGCAGTGAAAAATTTCGACTATTTGGATTAAAAGACCATATGAAAATCAAAGAGTGGTTTGCGTTTGCTAACGAAATGCGGGGAATTCTTGAAAAAAATCCGAATGGTGACGTTGTTATTCTGGAACATTCACCCGATGTTTTACCCGTTTTCACAAACGATATTACTATCGCAAAAGACGTAAAATTAATGCTTTGCGGACACACTCACGGCGGACAAGTTTGGCTTCCAATTATCGGAACTCCAATGGTTCCATCAGGTTACGGGCAAAAGTATGCAAACGGTTTGGTTGTCGAAAAAAATATAAATTTGTTTGTTACTCCGGGAATTGGAACAAGTTTAATTCCTGTAAGGTTTGGTGTTCCGCCGGAAATTTCGGTTTTAACGATTAAAAGTGAATAAATTCTGGCTACTGCTGCCAGCTATTTGGTGTTGGTGGTGGTTGTAGAAAGTTTCGATTAGCATCATTTTGCAAATAAAATGTCTTGCCCAAATCGTTAAAAAGAAACCATAAACCGTGGATGCCAACTGCCGTTCCAATCGGAAAAGATAAAACCGCTATGACATTTGCGACAATTCCCCAAGTTCTGGCATTCGATTTTTCTTTTAGCATTTTCCAGCCTGCAATTAACTGAATTCCGGCAAAAATCGCTCCAATAGTTAAGACCAATAGGGCTAAGCCAAGAAAAATTGCTCCACCAATTTGTTCTTCTTCTTTTCTTGAATTCACGAGGAAGATGCCGATTCCGCCATACATCAACCCAACAATTAAAAGTATAAATAAATGAAGTCCGCCGTGTACGAGAAGAAAAATTCCCGCTAGTTTGTTATGTTCTTTCGCTGTCATTTCCTAATTGCCTCCAATTTCAGATAATCATATCGCAGTTTACGTTTACGAATCAATATTTGTTCAGATTGTTGAAGTCTATTCTTGACACTAGCACTGGAAACATAGAACATTTTGTGTATAAAACTAAATCTCGAATCCATAAAAACATGACAAATATCGAACTCGACAAAAATAACCGCCGCGAGATTTTCGGCTGGCTGATGTATGATTGGGCAAATTCTGCATATTACACGACAGTAATCGGCGTTTTGATTGGTCCATATTTGATTGCACTTGCCCAATCTGCCGTCGGAGATAATGGTGTTGTCTTAGATTTGGGATTTTTGGGTTCGGTCACTGCTAAATCTATTTCTTCGGCAACGACCGTTGTTGGCGTGGCGGTTCAAGCAGTGGTGATGATTTTTTTGAGTGCGATCGCTGATTACACAAGCTTGAAAAAAGTATTCATGATGATTCTGTGTTACATCGGTGTATTCACTGGCTGTTTGCTGTTTTTTGTCGAAGGCGACAACTATCTTTTTGGTTGCACTTTGCTGATAATTTCAAACGTTTGTATCGGCTCAAGTCTTGTTTTTTATAATGCTTATCTTTCGGATATTTGCACTGAAGATCAACGCGACAAAGTTTCGGCACAAGGCTTTGGACTCGGATACGCTGGCGGTTCCGTGATGTTAATTCTGAATTTTTTACTCCTTGCGTATGCTCCAAAACTTGGAATTACACAAGGAATGGCGGTGAGAATTTGTTTGCTTATTGCCGCACTTTGGTGGGGCGGATTTGCGATTATTACATTTGTTTTATTGCGTAATCGAGGTGTTACTCATCGAATTGAAGAAGGTCAAAGTCTTTTTACGGTTGCGTTTACACAGATTTGGACAACCGTAAAACAACTAACAAAACTTCGATATACGTTAATGTTTTTAATCGCATATCTCTTTTATAACGATGGAATTCAAACGGTGATATATTCAGCCTCTGCTTTTGTTTCCCAAGAATTATTCGTCGCAAAAGGACTTACCTCAGATCCAAGTTTTTTACTGTTGTTGTTTCTCGAAACTCAAATAGTCGCAATGATTGGTTCGTTTTTTTGGGCTTGGGTGAGCACAAAAGTCGGCAACAAATGGACGATAATGATCTCGCTACTTTGGTGGTCATGTGTAGTGATTTACGCTTATGGATTTTTGAGCGAACGTTGGGAAGCTTGGATTTTAGGTGCAGCAATCGGATTTGTACTCGGCGGAACACAGGCAATGTCGCGTTCGCTATATTCACAAATGATTCCGAAAGGTCGTGAAAGTGGATTTTTTAGCTTTTACGAAATCTCCGAAAAAGGAACTTCTTGGATGGGACAACTCGTTTTTACAATTGTAGTTGGCTCAACCGGTTCGTTTCGTCAGGCAATATTAGCTTTGATATTTTTCTTTGTTGTCGGCAGCATTATTTTATTTTTTACAAACACCGACAAAGCAATAGCTGAAGCGGCGGAAATGCACGTTTAAAGCGAAATTATTGTTAGTGTAGATTGAACATCTTTTTAAAAATTGTCCGCCAAGTTTCCAAGTTCTCCAAAAAATACAAAAGAAAGGTTTTCTTGGAGTTCTCGGCTTCTTGGCGGTCAATTTTCTTGTCTGTATTCTGAAATCAACTTCGGTTTACTATTGTATTGCGTTAGTTTATCTTTACATATAGATTTTTATTTCAAGAGGTTATTAAATGAGTGAAATTATAGGAATTGTTGGCAGTGGAACAATGGGCAACGGAATTGCACAAACGTCAGCAACTGCTGGTTACGACGTTGTATTGTGCGATATTCGCGAAGATTTATTGGAACGTGCGATGACTTCAATCGCCAAAAGTTTAGATCGTTTTGTTAAAAAAGAAACGATGACCGAAGACGAAAAAACCGCTATTTTAGCGAGAATTTCAACTTCGACAGAGCTTGATTCATTGGCAGATTGTTTTCTGGTTGTTGAAGCCGCGACTGAAAACTTCGATGTTAAAAAGCAAATCTTCGAAAAACTCGATTTAATCTGCGACGAAAAAACTATTCTCGCGAGTAACACTTCGTCGATTTCAATCACGAAAATTGCAGCAACAACAAAGCGTCCGGACAAAGTTATCGGAATGCACTTTATGAACCCGGTGCCACTGATGAAACTTATCGAAGTGATTCGCGGTATTTCCACATCGGATGAAACTTACGCGATTGTGAAGGAAATGTCCGAAAAACTTGGCAAAATTCCGCTCGATTGCAACGATTATCCCGGATTTGTGGCGAACCGAATCTTGCTTCCAATGATTAACGAGGCGATTTTTGCACTTTACGAAGGCGTTGCGACTCGCGAAAGTATCGATGGAATTATGAAACTAGGAATGAATCATCCGATGGGACCGCTGACGCTCGCTGATTTTATAGGCTTGGACGTTTGTTTGGCGATTTTGCGAGTTTTGCACGAAGGTTTAGGCGACAGCAAATATCGTCCGTGTCCGCTGCTTGTAAAAATGGTTGACGCAGGTTGGCTTGGAAAGAAAAGCGGGAAAGGTTTTTACGATTACGCAGCCTAAATTGATTTTTTGAGAGCTTGAAATATGATTCGTTCGAACCGCAACTTTTATTGGAAAGATATTATTCGCGATACGAAAGGCAATATTTTCACAATTTGCATTTTCTTGTTTATTGTTGCGGTAATCGGCTTACTAATGCAGAACCAAATCGCTCGTCGACTTAATCTCGACGCACCTCAATATAATGGGAAAGTCGTGGACAAATGGCGATCGGTAAATGAAACGTACGAAGGTTCTTTAATTAAGGGCGTAATTCTAGTTGAAGACAATACCGGCACAAGACATCAAATCCAGGTTTCCGAGAACGTTTATTCGAAAACAAAAATTGGCGATCCTATTTCGAATTCGAGCGGAATGGTGAAATTCGCGTCAGAATAGTTTCGCTAGAACTTCGGTTTCGATTACTGCAAAATATGAACAAAAATCTCGCTAACTGCGTAAGAGTCTAAAAAAAGGAAATTGGGAATTTATGCGTAAAATATTATTTATCATAGCTTTACTAGCATTTAGCACAACTACATTTGCACAGGTAAAAGTTCCGAAGTTGATCTTAAAACAGCGAACTTTGGCTAATGGAATGAAGGTTGTTACAAATCGCGACACTTCAAGTCCATCAGTGGCGATTCACGTTTGGTATAACGTTGGTGCGAAAAATGATCCGCAAGGAAAGTCTGGTTTTGCACACATGTTTGAACACATGATGTTTAAATCGACCAAGAATATGCCAAACGAGAAGTTAGATCGTCTGACTGAAGACGTTGGCGGATTTAACAACGCTTCGACTTCTGATGATTTTACAAATTATTACGAAGTTGTGCCTTCAAATCATCTCGAAGTTTTGTTGTGGGCTGAAAGCGATCGAATGGTTAATCTCAACGTTGACCAAAAAAACTATGATTCCGAAAAAGAGGTTGTCAAAGAGGAGTTTCGGCAAGGCGTTTTAGCAAATCCTTATGGCAGATTTTACGAATATCTCAACAGCTTGTCTTACACAACACATCCATATACATGCGGCGTAATCGGAAACTTAGACGAGTTAAATGCTGCAACGATTGAGGATGCGACAAACTTTTACAAAACTTTTTATCGTCCTGACAATGCGACATTGATCGTTGTCGGCGATTTTGAAGAAGCTCAATTAAATTCTTGGATTGATAAATATTTTGGACGCTTACAAAAACCGAGAGGTTCAATTCCGAGAGTTACAACCATCGAACCACAACGAACCGCAGAAAAACGTTTCGAAAAAACCGGTCCAATTGTTCCATTTCCTGCGGTTGGAATCACATATCTTGCACCAAATTCAAAAAGCCCTGATATTGCCGCTTTAAAAGTTGCAGAATTGATATTATCCGGCGGAGAAAGTTCGCGTTTGTATCAAGAACTCGTTTATAAACAACAAATTGCACAAGACGCATCGTTTGGAGTTGATATAAAAACCGATGGCGGTTTATTGTATTTCACCGCAACGGCTTCTGACGGGAAAACTCCAGCGGAATTAGAAAAATCGTTACTCGCCGAACTGAAGAAAATCCAGCTTAAAGGCATTACTCCAAAAGAATTAACGAAAGCGAAGAATCAGTTGGTTGCAGGGAAAATTCGTTCACTTGAAGACAGCGACGGCAAAGCGATTGCGATTGAAAGAGCAATGATTTTTCAAGGCGACCCGGAAGCCGTAAATAGCGAAGTGCAGAGTTTACAATCAGTTACAGCGGCTGATGTACAACGTGTCATGAAAAAATATATGACTGATAAAAACCGTGTCGTGATTTATTACACACAAGAGAAAGGAGAAGCGAAATGATTTTAAGTTTAAGATTTGCGATTTGTGATTATTCGAAGAATGCAATTTTTGCCATTTCGCTTTTGGCGATTACCTTTTCGTCTTTGTTCGCACAAAACGAAACCCCGCCAGAACCTGGTTCGCCAAGAGCAATAACTGTCCCAAAAATAACTGAAACAAAACTTCCAAACGGCTTGAAGATTATCGTTGTTGAACGAAAAAATGTTCCGCTAGTTTCGGTAAACTTGATGATAAATTCAGGTGCTTCGAGAGAATCAAAAAAACTTGCTGGGCTTACTGACATGACCGCTTCGCTCCTGACCAAAGGAACAAAAACCCGGACTGCAACGCAAATTGCGGAGCAAACTGAGTTTCTCGGTTCCGGACTTGGTTCAGGTGCAAATTGGAACACTACAAATATTGGCTTCCAATCAACCTCGGATAAAGTAAACGAGATGATGGCGATAATGGCGGATGTCGTTCTGAATCCAACATTTCCGCAAAGCGAAATTGATTTGTATAAAACTCAATTGCTTGATAATTTGACACAAAGAATGACTCAACCTGGGAGTTTGGCGAGTTTTGCAGCTACTCGTTATACATTTGGGGAACATTCGGTTATTGGAACGCCTGAGACGATTAGTGAAATTAAACTTAATAACTTATTAGTTAGATTTAAAGATTTGTTTGCTCCATACAACTCGACTGTCATATTGACTGGAGACATATCATTGAATGCTGCGTTTACAATAGTAAAACAATATTTTGGTAAGTGGAAAAATCCGTTAAATATGCAAAATAATGGAGATACTATTGGTATATCAAAACTAAGTTACGAACAATATCGTAAATCTAAAATTGCTACTCCGATATTGAATCGAATACTAATAATCGACCTACCAAATTCTGGGCAATCGGCTGTTACTTATTCGAGAAGAATGAGAATTGATGAAGCAGGCTGGAAGTACAAAACGAATGCCGAAAGAGATTCCGCAACTTATTTTTCGGCAAGCGTTGCCAATTCTCTTCTCGGCGGAGGTTATTCTTCTCGAATGAACCAAGAAATCCGAATAAAGCGAGGGCTGAGTTATGGTGCAGGAAGTTCGATCTCTTGGCGTTGGGACGGCGGAAATTTCTCCACACGTTGCCAGACCAAAACAGTTTCCGCGGCTGAAGTTGCGGAATTGACTATTAAAGAAATCGATCGGCTTATCAATGAATCGGCGACTGACGCAGAATTAACTCCGAGAAAAAATGTGGTTACGGGCGATTTCGGGCGTTCATTTGAAACTAACGGCGGCATTTCCGGGCAGATCCAAGATTTGTTGACGTTTGGGTTAGATTTTAACAAGCTTGATTCTTTTGCGGCTGACACCAGCAAGGTTACGGCTGAACAAGTCAAGGACTTTGCTTTGTTTAATTTAAAAGGCGGCGACATTATTATTGTTGGTGATTACAACGATTTTAAAGATGATTTGGCGAAACGTTTTCCTAATCAGAAAATTGACGTAATCAAGGCGACAGAGCTTGATTTGAACAGCGACACTTTGCGAAAAGCTAAATAACTTTGAAAAATGAAAAAGTGAAAATCTGAAAAAGTTTTCGGTTTCATCTCTTCACTTTTTCTACTTTTTGACCTTTAATTTATTTATGAAAAAAACTATTTTCCTTCTAATTACAACATTTGTATTTTCTTCTTTGGCATTTTCGCAAGAGAAAATGCTGACGATTGATGACATTTTTGATCCGGTGAAACGAGTTCCTTTTGGTGGACGACCAACTTTTGTTCAATGGGCGAAAGATGGCGTTTCTTTCAAGCAAGTAAACAACGGAATGTTGATGCGAACAAACGCTTTAAGTGGCAAATCGGAGCCGTTTTATGATGTAAAAAAGTTCGTTTCCGTATTGACTCAAACCGTTGGATTTACGCTTGAAGAAGCAAATAAAATCGGACAATCGCCCGCACAGCAATTTAACGAATCTGAAACTGCGATTATTTTTAATCACAACAAAGATTTGTATATCTACAATGTTGCCGCCGGAAAAGTTACACGTTTAACATCAACCGAAAAAGATGAGGAAGTCGAAGAAGACTTTTCGCCTGATGGAAAAACGATTAGTTTTATCCGCGGAATGAATTTATATGTTGTTGATGTCGTGACAAGTAAGGAAAAACAACTCACATTCGACGGCACTGAGAAAATCTTAAACGGTTATCTCCCTTGGGTTTACGAAGAAGAACTTTATGGACGCGGAGACAAACGTGGTTATTGGTGGTCGCCAGATTCTGCAAAAATTACGTTTCTTCGCACAGATTCAACTCCTGTAAAAGCGTTTATTGTGGTCAATCATGAAGGTGTAAATCAAGATGTCGAAACCGAATGGTATCCGAAAGCCGGACAGCCAAATCCGACCGTAAAACTTGGGATTATTGATGTTAAAGCTGCACCTTCGCGGGCTTTGGGAATTGGCAGCGTTCGTTTACCAAATTCAATTTCAAAAAAACTTCCATCAATCGTTAATCTCGGAAGTGCGAAGTTTGCAGACATTTCAAAATATAAAGCTGACGATTTGTTGATTGCTCGTGTAACTTGGTCGCCTGATAGTCAAGCTGTTGTCTTTCAGGCACTTAACCGCGAACAAACTTTCCTAGATTTAAATACTGCAAATTTTAATAGTGGTGTTGTGACCAAAGTTTTGACCGAAAAAACTCCGGCTTATGTTGAGGTTTACGACAATCCTAAGTTTTTGAAGAATGGAAATGTTGTTTGGCAATCGGCGAGAGACGGCTGGCGACACCTTTATTTATATGATTCTAAGGGAAATCTAATCAAACAATTGACCAGCGGAAAGTGGGAAATTCGTAACTTCTTTGGTGTTGACGAAACAAATGGTTACGCTTATTTTTCCGGCACAAAAGATAGTCACATCGCTGCTAATGCTTATCGAGTTAAACTTGACGGCAGTTCAGTCGAACGTCTGACAAAGACTGAAGGTTCGCATAATGTCAGTTTTAACTCAGAATTTACACATTTTGTCGATAACTGGAGCGATGTTAATACGCCAACCCAAACTCGGCTTTACAAAGCTAACGGCGAACTTGAAAAAGTCTTAAGCGAGAATAAAGTTGATGTTTTGAGCCAATATAAACTCGGCAAAACTCAGTTTTTGAAAGTAAAAACTCGCGACGGTTTCGAGATGGAAGCACAAATGATTTTGCCGCCAGATTTTGATCCGGCGAAAAAATATCCGGTTTGGAGTTTCACATATTCCGGTCCGCACGCACCTTCTGTCAGAAATAGTTGGGGCGGAAGTCAGTATATGTGGTTCCAAATGCTTGCTCAAAAAGGCTACATCATTTGGATTTGCGATAATCGTTCGGCTTCAGGGAAAGGCGAAGAATCAACTTGGACAGCTTATAAAAATCTTGGCGTTGGCGAGCTTCGCGACCTCGAAGATGGCGTAAGTTATCTGAAATCACTGCCATATGTTGACGGCGAACGCATCGGACTTTCAGGTTGGAGTTATGGCGGATTTATGACGAGTTATGCGATGACGCACAGTAAATCGTGGAAAATTGGCATCGCTGGCGGAAGCGTCACCGACTGGCGTTTGTATGATTCAATCTACACCGAACGCTATATGATGACACCCGAAAACAACAAAGAAGGCTACGACAAAACTTCGCCAACGCAAGCCGCCAAAGATTTGCACGGAAAACTTCTGCTCATCCACGGCGTAATCGACGACAACGTTCACATGCAAAACACACTGCAATTCGTTAACCAACTACAACTCCACGGCAAGCAATTTGAGCTAATGCTTTACCCAAAAAATCGCCACGGCGTTTCAAATCCTTTGCAAGCCAAACAAATGCGTCAATTGATGACAGATTTTATCTTGAAAAATTTGTAAGCGTTAAAGTTTTGAGTTCAACCTTCAATTTGCCAAACACTGCAGTTGACGGCAAATGAAAGAATAAAAAAGCGTGTCAACTTAAAATTTGACACGCTTTTTTATTTTTAACTTTTTACTTTTACCTTAATTCTTCCGAATTATAATTCCGCCATTAGTCGTTACCATGCGAACGTTTGCTCCGCCGCCGTTGATTGATTTGTTGATTCGTTTGTTTTGTCGGTAATAACTGCGTTGCTCATCGTCTTTTTTCTCGACCTGAAGTTCGTTGATTTCACTTTTAATTCCGCCGTTTACAGTTCCTGTTTCAATGTTTGCAGCATAATTTTCGTCCATGGAGACATTTACGCCGCCGTTTTTTGTTTCAACATCTAAGCCTTCGCCGTTCCAAGAATTCCCTTTCAAACGAACCGAAAGTCCACCGTTTGTTGTTTTCCCTTTTACATTTCCGGCAAGCTCTTTGAGGCTCACGCCGCCATTTTGGGTAAAGAATTCAATTGTTCCTTCGACCGATGAAATACTAATTCCGCCATTGTGTGCTTTGAGTTCAAGATTCGTTTTATACGGAACTAGAATTTCGTAAGAAACTGACCAATTTTTGTCATCATTTGGATTTTCCGCATAAATGCTCGAACCTGTTTGAATTCGAATCGCCTTCACCGAAGCTGTAGCGGCTTCGTCAGTTTTAGCCCAAGCCTGAATGCACGAACGAACTAAAATATCGTTGCGATTTTCACCTTTAACCGAAATTCCGCCGTTGTTTTTGCCGTCAACTGTCAGCGAATTAACAGCCGACACAGTTGATTCACGCAATTCGTTTGCCGATTCACGATCGTTCCAACTCCAATTGTTATCACTGCAAAAATTGCGTTTCTCTGATTTTCCTTGAGCGACAATAATTATGTTGCCGATGCAGATAATAATAAAAGCCGCGAAGATAAAACCGAATTGTTTAAAATTAAATTTTGTGTTCATTTGTCGATGATTCCTTTTTGATTAAATTAGAAAATTTGTGTTTCTAAAGATAAAACACCACGAGAAATTATTTTGTGACAAAAATAAATGATTGTGACAGTTTAAGAAGTGTCACAATCGTCCACACAAGCTGCAAAAAAACTAATATCTTTGAAGCTGGCATAATTTTCTATGCACAACTCAAAACTTCGAGGTTTAAATAAATGAAAAAAATATTTCTCAGCACACTTCTCGTTGCAACTTTTGCAACTTTCTCGTTCGCTCAATCGACTGATGATTACAAAAAAGGCGAATTCTTCATTGGATATTCGGCAAACGCAATCGACGTCCGCAATGCATCGGATGAGCCTGTCGTTTTGCACGGCGTAAATTTATCAGGCGTTTATAATTTTTCAAAATATGTGGGTGTGAAGGGAGATTTTTCAACTCACCACAAACAAAATTTTTCGCTTCAAAACTATCTCGGCGGCATTCAAATAAAGAATAATTCGAGGGAAGGAAGTCGCGTAAGACCTTTTGCACATGCACTAGCCGGAGTAGTTGTTGCGAGCGAAAGATTTCGTGCCCAAGGCGGAGCTTTCTCAATGGCAGTCGGCGGCGGAATAGATATTCGCGTCAACAAAAAAGTTAGTGTTCGTGCAATTCAAGTTGATTATAATCCGTATGTTTCGGACGGCTCTTACTCAAACAATGTGAGAATCGGCGTGGGAATCGTTTTTTAAGATTAGTAATAAAATGAAAATGAGCGAGGTGAAATAAATCACTTCGCTCATTTTTTTGCTATTTTACCAAAACGCTAAACGCCCGGCATTGCTTTTTTCAAAGGTTTGAGCAGTAAAAATAAGACAACCGCCATAAACAAAGCCATCAACGAAAGCACGAGGAAGAAGCTCGATTGCAGCCAAATATCCCAAAATACTCCGATTTGAGTCAGTTTATTTCCGATTGCAGTTGCGACAAACCATCCACCCATCAATAATCCGCGAAGATGAATCGGTGCAACTTTTGAAACTAAAGATAATCCCATCGGCGAAAGCATAAGCTCGCCCAAAGTTACTATTGCATACGCAAGAATCAACCAAAAAGCCGAAACACGGAACAAAAAGGAACCTTGCAAGAAGTTAGCTTTATTAGCTTCGGCTTGTTCGGGAATAACGGTTTTGATAGCGTTCATCAATTGTTGTTCGCCGGAAATGGTTTGTTTGGTTTTTTCGTCAACTTTCGGTGAAAACTTAACGCCGTCAATCAATTTTTTGCCGTCCGCAGTTTTCGCATCAACAATTCTATCCAACACATCTTTCGGAACACCTTTTGCAGCAAGATTCGTAATGACACGTTCGTTGATACGAAATGCTCCGGTTGAAAGTTGTTCTGCAGTTGGTTTTTGACTTTCGCCAAGCGTTGCTCCATACCACAAAACTAGAAACGAAAGTCCGGTTAAAGTCATTCCGATTGCCATTTTTGTTGGCGTTGAAGGCTCTTTGCCGCGTTTGTCTAGATAACCCCAAAACCAAATCAGCGGAAAAGTTAAAGTAACAACCCAAAAAGCATTGATTGAGTTTGAAATTGTGCCGGAAACATTCCAATCGGTGTTGTCGTCAGCCCAATAAGTTAGCGTCGAACCATTTTGATGGAAAACCATCCAGAATACGATAACAATCGCGAACACAACAATTAACGCAATAATCCGTTTCGAATTCGGAACTGCATTCATTAAAGCTTGACGAGCATCGCTTGTTGAATCAGTCGATGATTTTGTCGGTATCGTATTTTCAACATAACTTTTGAAATACCAAAGAATCCCAACCGAAATCAACATTCCGAAAGCTGCAACTGCAAAAGCAGCGTGGAAACCAAAATATGACTTAACAATTTCCATGACAATCGGAGCAGCAAATGCCCCAATGTTGATTCCCATGTAGAAAATGTTGTAGGCACGATCTTTCAGCGAGCTTCCTTCCGGATAAAGATTTCCGACCATTGTCGAAACATTCGGTTTGAAAAATCCGTTTCCGATAACCAAACATGTCAACGCAGCATAAACTGCCCACATTGCCGGAATCGAAAGCAGACCGTGACCGATCATAAAGAAAACACCACCAATCATCACCGCTTTGCGATAACCTGTAATTCGATCTGCAATCAAACCGCCAATTAGCGGACTCGCGTAAACAAACATCAAATAATTTGCATAAAGCGTGGTCGCTTGTGCGGCAGTCCAACCAAATCCTTCATTAGGATCACGTAGATAAAGCGTAAAAAGTGCGAGCATCGAGTAAAAACTAAATCGCTCCCACATTTCTGTTCCGAATAAAACGTAAAGTCCTTTCGGATGTTTATCAGCGACAGGCTGAGATGCAAAATTATCGGCGGTTGCTTCCATAAAAATATATGTTCCTTAAAGTTTGAAATTTGGAAAGAGTTCGGCAAATATAACAGAAAAAGATGCTAAAATAAAATATTATTAACAAGGAATTAGACTATGACAAATAATTTCTAGTTAATATTACTTTTTGTATGTTTTTTCTCCGGCAAATTATTCAACACAAGAATTTTTAAACAAAACTATGCTATCTATTTTAGGTTTGGTTGCGATTTTCATTATCACATATTTCGTTTATAAATCTGCAAAAGAATATGGAAGAAATGCAATTGGTTGGGCGGTAATAACGCTTTGTTTAGGATTTGGTTTACAAATAGTTATTCCTTTTTTAATTGTTGTGGTGGTTGCGATTTTTATGTCCATTAATGGAAAATCTGCTCAACAAGTTGAAGAATATGCCCAATCTTTTTCTTTTTTATTGGGAACAGTTCCGTTGATAATTAGTCTTGTAGTTATTGGATTAATCTTAAAATATGTTGGCAAAATGCCAGAAGAAAAAACTTTTATTTCGCCACCTGAACCACCGACTTTTAATTAAATGATTATTGCAACACTTTTATTTCTCTTTCTCGGCTGGCGTGTTTATCTCCACGCGGTTTCGCATAACAAAAACGGTATGCGTTGGGCTTTTGTCACAGTTTCAATCGCAGTAGCAATTCAAGTAATTGTAATGCTAACTTTTTGGGCGGCTGGCGGAGCTTATGACAGCAAATATGGCACAAAAACAGTCGATGAATATTCGATGATTGCCGCAGTTATTGGTCTTATTTTTAGTTTAATTGCTATTTTGTTAATTGCAAATAAGATTAGTGAAAGTCCGGTAGAAAATACAAAACTGTAATGGAAATATTTCAAAAACTCGGGGCTGAAGTTGAAACTCTTTGGCGTGAAAAAAACTATAACGAAGATTTGCTTCCCGGCATTGCGGCGAAAGCACTCACAGAGTGCGATATTCCATCAAAAATGTCACCGTGGGAAATTGTAACTTGGTTAATGAATCAAACTGAGCTTCCCGGACAACAAGATTTAATGGGACGTTTCAGCGATGTTCCGGTGACTATTGCAAGATTTCCGCGTTTTCATATTGATGTTTATTTTTGGTATAACAGTACAACGGCAGTTCACCAACACGGTTTTTGTGGAGCGTTTCAGGTTTTCGAAGGCTCAAGCATTCATTCAACTTATGAGTTTGAGATGCAAAATAAACTCAATTTTTTTCTCGAAACAGGAAATTTAACGCTGCGAAACGTTGAATTGCTCACTAAAGGTGGCGTTCGTGAAATTGTTGATGGCAGAAAATTTATTCATGCACTTTTTCATCTTGATAATCCTTCAGTTACATTAATTATCCGCACGCATCGCTCGCCGCTCAGTTCACCTCAATTTTCTTATATGCAACCCGGACTTGCGATTGATCCTTTTTTTGAAGAGCCAAATTTCATCAAAAAACTTCAAACTGCAAAGATGTTGCTTCATCTCAAACGCGACGATGCTGACGAACAAATCGCAAATTTCCTAAAAAATTCTGACGCTCAACTTAGTTATGTAATTCTCTCAAATCTCAAACATCTTTTTTCGAATGCAAATATTGAGCAAGTTTTTGGCGTAGAAAAAAATAGCGATCGTTTTGATAATTTGATAAAAATTGTTCGTGCGAAACATGGCGAAATCGCGACAACTTTTACAGATGCGATTTATGAACAAGAAAAAATTGGCGAATTAAGCAACAAACGTTCAATTGTAACCGATGCAGAGTTGCGATTTTTTCTCGCGATTCTGATGAATGTTAGCGAAAAACAAAAAATCTTTTCTCTCATAAAAGAAAGATTTCCTGATTCTGAACCAATCGAAAAAGTTTTAGATTGGACGTTTGATCTCTCAAACACCAAAGTTTTAGGTGCAAACATAACAAACGCACTCGGAATTCAAGATTTCGACGACCACGATTTAATGGCTTTGGAATTTTTATTGAAAGACTTTAATGAAGTCGAAATTCGGGCTTCACTCGCGAATGATTATGGGCTTACGGATGCGGACGATTGGTTGAAGAATCTTCCATCGCGTAACGAAAAACTTAGATCATCATTTGTTTTACTGGCTTTGTTAAATTCGAATTAGACACAGAAAAACGCGGATTATTTAGATTTACGCAGATTTAATAAAAAGAAAATTTGCGATTATCAACTTAATCCGCGTTTTTTCGCGTCTAATTTATGGAATATTACTTCACCACAATATTCACCAAACGCTTTGGAACAACAACAATTTTAACAATTTCTTTGCCATCAACCCATTCTTTGGTTTTCTCATCAGCTAACGCCAAGGCTTCTAGTTCCGCATTGGTTGCTTCCGCCGAAACTGTCAATTTCGAACGCAATTTCCCATTGATTTGAATCGGAATCTCGATCTCGTCCGCTTTTGCTAATTCTGCTTTAAACTCAGGAAATTTCCCGCCATTCGTCAAAATTCCGTCATCATTTCCGACCAACTTCGAATACATTTCCTCAGCAAAATGTGGTGCGAAAGGTGCGAGCATCAAAATCAATGCTTCTAAACCTTCGCGAATCGCAAATGAATCGCCTTTAGACGCGGCTGAAGGTTCAATTTTCCAATCGCCGAGAGCATTAGAAAGTTCCATCAAAGCCGCGACTGGGGTGTTGAATTGCAACGTTTCAAAGCTTTCCTCAATACGCTGAATTGTTTGATGAGTTTTCCGGCGAAGCTTTCTCGCTTCAACAGACAATTCCCCGGCTTCGACTTTGGACTTTGGACTTTGGACTCTGGACTTCCATCGCCATATAAACCTGTAAACTCTTTGTAGAAAACGCTTTGTGCCTTCAACGCCTTCTTCTTTCCAGAGTAATTCATTCTCTGCCGGAGCAGCAAAAAGAACAAATAAACGCGACGCGTCAGCTCCATAAATCTCAACCATTTCGTCAGGATCAACGCCGTTTCCTTTCGATTTCGACATTCTTTCGACCGCGGATTTGAGCTTTTTGCCATCAACGTTTTCCGCTGAAATCAACTTCCCTTTTTCATCGCGTTTTACGGAAACGACGTTTGGCGGAAAGTAAATTTTCTTGCCGGTTTCATCATCAAAAAACGTTTCGCCGATAACCATTCCTTGCGTCAACAAACGTTTTACCGGTTCGTTAAATTTCACAAGACCAAGATCTCGCATCATTTTCGTCCAAAATCTCGTGTAAATCAGATGCATTACAGCGTGATCGTCGCCGCCAATGTATTGATCAACAGGCAACCAGTAATCCGCAACTTCCTGCGAAAAAGGAAGTTCGGAGTTTCTATTATCGCAATAGCGGAAATAATACCAACAAGAATCGACAAATGTATCCATCGTATCTGTTTCGCGTTTTGCAGTTCCACTACATTTCGGACACGCCACATTTACAAACTCTGGAACTTTCGCCAAGGGAGATTCTCCAACTCCTGTAAACGGAGCAGTTTCCGGCAATTCAACCGGTAGATTTTCTAATTTTTCCGGAACAACTCCGCATGAATTGCAGTAAATAATTGGAATCGGCGAACCCCAAAAACGCTGACGCGAAATGCCCCAATCACGCAAGCGATAGGTCGTCGCACCTTCGCCGAAACCGTGCTGTTTTGCGTAAGCGGTCATTTCAGCCTTGGCAACTTCAGTTGTTTTTCCATTCCACGAATCAGAATGAACAAGCACACCATATTCGGTAAACGCATCTTCCAAAGCTAAAGCCTGCATTTTATGATGTTCGTGAGTCATGTGCGGTTCGGAAATCACTTGTCGAATCTGCAAACCAAATTTTTTCGCAAATTCGAAATCACGTTCATCGTGTGCTGGAACGCTCATCACAGCACCGGTTCCGTATTCCATCATCACGTAATTTCCAACCCAAATTGGTATTTCCTCGCCCGAAAATGGATTTACGGCTTTCAAACCTGTGTCAATTCCGTCTTTTTCAACCTCAACTTCGCGGTCAGTAGCTTTCAACTTTTCTGCACGAATCTCTTCAATTTTCGTTCTTACATCAGAAGAAAATATATCGAAACTAGCTTCAATAATTGGATGCTCAGCCGCAACAACAACAGCATTTACGCCGTAAATCGTGTCGATTCTGGTAGTAAAAACCCGAATCGATTCTGTATCTGAGACTTTGAATTCAACAAAAGCTCCTTCCGAACGTCCAATCCAATCACGCTGGCGTTTCAAAACTTTTTCTGCCCAGCCCGCTTCGATTTCGTCCATATCGTCAAGCAATTGATCGGCATAATCGGTGATTTTGAAAAACCATTGATTCAAATCCGTTTTCGTTGTCGCACTTCCACAACGCCAGCAAATTCCGCCACTCGCTTGTTCATTAGAAAGTGTAGTCTCGCACGAAGGACACCAATTTACCTGCGTCGCTTTTTTGTAAGCCAAGCCTTTCTCAAACATTTTCAAGAAAAACCACTGGTCAAATTTGTAATAATCAGGTCGGTGACTACAGATTTGCCGACTCCAATCGTAGCTCAAACCGAGCCTTTTTAGCTGTTTGTTCCCGTGTTCGATGTTAGTTTCAGTCCAATCACGAGGATTAACGCCGCGTTTGATCGCCGCAGCTTCCGCAGGCTGACCGAAAGAATCCCAACCAATCGGATGTAAAACATTGAAACCTTTGAGACGTTTATACCAAGCAATTGCATCGCCAATCGAATAGTTGCGGACGTGTCCCATGTGCAAATTGCCCGATGGATAAGGTAACATTTCAAGTGCAAAAAACTTCGGTCGCGTATAATCGATCTCGGCGTGGAAAGTTCCTTTTTCCGCCCAAATCTTTTGCCATTTTTCTTCAATTACTTCTGCAAAATATTTCTCTTCCATATAAATTAGCTCCGATCATTGTGTAAAACTTTCGAGTTTTACCAAACAATAAGTTTAATGGATAAATGAAAATCTATCCAAATAAAGATGTTATAAATTGATTTTCGAATTGGGTAAACGCCACGTCGTTGAATAATTCAACGAGTGGCTAAATAAGGGCGAGAGTTTTATAATTGAAAGTCATAGGTCATTGTAAGCAGACTACGATTGTTTGTCCAATCTTTTTTTATTCTATGCGGAAGATATCTTCGGATTTAACTGAAATTTACGTTTTGTGGAATATTATTTTCTGCGGAATCATTCTTCCAATCGTTGGGTTGAATACTTTGGTAGAAAGTGTTTCGAAACAGGCTCGATTGACTGAAATCGTTTTCGGTGGCGTATTGCTTGCCGGATTTATTTATTTGATGTTACGTTGGAGTTTGAAATTGAAGACCGTTCATATAAAAGATGATGTTCTTGTAATTTCAAAAATATTCGGAAATCGTACTTCTAAAGAAATCAGATTAGACGAAATCGAAGAAGCATATCAAGGATTTTTCCAGCGTTCTAATCCTGAAACGGTAACAATCGTCTTCAAGCACGAAACGGAATTTGGTAAAACAATAAAATTCATGGCAACACTTCGTTTTTTTCCGCTTTTTAAACACCCGATTGTATCGGAAATTAATCGACTTACGACTTCCTCACAAGATCATAAACCAAACTAATCGGCAACCCAACAACATTCCAATAATCGCCATCAATGCCTTCAATAAACAACGCAGCTTGTGCCTGAACAGCATAAGCACCAGCTTTGTCGAGCGGTTCGCCGTGAACTACAAGATATTCAACTTCGGCTTCCGAAAGATCAGCGAATTTTACTTTTGTCGATTGAATCCCAACTTGGGTTTCGCCGTTTTTCACCACCGCAACGCCGGTTAAAACTTCGTGCCAGTTTCCTGAAAGTAACCGCAGAATTCTCCGTGCATCGTCTAAATCGACTGGTTTTCCGATGATTTGCTTATTGATGACAACGGTTGTGTCCGCACCGAGAACGACTCGATCCGGATTAAGATTCGCTACTGCTTGGGCTTTTTCTTTTGCGAGACGTTTTACATAATCTTCCGGCAATTCGCCTTCCAATTCAGTTTCATCAATATCAGCTACAATTTTTTCAAATTCCCATCCAACTGATGTCAAAATCTCTGACCGTCGCGGACTGCCCGAGGCTAAAATTAGTTTCGTCAATTCAAGTTTCATTATTGAATATGGTAAAGTTAAGCGTATTAAGTAGCAACTTCGATGAACGAACTTTTTCGCACATTACCAAAACTGCTCAAAGAATTAAGCGACAATGAAGATGTTCGTGAGGCAATAGTTTTTGCAACATGGAAAAAAATCGCGGGTGAAGCACTTAGCGAGCAAACTGCTCCTAAACAGCTTTTGGGAAGACGTTTAACTGTTGCAGTTACTGGAGATATGTGGAAAAAGCATCTCGAGTCTTTAAGCGGACAAATGATTTTTAAAATAAATTCTATGCTTGGGCAAGCAATTGTAACATTCATAGAATTTCAAGTTGACGAAAATTTGGTAGTTAAAAATAGACAAAAACGAATCGAAAAAATATCTAATAATTTGCTTTCAGATGAAAATGCAATGTATCAAATTTCGCCAAGTTTACAGAAATCAGCTGATGCAATTTTAGACGAATCTCTTCGTAAGCAATTTTTATTGGCAGCCGGAAGTTGTCTGGTGAGAAAAGAATCTTTAGGAAAACAAAAACTAATTTATGGACGTTAGAAAAATTGCAACACTCGCACATTTAGAAATTTCGGATGCTGAAGTAGAATTTTACACACCGCAAATGGCTAATATTGTGAAGTATATCGAGCAATTAAATGAACTCGATACTGCAAATATTGAACCAATGCTCGGCGGGTTAACTGCTGAGGGCGAAGTGACTTACGTGATTCGCGAAGACGTTAAACACGTTTCGCTCGGTCAGGAAAGTGCTTTGAGCCAAGCACCGAGCGGAGTAAGCGGACATTTTCAAGTTCCAAAGGTTTTATAAAATGAAAAATAGAAAATGGAAAATGGAAAATTGGTTGTTTTTTTGCCTATTACCTTTTGCCCTTTTACTAAGTTCTTGTAGCGTTCCGAATCTTGAAAAACCTGAATGCACTGAGTCGAGAATTGCAGTCAAAGAGTTTTATTCATTTCATTTTGGACACGAAATGAAAACAACAGAAGAAAGTCTCAAACTTCGTGAGAAATTTTTGACTTCAAGTTTGTTCGCATCTTTTCAACAGAAAATTGGTGAAAACGATGTCTTTACGACAAATTCAGCTGATTTTCCGAAAGCATTCAGACTCGGAGTTTGCAAAGTAATTGAACCAACAAAAACTGATTTCGAAGTTGTTCTTTTTTGGAAAGATGACAATCGAAATGAGCAAAAAATAATACATATTGAAGCAGTAAAACAAACAGATAAATGGTTGTTAAATAAAATTTTATATTAGTTTATGTCGCATTATTCAGAAATCGAAAAAACCTTAGAAAATGCTGAAAAGCTCAACAAAACGCTTAATGCTTTTGTTTCTATTGAACGCGAAAGTGCGTTGGAATCTGCAAAAACACTTGACGAAAATCTGTCTAAATTGCCGCTTAAAGGCTTAGCAATCGCAATTAAAGACAACATTTGCACCAAAGGAATGTTGACAAGTTGTGGCTCAAAAATTTTAGCCGGATACAAACCACAATATGATGCAACGGCTGTCGAAAGATTGACAAAAGCCGGAGCAATTATCGTCGGAAAAGCGAATATGGATGAATTTGCGATGGGTTCATCAAATGAAACTTCGGCTTATGGAACGTGCAAAAATCCTTGGGACATCGAGCGAGTTCCCGGCGGAAGTTCTGGCGGTTCGGCGGTTGCGGTCGCTTCCGGAGTTGTCCGTGCGAGTTTGGGTTCAGAGACCGGCGGCTCAGTTCGCCAACCTGCATCGCTTTGCGGAATTGTCGGATTTAAGCCAACTTACGGAAGAATTTCACGATTTGGGTTAGTCGCATTCGCTTCTTCGCTCGATAATATCGGGATTTTTGGACAAACAACAAAAGATGTTGCTCAAGTTTTAGGAGTTATTGCAGGACGCGATGCAAATGATTCAACTTCAGCTGATGTCGAAGTTCCAGATTATGTTTCAAATCTTTCAGACGATATTTCGGGCAAAAGAATCGGTATTCCGCGTGCTTTATTTAGCGAAGGTTTAGACTCTGACGTGCGAGAAGCAGTCGAAAAATCGATTGAAAATTATAAATCGCTTGGCTGTGAACTTGTAGATGTCGAATTGCCACACGCGAAATATGGAATCGCGGTATATTACATCATCGCAACCGCTGAGGCTTCATCAAATCTCGCGAGATTTGATGGCGTTCGTTACGGATTTCGTGCCGAAGACGCAAAAGCCTTGCGAGAGATGTATTTCAAAACCCGCGAGCAAGGTTTTGGAGCCGAAGTAAAGCGTCGGATTATGCTCGGAACTTATGTGTTATCAAGCGGTTACTATGACGCTTATTATTCAAAAGCCCAAAAGGTTCGAGCTTTGATTAAGCAAGATTACACAACTGCTTTTGCAAAATGTGATGCAATTTTGACACCAACCTCGCCTTGCACAGCGTTCAAAATCGGTGAAAAATCAGATGATCCGATTGCGATGTATCTCAGCGATATTTACACAGTTTCGGCTAATTTGTCAGGTATTCCGGCGATTTCAGTTCCCTGCGGATTATCTACTGAAGGTTTGCCGATTGGTCTGCAATTGCAAACAAAACATTGGTCAGAAAGTGAATTATTAAACTTAGCGAACGTTTACGAAAATGCTTTTCCGGTGAATGAAAAGCCAAAATATTTTGTGTCATGAAAGATTTAGTAAAAATCAAAAGAGCTTTAATTAGCGTTTCAGATAAGTCTGGAATTTTAGAATTTGCAAAAGAACTACAAAACTTTGGGGTAGAAATTATTTCTACCGGTGGAACTTGTAAATCATTACGTGAAAGTGGTTTAGAGGTTACTGAAGTTGCTGATATTACTGGCTTTCCAGAAATGATGGATGGGCGTGTGAAAACTCTGCATCCAAAAATTCACGGTGCATTTCTTGCTTTGCGAGATAACGAAAAACACGTTGCCTCGATGGAAGAACATTCTATTACACCGATTGATTTAGTTGTGGTAAATCTTTATCCGTTTCAGGAAACTATTGCGAAAGAGAAAGTTACGCTTGCCGAGGCTATCGAACAGATTGATATTGGCGGTCCGGCGATGATTCGTTCGGCTTCTAAAAACTTTCAAAGTGTGGCGGTTGTAACTGATGCTGATCTTTATGTTGATATTGTTTCTGAACTCAAAAAACACGACGGAAGTTTAACGCTCAATACACGCCAGCGACTCGCAACTCTCGCTTACACGCGAACTGCTAGCTACGATTTGGCGATTTCTACATATCTTTCTGAGCAACTTTCAGACGAAGATTTAACTTATCTCGAACCTCTGAATCCGCTCGGAAATGTTGGTTTTTTTGAGTTTAATGAAGATGATGACGAGACCGAATTGATTGAACTATCGAAGATTTCTGACCTTCGATACGGTGAAAATCCGCACCAAAAAGCGACACTTTTTTCAACTGGAGAAGCTTCGGGAATAGCAAAAGCCACGCAACTTCACGGCAAGGAAATGTCTTTCAACAATTACGTTGACGCTGATGCTGCTTGGAATTTAGTCAATGAATTTGAAGATTTAGCATGTGCAATTATCAAACATACAAATCCTTCGGGCGTTGGAATCGGCGAAACTTCGCTTGCAGCTTACGAAAGAGCTTTGGCAACCGATTCAGTTTCGGCTTTTGGTGGAATCGTGGCTTTTAATCGAAAAGTTGACGCAAAAACTGCGAGTGAAGTTGTAAAAGTTTTTACTGAAGTTATTCTCGCACCTGAATTCGACGATGCAGCTTTAGAAGTTTTCAAATCTAAAAAGAACTTACGTGTTTTGCAGGTAACCCCAAATTCGAGCGACGAAGGTTTGGAATATAAACAAATTTCTGGCGGAATGCTCGCTCAATCGAAAGATATTTATCGTGTTACGGAAAATGATTTGAAATTTGTCACAGAGAAAAAGCCAACCGAAAGCGAAGTTAAAGCGATGCTTTTTGCATGGAAAGTTTGCAAGCATACAAAATCTAACGCAATCGTTTTTGCTAATGAATTCAATACTTTAGGAGTTGGAGCTGGACAAATGAATCGCGTTGATTCGGTCAGAATTGCGGGGATGAGAGCCGAAAGATTTAACTTAGAATTGAAAGGAAGTGTTGTCGCTTCTGATGCGTTTTTCCCGTTTCGCGATAATGTCGATGAATGTGCCGCTTTTGGCGTTTCAGCGATAATTCAGCCTGGCGGTTCGCTTCGAGACAATGAGGTCATCGAAGCGGCAAATGAATTCGGAATGGCGATGGCATTTACGGGTTTCAGACATTTCAAGCATTAAGAAACGATAGTTAATGGTAAATTATGAATTTTGCAATCGGATGCTCCATTCACAATTTACCATTAACAACTCACAATTAATTTAGTCGTCATAACTCAAAATTGATTTTACATTATGACCTTCAAATTTCGAACGTCCTTTTAAAAATGTAAGTTCAACAAGAAACCCAAGCCCAACAACATTTCCGCCGAGTCCTTCGACCAAATCGACAACAGCTTTTGCAGTTCCACCGGTCGCGAGTAAATCATCTACAATCAACACGTTATGACCTTCGCCGACTGCGTCTTTATGAATCTCGAGCGTATCTTGCCCGTATTCAAGGTCATAAGAAACGGCAACCTTTTCAGAAGGTAGTTTATTTGGTTTTCTAACCGGCACGAAACCTGCTCCAAGAATATATGCAAGAGGAGCAGCAAAGATAAATCCGCGTGATTCTGCACCGATAATTGTATCAATTTTTAAATGTTTGAAGTTTTCGGCAAAAGCATCGATAGTTTGTTTAAAACCTTCTGCATCTTTCAAAAGAGTTGTAATGTCATAAAAATTTATGCCAGGTTTAGGGAAATCGGGCACTTCGCGAATAAGTTTTTTTAAATGTTCCATTGTATTTAAGATTACTTTTTTACCTTTTTGCTTTCGTATTTTTCTACTATAAATGATGAAAATAAACCACTTACATCAATTACTGTTTCTTCAATATCAGTAACTTTTGCAAATCGTGGACCAACCGCAATATCTTGTTTAAAACCTTCAACGGCTTCAGGTTTACCTTCGGCAAAGGCTTCAACTCTTCCGTCTTTTAAATTTTTTACATAACCGACAACCTGATGAGTTGCCGCAATTCGTTGAGTAAAAAACCGAAAGCCGACGCCTTGCACATCACCACTAACAATAAATTTTCTTGCTATCTTCATTATATATTTGAAAACATTTATTTTGCCAAGTTTTGCGTCTGTTGTCCAAAGGGTTTATGATGTTCGTATGAATCGCTTTTGTATGATTACAATTTGTGTAGTTTTTTGCTCAATTTTTGCGATTGCTCAACAACGTCCGCTTTTAACTGACGATGTCGATATTACGCCTTCTGGATCAATAAATTTTTCAATTGGTGTTGATTTTTTTCAAAATGCCAAGTTTCCGGTTTCAGGTTTAAAAGGCGAATTAACAAGAGTAGGCGTAATAAACACCAGAGTTGGATTATCGCCAAACGTTGAACTTCAAGTTGAAGGAAGTCTTCAAAACTTTCTTGCCGTTGGTTCTCAGGGAAATTCAGCAATTCCGCTCTCTAACATTACGAATTCATCAAGCGATGTTGGTGACTTTACAGTTTCGACCAAAATAAAACTTTTAAATGAAACAAAATCTAGACCAGCGGTTGGATTCAAACTTGGGTTCCAAATTCCGACAACAAATCAAGCTCGCGGAATTGGTTTAAATCAAATAAATATTTTTGGTAATGTTTTGTTGCAAAAAAGATTTGGAAAAAAACAAAAAGGTGATTCGGCGGTCAATGTTTTTGGAAATCTCGGGCTTGGAATTTTTCCGGCTCCAGCTAGAACATTCACCCAAAATGATATGTTGCTTTATGGACTAGCCGGAATTTTTCGACTCAATCAAAGAATTAATATCGTGAGTGAAATAAATGGAAGACAAAACACTCGAAAAGGTGTTGCAATTCTCGGCACCGAAAGTCTTTCGCAATTTAGAATTGGAACTCAAATTAAAGCCTCAGGTTTGAGGTTTGATACTGCTGCAGTAATCGGCTTAACAAAAAACAGTCCAAAGTCAGGTGTTATTTTTGGCGTTACTTTTCAATCTCCAAACATTTTTAAACCTGCTCAATAATCGTCATTTGCTAACTCTTTGATATGACTTTTCACCGTTTCACCTAAGGTTTTAAGATTATATCCACCTTCTAAACAAGAAACTATTCTTCCTTCGCAACGGTCATCTGCCCATTGTTTTATAGTTTTTGTCATAGAAATAAAGTCTTCGTTTTCAAGGTTTAGTTGACCAAGCGGATCGCTTTCGTGTGCATCAAACCCAGCCGAAATTATTATCAAATCAGGTCTAAATCCTTTTGAAATTTCGTGAATTGTAGCTTCAAACATTCTTTTTTGATCTCTTGCCGGAGTGTTTGCTCTGATTGGCAAATTTTTGGTGTAGCCTTTTCCGCGTCCAAAACCATTTTCACCTAAACTTCCACTTCCGGGAAACCACGGATATTGGTGCATCGAAAAAAACATTACGCTCGGATCGTCAAAGAAAATTCCTTGTGTGCCGTTTCCGTGATGAACGTCCCAATCAATAATCGCGACTTTTTCTACTTCTTTGTAAAGATTTTGTGCATATTTTGCAGCAATTGCGACGTTATTAAATAAACAAAAGCCCATAGAATGCTCAGCTGTCGCGTGATGTCCGGGCGGTCGAACGCAGACAAAAGCATTTTTCGCTTCTTTTTTCATCACTAAATCGACAGCATTACAGGCACCGCCAGCAGCAAAAGTTGCTGCTTCAAATGAGTGCATTGAAATTATCGTGTCGTCATCAAGCGACGAAAATCCGTCAGAATAGGCTTGCTCAACGTCTTGATAATGCTCTCGAGTATGAGTCGATTGAATAATTCCTTTAGAAGCCGATTTAGCCTCAACCTCAATCAATTGATTCCAAAACTCCCCGTCGCTTTTGAGCGATTTCATTATCGCTTCGTATCGAGCTGATGTTTCAGGATGTCCAATTCCGGTATTGTGTTTGCTATAAATTTGATTATGAACGAGTGCAGTTTTCATATTTCTAAAACAAAAAGTGACGAAAATAATTTCCGCCACTTCGTAAATTGTCATTTTTTTAATTATTACTGAGTAGGATTTGTAACTCTCACACCAACAACTGTCGTTAATGCTTTTGGAATATCACTCGCTTGTAAATCGCCTTCATTTTTGATGATTTGGTCAATTAATTCGAATTTATCTTTTTCAAATTTTTTGGTCATCAAAACGCCATTATAATCAATTGTCATCGGATATGCTCCGAAAAATTCATTTTTAAAGTTAGAGAAAAACGAATCTTTTTCAGGTTGTTGAAAATCTTTACGCTCCGGATTTGTTTCTGGAACTGTTGCACCCATTAATGTTAGTTGTTCTTTTGCTTTTTCTAAAAACTCACTATTAGGGTAGTCGCGAACAATTCTTTGAAAATATTTTGAAGCTTCGTCGGTTTCTTCTTCGGCTTGATAAGTTATGGCAATTCTAAATAATGCCTCATCCATATATCCAAAGTCAGGATATTTAGCCAAAATTTCACGATAACGAGATTGTGCACCTTTCAGACCGGTTTGTCGTTTTTGGTCAATTGCTCGTCGGTAATAGAAGTTTCCAATGTATAAATTATACAAACCGAGATTATCTTGAACTTCAATTAAACGTTTTTTTGCTTCGCCCATCAAAAGACTATTTGGGTATTGCTGAATCATAACTTTGAGTTTTTGTTCAGCTCGCTTCGCACGAGTCGCGTCTCTGTCAGGTCTTCCAACTTGTCGCATTTCTGATTCTGCAATTTTTAATAAAACTCTGTCAGCAAGCGGATGAGTTGGGAAAAAAGCCAACCAATCTTGATAAGAAGCAACTGCTTGAATCAAATTACTACTGTCACCTTCGAGATAGAAAGAATCAGCAATTGCGAGTTTTGACATCGGTAAATACTGCGATTCTGCGTAGGTTGTGATGATTACATTAAACAACAATCGACCGACTTCGTGGTTTCCCTTACGAACTTCGCGAGTAGCAACTATAAAAAGTTCTTTATCACGTCCCGGACGAACTGAGCCGATAAGTTCATCGTATTCATCATTGCCTGCTCTCCCAAAAATCCACAAAAATTTCTTTTTCTTTTTTATTTCGCGTTCTTGTCCAACTGTTGAAGTAACTGTCGCACGATCTTTTGCAGAAGCTAACAGCTCGCCATCAACTCTGCCGTTCAAATCTAAAACGCTTATTTCAAGTTGCTCAACATCACTGGCATCATATTTTTCTGAGCGATTAATCTTTCCAACCAGGTTATTTACATCAGATTGCAGGCTTGAAACTTCTTTATCTAAACCACGCAGACGGGAAATAGGCGTGTCTTGAACAACTTTATCATCTTTTTTATCTTTGTCTTTTTTATTATCTTTGCCGTCGCCTTTCAAACTAGAAATTGCACTCGCAAGTGATTTACGCATTGTGTCCAACTTCGAACGCATAATGTCTAAGCGTTGCGAGTAAGTGCCATCACCGCTTGGTTTTTGTTGTGCAAACCCCGAAACAGCTAACGCTAAAATAACGAATAAAATAATAGATTTATTACGAAAAACCATAAAATCTTCAAACCTCTCAATGTTAAACCTAAGTCCAAAAAGTCCCATTTTCTTTTAATTCTCTGACAGCATTTGCCGGATTTCCCGAGCCAAAAACTGCCGAACCTGCAACAATTATTTCCGCACCGGCTTTTGCTATTTCGCCAATGTTTGTTTTGTCAATTCCACCGTCAACTTCAATTCTAGTAAGCAAATTTCGCTTAGCAATCAGGGCTTTTAGCTTTCTAATTTTTTCAACTGAACTTGGAATAAACGATTGCCCGCCAAAACCCGGATTTACTGACATAACAAGCACAAAATCTGCAAATGGCAATGCTTCTTCTATTGCAAACAAACTAGTTGCAGGATTTATAACGATTCCGGCTAATGCACCTGCATCGCGAATTGATGTTAATGTTCGATGTAAATGAACGTCTGCTTCAACATGAACCGAAACCATATCTGCACCATTTTCAACAAACTGAACCGCGTATCTCCCAGGTTCTTCAATCATCAAATGAGCATCAATTTTTAACTTTGTAGCCTTGCGGATTGATTTCAACACAGGCAAACCAATCGTGATGTTCGGAACAAACTTTCCATCCATTACATCGAAATGAACGATCGTTGCTCCGCCTTCTTCGATGGCTTTAATCTCTTCGCCAAGTTTTGCAAAATCAGCCGATAAAATCGACGGTGCTATTTCTATCATTTACTTTGTTGCTTCAAATCTAACTTGAGTTGCTTATTGCGGAACTTTTCGCGGACGCAAATCGCCACCGGTTACAGGTTTAGTTGGTTTATTTGAACTCGTCGGAGTCGTTTTATTCGTAGGAGTTCCGGTTGTTGTCCCATTCTTGTTTGTTGGGTTTGTGTTCGAATTTTTGTTTTCTACCTTTGCCGCATTCGAGTTATTCTTGCTGTCAATAGCTTTGTTAGAAACATTTGACAAGTTTGAAACCTTATTAACTTTGGCTTTATTTGACTCAACATCGCGAGTTGTTGGAGCTTTTTTGTCAACTTTTTTCTCTTTCTTAAGATTATTAGCAGAGTTTGCATCGTTCGTCGAAACACCATCATCCTCAACAGTTGCAGGCTCTTCAGTGCTTTCTGGATCAAGTTTACTGATAACAACCGAAATTGTTTGTCCAGTTTTTACTGTTTCGCCGGATTTAGGTAATTGCTCTAAAATTGTATTGGGACTTTCTTTGCTAAAACGATTTGCACGTTTTTTAAGTTTTAAACCCAAAGCGGCAAGTTCTTTCTCGCTTTCAAGCACATCTTTGCCAACAATTTGAGGCACTTTTACTTCGTCGCCTTTCAACGATTGCAAAACAACCACAACTAAACCGACTGTAAAAGCGGCAAGCAGAGCAATAATAATTAATAATTTTCCGAAAGTTCGCGAAATGCTTTGGATAAATCCCACTTTTTTTGACCTCATTTAAAGGAAACTAATCGAAAATACTAACATTATTCAATCACTTTGTCAGTTATCGGCGAATCAACTCCGCGATAAAAAATCCGTCGATGCCATCTCTTGGCGGAAAAGTTCGTGCAAAATTCTCATTCGTTATAAATTCGGTGGCTATTTTTGGTGCTTTTTTTTCAAATTCGCTCGTCTCGCTTAAAAAGCGGTTAATAACATTTTCATTTTCTTCAATTTCAAGTGAACAAGTAGAATAAATAATTCGTCCGCCCTGTTTTAAATATCTCGCAGCATTTTTCAGTAAATTTATTTGTTTAGTCGCTAATTCAGCAAAATCTTTTTCAGCTAAGTGATAACGAATTTCCGGATTATGACGAATTGTTCCGGTTCCTGAACAAGGAGAATCAAGTAAAATCACATCGAAACTTTCTTCCGTGAACGGCAAATTACATTCAGCATTATATTGAACAATCTTAACAAATTCAACACCTTGATTTTGACAACTTTCTCGCAAAACCTTGACACGATTCCAATAAAAATCTCCCGCAACGACTAAATTTTTATTCTTAAAACTTTCGTTTGCGATAAAAGTTGCTTTACTGCCAGGAGCGGCACAAAGATCAAGAAAAGTTTCACCAAATTTAAGGTCAACTGCTTTTGCGACGAGCTGAGAGGCTTCATCTTGAAAATACAGCTTCCCGTTTTTGGCTAATTCACGCAAAAATTCTCGGCGGTTTTCAGCATCTTCATTTTCAGCTGACTTCTTTACGGCATCAGTTGTTTTCGCTGTAAAACGATAAGAAAGTTTTGGTGTTTCGTTATTTTTATTTGCTAATTTTTCGGTTTCTAAAAGCCCAAATTGCAAAACCCATTTTTCAATTAGCCATTTCGGGTGCGATGTTTCGATTGAAATTCTATCAATTTCGTCTGTAAATAAAAGCTCAGGAACTTCACGAGAAACTTTTCTCAAAATTGCGTTTACCAAACCTTTTGCTGAATTCTTTTTTGCTCTTCGTACCAAATTAACCGATTCGTTTATCGCCGAATAAATTGGAATTTTATCAAGAAATAATATTTGATAAAGTCCAATTTCTAAAGCAATTCGAACCTCTAAGTCTATTTTTTTCTTAAAATATTGCTCAATTATTTTACCTAAATATAATTTTCTCCGAAGAACACCAAGTGTTATTTCATGACACAAACCACGGTCTTTAGGTTGTAAATTTTCTTCGTAACTTGGTAATAAAACCGACGAAAAAGCCTTATCTTTAGCAATTTTTTGCAAGATTTCATAAGCCGAAATTCTCGCAGGTGATATTTGAATTTTTGCCGGATTATCCAAGTATTTCTCCAACCGGAACTTTAATTCCGTTCAATAAATCACGAGTTTTCATTCGTTTTTTTCCTTCAAGCTGAAGTTCCATAATATTTAACGCTGTATTTTTTCCGCAACCGACAATAAAAGTATCACCTTTAGCATTTTCAACAACACCAACCTTAACATTTTCTAAATTTTCAAAGACTTCTGCTGACCACAAAGTAAGTTTTTTATCATTCAGAAAAGTAAATGAAGTTGGAAACGGTTGAAATCCGCGAATTCTATTAACCAATTCAACCGCCGACAAATTCCAATCAATTTTTCCATCTTCTTTTTTCATAATTGGAGCCAGAGTTGCGAGATTATGATTTTGCGGAATCGGCAAAAGATTATCAAGATTTTTTAGCGTTTCTGAAAGTAAATCTGCACCTAAAGTAGAAAGTTTTTGCATTAAATCAAGAGCATTTTCTCCTTCAAAAATCTCAATTTCGCGTTGCAATAAAATATCTCCGGTATCAAGACCAACATCCATTTGCATCGTCGTTACACCAGTGATTTTTTCACCATTAACAATTGCCCAATTTACTGGTGCAGCTCCGCGATATTTGGGTAAAAGCGAAAAATGAACATTCAAACAGCCTTTCGGAAATGATTTTAAAAAAGTTTCAGGCAAAATTCTGCCATAAGCAACAACAACAGCAATGTCAGCTTCGACAGATTGAAAAAGCTCAAGCGTTTCCGGCGTTTTAACTTTTGTCGGTTGAAAAACCGTTAAATTATTTGCCAACGCAAATTCTTTAACTGGCGAAATGTGCAATTTATTGCCTCGACCCGCAGGTTTATCTGGCTGAGTCCAAACTGAAACAACCTCGTGTCCATCAACTAAAATTTTTTCTAAACTGGAAACAGCTGCATTTGGCGTTCCCATAAAAACAATCTTCATCACAAGAGTTTAATCTCTTTACTTGTATTATTTCAATTTACGAGCGAAAATCCTTTTCAAACTTATCAAATAAAAATTCGAAAAATAGAATGCAAAATTTTAATTGGCTCCTTGATGGAAGCATTGTTGGAATTTATTTACTCATCACAATGTTCGCTGGACTTTACGTCAGAAAATACGTCACCAAAGTTGACGATTTTCTTCTTGCCGGACGAGAAATGGATGTTTATTTAGGCATAGCAAGTTTAGCCGCGACCGAATTCGGCATTGTAACTTGTATGTATACGGCTCAAAACGGTTACAAATTTGGCTTCGCGGGTGCAACGCCGGGAATTTTAATGGCACTTGCAATGCTTTTTGTTGGATTAACCGGCTTCGTAATCAAACCTTTACGCGATTCAGGTGTTGTCACAATTCCCGAACTAATCGAAAAGCGTTTTGGTCCGCGAATTCGTCTTGCAGCAGGCATTGTAATTGTACTCGGCGGCTTGTTAAATATGGGCGTTTTCTTGAGAATCGGTGGGCAATTTCTAGTTTTAGTCGCCGGTTTAAACGTTGGTTATTTAGAAATTACGATGACAATTTTGCTTGTCGGCGTTGCAGTTTACACAATTTTTGGCGGAATGCTTTCAGTTTTGGTCACCGATTTTTTACAATTTATCGTGATGAGCGTTGGTTTAATTGCTGTCACAGTCTTGATTTTATATACAATTGGTTGGGATACTTTGGTAAACACGGTTGAAATAAATCACGGTGCGGGCGGATTTAATCCGTTTGTTAATCCGGAAATGGGTTGGCAATATGTTGTTTTTAATGGACTTCTGAATCTTGCAGCAGTTTTAACGTGGCAAACAACAATCGCTAGAGTTCTTGCCGCAAAAGATTCGAAAACAGGTCAACAAATTTATACAAGAACGAGTTTTTTCTTTGTTTGCAGATTTTTGATACCTGGAATTTGGGGAATTGCGGCACTCGCAGTTTTAGGAAATGCTACCGATTCACTTGAAGCGATGCCAAGATTTTTGGCTTTGGCAGTTCCCGCAGGATTAATGGGAATTTTAATTGCCTCAATGTTGGCGGCAGATATGTCAACAGATTCGAGTTATATGCTCACGTGGGCAAGCGTAATTTACAACGACATTCTTGCACCATTTCGCAAAGGCTGGTCAGAAAAACGCGGACTTTTATGGAATAGATTCATTGTCGCTTTTATCGGAATTTTCCTTTTACTTTATGGACTTTGGTTCAAACTTGAGGGCGATTTGTGGACGTATCTTGGCTTAACTGGAACAATTTATCTCGCAAGTATTTCGGTTCTATTGGTTTCGGCTTGTTATTGGAAAAAAGCAAATAGTTGGGGAGCAGTTGGCTCAATTTTTGTTAGTGCTTTAATTCCGCTAGGTTATTTGGTTTTGGAAAAAACCAATATCGACTTGGCAAAGCAAATTGGACCTCATTATTCAGGCATTGCCGCTTATGTTTGTTCAGCTTTTGCAATGGTTATCGGTTCACTTTTAAAACCGCAAGGAGAAAAACCTGTATGAAAAACTTTTGGTTTATATTAACAATAAGTGCAATAGTTTGGTATATTTTTGTCACTATATTTGTCAGTTTTAAAGGAGTTACTGACATTAAAAAAATGCTAAAAAAACTATCTGACAAACAAAATTGAGTAAATTAAATTTTTGATTGGCTAGGCTTTGTAATAAAAAAGCTAGATTTTGTCTGATACTGTGGAAAACTTTTATGATAAATATTTTGCCACTCACTCATAAACTTTTCCGCTTCATTTTTTTTAACTAAAGCATAAACACTTCCACCAAATCCAGCCCCAAAGGCTGAAGCTGCTGTTGCACCAATTTCTCTCGCGGTTCTTTGTAAAAAATTAGTTTCAACTGTTTGGTTACCTAAAAGTTCGTCAGCATTTCTGTGAGATAAATCAATCAGTTCGCCAATTGCTGCCAAGTTCCCTTGCTTCAATAATGCAGAAACCTTCGGAATTATATCAAAATTTTCAACATAAAACTGGGTTAAACGATCAATTTGTTCTATGCTTTCAAGTTTTGCTTTAACATCTTCAAAGCCATATTTCTCAATAACTTGCGAAAGAGAAAGATGCGAATCAAACTTGTTTACAATCTCTTTAGAAAGTAACGACAGGCGATTATATTTATCTTTAGCAGAGCCTATTTTTTCAGCAACAACGCCGCTAACTCCAACCACGAAAACATAATCTTCTGGCAAAACCAAATCTGCTTTTTTTTCGACCGGGCAAAATGAAAATTGGCTAAGTTGATTTGCTTTGCAACAAATAATGGCAGTCTGATCTTGGCTTCCGCCAAAAGTTCCAACTCCATTTTCTCCTTTTAATACACCAAAATTTTGCCCATTTTCTAGACAACCAAGATAATTTGCTAAATCTTCTTGAGATTTAATGTTTTGCTGATATTCAGAAAATTCAGAAAGATTATTTACATTCGTTAACGCAACAAATGTTGCAATTATTAACGCACTTGAGCTAGATAAACCTGCAGCATGTGGCAAATCGCTCCGAAATAATAAATCGCATCCAATCAATTTTTTACTCGTGAAATTACGCGAAACACGTTCGATTACAGTCTGTGGGTATTTTGACCAATTATTGTCATTCTTAACTAAACTTCCATCCCTATAAAATTCTATAACTTCTTTTGTATCTTCATTTATGAGCTTAAATTTGTGAGTTTCATTTGGAGAAACTTTTATAAACAAACCTTTCTCAATAGCACAAACAATACTATTTCCGCCGCAATAATCTGTATGTTTCCCGAGAAATTCAATTCTCCCGGAAACAAAATATTCGTAATTAACATTGTTCATTTTTTAAGAGTATGTTCGTGACGTGTTCAATATCTTCGCGGCTAGATAAATCTAAAACTCCGCTCCAAGATTTAATTATTTTAAAAGTTTCACCAAGTTCATCAATTGCAAATTGGACTGCTGAAGTAAGTTCATATTCGCCACGCATTGAAGGTTTAATATTTTGGCAAGCAATAAAAATTTGTGGAGTTAAAATCCAAGCATTCATACTGACGTAAATCTCATTTTTTGAGACGAATTCAGGCTTTTCCGTTATTTTTTTTAAGTTATTGTTTTCGTCAAACTCAACGATGGCAAACTTATTTATCTTGTCTTCAGAGATGTTACTTTTCTTAATCAAACTTTCTTTTTCAAAAGCGATAAGTCCTGCGTTTGCAAGTGTTTGTAGTTTTATTAAAGCGTCAACTGGATAAAGATTATCAGAATTTACAACTAAAAATTTATCTTTTCCAACAAATTCACGGGCAGAAAAAACCGCATCGGAAGTTCCGTGCGGTTCTTTTTGAATAACAAACTTGTGATTTTTATTTCGACAAAAATCTTTTAGGACTTGGTGTTCTTCGCCAATAACTAAACAAATATCAATAAAACCTGCACTTTTTAGATTATCTAACCCAAAATCTAAAAATGTTCGGTTTCCGACAATCGGCATTAGAGCTTTCACACCAAGCTCGGCAATTTTTGTCTGTTGATTATCAAGATTTACTTCGCTACTTAATTCCCGCATCCGTTTTCCGAGTCCACGTGCGAGAATTACAACTTTTGAAATATTATTTTTCAACTTTTAATATCCACAATGATAATTTCCGCCTTCAAAAGAGCGGCTCCATTTACCATCATTTCTCGAGTAAACCGAAAAATTATTTCCTTCAAATGCTTGCGTGATTGTGAAAATTTCGCTGGAACCATCTCCGTCAACATCTAAAACATCAATCAAAAGTTCTTGATAAGTTCCACCATCGAGTGCGGTAATTTCACCACTCATAACTTCATCTTTTTTTATTGATTCAAACTCTTTATGACCAAAAGCAAACTTACCACTCGCATTTTTTTCTGCGATGAAGAAGAATAAACTGCGAGATGAAGCTGAAGTTTTGGTGAAATATGTGCCTACTAATTCAACTTTTCCATCATTATTTACATCAAGAGCAGTTAGATTTAGGTAGTTTAAACTTTTTAAAGCACTTGCCGAAACTTTTTCTTTTGTAAATTCAGCACGAACAAGTTTTTCAACTTCTGTTCGCTCTGCAGTTGTTGGCAAACGACGAGTTCCTGAGCCTTTTTTGACATCAACATTTGTCGCCAAAGCCATAACATTGCCTTTCAAATTTGCTTTAATTTGAACAGCTGCACCAGCCATATTTGGTGAACACTCCGTAGATTTTGCATCTTTTTCGACAACTGCTTTTCCAGCAATTTTGCCTCCAAAAACCACATCATAAGTTGCACTAGATTTATAGAATGTAGCAAAAAAATTGCTTGGTTCTTTTGTCGCAACGTTATCACCATCTTTGTCGATCAACTTACCGTTTTCGACTAACGCGATTGGCTCAAGCACTTTTCTGCCTTCATTATAATTAAGAATTGCAAAAACAATTTGCTTAGTCTTAGATTTCACCGGTTTCACATTTTTTTGAGCAAACACACTCAAAGAAAATAGTGAAAATGCTAGAACAAATAATACTGGGATAGTTATTTTTTTCATATTTTTTTCCAAACAATTTTTACTAATTTAGATTCAATAATCGAATTATTTTTTGTTAATAACGCAACGCTGATAGGTTGTTTCTCATTAGTTAAAATGAAATTACAGCTTTTCAGCAACCGATTTACCTTGCAAAAATTGTAATAAATACTCGCGTCCACCGGCTTTTGAATCGGTTCCGCTCATATTAAATCCGCCAAATGGCGTTACGCCAACCAATGCTCCGGTGCATTTTCTGTTCAAATATAAGTTTCCAACGTGGAATTCGTCTCTCGCACGTTGAAGATTTTCTTTGCTTGCCGAAAAAACTGCTCCGGTTAATCCATATTCCGTTCCATTAGCGATTTCGAGTGCGTGATCGTAATTTTTTGCTTTAATTACCGCTAAAACCGGTGCAAAAACTTCTTGTTGTTCGATTGTGTCGCCTTCCTTAACGTCAGTAATAATAGTTGGTTCAATGTAAAAACCTTTCGAATTATCACCTTTGCCGCCAATTACAAGTCGTCCGCCTTCTTCGATTGCTTTTGCCGTCATTGAAGTTGCCTTAATAAAAGATTTTTCATTGATTACGGCAGTCATATTCGTATCGCCATCAATTGCGAGACCAATTTTCAGCTTTTTCGTCAGCTCAACAATTTTTTCAAGCAATTTATCGTGAACTTTTTCATCGACAATCAAACGCGAACACGCCGAACATTTTTGCCCTTGAAAGCCAAAAGCAGCTTGGACTGTTCCAATCGCAGCCGCGTCTAAATCTGCATCGTCGCAAACAATAATCGCGTCTTTTCCGCCCATTTCCGCGACAACTCGCTTCATCCAACGCTGTCCCGGCTGAGTTTTTGCAGCTTGTTCGTAAATATGTAATCCAACCGCTTTCGAGCCTGTAAACGAGATAAAACGAATCTTCGGTGAACTAACCAAAACTTCTCCAACTTTCGTTCCGCTTCCCGCAACAAAATTTACAACGCCGCTCGGAAGCCCAACTTCATCGAGCAATTCCATAAATTTATAGGCAATCGTCGGTGCATCTGGCGAAGGTTTGAGAACTGCTGTGTTTCCGCAAACTACTGCGGACATTGTCATTCCTGCCATAATCGCAAGCGGAAAATTCCACGGCGGAATGATTGCACCAACTCCGAGTGCGATATATTCAAAATTATTCGTTTCGCCAGCAAGCGGCGTTGGCGTAACAGGTTGATCGCCCGACCATTTGAGCATTTCACGACCGTAAAACTCGAGAAAATCAATCGCCTCGGCGGTGTCGCCATCAGCTTCTGCCCAAGTTTTCCCAACTTCTACAACCATCCACGCCGAATAATAATGCTTGCGTTCACGCATAATAGCGGCGGCACGAAATAAATAATCCGCACGCTCAACAGCAGTAACGAATCTCCATGTTTTGAATGCGTCAGTTGCTGCATCTATCGCTTTGTTGACAAGGTTTTCGGCATCAGAATCTGCGTCAGAAAAATTTCCGATAACTTCAGTTTTTGCAGCCGGATTAATACTTGCAAACTTCGCCTGCAAATCAATCTTTTCACCGTTTATAATGATTGGATAATCTCTTCCGAGTTCACTAATTACTTGCGTAATAGCAGCTTTCATCGCGTCCGCATTTTCCGCAATCGAAAAATCGACAAACGGTTCGTTTCTAAATTCGTCTAAACTTTTTTGTGTTTGCATAATTCTATTGTATATCTTAATCGGCTTCTATCGATTCTTATTTTTTTGAATCTCATTTAATTCCCATTCGTCCAAAAACTCAGGCAAAACTGGCTCGTTTTCACTATGCCACCCGACAACGAACCGCGGCTCTTGCGAGTCAGGCGAATGTTTTACATAACTCAAAACCAACACCCAACCTGCTTTCAAATAAAGATTTAATTCTCGCACAGACCTAACTTCGGCAGTTATTTTTGTCTCTTCAATACTCATAAACTATTCCCATTTCCCTGTTTTCTGCAATCTGCGAATCTTTTGTTTAGCCAACTGACGTTTCAAAGTAGTCATTCTGTCTAAGAAAACTATCCCATCGCAATGATCTGTTTCGTGGAGAACGCAACGTGCTTCGAGTTCTTCAGTGTCAAGTTCTTGAAAACTTCCGTTAATATCTTGAAAACGCACAACTGTTCTCAAACTTCTTTCGACTTTTTGATAAAGTTGCGGGAAAGAAAGACAACCTTCATCGCCATATTGTTCGCCTTCTTGCACAATAACTTCAGGGTTAATAATCGCCAGCGGATTATAAGTAGGCTCTTCGTCTTCATTTTCGCTCCAAATTGGAACATCCATTACAAAAAGTCGTTTAGAAATTCCAACTTGCGGAGCAGCGAGTCCAACACCTTTTGCTTGATACATTGTTTCAAACATATTAGAAACAAGTTTTTTCAAACTTTCGTCAAATTCGGTAACAGGCTTTCCAACTTGTAATAAAACTGGTTCAGGATAATGGGCAATCTTCAAAAGCGACATCTTTACATTTTAAACTCGTAACGTTGAATTGGCAACAATCAGAAAAGTCGATGCCAAGTTTTAGTTCTAAATCGTATCCAAACAGCAAAAGTAAGAAGCTTCCAATAGCCTCTTTTGACATCTTCCGGTTCTTTCAAATTTGCCAAATTATATCTAAACAACCGAAAAACAAAGAGTTTCCCATAACCATAAAATAAAAGTTTAGCTCTTTCTAATGAGATAATCTCTAATATCCAATCTTTTTTAAATGTTTGTTTTGATAAAAATTTACTAAATTGAAACGCATCTTCAAGATGCTTTTTTGCTGATTTCGGCTTAAATGTTTGGGAAAACTGGTTAAAAGATTTTTCAAATTGCCTTTTGCCGATTGATTTTTGGGTTAATGGAAGAAGTTTAGCAACTTCATTTAGTCTTTTGTAAAAGAGTGAATCAGCAAAAAACTTCAACTCAGCAGGCATTATTCGCGATATTTCAATGCTTTCTTCTTTTGATAAACCATTTTGCAAACCAATTTGCCCAGGTTCTGACAAAAACTCGCTTCTGAAATTTTCATCAGTATAAATTTTTGCCAGCACATTTTGTTGTTCCAAAAGCGACATCAAGAAATGCTCCTCGCATAGTTCAGTTCTTCAATTATTTCCGTAAATGGCGGAAAATTCTCATCGCGTTCGAGAATTGCACCTTTGACATCGGTTCGTAAACAAACTTCTTCAAAAACTTCCCAAATTTCGTTCGGTGTTTTACTCGAATGTGAGTCAATCAAATATTTCCCGTGTTTGTTTCCGCCAACAAAATGCAATTGAACAACTCGCTCAATCGGAATTTCATCGAGCCATTTTCGCCAGTCGAACTTATGATTTATCGAATTGATATAAAGATTTGTCACATCAAGCAATAATCCGCAATCGCTTTCTTCCAAAACACGAGTCAAAAACTCAGTTTCAGACATTTCAGCAGTCGAATATTCGAACATATATGTGATGTTTTCAAGAATTAGAGGCGTTTTGATAACTGACTTTACACGTGCAATATTTCTGACCAAAACATCAACCGCTTCGTATGTGTAAGGCACAGGTGCGAGGTGTCCGATTTCCGTTCCACCGGATTTGGTAAAGCAAATGTGTTCGCTAAACCATTCAGGTTCAACACTTTCTACCAATTTTGCTAATTTTTCAAGATAACTCTCGTCAATTCCTTCCGCACTTCCGAGTGATAAGTTTAACCCATGTGGAATCAGAGCAAAGTGTCTTTTTAGGAGTTCTAATTCTTTGAGTTTTTGCGACGTAGAATCAAAATAGTGATCTGCGGTAATTTCAAGAAAATCAATCTTGTTTTGGTGTAAAAAAATGTCAGATTTTAGTTGTTCGCGGAAACCCAAACCGATTTTCACGAGCAACCTCCGCCGCAACCACCACAACCGCCACCGCCATCTCCGCCTCCGCTGTCACCTGAACTGCAACTTGATGAACCACAGCCGGAACCGCAACCGCTTGTTGATGATGAACGATGAAATGCTTGTTCGTAATTACCGTAAGCCGAACCTGCGAGAACGCTTGTTCCAAATAATCCAACAGCTAACATTGTCGGGTCAATTGCACCAAATGTTGTTTGCGGAACAAACTGATTGTTCGTGATAGTGTTTACATTTTTTAATCTTTCAAAAGCTGTTTGTAGCGATTCGAGATATTTTTTACCTAGCAAAGAAAGTCTGCTCGTTTTGCTCATTATGCCAAATGCGATTAGAGCAACTGATAAAAAAACTATCAAAAATATCACGTTTGATATTCCACCGAGATAAGCTAGAAAGAGCTTGTAAACTCCGAGGACAGCAATTAAACCTGCGAAAAGTAGTGCAAACATTTTAGTTTTCGACTTTACTGATTCAGGCGTTAGAAAGTGTGAAAGGTTCGCTTTGCTTTTGCAGACCGTAGCAAACGGAGCAACAATTGAAACGAGACCATTTGCTGCAAAAATGTCTTTTGTCTCTCGCGTAATTTGAAAAAAAGGTAAAACATTTCGTTCGATTTGCGAGAGTTCAGTCCAATTTGGCTGAGTTTTTGTTTGCGAAATAAATGATGTTTTGGCTTCATTTGTAATCTCAAGAAAACCTTTTTTTGTTAGCGAAAAAACAACTGAACGAGCGAGTTCGTTTTCGCCACCGCGAAGATATGCAATTTCAAAAGGATCAATATCTTGCGGAATGTTTGGGATTGGCATTCGAGATGTCCAATCAAATGAATGCTTTAGCAAGTTAAAAACTACGACTGAAACGATTGTGACACCAAAGAAAAGAGCGAGAAATGTCGGTCCCGACATATTTGCGATTGGGTTGTTTAACAGAATTTCCATAAATCCTCCTGTTCTATAATATCAAATTGCTATAACGATTTAATAGAACTTTCGCGTGTTAATTTTATCTTAATTTTTTCAATCAAAATTCGCGGGTTTGCTGAACATAATTATCAAAGTTTCTCTTCATTTCTTCCAACGAATCACCACCGAATTTCTCACGCATCGAATTCGCGATTGTAATCGCCAGCATCGCTTCGCCGATCACACCAGCCGCTGGAACAGCCGTTACATCTGAGCGTTCGAATGCGGCAAGTTCTTCGGCTTTTGAATTAATATCAACTGAACGAAGCATTTTTTTGAGCGTCGCAATCGGTTTTAGATAACCACGAACGCGAAGTTCTTCGCCGTTTGTAATTCCACCTTCCAAACCGCCAGCACGATTCGAGCTTCGCTTAAACTCTTGCGTATAAACAATTTCATCGTGAACTTCAGACCCAAATCTTCCGGCATTTGCAACACCTTCACCGATTTCCACTGCTTTCACTGCCTGAATCGACATCACGGCTTGTGCCAAGCGACCGTCAAGTTTTTCACGCCAAGAAGTATGCGAACCGAGTCCGATTGGCAAACCTTTGGCGACAACTTCGAAGATTCCGCCAAGAGTGTCGCCATTTGTTTTTGCTTCATCAATCAGCTTTACCATTTCCGATTCCACGGTTTTATCGGCACAATTTAACGGCGAATTTTCGTCAATTTCGTTAATTTCAGACCATGTTTTGTCGAGTGGAACTTCTGGAAGACTTCCAAGTTTGATAACGTGCGAACGAATTTCGATTCCAAAATTCGATAAAAGTTGCTTTGCAATTGCACCGCAAGCAACTCTCGAAGCAGTTTCGCGTGCCGAAGCACGTTCCAAAATATCGCGTAAATCTCTCGTTTGAAATTTTTGTCCGCCTGCGAGATCGGCGTGTCCGGGACGCGGACGTGTGACGATTCGCGGATTTTTCGGTTCAGTCTCGAGTTTTTCGGACGACATTATTTCTGTCCAATGAACAAAATCACGATTTTCTATTAACAAAGAAATCGGCGATCCGAGCGTTTTTCCGTGACGAACACCTGAGAGAATTTCCGCCGTGTCCGACTCAATTTTCATCCGCCCGCCGCGTCCGTAACCTTGTTGCCTTCGCCACAATTCATGGTTAAGTGCTGCAATGTCAATAGTTACGCCTTGCGGCATTCCTTCGATTATTGAAACCAAAGCTTTGCCGTGTGATTCGCCTGAAGTTGTAAAAGTGAAATTCATAGTTGGAATTATAACAACAGATTAACACATTTTCGAATCGAAAAAATATGCAAATCTGCTCAAATTCAAATGTAAGTTGATTCTAAAAACAAAAAAAATTAGACACGGAAAAACGCGGATTAAGCTGATTAACACGGATTGTTTTATAAAATCTCCGCGTATATCCGCCAAATCCGCGTTTTTCCGCGTCTAATTTCTTAAATTCAATTTATTTCCTAATCGCCCATTTTTCAAATAATCGCAGTCGATTTTCCAGAATTGCTTCAACATTCGGAATCTTTGTTACAAGCGTTTCCAAATGCAGCAGATAATTCGGCTCGCCAAACATCTCACGAATTTCCATTAGAAATGGACGCATTTTGGCGTAGACAACCACATGTTCTGTGTTCGATTCCTGGAAGATTTTTTCGTCAATTCCACCATTATTTACAAACGAACAAGCCATGTTCCAATGCGAAGTGATCATTCGATAATTTGCACTTTCGTCTTCACCACTCAAAAGTAACTGTGCGATCTCCGCCGCACTTTTCGGGTTAAACTCGGTCATAAACCATTTTCTCGCCTCACGCATTTTTGCTTCACCACGCATTTTGTAAAGTTCAATTACTGCCAAGGTATCTTGCTGTTTATCTGCCATTATTTTTCTCCTTTAAGATCAGTTTTCCAATTAAGTTCTTATCATTGCCAAACGAAACTTGACGCAAAATTTCCAAATTGTTTTTCGCTTCCGGAACCTTTAGTTTCAACGCAATTTCGATCTGCTTTTTCGCCGATTTGAAATCTCCTTGCAAAGCATAAATCACGCCAAGATTATTGTAACTTATTGATTTTGCGATACTTTTGAATTTTATCGCGTTTTGAAAAGCTATGATTGCTTCGTCATATTTGTGCTGCTCATAAAACACGAATGCCAAATCATACCAAGTTTCACCGTTATTCTCATCAAGCCGAATCGCTTTCAAAAACGCTTTTTCGGCTTCCTCAAAATTCTTCAAATCAACTTGAGCCATTCCGTTTGCAAACAACGCACGTTCGTAATTCGGATTGATTTTCAGAGCTTGTTGAAATTCGATAACCGCCTTATCAGCTTGATTTAAGCGATAAAAACAAACTCCGATGTTGTAATGAATTTGAGCAGAATTTGCCTCTGATTTCTGGAAATGAATGAGAGCCGTCTGAAAATCGCCGCGTTTTGCAAGTTCGATTCCTTTTTGAAACTCACTTTGCTGGGCAAAAACGCCAACCTGCAAAATCAATGTAAAAAGCCACGCTAAAAATAATTTACGCATTTTATATCTCCTTGAAACTGTAGTTTCAAAAAGATTGTAAAAAAATAACGGCAAACAAATCTTTTCTCTGCTTGCCGTTTATGTCGTAAAATTGCTGTGATTATTTTTTAGGTAAATATCGGGTAACGAACAGGGCTTTGTGCAGGTTGGGGAATTTATATTCGTCTGCCCACAACCAAAGCCAAATTTATAGGTAAAAGTTGATGATTTATTCTTTGCTCAATAGCGTTTCGTCTGCTGGAACTGAAGCCAAATAGTAGAAGAAAAGTTGAGTTGCGTTCCGTCTGCCCAACTTGCACAAAACCCCATGTTGGTGGCTGGCATTCTTTTTAGTTCTTTTTTTTCTTGTGGAAATTGTCCACAAATTCTGCTAATTCTAGTAAAGGGTTTAATTTCATATTCTCTTCTACTTCTGTCGGCATATTTTGAAAGTCATACTTACGAACTTTTGTGACACAGTCATATTCTCCCAAAATATTGTCAATTAGCATAAGTCCACCATAAGCAATTTGGTTATAATTTTCTTCTGTAACATTATTTGTGTAAATAATTAAGTCAAGAGTATCGCCTGAAATAATAGGAAAAAATTTCATATTGTCAGGATTTAGTTCGTGGTTTTCTGATTTTAAAACCATTCCATTTACTTTTTCAATTGGAATTCGTTGTCTAAATGCAGCAAAAGAATAACCTTCAATTTTTGGAGCTTTCGCTACAATTTCTTGAACAATTATAAAATTATCTCTATCTCCGTCAGCTGAAATTGTTACGTTAATAATGTCGTTTTTTGGTGGTTCAAATTCAACAGCAAGACCACTTTGGATTTTCTTAATATTATCTAAAACTTCTGTCAAAGTTTTATCAGGATTTTTTTGAAAGTCCCGAAGAGATTTTTCATTTGATTTAAACCAATTCCAAAATTTTTCAATTGGTTCTTTTTTTTTTAATAGTCCAAACATTTATTTTTCTTTATTGTCTGTTTGTGATTTACAACTTGTCAACCCAACTATTTAAATTAACGTTGTAAGTAATACTTTTTTCATTCTAATTATTGTAATTGAGTGTCTTGGTATGCTTGCCACCAACTCGTAAATATACGCACCTTTTACAAACCCTGCAAACTTTAAGTGCAATACAATCAGTTGTTTAATTAAATATTGCTATTTCTACGTGGTTTTTACAATACAAAATGCGAATGTGTTTTTACTACAAAATACGCTAGATTGTTGTCCGCATTTTATTCTATTTCTGAGTTCAATTTCTTTTTATTTTCTAAAAAAGTGGCGGCATTCAGTTCACTAATTACTTTTTTTCCTGTTTTTAGTTCTAATTCTTTCCGTGCATTTCCCGCAATTGTGCCACCTTGTTTGGCTATTTTTTTGCTTTGCTCAAAGTTTTTTGGATCAACAGCTTGCGAAATATCTTTGGTCGAGGCTTCAGCCAACATGTTCAAAATGAGTTCGGTATTGGTCATATTATCTCTGAGGTTTTCTTTTTTGAGTCCTTTGAGAGTTTTGTATTCTTTAGTGTTTTTGCCGCTCCAGTTTTTGGTAATTATGTCTGTCAAGGTTGCAAATTGCTGTCCTTCTTTTAAGCCTAGCCGTTTCCATTCATCGGCGAGTTCTTTGCGTATTTCTATGCTTTTTAATCGTTGATTTATCCAATTTTCGCTGTATCCAAGATTTAGGTATTGTTGCAATGCTCTGTCAATACTCAATTCTGGATCATGCATTTCATCTATTCGTTCACTGGCTATTTGTGCCAACCACAATTTGAATGGCTCTGCCTTGGGCGATGGTATGGATTGTATGAGTCGGAAAAGCTGTTCAGTATCGGCTACATCGGTTAGTCGCATTTTGCCGTCGAGAGCAATCATTTTCAAACCGTGACAATTCGTCACGGTTTCATTTCCTTCTTGTTTTAATCTCTGTTTCAATTTACGCCAATAGGCGTTTGCATCTGCACTTTCTGTTAAAACAGCTATCACATCAATAATGGAAATATACCATTTTTCTTCCTTTTCGCTCCAAACAGTTCTTACGTGCTGGGTTTCAAAAAGCTGTATTTGATTGTTCATATCCAAATTTCTTTGAGTTCTATTTTTATATTCTCTAGTTTGTTCTTTATAAAAATTCTTTTATAAATTTCAGCTGTAAGCTATTTATTTCACTTTTTCCAACCATTTTTTTTCTTCGTCAGCTAGTGTGTCTATGTTTGGAGTATAGTTTGGATTGGGAATGTACCAATCCATTTTTTCAAAATAATTCTTTAATTCTGCGTTTTGAAAAACATAACCACGCCTAGCAAATGGCAAGTTTTTAAGTAGTTGTTTTTGGAAATCGTTTTGAGGTTCGCTGATGTTATCTACTTGGTAATATGAATATGGTAAGTAACTTAAATCCTGAAAACCTAAAATGTTTTGGGCATATAAAAACAATTCGCCAATAGGTTTAAAGTTTCTTTTTTGAAAAATAATATTCCCTTTTTGAATATGGAATTTTAACGCATCTTTTTCGATTAAGGTATTTTTTTTACCTTTTACATTTTCTGTTTTTCCAATGCCATTAACTAACCATTCGTTAGTATTTTTAAAAAATGTTTTATCAATAGAAAATGTTTCAAATTCGCCATTGTCAATAATTAATGTAAAGTCATCTATTCCTTTATTTCCCCAACGTTTTGCCGCAGTCAGCACATATTCAAAATTGTAGTTATAGTCTATTGACCCCGACACATCATAGTTATAAGTGTGTTTGATAATGTTCAAGCCTTTTTTGAAGGTGGCATTAAAATGATAAACGTAGAAAAAATCAACTTCATTTCCACTTTTACTTCCTTCAAATTTGGCTAAATCAATCGCCTTAATTTTCCCATTTTTATTGTAAAAAGTGTCGCTTACATGAGCGACATTATATTTCAAGATCTGATTATTTAATTCAACGGTAAAATCTCTCATATACGGATGCTGTACATTTTTTGGTGTACCATCCACATCTCCACTTGGCGAAAATGCTTCAAACCCGACGGTTAGTTTTTTCTCTTTTTTGGGATTGAAAAACTCGTAGTAAACCGTAACTTCAATAAACTGATTTCTCACTTTTTTTAAAGTAAGAATTTCTTTTTTTACCGTAATATCAGTTTCGGTGATTGGAATTAATTGGTTTCCTTTTGCAAAAAATGCTCCATCATTTGCAAAAGCAGTAACACTTGTAAATAGTATTAAAAATAACGCTTTAAATTTCATTGTTTATTTGTTGTGGCTATCAAATTTTGCTAACGAGCAGGGCTTTGTGCAGGTTGGGAAATAGAATTCCGTCTGCCCGGAATCGCTGCTGATTGAAAATATAAATTTGAAGTTAAGAACAAAAAGTCAAATGGTTGTTCTTCTGCCCGAACAAAAGCCAAATAGAATTACAAATGCTCATTTTTATTCCTTCTGCCCAACTTGCACAAAACCCAATGTTGTACGTAGTGTTGCTATTCGTCATTGTCTTTAATTTGGTTTCCCACAATGTAAGTATCAATGTCAATACCCAAATTTAGTTTAGCCAATCTATTAATTGTTTCAATGTCAAAATGAACTCCTGCATTTCCACTTATGTATTGATGTTTACAAACAGAAATATAGGCTGTCGCTTTTTCAGTCAATTGTTTAATACTTTCTGAATATTTTTCAAGCTCTGTTAACAACAACTTTAATTGTCTTTCAAGTTCATAAGCTTCACTCGTAAATGGCTCAAATGAAAGTCTGCTGAATTTATATTGAGATTTACCATTTTTTCTAAAGTCTCCTTTTGACCAACCTGACAATGGTTTGAGTGTCAAATTTTGAGATAGTTCCTCGAAAGTCAAGTCCTCAGATGTTGCAGTTAAACAAGTGCTGTTTCCTGATTCAGTATGCACAAAGTCAACTTTTACTTCTGGAGTTTTTGCTAAATTTATTTGCAGGAAATACCGTTCGTCCTTAAAAGGAAAATAAACTACAGCTAAATTGTCTGAATAATCTAAGTCAACTCTTTCAACTTTTGGTTTTCCGTTTTCAAATTCAACTTCGTTAACTTCCAAATACTGTTTAGTGACAGCAAATGCTGGATTAAGAATTTCTTCTATTGCTTTGTCTATACATTGTTGAATGTTTGTGTCCATTTAGTATTACGCACAACGTAAAAGTATTGCCGATGTGGTGGGATTTGAAATACTGTCAGCCCGTAACAAAAGCTCTTAAATGTAATAAAAGCTGAGGAATATTACAAATGTTTAGTCGGTTTTCGTCAGCCTGAACTAATGTTAAATAGCGAACAAAATGCTCAATTACTTCCGTCTGCCACCATATTGGCAATACTTTGTTGTGCGTTCGTACTTTTATCCTTGCATATAGATATCCCAACTTGGTGTAATTTGTTGTCTGTATTTAATTAGACTTGTTAAGCCGTGATATATTTTCCCAATGTAAACAAGTGTTTCCCAAAAGTCTGGATTTTGTTCTGCTTTTTCTACGATAGTTACATTGTCTTTGTCAAGTTTCAATAAAACAAATTTATTTATAACACAAATAGCAAGTGTATCAGGATTTTGTTTCATCCAATCTATTAGCGTTTCTCTGCTTACATCAGAATTAAAAGCAAGTATTGAATTCAGAGGTCGCAAAATCATTTGTCTGCTATTAGTTTCAATACTTGTACTTATGTTAGTAAATCTCAATGGTTGAATACTTTCACTTTGAAGTCTGACTTGTTCTAGTGAATTAGTTGTCAATGTTGTTTTAATTTCTGCTGTCATTAAAGCCGACTCTATTGGAACTACTGCAATTCGACTTTCAAAACCCATCGAAGGCAAAAGACTTTCGTCAGTTACAATGAAGTCAATTTGTCTTGTAGTTGCTCCGCTTGCATCACAAATTATTCCTGAGTTGATTGATAATCTTTGCGGTATTACTCCTTTGAAAAAATCAATTAAGAATCCCTCTCTCAACTGACCACGAGTTGCCATATGAGTAATTGCTTCAACAGATTCATATTGTCCCATTAAAGAACTAAGTCTAGACGAAACTATCTTTTGTATTGGATTCATTAAATTTCTCTTTATAAATTTTAGGGACTTTCGAGTTTTTAGTATGACGCACAACTCGTGTATATACGAACCTACTTATAAATCTTGTAAAGTTAAGTATAATACTGTCAAGTATTTAACTAAATATCTCAATTTCTACCCAGTTTTTAACAATACAAAATGCGAATTCAGGTTTACTACAAAAAAATTAGATCTTTGTCCGAAAAATATCTCAATTTGAGCTAAGTCTGATTAGCTTCACGCCAAACTTTCGGTGTAAAAGACGTTAGTTTACGGAAAAGTGTCGTGAAATGGCTTTGATTTTTGAAACCTGTCTGGAATCCAACTTCAACCAGCGGCAAATCGCTGTGCAAAAGCAAATCTTTCGCCTTTTCTATTCGGCGATTTACAATATACTGCTGCGGTGTAACGCCTAAAGTCTTACGAAATGAACGTGCGAAGTGAAAATGACTCAAATCTGCGACGCTCGCAACTTCAGTTAACGTCAGATCTTGTTCTAAATTATCGTTAATAAATTCGGTAACAAGACGAAGTTTATGACCAGACAAGCCACCGAGAAATTGCTTTGCGTTTTCTTTTGCGTTTGTGTAGTTTTTGATGAGATGAAACATCAAAGTGTGTGCAATTGAATCGGCGTAAAGTCTCGAAGAGGTTTCTTTTTTAGCCGCTTCCTCAAGAAAAGCAAGGCTCAAATGTTGTATCAGTTGATCTTTTTGCGAGACTGTTTCGCGGAGTTCGATATTTGGCGAAAGATTCATTTCTGAAGCCATTTTCGAGAGATATTTTGGCGTAAAATCAATCAGCAGACTTTCATATTCGCCTTTCCAAGAAGCAATTACCGATTGTCCGACGGGCATCATACACATCGAATCACTATCGCCACAAGCCAACTTAGTTCCACCGCCAGCCGTGTGTCTTTTTGTTGTCAAATTACCGTCAAGTGTCAAATTTATCTCGTTTACTTTAGCAAAATGTTCAGGCATTTCACCCGCGACAACTCTCACATGCTTGACAGTGAATTCGTCAAAAAGTGCTTCACGCTTGAGTAAAAATGGAGAATTTTGTGTCTCAGTATCTTTCCAGATAACTTCCATAAAACAAATTTACTTATATTTGTATTGAAAATGCAAATTTCTTGATGCTTATTTGAAACTTTATTTAATTTTTTAATTTAAATTGACTTGAGCAAATAGTCGATAGCTTTACGTCTTTATTTATGACTAATTTTACAAAATAAAGCAGTCTATTTATTTATAAAAGTAGTAATAAATTAGATAAATATCAAAACAGAACGATTAAGGGAGAAAATATGGGAGCGAAAGAAATTTGGGCTGAGGAATGTAGAAAAGCATTTGATGCGAGAGATTGGAACAAACTTTGGTGGGTAATGAAAGCTGCAACAACTCCAATATCAGGTGGATTGCCATCGTGGCTTGGTGGGAAGCCAGCAGCTTCATTGTTTCTAGCCAGATTTCTTGACAGTGGCGGCGATATGAAGCTTGATTATACATTCGCTTTTCCCGGGCAAAGCAGTTGGCTTTACTCACCTTCAATGAAAAATGGAATTTCCAAATTGGATACCGATGCTCGTGCAAAGTGTTTGGCGAAGGCAAATGCTAGCGAACAGAACGGTCTTTATGAAAATGAAACTCGAGTGGATCAAGGTGCTGCGACAGATGGAGATTGTTATTACGCAATCGGCAAGTTTATCTTGCACGGCAAATATAAATTTTCGGTTGGTAATTGGTTCGGAAAACGTGAGTTAAAAATAGAACGAGTTTATTGGATAAAAGAGGCATATGATTGGCAAAGAGGAGCAACTGGAGGGATTATTCCACATGATTATCCGATTGCATTACAAGACAATGGTAAAGCTGCAGTTTACACCTACGAAATTATTTTTGGTGAGCCAGAATTGAAAATTAATTTCTAGTAATTTTTGCTAAAACAAAATCATTAAAATTTACTTAATTTTATCAACAATAAAGCACGCCGATTAAGACGTGCTTTATTGTTACTCTTCAAAAAGCAATATTTCTCACTTTTTAATTGTATAGTCATGCCAACAGGACGTTGGATTTTGCATCATTTCTAGAAGTTCCAATGCGAATCGGTTGGCAACAACACCAGTTGAGCCACTTTGATTTGGATTAAGAATTTTCCCAATCTGATCTTTTGCGTTTTCTAAATGAACTTTCGTTGCGTGATCTGAAGCACGAGATATTGCTGAAGTAATTGAAGCATTTAACGCCCGAAGTTCAGCACGATAATAGGCTCTTTCGTCGCCACTTGAAATAAACTGAGCTGCAAATGCTGCCGGAAATCCTGCTGGCAAAGTTGCCGGTGCAGAATTAAGTTTATTATTAGCGATTTCGAGATAAGAGCGATGCAGGTTTCTGCGATATGCATCAACTGAAACTTTCGGCGAATTTAACTCACTCCAAACGCCATTTCTGACTTCTGCAAGAAATGCTTCTGGTTGATAAGCTGAACTTCCGTCAAGTGCCTGTTGTTCAATTAGTCTCGCAAAACGCGAACTCGACAATAAATTATTGAGCACACTATTTTGCGAATTTCGGATTCGATTCAAAGCTCCGACAGGTTCGATTCGTCGAAGAATTTCTTTGTCAATCGCCCACATTGGAGTCGCAAAGGCGTTTTCTGAGAGGAATTTCACAGCTTCAACCTGTCTCGCTTTTGGAATCAGCGAAAAGCGAACTCCATCTTGCCCGATGTGCTTTTGCTGAGAATCAAATCCGCCGACAATCGCGGCAACGTGATTCATTTCTAGCGTCCATTGCCCAAGCATTCGCGGATACATTTCAGTCAATTCATCGTATGGCATTCCTTTTTCGGTAGTTGTGGCAGAGACAAGCATTTTGGCAACTCGTTTCAAATTCAACAAACCAAGACCTGATGATTTGACCGCATCAGCATCACCAACCGCTTCCGTCAATTCGCCCGGATCGCTTCCGCTCGAACCTTCAGTTGAGAATCTGAGCCAAGGCGTTGTTTCTTGTTCGCGAGCCCAAGTGTTGAGCGTTGGCAATTCTTCGTCAGGAGTTTTCGCACTTGGAATTGGTTTATAACCCCAAGCAGTTGCCCAAATGTCATAAGGTCCAATTCCAGGAACGAGATCGGCGACATCAATATTATCTTCAGGCTGTGCTACATAATTAAACCTCGAATAATCCATCAATGTTGGTGTGTGTCCCATTTTTTTGACCCATTCACGATCGCGAACTTTATCCGCCGGATATGTTGAGCTTGCCTTGAAATTGTGCTGAAATCCGAGCGTGTGTCCAACTTCGTGTGCGGCTACATATTCAACTAAAGTTCCCATCAAATCATCGGGAAGCGGAAGTTTTTGAGCTCTTTTGTCGAGCGGTCCGGCTTGCAAGAAATACCACGCTTTCGAGAGATTCATCACGTTGTGATAAAACTGAATGTCGGATTCGAGAATTTCGCCTGTTCTCGGATCATTAACATTTGGTCCTGAAGCATTTTCAATCGTTGAAGGTAACCAACGAATTACTGAGTATCTCGCGTCTTCTGGACTAAAATCAGGATCTTCCTTTTTGGTTGGAGCCATTTTTGCAATGATTGCATTTTTGAAACCAGCGGCTTCAAACGCTTTCTGCCATTTTTCGACGCCGCGTTTCATAAATGGAACCCATTTTGTTGGCGTTGCAGAATCAATGTAATAAACAATTGGCTTAATCGGTTCAGATAGTGCCGCACTTGGATCTTTTTTCTCAAGTCTCCAACGTGTTATAAACGTGCGAGTTACTGCTCTCTGATCTTCGCGACCATAATCAACCAAACTCCGCGAAAAATATCCAACTCGCTCATCAAACAATCTCGGCATCATCGGATTTTCCGGCAATTTCACCATACTATAATGAAGCACAACTGTTGCACTTCCAGGATTCATTCCAACTGTCGGTGTTGGTAGAGCAGGTAGTCCGGCTGGCGGAGCAATTCGCGTATACGTGTGAGTTGCTTCAACTTCAATGTTTGTCGGATAAGGAGAAATTCTCTCGAGATACGAACGCGAACTATCTAATGCGGTTGCATTCAAACGCTGCTTTGCACTTAATTCCTGAATATCAGTCGTGAATAAACGTGAGACATCAATTACCACAGATTCGTTGTTTGGTCCAAAAGCGGCGATCGGGAACGCCTGCAAAATTGAATCATTATTTGAAGCCGCTACTGCTTCCGCGATTGGAGTTTTCGAATCGGCAACAACCGAATAATTAATACTCCGGAGAAAAATCTTGTTTTCAAGCTGTTCCCATTTAACCACTCGATTTCCGAGTGCTTGCCCGCCATAGCCAACTCCAATTGTTGTCTTCGCAATCTGCGAGACCCAAAGGAACTCTTTGCCGAGTTCACTCTTTGGAATTTCGTAATAATACTTATCTTTTATCTGGTGAACTTTAAAAATACCATTTTTAGTTTTGGCATCTTTAGTAATCACTTTCTCGTAAGGCTGTGGATCAGTCGAAGGCGGTCCGCCCAGACCTAATCCAGTTGGACGTGGAATCGCCGGACCAGTTGGCGGCACTTCTGGCGTTGGGTCTTGTGCAAATGCAACTAAAGTTGTAGTCGCCAAAAACACACCTAACATCATTACTTTCAATAAGCTCTTTATCATTTTATACTTGTCTCCTAAATGTATCTGGAAAGAATTGTAACTTCGGAAATTTGAACTATTTTCTTAAAGCTCAAAGCACTTTAATTTTTTTAACTGTGTTACTTGAATATTAAATAAAATCTCAAATAAATCAAGTAAATCAAAAGCATTCATGTTGTATGACCACCAAATGTCAAAAATCAATCTTCTTGCTCAATAATTATTGCTTCGGGTATACCAATTGGTTGGTTTGAGTGCAATATTCTCAATTCTCCGCCGTAGAAGTCCATAACAACGGCACGTCCGATATGATTAAATCCTTCACCCCAGGATTCCACAACGTCTGGATGAGGTTTGAATTTGAACATAATTGTCCAGCTTCCGCCGTATCCTTGCGATCGCTCGTAGCTATAAGCCTTTCGTTCCAATGAATCATGTCGCATCTTCAATCCATCTTCGTCGGTTAAAGCAAAGAGATTTTCAGGCGTCAACTTGGATTTATCGGCAATCGGCGGCAAATCGGTATAACCATTTTGGATAACAAAACACTCCGACAAGAAAACGGCTTCTTCGCCATTGAGTTCCCTTAAAAGCGGTCGAGGATAATCGCAAGGGTTATCGTAAATAGGTTTTACCGACGGAACGAAAGCAATAGTTTCGGACATTGCTCTTTCGCTTTCCGAATCAATTCGGAGGAAAACAACAGCCGCAAAAATTATCACACCAATAAAGACTGTGAGAAAAGCAATTCGTTTTTTTACCGACTTTCTAGTCATCCGAAGCTATATTCAGGAAATTTCAATTCCTCGCCTGTTTCAAAATCCTCAACTCTAAAATCTTCACCGCAAGCATCGCAATGAAAATAAATCACAGTCCGATCAGGAAAATAGTCATCATCTTTGGCGACGATTTCTTCCCAACTTTCTTCGTCGCATTCACATTCTTTATGCTCAATTGTTTGTGTTTTCATTGTTCGACAAATAATTCTCCAAGACTGATTCAACGTCTTTTTCATCTGGAGTATGAGAATGGTAAATTATTTTGCCGTCTCTGCCAATTATATAAAGTGTTGGCAAAACCTTAGCTCGGTACACATTAGCGACTTCCTCACCTTTGAGTAAAAGCCCATAATCAAATTTCCTTTGTTTCATATATGCCGTCGGATTACTCTCTTCCAATACATTTATACCGATAACAACTACGTCGCGAGATCTGTATTTGTCGTTAAGTTTTTGCATAAAAGGCATTCCTCGGATGCATGGACCGCACCAAGTCGCCCAAAAATCGAGTATGACAACCCTCCCTCGAAACTCGGATAATTGATGCTCTTTTTTTTGTGAATCTGATAGTTTCCAATCGGGTGCAATGGAATTAACTGGGAGCAATTCCGGATAGATTTCCTTTTTAAAAGATTCAATCGCATAACCTTTTGGAAGTTTTATCCTGAATATTGAATTCGCAAACTTTTCGTTTACTCGCAATCCCGAAATCGTCAAAGCATAACTCCCATGCCTTCCTTTATCGTCAAACGCCAACTGTTCAAATTTACGGGGAAGATTATCTTTCATCCCAATATACCAACGCTCTCGATTCGTTCTGGGAAGATTTTCGAATTGTGTAAGATGATCAACAAATATTACGTGGCATAACACGCCTTCAACAGTTGTCGTTCCTTCATAATCAACAGTTGACGCTTTCAATTGAACCGCAAAAGGCTCGTCTAAAACCCAATCGAATAAAATAATCTGATAAGCACCTCCTCGAAAAAAAGAAGTAACAAATCCAAGACTACGCTCTGAAATAACTGTGTTACTTATTGTTTTCTTTAAGAGCAAATGCTCTTTAGGTCGCAACTTGTTGATTACTAAACCGTCGAATGTTGCATTGAATCTTTGCAATTCATCGGTTCCTGCCGGAAATCTTTCCCCGTTTATCGCAAATTTTGCTTTAAATGGATTATCTGGATTAAGTTTCTCCAATGCGACAGTTCCTCTTACCGTTTGGGTATGTGTCGAAAACGCACCTGTGCCTTGATAAGTCGCTTTGTATGAAACCGTTTTTGTATTCTTCACGTTTTCCGCCGCCAAACGAAAAATCTGTCGAGCATCGCGGGTATCAGCTCCAATACCCGGACCAACTTGTTGACTGAGAGCAAAAGTACAAAAATTGACGAGAAAAAAGAACGGCAAGAAGTGGTTGCGAACCGGGAGTTTAACAACAGTCAGCAAATTCATAACGATATTCACGATAAGATTATGATTTTGTTTCAAATATTCGGAAAAACACTATTTCGCACTAGTCCAATTCACCCCAACACCAACTTCCGCAATCAATGGAACATCAAGTTTTACAGCATTTTCCATCGCATTTTTCAGCAATTCCGAAACTTTTGAAACGTCGTCTTTCGCGACCTCCAGAAGTAATTCATCATGGATTTGCATGATCAATTTTACATTTAACTTACTTGCTTTCAAGGCTTCATCAACTTTCAGCATCGCGATTTTTACGATGTCGGAAGCTGAGCCTTGAATTGGCATGTTGATCGCTTCTCGCTCCGCACGCGAGCGGACCGTGAAATTGCGGTCGTTGATCGATGGAAAATTCCGCCTTCTGCCGTAAATCGACGCGACGTAGCCGTGTTCGCGAGCAAATTCTGGCGTTTTTTCCATATACTTTTTTACGCCTTTGTAGGTTTCGAAATAATCGTTGATGATCTTTTTCGATTCCGAAACGCTCAAACCAATTCGCTGGGAAAGTCCGTAAGCTTCAACGGCATAAGCGATTCCGAAGTTTACGATCTTCGCCAATCGGCGTTTTTCTTTATCTTCGCTACCAAAAACGAGTTTCGCAGTTTGCGAGTGAATGTCTTCGCCATTTTTAAAAGCTGCAAGCAAAACCGGATCCTGCGTAACATGTGCGAGAATCCGAAGTTCGAGCTGCGAATAATCAGCAGAAATCAACAAATTTCCTTCCTCAGGAATAAACGCCGAACGGATCTTTTGACCAAGCTCGGTGCGAATGGGAATGTTTTGCAAATTCGGTTCGGTTGACGATAAGCGACCTGTTGCTGCGACGGTCTGATTGAGCGTGCCGTGAATTCTTCCATCAGATGCAATTTTTTCTGGAAGCGAATCGGTGTATGTAGATTTGAGTTTTTCGAGTTCGCGGAAATTTAGAATCAAACGTGGCAATTCGTAAGTCAAAGCGAGTTCGCCAAGAACTTCTTTGCTTGTGGAAATTTGACCTGTCGCAGTTTTTTTGCCGGTTTCGATGTTTAATTCCTGCAGAATTTCACCTACTTGTTTTGGTGAATTGATCTTGAATTCCCTTCCGGCGAGTTCGAAAATTCGAATCGAAAGTTTCGCTAATTCCTCGCCAAATGTCGCCGAAAGTCCACGCAAAACATCGACATCAACCTTCATTCCATTTTGCTCAATTTCAAAAAGAAGCGTTGCCGTTGGGATTTCGATGTCGGAGTAAATTTTTTCTAAACCGCTTTCCCGCAACTTGTTACGGAAAAAAGGAGCGAGTTGAAAAGTGAAATCGGCACGCTCGCAAGTCCGCCATTCATTGTCCGCAAAACCTTCTGGAACTTCAAAATTTGAGTTGATTCCAATCTGCTGCTGAGCCAAAGCAGCGATGTCATATTCGGAACGACTCGGGTCGAGCAGATAAGCCGCGAGTAAAACATCATCGTTGATTGCGGTAGTTTCAACACCAATTTTTTTGAGGCTCGCGATGTTGCGTTTGATATCGAAAACGCATTTGCCAAATAAATCATTCGCGAAAGTGTCGCGGATTGGTGCAATCATTTCGTCAGACGTAAGTTCGACATAATAAGACCTTCCGGCAACATTTGAAATCGCGATTCCAAGCGGTTTTGGCTTATCAAACGAACTCGTTTTGCTGTCAGAATTTGAATCATCGATGGCAAATGCCCAATGCTCGCTTTCCCAAAGTTTGCGGATCAATTTGTCGAGTTCGGGGCGAGTTTTTACGAGTTCATAAGTCTTTTTTGTCTGAGTCGATTCTGCCATTTCTGAGAAAAGTGGCAACGAAGCATCAGAAAATTCTCGGGTCAAAGTGTTAAATTCCATCTCGCGAAAAAGTTGCAAACACAGAGAGCGATCTGGCTCACGAAACTTCAATAAATCGAGATCGAGATCAACATCAACTTCGGTGTGAATCGTTGCGAGTTCGAGCGATTGGCGAATAATATCTTGATTATTTTGCAGTGATTCGCGATAAGTTTTATGTGTAATTTTCTCAGCATTTGCGATTGCATTTTCAATCGAACCATATTCGGTAATTATCTTTAACGCACCTTTTTCGCCGATTCCCGGAGCTCCGGGAATGTTATCGACCGCATCGCCCATCAATCCGAGCAAGTCAATAATCTTTGTCGCCGGAACGCCAAATTTATTCAAAACCCAAGCTTCATCACAATATTCAATAGGTGGAACGGGAACTTTACGTTTAATATTTTGCGAATTTTGCCGCATACACAAAATATATGGATCGCTTACGAGCTGGCACAAGTCTTTATCATTCGAAACGATAACGGCTTGCAGTTCTTTTTCGCGGCATTTGAGAGCCAAAGTTCCAATCAGATCATCAGCTTCAAATCCCGATCGTTTCAATATCGGAATATTAAAAGCTTCGCAAACACGCACAATAAAAGGCATTTGCGATGACAAATCGTCAGGCATAGCGGCTCGATTTGCTTTATAATCCGCAAAACTATCATGACGAAAAGTTGCGTCCGGCGTGTCAAAAACCGCGGCAACATAATCCGGCTTTTCATCATTCAAAAGTTTGCGAAGCATATTCGTAAACACGAAAACCGCTTGCGTAACTTGTCCTTTCGAATTCCGCATCGGCTCTTGCTTCATTCCCATCGGAGCAAAAAACGCACGAAAAATATGCGACATTGAATCAATTAAAAAGACTCGCTTTGGTGTATTTGACATGGAAGGATTGTAAGGAAATTCTGTGTTTGAAACAAGTTTGACTTTAAAATTTAAACCCAATTTACAAATCTTAATCAACTATGATAAATTACTACTCTTCCGATGAATACGTTTATTAAATCACATCAGCTAAGTTTGAAACACATGACCATTAAGTGTGTTTCGCTTTTGTTTATGCTTTTTGCCTTGGCAGATGCGAGCATTTTGCAAGTGTATGCAGGCAATCATTCGGTTGGAATTCCACCCGCTCATCATTTTTCTGCCCATCACGATGACGGCGGAGAATTTGAACATTCTTCACCAGATCGAGATGATGATTCGCAACATTCAGACGATCAATCGGACGAGGATTATCATGAGCATTTATCATTTTCTTCAACATACATAATCGCTCAAACGTTTCTTTTTGAGCCGAATCTCGTGTTTTCTGAGGAGAAAATTACAAATTCGGTAAATTCTTATCACAGTAAATACTCAAATTCCGCTGTAACCAATCTCTTCCGTCCGCCCAGAATCGCCTAGTTTTTACAAATCTGCATAGATTTACACGGCTTTTTGTCTAGTGCAAAAGGTGTTTTCAGTTACCTGTTTTTACGATTAAAAATTAAGCGATGAGTTTTATAAAAAGCGTTCACGTCCGTTTTGGCGTGTGGCTGATATTGGTTGTTCTGTCTTTTAATACGACATTTGGACAATCGAATATTGCCAAAAATATAGTCAATACCACAGACGAAATTGCGAGTATTCCGATTAAAAAACCTTTGGTTACATCGGTTTTATCTGATTATTACAATCAATCGGACGGCATTTCGCTCGAAGAAATCATAAACAAAGCGTTTGCGAATAACGGAAATTTGAAGATTGCGAGGCTTGATGTTGAACGAGCAAAAGCAAGGCTTACGCAAGCAGGTTTGCGGCAGAATCCGACGCTTGACGTTGAGCAAAAAAGCGGCAGTTTGGTCGGTTCAAAAGGCGACAACGAATTTACTGTTGGCGTTTCTGTGCCGATTGATATTTACAAGCAGCGAAATCGGCGAATTGATTTGGCTAATGCCGAAATTACGTTGAAAGAAGCCGAAATTACGGCTCGGAAACGCGAATTGGCAAATCAGATTTTCCTTACCTATTCAGAATCTTTGGCGAGTTTGCGTGAGCTGGAAATTGTTGAAGAATTGCTTGAAATCAACACACAAATTGTTGTCTATGTTCAGATTCGCGTAACGGAGGGCGAAACTGCACCGCTCGAATTAAACCTTTTGCAAACTGATGTTGAGCGGCTTCGTGCGAAACGTGAACTGGCTGTCGGACGGATTCAAACTTCGCTCACCAAACTCAAATTTTACGCGGGAATGGAGTCGAATGCATCGCTGAAATTACGCGAAAACATTGTTAATGCTCAACTTCCTGCTTTTCCTGCAACAATCGAAACAAGCATTCCGCTGGCACTCAAAAATCGTCCTGAAATTCGTCTGGCAGAACTCGAAGAATCTTTGGCAATTGCAGGTTTGCGTTTGATTCGTTCGCAAAGTCGCCCTGAATTGACAGCATATTCGCGTTATTCGCAGAATTCGTCGGTCGTCAATTCGCCACGCGGAGCATTTAATGATCCGGGCAAAAGTTTAACCTTTGGAATCAGTATCGGACTTCCTATTTTCAACCGAAATCAAGGTGCAAAAGCCGAAGCGGAAATTGCTGTCAGACAAGCTCAAGAACGTCGCATTTTTACCGAACAAATTATAAAAAACGAGCTTTTAACGGCATTTCAAAAGATTGAAGCTACGAAACGTGCGGTTTCGATTCTGCAAAATGCGGTGTTGCCGCGTTCCCGCGAAAATATTGCCACGATTCGCCAAGTGTATGAAATTGGCGAATTTAAGATTACAGATTTGCTCGCCGAACAAAAACGGCTATTGGACGCAAACCGAGATTTAACCGATGCTTTGAGCGAAAATTATCGAGCCAAAGCCGAATTGCTGATTGCCTTGGGCATCACTTTGGAGAAATAAATTTATGTCAACAGAAATTAAAATTAACGAAATTGAAGCGGTTGAAAATCCAAAAAACAACTTCAAAGCGTGGATAATTGCCGCCGTAATTATTGGTTTGGTCGGGTTAGTCGGTTTAGGTTTGATTGTCCGCAAAAATTTTTCGGGCGAAAATGCTGCCGAAAACGCCGAGAAAGCCGAAGAAAAAAGTGCGGTCAAGGAATTAAAACTTGAGCCTGAATTGCTGAATTCCGCCAAACTTGAATATGAAGCTGTTGCTGCCAAAAGTGCGGTTTCAATGCTCAAATCCACCGGAACGATTGAAGCGAATCCACAGCAAACACAAGAAATCACCTCGTTGGTTGACGGCAGAATCGAGAATATTTCCGTTTCAATCGGCGACCGCGTTTCAGCCGGACAAACGATTGCGATCATTACGAGTCCCGAAGTTGCACAGTTGCAAGGAAAATTGCACGATGCAGAAACGAAACATCAAATCGCCGAACGTAATCTGAACCGCGTTTTGAAAACAGAAAATCGTGTTTCAATTCTGCAAGCCAAAGCCAAACTCGATGAAGCGGAAGCCAATGTTAATCGGGCAAAGGACTTGGCAAATCTCAATTCAAACAAAGATGTTTTGGCGGCGGAAACAAATTTTTCGGTTGCCAAAGCAAAGTTTGACCAAGCCGATTCATCATTAAAACGAACCAAGAAAATTGTTGAGTTAGGTGCGGGAGCAACGAAAGATTTAATCGCGGCGGAAACAAATTACAAGACTGCTAAAGCTGATTTTGACCTTGCCGAAAATAGTCTCAAAAAGATTAAAGAATACGTCAAAATAAATGCCGGACGCGAAGTTTTAGCCGCTCAAACTCATTATAAAACTGCCAAAGCCGCATACGATTTTGAATCAAATATTTCGCTTAACAAAGAAATTCAAGAAGCAAGAGCCGAATTTGAAACGACCAAAGTTGACGTTTTACATATCAGCGACGAAATGAGTTCGCTTGGCATAAATCCAAGCAATCACACCAACGCTGAAAACAGCTCGCTTGTTTATATCAAATCGCCGTCATCGGGAATTGTTACCGATAGAAAAGCAAACAACGGCAGCGGCGTTCAAGAAGGTCAAAATTTGCTGACGCTTTCAAATGTTTCAAGCGTTTGGGCGACGGCAAATGTGCCGCAAGATCAAATGAAGAGCATTTACGTCGGCACTTCGGCGGAAATTAAAACAGTTGACGGCAAAACGATAAATGCTCAAGTAACCAATATTGACACGAATTTGAACGAAGATACGCGGACAGGGAAAGTTCGTCTTTCGATTGATAATTCAGATGCGAAATTGAAGGTCGGTATGTTTGTAGAAGTCAATTTTCGCACGGGCAGCAGCGGAACGGAAATAGCCGTGCCGAGCGATGCAATTCAAACCGTCGGCGGAAAATCGGTTGTTTTCGTCCAAAAGAAAAGCGAGAACGGCGTGTTTGAAATCCGCACAATCGAATTTGGCGAAGAATCTGATGGCTACACACGCATCAAAAAAGGCTTGGAAATCGGCGAAACGATTGTTACCAAAGGAAGTTTTACCCTGAAAACGCAGGTTGAAAAAGGTGCCGACGAGGAATAACTAACTATGACAAAACCTACTCAAATTATTATGAATAAATTTCAAATTTATAAAAATACATCGTCTTTGCAATGGTCGTTTGTAGTCTTATCAACGATTTTTCTGCTTGGGACAAATGCTTTTGCACACGGAGTTGCCGAAGGTGATAAAGGATATTTGCAAGAAATTACGGGTGTAAATTTATTGCCTTTTGTTTACCTTGGAGCGAAACATATGTTCACCGGATACGACCATATTTTGTTTCTGCTTGGCGTGATTTTCTTTCTTTATAAACTGAAAGATATTGGAATTTACGTCAGCCTTTTTGCGATTGGACATTCTGTGACGATGCTTTTGGGCGTGTATTTCGGGACGAATATCAACGGTTATTTGATTGATGCGATTATCGGATTGTCGGTTGTTTATAAGGCTCTCGACAATCTCGGAGCATTCAAGCGTTGGTTCGGGTTTCAGCCGAACACGAAAATTGCCACGCTCGTTTTCGGGCTTTTTCACGGCTTCGGGTTGGCAACCAAAATTCAAGATTTCGAACTTTCCCGCGAAGGTTTGTTGCCAAATATGCTCGCGTTTAATGTTGGCGTAGAAATCGGTCAATTGCTTGCACTTGCCACAATTTTGATTTTGATGAGCTATTGGAGGCGAACCGACAGCTTTTTGAAACACGCTTACACCGCGAATGTTTTGCTGATGATTGCGGGATTTATGCTTATCGGTTATCAACTTACAGGTTATTTTATCAACTAAATTGGAGGAAAATTCATGTATAACACAGACTTACCAAATCGTGCCGAATTACCAAGCACGGGAAAATTATTAAAATCAACGATTATTGCCATTATTGTTGCCGCTGTTTTGCTGGTCACTATTGTTTTGCCGGCGGAATACGGCATTGATCCGACTCGCATCGGGCGAATTTCAGGGCTGACGCAAATGGGCGAGATCAAACAAAAACTTGCGTCGGAAGCAAAGAAAGATGCACTTGTCGCAAAGTCCAAACCTGTTGAATCTAAACCTGTTACGGCTCCGACTGCGGCGACTCAAACGAATTCTGAAAGCAAATCAGATGAAAAAAGCGTAACGCTCAAACCGGGCGAAGGTACTGAAATAAAAATGGATATGATAAAAGGTGCAAAGGTTAAATTTGATTGGAAATCCAGCGGTGCGGTCAATCACGACACGCACGGCGAAGGTTCAAACAAGGCTTTTATCAGCTACAAAAAAGGCACAAGCGTAACCGGCGACGCGGGCGATTTAACTGCCGAATTTGACGGAAGCCACGGTTGGTTTTGGCGTAATCGCACGGATTCCGATGTATCAATTACGTTAAAAGTCAGCGGCGATTACAAAAGCGTCAAACAAATGGAATAATAATTTCGGCTTAATTTCGGCGATGTTTCGGCTATCTGAACCGCATCATTGCAAATCACAATATTTATGATTAACGCACTAATAAAATTTTCGGTTGCAAACAAATTGATTGTCCTTTTGCTGGTTGCAATTATGTCGGCGGCGGGCGTTTACAGCCTTTTGAATTTGCCGATTGATGCCGTGCCTGATGTTACAAATGTGCAGGTTCAGGTTTTAACATCTGCACCGTCGCTCGCACCTTTGGAGGTTGAACGGCAAATAACTTTTCCGGTTGAAGTGGCAATGTCGGGGCTTCCGAATGTTGAAGAAATCCGCTCGGTTTCCAAATTCGGGATTTCAAATATCACCATCGTCTTTGAAGAAGGAACAGACATCTATTTTGCCCGCCAACTGATTTTGGAACGGCTTTCACAGGCTCGCGAACAAATTCCGCCCGGCATTGGTTCGCCCGAAATGGGTCCGATTGCCACGGGTTTGGGCGAAATTTATCAATACAAAGTGGTTGCCGAAGCAGGCAGCGGTTTTACTGCCACAGATTTGCGAACAATTCACGATTGGAACATTCGGCGGCAATTAATGAGCGTTCCGGGCATTACCGAAGTAAATTCGCACGGCGGTTTCGGCAAACAATATGACATCAAACTCGACCCCGAAAAGCTCTTGTCTTATCGAATTACGCTCGCCGATGTTTATGAAGCGGTGATGAAAAATAACGGCACAGTCGGCGGCGGTTATATCGAAAAAGGCTCGGAACAGCTTCTTTTACGCGGCGTTGGATTGGTTGAAAATGCCGAAGACCTCAATAATATCATCGTCAAAACAGGCGATGGCGGTGTGCCGATATTTGTCAAACAACTCGGCGAAGTTGTTGAAGGCAAAGAGATTAGACAAGGTGCGGTAACGACTGACGGCAACGGCGAAATTGTGACGGGAATGGCGATTATGCTGAAAGGCGAAAATTCCCGGACAGTGGCAAATCACGTTAAAGAAAGAATCGAGGAAATCAAAAAATCTCTGCCGAAAGGCGTTGATATTGTCCCGTTTTATGACCGCACGGCGTTGGTTGACAGAGCGATTGCGACGGTTGAGAAAAACTTGGTCGAAGGTGCAATTCTCGTAATTCTCGTGTTGGTTTTTCTTTTAGGAAATTGGCGTGGAGCGTTGCTTGTTGCGACAATTATTCCGCTTTCGATGCTTTTTGCGGCGATTCTGATGCGAATTTTCAATGTTTCGGGCAACTTGATGAGTTTGGGTGCTTTGGACTTTGGGTTAATTGTTGACGGTGCGGTCGTGATGGTCGAAAACGCGGTTAGACGACGTGCCGAAGCCCAACACGAAAAATCAGACGAACCAACCGAAAGAACGATTTTGGACGCTTGTTTGGAAGTTGCACGTCCCGTTGTTTTCGCGGTGGCGATCATTGCAATCGTTTACTTACCGATCCTTTCGCTTCGCGGAATCGAAGGCAAAATGTTTGTGCCGATGGCTTTAACCGTGATTTTTGCGTTGCTCGGTTCGCTTATTCTGTCGCTCACCTACGTTCCAGCGATGCTGACTTTTATCTTGAAAGGGAAAGTTTCCGAAACCGAAAGTTTCTTGATTCGTTGGTCAAAACAAATTTACAAACCCGCGTTTGAATTCGTGATGAAATTTCGCCAACAAGTTTTGGCGGTCGCCGTTGGGTTGGTTTGCGTTTCTGCTGCGTTATTTCCGTTTTTGGGCGGCGAATTTATTCCGCGACTTGATGAAGGCGATATTTTGGTGGAATCAATCGGATTACCAAGCGTTTCGCTCAATCAATCAACCAAAACGCAGACCGAAGCCGAAAAAGTTGTGCGAACTTTCCCCGAAGTCCGCACGGTCGTTTCAAAATGCGGAGCTCCGGCAGTTGCGAACGATTCGATGAGCGTTAATCAATGCGATATGTTTATTATGCTGCACCCAATCGGCGATTGGACGAGCGGACGCACAAAAGAAGATTTGATTGACGCACTTCAGAAAAAACTGGAAAGCGAAGCACCGCAAGCCGCATCTTTCGGGTTTATGCAGCCGATTGAAATGCGAGTAAATGAACTAATTGCCGGAACTCGCGGCGACGTGGCGATTAAACTTTTTGGCGATGATCTTGAAACTTTGGCGACCAAAGGCAAGGAACTTGAAATGGTTTTGGCAAGCATTCAAGGTGCTGAGGAAACAAAAGTTGAAGTAACAACCGGACTTCCGCAACTGCAAATTAAACCGAATCGAGCCGCGATTGCCCGTTATGGGTTAAATGTTGAAGACGTTAATAATTTGGTTGAATCAATTTTTGCGGGTAAAAAGGCGGGCGAAGTTTACGAAGGCGAATTGCGTTTTGACATCAAAATCAGACTCAATGACAGTGCCTCGAAATCGGTTGATTCTGTAAAAAATCTGCTTTTAACCACGCCGACGGGTTTGCGTGTTCCGCTTTCGGAAGTCGCCGATGTAGATGTAGTCGAAGGTGCGGCACAAATTTCCCGCGAAGATACACGCCGCCGAATTGACGTTTCAACCAACGTCCGCAACCGTGATATTGCGAGTTTTGTGACCGAAGCACGAAAGAAAATTGATAAAGAAGTTTCGCTTCCGCCGGGATATTATCTGAAATGGGGCGGTGCATTTGAAAATCTGGAACGGGCGACAAATCGTTTGCTAATTGTTGTGCCGATTGCACTATTTTTAATTTTCATAATGCTCTTTACAACTTTTGGTTCAATAAAACAAGCACTTATCATATACACCGGAATTCCGTTTGCTATTGTCGGTGGAGTTTTTGCACTCGCATTACGCGGAATGCCGTTTTCAATTTCGGCAGGTGTCGGATTTATCGCCCTTTTCGGCGTTGCGGTGCTAAATGGCGTGGTGATGATTTCCTACATCAATTCGTTACGCGAAGAAGGAAAATCAGTATTGGAAGCCGTGCGGGAAGGTTCAATGACGCGACTTCGACCTGTTTTGATGACCGCTTTAGTTGCAAGTTTGGGCTTTATCCCGATGGCTTTGGCAACTTCCGCAGGTGCCGAAGTTCAACGACCTTTGGCGACCGTAGTAATCGGCGGTTTGATGACTTCGACGCTTTTGACTTTGCTGATTTTGCCGACGCTCTATGCTTGGTTTGAAAAGGAGAAAATTTGAATTGTTTGAAATCCAATATCTGACTTTTAGTCGCCGTCAGAAAATTCCCATTGGTGAAAAAAACGCACGAAAAATATGCGACATTGAATCAATTAAAAAGACTCGCTTTGGTGTATTTGACATGGAAGGATTGTAAGGAAATTGTAGGTTTGAAACAAGTTAATAACAAAAAAAGCCGAACATCGAGTTCGACTTTTTACGATATTTTGTCATTAGAAAAAAAATACAGCTACTTGCAAGTAAACTCACAAGAACCATCTTTAGGGCATTTTACTCCTGCGACTTTGCCCGCTCCACAAACTGAAATTGCTAAGTCTGCACATTCTCTGCATGCACTTGCAATGTTGTAATTTGAACTATCACCTGAAACGTCAAATGAAAAATCTAGTATAAAACTTGAAGCTTTCAAAAATTCAGAACTCAGCTCAAGATTATAAGGAATCGGCTTTGTAGTATTTTCGCTTTTATAATTAGCTCCAAAGGCTTTCCAAATTTTCATTCCACTAACAGAGCCGTTTTCTTTATAAGCGGTTAGCGTGGCTTTTGATTTCGGAATAAAGCTTCCAAATTCAAACGGAACAAAAAAAGACAATTGTAAAATTTCAGTCTGAACCGTGTTCTCTTGTTGAGTCACCTTTTCAAGTTTTGCTGAAGTAACATTTAGTAAATTCCCTTTTTTGACTTCGACATCACTTTTAATTTCCCTTGAGATAGTGTTTTTTTCTGTTGACTGAGCATTTACCAATCCAAAATTTAAAAGAATCAATACAATCGAGGCGAGATAAAAAAATCTGCCATTACAACTTCTAAGCAAACTAAACATAATTTAAATCTCCTAATTTTTTATTTACTCTTGGGAAGCTGGGCGGATTGAATTACTTAAACAAACAATTTAACTACTACGAATGTACCTCATAAAAGGTTGTGGAATGTTCATTCAGTTAAATTCAAAAAGCAAAACTTGAAGAATGATTTATTGTCTCTCTCTCTCTCTCACGAGTCAAGTAAAAATCTAAATAATTTAGCTTATTGTTTTAAAAGCAATCAAAAAAGTATGAGATTAGACTTGCAACTATGAAAATAATTAAGGAAAAAACGGGTAATATCAATATCACTAAGACTTCGCGTTTAAAATAAGATTTCGGAAGTTTCATTTCTGAATACTACAGTTTTTTGTTTGTTTTCGAAATTTAACGGCGACCGTTTGACAGAAAAAACACCTTAAGATATTCTAATGGTTCGCTTTTACTTCGGTTGAAGCGATGTTTTTTGAAGCGAATGTAAGTTTTTAACTTAGCAAACGCAATCTGGTCGGTTCGTCTAGGGGTCTAGGACACCGCCCTTTCACGGCGGCGACACGGGTTCAAATCCCGTACCGACTACCAACTTTTTCAACATAACTTGCATCATAAATGCTAAACTATTCGCTTTAACAGAGCGAATTTTTTGTTTTTATAAGGAAATATATGCACTACAAGTTTTTTATTACATTTTTATTATTTTTGACTTTTTCAATATCAGCCTTTTCTCAAAAAGCTGATACTAATGCCGATACAATGATGGTTTTGCCATTTGAAAACACTTCTGGAAATCCGGAATTTAATTGGATTGGAGAAAGTATTGCAGATTCGCTCTCGGATTTATTAAAAGTTCCGGGCTTGAATATCATCTCAAATGAAGAGCGAAAACTTATCCAACAACGCCTAAATATTCCTTTGACAAACTTGCCTTCGCTCGCAACCTCGCTCAAACTCGCACGCGAATCAAAGTCTTCATTACTTGTTGCTGGCAAATACGCGATAATTCCAGCTCAAGGCGAAGTTGCTGCAAGTATTAGTGTGACAGCAAAGATAGTCCGCGTTAATGAAGGAAGATTTTTGAGCGAAGAGCTTTCTGATGGTCGAAAAATTACGCGAGATATTACATTAAGTGATGCACTTGCACAATTGCAGACAATTGAAGGACAACTTGCTTATCAGATTTTATATCAGCGTGATAAAGCTCTGGCATTTTCGCAAAGTCAGTTTGTTGAAGCAGCAAATAAGATTCCGGCAAGAGCTTTTGAGGCTTACATCAAAGGTCTGCTTTCAACAAATCTTGAAACTCGAGAGAATTTTTTCAAAAACTCGATGCGGCTTTATACAGAAACCAAACAAGGCGAAACATATTCGGCTGCTTCACTCGAACTTGGACATCTTTATCTTAATCAAAAAAAACAACAAGAAGCGATTGACGCATTTTCAAAAGTTCCGCAACAAGACGAACATTTTGCTGAAGCTGCATTTTATATTGGGCTGATTTATTGGCAACAATCTAACTACGAGCAAGCACTTTCTGTGCTCCAACCGCTGGCGAATGATTTAGTTTTAACCAGCGTTTACAACACGATTGGTGCAATTTCTGTGCAATCTGCGAGGAGTCAGAAGAAAGATAAAAGCAAAGCATCAATGTTGTTAAAAGATGGAATGAGTTTCTTAAAGAAAGCATCTGATTCTCAGCCAGATGATACTAATTCGCGTTTTAATTACGGTTTATCATTGTTTCTCGATAATAATTTTGCGGAGGCAATTCTCCAACTTCGACCTGTCTTAGCTTCAAACCCGAGAGACGGCGAAGCGTATTTTTTATTAGCAAAAGCACTCGAAAAAACTGCTGACGCTTCGGCAAAAGATTTTGATGATCAAGCTCGTAGATTTATGACAAATTATGCAAAGTCCGAGACAGATTATCGTCGCGGAAACTCAACTGATTCAATTTCGGTGAGAATTGAACAACCTGTAAGAAACGATTTTGTCAGTATTATATTGCGTAAAAAACAATATTCGCCATTGCAATCGCCAGTTGATGAAACAACGACTTTATTAATTCAAGCTAAAGTTTTTTACAAAGAAGGCAAAGATGATGAAGCAATGGCGAGTTTGCGAAAAATTCTTAACAGTGAACCGATGAATGCCGAATCGCGTTTGATTGTCGGAAAAATTCACCTCAGAAACAGAGATTTAGAACAAGCCGTGACTCAGTTAAAAACTGCACTTTTTTGGGATAATAAACTTCTCGAAGCTCACATCTTACTCGGCAGAATTTTTCTTGACAAAAAAGATTGCTTAACAGCGAAAAACTATGCTGCATCAGCAAATGAAATTGACAGCGAAAATCAAGAAGTTGTTGCTCTGCAAAGATTAGCTGAACGATGCGGAAGATAACAAAGTAAGGCAAAAGTAAAAAGTAAAAGGCAAAGTTGAGAATTTGAAATGATTCTTAGTTTTGCCTTTTTTGTATTCACTTTTCACTTCAAGTTCTCTGGCACAGTGGTTGCATATAGTTAAATCGACAAGCTTGTTGCACTATTAACAAGACCTTCCGTCAACCTTTCTACAAGTATGGTAAGCCACTGTGCTTGACAATCCTTCCGAGCGTTCCTACAGTAAACCTTCCGATATATGAGCCTAGCAAGAAATTGCTAGGCTCTCCTTCTTTATTGGTGTTTATTGAGTAAAACGACAATCTTTCATCCTGATTTTTCTTTTTGAACCGATTTAACCGAAAACTATTCAATCTGACCTAACAACATTCGAGCCTGCCAAAAACCGTCACTTTCAAGTGACGGTTTTTGTAATATCAGTCAAATTCAATCAATTTGAATTATCACTTTGACCGATGTCTTTCAAACTGACTGATTAGTTGTTATGCTTAGGAAATGAAATTAGTTTCTCACGCAAAAAACTTTTGTCCGGCTTTGGCAAATATTCTTTGGACAATTAATTCTGCGATTCTTTTGATTTTTGCTTTTCCCGATTTCGACTTTTGGTATCTTGCATACGTTGCTTTAATTCCATTTTTTTACGCCATCGAAAAAGAAAAACGTTCTAAACGAAAATCATTCATTCTTGGTTGGATTTGGGGAACAACTTTCTTTTTCGGAAGTTGTTGGTGGCTGACCGTTCCGATGATTGAAACCGGAGGATTACCAAAGCCAATTGCTTATTTGATGGTTTTGATTGTCACCGCAGTCGCTGGACTATTTCCGGCTTTGTTTGGGCTGATTCAGTCAATTTTATTGAAAAGATTTGGAACTTGGGCAATTTTAATCGCACCTTTTATTTGGGTGTTTACAGAATTTTTAAGATATTGGTTAACCGGAAATAACTGGAATGCGATTGGTTATTCGCAAGCGTTTGCAACAGTTTCATTTCCTTTAAAATACCCAAGCATTGGTGGCGTTTTACTTGTGAGTTTTATAATTATTCTTCTAAATTCTATTTATTTTAATTTTCTTCCAAATATCGTTTATCGCAACTTTTACAAAAAATATTGGCTTTCAATTGTTATTTGGGTTTTGATAATTCCGACATTCATTACGCTTTTAAGCACATATATTAATGAACCGATTCCTTTTAACGAAACTGAATATATTGAAAAACAAAAATCAGAAGTTAAAATAATCGCCATTCAACCAAACGTTCCAATCGCCGGATTAACCCACGAAAAGTGGAAAAAGTTTCGTCAACGCCACGTTGAACTCGCCGAAAATGCTTTACAAAAGACAAATAGCAAATCACAAACGACTATCGTCATCTTCCCTGAATCTCCGATGAATTTCGAGTTTGCCAAAGACGCCGAAATGCAAGAGTTTTTTAAAGATTTTACAACGCGGAATAATGTAAAAATATTGTTCAATTCCGGCGAACCTGTTTATCCGCAATACATTAGACGCGAACCTTATTCAATGTCAGTCGAACAGCTTGAAAAATCATTAGAGACTTATAATTCAGCAGTTTTGGTTAACGAAAAAGGCGAATTTGAAAATCAATATGACAAAATTCACTTACTGCCTTTTGGCGAATTTATACCTTTACCGAAGTTTTTAGCTGATTATGTTCCGCCGGTTGTCGGAAATTTTACGTTTGGAAAAGAATATGACATTTTAAAATTTGGTGAAGTAAATGCAGGCGTTATGATCTGTTTTGAGTCGCATTTCCCAACTCTTTCGAATCAACACGTTAGAAACGGTGCCGATGTATTAGTAGAAGTTACAAACGATGGTTATTTAGGAAACACCGCAGTTTTGCGTCAACATTTAGCAAGTGCAGTTTTTCGTGCAGTAGAAACAAATCGTCCGGTTTTGCGTGTTACAAACGTGGGGATCACGGCTTATATCAACGAACGCGGTGAAGTTATAGACCCAACGCAAGGATTTGTCGAAGATACAAGAGTTTGGACAATCGCAAAATCAGACGGCAAACAAACATTTTATGTAAAATACGGCGATTGGTTTGCTTGGTTTTGTTCATTTATCACTTTAGCCTTATTATCAATTTGCTTTAGGAAGAAGAAATGAACAAAAGAAGTGTGATTTCCGTTTTAGTTTTGATTGCAATTTATTTTGCAAGTTATGTTTTGGTTCGCCAAACACATCAACAAACTTGGGAAAAAGATAAACAAGTTTATGTGGTTTATCCCGAAAACAAATTTTTATACTTCACATTTCGCCCAATGAGTTTGCTCGACCAAAAGTTGACAGGAATGCCAACTCATATTGGAGAGCATCGTTAAATATATGAAAGACTTAAAAAACCCAAAAGTAACTACACGAAATGTCCCTAGAATTGAATATTTACGTGTAAAAAACTTTCGTGCTTTAAAAGATTTAGAATTGAAAGATATAAAACCTTTAACAGTACTTCTTGGAGAAAACGGAAGCGGAAAATCTACAGTTTTTGATGTTTTTGCTTTTCTCGCAGAATGTTTTTTGGGGCTAAAAAAAGCTGTAGATAAACGCGGACGATTTAGAGAACTCAGAACTCGCGGCTCAAGTGAACCAATTTCGATTGAAATCAAGTATCGGGAAAATAAGGATTCATCTTTAATAACTTATAGATTGGTAATCAATGAAAACTCAACAGGTGCTTTTGTTGAAGAAGAATCATTGGCTTGGAGGCGTGGAAAACAATTTGGAACACCTTTTAAGTTTTTGAATTTTAAGTTGGGAAAAGGTCAGGTTATTTCCGGTGATGAACCCGATGAAACTGCTCAGAAAATCGACGAAAATCTATCATCATCCGATGTTTTAGCTATAAACGCACTTGGTCAGTTGGCAAGTCACCCGCGAGTCAGTGCGTTAAGACAGTTTATTGTTGGTTGGTATCTTTCTTATCTAACAGTTGAAAGTTCTCGGTTTCAACCCGAATCAGGACCACAAGAAAAACTTTCTGAAACAGGAAATAATTTGGCAAATGTTATACAGTATCTAAAAGAAACGCATCCTGAATTGTTAGACAAAATCTTGACAACTCTATCAAGACGCATTCCACATTTAGAAAAGGTTGAGGCTGAAATGATGCCCGATGGAAGGTTGCTTTTACAAATTAAAGATGCTCCTTTTGAAACTCCGATACAAGCGAAATATGCTTCTGATGGAACACTGAAAATGTTGGCTTATTTGACGGTCTTATATGATCCAAATCCGCCGCAACTTGTTGGAATTGAAGAACCAGAAAACTATCTTTACCCAAAACTTTTGCCGGAATTAGCCGAAGAATGTAAAACTGCATCTGCGAATACACAGTTAATGGTTTCAACTCACTCGCCATTTTTCATCAACGAATTAAAACCTGAAGAGGTTTTTGTGCTTTACAGAGATGTTAAAGGTTTTACAAAAGCAAAAAAAATATCAGAAATTAGTGGAGTTACTGAAATGATTGAAGCTGGAGCAAAGCTCGGCGATTTATGGATTGAAGGCTATTTTGCGGAGGTAATAAAATAAGTGCATATTGATTTTTTGCTCGAAGAAGCTTCTGCCGAAATACTTCTAACTGAAATTATTCCGAAAATTGTTGGTAGTGATATAACTCTAAGATTTCATGATTTCCGAGGTAAGCAAAATCTTATTCAAAAATTACCAATAAGACTAAAAGGATACAAAAACTTGCTCCTAACAAATCCTGATTGGAGAATTGTAGTGTTAGTTGACAGAGATAAGGAAGACTGCCAAGTTTTGAAACAAAAATTGGAGCAAATAGCTCATGATGCTGGATTTACGACTCATTCGAATTCTGCAAACTTCCAGTTATTGAATCGTATTGCAATTGAAGAGATTGAATCGTGGTTTTTTGGAGATGTTGAAGCGATTAGAAGTGCATATCCAAAAGTAAAAGAAAATCTTGATAAAAGCCGAAATTATAGAAATCCTGATGAAATAAAAGGCGGAACTTGTGAAGCACTTGAAAGAGTATTAGCCTCAAAAGGTTATTACGCTAAAGGTTACATGCCCAAAACAGAAGTAGCTAGAAATATTTCACAATTTCTAAATATCGACTCAAACACTTCTAAAAGCTTCGAAGTTTTCCGTGATGGTATAAAGTTGTTGGTTGGTAAAGTTTAAATATATGGAATTATTAGATTTAAAAGAAAAATACGAACAAATAAAGTTGCAAGTTGAGCAGCTTGGGAGGTTTCTTTGACGTTCCGACAAAGAAGATTGAACTCGAAAAACTTGAACAACTAATTGCTGAACCTGATTTTTGGAATAATCAAACTAATGCTCAAAAGGTTGTAAAAAATAGAAGCATTGTCGAAAAAGCGATTACTTCACAAAAACATTTTGAAACCTCGCTCGAAGATGCGGAGGTTCTTTTCGAATTTGCCGAATCTGATAAAAGTTCGCTCGAAGAAGTTTCGACATTACTCGAAAAGTTAGGAAAAGACGTTTCTGATGCTGAGATTCAAAGCCTTTTGTCGGGCGAAACTGATTCGAATAACGCAATTTGCTCGCTGCAAGCTGGAGCTGGCGGAACTGACGCACAAGATTGGACGCAAATGTTGTTAAGAATGTATCTTCGTTGGGCAGCAAATCATGGCTTTAAAGTTGATATTTTAGACGAACAATCTGGCAGTGAAGCTGGTCTTAAATCAGCGACATTTCGGGTTGAAGGCGATTTTGCTTATGGACTTTTGGCTTGTGAAGCTGGCGTTCATCGTCTTGTCAGAATTTCGCCGTTTAACTCAGGCGGAAGTCGTGAAACTTCATTTTCTTCGTTTTTCGTTTCGCCGGAAATAGATGAAAACATTGAAGTTATAATCGAAGATAAAGATCTGCGAATCGACACTTATCGCTCTTCAGGTGCTGGCGGACAGCACGTAAATGTGACAGATTCGGCGGTTCGGATTACGCACACACCAACCGGAATTGTCGTTACTTGTCAAAATCAGCGTTCGCAATTGCAAAATCGGGCGATGGCGATGCAAGTTTTGCGGTCGAGATTGTATGAGGTTGAGATAGAAAAACGCAAAGCGGAATCCGCGGAACATCAAGCAACTAAACAAGATATTTCGTTTGGCTCGCAGATTAGAAATTACACATTGCAACCTTATCGTTTAATAAAAGATACACGGACAAAATTTGAGCGAACTGATGTTGACGCTGTTTTGGATGGCGATATTGACGATTTTATCAAAGAATTTTTGGTGTTACGCAAAATTGTGAAGTAGAATGTTGGTTTGAATATGGCTTTGACAACACGAAAATCAACGGTTGGTGCTTCTTACAAAAACGAGATTGTAACAGTAATTTTACTGGCAATTGCCGTGATTTTATTTTTGTGTTTGGTTACATTTAACCCGAACGATTCTTCTTTAAACTCAGCTTCATCGCAAAAAACTCATAATTTAATTGGCACATTCGGCTCAACTGTAGCATCTATTCTGTTACAAACAATAGGTTTAACTGCTTATGCGTTACCAGCTTTGCTCGCATTTTTAGCATGGCAGATTTTCCGTATGGGAAAAATAAAAATGCCTGTCACGCGAATATTAGGTTTAATTTTATTCGTGATTGCCTTTTCAAGTTTACTAATGGTCTCTGGTTTCACGCATTTTTTTGATGGCTCAACACTTCCGGGCGGAATAATTGGGCGTGTGTTTTCATCAGTTTCAATTCCTTGGCTAAGTAAAATCGGTTCATTTATTATATTTTTTACGTTTTCAATTGTCGGATTTTTGCTCTTTACTAATTGGTCTATTCAGTTTATTTTCAGTCAAATTAGAGAATCTTTTGCGACAATCGGTTTATGGTTTAGGCAACTTCGTGAATATTTTGAAAATATGCAACACGATGAAGATTCATTTGCCCCAAATAAAGTAGCTGAAAAAAATTCTGAAAAATCTACTTCCGAACCAAAGCAGTTTTCGTTTTTTAAATATCCAAAACTAATTTTCGGCAGAATCGTTGCGTGGTTTGAACAATTTGGCGAAGAACCTGATGAATTTACAGAAAACGCGGCTATTGAAAAAGTCATTGAGCCAACTAAGAAAACTGAAATTACTGCAAATGAAGTAGTTAAAGCAGAAGTCGTAATTGAATCAAAACAAATTGAACCTGAAACAAAAGCTGTTGAACCAATTTTTATTGAGCCGATTGGAATTACTAAAAAAATGCCGCGAGAATATAAAGAAGAAGATGAAATTCCATTTCCAATTGACGGTGGAATACCTATTACGCCAATCAAAGAAAGTGGCAAATTAGACAGCGAAGTTTTAGAAAATTTCAACGAATCTCTCAAAACAAATGATTCGCAAAACTTTGATGATTATAAACTTCCGCGTTCCGATTTTTTGGTTGAAGCTCCACCGCGAATTGAACAACAAGACGAAGAACTTCTTGCTATTGCTCAAGAATTGACCGATAAATGCAAGGAATTTAACGTCAATGGTCGCGTGATGCACATTTGCCAAGGTCCGGTCGTGACAACTTTCGAGTTTAAGCCAGACGCTGGTGTGAAATATTCCAGAGTAACAAGTTTAGGCGATGATTTGTGTCTCGCTTTGAAAGCCGAATCAATCAGAATTGAAAGAATTCCAGGCAAAGCACATGTTGGAATCGAAGTTCCAAATCATAATCGCGAAACAATTTTTCTCCGCGAAGTTATTGAATCTAAAAAGTTTAAAGAATCAAACTCGTTATTGACAATCGCACTCGGGAAAACAATCGATGGTTTAAATTATGTTGCAGATTTAGCAAAAATGCCGCATTTATTGATTGCCGGAGCGACAGGTGCAGGAAAATCGGTTGGAGTAAATACGCTCGTTGTTTCAATTCTTTACAAAGCCAAACCTGATGAAGTTAAGTTCATAATGGTTGATCCAAAGCGTTTAGAATTAGGACTTTACGCAGATATTCCGCATCTCGCAACGCCAATCATTACTGATCCGAAACGTGCAACAATTTCGCTAAAATGGGCAGTTTCCGAAATGGAACGCAGATACAAAGAACTCGCAGGTTGGGGCGTGAGAAATATCGACGGATTTAATGTCGAAGTTAAGAAAAAGAATGCCGCCGAGATATTTGACGATAATGGAGAGGCGTGGAAAACTTTGCCATACATTGTCATAATTATCGACGAGCTGGCTGATTTAATGATGGTTGCCGGCAAAGATGTCGAAGAATCTATCACACGACTCGCACAAATGGCACGTGCGGTCGGTATTCATTTAGTTTTAGCAACTCAGCGTCCATCAGTTGACGTGATAACCGGTTTGATTAAGGCAAACTTTCCCGCACGAATTTCATTTCGTGTTTCTTCGAAAATTGATTCGCGGACGATTATTGACGGAAACGGTTCAGAAAAACTGCTTGGTCGCGGCGATATGCTTTTTCTTCCGCCTGCAACTTCGCAAATTGTTCGCGTTCACGGAGCTTTTGTCGATGAAAAAGAGATTCATAAAATTGTTGAACATGTAAAATTGCAAGGAAAACCTGAATACGATATTTCAATCACCAAAACTGAAGAAGAGATTGAAGGAACTGATGGTTTGCCGGGCAAAAAAGATCCACTTTTTTGGGATGCAGTGAAATCTGTCGTCTCCGCAAAGCGAGCTTCAACTTCTCTTTTGCAACGTCATTTGAGAATCGGTTACGGTCGAGCGGCAGCGATTTTGGATGCAATGGTTCGCGAAGGATTCATAGGCGAAATGGATGGAAGTTCGCGGGCGAGACCGATATTGGAGAAAGCCTACGAGGCTTTAGAATCAGCGGAAAGCATGGAAGACTTGTAGTTGTAACACTTTCGTAACTTTTCCACACTTACTGTGGATAACTCATATTTTTGATACTAATTTACCCTCGTAATCTACCATATTATAAGCACTTTTAGCATTTTGCACATAGTATGGGCGATTCTATAACCCCTTTATTTGCAATAATTAAAAAATGATTAAGAAGTTAATACGTTTAACATTTTTAGCAATTTGTTTATCATTTTGTTTATTAATTTTATCGTGTCAGAAACGTGAAATTTCGCTCTCACAAGAGAAAATTTTGTCATTAGAAAATGCAATTGATATTAACTCTGCAAATATTAGTGAACTTGAAAACTTGCCCGGAATCGGAAAAGGTTTAGCATTGCGAATAAAAATTCACAGAGAAAAATTTGGAGTTTTTCAAAAGGTTGAAGATTTATTATTAGTTAAAGGAATAAGTGATTCAAAGTTTCGAAAGATTCAAAATCTCGTAAAAGTTAATCAATAAATGTCTCACGAAAAAGAAAATTTAATAAACTTCAACGCATTTCCTCTTGCTTGGATTGCTGGCAGTTTTGCATTGGGAATTTTCATCGCACATTTTAATAATTGGAGTTGGAAAATATATCTCGCAATTTGTTTTTTAACAATTTTCTTAAATTTTCTTTTTCGTCAAATTTCAAAATACAGTCAAATTTCAACTTTTTTTTTGCTGATTGCTTTTATTTCTGCTGGTTCTTTGCTTTATCAAGTCGAGATTGAAACAGTTAAACCAGATAGATTAAAGGTTTTATTCGATAATAAAACTTTAGTAAGCGGTGAGCCGATTAAAGTCGAAGGTATTTTACTAAGCAAACCTGAACTTGCTGTCGGCGGATTTTTTATTGAGTTACAAGCCGAGAAAATTATTAGTCGCAACGTTGAACAACCTGCTAGTGGAAAAATTAGACTATTTGCAGGTGTTCAAAGCGAAAAACTTGGGATGGAATATGATGATTTGCAATTAAAATATGGCACTAAAATTAGAGTTTCGTGTTTGCTAAAACGAGAAGAAAAGTTTTTAAATCCCGGAGTAGTTTCATCAAAAAACATTCTTGATCAAAGAGAGATTGATGCGACGGGAATAATAAAAAGTCCTTTACTTATTGAAAGACTTGGCGATGAGACAGTTTTTTTGCCGATTGCTTGGTTACAAGAACAACGACAAAATTTAATTTTGGACTTCAAAAGTCTTTTCTCACAGAAAACTGCTGGCGTTTTAATTGCTTCACTTTTAAACAATCGGTATCATCTCGATAAATCAACATCTGAAAGTTTTCGCGAAAGCGGCACGTTTCACGCACTTGTAATTTCCGGAATGCAGATAACTTTTATCGGTATATTAGTTGTTTTTATTCTCAGCAAGTTTACTAAAAATCGTTGGGTGCAAATTTTTATTGCCATTCCTTTTATTTGGGCGTTTTCGATGATAGTTGGTGCTGAAGCTCCAGTTACTCGTGCTGCAATAATGTTTACCGTTCTGCTTTTTTCACGAGCTATTTTCCGAGATGGAAATTTGTTTAATGCACTCGGTGCAAGTATTTTGTTACTTCTTTTTTGGCGACCTTCTGATCTTTTTGATCCATCGTTTCAACTGACAATTGCTTGCCTTATTGCAATTATCGTCTTGGCACTTCCACTTCTTGAAAAATTTAAATCAATTGGCAGTTGGCATCCAACCTCTGAAAATCCGTTTCCACCAAATACTTCAAAATTGTTGAGATCATTTTGTGAGCTAATTTATTGGCAAGAAACTCTTTGGGAAAGAGAGCTTTCGAAGACAATTTGGTCGTGTAAACTAATAAAAAATCCTAATGCAAGTTGGCTCGATAACAAAAAACTTCAACAACCTTTACGTTTTATATTCGAAACTATTGTCATTTCTATCTGCGTCCAACTTTGGCTTTTACCTTTTTCGATTGTTTATTTTCACCAGATTTCATTAATTTCGATACTTTTCAATGTTTGGATTGGAGTTGGAATGGCGATTGAAAGTTTAACGGCTGTTAGTGCTGTTGTTATTTCGAAATTTAGCACAATTTTTGCTACGCCTTTTATTGTTTTTACAGAGATAATAAATTGGTTAATGATTCATGCGAGCGACATTTTTATTGAAAAAGGCTGGAGTTCGATCCGCGTTCCTGTTTATTCCGGAAACTTTAAAGTCATGTATGTCCTTTATTTTCTTCCGCTTTTTTTACTGGCTTTTTACATAGTAAGTTGGAAGCCATTTAATTTTTCTAGTTCAAAAAGTTTCAAGTTTCCACTTATAGCGACAATTTGTTTAGCATTGATGATTGTTTTTCATCCGTTTAGTTCGCCACGAATTGACGGTAAACTTCATATTGATTTTCTCGACGTTGGACAAGGAGATTCTGCATTAATTACATTCCCAAACGGCGAATTATTATTAGTTGACGGCGGTGGAAAACCAATTTTTAAACAAATTTATTTGCTAGATGAAGATAATGAGCCTGAAATATTTTCGCCAGACACAAGAAGTATCGGTGAAGCGGTTGTTTCTGAGTTTCTTTGGGAAAAAGGTTATGACAAAGTAGATTACATTTTAGCTACACACGCTGATTCTGATCATATTCAAGGATTAGTCGATATTGCTAATAATTTTGAGGTCAAAACCGCTTTCCTTGCCAGAACTCCTTTGCAAGATGCCGAATTTGTAGAATTAGATAATGTTTTAAAGAAGCAAAATATTCCGATAACTAAAGTTTCAAAAGGCGTTAAATTAAAGTTCGGAGAAGTTACAATCAATATTTTAAGTCCAGAAAATGATGATTCCAAAAATGCAATTTCTGATAATAATAATTCAATCGTTTTTCAAATGGTTTATGGGAATAATAAATTCCTTTTCACAGGTGATATAGAAAGCGAAACTGAGAAAAATTTAGTAGCAAATTTTGGTTGGCAAAGTGATGTTATCAAAGTCGCACATCACGGCAGTAAAACTTCTTCGACTCAAGCATTTATTGACGCGACAAAAGCTAAAGTTGCGGTAATTTCCGTTGGTCGCGAATCGCAGTTTGGACATCCGCACTTGGAAGTTCTAGAACGTTGGACAGCGGCAAATACGAAAGTAATAAAAACCGGTGAATACGGCACAATCTCAATTGTCTCTGATGGAAAAACGTTTGAAATTGACACATTTCTTCCATCATCTTTAAAATAAGTCTTTTCATTTATTTAAAATTAATGTATAAGTATTATGTGTTGCTTCCATAAGCAAACAATATTGTCAGCAACCTTTCGAAAAAAAATATCATCTGATTAGTCGAATTGAAAGGCAATAAAATGCTTAGTTTCAATCGTTTGATAAATTAATTAGAGAAATGTTATACTTGAAAAAGTTTCCTGTTGCAGAAGAGGAAACCTACCAGTAAAAACAATAAACGGAGAATAAATGTCATTAATATCGGTTCAAAAAACCTTTCGGCGAAGTGTCGCCCTAATTATGTTCGCGGGACTTGTTGTTTCAGCCTCGTTTGCACAAGTATATTCGCGACCTGTAAACCCAAACCCTTCTCCAACACCGTTTCTGCAAACAATTATCGTTGGTGGTCAAAAAACTTCTAATTACCCGAAACCATCACCAACACCTTATGTAAAGCCGACGGATCAAGTAACACCAACTAATCCAACAGCTACTTCTGTTCCAGGATATTCCGGTGTTTTGGTTGAAACAATGGAAGGCAAGGTTGTAAAAGATAACTACTCAAATTACGCTTTTAATCCGGCTTCAAACGTAAAAATATTAACAACATACGCAGTTCTTAAAACTCTCGGACCTAATTTTCGCTTCACGACAGATGTTTATACTGATGGCGAAGTTGATAAAACAACTGGAACTTTAGTTGGAAATGTTTATATTGATGGTCGCAATCCTTCATTTAGTTACGAAAACGCAGTTGAAATTGCAGAAGTATTAAATAAAAATGGAATTAGAACAATTCAAGGCGATTTAGTTGTTACTAACAGATTTGTAATGAACTTTACTGAATCGACAGAAAGATCAGCTCAACTACTTTTCGCAACGCTTGATGCTACAAAAAGATCAGCCGCCGCAACTCGTTCGTGGCAGACTTTTTTGACTTCAAGTGGTAAATTTAATCAACTTTCAAGCGTGCCGAGTGTTAATTTCAAAGGTGGTTTGTATGTTGAATTGATGCCAAATAGTTTGAAAATAATGTTTAGACACGAATCTGCTCCGCTTCGAGAAATTGTAAAAGTGATGATGTCTTACTCAAACAATTTTATGGCTGAAAGATTAGGAGATTATGTTGGTGGTTTTTATTCAGTCGCTAGTATTTGCCAAAGAGATGGTGGTTTTCCGCAAGCAGAAATGATTTTGCAATCATCTAGCGGACTTGGTGTAAATCGTGTAACACCTCGTGCGATGATGCGAACATTAAGAACATTGCTCAAGCTAGTTGAGGCTAACAAAATGACTTACGGCGACATTATGCCAATTGCCGGACGCGATCAAGGAACTCTCGAAAGAAGATTTAATTCTGGATTTGCATTAGGAAGTGTTGTTGGCAAAACCGGAACTTTAGGAAACACCGATGGTGGCGTAAGTGCATTGTCCGGAATGATGAACACACAAAAAGGCAAACTTCTTTTTGTGATTTTCAATCAAAGAGGAAGTGTTAATAGTTTCCGTAATTTTCAAAATAATTTTGTCTCGCAAATTCAAAACGATTTTGGAGGTGCGGTTTCTTTAGGTTATCCGACAACACAATTTGCTATTCGTTTAGCAAATACAAGAATTTCATATCCGACAACACGACCAAGAAATTAGTTTTTGCGATTTAAAAAATATATGTGGTAGTAACATTTCGTTGTTATTACCACTTTTTTTTGTTTCTGCTTGCTGATTCGACAATAATTAACGATAATCTAACGCTTTAAACACAATGTCGCAAGAAGAAACAACTAATCAACCTTCCAAACAACAAAGCGTAGCCAAATCAGCCGGAATCGTTTCGATTGCTGTAATGTTTTCGCGTGTTTTAGGACTCGTTCGCGAGAAAATTTTTGCCCATTTTTTTGGTGCAGGTTTTCTATATGATGCTTTTTTGGTCGGTTTTCGTATTCCCAATCTTTTGCGTGATCTTTTTGCCGAAGGTGCTTTATCTGCTGCCTTTGTAAAAGTTTTCACGGACTATCAAATCAAGAAAAGTGAGATCGAGGCGTGGAAACTAGCGAGTTTAGTATTTAATTGTTTAGCCGTTTCGCTCAGCATTGTTACAATTCTCGGAATAATTTTCGCTCCGACAATTGTTCCAATTCTCGCTTGGGGATTTCCGCCTGAAAAAGCCGCACTTGCGATTACGCTCACGCAAATAATGTTTCCGTTTATTCTCCTTGTCGCACTTGCAGCTCTCGCGATGGGCGTTTTGAATACGAAAGGAAAATTCGGCATTCCAGCTTCCGCATCGACTGCCTTCAACATTAGTTCAATAGTATTTGGATTAATCTGTGCTTTTTATTTGAGTGGCGGAAGTTGGGAAATTTCCGACGATAAAAACCTAATACCGAGCGTTGCTGCTCAATGGGCAATAATTGGGATGGCAATCGGAACTTTAATCGGTGGAGCATTTCAACTTTTCGTTCAACTTCCATCGTTATTAAAAGTTGGTTTCAAATTCTCATCTAAATTGAGTTTTCGCGACGAAGGAGTTCGGCGTGTGATGAAGTTAATGGGACCTGCAATTATCGGAACATCTGCAATTCAAATCAAAGTTCTTGTTGATACGTTCGTTGTTTCCGGAATCGACGGTGGACAATCGTGGCTTTCATACGCATTTCGTTTGATGCAATTTCCAATTGGAATATTCGGCGTCGCCATCGGCACTGCTGCCATCCCGACGCTTTCAAGATTAGCCTCAGAAGGAAATTTCGATAAGTTTCGTTCCACACTCTCTGATGCGATAAAGCTGGTTTTTTTACTAACGATTCCTTCTGCCTGCGGGTTAATTGTTTTAGGTGAACCAATCATCAGACTCATTTACCAAGGCGGCAGATTCGACGGAATTGATACAAATATGACTGCTTGGGCACTCGGAGCATATTCTATCGGACTTGCAGGATATGCCGCGATAAAGGTTCTCTCACCATCGTTTTATGCTTTAGATGATGCTAAAACTCCAATGTATGTCAGTATCGCTTCGATTGTAATTCATATCGCGGTTAGCTTTGGGATGATGAAACTCCTTTCTACAGTTGGCGTTAGCGAATCGCGACCAAATGGTTTCGGTCACGTTGGTGTCGCACTGGCAACATCGACTGTTGCTCTGGTGAATTTTTTCGCACTCGCGATTCTGATGCGGAAGAAGATTGAACGGCTAAATGGTCGGGACATCGCAGGATCTTTCGTGCGAATCGTGTTTTCCGCAATTCTGATGGCAGCGATTTGCTATTCGTCATACTGGTTTATTAAATCCCAGCTTGGAATCGAGACTTTGATCGCAAGATTCCTCGAAGTAATAATTCCAATGCTGCTTGGCGGAATCGTTTTTGTTATTGTTGCCAAACTACTTAAGATTTCGGAATTGGAAAGACTTTATAGCGGAGTCGCACGAAAACTCGGACGGTAATTTTTGTGGGAAAATCAAAACAATTCCAAATCGCTTTTTTTGCTGCAACGCTGTTATTTATTTTGTCGCGACTGTGGCATTTGACTGATTCATGCCTGTGGTTCGACGAGATTTTTAGTGTTCACGCCGCAACTAACGATTGGAGTAATTTTTTTAACTTTATTGCTCAAGATTTGGTTCATCCGCCGCTTTTTTACGTTCTGCTGAAATTTTGGCTCGCAATTGCCGGCGAATCTCTGCTTTGGACACGACTTTTTGCAGTTGTTTTCGCGGTTCTTTCAATTGTTCCTTTTCTATTGCTTTGCCGTGAATTCAAGCTTTCGGATAAACAAATTCTTATTGGGTTAATCGCTTTCGCGGTAAATGGTTCGCTAATAAAATACGCACAAGAAGTGAGAATGTATAGCCTTTTGGTTTTCCTCTCGCTTACCTCGATTTGGCTTTTCATTCGCTGGCAACATAATGCAAAAGCACGGCTTATCGGTTTATTGATAGTAAATTTACTTCTAATTTATACGCATTATTTTGGTTGGTTAATTGTTATAACTGAGCTTTGCATTGTGATTTGGTATCGCGATCGAATCAAAAACTTCCTTTCCCAAACTGCGTTTCTATTTGTTGCTTTCGCTCCGTGGGCAATTCTTGTATTCAATGCGTGGCGGCAAAATACCGGGCTTTCGCAGAATATCGGCTGGCAAAGTCGTCCGAATCTTTGGCAATTTTTCTCTTCGCTCCATCAACCATTTTATTTCCCAACAAGTAATCTTGAAGCTACTGTAATTCTGCTTTCGCTACCAATTTTACTAATTTCATTGGGATTGATAATAAAAGAGTTCGTAGCGAATCGCGATAATTCAAATCTCCAAATCCTCGCCGCGTTTGTCATAATTCCAATCGCAATAGCGTTTATCGCTGGTTGGATTTTACCAATCTCGATTTGGGGAATTCGACATTTAACCGTAGTTTTCGTTCCGTATTTTCTTCTCGCCGCTATTTCACTTTCCAATTTCCAATGGAAAACGGTCGCGTTATCGGCGTTGGCAATTTTGGTTGGAATAAGCGGAATCGTTGAGGCAAGCCGACCAAAAGAAACTTTTATTTGGTGTGCGTGGGAAAAGCTAGCCGTTGAAATTCCATCAAACGCAAAAGTTTACGCTTTCGAAGATTTGGTCGCGTATCACTTGTGGTTTGCCAATAAATCATTCGATGTAACAAAAATAAACGGCTACGAAGATTTGCCGGAAGATAAAGCCTATTTCCTTCCGCGAGGTTTTAACGATGTAAAACTCGGTGACAAAAATTCGTTCAGCGGCGATTCATTCTATCTTGCGTTTCGCGATGAAAAGACTATTCCATTAAAAGATGTGCTACAAGATTTAAGATTAAATGGATTCAAAATCGATGAGCCAATAAAAATCGAAGCTCAAGGATTGATTGCCTTTATGTTTCGCGTCTCTAAACAACCATCACCTTAAATTCATCTTCACTCAAAACCAACACGCCTAAACTTTCAGCTTTCGTTAATTTCGAACCAGCATCGCTTCCGGCAACAACGAAATGAGTTTTTTTACTCACCGAACTCGAAACTCTGCCACCGCGATCTTCGATTAATTTCGCCGCTTCATCGCGGGTAAATTGCTCGAGTTTTCCGGTTAAAACGAAGGTTTTTCCGACGAAGTTTTCGTCCAACTTCGCACTTGTTGATTCGTCAACATCGAGCTTGACGCCCGAATCGCGAAGTCGCCGGACGAGATCGAGATTTCGCTCATCGTGAAACCAATTATAGACGCTTTCGGCAACTGCTAAACCGATTTCCGGAATGTCGTCGAGCTGTTCAACGGTTGCATTTGAAAGGTTTTCAATGCTTCGGAACTGATTCGACAGGATTTTTGCATAGCGTTCTCCAACGTGCCGGATGTCCATTCCAAACAGCAATTTTTGCAATCCGCGATTTTTTGAAGCTTCAATTTGATCGAGAACTTTTGTGGCAGATTTTTCCGCCATTCTTTCAAGATTTGTAATCGTTTCTAAATCGAGCGAATACAAATCAGCAATATCTTTGACGATTCCGGAATCAACTAAATTTTCAATTAAAATCTCGCCCAAACCTTCAATGTCCATCGCTTTTCGTGTGGAAAAATACATCAAGCGACCTTTCACTTTCGCGGGACAAACATCATTTGTGCAACGAGTTACGGCTTCGCCATCGGGTCGCAAAACATCTGACTCGCAAACTGGACAAAACTTTGGAAATTCAAAATCAATTTCTTCGCCAGTCCGTTTTGAAGTTACCACTTCTAAAACCTGCGGGATAATTTCTCCAGATTTTTCAATCAAAACATAATCGCCAATCTTCAAGTCGAGACGTTTTATTTCATCTTCATTGTGCAGCGAAGCTCTGGAAACTGTCGTTCCGGCGAGCTGAACAGGTTCGAGATTTGCAACTGGCGTTAGAGCTCCGGTTCTGCCAACTTGTACAGATATTGAGTTTAGCCGCGTTGTCGCTTGCATCGCAGCGTATTTGTAAGCAATTGCCCAACGCGGAAATTTTGAGGTCGAACCAAATTCCGATTGCAAATCGGTTGAATTCACTTTTACGACAACGCCATCAATTTCGTAATCGAGCGAATCTCGAATCGCCTGCATTTCATTGATAAACTCGACCAATTCATCAAAATTTTTACACAATCTGCGGTTCGGGTTTACCGTAAAACCATTTTTCTCAAGCCATTCGAAATTTTCCCAATGTGATGCAAACGGTTTTTGATTTCCAGACCAAACATCATACGGAAATATTTCTAAACGTCGCGATGCAACAACCGCAGAATCGAGCATTCGCAAAGTTCCCGAAGCACAATTTCTTGGATTTGCGAAGAGTTTTTCGTCTTGCATTTCGAGTTCGGCGTTGATTCTGGCAAAATTTGAACGCGATAAATAAGCCTCGCCACGAACTTCCATTTCGTCACGAAAATCCGATTTCAATTTCAGAGGAATTTGACGAATTGTCTTGACGTTTGTGGTGACGTCATCACCCGTTTGCCCATCGCCGCGTGTTGCTCCAACAGTCAAAATTCCCTTCTCGTAATGAATCGAAACGCTCAATCCGTCAATCTTCAACTCGGCTATATATTCCACTTTTCTTCCATCCGCGAGCTTCTGACAACGCTCATCAAATTCACGTAAATCATCTAAACTATATGAGTTATCGAGCGACATTAGCGGAACTTTATGCGTAAAACTCGACCAACTATCCGACTTTCCGCCAACACGTTGAGTAGGCGAATCCGGCGTAATTAGCTCCGGATTTTCAGTTTCTAGTTGCTTTAATTTTTCGAGAAGTTTATCAAATTCGGCATCGGGAATTTCAGGTTCAGACTTTTGATAATAAAGATTGTTGTGATGCTCAATTTGAGTTCTTAGGTTTGAAATTTCAGCTTCAAATGGACTTTTCATGTCCAAATTTTAACGCAAAACTTTGAATGATAAAAATGCGTTCTCCGATTCTCTCAAATCGTAGAACGCATCAGCGGAATTTCCTGTTTAAGTACCTAAAGAGAATACATTCCAGTCGCCGAATAAACTGCTGCAGGTCCGCCGCTCATTCCCATCGGCGGAACAATTACTTTCATTTCTTCGCCGTTGACAGTCAATTTAACCGTGTTTGCCTGGGCTTCCAGCGAATCATCGTGAAATGGTAAGTTTGGAGATTGGCGACTAACACGGGTTAGTTCGCCGAGTTCGGAAAGCTCCAAAAGTATTTCATATCCTTCTATTTTAACTGTAACTTTGGCAGAATCCGAATTAATTTCAACTGAAACATCTCCGATAATCGTTGGTGCTGATTCAAAAGGCGTTCCGGCAAAAATGCTTGCTCCAAAGTAATCGCCGACTTCTTTTTTGGTGGAAACAAAGCCCATAACTTTCGGCATTCCTGTTTCATCCGGCAGTAAAATCATTCCCGAAGCCGCCGACCCGACAGGTGTATGAACCATTCTCGCAATGTGAACAATCACATTCGGCATCGGCACATTTTCATTTGATAAAGCGACCAAATCAACGCCGCCTTCCCAACTCATCCAATTTGTAACTGACATAATAGTTTCTCCGTTTGATAAAATTTAATAACTCACTAATAATCGCAATTTTTAAGATAAAAACAGGTCAAATTATTTTACTACTTTGGCAACGCCGCAATTTTAGCTAAAATATCTGTAGCAAATTTATGATTCGGCGAAAGTTGCAAAACCTTATTCATATCAGCTTTTGATAATTCATATTTTTTCGTATCAAAATAGACTGCACCGCGAAAGATATACGCATTTACATAATTTGGATTGAGCGAAATTGCCTTATTCAAATCTGCAAATGCTAAATCATTTTGGTTCTTTTTGTTATAGGCAACGGCACGGTCAACATAGCCTTTGACATAGTTTGCATCAACCTTTATAGCTTGGGTAAAATCTGCAATTGCCAAATCAAGTTGATTTAAAGCCGAATAACACATCCCGCGATTGCCCCACGCTTCGACATAATTTGCATCTAATTTGACAGCAGAATTTATGTCAGCAATCGCCAAATCATACTTTTTCTGTTTGTAATAAACTGAAGCACGATTAACGAAGGCTTTGGTGTAATTCGTATTAAGTTTAAGTGCCTGATTGTAATCAGCAAGAGCAAGTTCCAAATTTCCTTTGTCGTAATAAGCAATTCCGCGATTATAAAAAAACTGTGAATCATTTGGGGCAAGAGTAATTCCGTATGTGTAATCCGAAATTGCTAAATCGTGCTTTTTCAATCTGTTATAAGCCAACCCGCGTTGGAAAAGTGCGTCCCCAAAATTTGGATTCAATTTCAAAACTTGCGAATAATCGGCAATTGCCGCATCAATATTTCCCGAATAAAAATAAGCCTGCCCACGATTAAACCAAGGCGTTGTTGCATTCGGAATTAAGTTGATTGATTGATTAAAGTTGGCAATCGCTTCAATGTATTGTTTGTTTTTGTAACTCTGAATCCCACGATCTAAAAACTCTTGAGCAGTTTGCCCGAATGAAACGACGACAAATAACGATCCGATAATTGTTGCTAGAATTAGTTTTTTCATAAAATTAACCTCTCAATACTAATCGCAAAATTTTTATGAAAAAAGGCTCAAAAAATTATGATGCCAGTTTGGAGTTTCACCATTAGGCGACAAAATATGGACGACGAACAACTTGAAACGGCAAAGAAGGTTCAGCCTAAAAGCTGGACTCCAAACAGTTCTAAGGCAAATAATCATTTACCCGGTTGTTAAAGCCCTCGTCCTTTTTTATTACAAAAGGCTGTTTAGAAATAGCTGGAATTGGATTAGGATTTCTGGCTGTTGCTTTTGTCAGCTTGTCTTTATCTTTCCACCAAGGGTCTTCGTGAGAAAACAAAAACGGAATTGCAAACACTTCGCCGGGCTGGAGAATCAACAGATTACTTTCAAAACTGTTGTTATAATCGGATGAATATGAACGTCCTTTGATGTAATAGGTTGCTTTCTCCTTCGGCACGAGCAAGGTGAGCGGAGTCCCACGGTTGATGATAATTATCGGAGTTATTCTGACGCTAGAATCGTTTGCTTTTTTACCTTCGTCAGATAACGCGATATTAAATCTGCCTTCGCTTTTAGCTTCAAAAATGGCGAAATGTGTAAAATTGCCGCCACCGCTCTGATAAAGATTGTCCACCCGATATTTTCCTAAATATTTCAAATTAGCTTCCAACGGATTAACAATTTTTTCGTTTTCTATTAAGTTTGGATAACTATTGTAAGTTTTTCTACTTTCCTCAATCTCTTCAGGTTTGACGTATTTACTTTGCAGACTAAAATTATGCTTTGAATAATTGCTGAGACGAATGGGAATAACAATCGTATCTTCCAAACAAAAATAGCCGATTTCCCCGACAATCTGCGGATAGCGACTGCCGTTTTTTTCACCAACCGCAATACTCATTTCGGTTTCGCCTTCAGCATAAAATTTGTCGGCGTATAAATATTCATATTTAATCGTAAAAAAGCCCATGCGTTTCGGTTTAACGTGGGCGAGCCAGTATTGATGTTTTTCAGTTCCGATGGTGTGATAAGTTAACTCGCTTTTTATAAATTGAAAATCTTGATTGAGTTCTGCCACAAATGCACGCTGCAATTTTTTTAGATCATTAGATTGAAAAGCGAGATTATTTTCTGTTAATCCAAACAATGCGATAAAACCAAAAGTGGTAGTCATCCAATATTTTCTGATTATTAAAATAAACATAAACTCTCTCACACACTCTCTCTCTCTAAAACTACTTGAAACAAGAACGAGCTGCTATTGAAACCTTGTTCCGAACGAAATTATTTAGTTCGTCAACGAATGGTTTCATTCGCCTATAAATCATGATTTTTGAGCAGATGCATCATTAATCAAATTGTATAATGCACACAATACTTTTCGACACAAAATTGTCTAAACCTACCGACTGCTAAACTGTTTTTCTAACAAATGTTAAATTCATTTCGGATTGATTTTATTTTTGCTTTCGTAGCTTAAAATCCAACCGACATTTTTTTCACCGATGGAGATTCCCGCATTAAATTCACTCAAAAGTTTTTCGTAATCGGCTTTATCATTACCGCTAAAGCGAAACAGAATCTTTCGCTCGCCATTAAGTAAAACATTTCTTTTTTCCTGAATGCTAAGCAATCGTCTCTGTTGCATTATCGTTTCGTAGTCTTTTATTGCCGCAGCTTTGTTTCCAACTAAGACATAACTTTCGGCACGTTTTTCCAGAATACTTCGCAGATCGTAGTAAGGTAAATCCTTCGACAATTCCAAATATTTCGTCATGTCGTTAATAGCATTTTGAAAAGATTTAATGGCGATGAAGGCTTCCGCTCTATTTTTGTAATAATTCTCTTCACTTGGGGCGAGAGCTATTGCTTTATTAAAATCCGCAATTGCTTCGGGGTATTTTCTCATTTCCATCGAATAGATTAATCCACGGGTGTTATAACCTCGATCTTGGTCAGGAGCAAGTTCAACATATTTCGAGATGTCGGCAAAACCTTCTGCCGCCGCCTTCGATTGGTCAGGATTACCGTATTTTTGAACCAAATACCGGTCGTAATATGAATCAGGAAATTTCGGATCAGCCACTATCGCCTTAGTAAAATATTGATATGCTTGTTTGTAATCATTTTCTGTTCCAAGAATCAAAAAGAGTGTTCCAATCTCATAATAAGCCCGCGGCAAGTTCGGCTTGAGCGTTATCGCTTTATTAAAATAATCGGCTGTTTTCTTGCGGTCTTTGCTAAACCAAGCTGTGCCTATGCCGACCAAAGCTTCGTAAAATTCGGGATCAATCGTCAATGCCTTTTCAAAACTGACAATCGCCTCATCAGGCTTAAACTTACTCATGTAAATTTCACCAATTTTGCTCAAATACTTCGGTTTTGGGGCAACGTCTTTGAGTTGCGAAGCAGTAATGGAAGGAGCAAGTTCGACAGCTTTTGTATAATCAGCGAGGGCAAGATCGAGTTTATATTGCCGCCTGTAAACATCACCGCGTTCGCCATAACAAGGAAATTTTATCGTATCGGTTTCAATACATTTCGTGAAATATTGAATTGCAACGGCAAAATCATTTTTAACAAATCTCGCCCGGGCTTCTGTGAGATTGTCTGTCTTTGACGCTTTGTTTTGCCCAAATGAAACGCTCCCAAAAACTAATACAATAATCGTTAATAATCCCAGTTTTTTCATACAATTATCCTCTCTGAAACTAATCGCAAAATTTTATCTACAAAAAGCTCAATTTTTCTTTTCACTTTCCGAAATATTGAATTTTAGTCTTTACTCATCGGGCACTTTAGGAATCAAAAGGCATAAATGATAACTGCTCATTGCATGACAAATTGCACCTGGCTTCCAACTTATATTTACACTAACTGCTTATTTTCAACGCTTTTAGTCGCCTCAAACACTGAGCCGAGCGGATACTGGCAATAACCTGAATTTACGTCAAACCCAACTAAATCGTGTTTGTCAAAATCAACCTTTTCCATCTCTTTCAAACATCTTTCTCGGCTCATATCATTGCGGATTTCTTGCAAGAATTGAATGTCATTTCTGATAATATTTTCCTTATCCCGAGCCATTTTCAGGCAGCCTTTTGACTCATATTGGGTCAATTTCAGACTTTGCCCTTTTGCCGAAAAAGCTGAAAAAAGAGTTAAACCAATGATTAGTAATCCAATTCGCGACATTTAAATTTACCTTCCTCAATATGAATCGCAAAAAATCTCAAGGAAACGGCTCATTTGTTAGAAACAATCTCGGCAAAACTCAGTAATGATCAAATATGTTCTTATTCAAAAAATCAACATCATTTAGTTCTTGACGCAGTTCGCTATCAATAAATTGCTTTTAAGATTTCTGGTTTTCATTTTGAAGATTTTCTTTTTGTAATCCGATCGCTAATCTATCTCTTGATCATGATCCGAGTTTCCTTTCCCGCAAAGTTATCGGCGGCAAATTCACTCACGATCAACGTATCGGTCGGATATGTCGTTCCAATCACATTTTGCTTTCCATCAGGCGACAGCGACATGTAATAGCGAACCCCATTATACAAGCCTTTTAAGGTTTTAGACTCTTTCGATGTCATCTTGAAAGCGTGACTTTCGCCGAACCAACCATCCTCCGAAGCGGCAACATAAAATGCAGTTTCAGTCGTTGCGAACGACGCGACAATTCGGTCAATCTGCAATTTCTCGTCCGGCATCGGGAGTTTCATAAAAGCCTTTGGGTTCAATTCTCCCGCAGGCGACGCAACGGCGAGCATACTTCCTTTCGGCAAAGGCTTGCCATTTCCGTCGATTTCCGCACAAGCGATGAGAAAACCGCCGCGACCCGTTGGGATCGGAATCGCCTGTTTGACGCGAAATTCTTTGGCGATCAGAATCTGCTCTTTAAAGTCCTGCAAATTTACTGAAACAAGTTCGCCGTTGTAAGGACTATTGATGCCGGCAATGGTTTCGCGGACAAAAATAACGCTTTTGCCGTCAACCGAGAATTCGGGGAAAGTTTCGTTCGCCGTGTGATTCGAAAGCGGCTTCAAACCGCTGCCGTCCGCATTGACAATATAAATATCGCCGCCGCTTTCCGAGGCATTTTTATCAAGAACTACCCGGCGAAAGACTATTTTTTTACCATCAGGACTAAGACTCGCGTCGCGGTCGTTAATGCCGTTCACGTTCTTTGTCACCAGCCGAAAATTTGTTCCGTCAGTCTTCATCAAAGCGACCGCCCCGGATAACTTTTTACCTGCATTATTCAATTTCTGCCACACGGTAGAAGTAAAAATGAATTGCTTGCCGTCTGTGCTGAACCGCGGGCTTTCAGTTGCCGGATAGGTTTCCTGTGCTTTCACAAAATTGATCGCAGTAAGAAACATTAAGAACAAATAGAACCATTTAATTTTAGTTTGATGCATACTTTAACTCCTCATTAACACTATGATTACGGCTTTTTAACGGCGGCACTTCTTTCCTCTTTTGCCTGCTCGAGCCGTTGCTTTAACTTGCTGTCGAATTTGATATCAAGTGCCTTGGTAAGGTCTGAAATCGCGGCTTCGTAATTCTTTTTTTTCAGATAAATTTCGCCGCGTTGTTCATAGCCCTGCGATTCATTTGGTCGCAATTGGATATATTGCGTTAGATCGCTGATCGCCGCCTCAAGATTTTGGTTCACATAATAAGCAGACGCACGAATTTGATAGCAGCCGTGAATTTTCTTATCAATACGCAGACACTCAGTGGCAGTTTTGATTGATTCGTCAATCTTGCCCTGATTTAATTGACCCAAAGCGAGAATAAAAAACTGTCGTATTTTTATTGAATCGCGGCGTTTTAGAGTTTCAGGATTGGAAACGAGTGCGAGCGAAGCATTAAAATCCGCAATGGCGGCATCAAAATTCTCTTTTTCTGCAAAACTTTCAGCACGAAATTCAAATGCTTGCGTGTTTTTGGAATCAGCTTGAATAACGAGCGTCAGATCGCTAATAGCAGAATCGTATTTTCCGGTTGCGTAAAATGCCACACCGCGAACGAAATTACAATCAATTATCCGTTTATCGAGCCGCAGACATTCCGAAGCATTTTGAATCGCTTGGTTGTATTTGCGTTGATTCAACTGGTCAGCGGCAAGATTGCCGTATTCCACAGCCGTAGAAGGCTGAGACTTTTTATCCTTTGAAGTTTTTGCTAAAACGCTGCTCGCGTCCTTTTTAACCCAACCCGTTCCGGCTTTCGGAAAATCTGCCGGAAGTTGTTTCGGGCAATTATGTGAAGCACAATATTCGGTCAATTTCTCAAATGCGGAGACGTGCTCGGCTGAAAGAAGTTCTCGGATTTCTCGCCATTTAATGAAATCGGGCGGCGAATACAACTGCACCAGATATGCCGCCCAAAAATCAATTGCAATCAATTCTTCCATTTTGTCTGCGACAAATTGATTTAATTTCGGTTCAGACATTTTGGAGTAATCTATCGTTTTGAGATATTTCCTAAACGCGTCAGCCCGATATGAAGAGGGACGTAGCTGCTTTGAAGCTTCAGACAAAGCTCTTTTATATGCCGTTTCATCCTGAGCAAAGCAGCTTGTGGCGGCTGTCGACAAAAGGCAAATGCTGAAAAATATGATTATTAGAAAATTGATTTTCATAAGTAGCACTCTAAGATTTAAGCCTTCACACCAAGTTTTTTTAGTTCCGTTTTAGCTTCCTCATAATCGGGAGAGATTTCGAGAGCCTTGCGAAAATCAGTGATTGTTTTTTATTTATTTTTCTTGCCGACGTAGGCTTGCCCATGATAAAAGACCGCCATTAAATGTTCGGGAGTTTCATTGAGAACTTTGTCAAAATCGGCGATTGCCAGATCAAACTGTCTAAGGGCGAGCCGAATTTTGCCGCGTCCGACGTAACAATCTGCGAGTTGGCGTTGATTATCGGAATCAGCAGGCATTAAAATGAATGTGATAAGTATTGCTTTTTTCATCATGTCTCCTAAAATTCTCTGATTGAAACTCCCGTTGTCGCGTCCAAAATCTGAATTTTCAGCGAAAGCGAAGTCGGCAAAACAACCTGCGATGAAACGGCTAATTGCTTTGAATCGGGACTAAAAACGAAGTCGCCAGCAAATTCTTCAACCGAATATTTTTTAGCCCCCGTCAGAGTTTCTTTTTTCGCCGCGACATCCCACAGAAAAAGTAAATTGTCCATATTTTCATTGAATTTGTCGTGAATTTTGACGGCGAGTTTTTTTCCGTCGGGACTGAAAGCAAAATTTTTCACCGGATAAAAATCATCGGCATTTTTCTCTTTGAATGAAGCAACGCTGAAACTTGCGATTGACGAACCGCTTTTCAAATCCCAAACCGAGATTTGCGACTTTTCCTCGTTCACTTCGTATTCAACCACCATCCGCTCGCCATTTCCGCTGAACTGCACGTCAAACTTACCTTTTTTCTCTTTGTCATAAGCGTAAGGAAGTTTTATTTTTTGCGATTTTTTGGTCGCCAAATTATGAATAATCAACGAGCGTTCCTGCACTTTATTTTGAAATTCAACCAATAAACTTCCGTTAAGGGCGAGAAATTCCGCACCTTGCCCGGCAGGTTTCTTGGCTTCGGAGAGAATGGCTTTTTTGCTCAAAATGTCATAACCAATCAATTCATCCGCATAGACTTTATAATAAATTTTCTCATCAGCAGACGCAGCAATACCAACCAGATTTTTATCGTAGTCTTTTATTTGACTTTCAAATTGTTCCGAATCGGCATGGTTGTCAGCGGTCAGAGTTAAAATCGAAGTTCAGTTTCTATCGCCAATCAACAAACCCTGATTTCCCGGAGCAAAATTAAACATTGCGTCATTCAAACCGTTTGCATCGGCATTAAAAGACCATTTAATTTTCCCGCTTTCGGTATCAAACAGGATAAATTGACTGACATTTTCATAGTCGCCGAAGGTAATGTTCCAGTTGGCAGCTAAAGTTTTGCCGTCCGAACTGTAACGCAGAGTTTGAGCATTGAGGTAAAACGCTGAAAGTGCAATGATTAAAACAGTTAAAAATGATTTCTTAAACATAAATCTTCTCTCTACAAAAATGGAAAACGGGTCAAGTTATTATTGTAAATCCTTTATTTTTGCCTTGTCAGCATTTGCTAACTGAATGTTTCCCTGTTTGCGATAGATACCTTCACGCAATTTATAACCTTCGACAGATTTTGGATTGCCTTGAATAAATCCGCCAAGATTGTCTAAAGCTCTTTTTGCATTGGCGGCGTTGTTGGTTCGCAAGAAAATAGCTGTATCAACTTTGCCCCAATCTAACAAGATGTCGCTAAAAACGGTTTCAACTCCAACCAATTCGGATTCCTCTAACAACATTTTGCTAGGGTTTGCCTTAAAGATATTGTTGTAAAGCGTAAGGTAATTGCGTTGTGTTTTATAAATTTGCAAAATGTCAGCCGTCGAAGTCTCAAAGATTTTAATTAAATCTGCTTCGCTCGGTTTCGGTGTGGCTTTTGATTTTTGATAAGTTTTTTTCGCTCGACTCAAATAAAAATTTATTTCTGCTTGAAAATCTTTGACCGCTTTTTCGTGTTCTTTAGCTGCCATAAATGCTACTGCACGCAGGGAATAGAGCAAGTATATGCTTTCTTCGGTAAGTGCAATTTCTGCAAGGTTGGTCAGTTCCAAAAATGGCTCAATCGCTTTGGTGTAAGCATCAGAGGCTTCGGTATATTTGCCTTTTTTTATCAAATTTGAGGCTTCGACTTTATATTTTTGGGCATTGTTTATTAAACCGACAAGTTTTTGTTCGTCCACTTTTTGTCCGAAAGAAAAGCCTGTCAAAGCCACTAAAATAATCGTTAATAATCCAAGTATTTGCATAAAAATCAACTCTCCTACAACTAATCGCAAAAATTTTCATCCAAGAGGCTCAGAGCATTTATTTTTTCTGAAAAAATTTGTAAATATTGGTAAGATAAAGCAAATTAGCCTCTAAATGAGCGAAGAAACGACCAAAATTACTCAGCTATTAAGTCAAGCGAGAGATGGCAGTAAAACTGCTTTGGATGAATTATTGCCACTCGTCTATGACGAACTACGGCGGATTGCAGGCAAGCAACTCTCAAATGAACGCCCAAATCACACTTTGCAAGCGACAGCATTAGTCAATGAAGCCTATCTTTTGTTGGTTAATCAGCATTCGGTTGATTGGCAAAATCGGCTACATTTTTTCTCAATTGCGTCCGAAGCAATGCGTCGGATTTTGGTTAATCACGCAATTGCAAAAAAAGCTCAAAAACGCGGCAACGGCGTAACACTTATTTCGCTTGATGATGTAGATATTTTTCCTAATAAACAGGATATTGATTTGATTGATTTAGACGAAGCCTTAAATGAATTAGCTGAGATGGATACGCAACAAGCCAAAATTGTTGAACTAAAATTTTTTGGCGGACTGACAAATGAAGAAATAGCTGAGTTTATAGGAATGTCGCTGGCGACCGTAAAACGCGAGTGGAGTTCGGCTCGGGCTTGGCTTCTTGGAAGAATGAAGGATGAAGAATGAAGGATGAAAAATTGCAGTCGCAGTTTTTGTTTCCATACTCTGTGACCTCTGTGTCTCTGTAGTGAAACTGTTTTATGTCCCCTGAAACTTGGAAAAAAGTTAAATCAATTTTCAACGAGGCTGACGAATTGCCGAAGTCTGAACGCACTCCTTTTCTCGCTCAATTTGATGAAGAAATCCGTCTTGAGGTTAAAAAAATGCTCAACGTCATCGAAGACAAAAATCTACTACTAAATGATCCAATTGTTGATTTTAGAGATTTTGCGGACGATTCGATTCCTGAAAAAATAGGTGATTACAAAATCATTCGCGAAATTGGTCACGGCGGAATGGGAACGGTTTACGAAGCTATCCGCGAAACCGAAAACTTCACTCAAAAGGTCGCTCTGAAAGTGATAAAACGCGGGATGAACAATGAAATTATCCTCAGGCGATTTCGCTCCGAACAGCAAATTTTAGCTACACTCGAACATCCAAACATTGGCAGATTTCTCGATGGTGGAAAAACCAAGGATGGTTCGCCGTTTTATGCAATGGAATTGATTGAAGGTTTGCCGATTGATGAATTTTGTTGGGAGAATAATCTTTCCATTGAAGAAAAAGTAAAAATATTTCGCGAAGTTTGCTCGGCTGTGAGCTACGCACATACTAATTTGATCGTTCATAGAGATTTGAAACCGTCGAATATTATTGTCACCAAAGAGCGTATTCCAAAATTACTTGATTTCGGAATTGCAAAGGTTTTAAACATTGATTCTAAAGAACTTGGAACCGCAACGCAGCTCGGGATGATGACTCCGCAATATGCTTCTCCAGAGCAAATTCGTGGTGAAAAGGTGACGACTTTGAGCGATGTTTATTCGCTCGGCATAATTTTTTACGAAATTTTGACGGGCGAGAAACCATACCAAACAGACGGAAAGACTTACGCGGAGATTTTAGATATTGTTACCCAAACAAATCTGGCAAAACCGAGCGACAATCTAAAATCCGCACACCAAAATCCAAAATTGAAAGGCGATTTAGACACCATTATCCTGAAAGCCCTACAAAAAGAACCGGCACGCCGTTATCAATCAGTCGAACAAGTTTCTGAAGATTTGCGACGGCATTTGGTTGGACTTCCGATCTCGGCTCGTCCAGATACGTTTCAATATCGTTTCAGCAAATTCGTCGAGCGAAATCGAATCGGCGTTGCGGCTGCGTGTTTAGTGTTTTTATCATTACTTGCCGGAATTAGTGCAGCTTCGTGGCAAACGTATCGGGCAGAAAAACAAAAAATTCTCGCGGAAAAACGATTCGCCGAAGTCCGGACAATCGCCAATAAGGTCGTATTCAAATATCACGACGAAATCGAAAAATTAAACGGTTCAACCGCCGTCCGCGAAATGCTCGTCCAAGATGCAACAGATTATCTTGATAATTTGGCGAAAGACGCAGAAGACGACGCAGATTTGGAGCACGAACTCGCACTTGCTTATCTCAAACTTGGCGATGTGCAGGGAAAACTCTATGCGGCAAACACCGGAAACACAGCTGGTGCATTAGCAAGTTGTCAAAAGGCAATAAATCTTTTGGAAAAAGTGGTCGCAGCAAAACCAAACGATATTTCCGCAAAAGACAGTTTGATAGTGGCTTACGATTCAATGGCTTCATTGATGGCAAGAACAACCGCAACGGCTGCGGAAAAACAGAATCTGCTAAACAAAACTGCAAAAATAATTGAGAATTCTTTTGCCATAGAACCACAAAATATAAAACGCCTTTCTCAACTTTCGATGCTTTATATTCGCTATGGTGATTCGGTTGGAGGCTTGGATAACAAAGATTCACTCTTACAAAAACTCGAATATCATTTAAAAGCCTTAACTTTTGTGGACGAACTTTACAAAGCCGAGTCTCATAATCCTGAAGTTCTGCGGATGTTGGCACGAGCGAATCAACGAATCGGAACGGATTACTTTTGGTTAGGCGAAAATGCGGAAATGAATAATTTATCTGAGAGTGATCAATCATTTTTCAAAAAGGCTCTGCCATATCACGAAAAGATGTTTAAAACGATTGAGCAACTCGCCCAAATTATTCCAAATGATCCAAACTTAATGCGAAATCAATTTGCAAGTCACAGTAGTTTTGCTGAGACTTTGAGCCGAAATAACCGAAAACAAGAGGCTTTAGTTTTAGCCGAAACCTCAATGGCTTTAGCAAAGAAAATGCAGGCGAATGATGCCAAAAACCGTGAAGCAAATTTTGATATTGCGTTAACTTATGAACTTTTTTCTAAAATCTTTCTTCACGATGGCAATGAGAGCGAAGGATATGAAAATCTAAAAAAGGCTTTGGAAAATTGCGATCAAGTTTTCAAAACTGACGAGAATAACCTTGAGGCATTAGTGAAAATGAAAGAATATTGTAAAAAGTTAATCCAACTTTGTGAAAAAAACGGCAATCAGATCGAAGCGAAATTTTATCAAAACAGATTAGTGGAAATTAAGAAAACTTCTTAAGGTATCAGTCGTCAAAAAGTTGTGTCATAAATACACAAACCAACGATAAAAATGATGAGTTCTCGTCTGAATTTTTTTATAAAAGTCCGCTTTTAAATTTAACTGACAACCTTATTTCGCCAAGCATAAACCGCTGCTTGGGTTCTGTTTGCCAAATGAAGTTTGCCTAAAATATTACTAACGTGAGATTTAACGGTTTTGTCAGAGATATAAAGCCGTTCACCGATTTCGAGGTTTGTGAGACCTTCGGCGACCAGTTGCAAAACTTCGAGTTCGCGTTTGCTCAATTCTTCGACTATTTGATTTTCGCTGGTTTCACGCAAATTTTTCATCAATTTTTGAGCAACTTGCGGATGCAAAACTGCTTCGCCAATACTTGCTTTTTTTACTGCTGCAATCAATTCGGTTGGGCTAACGTCTTTCAATAAATACGATAAAGCTCCAGCCTTTATTGCCGGAACGATAAATTCGTCGTCGTGATACGAAGTTAAAATTACGATATTCGAACGCGGCGAAACTTGTTTTATTTGCCGTGTTGCCTCAACGCCGTTCATTTTTGGCATCAGCAAATCGAGCAAAACAACATCGGGAGCAAGTTGCAGACACATTTCGACTGATTGCCGTCCCGAATCGGCTTCGCCCAAAACCTCGATTTCTGGCTGAGTTTCAAGAAAAACTCGAACGCCTTGTCGAACAACGGAATGATCGTCCGTAATTAAAACTGTAATTTTTTCGGACATAGTTTTTCCTCAAACTTGAAAACCAACTTTGATTTTTACACCTCTTTTATTCTCACTCTCAATTAAAAATAAACCTTTATTTAATGATTCGGCACGCTCACGCATGGTTTCTAAGCCGATTCCTTTTTGCAAATTCTTCAGATCAAATCCGATGCCGTTATCTGAAATTAAAAAACGTATTTCAGTTTTAACTTTCTTTAATTCGATCAAAACTTTGTCCGCTTTGCTGTGTTTCGCTATGTTTGCCAAGGCTTCTTGGGCGATTCTAAATAATTTGTTTTCAGTAGTTTGCGAGATCTTTAGATTATCATCAGTAAAAAAATCAGCAGAAATAGAATTTTTTCTCGACCAATCTTGTAAATAATTTTCAAGCCATTCAGTTAAATCTTCATCTTGTTGCGGGCGAAGTTCGCGAATCAAATCTACTAATTCCGCTTGCACTTGTTTCAACAAATTTTCAGCTTCGTTCAAACGATGTTCGGTTGCCTCAGGATTAGTTTTGATCAATGCTTTTGCCGCTCCAAGTTGCATTCCGAGTCCGAAAATCTGCTGCTTTATCGAATCGTGTAAATCTCTGGCGATGCGATTTCTTTCTTCTGACATTGCTAAATCTTGTTTGATTATAAAGACTCTCTGCAATTTCTAAGCCATTTCATTGAGTAATTTTGCTAAACCACCGAGTTCATCATCAGGTTTTTCGGGCGAACGTGCAGAAAAATCTCCGCGACCCCAAAATTTTACGGAAATCGCTATTTCATCGAGCCGACGTGCAATAAAATGTGCTTGTAAAAAGCCAAATATCATTTCTACTAATCTAAACGGCGGTTTGGGCAAATCGTTCGGAAACCTTTTCAGACAAGATTTTAATACCTTTGAAGTTGGAATTACGATAAATTTCCCGCTCGAAAATAACCGTGCAAAAGCCGAACTAAGAAAAAATTTGGTTGAATCAGAAAAGCTCGAATTAGAGAAACGTCTGACTTCGCAGAATATTACTACGGAAGTTCGTAATGCAGTTCAATCATTGCAAACATTGAAGTTACGTCTGCAATCTGTAAAAAACTCACGCGAAGCCACCGAAAAAGAATTTGAAAGTGAGGAACGAAAATACAACAAGGGTTATGCAAGCGGTTCGCTTTTTATATTTCTTGAAAAGCAAAAAAATCTGACTTCGGCAAAAGCTGCAGAAGTTCAAGTTAGATTAGAAATAAATAAAGTAATTGCAGAATTTGAACGTGTAACAGGAAATCTGACGGGAAATATTCAAATACTTTTCAAATAATTTACACCATAAATTCGCAAATAAGACGATGAAAATGATGAGTTCCCTGCTCGCGTGTTGGCGAATATCTACCCGAATCATAAAGGAGTGAGCGAATTCCGCGTTGGACAGACTCGACAATTGCCTGATCTTCAAGTTCGACAGTTTCTAAATCTCCGCCGGCACCTTTGCCGAACTTTGATTCGTCCGAGACAAATGTGTAATAGCTAATTATTGTTTTCTTTGGGTTTATTGGTCGGACAATGTTCAGAGATAATCCCCACGGATAAAAATTAAACATCATATTCGGAAAGATAAAAAAATGAAGTGCCGCAAGTTCGCCTGCATTGTCATAAGCAGTTTGCAGATTAGAATATCGAAAAAGTTCGGTCGTATAAGTGCCGTAATCAATCTCATTATTCAACGCCGGATGAACAAACGGAACGTGAAAACCTTCAAGATAATTTTCACAATATAATGCCCAGTGTGCGTTCACTTCGTAATTTTTTGTCGCCGTAAGTTTATAGTTTTCCAACGATTTAACACGCTTAGTCATTTCGATTGTAAAATCTTCCAAAGGCGAAACAGAGTTTAACGCTGCGAAAATAAATTGATTCCATAAACTGTGTGAAACGTGTGTCAGATTATCGCTTTCAGACGGAAAATCTTTGACGTTTTCAAATTCAGGCATTGATAAAAACTTGCCGTTCAAATTAAATCTGCGACCATGATACCGACAACGAATTCCATTGGCATTGCAATTATTTTCGACCAACATTGCTCCGCGATGTGTGCAAACATTAGAAAAACAATTGATCTTTTCACCATCTTTTGCGATTACCAAAGGCGTGTCAAAAATGTTGAAAGGCTTGAGGTTCTTGATTTCATCGATTGTTGAAACATATTGCCAAGTCTTTGAAAAGATTTTCTCTTGAGATTCAACAAAAAAACTTTCGTCCGTGTAGAATTCGGACGAAAGTGTTTTGGCGATACGAATATCAGTATCAATTTCGAAAATATTAAGTTTCATAACAATTTAACCAATCAACGTAAAATGCAAAATATTCTTCACTTCCGGCGATTTTTGCACATTTCATAGCAACTTCTTCGTGATCATCGAGAGTTGAATCGTCGAGAGTTTCGTCAAGTTGTTTTGAAAGATATTGGACAACTTCCCAAGTAGCATCAAGAAATTTTTCACTATTTTCAGCACAAGAATAGATTATTGTTCCTTCATCATCGTCTTCTTCAACACGAATTTCGCCGGTATTTCGATCAATAATCAGAAATTTTTCTTCAAACATTCCGATTTCATAGGTGTCATCATCACCCAAAGCTTCTTCAGCAAAACCAACGTCACCCAATTCAACATCGCTGATGTCATAATTCATAACGAGATTTACAAGTTGATCGCCAAAATCTTCATTATCGTCGTATTTTTCAACTGCAATCGGCGGATTAAGCGTTGCAAGTTTCGCAACAAATTCTTCAGTTTTCATAAAATAATTCCTTAATACAAAATATAACTACTTGTTTCGCGTTCGAATGCTTTGCAAATTAGACCATCAGCGAACGCAGTTACAAATTCAGATTTCACACGATTTTGTTCGTCAATCGCCTTGGGTAAATCACTTTTTACCAACTCATTCCAGTTAGCCGGTATTGTTATACGACTTTTTTCTGCTTCAGTATCAATATATTTTTCATTTTTTGAAAGTGCTGCAACTTTTTCATTTTCCAGATTCCATTCCGCAAAAAGCCGATCACTATCAAGTCCCAGTTTTCCACCATCAGTATGTAAGGTCGAATAATCTGTGCCGTAAAAATTTGGTTCGTAGTGTTTAATTGTTGCACCTAAACGGTTTAGATTAAAATGTGCGTTTCTCGCCTGAACAGGCTGAAAAGTCCATTTGATGTAGTTTATTCCAACTTTAAGTGCAAAATCTCGTTGCGACCATTTAAGTTTTGCTCCAATCCCATGACTTTGGAACGTCTGTTTAACCGCAGTCATATGCGAATAAAATGCTTTTTCGCCACGAATAAATGCCGGAACGCTCAAAACGAATCCGATTAATTCGCCTGCAACATAAGCTCCAAGCGTAAAGCCACCTGCGTTTTTCGTGACAATAAAATGCCGAACCGGCGAAATTTCAATTTCCGGCAAAGCAAAAACTTCACGTTGCAAATCAACACAAGCAGACAAATCTGCAAGTGAAACACATTCTCTAATTTCAATTTCGATACTCATATTGAATTCAAATTAAAACATTTTTTCTTTAGTTTTCCAAAAGTCTTAAAAGTAAAAGAGAAACGGTTGAAACTGAGTAATTTTTAAAAATTGTAAAATCTCTGAGGACACATAGTAAACTAATCTTCTGCCTTTCAAGACTTTAATTTATCTCCAATATATAAGAGTTTGCCTGCAAAACATTGGATATTGCAATCATTATTTACCTCAGAAAATTCAATCTAATCATAAATAAAAATCCAAAAATCAGAAGTAACTGAAAAAACGCTTTTTACCAAACCTAAACTTTTATTCGACAACTTTTTTTTTCATAAAAAGGCACAGCGGTTGCATTTCAAGATACTAAGAAGATTGAACGAAATCTTCATAATATTCAATATAATAGATAATTATCAACAAATTGGATATTTAAACGAGACTGTTTGACCAATGCACAATTTTTTCAAATAACACGGTCAAACAGCCTTTTAAGGTCAAATCATCAACCTTGGTTATGTTGAAAAAAGGCAAGACTTGTTACTAGCAGGTTTTGCGTCTGTTCAACTCTCCAAGTATATATCAAAGGAGTTTGTATATGTATCGGAGATTTAAGCTACTTTTAGCTTCGCTCAGTATTTTGCTGCTTATTTCTGCAACTGCTTTCAGCCAACAAACAGGCGGAACAATTGAAGGAACAATCAAAGATTCGCAAGGTGCTGTCATTCCAAATGTCAACGTCTTAGTAAAAGGAATAAACGTTGGTTTTAATAGAACCGTCCAATCTGATGAAAACGGAGTTTTTAAGGTTCAACAAGTTCCGCCGGGCGATTACAATTTAACTGTTTTAGCAACGGCTGGTTTTGGTGAAAAATCAATCAATGTGTCAGTTGCAGTAGAAAAAATTACTACAACAACGATTGAATTAACTGTAGGAAAACAAACAGTTAATGTTGATGTCATCTCTGATCCAACAGGAATTAGTGTTGATTCAACAGATAGCAAAATTCAAACAAATATTACATCAAAGCTGATTGACACTTTGCCAAAAGGTGTAAATTTTAGTTCAATTTTGAAAGTTTCTCCGGCAACCAGACCTGAACCACTTTCGGGACAATTTCAGGTTGATGGAGCAAGCGGTTCTGAAAATTCATTTGTTATTGACGGACAAGATGTCACAAATTTTCGAACTGGAACTTTGAATCTGACAAATAGCATTCCGTCTAGTCTTGTTCAAGAAGTTCAGATCAAAACTAGCGGATTTGAAGCTGAACATGGCGGAGCAAGTGGTGGCGTAATTGTGGTTAGCACAAAAGGTGGTTCAGACCGTTGGTCGGGCGAATTTGGAACACAATTTGACATTAGTAAGTTTCAGGCACAAGGAACAAGTGCCACCGGAGTTTTTCAATCGAGTGCAACAACACAAAAGTTGTTTTCAATTCAACAACCAAGAGATGGCGGAGTAAATAGTTACCCGAATGCGACAATCGGCGGAGCAATTGTCAAAAAACGTCTTTGGGCTTTAGGAAGTTACTCGCCGCAGATATTTTCGAGAACACGCGATGTTCGTTATTATAATTCTGACCCAACAAATTTGGTTATTAATCCGAACTTCAGTAATGTTGACAGATACGAAGATAAAAACACTTTCAATTATGCTTTTGGGAGAATAGATTCATCACCGACTGATAATATTCGTCTGTTCGCATCTTTTTTATGGAATCCTACAGTTACTGAAGGATTTTTTCCATTAGCACCGATTTCAGTTGGCGGAACACCTTCTTCGCAAGTTATAGGAGGAACAACATTTTCCGGTCCTTCATTAGCTGCATTGCAAGGCGGACGAATAAACGCCAATACATTTACGAGTCAAGCTACTTGGACTCCAACCGGAAAATCAGTTTTATCAGTTCGTTATGGTCGTGGATTTTTAAACCAAAGAGGCGTTGGATCTTATGCAGTTCCTAGTGAAACTCGTTTCCAATGTGCCGGTTTATCATCTTCGGTCGCTTACACAAGCGGTTCCGCAGGATGTGCCAGACTTTTCCAAAACAATCTGAATAATTCTACTTTGCTCCGCGATGTTTCAATTAGAAATACATTCAACGCTGACTTTTCATATTTTTTAAATTTTGGCGGTTCGCATAATTTCAAAGGCGGATACGAATACGGAACAATTAAAAATGATGTTTCGCAAGGTTTCAAATCTACTGGAATTGTGACTTTGCAATACGGTAGAGATTTTGATTTTTATGGTGTTGGCGGTTCTTGTGCCACAATTGCAAACTGCATCGGCGTTGGAAGAATGACGCGATTTGGGACACAAGGTGTTGCGAGTAACAAATATCAAGGAATTTATTTTCAAGATAAATGGCAACCGATAAAAAATCTTAGCTTAAATCTCGGAATTAGAGCTGAAAAAGAAGATTTACCTGCATTTAACACCAATGGAACGGGCGGACAACCAATCAGTTTTGATTGGGGAAAGAAAATTGCACCACGTCTTGGTGTTTCTTATGATCCATTTGGTGACGGAAAAACTAGAATTTTTGGAAGTTTTGGGCTTTTTTATGATCGTCTCAAATTTGATCTTCCGAGAGGTTCATTCGGCGGAGACTTTTTCCGCAGAGATTATTTTCCGATTTTATCAACAAATCCGCGTTTTGATTATTACACTCCAAGCCGGATTATTGGAAGTTTTACTGACCCAATTGGCGGCGGAAATCCTTCTCTCCGCGGCGGATTGAGTATTTTACAACAAGATTTCCGCATCCCTTCAAACATAACTCCGGCACAATTTACAGCGTTAGGTTTGCCAATTGGCGGAGTTGATCCAGACCTAAAACCATTTACACAAAGTGAAATTACATTTGGATTTGAACGTGAGTTATCAAAGCTATTTGTAATTTCTGCAAGATTTACACGCAAAAATGTTGAAGAAGCAATTGAAGATCAAGCTAATCTTGGTGCTTTTGAGGCAGAATCTTACATTATCGGAAATCCGGCAAAAGGATTTGCATTCAAACAGAGACAAGCTGCTGGTTATGCAAAACAAATTGAGTCGCAACGCTTATATCGCGGACTTGAAATCGTTCTAAATAAACGGCTTTCAGACAATTATTTCTTTAGTGCAAACTACACATATAGTCGTTTAAAAGGAAATTATTCAGGTTTGGCAAGTTCTGATGAAATAGTTAATGGGGTTGGGCGAACTTCTCCGGGAGTAAACAGGTTTTTCGATTACGTTAATAACGGATTTAATGCACTTGGTGAGCCAGACAACGGTTTGCTTGCAACTGACCGACCACATTCTTTCAAAGCGTATGGCGGATATTCGTTTGATTGGTTCAAAAATGCTGCTCATGTAACTGATTTTTCATTTTTTACAACTGTTCAATCAGGAACTCCACAAACAACTTTTATCGGAATTGTCCAAACAACTGTCGTGCTTTCAAAGCGTGGAGATTTAGGCAGATCGCCAAGGTTTTCTTCGTCTGATTTTAGTATTTCGCACAAATACAAATTTGGAACCGACAATCGTTTCAAATTGGCTTTTGATGTTAATTTTATCAACGTCTTTAATCAAAATGGAGTTATTGCTTTAAATGCAACGAAATATTTGAATGTTAATGGACTTTCTGGTTCAGACATCGATCCTTGTTATGACCCGGACGGAATTCGTCCCGCAGGTTGCATTGCTCCGTTACCGGTAAACACGCTTTTAACACAAGCACTTAACAATGTATTAAACGGCAGAATCGGTTCGTTGCTAACAGATTTAGATAATTTGCCCGGCAATTTAAATTCACGTTACAAAAAGCCTTCTGCTTTTCAAACACCGAGAAGTGTTAGATTTGGATTTAGATTTATTTTCTAGGTCAGTTTGATTCGTAAAAGTTTACAGAGTTTGTTTTTAATAAAACTCTGTAAACTATAAAACCTTTGTTTTGAGAAAGTTATCGAATCCGGTTCGATAGGTTTTGCTGACAGAAAATATTTTACCGTTTGGCATCACAATTTTTTGCTCGCCTCTTCCCCAAACTTGAATTTCCTTAATAAAATCAACATTAATAATTGCGGAACGATGAATTCGGATAAATTTCGCGGGATTAAGTTTTTTCTCCAAAGCGTCCATTTTTTCACGTAAAAGATGATTTAAGCTCCCAAGATTTAACATTGCATAGTTGCCTTGTGCCTCAACCCAACGAATTTCTTCAATCTTAAAGAGCGTAATTTTATCGTTTTTGTTAACTGAAACCCATTCGAGATAACTCGTTTCAGTCTGTAAACTTTCTATTAGTTGAAATATTTTTTCACCGTAAGTTTCTTTGTCCGCGGAAGAAACGCGACTTACAGCTAAGTTAAAACTTTCTTCAAAACGCCAACGAGCAAAAGGTTTTAACAAATAATCAGTCGCGTAATAATCGAATGCCTGCAACGCATATTTATCAAATGCAGTAACAAAAACTATTACAGGCATCTGTTTAGACTGAGTTTTGCGGAGATTTTCGAGAAATTGGAAGCCATTGCAGCCTGGCATTTGAACATCGAGAAAGATAATATCCGGCGAATTTTCTGAAACTTTTATTAATGCAACATCGCCATTTTCAGCTTCGTTGATTGATTCAACTCGTGGCTCATTTTTCAACATTCTGCTAATTCGCCGTCTTGCTAACGACTCATCATCGACAATTAAAATCTTTAGTTTGATATTCATAAAAATCTAAATCTCGCAAGGCAAATCAAGTTTAACCAAAGTTCCAGTTTCATTTCCGCTAATCGTAAACGAAAAATTATTACCGTAAATTTGTTGGAGTCGTGCGTAAGTATTTGTTAAACCTAGACCGTTTGTTGCATCTTTATCAAACTGAAAACCTTTTAAACCTTGTCCATTATCTTCGATTTCAATTAACAAACGATTTTCATAATTTTGAGCCGAAATTCTTAAAAAACCTTTACTTATTTTATTTGAAAGTCCGTGTTTAATTGAGTTTTCTACAAGAGGTTGGAGAATCAAATTAGGAACTTTGACCGATAGAATTGATTCATCAGCTATTATTTCGACAGTTAATCTTTCTTCAAATCTAACTTTTTCAATATCTAAATAAGTTTTTACAAAATCTAATTCTTTTTCGAGTAAAACTATTGATTCACCCGAATTTTTTAAAGTCATTCGGAGAAAATCGCTCAATCTGGTCAGCATTAAATCTGCAGCTTCGGCATCTTCATGGATTAAAGTTGCAATTGAATTCAATGTATTAAAAAGAAAATGTGGATGAATTTGCATTTTCAAAGCGGTTAATTGTGCATCAGAAAGTTGTGCAGAAAGTTGTGCAACGCGGACTTTTTCGTCGTTCAAATCCCGATAATATTCAAGCCCTTGACCAACAATGATAATTCCCCAGTAAACGATAACTCCGCGATGGAGAAAATGTGGATCAAGCATCATATTCAGCGTTAGACAATCTTGACAAATATCTTCCCAAGTCCAGGCAATAAAATTACTTAAAAAAACATTTATAAACGAAAAAACTACGCTTGCAGGCAAATGAATGCTGCAACTGCGGATAAAATTTTTGTATGAATGTTTGAAATCGAGCGGAAATTTTTTGCCTATTTTAAAGACTAATAGCGAAAATAATGCGTAAAGATAAAACTCGGTTAAAAACTCGATGATGAAGTAATGAACCGACAAAATCCTACCTGCACGATAGTTTCTCAAGTAAGATTCTGAACCAAACGAAAGTCCCAAAACCGTCCAGATAGCAATGGCGATAAGCATTTTTTTGATATTTGCCCGAAATTCTGAAGTCTGTTTTGAAATTTCTGTCATTTATAATCTTTAGATTCACATTTGCTACTTAAAATCGTCGTAAATTAATTTTCGTGGATGGGTTGCAAATGCAATTTACCTAATAAAGCTAATCAAATTAAGAGATTAAAGCAAAAAAACATACATTGAAAGCGTATGTGATAAAAGACGTATATTGTGTGATGAACGATGTAATTACCTTTGTAAAATTAAACAGAAACCGCAAAAATCATTTTTTGTAAAAAACAGCCACATTATTTGAAACATAATAGATTCAAATCTCACAATGTCATATTTAACACAATATATAACCTTTCCATCACAAATTTATATTGCAAAAAAACTTTTTGAAGTATGTTTTTATCAGACTTAGCAATATATTTTTATGAATGATTTTCCTTTTCAAACAAATAAAATTACCGAAACACTTGCAAACTACAATCTGCAATCTCTGAAGTCAATCTGCGATTTGCTGGCAAGAGAAGTTAACGTTTTGTCTAACGTAATTACTGAAAATCCGGCAATTTCGAATGTCGAAAACAAAATTTCGCTCGCTGATGAAGTTGAGCGATTTGAATTAAATCTAATTAAAAATGCTCTTGCATGTTCAAACGGAAATCAAACCAAAGCTGCAAATCTTTTAGGATTAAAACTAACAACACTTAACGCCAAAATTAAAAGATTCAGAATTAAGATAAGTTTATAAGATGAGAAACAGACTTTTTATATCAGCAAAACAATCAATTATTTTGTTAAGAATTTCGGTTGCTTTTATTTTTTTAACACATTCAATAACGCGAATTGCCAATTCGACAATTGAGCAATTTGGCGGATTTATGGAAAGTAAGGGATTTATTTATGGCACAAGTTGGGTTTTGGGAATCACATCTTTTGAACTTATCGGCGGCTTATTACTTGCTTTTGGCTATTTTCCGAGAGTAATTTCCGTCGGATTTATCTTGATGTTGATTGTCGGGATTGTCCTAATTCACGCGAGTTTAGGCTGGTTTGTCGGTGAACATGGCACAGGCGGCAGCGAATATAGTTTTATTTTAATTATGTCGCTGTTAGTAATTTCAACCAACGAAAACCACAAAGAAACTGGTAAATAAACATAGGCTAAATAGAAAAAGTCGAAATTAGTTGAACAAAGTCTTGTTAATTATTATTTTGAAATATCTAAGACTTCAACATTTAAAGTTTAAGAGCACTAAAACTCTCTAACTTTTTAGTCACCAAAGATAAATATTCGAAGAATATTGATATTTTATTCGGCTTTATTGCGTCGCTTTTATTCATTTATTTGCTTTATAAAAACAGGTTAATACCTTAATTATAACGTTAACCGGAATACTCGCATGTATTTTAGGAGCTTCTGAAATGTTGCTAAATCTTTTTGGAATTGATCATATTTTGCATAATTTGATTTTACTTCCGATGGCATTAAATCAATTAATTCTCTCAATTTGGTTGGTTATAAAAGGATTCAACTGTTCAGTTTTTGATGATAATGCAAGATGATTTATTGTTCTTAATTTTTTGAACAAACTACAGAAAAAATGACAAGGTATATATTAGAAGGTGTTTTACAAGTAATTTTCATAATTCCATTTGCGATTTTGCTAATGAAAAAGAGAACGAAAGATGACTATCTGAGGATTTTTTTCTTCGGTTTTATCTATATTTTTTATCAAATTGTTTTAGTTTTACCAAGGTTTTTTGACACACTAAATTTAATAGATAGCAGATGGAATTGGGACGGAAAAATATACGGAATTATATTTGGAGTAATTTGTTATTTAATTTTTCGTAAATACTTTAGCGAAAATAACTACTTTACGTTTCGTCAAAATAGCGAAAACATAAAAATATCGTCTATTGCTGCAATTTTGATTGTTATTCTTGCGACCACAATTGCTGCTCTGACAGGAAACTCCGAATTTAATATTCAAAGGCTTGCATTTCAATTAACTATGCCGGGAATTGATGAAGAAATTATGTTTCGAGGTATTTTCCTCGGACTTTTAATGTCAACATTAAAAGAGAAAATCGCCTTTTTAGGAAACCCAAGCGTTTTATTGACTGCGATGTTATTTGGATCTATGCACGCTCTAACTTTAGACAAGGACTTTTCGATAGAATTTGAGCCGATTCTTTTTCTTCAGACAGGTTTTGGCGGATATGTTTGGGGTTGGATAACAATAAAAAGCAAAAGTATTTTATTGGCAGTTTTATCCCATAACTTTAGTAATTTTTTTGCAGCTTTTTCAACAATGTTTAAGTAAAATTAACTTTCGTGTATTGATTGAACATTTGTTTAATTGAAAATTTTTGGGCAAAAAACCGTCTGATTCGGATAAAAAATTAACCCATTTAAAATTATGAAGATAAAAATACCACGAAATCTAATAAGTCATTTTCTTCTTTTGATACTGTTTGTTGGAATAAAGTCAGATGTTCTCGGTCAAAATAAGGCAAACACAATTCAAAAACCAAATTTACTTAACGAATCTTTACCTATTGAAATCGAACTTAGCGGATTATATATTTTCAAAGGTAATGACACTGAAAACAAGTTCAATTTTATGTTCAAATTTCAAAGCGAAGGAGTTGTGTTTTATTCATACGAATATAAAGGAGCGGCGACAACAAAAGGTAATTGGACGGTTGAGAATGATGTAGTTACGGTCAATTTACCGAAAGAAGATTCGACTTTGGTGTTCAAATTCAAACAAAAAGACAATGTTTTGGAAATTATCGAAAAACCTGAAAATATTTCGATAATTGCTGTCGGAACAGTTTTTACAAAGTCTATAGATGCACCTTCCGCACCGATGTTTTCCGCAAAGGAACTCAGTAATCGTGTACTGAAATTTGCCAACACAATTAAAACCGTCAATGATATTTCGCCTGAAAACATCGAACGCAAAATGGGAATTAAAGTAAATTATAACGAAGAAGATCGAACCAATTACGGCTTTTGGGGCAAGATTGCTGATTCTTCGTGGATTTATGGTTTAACTGCTTATCCGTTTCCGTCGGCAGCAAATAAAACTACCGATACAGTAAGGTTTTCGTTTGATAATGAAACAGAAAATGCTGATATGAAAGATATTTGCGTTGATCTTGAAAGCTACCGAAAAGACCTGAAAAAAGCCGGATTTTCATATAGGAATGCGTATAGCGTGCATTCTGTGATGCGAGGTTTAATATTCAGCCGAAATAATCTTTTTGTTGATGTTTATGTTGAACGCTACGGCTCAAACTTTGAAGATATTAAGAACGATTGTGTTCAGATGGTCATTATTTCAGCCGCAAATGCGGGAAAAAAGTAGAAGGCACTAAAGTCGCTTACGGGAAGTTATTTAGAAAAATATTAAGAGATACATAAAGATAAGTCGTAATCTACGGTTTTTAATACTTTTTTACGTTAAATAAAAACTTAGATTCAAGTAGTAAGAAAATATGAGAAAAAAAATAAATTTAACGTTAATGTTTTGCGGAATTCTATTCAGCACTTATACGGCACAGGCTCAAAAAGAAATTGAATTAATGCTGCCGAAAACCACATTTGATTTCAAACTCGCAGCAGATATGCTCAACACAGGTAAATCTGAAATAAAAGGCATAGCTTTTTATGAAGAAAGAGCAGGTTTGATTCAACGGAAAATCGGTGATCCTATTTATGCACGTGTTGGGCAAGTAGTTTCGCTTTATCCGATAACACCTTATTTTGCTGAGTATTTAGAACTGCAGAAAAAGAATAAAGCGGGCAAGCGAATAGCGGCAATTTCAAGAGAAGTTAATTCGTTCAGAATTTTATCGAAAGTTTATTCGTTGAAAGGCGAGTTTATTTTCTTGGGTTTGGCACCCGGCAAATACTATCTTGAAACCGTAGTTTATTTTCCAAGCGGTGTCGGCGGTCCAGAAGTTTCCGGCGTGGTTGAAATCAAAACAGACGGTGAAACTGCAAATATTATCTTGAAAAAGAAATATGTCAGCATATTTGGGAACTAGGAGAATTTATTTATGAAAGCTATATTTTTAACTTTATTATTATTTTTACCAATTATTTCTTTTGCCCAAGTTGTCCGAATTCCGGACAAAAAACTGAAAGAAGCCATTATTTCATTGGGACACGACACGAACGACGATGAACAAATTCAGCTCGCCGAAGCAAAAAAAGTAACAGTTTTGAATATTAACAGTCTCGGCATCGTTAATATGGAAGGTATCAACAGTTTTACCAATCTCACCGAATTAAATCTGGTGGACAACAGAATTATTACGCTTGATGTTTCAAAACTTAAAAATCTGAAGTATCTATATGTAACTGCAAATCCGTTGGCGGAATTAAACGTTATGGGTTTGACCAATCTAGAACACTTATATTTTCCGGCATACGGTGACTTTAGTCGCACATTGGTTAAAAGTGTGAATTTATCAGGAATGATAAATCTGGTCGAACTAAAATGCACCAACAGTGCTTTGAGTTCGCTTGATCTCAGCGGATTAAACAAACTGGAACTTGTGGAATGTCAAAACAGCAAACTAACCTCAGTAAACCTGCGAAAAGCACCAGCTTTGAAACGGGTAAATCTTGAAAATAATCCGCTTGAGGGAACGGTTGATATAATAGGCTTGGTAAATTTGGAGTATTTTAATTGCGATGGTTGTAAACTGCTTTTTTTGAATATGAGCGGAACGGTGAAATTGAAAGACCTTATTTGGTAACAATAAAGAGAATTTGGAATTAAGTGAAAGTGTTTTAATAAGAATAAAATAACGATTATGACTAAAGTTTTATTAAGAAAGAGTGTTTTAGTTGCATTTTTTTGCTTCGTTTTGGTTTCATCTGTATTTGCAGATGTAGCAATGTATGTAACGAAATCACAAGCTGATTCGGCAGTTTCAGTTTTAAATATAACCAAAAGACTTCGACATTTTTGTGCTCCGTGCCAAAATAGCGTTGTAAAAGATGAACAAATTATTACAGTAATTGCTGCACAAAGCGATGAAGCTACTTTGTGGACAGTTTTGGTTAATGGTATTCGGATTGATCTAGCTTATGTCTATTATCCTTTAACAGATGGCAACTGGAAGAATTTAGCGTCTCACGTTGGATTAAAATATGATGATGTTCCTGAAATATTGCAAGGAAAAGCAATTCCAAATGTCGCTCCAACTCCTGCTCCGACACCAACTTACAATCCACCGCCAAATCTTGAACCAAACTCAAACGGTGTTAAATGGACGCCGGTTGTTGAAATGAATAATCAAATTTTTCCTTCATTTTTCTTAGCAACTGCGACTCAACCAATTATTGAAAGTTCGGTTTCAGGCGTAATTGGCGATGCACAAGGAAAAATTGGAATGTATATTCTTAATTCCGCACCGAACACTAAAATAAAAATAGCAATTGAGGTTGATTCAATTTTAAAATATCAGGAATTTGAAGCAACGCTTGCAGAACAAAATAAGTTTTACCAAATTTATCCAAAACTAATTTGGAATTGGGATGCACTTAAACGTCAAAAAAAGGCTTCTCCTGCAAATGCAACGTTTACGCTTTTTCTCAATGGAAAAATAGTTGAAAAGAAAACTTTAGTTGTCAGAATTCGCTCTATTAATGAAGCTGTTTATGCTTATAGCTATCAGTTAGACGAAAATCGTTGGGCAAATACGAGTTCTCTTTTTGCTGCTTATGTAAATGAAGATCACGAATGGATTGACCTAATTTTGAAGGAGGCTTTGCAATCAAAATTGATTGATTCTTTTATTGGTTATCAAGGAAAACCTGAACAAGTTATCAACCAAGTATTTGCTATTTGGTATGTTTTGCAAAAACGTGGTTTTAAATATAGCAGCATTACAAATACTTCCGGAAGTGGAACAACCGACAAAGTTTTTAGCCAATATGTCAGATTATTTGAAGAATCAATTAATGCTTCTCAAGCAAATTGTGTTGACGGAACAGTTTTAATTGCTTCAATATTGAAAAAAATCGGCATTAAAGTCGGACTTGTCTTAATTCCCGGTCATTGTTTTCTTGTTTTTGATGCCACCGGAAATGGCGATTGGCGTGGAATTGAAACAACAATGATGGGCAATGTCGATTTTGATAAATTTCCAGATGCTGATTCAAAAATAAAGGCTTCAATTCAAGGATTTTTAAATGCTGTTTCGGCAGGAAACAAAACTTTTTCGGAAAGTATGGCAAAAATTAATGAAGGCAATCCGCAATATAAATTTGTAGATGTGGACAAGGCAAGAAAATCGGGAATTTTTCCGATTGCTTGGTAATTGATAGAGCAAATGTAATTTATTCAGTCGATAATAATTGTTCACATTTATAATTGAGATTTGATATAATTTAAATGAAAGCGTTCGTCTTTCATCTAAATCAAGTCTCATGCAACCAAAAGAAACTCTCGAAATTACAGGAAATTTATCAGAGCATTCACTTGTCGAATTATTGACAGAAAGTTCTCTTGCGTCACTGAACGGCTCTTTTCGTCTTTCAAGTCAACAGTTTAAAGCGATTATTTATCTTCGCGAAGGCTCTGTTGTTTTGGCTGCGTCCAATTCTTTGCGACATCGTTTGTCAGAATTATTAATCGGAACTGGAGAAATTAGTCGCGAGCAAATCGGACAATGCCAGCCGTTTGCAAACGATCATGATTTAGCTCACAAATTAATTGAAAAAAACTTATTGGCAAAAAATGACCTTGATGCAATATTTTCTTACCAACTTAAAGATATTTTGACCATGGCACTCGATTTGTCTGAAGGCGAATGGGTTTATAGTCCATTTGCTCGTGCAAAAGCTGACATTGGCTTTTCGGTTGAAATGAATGAAATGTTCATTCACCACTCAAGAAAATTAAGTTTAGAAGAAGCTCAAAACAAAATCGACATAACTCAAGAAGTATTTTCAAATAATCGTAAATCTGCTGTTTATTTTAAATTAAATCCGCAAGAAGAATTTATTCTTTCGCGGATTGATGAATTTGCTTCAGTTGATTATTTGACAAGAGTATGCGGAATGCCGGCAAATATGATTTCACAAAGTCTTTATACACTTTGGGTTAGCGGTTTAGTAAGTCGGACAAATTTTAAATCTATATTTACAGACGACCTGATTGAACGTTTCAAATCTTCTAATTTTCAAATTTCTGAAAAACCTATTCAAAAAGTTTTAATTGAAACAAAAGTTGAAGATAATAAAATTGAACCTGAAATTTTGACAGAAAATAATGAAGAGAACTTACTTTCTGAAGATCTTTCAATGGACAATTATCTCAAATTAGTTGAAGGCTCTGCTGACCATTATTCTACTTTAGGTTTAACTGAAAAAGCTGATTTGAGTGATATTAAAAAAGTCTATTTTCAGATGGCAAAACTCTTTCATCCTGATAAATTTCATAACGAAGAAGACGCATTAAAAAAACGAATTCAAAATGCTTTCACCAATATTGCTCAGGCTTATGACACTTTAAAACGTCAAGATTCACGCGAACTTTATGACTTCAGACTGCGACGTCGTCGTGAAAACGCTGAAATTGCGGCAGAAGAAGCGACAGAAAATCTGAAAAATGGCGAAAAACCTTCAACTGAACCTGTCAAGCCCGGAATGGTTGATAAAATTCAACTTGCAAAAAATTATTTTAATAAAGGTTTTGACCTTTTAATGTCTCAAGAAGAAGAAAAAGCAGTCGCATTTTTAGCAAATGCCGTAAATTTAGACGATACGGTTGCAAGATACCACGCATATTACGGCAAATCTTTAATGAGCAACAAAAAATTTCGTCATCAAGCAGAACATGAAATGCAAGCCGCAATTAAACTTGAGCCTGAAAACGTAAGTTTCAAGATTATGTTGATTGAGTTTTACATCGAAGTTGGATTGATGAAACGAGCAGATGGCGAACTCACACGTTTTATTGCTGCCTATCCTGATAATAAGGAAGCTCGGTCGTTACTCGACAAGATTGTAAAATAGTTGCAAAATAGGCAACAGAATTTAACGAAAAAATATGTCTAAAAATGAGACAAATGAATACAAAGCAGACGAACGTTTATTAAAAATCGCTGCTTTGATTGATGATTTTGAAGGTTATCAGCATCCGCATGCTGAGCGAATGGTAGTTTTAGTTGAAGCAATTGCCCAAAAATTTAATCTTTCATCTCACGATCGTTTTACGCTTCGTCAAGCAACGCTAGTTCACGACATCGGCGAAGTTGTTATGAATCGTAGCTATTTGCAAGTAAACCGTGTTCTAAATGACGGCGAACGAATTGATATGCAGCGTCATCCGGTTATTGGCGAGCAAGAATCGGCAAAAAGAGGTTTAGATCGAGCAGTTCAATTGCTTGTCCGTTGGCACCACGAATGGTGGAATGGAGCTGGTTATCCAGATGGGTTAAACGGCGAACAAATTCCACTTTCAGCAAGAATTTTGCGAACAGTTGATACTTATTGTGCACTTACTGATTCGCGTCCTTATTCACAAGCTATTTCCGAATCTGAGGCAAAACGCTATCTTATTGAATGGTCAGGCATTGAATTTGACCCGAAAGTTGTGATGGCGTTTATTTCACTTGAAGATTTAAAAGAACTAGATTCTTTTGCCGCAGAAGACTAATATGTTGAACAATAAAAACGTTAACCCGCGAAGCTGGCTGGCATTTGAATTAAATGTTTTGCGACGCTTAAAATTTAAATCCATCGCTTTTCCATACACCGGTGATTCAACTTTAGCCACAAATTTAAAACGTTGGAACATTCGAATTTCTTCAAATGATACCGCTATTTGGTCTTGGACAAACGCGATTGCTAATATTCAAAATAACAGCGAAAAACTTAGTGAAGCTCATGTAAAAATTGTCCTTGAAGACGTTTATGTTCCAAATTTTCGATTGCAAAATCCGGCATTGCGAAAATGGTTTAATGAAACTGACTCGTGGTGGTTTGATAATCTCAGAAGCAATATCGAAAAACTCGATTCGCCAATTGCAAAAGCGATTGCGTTATCAATTGGAATGGCTGTAGGCGATTATTTATTGTCATTTGACGCGGAAACTATGGAACTTCGTCAACCACTTTCAAGCGTTTTTACTAGACTTTGGAGCAATCAGCTTGAGCCAATTAATAATGGTCAAAATAATCCTTGTTCAAATAAAACGGCTTACGATTTTCTTGCCGAAAACTACTCAGATTTAATGTTTTTGCGACTTCCGCAAGCACAAGGAATGAGTTTTAAAGAATCTCTCGGTAAAGCCGCGTGGCGTGAAGAATGGATTCGTGAAAGTGATGATTTTTGGGAAATTCTCGATACAGAACAGACCGGCAAACTCGGATCAAAAATAAAAAGCCGCTCGCAATATATCAAACTCACTGAAGATATTTTGCGAACAGCTTCGCATATTCCAAATTGGGCAATCGCACATGTAGAAGATGGATTTATTTCTACTCAAGACATTGTCGAAACTATTAATAAAATCCGTAAAGTTGATACTATTTACACCAAAGATTTCTCAGAACTTACTGGCGTTAAAGCAGTTATGATTACGGCTTAATTTATATTAATCGTTTACCTTTCGTCGGATCGTCCCAATTATCTGTCCGAAATGGCGGAATCTTGTATGCTGTGGCAATGATGTCGGGTGGTTGGAAAGATTCGCCAAAACAAAATACTGCAGGATTTCCGAGAGACTGGAAAGTGCGGCACTAAGGTTTTAATTACAATTTATTGGCTAAATTTTAATAAACTCAAAGAAAGAAAAAAATATTTCCAAATTATGTAGGTTATTTTACAGTTAATTCTAAATCGCCTTTTGAGCTTCTAAAAAACCAGATTAACGCGGCAAATGCTGTCAATACACCGGAAATAATTGTTAGCATTTCAGGTGAAATATAGAATAGAGATAAGCCTGATAAATATAATGACAAACTGAAAACGGTAATTTCCAGACCTCGATCAAGCGTTGAGATTCTTCCACGAATGTAATCAGGCAAAGCATGTTGGAAAAGCGTTTCTTGCATTGCATATTCAACGCCAATTACAACCCTCGAGATAAAAAATATCAAACACGAAAGCCATAATGTTGGCATAATTCCAGCAATAGCAAATAAAACACCTTGAATAATCAGCGACCAACCAATAAACGCACTCGTTAGTCCTCTTTTCTCAATCCAAGTTCCTATTCGATGTGCTATAAACATTCCGGTTGCAAGCCCTAAACCGTTTGCTGCCCATAACATACCGACGGCAAAATCTGCACTCCATTGTTCTTTTTCTGCATAAACAACTCCTCCGAGACGCTCCAAAATAAGTTGAATTGCACCGCCGCCAAATGCCCAAATTAAATTCATCAAGACAATTGTAAAAACAAAAGGTCGGTTTTTTATAAACTGAAAACCTTCCCACATTTCTTTAAAAAAAGGTTCTTTTACTCGGTTTTTTGTTTCTTCTTTTGCAGTTGCGGCTTCAGGAATTAACCAAATTGTATAAGCCGAAACAAGAAACGAGAGCGAATTTATTATAAAAGCGACTTTGTATCCAAAATACGAAGCGGCAATTCCGCCAAGTGCATTTCCAACTGCCATCAGTAAAAACCTCGATGAAAACATCAATGCTGTGCCGGCAAGTAATCCATCTTTTCCAACTAAATTGGGAGTTACAGCACTTTTTGCACCATCAAAAAGCGAAGCCGCAACTGACATCAAAACTGAACCGACATAGGCAATCCATAAATCTTCAGGATTTTCGATAAATAAAAAACTTAATGCTAAAAATATCCGAACAATATCGGTAACTAGCATCAATTTCCAACGAGAAACTCTGTCCGCAAGTGTTCCTGCAAAAGGCATTAACAACGCCCATGGCAGAGTTCTGCAAATTAATAAGGTTGTCACTGCAGCGACTGACGAACCTGTAATTGTGCGGACTAAACCTGCTCCAGCGATAAAATTAAACCAATTTCCAAGCTCAGACGCATATTGTCCTGCCAATAAACAGCGGAAATTTCGATTATTTTTTATTACTTGCCAATTTGTTAAATTCATAAAAAAAACCGCTAGGCTTTAAACCTAACGGTTGATACCTTAATCTAAATTAATTTTTAATTGCCTGTAAAATTAGGCTTTCTTTTTTCGAAAAATGAGATTACGCCTTCGCGAAAATCGTTAGATGCACCTGACTCTATTTGACATTTATGCTCAAGTTCGAGTTGCTCCTGGAGATTGTTGGAAAATGTTGAATTAAGCATTTTCTTGATTCTTCCAATTGAACCGGTCGGCATTAAAGCAAGCCGTTTTGCAAATGTAAATGCTTCTGTTTGCAGACTTTCGCTAGAAACTACGCGGTTAATCATCCCAATTTGCAACGCTCTTTCAGCGTTGATCGAATCGCCAGTCATAAATAATTCGGCAGCAATTTTTTCACCGACAACTCTCGGCAAAAAGAAACTTCCTCCACAATCAGGCGTAAGTCCAATTTTCGAAAAGGCTTCGTTAAAAATCGCATTTTCGTCTGCAATTACTAGATCACAAGCGAGTGCAAAATTTGTTCCTGCTCCTGCACAAACACCGTTAACTGCTGCAATAAATGGAATTGGAGTTTCGCGAATGAGAGAAATAACTCCGTGCAAAATCCCGAGCGGTTCTTCAAAAAATGCTGCAATGTTTCCGGTTTGGGATGCAATTTGTTGCATCTCGCGTAAATCACCTCCAGAGCAAAAAGCTCTGCCGTTTCCGGTTAAAACTATTGCTCTCGCTTTTTCTGCAATCGCTTGATGAATTGCCGAAGTTAAATCTTTAGTCAATTGTTGAGACAAAGCGTTTAATGCTTCGGGGCGGTTAAACGCAATGATTGCAATATTTTCCGTTAAATTGTAGTTTACAGTTTCAAAACTCATAATGTTAAACCGTTTTTCTAACTTTGCTTGCTTGAAAACAATCTTTACACAAAATTGAGCGACCAACTTTCGGCTGAAACGGAACTGTATCCGGCTTTCCGCAGTTATCGCAAGCTATTGTGTAACGTGTTGTCGAGTCAGCTCTTGCCAAATTCTTTTTCGAACGACATTTTGGACATCTTTGCGGCTGAGCAAAGTTTTTTCGATAAAAGTCTTCTTGTTCTTTTTCGAGAAAAACAAAAATGTCTTTGCACTGAATACAAGGAATTTCCAAATCTGGCATATTTTCTCCTAAACTTCTGAAAGTTTAACTCACTCTCGAACAACTTCAAAATCATAAAAATAAATCTTAAAACTTAACAGCGTGGTTAACCGAAGGATTTCCTCTTCCTAAATTTGGCGACATTTTAATTGCAAGAGTAATGTACTTTTTTGCAATTTCAACGGCTTCAAGTAATGTTTTACCGTTTGCGAGATTTGCGGCAATTGCCGATGAAAGTGTGCAACCTGTTCCGTGTGTTGACTTTGTATCAATATATTCAGCTTCAAAAGCATATTTTTCATTCCCAATAAACAGATAATCAACAGCTCTTTTATCTTCACTTTTCACTTTAAACTTTTCACTTTTTACTTCAAAAAAGTGTCCGCCTTTAATCAAAACAGCTTTTGCACCAAAGTTTTGCATAATTTTTGCGGCTTCGGCAAAATCGCTTTCTGTTTCAATCGCGATTCCACTTATTCTTTCAGCCTCAGAAATATTCGGCGTAATAATATCAGAAAGTGGAAATAATTTTTCGATTAACGATTTTAGTGCAATGTTATCAATCAAATCAAAGCCCGAAGTTGAACGCACGACCGGATCAACAACAACATTTATTAGTCTTTTTTCCGAAATTATTTTCGCAATTGCTTCAATTATTTCGACGGTTGGCAACATTCCTGTTTTAACCGCAGAAACTTTAAAATCATCAATAATTGGCAAAATTTGCTGCCTAACCGAATCAGCAGTTTGCGGAACTGAGCCAAATACGCCACAAGTGTTTTGAAATGTAACTGATGTAACTGCAGAAGTCGCAAAGCAATCGAATGCCGTAAATGCTTTAATATCAGCAATTATTCCGGCTCCACCGCTCGGATCAAGTCCGGCAATTGACAATACAACTTTCATTTATTAACAACCTTTCTGACCGCGTGTTTCGCGATTCTAGCTTCATTGACATCAACACCAATTCCCGATTTTTCAGGAGCAATAATTGTCCCATCATTTGTAATTGTAACTTCTGGTTCAATTATATCTTCGTGCCAATATCTTTTGCTTGCCGAAACATCGCCCGGAAGTGTGAAGCCTGCAAGAGTTGACATCGCAACGTTGTGCATTCGACCAATTCCGGCTTCAAGCATTCCGCCACACCAAATATCAATTTTTGCTTCGCGGCATATTTCTTCAATGCGTTTTGATTCGCTATGTCCGCCAACTCGTCCGTTCTTGACGTTAATAATTTTGCACGAATCTAGCTCAATTGCTTTCCTCGCATCTTCGGGCGAATGAATCGATTCATCAAGGCAAATTGGTGTCGAAATTTCACGTTGGAGTTTCGCGTGGTCAAGCATATCATCGTGCGAAAGCGGTTGCTCAAACATCATCAGACCAAATTCGTCCATACTTTTCAAAAGCTCAATATCTTTCAGTGTGTAAGCCGAATTTGCATCGCCCATCAGCAGAATATTACCAAACTTCTCGCGAACACGTTTGACTATTTCATAATCCCAATGCGGTGCTATTTTTATTTTTATACGCTTGTAACCAGCATCTATTTCGGTCTGAATTTTTTCTATTAATTGCTCAATTGAATCTTGAATACCAATTGAAACACCACAAGCAATTTCATTATTTGTTCCGCCCAAATGTCGCCATAAGGGAACATTTAAACTCTTTGCTTCCAAATCCCAACAAGCTGTTTCAATTGTGGCTTTCGCCATCCGGTTTCCACGAACATGCTTCATTAAATCCCAAATATTAGCAGCAGATTCAACTTCTTTTCCAATAATCATTGGCGACAAAATTTCGTTCAAAACTGACCAACAGCTTTCCGTCCATTCCTCAGAATATGAAGGACTTTCGCCTGCTGTGCATTCGCCCCAACCTTCGTTTCCATCTATATCTGTAACTTTTGCTAAGATAATCCGACGTTCGTAAGTTCTACCAAAACTGGTCTCAAAAAAATGAACGAGTGGAAGTTTAATTTCTGTAAATTCTATTTTTGCAATTTTCATAAAAAAGAACACGAATGAAATTTGAAGATTTCATTCGTGTAAATAAGTTAAAATTTTAATCAACAAATTACCAGCGAACCGGACGCAAATCAGGTCCAACAACGTGTGCACCTGAAAGAACAAAGTTACCATTTCGGTTTGGATCGAGCAGATTTGCACCATCAGAGTGGATAAAATGCGAACCATACCAAAGAACAACGTCTTGACCAACTATTGACTCATTATTTAAAAATGGTGTCATATTAATTGCGGTTCCAGAACCACTAACACTGTTGTAACCATCGTCCAATTCATTTTGCAGAGCTGTTCCTCCAACAACATTTTTGTATTTAGTAACCCACATATCGCCGCGTCCGTAGTTGTCAGCAACACCATCAGTTATGTTTGGCACGAGCATATATGCTTCATTTCCACTCGCATTCTGCACAAGCAAACTACGATTTAACTGATAACTTCTTGTTTTTGCTGATTCAATTGTCAAAGGTCTGAGAAATTTTCGACCACGTTCAATTTGAAATACATTATTTGCAGCATTGACAATGTCCATATCAAAACGCCAATAAACATGGTGATTATGAACTGAGCAAACACATGAATCGTCTGTCGCACCAAACCCAAATCGCGGGCGAATTACTCCATCGTTAGCAAATCGCCATTCCATAATGTAACGATACCAACCAGCTTGTAATTCAGTGACCAAAACGGTTTCGTTGTTTTGAGTATAAACCGCAACGCCACGGAAATTTCCGGTATCAATTCCAGTTTCGAGTGCGGTTGTTGCAACTTGTCCGGTGGCTACAATTCTAATTCCCGGTGCCGGATCAGTATTTCCAGAAGCCGGAGTTGCAAACTGATCTTCTTGATATTGCCAATCGCGATAAGGTCCGCAAGCACCATCCGGATATTCAACGTTTAAAACCGGGGCATGTCCGCGTTTCATCACCATTTTTCCGAGATATTTTACGTTTTGAACTTCAATACCGGAAGATCGCGTTCCTGACGAAGCTGACGGACGAATTATTCTCATTTCCCATAACGGCGATCCATTTTGCGAAACAACCATATCGTATTGACCAGCTACTCCGCGATTAGTCGTTGCTTGTCCGGCATCTGGAATTCCACACGCTTCAGGAGTCGCTTTTGATTGCGGCGGAGCATTTTCGGCGTATCTAACAACCAGTTGACGCAACATATCAACGCTCACTACTTCATTTCTTGAAGACGAATCAACGCCCATAACTCCAACGTTTACAAGTCGATGATTTGTTCCATCAGGCGTTGTAACATCTGGCATTGGTCTGAAAGTTTTGATTTCGTTTGATTTAAAAAGCGAAACAAAGTTGTTATCACGCTTTAAAATTCTGACTGCTTCTTCAAATTCTTCATCGGTTGGAGTTGGCTGATATGCTTCTTCGCGAATCGTGATTTGTCCTACTTCATCAAATTTTCCTTGTGCAACTAAAGTTCTGTTTTTTGTGTAATCATAAAAAACTGCGTTATAAGACGAAGGCATTTGCTGCTTGACAGATGTTTTATCTTCATTTTCAACAAATTCAAAACTCAACAAACGATATTTCGAACCGCTTAGCTCAGCTTGAACAATTTTGCTTCTTTCAACTTGCAAGGTCGCCCGATCAACATCTTCCTGGCTTCTGCCAACCGGAACAATTTTGATTTGAACTTCGCCTTGTGTTTTTCGAGAAGGTTTTGTTGTGTTTCCAGATGCAATTGAAAACGTAATAAGCGACATAATGCTTAAACAAACTACTAAAATCCCTGTCATTGTAACTCCTATATATATGATTTTGGGAAAATTTACTTATTAGAAAAATTAACACTTTGCAGCCGTCAAGGTCAAGTATTTACAATACTATTCTCCAATTTTCTTTTTATTTTAGAATCCTAATTTTCTAATCATTGAAGCCAAAATATCTTTTTCAACTTGATTCAACTCAAAAGAAAGTTCGTCAAAAAGATTTGCGAGATTTGCCATAATGATAGTTTTTTGACTTTCATCTAAAATAAGACTTACATTTTCGAGTGATTCTGTTGCTAATTCCCGCGAAGTTTGAATATTTTGAAATTTAAAATAACGTCGTGAAAGCATTTGCAAAGAATCGATTTTTACAGAAAGTTGCGGAATAGTCTCGGCTAAAACTTTAGCTTCATTCAAATATTTACTCGCTTCTTCTTGTTTTTCAGCTTTTTCAAAAACGTCGCAACTATTAATTAATGTAAAGGTTTTTTCTGATTCAGAAGTAATTAAATTAAATGCTTGTCGCGATAATTCCAATTTTCCATTTGCCACACATGTTTGAGAAATTTTTCCAAGTGCAAAATTTCTCGAATCTTCGTCATTAATTTCACTTGCAATTTCAATCGCAGTTTCCGGCTTTTCGAGAATCGCAAAGCGGATTGCAATCGACGCAAAAAGTTCAAATCTGGCTTGCGAATTTCGAACTTCTTTATCTGTTTGCGACTTTAAAATTGTGTGCGATTCAACTAAGGCTTCCTGTGCGTCCGAAAGTTCACCTTTTGTAAAATATTCATTCGAAAATCCAAGTAAACACGAGGCAATTTGGTATTTATCGGTTAATAAATCTAAGGTTCTATCGGCTAAATCAACACTTCCGGCACGAAAATAAAGTAATGAAATTTGTGCCAGATTGTGTTCGCGGTGAGCACCTTCAATTGCTTCGCAAACAGTTTGGGCTTTTGCTAAAACTTCAATCGCCCGATCGTTTCGTTTTTCGTCAATAAAATTTGCAACAATTTCAAAATAAGCACGAACTTTTTCTTCATCGAAAGTTATTTCTTCTGCAATTTTAGCAGCCTCATCAAGTTGTTTGTGTGCAACTAATGCGTGAACTTTTGTCAGCGGAAACTCAATTTTATCAATAGTTTGCAATGCTTCTGACAAATCTTGATGTATAGCAATAGCATAAAAGGCATTTGATTGATCGTTCAATTTTCCAGTTATTTCAAACGCTTTTGCAAAATCTTTTTGCTCAGCTTTGATAGCAATAATTTTCTCTTTGGCAAGAATTTGTTGTCCAAAATCTTCCACTGCTTCTCCAATTTGCAACGCATATTCATCGTCTTTAAGCAACGCACATTTGCTTGCAATTTCAATAAGCAAGCTATCTCTAACAAAAGAATCTTCAATTGTGTCTGCAAGATCAGCGGCAAAATCAACATTATCTTGAGCTAAATAATGACGAACTATTTCTTTCAACGCCTCGCCGTGTCCATCAGAACTGCGGATTTTGGTCGATAATAATGTGGCACAAGTTAGTAAATCGTTTTTGGCTTTTTCAATCTCAATATTCATTTAAATTATTATAGATTTTGTCGCCGAAAAAATCTAAGAGAAGTTTTTAGTTTTACGACTCAAGGCAACCATTTTTGTCGCATTTTCCTCAAATGAATGTTATATTTTACTGTCGATTAACCTTGTTTTAAGGAGTTTTATCTTGATTCAAAAAAACTTTGCACTTATTTTCACTTTATTTTTTTCGCTAAGTTCAGTCATTTTTGCTCAACCGAAACAAACACCGACACCAATAGTTGTTGGTAGCCGAACAGTTTCATCAGAACAAATTGAACGCGATATGGCTGAGGCTTTAACGCTGATTCAAGATAATTATGTTGAGGGAAAAAAACTAAATTACAACGAACTTTTTAAATCTTCAATTGAAGGAATGCTTCACACTCTTGATCCGCATTCAAACTATTTTGATGCCAAAGAAGCCGAAGAGTTTCGCACTGACCAAAGTTCACAATATTTTGGAATAGGAGCAATTATTGGTGATGTTACCGAAGATGGAAACACATCAACATATATTAAGGCGACGTTTGAAAATGCTCCGGCTAATCGGGCAGGTTTGCGATATGGCGATAGAATTTTAGAAGTCAACGGAACTTCAATGAAAGGGAAAGTTTACTCTGAAGTCCGAACTTTTTTACGCGGACCTCGCGGAACACCTGCAAAAATTACTGTTCAAAGATATGGCTCAACAACACCGCAAACTGTTGAGTTAATTAGAGATGCTGTTCCACAACCATCAATCCCAGAAGCGTATATGATTCGTCCAGGAATTGGTTATATTGCGATGACAGGTGGATTTAATCAAACTACAGGTGATGAATTTCAAGCTGCTTTGGCACTGTTAAAAAATCAAGGTTTAGAAAATTTAATTATAGATTTACGTGGAAATCCCGGCGGATTAGTTCGCGAATCTTTGCGAATTGCGAACACTTTTCTTGAAAATGGACAAGTTATTTTGACTCAAAAAGGAAGAAGTCGCGGCAAAGCTGAATCTTATCGTTCAGACAATACTTCGCCAGATAAAACTCCGATTGTTTTGCTCGTAAATGGAAACTCCGCTTCGGCTTCTGAAATTTTAAGTGGTGCATTACAAGATCACGATCGAGCATTAGTTGTTGGCGAAACCACTTTTGGGAAAGCATTGGTCACAAATCCTTTTCCGCTTGATTATGGTTCGATGGTTTTGTTGACAATCGCCAAATACGAAACTCCTTCAGGTCGTTTAATTCAACGCGATTATTCTGATGGCGGTTTGTATAATTATTACAACAACTCTACTGACGAAGTTGTGCAAAAGCCAAAAGGCATTGAATCGAAAACAGATACCGGACGGTCAATTTACGGCGGAAATGGAATTGAACCAGATGTTGTAGTCAAACCGCAAACAATTTCCCGTGAAAAAGCTCTGTCGCAATTAAAGTTAAATGATTCGATTATTGCTTTCGGTTTCGAGCTTGCGTTTGGAAAAGTTGCAGGTTTTGATAATTACAAAGTTGACCGCGAAACTAAGTTTAATTATGACATCAAACAAACTGATTTTGTTGTAACTGATTCAGTTTTTCAGATATATAAACAGTTTGCAATGAAGAAATTTAAGCAATCTGCCGGATTAATTGACAAGGAAAGAGCTTATGTTGAAAGACTTTTACGATCAGAACTTGTAACTGCAAGCTATGGTTCGCAAACTTCATTTCAAGTTACAAACGAATTTGATAACCAACTATTGCGTTCGATAGAGTTGTTGCCAAAAGCGAAGGAATTAGCTATTTCTAGTGCTAAAGCTAAGGGTGAAAAAACAATCCCAAACAAGTAATTCTTATACTTGAGATATATAAAAAGCCTGTAAATAATGATGTTTACAGGCTTTTTTATTAATAGTTATGATGTTAAATATGAAATAAGATAATATAATCCAATGCCTATTCCCGAGAAAATTCCGAGTAACAAAAGGATTCCGAAAGCAACAAGTAATTTGAAATTACGATAACGATTTTTACTCGGTGCAGACAATTGGTTCTGCGGAAAATATGGTGGTGGTCTGTTCATATATCCAGTTTAGAGTCCAATGTTTATTGTTACAAGTTGAAAAACAAGTTCGCTAAGTTCTGAGATTAATATTTATCTCGGTAAAGGTTGTTCTAAATTTGCTAAACCATAAGCTAAAACAATATTCAAGGCTCCAACTTCTGCTAATTCTTTTGGATTAACTTTATCAAAAGTATCAGCAGCGTTGTGATGATAATTAAAATAAGTTGTTGTATCAAACCATGGAGAAAACGAAGGAACGCCTTTTTCGGTCATTGGTCCAATATCTGCTCCAACTCCGCTTTGACGTTGCGTTAATGAAGCACCTAGGGAATTCAATATTTTTGATAAAGGTGCTGTAAATGCTAGAATCTCAGGTCTTCCCGCGTAGTTAAATCCGAGTGGATGTGACGCTCCTAAATCGCTCTCAATCATCGCAAAGTGCTTACTTGCATCTTCTTCCAAAGCATAAGTTTTTCCGCCCATTAAACCGTTTTCTTCATTCATCCAAGCAATTACCCGAATCGTGCGTTTTGGTCTTAACTTCATTTGCTTCAATAAATATGGTACTTGCATTGAAACTGCAACGCCGGTTGCGTCATCCAACGCACCTGTTCCCAAATCCCAAGAATCGAGATGTCCTGAAACGACAACAATTTCATCCGGTTTTTCACTTCCCTTCAAATCTGCAATAACATTATAACTTACGGCATCAGGCAAAGTTTGCGGCGTTAAAGTCAATTTCATCCGTAACTTACCTTGTTTAGCTAAATAAGCCATCATTTCTGCATCTTCAAAAGTTACAGCTGCCGCCGGAATTTTCGTCACATTTTCTTCGTAACGCATCGCACCAGTATGTGCGAGTCGATTTTGCGAACCACCGGCTGAGCGAACCAACATTGCAACCGCACCAAGTTTTGCAGCAATAATTGCACCGCCGCCGCGATACGCTGTCACTTGTCCATAAGCATTTCCGGCTTGATTTAAGTCAGCCATTTTGCGGTGAAATTTAACATCAAATAAAACTATTTTTCCTTTTACTTTATCGCCTAAAGCGTTTAGTTCGTCATAGTTACTGACAACCACAACTTCAGCTGTTAAACCCTCAGGTAATGTCGCAACACTTCCGCCGAGTGCGGTTAAAACAACTTTTTGCGTTGTGCTTTTTGCCATTCCTTCAAATTCTATTAGCTCGCCGCGTTCTTCTCCGCGAACCCAATGAGGAACCATAACTTTTTGTAAACGCACGTCTAAACCAAGTTTTCGCATTTCATCTGCGACATATTCGACTGCTCTTTGAGCTTGCATTGAACCTGAAAGTCTAGCTCCGATGTTGTTGCAAAGATATGCCGTTTTTTCATAAGCATAAGTGCTTTGCAACGCATTTTGTTGAAGTTGTTTTAGCTCCAAAATCGTTGTCTCAGAATATAATTTCGGTGTTGGACTTTGAGTTTGGGCGTTAATTAAAGAGCAAATAAAAACAAAATAAAGCGACAAAAGAATTTTTTTCATACATTGATATTAGCTGAATTGTTTTAAGTTGCAAAATTCTGTGCAATAATGTGGACAAAACTTCCTTAACAAACTAAAGGTAAAAATATATGAAAAAACTGTTTATTTTTCTTTTTGCGATAACTTTTTTATTTGCAAATATTTCTGCACAAACAACATTTTCTTTCAATGAGTTAATCAAAACCCGACGAGTTGGTTCTCCGCAAATTTCGCCGGACGGAAAAACTTTTGCATACACAATCGGCGATGTAAACAAATCTGCAAACCGAACAATAACGCATATTTATACAATGACAATTGACGGCGGAAGTATGAAACAAATCACTTCCGGCGATAAATCTAACAGTTCGCCTCGTTGGTCGCCTGATGGAAAACGCCTTGCATTTACTACTGGCGGACAAATTTGGACGATGAAAGCTGATGGTTCTGACCGCAAACAAATCACTTCAATTTCGACAGGTGCAAGTAGTCCGGTTTGGTCGCCAGACGGAAAAATGTTTGCGTTTAGTTCGGAAGTTTATCCGGAATGTAAAACTGATGAATGTAACAAAACTAAAGATGAAGAGAACGAAAATTCCAAAGTTCAAGCAAAAGTTACGACTCGACTTTTGTTTCGTCATTGGGTTGAGTGGCGTGATAAAAAACGCACACACGTTTTTACTGTTTCGAGCGATGGCGGCGTTGCAAAAGATATGACGCAAGGCGATTTTGATTCGGCTCCTTATGCTGCCTCAACAAATATTGATTTCGCTTTTTCACCCGATTCTAAAGAGATTGCTTATCTTCGTAATCCTGATAAAGTTGAAGCAATATCCACTAATTCTGATATTTATATTGTGCCGCTTTCAGGAGGAATTGCAAAAAATATCACCATCAATAACAAAGGTTACGATGTTTCACCGATTTATTCAGCAGACGGAAAATACATCATATTTCGTTCGCAAGCAACTGCTGGTTTTGAAGCTGACCGTTGGCGAATAATGCGATTTAATCGCTCAACTGGTGAAACAGTTGAATTGACAACAGGTTTTGATTTGCAGGTTGAAGACGCAGTTGTTTCGGCTGATTCAAAAATGGTTTATTTCACAGCAATGGAACGTGGACTTGCTCCAATTTATTCAGTTCCCATTGAACCAAACTTCAAATTGCGGATTGCTTCGCATGTTAAAACAATTATCAGACAAGGCTTTAACTCAGAATTAAACGTTTCACCAGATGGGAAAACATTTATTTTTTCTTCAAGCTCGCTCGATAAACCTGCGGAAATTTATAGTGCTGCAAATGAACCGGACGGAAAAATCAACCAGCTAACAAAAACGAATTCAGATCTTGGATTGTTAAAAGCCGAATCTGCCGAATGGAAAGGTGCGGTCAATAAAACAATTCACGGATTTATCGTCAAACCTGCCAATTTTGACGCGAACAAAAAGTATCCGTTACTTGTAATTATTCATGGCGGACCACAATCAGCTTTTAACGATTCGTGGAGTTATCGCTGGAATGCACAAGTTTTTGCCAACGCCGGATACGTTGTATTTATGCCAAATCCGAGAGGTTCTGTTGGTTACGGACAAAAATTTGTCAACGAAATTTCCGCAGATTGGGGCGGAAAAGTTATGGTTGATATTTCAAACGGCGTAGCTGAAATGACCAAAAAAAGCTACATTGATAAAGACCGAATCGGTGCAACAGGAGCAAGTTACGGCGGTTATGCAGTCAATTGGTTGCTCGGTCATAACAATGACCCGCGTTTTAAATACAAAGTTTTTGCTTCACACGCCGGAGTTTATAATCTCGAAAATATGGCAACAGTCACCGAAGAACTTTGGTTTACAGATTGGGAATTTAAAGGAATGCCATGGGAAAATCCGGTAAATTATCAACGTTGGTCGCCACATCGTTTTGCCAAAAACTTCAAAACTCCGACACTCGTTATTCACGGCGAACTCGATTATCGCGTTCCGGTCGATCAAGGTTTGCAACTTTTTACGACTTTGCAAAGACTCGACGTTGAGTCAAAATTAGTCGTTTTCCCTGACGAAGGTCATTGGATTTTGAAACCGCAAAATTCCGAATTTTGGTATGGTCAAATGCTTGATTGGTTTGGGAAACACCTCAAACCTTAGTTTTATAATAGAAAAGGGCGAATAAAAATTGTAGAATTTTCTTGTCCTTTTCTTTTCAATTTATGATGCCATTAAAAATTACAGTTGTTTTATTTACTATTTTTTTTTCCAGTTCACTCACATTTGCACAAACCAAATTTGATCGAATCCGCACTTTTGATGTTCAACATTACACAATAAAAACAACTTTTGACTCACAGAAAAAAACTGTTTTTGGTGACACGACAATCACTCTGAAACCGCTCAAAAACAACTTAAAATCTGTTGAATTCGATGCGGCAAGTCTATTATTTACCACAGTTAAATTGACTAACTCACAAAATCTGAATTATCAGACTTCAGATGAGAAAGTAGTTGTTGAATTAGATCGAAACTACTCAATAAATGAGCAAATATCAATTCAATTTATATATTCGGCAAAGCCCAAAAAAGGGGTTTATTTCGTTGATGAAGGAAAACACAAAGGAAATATTCATTCATCGCAAATTTGGACGCAAGGAGAACCAGAAGAAGCTCATTTTTGGTTTCCGAGCTACGATTTTCCTGATGACAAAGCTACTTCAGAGCAGTTTATCACCGCACAAAAAGATGAAACTGTAATCGCCAACGGCGAATTAATTGAAAAAATTGAAAATTCGGATGCAACCGTAACTTGGCATTTCAAAACAAATTTTGTCCATTCAACCTATCTCACATCATTTATTATCGGTAAATATGTAAAGTTTGAAGATAAATATCGCGATGTTCCACTTGGATTTTATCTTTATCCGAGCGAAACAAAAATTTATGAAAAGGCTTTTTCAAATACAAAAGATATTTTTAAAGTTTACGAAAGCATTTTAGCGACTGACTTTCCTTTTAATAAATACGATCAAACAATTGTTGCCGAATTCAAGTTTGGTGGAATGGAGAATCTTACAGCAACAACGCTTTCTGATACCGAAGTTTATTTTGCAGAATTTGATTTTGGGAAAGAATCTGTTATTGATTTGGTGTCTCACGAACTTTCCCATTCTTGGTTTGGCAATCTTGTAACTTGTAAAAATTGGGCTGAACTTTGGCTAAACGAAGGCTTTGCAACGTTTATGGAATCGGCTTATCGCGAAAAAGCCTTTGGTCGCGAAGATTATTTGCGAAAAATTCGTGCAGATTCTCGCAGTTATTTTGGATTTGAAGCATCAAACAAAAATAAACGTGGTCTTTATAATCTCAATGCAAAACCTGATGATTCAATTTTTGACGAAATTACGTATCAAAAAGGTGGCGTTGTTTTACATACTTTACGAAGCGAAGTTGGTGACGAAGTTTTTTGGAAAGCCGTGAGAATATATCTCGACAGACACAAGTTTGCTAACGTTGAAACTAAAGATTTACAGAAAGTTTTTGAAGAAGTTTCGGGAAAAAATCTCTCTTGGTTTTTTAAACAATGGGTTTATGGAATTGGTTATCCAACTTTGGATATTAAACAAACTTACCAACAATCCTCAAATTTAATGAAATTTAAAGTTACACAAAAACAATCTTTTTCGACAATTTTTCGTCTTCCTATTGAAGTAAAAATCACAACTGCAAATGGCATAAAGTATGAAAAATTAGAAATTAACAAAAAGGTTGATGATTTTGCTATTAAATTAAACAGCAAACCTATTTCGATTGAATTTGATTACGCGGAAAAAATACCGCTCAAACTTATCGAAACCGGAAAATTAAAAGTTGCCAAATAGAATTATTTTTTGAGTTTCAATTTTAATCTTGTCACTTGTTCAGAATTTGAACTTAATGCTAAAGCCTTTTGCCACGAGGCTTTAGCAAGCTCATTTTTTCCTTGCTTTGCTAAAACATCGCCCAAATGTTCGTTTACTGTTGGCGATGTGGGACTTTTTCTCGCGGCATCTTTCAAGTGTTTTTCAGCTTCTACAAGATTATTAAGTTTGAAATAAACCCAACCTAAACTATCCAAAAATGATGCATTTGCCGGCTCAAGTTTTAACGCTTTTTGAATTAATTCAAGAGCTTCATTTAGTCTTTCATTTCTTTCAGCAAGAAAATATCCGAGATTATTGAGTGCAACCGCGTTATTTGGAGTAACTTTCAAAATGCCACGCAGAGTTTCTTCTGAACCTTTAAAGTCCCCGGCTTTTTCTTGAGCGGTTGCCAACATCAAATTTGCAACTTGCTTCATTTCATCAGTGTTGGCAATTGCAAGTGCTTGTTTCGCACTTAAAACTGCATCTTTCCCACGTCTTGCGTCGTTATAAAGCGACGAAATAAAGATCAAATTATTAAATTTATCAAATTCAAGTTGCGTTCCAACAGTAGCTTTTTCGGTTAAAGGCTTAAGAAGTGCGACACCTTCATCAACTTTTCCCATCTCTGTCAAAATAATCGCCTCTGTTCGCAATAATCCATTTTCGAGGGGAAATTTTTTGCGTAAATTACGGACAACATCAAGGGCTTCTTGTTTTTTTCCATTTTCTTGAAGCAATGAAATAAGTTGATTATCGGCAAAAAAGTCGTCTTTTCCAAAAACTTTCCGCGAACGTTCAATAGTAAGTTTAGCTTCGGCAAAACGATCTACATTTTTTTGAATTTGGATTATCTTCTCATAAACACGCAAAGCAAAGTTTCGTGAATCATCAGTAACAAGCGGTGTTGAGTCGATTTCGCGAAGTTTTAAAGAATCTTCCAAAGCAGTAATCGCATCATCATTTTTTCCTGCTTCAAGATAAATTTCAGAAAGCGAAACCAATAATTCTGCACCGCTTTCTTTACTTGAACTCGAAAGTTTGGCAATTGCTTTTTTCAAACCATTTGCTGCATCTTCAGTTCTTCCGGCTCTAGCTTGTAGCCGAGCCAAAAGATCAATCAAAATTAAGTTTTCAGGATTTGCAAAAGCAGCTTGCTGCAGAGACTCGATTGCCTTACTCGCCGTCTCATCATCAGCATTTGTAACGGCTCGGTTTAATAATTCAAACGCTTCGGCATCTTGCGGATTTTCGGCAATCGCACGCGACAAAACCTCGACGGCTTCTTTATCTTTTCCGCTTTTTAAAAATGCATCACCAAGTTTTACACTAGCACCTTCGGGCGTTAAATCTTGCTCGCCGGTATATTTACGATAAAAATTTGCGTCAATTGGTTGCGAAGATGCCAACCATTTTCTAAGAGCTTCAATGTTGTCAGCTTGTTTATCCATTTTTGAATAAAAGCGACTCAAAAAAGCCCAGGCTTCTGCATTTCTCGGATCAATTCGTGCAATTTCTTTCCACGAATTAATTGCTTTTTCAGTATATCCAGCGTCAAGTTTGTCATCGCTCAAACCACTTTGAATTGTGTATAAACGAGCCAACATTCGATGTCCGCCAAAGTTATCTTTGTTTAATTTCGTTGCGATATTAGCTAGTAAAATTGATTCTTCCAAATCAGTTTGCGAGGCAATTTCTGCCAAAGCTGTGTATGCTTCCGCAAGATTCGGATCTAGTTCGACTGCTTTGAGAAACGCTGTTTTTGCAAGTTTAATACTTGCCGGAACTCCGCTTTGTGTGCGAAGTCTTCCTGCTCCCCAAATATATCTTTGTCCTTCCATCAATTTCGCTAAAGCCTGTTCGCGACGTTCGCGAGAAACTTCGGTCGTCACTTCGAGATTTTTTGTTAAAACACTGGAAAGTTTTGGTGTTGGCGAAGGAGTTGGCTTAAACGTGGGCGGTAGGTCATTTTGAGCAAATGCCACCTGAGTTCCGATCAAAAAAAACGATAAAACCAATGCATTCTTATAATTAAACATTTTACCTCTTGAAATCCATTGCATAATTAATAATCTTCCTCCAAATTTGAATTCGCGGAAAAATAATCATGAAAACTACAAAAACTATTGCCGCGGTACGAAACATTTCAATCGTATTTCCGCCCATTACTGATATTAAAAAACCCATTATTGCAATCAAAATCGAAAAAATCCCGAGCATCGTCGTTTTAATTTTTAATTCGGAAAGCAAATTCGAAAAACCATTTTCTTTCGCAAATTCTCTCAGCCTTTTAGGAGATAAAAAATACTTTTGCAAGCCAACTACAGTGAATAGCAAAAGAACAATTGCTATCCAAAGCCAAAAAATTGTTTGTTCAGTAATCGCAAGATCTACCTTTGGAACTAAAAACCACGCACCTCCGACTAATAAAACAGTTGCGAAAATAAAACCAATAATAACCCGTGAAGTTTCGTTATAAACTTCGCTGATTTTTTTCGTCATTTCTTCAGATGATTCGAACATAGAAAAAAGTTGCCGAAGGTGAAAAAGATTCACCTCCTTTTGCAACAATCGAAATAATAACATAATTCAAATCATAATTGATGGGATTAGTCTCTGAACAGATTTTTCGGTCATTTGAACAAAACGATCTTTGTTTCAATTAGAAGTAATAGGAAATGTTGTATTATATTCCTCGAATGAACAACGTTTATCGTAAAATAAAACTCTTTGGCGAAAGTCTAGCAGACCAAAAGATTTCAGCTTTTACTTTGTCTGAGAGATTTTATTCGCCTTTTTTTCAAACTCCTTCACATTCGCACGAAAAATCATTATTTTGTTTTGTCATAAAAGGCAGCTATACAGAGACTTACGGTAATCGAAGTATAAATTGCTCACCCTCTGATTTTCTATTTCACGCGAGTGATTTTCCTCATGCTGAGCAATATCACCGAAATGGAGGACATTCTTTTATAGTTGAGGTTGAAGCCGATTGGCTAAAATCTATTCGTGAACAAATCGATTTTCCGACGTTTTCAGTCGATTTCAAATGTGGAACTTTGCCCGAATTAGGAGCGAAACTCTATCGCGAATTTCGAAATTTCGATTCACTTTCGTCCCTTATAATTGAAGGCGTAATGATGGAAATTGCTGGCGAAACCGCTCGAACAATTTCGTTCAAAGAAAAACACTCGCCGCTCTGGCTAAAACGAATTGAAACGCTTCTCCTAGAACGCTATGCAGAATCATTTTCGCTCACAGAATTAGCCGAATTTGCGAGAGTTCATCCGATTCACCTTGCCCAAACATTCCGTAAATTTCACAACATCACAATTGGGCAATTCGTCAGAAAACTTCGCCTCGAAAATGCGAAAAATCAGCTTTTGAAAACCCGGAATACGTGTACGGAGATTGCTGCCTCCAACGGATTTTCGGATCAAAGTCATTTTACGCGTCTTTTCAAAACTCATTTTGGTATTACACCGCATCAGTTTCGTCAAAATAATTCTTAATTTTGTTCAATTTTCGACGTTTTGTTCAATTTTCGGGTTTAAATTCGCGTTAGAGTTGCAAGATGTTTCTAGTGCTGACAAAGGGTTTTAATGAAAAGAATAAAAGTTATAGATTCACATACCGCCGGCGAACCGACTCGGGTTGTGATTTACGGTTTTCCTGATTTGGGAAAAGGCACAATGACTGAGAGGCTAGAGGATTTCAAGCTTCAACACGACAAATTGCGGTCGGCAATCGTCAATGAACCTCGCGGAAACGACGCAATTGTCGGAGCTTTATTGTGCGAACCGCAAGACAAAACTTGTGCTGCGGGCGTGATTTTTTTCAACAATGTCGGTTTCCTAAATATGTGCGGACACGGCACAATCGGACTTGTAAAAACGCTTCAATTTTTAGAGCGAATCGGCGTTGGAACGCACAAAATTGAGACGCCTGTCGGAATTATCGAGGCTGAATTGAAAACCGATGGTTCGGTGACAATCACCAATGTTCCCAGTTATAGATTTGCAAAAGCTATTGAGGTCGAGGTTGGGAATTACGGTAAAATTCGCGGCGATATTGCGTGGGGCGGAAATTGGTTTTTCTTGATTGAAGAACATCATTTTGTACTTGATCCACAAAATCTTGAGATACTGAAAGCATTCACCTCAAGCGTCCGTAAAGCATTAGCTGTAAACAATATAACCGGTGCGAACGGCGAGGAAATTGACCATATCGAACTATTTTCTAAATCTAAAACTGCAGACAGCCGAAATTTTGTTTTGTGTCCCGGAAACGAATATGACCGTTCGCCATGCGGAACCGGAACAAGTGCAAAACTCGCTTGTTTATATGCCGATGGAAAGATTAGTGAAGGCGAAGTTTGGCGACAAGAAAGTATTATTGGTAGCATTTTTGAAGGAAAAGTGAGCATTGTGAACGGAAAAATCATTCCGATAATCAGCGGTTCTGCTTTTATCACGGCTGAAATTGATTTAATTTTGGAAGAAGCTGATCCATTTTGTTTCGGAATTCGCAGATGAAATCTTTTGACGTCGCAATTATCGGTGCAGGAATCGTTGGTGCAGCTTGTGCTTTTCGGCTAGCGAGCGAAGGTTTGAGCGTTGCGATAATTGAAGAAAACATAGTCGGCGGCGGAACGACCGCGGCAGGAATGGGACACATCGTGGCAATGGATGATTCCAAAGCTCAATTTGCCCTAACTCATTATTCCCAAACACTTTGGAACGATTTAGCATTGCAATTACCAACGGTTTGCGAGTATGAATTTTGCGGCACAATTTGGGTTGCCGCCGATGATGAAGAACTCGCTGAGGCAAAAAGAAAGCAGCAATTTTATGAAGAGCATGGTGTAAAAGCTGAAATTCTCGATGAAAAAAATCTACTTTCAGCCGAACCAAATCTGCGAAAAGGTTTGGCGGGTGGACTGCTTGTAAAAGGCGATAGTGTTGTTTATCAGCTTTCGGCAACTGCTTTTTTTATAGAGGAAGCAGTTCGAAATGGTGCAAAATTATTACTTGGAAAGAAGGCGGTTGAAATTGTTGTTGATGGCGTAAAACTCTCGGATTCAAATGTTGTTCACGCGAAACAGATAATCAACGCCGCCGGAATTGACGCGAATAATCTGACTGAAGGACTTGGAATTTATCGAAAAAAAGGTCATTTGGTTATTACGGAACGCTATCCGAATTTCGTAAAACATCAGCTAATCGAACTTGGATATTTGAAGTCGGCACATAGCACGGAAACGAGTTCGGTCGCGTTTAATGTTCAGCCGCGAATCACCGGACAAATATTGCTCGGCTCGTCGCGACAGATTAGCATAGAAGATAAAGCCATTGATTACAATATCTTACGGCAGATGACGAAACGTGCTTTTGAATATATGCCCGAGTTAAAAAACGTCGCTGCGATTAGAGTTTGGACAGGTTTTCGTCCCGCAACGCACGATAATTTACCGCTAATTGGAAGGCTGCCGAATCGTGAAAATGTTTTTGTCGCGTGCGGACACGAAGGTTTGGGGATTACAACATCGCTCGGAACGGCGGAACTTTTGATAGACGAAATCTTGGGTCGCGAATCGAAAATAGATCGTGAGCCATATTCGCCAAAGCGGTTTCAAAATCTGCCCGCGAATCACTCGAATAAACGCGAATAAAAAGACAAAAAAATTCGTGAAGATTCGCATTATTTGTGGGCAAATTGGTTTTAATGATTACTTTACAAATAGACAATAGAGAAATTTCAGTTGCCGAAGGAAGCAGCGTAGCAACTGCGATTTTTGCCAGTGACGCGAATATGTTTCGCCGATCTGTTTCAGGCGAGAGTCGTTTTCCCGTTTGTGGAATGGGAATTTGTTTCGAATGCCGTGTAACGATTGATGGCGTAAAGCACCAGAAAAGTTGTCAGATTTCTGTTGAAAAGGGAATGATTATCGAGACTGATGAATAAAATTGAAACTGAAATTTTAGTCATCGGCGGCGGTGCGGCAGGACTCGCGGCGGCGTTGGCGGCTTCTGACAAAAAAGTTTTACTGGTTGACGATAATCCGAATCTCGGCGGACAAATCTGGCGTGCCGAACTTGCAAAAACGAAATCGCCTGAGGCTTTAAAATTGATTGAAAGTATCAAGCAAAATAAAGTTTCGATTCTGAATAATGCATCCGTTTTCGCTCGATTGAATGAGAATTCCCTTCTTGCTGAAACGCCAAGCGGAACGATTGAATTGCAATTTGAAAAGCTGATTCTTGCAACCGGAGCGAGAGAAAGATTTTTACCGTTTCCGAATTGGACGCTGCCGAATATTTTCGGTGCGGGCGGATTACAGGCTTTCGTCAAAAGTGGATTAACAATTGCAAACAAACGAGTTATTGTTTCAGGAACTGGTCCGTTATTGCTAGCAGTTGCAGAATATTTGAAGGCAAAAGGTGCAAAGGTTTTGTTAGTCGCCGAGCAAACTTCCACGAAAAAGCTATTCAAATTCGGTTTCGGATTACTTAGCCAACCTAAGAAGATTTCACAGGCAATCGCGTTAAGAGCGAAACTTTTGGGCGTTCCTTATTTAACCGATTCGTTTGTGATTTCAGCAGAAGGAAACGGAAAACTTGAATCGGTTTCACTTTGGCAAAGCGGCAAAACTCGGCAGATTGAATGTGACTATCTAGCTTGCGGTTTTCATCTTGTGCCAAACGCGGAACTCGCTTTGATGCTTGGTTGCAATTTGGAAAACGGCAATGTAGCTGTTGATGAATTTCAGCAAACATCGGTGGAAAATGTTTTTTGTGTTGGAGAACCGACAGGAATTGGCGGAGTTGAAGTGTCCCTAATCGAAGGGAAAATCGGAGGTTTAGCCGCAATCGGAAAAATCGCGGAGGCGAGCGATTTGTTTGCACAAAGATCACGTTTGCAACGGTTTGCAGATTCGCTCAACGATTGTTTTTCGCTTCGTGAAGATTTAAAAAAGTTGCCTGATGCTAAAACGATTGTCTGCCGATGCGAAGATGTTACGTTTGAAAAATTGGCAAAGCACGATTCGTGGCGAGACGCGAAACTGCTAACCCGTTGCGGAATGGGAAGTTGCCAAGGAAGAATTTGCGGTTCGGCGACAGAATATTTGTTTGGGTGGAAAAATGAATCAGTTCGACCGCCGATAATGCCAGTAAAACTTGAAAATTTGTAGAAAAGATTTGCCCGCGAATAGCACGAATCTGCACGAATGTATTTTTACACGAAGCTCTTATTCGCGTTCATTCGCGTTGATTCGCGGGCAAAAAAGGAGTTAGAAAATGAAATGGAAAGGCGTAATGCCGGCAATCACAACTTGTTTTGATGAAAATCTCAACATCGATCACGAATTTACCGCGAAGCACGTAAAATGGCTCGTAGAAAACGGCTGCACTGGAATCGTCGCGAATGGAAGTCTCGGCGAAGGTGCAACCATGACGACTGACGAAAAAATCTCGCTTTGGAAAACTTGCGTTGTGGCAGTCGGCGATAAAGTTCCCGTAATTGCTGCAATTGCTGCACTTTCAACCCAAGATTCGGTTGCACAAGCGAAGGCTGCAGAAGCAGCAGGTTGCGTCGGTTTGATGGTTTTGCCGCCTTATCTTTATCGCGGCGATTGGCGTGAAATGAAATTTCATCTCGCGGCAGTTTTCAATGCAACTCCGCTTTCCTGTATGCTTTACAATAATCCGGTCGCTTACGGAACCGACTTTTTGCCCGAGCAAATCGCCGAACTCGCAACCGAATTTCCAAATCTTCACGCTGTCAAAGAATCGAGCACAGATGTCCGCCGCGTATCCGCGATTCGTGCATTGATTGGCGATAAACTTACGATTTGTGTTGGGGTTGACGATGTGATCGTTGAAGGAATTGAGGCTGGTGCGACAGGTTGGATTGCAGGTTTGGTTAGTGCTTTTCCAAAAGAATCGGTTGATCTTTTCAACTACGCGATGGCTGGCGACAAGGAAAAAGCGTTTGAACTATATCGTTGGTTTTTACCGCTTTTACGGCTTGATACTGTGCCGAAATTCGTTCAATTGATCAAATTGGTGCAGGAAAAGGTTGGAATGGGAAGTGCGAGAGTTCGACCGCCGAGGCTCGAATTGGTTGGGAAAGAATTGGAAGAAACTTTGGCGATAATCGATAAGGCGTTGGCAACTAAGCCTTAATTTTTCTGCCCGCGAATCACGCGAATAGGAAAGCAAATCAGTTTTAATCATTCGCGTAGATTCGTGCTATTCGCGGGCAAAATATAAAAATGAATATTCAAATTACAGGAAAATCAATCATCGGATTCAGTCGCGGAAACGCAACCGACACAACATTTACCGCGTTTAATCCCGCAACTGGCGAAGCGGTTGAACCGAATTTTTACTCGGCAAATATAGACGAATTAAACAAAGCCTGCGAATTGGCAAACGATGCTCGAATTGCTTTTGGTAAAGTTTCCGGCAAAGATAAAGCGAAATTTCTATGCCAAATTGCCGACAATATCGAAGCTTTAGGCGACACACTGATTCAAAGAGCAACGCTCGAAACAGGTTTGCCAAACGCACGTTTCATGGGCGAACGCGGTCGGACTTGTATGCAACTTCGGATGTTTGCTGATTTGGTAGAACGCGGCGATTGGGTCGATGCACGGCTCGACACGCCAAATCCCGAACGCCAACCGATTCCAAAACCTGATGTACGCTCGATGCTTCGCCCAATCGGCACGGTCGCAGTTTTTTGTGCAAGCAATTTTCCGCTGGCTTATTCGGTCGCAGGCGGCGACACGGCATCGGCTCTCGCGGCTGGCTGTCCGGTAATTGTAAACGCACATTTTGCACATCCAGGAACTGCCGAATTGGTCGGAACAGCGATTTCCGAAGCCGTAAAAACTTACGGGTTACCTGAAGGAGTTTTCAGTCTGATTTTCTCGAAAGGTTACGAAATCGGGCAAGCACTTGTGAAAAACCCGCACGTTAAAGCTGTCGGATTTACTGGTTCACGCAAAGGTGGGCGTGCTTTGATGGACATCGCAGCGGGACGAAATGAACCGATTCCCGTTTACGCAGAAATGAGTTCGGTCAATCCGATTTTCATTTTGCCAAACGCGATTCGTGAACGATCTGAAGCGATTGCCGCAGGTTTGCACACTTCCGTAATCACCGGCGGCGGACAATTTTGCACGAAACCCGGAATCGTTGTGCTGCCGCAAGATGTTGATACAAATGAGTTTACGACTAAAGTTGGCGAGCTGATTTCAACGACAACTCCGCATTCTTTGCTAACTGAAGGAATCCGAAATAATTACGATAAATTGAGTAGTGAGCGAAAGTCCGAAAAAGTCGCGGTTGAAAATACACTCGCCGGATTTGCCGTCAATCCTTCAATGTTCCAAACCGATGCGGAAACTTTCCTTGCCGATTCAAACCTCAGCGAAGAAATTTTTGGTCCAACAACGATTTTCGTCAAACCAACCAAACGCGAAGAAATTCTGCAAATCGCCCGCGAAATGGAAGGTCAGTTGACCGCGACAATTCACGGAAATGCTGAAGATCTCGCTGACTATGCCGATTTAATCGCGATTTTAGAGACAAAAGCCGGACGGTTAGTTTTTAATGGTTTCCCGACTGGCGTTGAAGTTGGCGATGCAATTGTCCATGGCGGACCGTATCCGGCAACGTCAGATTCGCGGACGAGTTCGGTCGGGACAAATGCGATTGAACGATTTTGTCGATATGTTTGTTTCCAAAATTTCCCGAATGCGGCGTTGCCGGACGAATTGAAAGATGATAATCCGCTTGGAATTCAACGATTAGTCGATGGGAATTCGATAAGTCAGTAAGATATTACTTACTGTAAAACACAAAAAGAATTGCGGTGGTAACTGGTGCCGCAATTAGTGACATCATCGCTAAGATTCGGATAATTCTGGTATTAATCTGAGAAAGACGTGCCTTCCCGACAAATAATAGAACGAAAATCGCCCCAAATATGCCATAAATCGGAGAAAGCAAGATATTTAACTGTGTAAGTCTTGGGGCTTCCTCAAGTCCCAAATACATCAACAAATAAAGCAGAAATGATCCCAGCGGCATCATTAGAATGGCAGAAACGGGAGCCAGATACCAGATTAGATTCCATAACCAATTAGGCACGACATTTCTGAGAAAATCGAAAATATATATGTTTTCCATTATTCCGAATTTACTCCAGCCGCTTTCATCACAAACTCTGGAACATTCGGCTCATTTGGCAAAATGAATTCTCTGCCTTTATCCAAAGCCCAGCGGTGAAGCCACGAAATGCCGTTTCGTCTGATGTAATTATCGGGTAATTTGTATGCTTCGTCTTTCAAAGATTCTTCCATTGTGACGGATTTATACTTGCGTTTTTTGAGCATTTTGGCGATGTCGTCAAAATAATCTGAGTTGATAAAATTTGCATGAAGCAGCAAAATTTGTTTAATTTCACGGTTAAAAAGTTTGATCGATTGACGTTCCCAATAATCCATTTTTGATTCTAGATAAGGAATGTAAGCATCGCCAATTTGCATCATTAATTTCTTATCATTTGCCCCAAACGCTTTTTCGTAAGCAGCTGCAAAAATGTAATCCGCGTTGTCAATCGAAACAGGTGCGATAGTGTAATTATGCTCGCTGAGGAATAATCCTAAATCTTTTTTGATGTCCAAACTCAAACCAGTCCACAAATACGGATGACGAAAGTATCGCATTTTCAATGACTTAGATGTTAATAATTCCTTCGTAACAATCTCGCCTTTCAAAATATTCGCTTTGTAGTTTTCCAAAGGATTATCGTGCAAACTCATATGCGAAAAGGTATGATTGCCAAGTTCGAACCCGGAATTGAGCCACATTCTGAGCAGATCAACCTCAGATTCATCGCGTTTGTCGTCTTTGTAAAGTTTACCTTCATTGACAAAACCAATCGCCGGAACTTTCGCCTTTTTGATATGTTTGAGCAACTTTTTAGTTATTTCCTGACGAATTTTTAAATCCTTTCGCGGCGAAACAACCGGCAAATCGTCAATCGTTACCGCAATTTGACGTTCTTGAGCGATGATTGTCGAGGTAATTAAAAGTAAAAAAATAAAAGCAGTTTTCATAATTCTATTTTGACAGAGAAATTATAAAAACTGCAAAAATTAAAAGATGAAGAGTTCATAATCAACTTTTTTTGAAAAGAGTATATTTCAAGGGTTCATAATCGCCGTCAGTTAATTTAAGCAGAAAACCACCGCGAACAGCTTCAAATTGACACAAAAACTTTTTCGTTTTTCCGCTGACTCGATTTGTCGCAAACAATTCCCAATCGTTTGCGGTGAACTTGCCTTTATATTGGACTTTCGCAAATCGAGTTCCGCCGCCCCTCATATTTGCACTGTCGTGCGTGCTTTGGTAACTGCCGTTTGAGGCAAAAACAAACTCGTCAGACGTTGAAATCGCACTCATTTCCGCGTAGCCGTAGGCGTTGTAATATTCGACTCCGCCGCCGCCAGACCAAGTTCCATTCAAATCTTGAGCCGTAACGGCGAATCTGTTGGCGTTGAGCATTTTATTTAAATCGTTTGGATGTGCAAATTGCTGCTGATAAGTTGCTTTATTCGGGGCGATTGTAACAATAACTCTCGCTCCGCCTTCGTAAATAATTTTCATCGTGATAAACGATAGTTTGCCGGTCTTTTTATCAACCGCATCAGCCTGTAAAAAGTAAATTACCGGGTATTCCACGCCCGACCATCTCTGAACATTACTGACATTAAAATACGGCAAAACGGTTTTTGCCCAATAATGGTCAGTTGGTTCGACTGTGTTCAAACGGCTGTCGTCCCATTCCTTATTGACGTAGAAAAGCCGAATTTCCATGCCGTTATTTTGGAGTTGAACGTAATCATTCAAAGCTGTTGCAACCCAACCGTCATTAAAAGTGGTCGTGTATTTCGCGATTCCACGCTTTACATCAGATTGCTGAACAGGCGTTTGATTCGTATTTTGAGCGTTCTTAAATTTCAAAGTGTTTCCCTCAAAACGAACGTCATTCGGATTGATCTTCAAGATTTCGAGCAATAAAGCTCCCGCAACAACCTTCGCCAATTTCATCATTTCGGGGTCATTTTTTTCTTTCGCCTCGACATAAAAAGCTAATGGCATTCCGCTGAAACTAACAAGAGTATCATGCAGAAATTGCTTATCTTTGTTAGGAACTTCAGCCATTCCGGGAGTTTCTTCATACATCGCAGTCAAAGCCTGAAACAGATTTTCCATGGCTTCTTCACTAGGTTCCGGGTCGTCGTTATAAATAGTTACGGTTGTGCCGATGAAAAAAGCCATTGCTGCAGCAAGATTATTTTTTCTGCCTTTAGGAGCGAGTTCCGCGTCAAAGCCTTTTTTTGTTTCAGCGAAAAGTTGTTTGAATAATGTTCGTTGTTCGGCATCTTGCCCAACTGTATCGGCTATTATTTTGAAATTGTCTGATGTTGAACTTGGCGAAAAAAAGGCAACACTTTTTGGCGAAATTGATTTTGGACGCGAGCTTGATTTTTGCTTCATTGCGAGTTGCAAAATTGCTTTTTGAATCTTTTGCTGTGTAGTTTTTTGCATATTTACCGTCGCTTGTTCAACTCCAAAAGTTTGATAAACCTGCTCATAACCACCGTTAAAATCTTCCGAATTTTGTGCATTGAGAGTGACTATCATCAACACAAAAATAATTGTAAAAAGTAAATAATTTCGATTTTTCATAATTTCCTCTGTTTATTTCGACAACTTAATATTGCTCAAATAAAATTCATCATCTTGATCGGCATTAGGAGCATTGCTCAAACCGAAGCCAAAAAAATTCCACTGAATTGTTTCACTCAAAACAGCATCTTCCATCATTTTTGTTCCGTTAAAATGAACCGTTAGCAGCGAACCTTGGCGGACGAGTTTTACTTTGACGAGATTTTTATTTTTGTAGAAAATCTGTGTTTTATCGGCTTTGTCAAATTTATAACCGCCGCGAGCATCAAAAACTTGGAAGCCGTAACGCCCGTGTTCGTTGTTCCAATGCGGATCAATCCAAAGTGCGACTCGTTCCATTTTCGCCGAAGTATAAGAATTAATATTTACCAATTCGCGATTGTAGCGTTTCAAAGTGTTGTCATAAGGAGCCGCTCCGAGGTGAAAATAAAAACTCGGACTGTAATAAGAAATGCTTTTCGTCCAACTGACATCAAATTCCAAAGTGAAATTTTTTGGCAACGCCAAGACAGCATAATCTGGAAAAAACAAACCTTCTTTACTCATCGCCAACCAATTTCCAGCTTGCCCGATTTTATCTTTGACAATTCCCGTATTGTTGCTAACTGTCCATTTCGCAGGAGCTTGTCCGATTGCCGCATTGGCAAAATTCTCGAAAAATGTTTCGCCGACTGCTTCGTTAGCAATCGGCTTTTCTGTATTTCTAACCGGCGTGTCGCCCATCGCTGAAATTGTCGGCGACTTCGGCATCGGTTTCATTCCGACCATTTTGCGAATTATATTAAAATCGAACTCATCTTCAAATCTTTTTGCAAAAGCAATTTTGGCAGGCGAATTACCTCCTTGACGGTGTTCGACAACGACAACTTGCGGTTGCCATTTTGGTAATTTAGGATTGTAAAATTCCTGATTCGCGACATAAACATATTTCCCTTTTCCTTTTCCATTGTTGAACCGAATTTCGCTCGGCTGATTCAGAATTTCGTTGAAGTTTATTATGTAAGCCTCAGATTGTGCGTCAGGTGCTTTCAACACAGTTTCGGTGAATCTGATCAAATCGTTGCGTTTCGCTTTATTTTGGTCAATATATTGCTGTGTTTTTTTATCGCCTTCGCTGAGACTTTGGAAAAACTTTTGCTTTTCGGCATTGCTCATAATTCCTTTTTCAGCCGAAACGCGGTTAAAAGTTTTTTGTGAGGTTTCCAAAACACTTTCAAGCCGTTTAATTTCCTCGTCGGTTTTTTTGAGCCAATACTGACGATAGGATTGTGCGAATTCAAATTTAGTAATTCGCCGATAAGGCAACCCTTTATTTTCAGAAAAATACCAACCTGCGAATTTTTGCTCATTGTTTTCGTTGAAAAAATAAATATTCTTCATCCCGTTTTTGTTTTCTTCGATACGAATATCGCCGCTCATGTTCAAACGCAACTCAGTTCCAGCCAACACAAGATCACCGGAATTAGCAGTCTCGGCGAATCCTTTAAAGTCATTCGCTCGAAAATAAATCCAGTTTCCCGTTTCGCCTTCCGGTTCGATTTCGTTCTTGCCTTTAGAAAATAGACAAACAATATCCTTTATCATGAAGAAACCTTCGTAATATTGAATGTCTTTTGGCGAAGCGGTCTTTATGCCCATCGCGTCAAAAATGCCGTAAGTAAGTTCCAAACCTTTCGGCGGCTGCGGAAAAACTCTCTTTATTTCTTGAATAACAGGCTTCATCGTCGTTGCCCAATTTCCACTTTTTGTCTCAGGACGAATTACCCAAGGCAGCAATGCATTATCCGCTTGGGAATCACCTGCCGCATCACAATAAGATTGCCCAAGCACAAAATTAAAACTCACCAAAACAAACAAAGTTGTTAAAATAAACCGAAAATAAATTTGATTTTTCATAAACTGCTCACAACTTAAAAAATTCTTCTATTAATAAACGCGGAAATTCTGTTAAAATTTTCCAAATGAGCGAAAAATAATTTATGGCACACGATGTTTTGCAGTTATTGCAAGAATGTAAAACTGGAAATAAGAATTCTTTGGACAAACTTTTGCCGATTGTTTACGACGAACTTCGGCGAATGGCTCATCGTATGTTGTCCAATGAATACGCCGAAACCTTGCCAACAACTGCCCTCGTTCATGAAGCGTATCTCAAATTGGTAAATCAACATTCGGTTGACTGGGAAAATCTCGGACAATTCTTTGGTGTAGCATCGCAAGCAATGCGGCGGATTTTGGTTGATCACGCACGTGAGCGTCATGCTCATAAGCGTGACGGCATAAAAATTTCACTTGATGATACTGAAACAATTTCGGTTGTGGTTAATGAATCGTTACTCGATTTAGATTTTGCGTTGGACGAATTAGCCAAACAAGATGAAACACAAGCAAAAATCGTTGAATTGCGATACTTTGCGGGTTTAACTTTTGACGAAATTGCGGCAGTTTTACAAATCTCGCGGACCAACGCATTTCGCGAATGGACATTTGCACGCACTTGGCTTTTCGACAAAATTTCGAACGGCTGAAATATTTTTGAAAAAAATCCGCGTTAGTTAATAGGTGAATCGGAATGCAGACACTTTTGTCTGCAACATCGCGTTTTTCAGCGATGTAACAGCGTTTAATTAGGTTCAATTTGAACTTAATAAAGCACCTTTTCGTGCTTTGCAATCATTCGGACAGGAATGTCCGAGTTCCAATTTTTATGCAAAACGTTGAATGGCTAAAAATTAAAGAAATTTTTCATCAAATGCTTGATTTACCAAAGAATGAACGACAAAGTTTTTTGGCAACTCAGGATGATTTTGTTCGTTCTGAAGTAATTCGTTTGCTTGAATCTCACGAAAAACTAGACAATTTTATTGCCGAACCTTTGGCTATCGAAATCGGTTTGGATGTAAATTCGTATATCGGCAAAACAATCGGCAATTATAAAATCATTGAAAATATCGGCACAGGCGGAATGGGACAAGTTTTTCTGGCTGAAAAAGTCGGCTTAGATAAAAAGTTTGCTCTCAAAATTATCAAACGAGGAATGGACACCGAAGCCGTTTTGAAGCGTTTCGACCGCGAACGCCAGATTCTTTCTCGTCTCGAACATCCAAACATTGCGACCCTTTTGGACGCGGGTTCAACCGAAAACGATCTACCGTATTTTGTGATGGAATATATCGAAGGTGATCCGATTACGAGGTTCTGCGACAATCATCAATTTGACACAAATGAACGTCTGGAAATTTTCCAGAAGGTTTGTGAAGCGGTGAAATATGCTCATCAAAATTTGGTCGTGCATCTTGATTTAAAGCCTTCAAATATTTTAGTTACGGCAGACGGAACGCCGAAACTACTTGATTTTGGCGTGGCTAAATTGCTTACTTCTGAAGATTACGAAAGCACCACAACCGCTATGCAAGGGAGGATGTTTACTCCCGAATATGCTTCGCCCGAACAAATTAACGGTTTAACCATTACTACCGCAACCGATGTTTATTCGCTAGGCGTTATTTTATACGAACTTTTAAGCGGCGTTCGTCCGTTCAAATCGGATAAAAGAAGTTATCAGGAAGTTGCAAATTTAGTTTTGACTCAAGAGCCGATTCGTCCCTCGTCAATCGTCAATAGTCTTTGGTCATTGGAAAACAATACCTATGAAAACAAAGGACAACGAACAAAGGATGAGGGAAACTTTACGAAAATCCGCAATCCGCAGTCCGCAATTCGCAATTTGAAGGGAGATTTAGACAACATTATTCTCAAATCTTTACGCAAAGAACCCGAACGGCGTTATCAAACCGTGCAGGAACTTTCCGAAGATATTCGTCGATATTTGATTGGTTTGCCAGTTTCGGCTACGGCTGATTCAACTTATTATCGTTTATCGAAATTTATCAGACGAAATAAAATCGGAACGGCGATTGCATCTGTAATTTTGTTTTTGTCGGGTGTTTCAATTTGGCAAGGAATTGTGGCTAATACCGAGCGTGCAAGGGCTGAAAATAGATTTAATCAAGTGCGTAAATTGGCAAATACTGTGCTTTTTGAATATCATGATGGCATTGCTCGACTGCCTGGAGCGACCTCAATGCGTGAAAAAATGGTCAAAGATTCGCTTGAGTTTTTGGATGATTTATCGGTTGAAAGTGTTGATAACGTTAATTTACAACGAGAAGTTGTAAAGGCATATCAAAAAGTCGGCGACATTCAAGGTGCGTCCGAAACAGGGAATATCGGTAAAACTCAAGACGCTTTGCAAAGTTATCAAAAAGCGTTCGCCATTCAAGAAAGAATTGTCGAAAAATATTCAAACAATATTGAAGACCGAATAATTTTAGGTAATTTAATTCTTGATATCGGTTTGCAAACCAGAAGCATAGGTGATTTGTTAACCGCAGAAAAGCAGTTTCAAAACGCTTTGACAATCTATTCGAACTTGCCCGATGACATAAAAAAGCAAGCTAGTTTAGCCAATACTTTTTGGAATATAGCGAATTTGCAAACCGCTCAAAACAATCTTTCGGGCAGTTTAGAAAATTATCAAAAAGCGATTGAAATATATCAAAACCATGCAGTCTTAGAGCCGAACAACACAAAACATCTGCGAAATATTGCTTTGACAAGTAAAAATATCGGAAGCGTTTTGCAACTTGTGGGCGAAAATGAAAAAGCCTTACAATATTTTCAAAAATCTTTGGAAATCGATTTAGAAAATGCTAAAAATAATCCAAATGACGTTTCTGCCCAGCTTGATTTGTCTTTCACTTTCGGAACAATCGGCTCTGCCTTGCGAACTGCCAAAGATTTTCAAAGTTCATTGGAAAATTACCAAAAGGCGATTAAGATCAGAGAAAACATTTATGCCGCCGACCCCAACAATGCCTTTGCTGAAAATGCTTTAGCAAGAGGTTATCAAGAAATCGGCAAAACTTATTCAGCTAACCAAAAATATGCCGACGCAGAAAACAATTACCTTAAAGCACAAATAATTTACCAAAAAATAGCTGAATCCGATGCAGAAAATTCCACAAAAAAAACCAAGTTAGCCGAAAACTCAGCATTGTTGGGTCACATTAACGGATTAAATCTTAAGTTGGATAAAGCAAACGAATTTTACGCCAAAACGCTGACAATTTATGAAAATTTATTACAGCAAGAAAAACTTTCAGCCTTAAACAAAAAAAGTTTTGCTGCAGTTTATATTGATTACGGAGAAGTTTTACTAAGAAATAAACAATCGGCTAAAGCAAACGAAAATCTACTAAAAGCACAAAAGTTGTTCGAAAATGATGTAGTCAAAAAAGACGCAAAAGAAGAAATGACAAAGTTAAATAACTTGTTGTTGCAAGTTTCTACCAAGTAAAAAAGTTACTTGGCAAAAACTTGCGAAAAATCAGCAAACGCCTTAAATTCCAACGCATTTCCGCTCGGGTCGAGAAAAAACATCGTCGCTTGTTCGCCGACTTCGCCCGCGAATCTAATCTTCGGTTCAATGTTAAATTCAACGCCTTTTGACTTTAACTTTTCGGCAAAATCATTAAATTCATTCATCGGCAAAACGATCCCAAAATGCGGAACAGGTACATTATCTGCGTCAACTTTATTGTGATGCACAACGCCCAAATTTTCCGCCAAATGTGCGACAATTTGATGTCCGAAAAGGTTGAAATCAATCCAATGCTCGGAACTTCTCCCTTCTTCGCATTCTAAAATTTCGCCGTAAAACTTGCGTGCTTCGTCCAAATTATGGACGGGAAACGCTAAATGAAAAAGATTGGTCATAATATAAAACCTGCTTGGTTTTCATATTCTACCAATCTTTAATAACGCTGCCAAATTGAATAGTTTAAGGATTAGACAAACGGCACGGTCAGACTATCATTTCTTGCGAACCCATTTCGTTACGCCCCGAAATTTGCTGTCAGGACCAAAGTCTGTAAAGTTGACTTCCGGAATTTCCGCATTGTCATACCACGGTCCAGCAAGTTCTAAGACGGTCATTTCAGGCAGTTCCAACCAGCCGCGAATCACCCATTTTGTAGTCACGGTGCCTTTTCCGTCATAGCCTTTTCCGTGAATCGAGAGAAGAAGTCTGTTAATTGAGTATGGTCCGGTCTGTGTGTCACTTTCCGTTTCATATTTTTTTCGCACCGAATTAAAAAAACTACTGTATGTTCCATCGCTCTTGAATGTCGTCTTGACCTGAAAGGCGGTCGTGTCCCTCCCAGCACCTTGACCGCTGCCACTATGGACGTATTCCGTTGTCATACGATTCGGACCATCAATCCACACGCCGGCAAGATCGGCAGTTTTGAGCTGTCGCGTGGGCTGCGGGATGACAAGGTTTCCGCCGCTATCGAAGGTCGGTTGGCTGTTTGAAGTTGTATTATTTGGGGTCGCATTATTGGCAGGCGGATTCGATTTATCTATATCAATGGCTTTGATAAAGTTGTCAACGTCTTTAACATAGACGGGATCATTAAAGACAGCGAGAATACTGATAGTTTTCCCGTAACCGCTGACAACAGTGAGAAATGCGACAGCTTTCCCGACTTCCGATTCAACCGCCGAGCCGCCTGAAATCAGAGTCCAGCCGTCTTCATTTTGCGTATCGGTTTGCGGAGTGGATTCCGCTTTCATATTTTTCCCGACCAGATGATTCCATTCTTTGACAAAATCAGCAGTCGAATTTTTAGTTCCGGGTGTCGCCCCGTAAAGCGAAATAATGCAAAATCCGCCCGTTTTTTGGTTCAGGTTGCTGAATCCGACAACATTTTGTTTAACGTCTTTAGTCCAACCTTGCGGCGATGTGTAACTGACACTACCTAATTTTTCAGATTGGCAAAAAGCCGTCTGCGGACTAAAAAAACAAAGGTTTATCGTAATGAACAAACCTAGAATGATTTTGCGGCTGATTTGAATGTTTTTCATAATTTTATTGATATTTAAGTCTTAAGACAGAATTGTTTTTGCTCGCGTCTCCCGCTTCGCTGCCCAAGCGTGAGCGTAGGCTTGCGTCTGGCTACTGACACATATTTATAAATCAAGTTGGTATTTCCAACCTTGACTATTCGAGCGGGATGACGATTATCGAAGAAGATTTCCCGGTCAAACTATTAGGATTAATGGTCGTATATCCGAATCTCCAAAATTCAATCTTGTGATTTCCCGCAGCTAATTCAATCATAAAATTACTGATGATTGGAGTAGCTTTAGCAATATAAACTCTTGATCCGTCAACCTTTAGCCAAAGCTCTAACTGACTTGGTGCCATCAGCATTCCGCTGATTACCAATCGGGATTTTTTGGCGAGAACAATATCGTGGCTCATTCCGTCAATCAGAAATGACCCACTTGCTGGAAAAATATTTGGAACAATGTCGTTTTTGAAATAAGTTTGTATTCCGATGACGGATGTTGGAGGCGTTGTTGTGGTTTCGCCTGTTCCGCCACCGTCACCTTTTGTGCCGGTTGAAACAATGATGTTATAAGCGGTATTCGGGGTTAATTGTTCGCCGTTAGTGTTTTTGATAAACCATTTTCCCGAATTCTGATTATATTCGGCGGTTACTTCATATTTATTGAGTGAGCCGGAACGATTATCGGGAGCGTGATTTTGAAAAATCTGCACTTTTGCCTTCGGATTATCATTAAGCAGCCGATTATCAATATAAGATTCGCCGCCGATCAAGTTGTCTTTCTTGATGATATGCAAAAAATGATTCGCATCTGGTCTTAAAAAAACTTCGACCTTGAATTTTAACCCGACCGACATATTCGCGTGATCCGTATTGAAAATATTCCATTTGTCGTTGTAATACCACGCACCGATTGGATGCGGATTTAATCTTGCCGTTTCGCCAATCGGTGCGGCAAAGATAATCGCCTCCGAATTACCCGAAAGTCCCGGCATTTCAATTGTTGCTTTCGATGCGAGAAGATTCGTTTTCGTGGTCGTCAAAGTGATTTCCTGAGCAAATGTTGTAGAAACGGTTAGCACAACAAATAAAATTAAACTTAATCTGACTTTCATAGATTTCTCCTGTAAATTTATGTGCAAGTTGCAATTGGATAGAAAACAAATGGAATTTTATTCAACTCTCGTTTGCAAATATTAACCTTTGACCCTTTTAAGTGCGTATTTAATAAGAATCGTTACTTTGTCTTTAGATTCGGGGACTCCGGCAATCAACGGTTCGTCCGGGTATAATTCTTCGGAGACCCAAATTAATCTGTCTCGCGTATCGAGTTTTGAAACATTGGAAATCCAGGTAAAATTTTCTCTTTTCTTTAACTGCGACCAGTTAAGGGTATGAATGATGACTTTGTTTTCTTCGATGTAGCCTTTTACATTCGGGAGATCACCATAGTCAGGGAATTTCAGATGTTGAACCGGATGCTGAGTTACCTTTTTTATTATGTCGGTTTTAGTTTTGATTATTTCTATTTTCGTGTGGTCAATGTCATATTGTTTCGGATTCGGCAGATACATAATATGAAATGAAGTTTTGTAATTACTTTTCCGGTTGTCAATCATCAATTGTGAGAACGGGTGAAACTTCGGATTTCCCGTCAAAGTTGACATTTCACCTTTCCAAGTTTCATCCACGGTCAAGTATTCATCGCAGGTTGGATCACCGATTTCCTTTCGTGTATCGTCTATATGGATGTCAACCTGCGTGGTTGCCGAATCTCCGAAGACAAATCTTTGTTCAGTTGTTTTAGAAAAGACCAATTTTGATTTACCCTCATACTCTCGATCAATTTTATATAAGACATCAGGGTTTCCGGAACCGAGTTCAGATGCTACCTTAAAATCTCCGCTGACACTGACCATATAATTCAGTTCCCAAATATCATTTTGTTGAGCATTGGGCGATTCTGTTTGCGTGATTGAATTAGTGGCGAAAGTGGCGATGGTTGCCATCAAATAAACCGCGATTTTTGAAATTTGCAGAATGTGTTTATTCATTTCTTCTATTCTCTTTCTTTGCTTTTGTCTGATTGTCATTCGATATTGACTCATTTTGTGAAACGGTAATAGACCTGAATTTTAACCTTGTCTCCGGTATAAATGTTTGGAAGCAGCTTCTCAGTCACGGTCAGTTGTGTGGAGATATATTCGTAACCGCCGCTGACAACTTTTAGCGGTTCATAATCTCTATGATTTATTACCTTATTTTCGATCAAACCGAGTATTTTTGGAATAAGAAAGTTAAAAACGGAAATATTTTTTTGTTCAAGATTTTTTACTTCGGCAGTAGTTACACCGCTCGCTGTGGTTTTGATAGTTTCCAGTGTTCTTTTAGAAATAACCGAATCGATTTTTCCACCAACGGGCTTTAATAATAAAACCGGAATCGAAACATTATGCGTTCGTGTTTGATTGTCAATGGTCAGAGATGTATCGAAAAGGTTGTTCGTTTCACCGGTAATGTCTGCTTCATAGGTGGTTTTGTCTAAGATTTTTATGTTTTCGTTGCATATCTCGTCTTCTGTTATTTTGATAATATAATCATTAATCTTGATATTTACCTTTCGTGAATCGGAGGTAAATTGAATAAAACGCTTTACCTTACTATTAGCAGTCGTATTCTCGGAGCCTTCGTTAAATAACTTACTATTCGCTAATGTGATTGTGCCTGAATAAGTGCGGTCAACCTTCCAATAAATTGTCGGTTCGTCCGATCCCGGCTCAGGTTCAATTTTATCACTACCTTTCACAGTGACCGTATAACTCAAATACCAAACATCATTCAGTTCCGCCACCGGCTTCCCGGTTTGTGCGAAGACTAAGGACGGAACGAGAATTGTCGAAATCAAAACATCTGCGGTTAAAAAAAAAGCGAAATTTGAAATGTGTCGAATGTAATTATTCATAGTTTTTATTTCCCCAACATTTGCTTCAAGGCTTCAAAATCAAAGTTTTGTTTAAACTGCCGGATTGCTTCCGCTTTCGGCACGTCTTTATCCTTCCAACTCCAATCAACCGTGATAAGTTGAATGACATCACGCGGTAATTTCGGATTGAAAAAACTTTTGTCAATCGTTACCAAATGTATGCCGTCTTCGGCTTCGGTTACAAATAATTTTGCCCGACCCGGCGATGCGGTAATGTCGCGGACAATTGCCGGAGATTGCTTTTCGGCGGACGACATATTTGTAATCATTGTCTTGAGCTTTGCAACATCAGCGGCAAACATATCGGCAGTTCCGTAATCTTTAATCCGTGCCAGCAAATATTGTTCGCGGGTAACAGGCTTGTATGGCAAATTTTTACCGGGAACAATGATTATTGCTTCGCGTTTGTCTTCATCCCGCTCTTTTGGTTCGATAAATGTAAAACCTTTAAATTCGCCGAGTTCTTTTTTATATCCGAAGATTTCGTCGCCGTCGGTCTTCATCACACTTTCCAAAACGTGGTGCAAACTATTAAACCTAACGGTCGTATGCCCGTATCCGCCGTATAAAATAATTTTCCCTCTGTCTTCAACTGTGTAAGTGTCGTTTCCAACACAGATATAGCCTCCGTATCCAATATCGAGGCTAAACGGCAACGCTCCGTTTGGTAAATATGAATCACCGCGAATACTTCGCTGAACGTTCGCTTCAATGCCTTTAAATTCGGGATTTGCCTTCATAAATAGGTCAACGACTTTTTGAGCTTTTGCCAAAACCGGTTTGAATTGGTCTTTCGGAAAAGTGCGGTCAGCCATCGCTAAATCATCTTTTTTCTGTTTGCCCCATTTGCCAATTGTTTGCCACGCATCTGCTTTGGTGCAGGAATCCGTTCCGCTTGTTGTCGAAGTTTGTGAAATCGCGGGTATTTTTGGGGTCGGAATTGGCGATGCGGATGTTGTCGGCAACGATAAAGGCTGAGTTGGATCACCATTTTGACCGGAAGAAATTACGATACTGTAAGCGGTGTTGACACTTTGAAAAAGGGTTTTACCGTTGACATTGGCGATATACCATCTGCCCGAAGCCGAATTATAGAAAGCCTTTGCCTCAAATTTATTCAAATTGTATGGCGGACGATTATCCGGTGCATAATTTTGTAAAATTTTGATTTGTGCCTTCGGATTATTATTGATGAGCGGATTATCAATATACGAACCTTGATCGTCAAGATTTTCTTTGGTTATGATGTGCAGAAAATGATTCGCATCGGGTTTTAAGAAAACTTCTAATTTGAACTTTAATCCCTCTGGCATTGTCGCGTGGTCGGTATTAAAAATGTTCCATTTGTTGTTGTAATACCTTGCTCCAAGCGGATGCGGATTCAGAGTTGCCGTATCGCCAAGTGGTGTTGCCACAATAATTGCATTCGGGTTATTGGCGAGTCCCGCCATTTCGATAGTTGATTTGGACGCAACAGTATTGGTTGGCGTAGTTGTCAAAGTTAACTCTTGAGCCAAACCGTTGATTACAGTAAAAATATTTATGACCAACACGCCGACAATGATTTTTGATCTGTTCATTATGTAATTTCCTTACTTCTTAATTTTTTCCAGAACAGTTTTCGACGCTTTGTGGATCTGCGGTGTCATCACATCTTCGCCGTCTTTTCCGGTTTTACTTTTTGTAACTGTTTGCGAAAACACTATGTTATCCAAACTGACAACTTTGTAATTAAACGTAAATTCATCTTTAGCTTTTGCCGTTTTGCCCATCGTCTGATTCATAGCCTGACTTGCCGCAGTTGTTGCGATCATTCCGCCGATGCCCGGCACAAACACACTTGCCGCCGTTATTGCTCCCATCACCACCATCTTTCCGAACATTCCGCCGCCGCGTTTTTGGGTAACACTCGCATAAAAAATATAGTCGCAACCTTTTTCTTTTGCTTCGGTTTCAGGGGATTCGGTTTCCAACTGAACAGCTTCCACATTTTCGGCTTTGAGCGATTCGACCAATGAATTAGTCACGGCGGAGGCAATCTCATCACCTGCGTTCGGGTCTTTTTTGCTGTCGGGTGTGGTTACTTTCGGTTTCGCAACTCCGATTCGAATCATTCCCTGTTTCTTTGCAATCGAACCGGATTTTTCAATACCTGCTTGCGGAAGTGCAAAAGTCGGATACGGATTATTTGACGGAACTTTTGATTTCGGAGTTGTTACATTCGTGTTTGAAGAATCATCGGACGAATCATCTTCAACTTCCTTGAGTGTGTTGGCGGCTTTGTAACCGGTAGGCGGTTCAAACAGAGAATCTGCAAGCGGAGTTTTCAAAATTTCCGTTACTTCTTCTTCCATAATTATCGACATTCCCTGCATCGTCATTTTTTTGATTTCCTTCAATGCAATTCCCGCAATGCCGCCTTTTGTTTGAAAATTGAAGTCGTCGAAACAATTTTTATCCGTCATGAATTCCTGCTTATTACGTGTAATCGGACATAAAAATTCATCATAATCGGCATACCAACCTTCGATCTCAACCTGTATCGTATCTTTCATACAAGCATTTTTTGACGGTGTCATAGTAATAGTTTCTTTTAAATGACGTGCATTAAAGCCGAACAATTTAGCACGTTCGCCCGTATCGGAAACGCTTCCGGTAACGGTCACAACGCCACCTTTTTTAGAATTTTTGACGCTTGCCGAAGTTGAAGAAACAATCGGATCAACGTAATACTTTTTCTTTTTGTTGCTGAATTTAATCATCTGTTTTTTGTCAGATTGAAAAATAAGCGATTGAATCATCGGAGCTTTACCGTCTTGTTGGTTAAACGACATATCAGTTCGCATCCGCGATCCTTTGATATAAACCGTTGACTTACGATTCTCCAAAGCATCCATCGGATTCTTCATTCCCGCTGGCATTTTCGGCATCTCAGGCATTCCCGGAAACTTCATTGAACTCTTTTTCTTGATCGTCAGATTAGTCTGAGCCAAAGCCGTGAGATTAAGCGTCAAAAAAATAGTGCAAACAATAAATAAAGTCTTTTTCATAGTATTTTCTCCTTTTAAAATTACGGTTCAGCCGTAAAGTCTATGCCCTGAAGATCTTCCGAAACGGTTATGACTCGGGAATTAAATTGATAGCGTTTGTGCGATACACCGATAATGTAAGTTTGTCCGGCGGAAAGGTCAATAAAACGATAAAAGCCGAACGAATTGGTTGATGTGAAACGAATTTCGCCGTTTTGATCGGTAACCGACATTCGAACTCTTGAAATTCCTCTGCCATTTGAATCCGAAACTCGTCCGCTGACTATAACACTCGCGGCGGTCGGAGCAAGACTTCGGGCAACAACGAACGGCGAAAGCGAGTTTACATTCGCACAGATTGTTTTTGTGGCAAAATTTCGGCTTGATGTGCGGTCAACCAAAATTCCGCCTTCGCCGTGTAAAAGTGTCAGCCGGTTAAAAGTAACAACGTCCGTAACGCTCGAAACTTGCACACAAACCGTAATCGGTGCGGTAAAGGCTGCCGTGGTCATTATTTCAAAAGCGGGAAAACCTGCCCCCAGAGAATAACCGCTCGGAACATTTCCGGCAGTTGTAGGGTCAATCGGCACGACGGTTGTTGTTCCGGGGTTTGAAATTCCCGAAAATGTAATCGAAGTTGTGCCTGCGTTGGTCGTAACATTTGTTCCTATCTCAGTGTTGAATCCAAACCAATCCAGTTGCGGACTAACAACAATTCCTTCAGGAGTGAAATTTGCAGGTGTGAAATTTGCAAACATATTTTCTCCGCCTGCGTCAATAATGTAGATATTCCCGAATGAGTTGTAATGAGCAAGTTTTGTTCCGTCCGGCGACCAAGCCGGAGCGTATGCCGTCGGATTATTAGGGTTTGAAGCTGTTTGAATACTCAAACTCGCAACATCCAACAAATTTGTGTGTGCTCCGCTCGAATCATTTGTATATGCGATTGAATTACCATCGGGCGACCAAACCGGATATATATCGGTTGCGGTATCAAATGTCAGCCGATTTTGATTTGTTCCATCGGCATTCATTAAATAAATTTCGGGACCTTCACCGCTGTTTGGGTTGGCACTAAAAGCGATGCGGGAGCCGTCGGGCGACCACGAAGGTTCTGTTTCACCAACTAAAGAGTTGATTGATGAACCGGTGATCTGTGCCTGATTAAGACCGTTTGAATCCATTGTCCAAATCTCCGACGGCAAAGAGTTTCCTCTGACAAAAACTATTTTGTTTCCATCAGGAGACCAGTCAGGATATTGATCTTGGATTGAATTGTTTGTCAGTCGGACAGGATTTGATCCATCAGCATTCATTGTGTAAATTTCTGAAAAAGAACTGTCACGCTTACCTTGAAAGAGGATTTTCGTGCCGTCGGGCGACCACTTAGGAGCACTGTCATTTGATGAATTATTTGTTAATTGATTTTGGTTCGTAAAATCGGCATTCATCGAATAGATTTCACTATTGCTGTCTTGTCCGATAACAAAAACTATTTTCCCAAACGGTGGTGAATTTACACCCGATTCATAAGACCCGATGTCGGTAGTTCCACCTTGCGGACGTGCTACACCACGTTGATCTGTTGCAGGCGAATTACTGTTGTTTCCGGCGTTGATTGCCGGACTGTTTGAAAGAAGCGAGTGAGTGTAAGTTGCACCGCCATTATTCGCAAGACTGCCGAGTCGCGGAAATATCGGCGAATTATTTGTTCCGATCTGATCTCCGGTTTGAGCAGTCATTACTAAACCTGTATTGTCACCGATCAAATTGTTGCCTTGTGAAATTGCCGGTCCCGCAATGTCACGCAAGGGCAGACCCCCATTGACTGAAACGGCGAAATTTCCGGCAACTATCGTGTTTCGCAAAATTGGAAGATTAAAAACTTCAGTTCTGATTCCGCCGCCGTGCATTGCACTGTTACCCGTAATTGTTGAGTTAACCAAAGTAAGCATCGCTCCTCCCGATTTATAGATTCCGCCACCTTGTCGTGAGATTTTTGTTTGTGGCAAGTTCAGTCCACACTTGTTTCCCGAAATTGTGCTGTTTGTAATAGAGATGTTTCCAAATCCGAGCATCAATCCTGCCCCACGCGGTGCGACTGCGGGAATTTCAGAGCCGGTTGCGACATTATTTGCTACTGTGCTGTTGAGCAAATTCAGCGAACCGCCGAATCCGACATAGACTCCGCCTCCTTGAAATTCGGCGGAATTTCCGAGGAACGAAGTATTAGTAATTGCGACCATTCCATAGATTTCCGCACCACCGCCTGCATTAAAAGCAACATTGTTTGAAATTATCGAATCATTTATTGATCCCGCTTCCATCCAAATTCCGCCGCCGCTTGTCGCTTTATTGTTGCTAATGAGACAGTGGTCAATAGTCAAAGTTGCCCCGGAAACATAAACCGCACCACCATTTTGCGTATGATTATTTTCAGTGCCGCCATTTCCGGTGAGAACGCAGTTCGAGAGTTTAACAGCACCACCTATACTGCTTACTGCTCCACCTTGAAATTCCGCACCGCTTCCCGTCAAAGTGATTTTTGAAAGATTTAATGCACCGCCGGAATTTCCCGCCACTTCAAAAATTCCAGGGGGCGATTGTGCTCCGTTGGTAATTGAGAGAAGTCCTGCACCTGGACCTCTAATAATTAATGACTTGGAAAAACTGATTTTGGCGGTTAAGACGATTGTTCCTCTTACATTCGAAGCAAAATCAATCGTATCGCCCGATACGGCATCTATTACCGATTGCCGTAAACTCCCTGCTCCGATGTTGTTTAAGTTAGTTACGGTTAAAGTTGCGGCTTGATTTTCAATAGCTATAAAACTCAGCATAAAAAATAATACTGCGTTGCAGGCGATAGTTTTTTTCATAAAATTCTTCTCTTTTTTGCGGAATTCAAATTTTTCCTTTGTCCATTACGCGGAAACAAGAGTAAAATCGGCTCAAAGTTTTTTTATGAAATGAGCGAAATCACCAAACTGTTTGAAGATTACACAAATGGCAACAAAGAGGTTTTAGACGAACTTTTGCCGCTTGTCTATCAAGAATTGCGTCGGCTTGCACACAGTTATTTGCGAAGTGAAAGGCAAGATTTAACTCTTCAAACGACTGCACTTGTTCACGAAGCATATCTGAAATTAATTGACCAAAAGACCGTAAATTTTGAAAATCGTTCACAATTTTTCGCCCTTTCGGCAACCTTGATGCGGCGAATTTTGCTTGATAACGCCCGGCAACATAATGCCGAAAAACGCGGTAACGGCGAAAAAGTTTTTCTCGAAGATATTGGAGAAATTCCAATCAACGCCAATCAAAACCTGATTGAATTGGATATGGCTTTGCAAGAGCTGGAGCAATTTGATTTGCAGCAAGCAAAGGTCGTCGAACTCAGGTATTTCGGCGGCTTGACGATTGAAGAAACTGCGGAAGTTTTAAAAATTTCGCCTGCTACAATCAAACGCGAATGGGTTTTGGCACGAGCTTGGCTGTATGAAAAAATAAACGGAATTTAAAAGAAAATTGAGCCGATTTGTTTCTTTTTTTCGCGTAATGTTCAGGTCAAAATATGAACGCGTCAGAATGGAAAAAAATTAAAGAAGTATTTAACGCGACAATTGATTTGCCCGAAAATGAACGTGCGATTTTGTTTGAAAAATGCGATGAAAATACTTTGAACAAAGTCCGAAAGCTGATTAATGCTAACGAAAATGCTCAGAATTTTATTGAAGCCTCCGCAATTGTCGAGGTTGGATTATTCAAAGAAAACGAACCTGATTTTTACATTGGCAAACAAATTGACGATTACAAAATCTTAAAAGAAATCGGACACGGCGGAATGGGAACAGTCTATCTTGCCGCTAAACCCGACGAATCTTTCGACAAAAAAGTAGCTGTAAAACTGATAAAACGCGGAATGGACACAACCGAAGTTCTCAAGCGTTTTGTGATGGAACGCAAGATTCTCGCATCGCTTGAAAATCCGTATATTGCCAATTTGATTGACGGCGGTTCAACGACGGACGGTTTGCCGTATTTGGTGATGGAATATATCGAAGGCGAACCGATTACAAAATTTTGCGATTCGCATCGATTTTCGATTACAGAGCGGCTTGAATTGTTTCGCAAAGTTTGCTCAGCAATATCTTACGCACATCAAAATCTGGTCATTCACCGCGACATTAAACCTGCAAACATTCTCGTTACAAAAGACGGAACGCCGAAACTGCTCGATTTCGGCATTGCCAAACTGCTTAATCCTGATTGGTCGCTCGAAACGGGTGAATCCACCGCCACAATGTTTCGACTGATGACTCCCAAATACGCTTCGCCCGAACAAATTCGCGGATTGGTAATCACAACCGCGAGCGATGTTTATAGTTTGGGCGTAGTTTTATATGAACTTCTGAGCGGCGAAAGACCTTACAAGATCGAAAGCCTAATGCCGCAAGAAGTCGCAAACGTTATTTTGACGAAAGAACCTCTCAAACCAAGCGACGCGGGGACAGTTGAAAAATATTCCGAAACAACAAACTCAAATGATAAGCCAAAAAATTCTGCGTCACCGCGTCTCCCTTTCTCCGCGTCGCAATTAAAAGGTGATTTGGACAACATAATCCTCAAAGCCTTACGCAAAGAACCCGAACGGCGATACAGTTCTGTGCAGGAATTCAGCGAAGATATTAGACGGTATTTAGCAAATTTGCCGATCACCGCTCGAGCCGATACCTTTATTTATCGAACCGACAAATTTATTCGGCGGCATCGTTTCGGCGTGGCGGCAGGTTTACTGATTTTTTTGTCACTTTTATCGGGAATTACGGCAACCGGTTGGCAAGCACATCAGGCAAATATCGAACGCGAAAAAGCCGAACGGCGTTTTAATGAAAGCCGAAAATTGTCTAAATTTTTGATGACCGATGTTTTTGAATCGCTCGGGACAAATTCCGGAACCGGACAGATTCAAAAAGATTTAGCCGAAAATACGCTGATTTATTTAGATAATTTGGCAAAAGAAGAGAGCGAAGATATTGTTCTGCTCGGCGAACTTGCGGATGCTTACATCAAACTCGGAGGAGTTCAAGATTCCACCTTAAACGACACAGATGCGGCATTGCAAAGTTTTGAAAAAGCCGTTGAAATTGAACGGCGAAGAGTTAAACTTGTCCCGAATGACATAAACACGAAACGCAATTTGATTGACGCTCAAGTTAAAGTCGGCGAAATGCTTTTGCACCGCGAAGGCGTTGGGCGTTGGCTTGAAGTGCTGGATGAAATACAAAGTTTACAGCGTGAAATTGTTGCCGCAAACCCCAAAAGTGCTGAAGATTTGTTTAAACTAGCCGGAACTTATCAAACTCGCGGAAATGTGTTTGATAAATTGAAGCGGCACGAAGATGCCCGAAGCGATTATCAAAATGCCCTGCAATTTATTGAACCGGCAATTAATATGAGCAAAAATTCCGCCCAAACCCCGGAGGAAAAGATCGGTCTATCTCAGAAATATATTTGGTTGGGCGAGATATATGCAAGTTTGGAAGATTGGCAAAACTCGGCAGAAAGCAATCGCATTGCCGGCGAAATTGCCGAGATTGTTTGGCAAGAAAACCCGACTTTGATCCAAGCTCTGCGAAATATCTCCAGTTCTCATCGGCAGCTTGCCTTAGCTTTCGAAAAACTCGGCGATTTTCAATCTGCCTTGCAAAACTATCAATATTCGCTACGTTTAATTGACGAAGCCGCGAACAAAAATTCTTCATTAAGAGAACTTAAACGAGCAAAAGCGGTTTATCAAATCAGAGTCGGAAAGGCTTTGCATAATATCGGCGAAACGAAGCAAGCAATCGAAACGGTCAACCGCGGCTTGGAACTGGAACGGCAATGTATAATTGAAAATACCGATCGTGCAGGTTCAATTCAATATGGTTTCGAAACATTCGGATTAGCCGGAGAATTTTTTGCCGGTATCGGCGAATCTCAAAAAGCTATAATTGTTTATTCCGAATGGGCAAAAAACCTTGAAGAACTACGACAGAAAACACCATCCCAATCAAGTTCCAACCAACTTGCCGGAATTTATTCGTCTATCGGAGACGTTTATTCAAAATTTGAAATTCAGACCAAAGCTGTAAAAGCTGTTAATCAAAACCATTTGAATGACGCGATTCTTTCTTATAAAAAAGCCCTAAATGAACTCCATAAAATGCCAAGGTCTAATTCTGATACTCAAGAATTGATATCAACAATCAAAGAAAAATCGGCTCAATGCGAAGTAAGTCTCAAGAAATCAAGTTGAAGTTTTTTTCGGCAAATCAGAAAGTGCGGAATATGACAAATTGATAGGGATCTCGTATTGAAAATATTTGGAAATAATCGGATATTTTGTTATCATTTGGGTATTCTGTATGACTGCCCGTTCGATTTCTAAACTTTGTCCAAATATTCGTCGCCCGAGCCTTTTTGCCGGCGATTAGTTTTTCCGTTTTTTATTTGTAAACATTAGTAGAAAAAAGTCGATTGATTTGGAGCAATACGCTTCTTAACAATCGAAATTCTGCCATCTATTCACTATCAAAACATTAAAACGTAAAACGAAGGAAAAAATATCATGACACCGACACAAGAATTACAAAAACCAATTATTAAAACCGAACTTCCAGGACCAAAAGGTCGTGCGATTATTGCGGCTGACGAGCAATATGTTACGCCGAGTTATCCGCGTCCGGATTACAAATTAGTTGCAGAACGCGGTTACGGAGTTTGGATCGAAGATGCTGATGAAAACGTGTTTCTCGATTGCAATGCGGGCGTTGCCGTCTGCTCTACAGGGCATTGTCATCCGGAAATCGTAGAAGCTATCACGAAGCAAACTCAGACTTTAATCCACATGTGCGGCACTGATTATTATTACAAACAGATGCCGGAACTTGGCAAAAAGCTTGACGAAATTGTGCCTGTAAAATCGCCGACCAAAACGCATTTTGCAAATTCCGGTGCAGAAGCGGTTGAAACAGCTTTGAAACTCGCGATGTTTGCGACAAAGCGTCAGAAATTCATCTCGTTCTTCGGTTCGTTTCATGGCAGAACACTTGGTGCTTTATCACTTACATCGTCAAAAAAAGCTCAACGATTGGGATTTGCCCGACAGGTTTTAGACGTGACACATGTTCCATATCCAAATTGCTATCAATGTCCTTTTGAAAAAGGAAAGTGCGATGATGGAACTTGTTGTATGGGAACAATTAAATGGATTGAAAATCGACTTTTTCAGACAACAACACCGCCGGAAGAAGTTGCGGCAATCGTGATTGAAGCAGTGCAGGGCGAAGGTGGTTATGTTCCCGCACCAATAGAATTTATGAAAGCAATTCGCGAAATCTGCGATAAACATGGGATTTTGCTGATTGTTGACGAAGTTCAAAGCGGAATGGGGCGAACCGGTAAAATGTTTGCTACCGAGCATTACGGAATTGAAGCAGACATTGTTTGCATCGCGAAAGGAATCGGTTCAGGACTTCCGATTGGTGCTTGCGTTGCACGTGCGGATTTGATGACTTGGCACAAAGGAGCTCACGCTTCCACATTTGGCGGAAATCCGGTGTGTATTGCGTCAGCTTTGAAAACGATTGAATTGCTTGAAGGCGGTTTGGTTGAAAATGCACAGGTTGTCGGCGATTATTTGCAATCTGGTTTACGCAAACTTCAAGAAAAATACGAATGTATCGGTGATGTTCGCGGATTAGGTTTGATGATCGGCGTTGAGTTTGTTGAAGATAGAGTTTCGAAAACACCAAATCCAACACTTCGAGACAAAATTGAAATGGAATGTTTCAATCGCGGATTGATCATTCTAGGTTGTGGAATTTCAACGATTCGCTGGTCGCCGCCGTTAATTTTGACGAAAGAGAACGTTGATGTCGCGTTAGAGATTTTTGATGACGCGATTGCGGCTTCAATATAAAAAAGTCACATAAAAACGAAAAAAGAGGCGAAATGATAACGCCTCTTTTTTGTTGAAAAATATAGCTTTTTCTAATCGTCTGACGAATTAAAAATCGTTAAGATATACCAAAACAATAATGCAATTCCCGCAAATAATGTCAGAGAAGCAGCTACATGTTGAGTATGATGATATTTATGCATCACATTTGATGTGCTGTATAAAATTGCTGTCGCGGCAAATGCAACCATCACAAACGCGAAAACATTACCCAAAGAAAATCCGAATATCATACTAACGACTATAAATCCAAGTGCCACGAAGCCGCCAATTGTAATAATTGGTCCGAGAAAAGAAAAATCTTGGCGTGTGATAAATGCGACCGATGTAATTCCCAAAAACAGAGCAAACGTGAGCATTCCGGCTTTCATAACAACGTCTTCACCACCGTAATATGTTGCCATATATAGCAACGGAACGAAGATTATTGCCTCAGCTAAGACGTAAAGCCCGAGACCTAGATATTGCATTGAACTTGATTTTTGCGAATTTGCCCATGAATTTGCTAACATCGAAATTCCCATAAATGCGGCTAAAACGATGAACCAAGTTAAACTGCTACCAGACATAACTTTTGCTATTGATTGAGCAATACCGCTTGAAAACAAGGCAAACTCAACGCCGATAAAGGCTAAAATTGCGAATGCTAAATGCAGATAAGTTTTGCGAATAAACGAAGCACGCAATGTCGGGGTTGATTCGGCAACTGATTGATTATATTCAACGTAATTTGTTTCCATAATATTTCCTCTCAGACTTTAAATATCAAAAATTGCAGTCTAACCTTTAATACGAAATCAAGCAATATTTGTTCCGATTGCAAAGTTAAATCATACAATTTTCACAAATTTGAATGCAAATAATTGTAATTTTTTTTCATATTGTTAATACTATGTTTATGAGTATTATTAACCGCAGAGAATTTATCGCTTTATCAATCGGAACCGGAATTGTCGCAGGTTTTCCTTCAATTATCGGAAAGGCTTCGCCGCGAATTTTTCCCGCTTTGCCTTATACCGAAGACGCTCTTGCACCGATTATTTCTGCACAAACCGTAAATATTCATTACAACAAACATCATAAAGGCTACTTTGATCCGGTTAATAAACTTACCGCCGGAACTGCACTCGCAGAAGCAAGTCTTGAAGAAATTATTCGTGCAAAATCAAAAGATAAAGATAATTTAAACTCGCCAAGTCTTTTTAATATGGCAGCTCAAGTTTGGAATCACACATTTTATTGGAATTCGCTAAAAGCAAACGGCGGTGGCAAACCGACTGGAAAAATACTTGATAAAATTAAAGATTCATTCGGCGATTATGATAGTTTTCGTAAACAATTAGCTGATGCTTCGGTTACTACTTTTGGAACAGGTTGGAGTTGGTTGGTTGAAGATAAAAAAGGCAAACTCTCAGTGATAAAAACTGAAGATGGCGACACCCCTTTGACGATGAAACTCAAACCACTATTGACGATTGATGTTTGGGAACATGCTTATTATCTTGATTATCAAAATCGGCGAGCGGCTTATGTTGATGCTGTTATTGATAAACTCTTGAACTGGGAATTTGCAGAAAAAAACTTAGGTTAAGTAGTTATATTACCAAGATTTCTTTTCGCAATTTCAAATAAAATAGATTTTACTTGAAAAGGTGTTAAATTTGGATTTTCTTCAAGAATCAGAGCAATTATTCCGACAATGTGCGGACACGCAAAGCTGTTTCCGGTTAAACTTTTAAAACCGCCTCCAAGCCAAGCTGTTTTTACATTTACACCACAAGATGTTAGTTCAATTACATCTCCAAAATTAAAACTAAACTTGAAAGGGTCAGTTTCTTCGTGTTTGCTGACAGAAATCAGCGACGATGAAAAAATCGACGGAAAACTTGGTTGCGGCAAATTGTTTGCCGCCGCAACAACAATGCAGCCAGCGTGATAAGCCCGATCAAGAAGATCATGAAGTGGAGCAAAATATTGTGGTTTGGTTGTTCCAAGTGAAAGATTGATGATGCGAAAATTTCGTTTTATGGCATATTCAATGCCCGCCAGAAATGTTTGTCCGTCACCAAGAGATTCAGAACCAAGAACTTTCACACTATATATTTCTGCGTCTTTTGCAATTTTTGTGATAATTCCCGCACAAGCCGTTCCGTGTCCAGATGAATCGCCAGATTCGCTCGGCACAAACACAACTCGTTTTCCATCTCGTTGGGCTTCAACAGATTCGACAACTTTTCCTTCCAAAGCAGTGTGCGAAGTGTCTATTCCGCTGTCAACAACAGCGACACTAATGCCTTTGCCCGTTTGATTTATCCAGTTTTCACTATAATAAAAAGGCAAAAATAAGTTTTGATTTGTTATTGATGAAGGTTTCAAAATTATTCCTTAAAACTAAAAATTCAAGAAAGTTGTTTCCGAATTCTCATTTGAATAACGCAAAAATGACTCAAGTATTTCTTTGCAAAGCCTTCGGTCTGCTTCACTTTTCTTAGAAACTTCGCGAATCAACATTGCAATTTCTAACAATTCTTTATGTTCAGTAGTTCCACGTAAATCTTTAACCCAATCTTTTATTGTTGCTACATCAGTTTTATTTTGAATAAATCTATCGCACAAACATTCGGTCAATTCTGCGGTTTCAAAAGCATTTACAAGCGAAGCAATTGCATCTGCAAAAAGTGCAGCTTTGTCCATTTCAAATGGTGTAAAAGGTTCAAAAGGCGGCTCGCCAATCCGGTTTATAAACTCTAAAACTCCGATAACTTCACCATTATATCGCAAAGGAGTAGCGAGAATTGTTTGAGTTTCATAACCTGTTTTTTTATCAACCTCGGCGTAAAAACTATCTTCTAGCCCAACGTCAGCCACTGCCATTGATTGCCCTGTTGAAAAAACAAAACCTGCAATTCCCTTTCCGCCAGGCATTTTAAGACCAATAAGCTGATCTGCAACTTTGCCGATTGCTGTTAAAAATTTAATGTCGCCGCTTTCTGCATCTCGAACAATTATTGAGGCTTCTTCTGATTTCATTGAGCGAGCGGCAAGTTTCAAAAGATTTTCAATCGAACTATTTAAAGGTTCGGTCAAGACTTTTGAAACGTCAATCGTTTCAACAATTTTGGCAAAAATATTTTCGATATTTTCTTTCGGCATAGAAGATTTTCCTCAAATTTATATTTAATAATTTACACTAAATCAATCATCAAAGAAAAACAAAAGAAAAGGTTGGAATTTTTGCCCGATTGCCACTTTCCTTGACTTATAGAAAATCTGTCGCTAAACATCGTTGGTGATTTTAGACTTGTGAACGCTCGGAGAAAGTCGTAACATTCGACCATTCAACATTTTTAAGTCATTTTCGGTTAATTCGTTTTATGAGAAAAAATCGCTATTTCACCATTATATTGTTGGCTGCATTTGTCAGTTCAACTTTTGCTCAAACACAAAAACCAGCAAAAACTTATTCAAATCTTGATGAAATAGAACCTTTTCGTATTAGTCGCGGAGCGAGTTTTTCAGCTTCTGCTGCTAAAAAACCTTCTCCAAACGAATTTAAACTTGCAGAAAATGAGATTTCACGTGAAATTACAAAACAAGATTTTTCTGAAGCCTTAAGCATTATTCGTGAAAAACACGTCAGCGGAAAAAAAGTTGATTTAGCTGAAATAACAAAATCATCAATTTCTTCAATGTTGCGTGCTCTCGATCCGCATTCAAACTATTTTGATCAAGCCGAATTTCAGGAACTTCTTACCGATCAAAAATCAGAATATATTGGAATTGGTGCAGCAATTGCAAATTTTGAAACAAGCGATTCAGTCGATACTTACGTCACTTCAACTTATCCGGAATCGCCGGCTTATCGTGCCGGACTTCGCTATGGCGACAAAATTATTGCCGTTAATGGCGAAAAAATGAGCGGAAAAGATTCTAGTTTGGTTCGCGAAAAAATTCGCGGAATAAAAGGCACAATCGTTAGAATTTCGGTTGAAAAATCTGAAACAAAAACAGTTTCTTTAGTTGAAATCAGAAGAAATATTGTTGCTCAACCTTCAATTCCAGACGCTTATTTACTTCGGCAAAATATTGGATACATTGCACTTACCAACGGATTTAATTATACAACAGCTGACGAACTAAATATTTCTTTAGAAGATCTACGTCAGCAAGGAATGACTTCTTTAATTTTGGATATTCGCGACAATCCGGGCGGAATTGTCGAACAAGCTGTTAAGGTTGCAGAAAAATTTCTCCAAAACGGTCAAGTTGTCGTAACGCAACGCGGACGCACAGAAATAGACAATCGAACTTGGAAAGCACGAAATCAAAATCCGGAAAATATGCCATTAGTCTTATTGGTTGATGAAGGAAGTGCTTCGGCTTCGGAAATTGTTGCAGGTGCGTTTCAAGACTATGATCGAGCATTGATTGTCGGGGAAAACACTTTCGGCAAAGGTTTGGTGCAAAGCGTAATTTCATTGCCGGCTGGTGCAGGTTTAACTCTGACAACAGCTAAATATTTCACACCTTCCGGGCGTTTAATCCAACGTGATTATAGCGAAACATCTAATTACGACTACTACAAACACAAGCAAATCAAAACAATAAGTTCTGATAATTTGTCGAAAAAAACCGTTACAGGAAGAGTTGTTTACGGTGGCGATGGCATCAAACCAGATGAAATTGTCAAAAAACCAACAATTGGAGCTTATGAAATTGACCTTTTTGATCCAATATTTTTCTATATTAACGAACTTTCAAATGGCAGAATTCAAGGTTTTGAAAATTATAAAGTCTCTCGTCCAATAAAGTTTGGTGCAAAAATTAAATCGTCAGATTTTGTTATAACTAATGAAATTGTCTCTTCTTTCAAAACGTTTCTCGCCCAAAACCCAAAATGGAATCATTTATCTGATAAAATCGAAGCCAAAACTGAGTTCGCTAAACTCTATTTACGCTTTAATTTAGCAACCGCGAATTGCGGAAATACAGCCGCAGAACAAGTTTTGATTCAAAATGACAACCAAATTGCAAAAGCCATTGAAGCCTTGCCGAGAGCAAATTTACTTGCCGCCGCAGCACGAAAAAAACAGAATAATTGAGTTGGTTTAGATAATTTGTTGAAAATTAGTGAGATTTCTATCAGCAATATTTTTCGAAAGTTCGTCAAGAATTTTCGTCAATTCTATTTCGAGATCTTTTGTGAGTTCTTTAGGTTTTCTAGATTTTTCGATTAAATTTACATCTCCAATTTTTATTAAAACCTCTGGCTTATATTCACCAAAAAATTCATAGCGAACGGCAATTGGAATTACCAAACATTTTTCAGTTTGCTCAATTATTCGTGAAATTCCGTTAAAAAAAACAATTGGACGCTTTTCGTGCGGAACTAATTCACCTTGCGGAAATATTAAAACGCATCTTTCCGAATTTTCTTTTAGCAAATTTGAGGCATATCGAATTGCTTTCAAAGCGTCTCTCGGATTTTCGCGAACGACAGAAAATGCACCGATTTTTCGATGAAACGGATATTCTAAAACTTGTTTTTCTTCCATCATTGCATACAAATCGATCTTAGCTTCGCGACAAAGCTGGAACAAAACAAGTCCGTCCCACCAACTCGAATGATTTGCGTAAATTAAGTATGGAATAGACTTATCGCGATTTAGAAGTTTAGAAAAACCTTCAACTTTGAGCGACATAAATCGTCGTTTAATCAAATTTCGATTATAAATTGAAAAGATTTTTGAAAATAATTCGCTCTTTTTGGCGGGAAGCATAATTAATTAATATTGATAAATTTTTGTTACTCGAGGCGAAATTCCGCAAGTAATTTCATACGAAATTGTGTCAATTTTTTCTGCAATTTCTGCCGCTGAAATACGATTTCCGTTTTGCTCACCAATCAAAATAACATCGTCATTTAGTGCAACTTCTGGAATATGCGTTACATCAACCAAAATCCAATCCATCGAGACTCTGCCGACAATATATGCAAATTGTCCGCGAATAATTGCTCGTCCGGCGTTTGAAAGACCACGCGGATAACCATCGTGATAACCAATCGGAACACTAGCGATTATTGATTTTTTGTTTGTCACAAAACTTCTCGAGTAACCAATAGTTTCGCCTTTTGGAACATTTTTGAGAAAACAAATTTTTGATTGCAGCGATAAAACAGGTTTCAAATCTGGTTTTTCAATGTTTTTTGGCAGAATGTCTTCGCCAAGTCCATACAAAATTCCGCCAAGTCTGACCATATTTCCAAGTGATTTTGGATGTGCGATGCTCGCCGGAGAATTTGCTAAATCTCGATATGTAGGTCTGAAACCTTTTTCTTGAAAAATATCACAAACTTCTTTAAATCTCTGTATTTGGAGATTTGTAAAATCATTTTCCCACAAGTTATCAGCCGCTGCAAAATGCGTCATAAGACCGTCAACATTGAGGTTTGTGAGTTTTTTTAGAGATTCAGCAAACTCCAAAATTTCATCAAAACGAACTCCTAGCCGTCCCATTCCGGTATCGACTTTGACGTGAATATTAACAATTTTATTAAGATTTTTGGCAACACTGTTTAGCTTTTCAGCCAGATCAAGTCGAAAAATTACCGTTGTTAAATCGTTTTCAATTAAAAGATTTTCTTGCCCATCAAAAAAACTTCCAAGACACAATACTGGAGTTTTGATTCCGTTTTGGCGAAGCTCTAAACCTTCTTCGGGCAAGGCAACGCCAAGCCAATCAATTCCTTCTTGCTCAAGTTTTCGCGAACATTCAATTGCTCCGTGTCCGTAAGCATCGGCTTTGACAACCGCCATACATTGCAAATCTTCCCCAACGAATTTCTTCACAGAAGCAAGATTAAATGCTAGATTTTCTAAATTAATTTTTGCAACAGTTGGACGGAACATAGCTAATAGTGAATAACGAAAAGTGAATAGTGAAAAATCTCAAACAACAAACTTCACGTTTATTGCTTGGTAGTTTTAACAGTTGCAACTAGCATTTTAATAATTTCAATACAATCATCAGATAAACTTTCAAAGAGTTTTTCATTTACGTAATTTGTGTCTTTGAGGAGATTTAACCAATAGTTTGTTTCATTATGCTTCTTTCAATGCGATGCTCATTTTACTTCTAAAATCAGCTTTTGATTGTCCAAATTCAGCTTCACTGATTAAGGCACCAATTGCAGTTCCCGAACGTAAAACCTGTTTACTCAATGTAAACTCACGCTTCTGGTCACATAAAAATTGATAAAGTTTCACAATTCTTATCGCAAAAGTGTAACTTTTAATCTTTAAAATTGATTTCTCCATTTTTCACATTTCCAATAAATGCCAAGTCGCTATCGCTCCGTGTTCTGATAAATTCTTCACTTTTCACTTTTCACTTTTCACTAAACAGATGTGTGCAAGATGATGTCGGCTGTGCCAATCGTAAAGCGACAAAAAATAATCTAAATCGTATAAACCGCGTTCGGGATGATTGAGTTTTTTGGCAAAATCTTCGTCAGTCATTGAGTTTAATAGCAATGCCCAACGACCGTGAACGCCGTCAATTATCGAAAGTGACAACTCAATTGGAGCATGATTTCCATCAGGCAATTCTGCCCAAAGTGCTTCGTGATAAGGCTTTATCGTCGGCGAATCTTCGGTCAAACCAAGTTTGAAACGTGACAAACTTTGTGCGTGGCTATCCGCAACGTGATGAATTACTTGTTTTACCGTCCAACCCTCAGGACGATATTTTGTTTCAAGTTGTTCCTCAGTCATTCCGTTGCAAGCTTCACGAAGTTGCTTCGGAAAATCTTCAATTGTCTTGATAAATTGTCTTCTAAGTTCTTCCGAAACATAGACTTCTTCAAATTTACCAACCGGAAAACGTAAATTTTCACTCATATTAAACTCCAGATTCCAGATTTCAGATTTCAGATTTCAGATTTCAGATTTAAATTTGAAATCTGTAATTTGAAACCAATCTTATTCTCCAAAATAATTTTCAAACCTTGTAAATTCTTTGAGAAACGCCATTTTGACTGTGCCAGTCGGTCCGTTTCTCTGTTTAGAAATCAACAGCTCGGCGATTCCCATATTTTCATCGCTTTTATTGTAATATTCTTCACGATAAATAAATGTCACGACATCTGCATCTTGCTCGATTGAACCAGATTCGCGGAGATCTGACATTTGAGGTCTCGGCGGATTTCTCGCTTCTGGTGCTCTGGATAATTGCGAAAGAGCAATCATCGGAACTTGCAATTCTTTTGCTAATCCTTTTAATTCACGCGAAATTTTTGAAACTTCTTGTTGTCGGTTATCATTTTGGCGACCGCTTCCGCTCATTAACTGCATATAATCGACCACAACAAGGTCTAATTTCTTTTGTTCCGCAACCAACCGTCGAAGTTTTGCACGCATTTCAAGCGGCGAAATTCCGGGCGTATCGTCAATAAAAATTCTTGCTTCAGAGAGTGTGACAATTGCTCCGGCGAGTCTGCCCCATTCTTCCCGATTAAGAAAACCGGTGCGAAAACGCTGTGCATCAACTCTCGCTTCTGAACTGAGCATCCGCATTACAAGCTGTTCTTTCGACATTTCGAGCGAGAAAATTGCAACAACTGCATTTTCCAAAATAGCAGCATTTTGGGCAATTGTCAGAGCAAGTGCCGTTTTTCCCATACTCGGACGAGCTGCAAGTATAATCAAATCAGAAGGTTGCAAACCAGAAGTCATTTGATCAAGTTCTCGAAAACCAGTCGATAAACCAGTTAAAGCATGAGATTCGCGTTTGGCATATTCTTGAACTTTTGCCAAAACTGCTTCAGCTATTGGCTTAACCGATGAAAAACCTTGTCGAGTTCGAGCATCTGCAATTGCGAAAATCGCTTGCTCAGCGTGATCCAAAATCGTTTCCGCATCGTCTTCTTCGGACAACGCCTCACTCGTTATTTGATTACAAACCCGAATAAGATTTCGCACAACGGCTTTATCATGAACAACCTTTGTATAAGTCGAAATATCGGAAAAATGCGGCAAACCATATGTCAGATTCGTAATGCTTGAAACGCCGCCCATTGCGTCAAGCTGACCTTCTTTTTTGAGTTCTTCGCCAATCAAAATCGGGTCAATAGTAATTCCGCGTTCAAATAAATTAGTCATCGCTTTATAAATTCGGCGATGCAAAGGCGAATAAAAATCGTCAGGTTGCAGTTGTTCAATCGCGTGAGAAATCAACTGATTATCAAGCAAAATTGCACCCAAAATCACACGTTCGCTGTCGGTTGATGAAGGCAAAGGCTTTTCTAAAAATTGTTCGCGTGTGTAGTCTGAGTTCATTAAAGTAATTTATTTAGCCTTATATTTTGGACTGCTTGAAAGGTGAATTTTAGCATAGTTGAGTTTTAGAACAAACGAGCAAGCAAACGAAAAAAAGTCTTGACATTTCAGAAATAAGGTATAAGATTCGAATTATCGCACAAGCAAGATTGCATTTTGTAATTGTTTACTCAATCGAAACAAAAATGTAATTTTAAATATTTTCCATTTCACCAAGTAAGAGGTTTTCACAATGAAGTTTTCAATTTTTTCTCGCGGAACTCAAGTCAAGCAAGCAAGCAAGCAATATTTTATTAAAAACTGTAAGTCTAATGCTGATGTGTAGTTTACTCATAAATTCTGTAAATGCAGCACCAAAGGCAATTATTTCATCTGCCGGAGAATTTTCTCAGGACATCAGATTTGCCTTTTTATCAAGCAATTTTGCTTCCAATTTTTACAATTTATTCAATTTCTCATTTTTGCGTTCAAACAACTCACCGAGTCAAACAACAATTTCATCAATTCAGGTTTTTCCGGGTTCAGTAACAATTAAACAAGGTGAAAAAGTAACATTCTCTGCAATTGCGTTAGATACTGATAATGAACCAATTAGCTGTCTTAGTCTTGATTGGGAAGCGAAAGATGTTGGTCGAAACTTGCCTTCTTTAAATTTAAAAAACTCAACTTTCCAAGCAAAAGTTATTGGCACATTTTCAATTTCGGCAAAACATAACGGACAAAATGCACAAGCAACGATTACAGTTTTGCCATCGGCTGAAGGAAGTCCTTTGCAACCGAGTTTGTCTGCGTTGCCTTCAACAATTATTTCATCTCGAACAATTGAAAAAGAGGCAAAAGACTCAAAAAATTCTGAAAACGCAAAAGACCCGATTCGACATTTTATCGAAAACTCACAAAACTCTTTGCCAGAAGAAGGCAATTGGAATAACAGCAACTGGAATTCATCTGACGATCCGGGAAATCAGACCGGAAATCCGACAGGAAGTCCGGCAGATGATGGTGCTGGAAACGGAAACTTTCAACTTTCGGCTCCGGTTGTTTCGCTTCCGGGACGCGGAATTGATCTTGCTCTAAACTTAAATTACAACTCGCGTTTGTGGAACAAATCTTTAACTCAAGCTAATTCTACTGAGCTAACTTATGATATTGACAGAGGTTCTCCGGCTCCGGGTTGGTCGCTCGGTTTTGGGAAAATGATGGATATGGGTGCCGATGGCGGCAGTATGTTAGTCGATGCAGACGGAACGCGACATGGTTACACCGGAAGTATTACAAATGGTTATGGCGGTTGGAGTTCTTTTAAAGGTTTTACTGCCGATAGCAAGTTTATTGATTACACAAGTTCGCGAGATTCAACGGGAATTTATTCTGCTGCCGTGCAATTTCCGAATGGAACTTATATAAACTATGGTTCGCGTGGCGATGGAGCGGTTTATCCGACATTGATTACAGACGCTCAAGGAAATCAAATTACGATTACATATCGCAATAATGTTGGTCCAAAAATAAACACAATTACCGATACAATTGGGCGTGTTATCACTTTTCATTATGATACAAGCGAGCGTTTGAGTTATGTAAATGCTCCGAAATCACAAGACGAAGACCCAATTTATGGTTCTGCAAAACGCCGAACGCTTGTCAGACTTCACTACAAACCACACACTCTAAATTATTCATTCGCATCGGGCGTGAGTCCAATTGTTCGCCAGCAGACTTTTGACGTTATTGATTCGATTTATTATCCGGCGACAAACACAGGATATTGGTTCGGTGGTTCTGATGCGAATGGTAGCGATTATGAAGGATATTATTCGAGCTACGGAATGCTCACAAAAGTTGTCGAACAACGCGGAATGACATATACATCTGGTGCAATTGTTGGCGGACAAATGACCAAACAAGCTCTCTATAATTATCCGCTGACAACGCAAAACGAAACTGGCAGAACAATCGGAATTGGTTTATCTGATGCACCAACATACACAAAACTGACTGAGAGTTGGGACGGAATGGATGTTGTTGACCCTGCGATAACAAGCTATTTATTTGATAACAATGTCACGCATTTTGACGGAACGAGTGTCAGCAACGCACGGCTTGTTCAGATAACACAACCAAACGGAGCAATCAGCAAACAATATTCTTATCGCACACCAAACGCTTGGACGGACGGTCTGGTTTTTGCGGATGAAACAATTGTGACAAACAATGCTGTTCCGGCGACTATTTCTTCTTCTTTAGTGAGTTGGCAACAAGGCGATTATCATTCGCCGCGTCCGGGTTGGGCAAAAATATTTGATGAAAACGGTAAGACTGTAAAAACTGAATATGATTATACTGGCGGACTTTTTAATCAAGTAACACGCTCTTGCGATTTTGACGATGGCAACGTCAAACTTCGTTGTGCAACTTCGACTTATGAAAATTCGCAAAATTATAAAGGAACGTGGAACTCAGTAACTAACGGCAACACAGTCGAATGGTATTATGCCGGTGGACGACATATTTTTAATTTAGTTTTAGCAACAACGGTCGAAAACCCAGACGGAACTGTCGCATCAAGGACTAATTATGAATATGACAATTACACAAACCAGCCACTTACTGACACTCCAAGCGTTATTCAGCATAACGCTTCAAATAATCCATATACTACTGAAACAACAACAGTTCAAGGCAGTTGTATTCAATGGGAAGAGCATCCTTATGGTGGTCAATATTGTGTTGCTTGGGATGAATATCAAGTTTCAGTCTTCGACCCAAACACTAACTATCGCGGAAATGTCACAAAAGTTACAAACTATTCTGATGCACAAAATTCTGTCGGTGCAATTGCGAACACAAATGGCTATGACATCACCGGAAACTTAGTCAAAGCCTCGACATCTTGTTGTCAACAGACGAGTATTGAATACAACGCAAGCAACTTTTATGCATATCCAGTCTCGCAAACTCGCGGTTCGGCAGACACGAATAATTTGGCGGAGAGAATCACGACAACATCAATTTATAACTACGAAACAGGTCTGCTCAAGTCTGGAACTGATGCCAATAATCGAACCTCAACTTTGATGTATAACCCTGAAACTTTGCGTCCGGTGAAATCTATTTCTTCGACTGGTGCATATACCATAACGAGTTATGACGATACGGCGATGACTGTTTCAGAAGAAGTTTATGCTTTAGAAAACGGTTCACCTGTTTTGGCAGGACAAAACAAAAAGTTTGTTAATGGAATCGGCAAAGTAAAACGTGAAGAAGCTCTCGGTGCAAATGGAACTTGGGATTTTGTCGAAACAAAATATAACAAACTCGGCGAAACTTGGAAACAATCGAGACCTTTTAGAGGCAACGAACCGCTCGTTTACAGTGAAAATATCTTTGATTCGCAAGGCAGAACCAAAGAAATAATTGAACCTGATGGAAGCACTTCAAAAGCATTTTTTAATGAAACGGCTCGACCTGATTCGGCTTCAAATGCAGTCGGAAACACGACCAGAGTTGTCGATGCTTGGGGCAGAGAGCGTTGGGGAAGATATGACCAGCAAGGCAGATTGGCAGAAGTTGTTGAACCAAATCCGATTGGCGGTTGAACCAAATCCGATTGGCGATGGAAAAGTATCAACCGCCGGAAGTCTCAAAACTTCTTACACATACGACACGCTTGGACGCTTGATTGAGACAAATCAGGGCGTTCAGGTTCGCAAGTTTAAATACGATTCGTTAGGAAGATTAACGCGACAAAAACTTTCCGAACAAACCGCAACTATCAATGATGCAGGCGTTTACGTTGGTGCAGGAAACTCGGCGGCGGTTTGGAGTGAGGCGTTTGTTTATGATAATCGGTCAAATCTTGTGCAGAAAACTGATGCGAGAAATGTGAAGTCAAATTACACATACACCAAGCCGGACACGAGCGAAGATGCACTCAATCGGATTCAAAAAATCAGTTACGACATTTCGGGTTCGAGCAACGTTTTGCCCGCACCGGACGTGACATATTCGTATATGACCGCTGGCGATAAAGCACGG